>NZ_PDZK01000009.1:0-77776 GCF_002735655.1 Janthinobacterium sp. BJB446 | reverse complement strand
GCGGCGTGGGTGGCCACGCCGGGTAGCAGCAGTACCCGGACGAAGGCGCCGGCGGCGCCGGCAGCAGCTGCAGCGTTGACGGTAGGGCGCGACACCGTGCCGGTGGCACCGTGCCGCGCTGCGGCCGACGGGCAGGAAAAACCTATCCATCGAGTTTGACAACTAAAAAAGGTTGTCAATGGCTTTTCATGGACTATATTGACTTCTCCGACATCTTTCTCAGGTGATTTGGGGAGTGCATGGGTCGGCAGATCAACATATCCGATATTCGGTACGCCGGTCGCTTCACTCGCGCAGGAGATGTCACTGCGGGTGCGGGCCGCGAGCAACTCATGCTGGGGTGGTAAACGGGGTGTGCCTGGCGATAGGCTGCGCGTTGCATGTTCGTCGCTGGGTACGCCAAGGTAAGTAATGGAGTAAATCATGGCTGAAACAACCAACAGTGCATGGTGCGATGTCATATGCAATCCCTGGGACTGCAGCAGGGAACCGGCATGCGAACATTGCCGTATTGAGGTCGATACGAGATCGCATATGCACCATACTCTTTTACGGCCGCACAAAATGTGCATGTGCGGCCTTGTAGCCGACTGGCAGCTCCCGCTGTACTGGAACAGCGCCCACGCCGAATTTTTCGCGCAGCATGGTCGCCGGCGCCGACTGTTCTACCTCTCGCTCGATGATGTATTTGATTATCGTGCCGACCCGTACAGGCGCACGGAGTTATGGGCGCTGATGCAACATACGCCGCAATTGAACTGGCTGATCCTGACCAAGCGCATTGGCAATGCGGTTGATCTGCTCCCTTTTCATCGAGGCGAGGGAAATCTCAACGTGGGACTTGGCATCAGTGTAGCTAACCAAGAAGAGATCAATCGTGACGTGCCCAAGCTGTTGGCAGCCCCTGCGCAATTGCGCTGGCTCAGCATTGAACCCTTGTTGGAAAACGTCAGTCTGGCCAATATGCTGGCTTTGTCACACAGCATGCTGGCGTTAGATGGTCGTCGTACTTCTATTGATTGGGTCGTAAGCGGCCATGCGCCTGGCGCCGGCGGCTGGCCAATGTCAGCTAGTGCAGTTTACAGCCTGCGCGCAGAATGTGTGGCAGCTGGCATCCCCGTCTTCTTGAGACAATGGGGAGGTACAGCTGAGGATAAGGGAAGATTTGCTCAGAATGAGGCTTGGTTAAAGGTGGCGTGAGATCCGATTGACAGCGACGTCCTCTCGTCCTATTGTTGATATTGAATTTGCTCGTACCTGAGCAACCGCGGTGGGTCAAACTCTTGCAACCCACACGTCCTGGCCAGCATCACCAGGATCAGAGTCTCTGTAGCGCTTCTGCCACCCCGATCGGGAAGACCTCTTCTCGATCCCCTGGGGCTCGGATGGTCTTCCTTTCGCATTTATTAATGGAGATCATCATGGAAACGAATGCAAACACCCAGCTGTATGGCACCAAAAATAGCCCGATTACTGCGGTGCTGGTGACCGATGTCGACGAAAGGATGGAATGTCTGCCTAATGTAGCGGGCATGCGCTGCCTGCTGTTGGAGTTCACCATTTACAGTATGCTCGGCCGCATGAGCCAAGACTATGAGGGCGGCTACTGGGATTTCTATAAGTTGTCGAATGGCGGTTTCTACATGTCACCGCAAACCGATAATACTTTCCGGATGCGTTGCGAAAATATGTTCGAAGGGGAAGTGAACGCCCAGACGGCGGGTCTCATCGCGTGCGCTATGGCGTATAGCCATCTATCTTTTGCCGAGGACGCTGATTGCTTCGGGGAGGCTTATATGTTGCTGTGGCAATACCTCGCCCAGCAATCGAACGCCGCAATAATTTTCGCGGCTTTGGACTAACCGGTACCAGGTCGGCGGATGGTTTCCCTGCCGTAGCCTGGCACGGCTGTGAACATGCAACTGCGGTGGGTCAAACTCTTGCAACCCACACGTCCTGGCCAGCATGGCCGGGATCAGAGTCTCTGTAGCGCTTCTGCCACCCCGATCGGGAAGACCTCTTCTCGATCCCCTGGGGCTCGGATGGTCTTCCTTTCGCTTTTTTTAATGGAGATCATCATGATGACCAATAACAGCCGCAACAATTCTTCGAAAACGCCAAGACCCGTTCCAAGCCGTACCAGTCCGTCCAAAACTGCTGACCCAGTGCGTCGCCCGCCCGGGACGTGCCGGGAGTATCGCTGCTTGTGCAGGGAGTGTCGCTGCTGTTGTGGGCGACGCGCAACCCTCACAGGGATGGTTAATGCTGTGTGTTTGGCAATAGTCCTGTACTGCTTGAATTTACTAAACTTTGGAGGAATCATCATGTCACAAGGAAGTGTGCCTGCAGTTACTGACACCAACCCTGTCATCGCGACCATCAGCAATGCTTACAGACGCCTTCATCAAATTGTAGAACAAAAGGCCATCTCCGATACCGTTTATAGTTTTTTGAAACATACTGGCTTGGAAGTATCGGAAGGTGGCACCGAGGCGTTGTGCGGAATCAAACCGGGGCAGATCATTCGGATTTCGTTTGGAAAAGTTGATCCAGCCTACGCCGACGTTATGCGTGAAATGGCTGCGATGGATAAGTATGCCAAGGAACACAACGCGCCCCAGTATTTGAGTAGCAAACAACCGCGGATTGATTTGGACGCTGCGCAGGAGACATTGAGTCGTGGTGCTTTGCAAGGTAAAAGAACCGTTGGCCACGGTGCGCTACAGGTGAGAGTTCATCGTTAGCGGGTGCAATGCATGCAGGCAAAAGCTGGATAATTAATCCAATCCTTTACCTGGAGAGGTTTCTAATATGGAGGCGAAAAAGCTGGCTTCGATTCATGGGGAATCGAGGTCAGCTTAGTCTAAAGCCTTGCCTGATCCAACTCACGCTAATCATCGATTCACACGCCAGTTTCTTCGATTTTTTTTCCGGACTCGACCCATTCTTTTACCCATTTCGGCTGGCGGCCGCGGCCGCTCCACTGCAGCGTCGGATCGGTCGGGTGGCGGTATTTGACCGCAACTGTTTGCTTCACCTTCGCGGGAGCACCATTTCCGATAAGGTCTTTGAGCGATACGCCTACTCGCTGCGCAATTTCCAGAATTTGCGCGCGCGCGTCGTTGATGTCTTTCTGTTCCCTTATCTTCAATTGTTTCTTGACCTGATCTTGCAGTTCGCGAAGTTCGGAAATAGAGAAATTTTCAAGATTCATGTGTCATGTTCCTAGTGTTAATACAATTGTTAATTTAATCCGTAAGTTACCACATGTCCCAATCGGCCATACTTCATTTTTGCATCCACGAATACGGGTGGCACCGACCCAAGCGCGGGCAGGCATGCTAACTCGCGAGCATGGATGAGTGATAGGGGGCTGAACAAGGCATAATTACCAAAGTCCGCAAAGCTGCCAGTTTACAGCTGTGCCAGGCTTATACTCTAGAGGTAATCAATGCCACGACCAAAACGGAGAATGAGTGCGATCGAGTTTGACGCGATCCAGGTATTATTGCCTGGTATCAGCAAAAAGCGCTGTGCTGTCGCCAGGGCAGCATTGGTCGATGGCGAGACACTGGCCGTCGTTGGTAACAGATTTAACTGCTCACGCCAAGCGGTTAACACGTTGGTCAATATTTTTTGCGACGGCTTGGCGCGCTTTCATGAAGCTCAGCGGGTGATGAATGCTGGTGAGCTGGTGCCTCCAGGCTGGGAACTTGCCACGCTTATCGCGCCAAGTCAGCTGATCAACAAGCTGCGCGCTGAGATCAAAGAACTGCAAAACAGCAGCTAGCCGTCTCTACTGGACTAGTGCTGCGTTGAAGTACATTCTGAATCCGGCATTGGCCAACACCGTTTTGCCGACGCCAAGCAATTCGCCGGTGCGGAAACGGTTTACTGCTCTTCGTCGTCAACCAATTTGTAGCCACATGCCGGGCACGAGATACTGCTATGCAGATCGATGGCGCCGGACTCTGCACTTTCCCATATGCGGTAAAGTGCGCGCTCGTGGGCACAAGCTGGACAGATTTCCTCGAAATGCGAATCCTCCAGCTCCATGCCACCAGGTTCAATGCCTTTGCCGAATACAGTTGTTACCATGATAGTCTCCCAGGCACACTGTTCGTCTGTACATGACGTCAGAATCGGTGCCAATAAAACGTGTGAGAATGGAGCTAGAACTTACGATCATGGCTGCCGTTCCGAAGAATCGCTTTTTGCGCTGATAAAGGGGTTCGGAGGGGGCACTGGCATTACCCAAAGCTTTGGATCCTTCAGCACGACTGCCGCCAACTTGTTTGCCGTCTGTCCCCCTTTTTTCGAAACGTAGAGAGTCCAGACATTTTTCCCTCCAGGCGCAGTGGAATGCCACTGCGCCCGCAGGAGCTCACGCTGAACCCGCATTGCGAAATCGCCCTCGTCTTCCGATGGCGCACTTGCGCTTTGGCCTCCGGTTGCTGTTGCATATAGTCGGAAAATTAGCGGTGATACCAGTGCCATTCCGTATTCGATGAAATGAACTGGTGCGCCAGCTTCGTTGTGCTTCATCGAACCGTCCGCCAGGTTTTGCTGCACCCACTTCATAAAGTCGATGGCCAGCTCCGATGGTTCCCTGGCTCCTTTTTGCTGCAATACAGGGAGCTTTTCAAGAGGCAGCGGAACCGGAAAAGGACGAGCGGACGTCGCTAGAGGCATGTCCTCTTGTCTCCTGGCATGCTGCGGCTTGTCATCTTCAGCACCGTTTTGATTGGCAGAGCCTGTTTCAGACTTACTCCATGCTTCCTGCTGTCGTCGGTCCTTGTCGCGGCGTGCGTTACGGGCTTCGGCTTCGGCCGTATCACGTTCGTCCAAAAGATCGTCGGTGTCTGCTGTCGCCGTTTTTTTGCTGGCCCTGCTATCCCTCGCGACAAACTTTGGCGCTGGCACCTTCTTCGAGTCAACCGGCTTGGCCGGGGAATCAGCGGGCACGGCCACCGCTACACAATCCTCCAACGCGCGCTGGGATTGTGGATCACGATTAGATTTTCCTTGCGATGCCGCTGGTAAGGCTTCAATTGTGCCCGACATCGGTTCTGGGATTTGGGATCGATCGCTCCAAACTTTAGCGACGGGAAAGCACAGAACACTGAGTTCATGACTATAGGCGATGTCGCCGGCCTGGTCTGTGCCAGTCACGATCACACGCCATATCGCCTGCCCAGTTGCCGGATTGATACGGACGTAGCCATATTCTTGCCAAGCGTCGAAAAGGCGATCATTCTTGGCATCGCCGGGAAAGCCGGCGTCATCATTCTCTTCTTGGCGCAGGACAAACTCACGCACGCTGTCGGCCAGCCGCTTTGCAACCAACCATACGCAATCGTCGTACACCCAGCCTGCGGCCCCGTCTCGATTGAGCGGTAGATGGCTGCCCTCCTTGAACATTAAGGTCATGGCCCCCATCAGTCGTTCGATCAGGGGCACGGCCCTGGCAGAATTGAACCTCGCGCGCGAGCCGGTGGCCAGGTTACGGCGTGTTGATTCCTGATCGGCTTTTCGGACAATCTCGTGCAGGGCACCACTGCGTTCGCCGCTCAAGTATTGGTTCAACTCTTGAAGCCCTGCAGGAACGTGTGCCATCGATGCAAGCGTGGCGCCAGGCACTAGCCGTTGAAGCAGCAGGGCGCCGAGTTTGGCGTGGGATTCGTAGTTGCGCTCGCTCTTCTTCTTGAAACCGACGAAGTATTCGGTGGCCTCACAATCGTTTAACGAGCCGGCTGCTGCTGACCAGAGAACAGGTTCGCTGGTTCTTCCCCGCTTCCATTGAATTTTGAGATCCGTCATTGGTTTACCGACGTCGTGCAACAGGGCCGCTAGAAACACTGCATAAGTCCAAAAATCTCTCTGAGCGGCGATGACTTCGGCACTTGCGCCAAGAGGAAGCAAGTAGCCTGTGCGTATAGTTAGCGCGTGCAACACAGTTTCAAGCGTATGGGCCAGTAGACCGCCTGGATTGGCGTGATGGTGAGCTTCGGATGCCGGCAGCAATTGGACGAATTCCGCGAAGTGCAATAGAGCCGGATGAAGGTCGTGCTCAAAGATATCTGGCGCTATGCGGGTGGCGCGGATGATTTTCTTTATGACCTCATCCCCTTCGATGCAGCAGATGAGAGCGCTGGCGGGAAGCACGTTGTACCATCCAGTTTCGGATCCTCGAAACGCGATGCGCACGTGGTTTTCAGGGAGGGCGCTCTGAGGACCGGTACCGGGAATTGCGATGTCCTGCTTTTCATTGCCATGATCGCTGCCTTGGGCTGTTGCTCCGCCGTCCAGATATTGGGAAATATCCCTGAGCATCTGCGCTATTCTTTGCAGTAAAGTCTGTTTGCTAGCCCAGCGAATCTCGACGACGCCGAGCGCTGCGGCAGCACAGATCACCGTGGCGATCGCGAAGGAAATTATCCATCCTGACACAACACCCCCGAGTTGGGACACCGTCACACGAAGCCATTTACCTTGACATAATTTGCCAGAAGATGCCTTCTCACCTCGTCCAGACGCGGATTAACCACCGAGGCTTTCCAGGCTTTCCAATCACCAGGAGGCCCTTGTAGCGACTTGAATTGCCTGAATGTCATCTCAAGCGGGTTCCAGCTTAATATGGGAAATGCTGCGCCAGTCGTGAACCAGGCTGCTCCATACAGCAATATTTGAAGGCTGCACAAATCATCAGCGAACTTCCCTCCTAGAGGTGGACTGCCGTTCAGACTGTATCTTTGCAACAAAGACCGGACCGCTGGTAGTGGATCATCATGCGGAGCGAACACTTCGATTTCTGCGTATGTATCAAGCAAGATTAGTAGCGGATGCATCCACGTGGCCAGGCCAATCGTCCCCAACAATTCGGCAATCTCAAAAATTTGGATTGATCGAGCATCTGAAACAATCGGTGGTGCATTGCGCGATCCTTGTGCGACGAGTAATCGAGAAGTGGGAGGCTCGAATTGCATGTTTCACCAGTATGACGATATAGGGGGATAGCGTTGACTTCATCGTGAAAGGAGACCTCGAAAGGTTCCCTTTTTACTTGTGACGCAAACCAAAGCATGGTAACGCGTGCATGGCCGGGGAGCGCCTTCGATTTTTCCTTCTGTGCCTTGCTTTGCTCCCGCCCACGGGAGCAAAGCTTACCCGTAGGTCGGGTACCGGTAAATCCCTTTGCCGCACGCTGCGGGGTTATAGCAGCGTGCGGCACCCTTTTAGATCAGGCCCTTAACCAGTCAAGCCCTTGCCCGTAATCCGTGCGATGTGCCATTTGGCGCCGTTCCCGGCCTTGCCATTAAAGCATAGCACCACCTTGACAACTAATAAATAGAGGTATGGCATCCCGTGGCGCCATGGCAGTCCAAGTTAGTCGGTCTTGCCTCGTGTGTAGGTGCAAACCCGGCATTCCCCGGCTCTATCAGCCGCGCGGCTATCACATTCTGCCTACCGTGCCAACTATTTAACGGCACAACGTGAGACCGATTTGTCGGCGACGTTGTTGGCGATATTTCCTATGCTGCGACGATCAGATACCCGGTCGACAACGGGAAACTCTGTAGGACTCGGCGATTGGAGCATAGGCAGCGTCCCATGTTTGATGCGCGTGAGCACAAGGCAGTTAAATTCAGGAGGCGTACATGCATCAGCGGCCGGGCGTTTTCAATTCCGTCCTTATCGCCTTGTTACTTGTGACAGGAAACGCGCTGGCCGATACGCCAATGCGGTCCGCCGCCGCTGATGCTGAAAACTCGCTGCAAGGCAGAATGGCCAGGCAATCCAGTGACGGCGAGACGTTGATCAATCGATATACGGCGATATCGCTGCAGCCAAGTGCCGCCGACATTGACCCCATGCGCATCGTCGCTCAAGTAAATTTTCCCAGGATGAACACCAAAACTGTCGGCGAGGCGATTCGCTATCTCCTCATCCGTACCGGATATGACTTAGTCGATGAAAGCCAGCTGGATCCACAGGTTGTGGCACTGCTTGCCAAGCGGCTCCCGGACTCACAACGAACGCTGGGGCCTTACCACGTGGACACAATGCTGACAATCCTGATTGGCCCCGCATTTAAGTTAAGCATGGATCACGCCAGCAGACGAATTTCTTTTCGTCCAGCGGTGCCAAGCGATGCTACTGCCACAGCACCAGGAACCATCGCGCAGCGTAGCAAGCCGGATGCTTCAATCGCGTCCGATGAAACGGGCGACTAGTCCGCATATAGCTAGTGATGGAAAAGGATAGGCCATGACCCAGCCAAATACTACAGCCAATACTGCGGGACCAGCGGCTCCTGCGGGCAGTTCCACCGCTCCAGCAGCTCCTGCCAAAGTGCGGTGGAAAAAACCGCTGTTGTGGGCCGCCACGGCCTGCTGTGGTTTAGTGGCAGTGAAACTAGCGATGAACGGAGCCGCACCTCAAGCGCCTGCAAGACTTCCCGATCCGGTCGCCAGTTCTCAAGTGGTGCCGGTACCCAGCAAGGCTGCGACTGATCGTGCACAAACAGCTACAACCGCAACTGCAACTAACGTGATACCGACCGCGCCAGCCGCAAAAAATTCTGCCTCTTTAGATGCCATTGCGCCGCCATCAGGTGCGGAAAGTGAAGGTGCGCGATACCAACAGACTGATCCGGTGGAGCATGAGCGCTCCAAGGAAATTCTGGAAGCCTTGCAACGCAATGCAGATACGCTCGTCAACCTCGAGCAAAGCGTCGTCGAGCTGAAGGAGCAAATGGCAAAACTGAGCAGCGTGCCGAAGCGGCCGGCCAAAGCAATCTCGGCTGTTGCGCCAACGCGTACCGTGCCGGCACCTTCACGCGCGGATCCTGATTCGGCCCAATTGTTGTCCATTGATCTGTGGGGGGGGAAACCTTCCGTGGTGGTGGGCCGAAAACGTGGTGACGGTGCGGAGGTGACATTTTTGAATGAAGGGGAAAAGCAAGGACGGGTAACTGTCAAGCGAGCCGATGTAGACAGCCAACGCGCGATCTTGGCGACGGACCGTGGCGATGTTGTGTTGAGCAGAGAAGAATAATCTCCACCGAGACGCCTATGAAAACCACTATTCTCTTGTTCCTGTTGGTGGCCGCAAATGTGAGCGCCCAAACATCGTTGAACACGACCATCGCCGCCCGCTCGCAACAGCCGACAGCGGTGTCCCAAATGGAAGCACAGGCAATTGCAATACAGGCTTCGGACCAGATCGCACGACAAGTGTGGGGTCTCACTGCTGATGAGCTCGAACGCGCCAAATTGCTGTTGAAAGGCCCGCGTGCAAGTTTCTCCGTGTCGAATCTTTCACCGGTCGAAGCGTTGGGGATTCACGCTCGCAACGAAGGCGAAAGGCGAAAGTATGCGGAAATGTTTGCGAAAGCAATGCATGAGGATACCGAGCGGGTGCTGGCCTGGACGGCCGCTTACCAAATCGCGATTCAACGCTTGTATCCAAATGAGAAGGTTATTGACTTCTCAGGTTTTCAACCCGGCGACATGTCCAGCGGTACAACTGATGCCGCTAATCTACCGCGTCAAGGCACACGACCAACCCGACGTACAGGTGGGGGAAGGCCGTGACTACCCGACGTAACTTCCTGGCGTTGGGGTTCGCCCCAGTCTTGGGCAACGTGTTTGCCACCGACGCAATCGCCAAAGGAAAATCTCTCGGCCCTGCTCCGATACCGCCTGGATATCTGCATGTGGCCAGGATCAAGCGTGTCCCTGCGAAAGTGCTGTATGCCGTTGCGCTGCAGGAGTCAAAAATGCGCTTCGGAAATATTGCCTTGCCCTACCCGTGGACCCTCAACATTCAAGGCGCGCCGAAGCGGTTCGACACCTACCGCGCCGCTTTCGTTGTTCTGGTCGACTGTTTGCGGATGGGGGTCTTGCTAGTCGATATTGGCCTGTTTCAAATATGCTGGTTCTATCATCGTTCGAAGCTGCACAGTCCGGCCCGTGCACTGAACCCATATTTCAATATGGAAGTCGCCGCGGAGTTGCTGCAATCTCATTTCAAGAAATCCGGAAGCTGGTTTCGTGCTGTCGCCAATTACCATAACGCCGATCCAGTCATTGGATATCCTTATGCCGATTCAGTATTCCGGCATCTTGCTCGCATCCCGTCTATTGCGGGGGGCTATCATGGTTAGGATTTTTTGCGGAATAGTCCTCGCCGCATCCTCTAACTGCCTTGGAACCGCGATTGCAGGTCCACAGGTACTGGCCGATACGGGGCGCACAGTAAGCTCCGTTCAGTACCTGGTGCACGTGCTGGACAGCTCAGATAGCGACACTGAGACACCCCTCGTCTCTTTTCCAGTTCGTGCCGATGGAATGTCCCCTGGCAGGATTGAAGACATTAAACACGTCGTCGGCATGCCCGAATGGCTCACGCGGCCCATCTTTGTCGTAGGGAGCGATCCGCTCTCGACACAATGGCTCCGGGAAAACCATGCTGTGCTGTTGCGCCTTGGCGCTGCAGGCATTGTCGTCTCCGTTGACGCTGTTTCAGCGTTTAAAGCTATGCGTCGCACCAGTTCGCTGCCGATGGTGCCGCATCCCGCGCCGCACCTGATTCGTTTATTGCAAGCCAATGGCATTCACCGCTTCCCGTTGCTGCTCCTCGAGCACGGAGACGTGCTGCAGAACTTGCATGGTCAGGTTCCAGCAGGCCAGTACGTTGGGAGTGAACGATGACCAACCCATCGTACGTGTTGGAGCCATTGCTCCGTCCCAAGGTCGAGTACCAAAGCGCAGCCGTGGCAGCAGCGTGTGGCGCCCTGGCATTATGCGCGCCCTGGGCGTTGATGCTTCCGCCGCGGCTGGGTTATGCAACCGGCACCATAGCGCTTTGCTTCGCTGCAGTCAGGTTCCAACAGGCCCGAAGTATCGCCAAGTACCAATATGGTCTGAAACACTACAAGATCACCTACACGAAGTTGCATCGCATTGCGCGCAGCAAAGACATGCTGTACCTCGGCGAAGGCTTTCTGTGGACCCAGAAGCACACCCAGCGCAAACTCGACGCGAATCGTCCGGAAGCTGATCGATTCGTCAATCCGTCGCGCAAACGTGTGCTGCTTGATCAAGCCGTGCGACGATACGAGCGCTGGGTGTTCTCGGCCAGCGGCAGCCGTAATTCGCCATCTATGTTTCAGAAGGTTGCAGCGCTCACGAAGAGCGACGTGCCGTGGAATCCAGTGCGGCCGCTGATCGATCTCGGCGGCTCACGCGTGTTACATGGCGTGGAACCAAATGAGAAACCGGTGCTGTTGCGGCAAGGAGCGCGAACGGGCCACGTCCTGGTCAAAGGAACGACGAGGGTCGGGAAGACACGGCTGCTCGAATTGTTAGCCACTCAGGACATCCACGACCGCTATGTGGTCATTATTATCGATCCCAAGGGTGACGCCGAGCTGATGATGCGGGTTTACGCCGAAGCATCCAGGGCCCGGCGGCTTGATCACTTGTACCTATTCCATCTCGGTTATCCGGACTTTTCGGCACGCTACAATGGAATTGGCAACTTCGCCAGGATCACCGAAATCGCCACCCGAACGACGAACGGGTTGCCGTCCAGCGGGAATTCGGCCGCGTTCAAGGAATTCTCCTGGCGGTTCACCAATTTGGTAGCGCAAGCGCAAGTTGCGCTTGGCCAAGTTCCCACCTACAACGGCATACTGCGCAACATTACGGACATAGAACCTCTTTTCATCGCATACGCCAAACTGTCGCTAGATCGCGCGGAAAAAGACGGCCGGATCCAAGGCTGGGAAAAAAATGTTGATAACTGCGCAACCGAAATCGCGAAAAGGAAAATTCCTGTACCTCGCTCGCTCCAGGATCGCCAGCCTATCCTGGCGGCAACGATTATTGTAGCTAGAAGATTCCAACAGCAAATCGAGGATCCAATTCTCGATGGGCTGTCGACTGCGGTCAGCTACGAAAAATCGTTCTTCGAAAAGATCATTGCCTCGTTAGGTCCATTCCTGGAAAAACTTACGACCGGTGCGATCGGCAAGTTGATCAGCCCAGATTATTTCAACATGGAGGATCCTCGACCGATCTTTGACTGGATGCAGGTGATCCGCCAGGGAGGTATTGTCTACGCTGGACTCGACGCACTATCCGATCCTGTCATCGCGGGCGCCGTTGGCAATTCGATGCTCGCCGATCTCGTGTCAATTGGGGGAAAAATCTATAAGCATGGGATCGATCCGGACAGAGCCGACGGCAAGATACTGCTTCCGCAAATATGCGGCCACTTCGATGAGGTCGAAGCAATACTTGGAGATGAGTTCATCCCCATGGTGAATCGAATGGGCGGTTCCGGCATGCGCGTGACCGCCTACACTCAGACCGTATCGGATTTACAAGCGAAGTTAAAAGACTCTGCGAAGGCTAAGCAGTTGCTGGGGAACTTCAACCACGTTATCACCTTGCGCACCAAAGACCTTGACAGCGCAAAATTCATCGCTGACCAGGTACCGAAGGTGGAAGTCGCGACCCTCACGCTGGTATCGGGTGTTACCGACAAGGCAGCTGAGGGTGACGGCATCGACTTCATCTCCAACAACCAGGACCGCGTGGCGACAAAAGAGGTACCACTGATCGATGCCGCCGACATCATGCAGTTACCCACCGGGCAGGCGTTTGCGCTTCTTGAGGGCAACCGCCTCTACAAGCTGCGAATCCCGTTGGCCGATCCGGCCGACGACATGCATATCCCTGCCTCGCTGAAAGCCGTTTGTGAAGATATGCGGAGCCGCTATCGCACGTCAGAGCAATGGTGGAAGGAAAATGATTGGTTTGCCGACGCGGAAGTCACGCTTCCGATTGCAACACCTATTTTTGTACCGACTGAGTTAGATACCCAAATGACGCTAGGCCCGGAGAACTCTGCACTTGAAGCAGATATGCCTGTGCTGGCTTCGCTGCGCAATGTCGGCACCGCCGGAACCGCTGGCACGAGTGCGTATGGGGAAGCGCCGGATGATGGTGATGGAGATCAGACATGACAGCTCACTCAGCGAGCGCCAGGACCACTGCCGGTCCGGTCGGACCGGTTAGCAGAGGACCAATAGGCCTCGCCATCGAGATCGTTTTTGGCGGAGCACTGGCGACGATTTTTGCTTGGGGGATAGGTGTCATGATTGCCTATGGCGGCATGCAGACCTCGTGGATGTGGGCTGACAAGGGGATCGATCATGCCCGCGGGCTTGTCGAGGAAAATCTTCGTTTCATCGCCGAATATCCACATTCGGTATTGATCCAAGATACCTTGGCGTTCGAACATAAAGTCATTCAGGCTGTGTCGCGCCCATTCATCGCGATGGGCGTCCTGAAATACTACGAAGCCAGCTTGAAGCCGATTCCTAGCTCAGCCGATAGTCTTGGCAAGACCCTAGCGTTGCTTAAACGGGAGCTTGCCAAGGTCTTCATGGTGGCGATGTACATCGCCATGGACACAGCGATGCGATTGTTCGTTGTCGTGTTCGCGCTACCTTCGTTCCTGCTTGCCTGTTTGCTGGGGATTGTCGATGGTCTGGTGCGCCGCGATCTGCGCCGATGGGGCGGCGGACGCGAATCGAGTTTTGTCTACCACCGAGCAAAAAAAGCGACGGCGTGGTCAATATCGGGTGGCTTCGGGTTCTACCTGGCGTGGCCTTTCGGCGGATTCAACCCGGCGTACATGGTGCTGGTCTTTACGGTGCTGGTAGCAGCTTCGCTGTCCATGTATGTCAGCACTTTCAAAAAATACTTGTGAGGGGGAGGCGTGATGAAAATTCCGTCCGTGCTACAGATAAAGAGATTCAGATCAGTCGCGTTGCTGGTCATATCGATTGCAATGACCGCCGCCCCTGTCTCGCATGCCGACGAAGATGCTGAGCGGGAGAATCTGGCGAGGATCAGCTATGAGTTGATTCAGCTGCAAAGAATGATCAGCGATGCCGCTAAAGGAGCGGAGACCAGTGGCGGGGCGCGCTTTCGGTATGACTTGCTCGCGCGTGATTTGCGGCTGATTCGTGCAGGTGTGGAAGACCACTTACAACGGCCACGCCAGCCGCAACGTGTGCAACCGCTAGCGGGCGATTACAGAAACTAGGAAGCGGATTAAGAGGCCTCCACCATGACCGGTTCTATGCGTATCGCTTTCGACGCCGCATCAGGCGGCACTGCGTCAGGCGTGGCCTTGGTCATTAGCCTCGCATTTGTATCTATTCTCGTTGTCTGGGGGGCGAACGCCGTCCGCATGCTGCTCATCGAAGTAATGCATCACCCCAAGTTGTTTGTCCGCAATAGCTGGCTGGTTATGCGGATCGTAATAATTTTGATGCTGTTTATCTATCTTTTGAAGTGAACGTGCTGGGCCAATTGGAATCCAGTCACGAGCATCCGATTGGTGCTAAACGCGGTGGCGCCGATGTTTTTAACGACCGCGAATTCTTTGATGTCACTAGGCCAGAAGCAAAAGACGGTGCGACGCCTGGCGCTTTTTTGGCTCTTATTAGGGGGGTTATATGTCGTACGTGAAAAAAATGAGGGCGGTATTAACCGATGTTCGTCCGGTTACCAGCGTGAATCGCCGCGGCATCGCCGCAATGTTGTTGTTACTTGCTGCGGCGTTTGTGGCAGCGCCGGCAATGGCAGATCTGCCTGCGGCCGTACCGCCCACAGGCGGTGCCAATGCCGGGGACTACACGCTGCTGCTGCGTCAATACTGGAAGTCAGGTGTTGCCGTCCTCGTGCTGTTGGTGGGTACCTGGGCGTTTATCGAAGTCGGCGGGGGAGGCATCGCAAAATTTAACGAGTGGCGAAGAGGCAAGGTCGAGTTGGGCGAACTGAAATGGTACTTCCTAATCGGTGCCGTGATGTTGGTCTTGGTGATTTACCTGCTGACGACTGCCAACGGCATTCTCTGACTTCGTTAATCGACGCGACCCTGGGCTTTATCATGGACGATATTTCTGACAGCGCACAAATGGACACGACCCGTGTCCACGCACCACTAACCGATAGAGCAAATCGGGAGCCTGCCATCTTGCGCGGATTTACGTCCTCCGAGGCACAAATGGCCATTTTTATCGTGATGCCGATTTATGCGGTGATTGGCCTGGTTATCGCACTGGCGACGAAAATGTGGGCGCTGGGGGTGCTGGTCGCATCGCTGGCGCCCATGCTCACTGTGTGGACAGTGGCCGGCTGGATAGCAAAGGTAAAGCGCAACAAGCCCGACTATTATTATCAACACCACTTCAAACGGTGGCTCGCAAAGAATGGACTAGTAAAAAGTCGCTTCATCGACCACGATGGCTTCTGGGAGATTGGACGGGAGGTGCCTTTTCCACGGCGTTCGGCGAAGGGTAGTCGTTCTATTCAATCCGTCACAAGGGTCGGAGTCTAGCCATGGCACGCTATACGGACGCCCTGGCGCAGGCTAACTGGTACATCAAGTGCCTGCTCGGGGTGGTTGCCGCGTCCGTTACTGTGGCGGCCATGGCTTTGTTCGGCTGGCGCAGCGCCGAGCGGGATGTCACGGTGCATATCCCGCCCGATCTGACGACGGGAGCACAGATCAAAGTGGGCCGGAAGGAAGTACCGCCCTCGAATGTGTACCTGTTCGCCTTTTACATATGGCAGCAGCTCAATCGCTGGAGCTTGAACGGGCAACAGGATTATGGCAGCCAGATCTACAAACTGCAGGCGTTTTTCACGCCGGCGTGCCAGCAACAGCTGATCAACGATATGACAACGCGTGCGGGTCAAGGGGAGCTTGACCAGCGCACGCGCTCCGTCATGGAAATTCCCGGACTGGGCTATCGGGATGGGCGGGTTCTTGCTCATGCTGACGGGTCATGGAACGTACTGCTTGACACTCAGATCATCGAATCCTCGCGCGGCGTGCCTGTAAAGGACGCCTTTGTGCGCTATCCGCTCCATGTGGTGCGCTATGACATTGATCGCGAACTCAATCCATGGCAGCTGGCGATCGACTGCTATTCCGCGCAAAAAAAGCCGGAGCGGCTTGATCCAGATGCGGTGGCTGTGGCGATGAAGGGTAATCGTGCTGTGGTGCAGAACAGCGACGCGTATGCGAACCGTAGCTTCGCTGACGGTGGTGTGCCGCAATCACCAGGGACGATGACAATTCAGCCTTTGCCACCCTCCGCCATTTCCGGTCCGCAGCGCACACCGACTCCTCAGGATTTGGCGCCGGCGACGTTGCCGCGCGCTCCCCGATAATTGAAAGAGAGAATGGCATGAATGGTCGACTTTTTTCAACGATAGGGGTGCTGGTGCTATTTCAGCTATCTGCAGCCCATATGGTACATGCGCAGTCCGGAACTGGCAGTATTCCTACGTTGGAGTTGGGAGAAGTGGGAACGCAAGCTGTCGAACCTAGCGCTGCTGTAACTGCCCCTTCTAGCTCGGCTGTGAAGCCAAGCGGCAGAAAACTGGTACCAGAATCGCGCCCAGGTATCACAGCGTCGGAAAAGTCTGCGGGAGCGAGCTCGAATCCTACGCCAGCCAAACCAAAAGACGCTCGACAAATTAAAGGGATAGAACAGAGCGCCAACACAAAGCCGGAGCGCATCGAATTCAAGCGTCATCCATTGAGGATCTCGCTGGGAAACACCGAAAGGCTGGTCACGTTCCCAAATCCGGTGGCGGTCTCGCTGCCATCCGGTGCGGAAGCTGACGTTGATATGCAGATTATCGGACGGACTGCGTATTTTTCGATGTTGACACCACGCACTGCGCCCATCCGGGCGCTGGTGGATGATCTTGTAACCGGACAAGCAATTCCTTTGGACTTGCTAAATGTGGGCAATGTCGACGGGCTAAGTTCCGAGGTCGAGGTACATTATGAGAATCAGCCCCCGGTAGACCAACAGCAGGGGGATCGCGAGGAAGAGCAAGCACCTGTACTCGATATGGTTCAACTGACGCGGTACGCGGCGCAGACTGTGTACGCGCCCCGGCGACTCAAACCGTCTACAGACGGTGTGCGTAGCATACCAATGGATAGCAAAAGCATTGAAGGACTGTTTCGGGGCGTGCGCACTAGAGGTCGTCCGCTCGGCCAATGGCGCTCGGGGGATCTATATGTCACGGCCGTTCAGGTAGTCAACCTGGAGGGGCGTTCCGTCTCGTTGGACCTTGAGCAAATCAGGGGCCGTTGGGTCGCTGCGGCCCTGCAGCATCATCGCGTCCTGGCATCAGGATCCGACTACGACAGCACCACGCTGTACCTGGTCTGCGGCCAGCCGTTCCATTCATGCAGATGAGGTGATACTGTGCCAGCGATAACCCAGAGCAAGCTCACACCGATCTTCACCATTTGCGCGGTGCTAATCGTGGCATACGTCCTGTTTGCTCGATATGGCGGCGGACAATCAGCAGCTGTCAAAGTGGCGGATCCGTTACCGGCCGTACCGGTGGCACCTGGTGATGAGGCGCCTGCGAGTTCGGGTGGGCTATTTGGTGTGGGGGCGCTGTCGCCGGCGCCGCGCCGTGCGGATGCGGATAGTCCAAGCGAGACCCTGAAGACAGTTACAGCAAGCAACAATGAGTTGCGCGACAAGGTGCAAAAGGTCATTGAAGCCAACGATCTGTTGAAGCAGGAAAACGCAAGGCTACAAAACAATCAGGCGACTATTGTTGCCGAGGTGACCGAGCGGGTCTTGGCCGAACAGCGATTGCACGCTAAGCCGGCGCCGGAAGCTGGGGATAGCGAGCAACCTGGACAATCGAAGCCAGGGAAGCAATCGCCAACGGCAATAGGAGGCATTGTGGACGCGGCCACTGGGGGATATTCGACGATGGTGAACTCGCTGGGTTCAACCAATCCCAAGGGTATCCCAACTGGCCTGGGCTACGATGATTCCCGCACAACTGACGTAAGTAGCGCCTCGAACGGTAGGGCCAGTGCCACTTATACGAGGCACCTACCAGTGGGCTATAAGGAAGCGAAGGCGGGTGACGGCACAGTAGCTATCATGGATTCGATGGGACGCCCAGTGCGCCAAGGCGCGCCAACTCAGACGACCATCGATCCAGTTGCAGGCACAGCTCGCGCTGCCTCCAGAAATCAAGATAAGCACACGTCGCGTCCCTTTTACACCATTCCCGAGAATGCCACCATGACCAAGGTCACTCTAATGACCGCGCTGGTGGGACGTGTGCCGATTGACGGCAAGGTTCATGATCCGATGCAATTCAAACTCCTGATCGGAAGGGATAATTTGGCCGCCAATGGCCATCGCGTGCCTGATGCGGTAGCTGGCATCGTGATGTCCGGTATCGCGATTGGCGATATGGCGTTGAGCTGCTCGGAAGGGCTGATCCAGTCCCTCACGTTTGTGTTTGACGACGGCACCATTAAAACTGTGTCTATGAAAAGAGATGGGGCGACTCCGACTCTTGGCGGAACGGGTGGTGGTCAGGCAACTCAGTCGGTCACACAATCGAACAAGTTAGCCTGGATTTCAGATGAATACGGTAACCCTTGTGTCAGCGGAAAATTTGTTACGAATGCTCCGTCCTATCTTGCCGACATGGTAACGATGAAGACGCTGAGCATCGCCGCCCAAGCGACTGCACTGGCGGAGACCACGACCGCAGAAAATGCATTTGGCTCGACCACAGCTGTGACCGGCAACAAAGGCACTTATGTGCTCGGCCAGGCAGCCGGTTCCGGTGTCAATGAAGTGAGCAACTGGATCATGCGGCGATTGAACAATTCGTTCGACGCGGTGGTGACGCCGGCCGGTGGGCGCCTGGTAGTCCATTTCGAGCAGGAAATAGCGATCGATAAGGCGTCTGATGGGCGCAAACTTGATTTCGGTAACAGTGAGGCGCCCGCTGGTGCCCGTCAATTGTTGGACTGACCGGGAGGTTCCACTATGAAGCTGACTTCAATTATGGCCCTGCCTGTTATTGCTGGCATTGTATCGCTACAGGGCTGCTCGGTGTCTGGTCCGCGAGAGAGCCCATTGCCGAGAAACGGACCGAAGATGATCGACATTTATGAGCGGCACGTAGAGGAGAATAGCGGCCGTGCCTCATCTGCTCAATCGGAGCTGCCACGTCGCCCGTATGACGAACCTGCGCGCGAAAATGGCTCCGACGTCGGCCTGGTCGGCGCAATGTACAGCCGCTTTGCCCGGCTACCGAATCCGGATATCGAGATGTATGTGTATCCGCATCTCGCGAAGGGGAAATACCCTGTTCCCGGATATGTGACGGTCTTTCCGATGTTCGAATCGGTCCAGTATGCCCTGCCCGGGGAAGTCGCACCCAGTGCGCTTGCTGCGTCACGCCGGATGGGTGGGACCGATCCGGCGGCGCAGACTCCAGATTCTCACTGACGTTGACCGTTTTTTTGGGGGGTATATGTTTGCATGGCGAGAAGCGAAGGCGTCCCGTGGGGTGGAAGAGCTCGCGGATGTGCGGAACGGGAGTGCGCGCGAAGGCGCTGGGGAACAGCTCCTGACAACGGCGAAGCGCAGGCAGATGGCAAACCGATCGCCTTCGTTTACAGAATTGTTGCCGTGGCGCGACTATGAGCCATCAACACAAGTGTTCGAGCTAAACGATGGTATCAGTGTGGGCGCGCTTTTCGAACTGACTCCGATACCGACCGAGGCTCAGGCCGAGACGATGCTCAAGGAGTATTGCCGCAAGGTCCAGGCTGCATTGCAAACCCTCCCGGAATCCGGGACACCAGACTGGATTGTTCAATTTTTCGTCAACGACGACCGCAATATTGAGCAACTCAAGGACGATCTGGAAGCATATATTGATGAGGTTCATGCCGCCAACCCCGTTCGTGGGAAGGCTATCAAAGAGTCCAAACTGACCCAGGCCGTGCTGTATGAGTATGCCCTGCACGTTGCCAACGTCTCCCAGGATGGCGGCCTGTTCGAAGATACCCAGGTATCCGGACATGTCTGGCGGGGTCAGATTAGGCGGGTGAGGTGCTGCCTGTACCGAGTCTATCCGAATGGCTATATCACTGTACCTGGGGTCGAGTCGCCGTCCGACGTGCTTAATCGAGCGGCCGATAGTCTCGTGGCCAACCTAGAGGAGGCTGGCGCGCGGATGCGTCGATGCGGGGGAATTGATCTGTACGAATGGCTGCTTCCGTTCTTTAACCGCAGCGGCAGATATGGCACGACTGCCGAACTATTGAGAGCATTTCCTTATCCCGGCGATGCGTCATCCCAACCTGACGGCGAAGCTCCAATCTTTGGGCGCGACTTCGCAACCTTTCTCAATCTCAGCTTGCCGGAATCGGACCCCGTTTGGGGGGGCTTCAAGTTCGACGGCGTGTTGATGAAAGCACTCACGCTGCAGCAGATCACCTCCAATCCCGAGGTGGGTCATCTGACTGCAGAAAGGAAGCACGCGAAGCATCTGTTCGCCCGCTTTGACCGGATGCCTGAGAATGCCATGTTGTCGATGACGATCATGATCACCCCCCAGGACGTGGTCCGCGACCAGGTGGAACGCATCCGTGATCGCTCGAAAGCGAAAAGTCCCGATGCTGAAAAGACCTCAGATGAGTGTAATAAGATTTTACGGCACATGCAAACGGGGGACTGGCTTTTGCCCACTTTTACGGTGCTGTACCTCTCCGGGACCAGCGAGAAAGCGCTACGCAAGGATATTGCAGCAGTCAATGCCCGGATGGGAACCTCGGGTTTTCGCTTCATCGAACCTGCACATGATCTGACCTCACTCGATGCCTTTGTTCGGGGCTTGCCTATGTGCTTCGACCCGCAATTCGACGCGAAGTACATGAAGCGCACACGGTTCCTCTTTGCATCTCAGATCGCTGCCATGTCGCCGGTGTACGGACGGCAAAGGGGCACCGGACATCCCGGCTTTCCGTTCTGGAATCGAGGTGGAGAGCCGCTTTGGATAGACCCGCTGAATCCACTAGACCGAAAAAAAAATGCTCACATGCTCACCTTGGGGCCGACGGGCGCCGGCAAATCGGCCACGTTGAATTTTCTGGCACTGTTCCAAATGGCTATTCACCGGCCTCGGTTGACAATCGCGGATGCGGGAAAATCGTTCCAATTGCTCAAGGACTACTTTAGGACGATGGGCTTGACCACGCACTCCGTCGAGCTCACACCCAACAACGATGTCTCGCTTCCACCGTTTGCCATGGGCGCCAAGCTAGTCAGGGATCCGGAAACCATCGCCGCTTACGCCGCCGCGAGGACGTCCGCAGACGTCGCCAGGCAGCTCGAAGAGAGGATAGAACAAAGCTTGATGGACGGCCCGCCGGACCATGGGGAGGATGCTGCCGGGCGCTCCTCAATGGACCAGGACGACGAAAAACGGGATTTCCTTGGGGAGATGACCATCGCCGCGATCATGATGATCACCGGTGGCGAACCGAGGGAGATTGAGCGCATGACGCGTGCAGATCGATACGTCGTGAGCCGCGCGATCATCGCCGCATCGATGGAGGCACAGAAAGGTGGCAAACCGCATCCCCTCACACAAGACGTGGCCAAGGCACTCATGGACATGAATCAGGATGGGACGCTGCCGCACGAGCGGCGCGAGCGTGCCTACCACATGGGCGAGTCGATGATGGTCTACACGATGGACCTAAGAGGCAAGCTCTTTAATAGATACGGACAACAGTGGCCGGATGCTGACGTCACCCTGGTGGAACTGGGCACGCTTGTCAAGGACGGATACGAAGACGCTCTGGCTGTCGCCTACACGGGCCTGCTAGACCACGTGCACGCCAACGGTGAGGCCCATCAGCACGAGGGGCGGCCCCATATTTTCCTGACGGACGAAGGCCATCTAATCACTACAAATCCGCTGCTAGGACCAAAAATTGTGAAGGGTACGAAGATGTGGCGAAAGCTGGACCTTTGGTTCTGGCTCGCCACGCAAGATATGAAGGACTTCCCGGAATCGATGAGCCGGGTGCTGAACATGTGCGAATTCTGGTTGCTCTTGACCATGGAAGCGGAAGAGGTGAAGCAAGTGTCGCGGTTCAAGTCGCTCACTGAAGAGGAGCGACTGTTGATGCTGTCGACGCGTAAGGAGCCACCTAAGTACACCGAAGGAGTGCTACTCAGTAGTACGCATAAGGGGCTGTTCCGGAACGTTCCGCCCCCCTTAGCTATTGCACTGGCGATGACAGAAGGGCACGAGAAAGCGTGGCGCCAGCGGATTATGAATCAATTTGGGATTACGGAATTGGAGGCGGCAGTACGCATCGCGCGTGAGCTTGCCGTACGTGCAACATGAGCATGTAGCGCGGCGATACGTAAAGGACAACGAGATGAACAGGAACAGGTCTGATCTGTGGACCGGCATTGGCAATGCAATTGTGCGTACCAAGGGACACTTACCGATTGTGATCGTGGAGCGAGAAGAGTCGAGGTTCAGGGCGGCATTAGCGGCGCATTTCATCGGCAAAGCGTTGGCCGATCACGACACCCGACGTGCATGTCAGTCCTACGTGAGCATGTTTGGGCACCCGCATCTCCCAGCCGACATTGTCAGTGGTGGGAGACGAAGTTCGTTGGCCGATCTGGCTAGCGTTCCGCTTGGAGCGCTGTATGGGGTGGAGCTGATCGCGATAGATGGGCCGGAAAGTATGTTGGTCACCATGCCGGCCAGGCTTAAGCGTTTCATCAATTGCTGTGCGCAGCGTGCGGAGACGGTGGTGATACTGACGGAAAGTGCAAAGCGTCTTGTCGACGCCGGGATCGACGGCACGCTGATGATTGTTGGGGCGAGTACCGATCAGAGACTTCTTGCCCGGTCAAAAAATAGCAGTGGAATGGTGTCGGAAATCCAGCTGGCAGCGCTTATACGGTTATGTCATAAGCGAAAAGGGGATAGCAATGATGACCAATAGTCTGATAGCGGTTTTTTTATTAGCAGCTGCGACCAATACGGTAGTAGTGCCAGGAACTCGACTCACGAACACACATCCCGCGAATGTGGTGATTGAGCGCCCATCGATTGGCATAAATAGCTCGCGCCCAGTAACAACTGTGGAAGTCTTTTCGAACTCAGCAATCTATCTCACCAATATCCGCGATGCGCGCGTGTATGTACTGGACGCGATGGAAGCGCTCGATAGTGAGCTTTCCGCTGGATTGCCAGGGAACGAGCTGGAGGCACAGAGCATTTTGCGCCAGCGCCTGCACGCCCTTGGCGCAGCGGCGCTTGCCCGCCGAACCAAGTCGGCTGCCGAAGGTATCGTTCAAGCGGCCCGGTACGGTGTTGACCGTATTCCCGCCGTGGTTATCAATGGTGAGGCAGTGATCTATGGCGAGACTGATATCGATCTGGCGCGTAGCATTTTTCAGCATAGCAGTCGGCAATAGTTAGAAGGGGGGAGCAAGTGAATACTTTAATACAGGTATTCCTGACAGCTTTGGCGCTGCCTGGAGCATGTGCCTGGGCGCAAACCAATACCGCAGACATCGTGGCTAACACCCTCAAGGCCGTACCTGCATGCAGCAACTACAGGGTGGCGGGCGCTTGCTTTTGGCTAAAGTGTGAAGCATTTCCACCGCATTGCCGCGTGATCAGTAATGTGAGAATCTCCCATTTTTCACCCGAGGTCGTTGTCAGCACCTGGCATGATGCGGCGAGCCATCCCTGGGCCGATTATGGCCGGACGGTCACGAAGGCGGTAGGCGGAGTCGCCTCCGGCCTCGTTGGCATGGCAACCGATTCCGCTGGCAGCAGATTTTCTGGTGAGCGAACCGACCGCAATATCCTCTATCGTGATGCCGATGCCATCGGTAACCCTACGTCGATGATCGGTCTGGGTAACTCGGCAAGCCAGAACAGTGCAGGCGTTTTAGCGCCGGCAATACCGGATGAGAGCGAGCTGAGAAAATTTTTGCGAAACCCGCGCGTCAGTAATCGTAGTGATACTGCTACTGCGGCCGCCTCATCGGATATTGAAGCACTGCGACGCGGGGCGGACATTTATACCCGCGGTGCGGCGGCAGTTGCGCAAGTGCGTCAGACACTGGCATCCGGCGCGCCGACGTCCACCGCTCCTGCCGACAGCCTGGCGCGTGCCGCGGGGTTTGCGGCACCGGCCGCCGCAAGCGGTTTGATGTGTCCATCGACGTCGAAGGGTCTGATGGTGCATTTTCATTCCTATCTAGATGCGTTGGTATGGCGCGGCATCGTGCCGGCCGAGCTGTTATACCCGTCGACGTATCTGCCCGGGGTGCAAGAAGTTGGCAGCTCTGGCCTCAACACTTGGGGGAGCCTGTACCCACGCGTGGGCGCGGTGACGCAGCAAATACCAATGAAGGGTGCTGCGGTTTTGGCCCAACGGGTGGCAAACATTATTTCTCAGTCGGCGCAACCGCATGTGTACGCAGCGCTCTCATCGGACTCGGGATACCGGTACTTCGGACTCGGGCCAGTGCTTCCCAACGATTCTAAAGACTCGAAATGGCAGCGGCTGTATCCACATCCTTCCGCGACCTGCGAAGTGTTCGGTACCAATGACGCCTTGTCGCTGACCACTTGGGGCGATGGTCAAAGCTCGTCCGAAGAGGCCTATAGCTGGAATCTATGGCGGCGCCTGGAATGCTGCAAGGTAGAAGGCATCTTTATCGGATCGATCGCATTTTGAAAAGGGGGAGGTAATGAACTCATTTTACCAATATCGCATGTTCATTGTGCTGGTTGCTGTATGTGCCGGGGCAACATCTGCGATGGCTCAAACACAGGATGTACCAAGATCGCAGTCCCAGCTTTATTACCGCATCGGTGGCAGTGCGCCTGCCGCTCGATCTCCGAATCCGAACGCTTTGGCGGTCAAGATGGGATTTGGCATCAAGCTCAACGCTAACTACACCTGCGGCAAGTTCGACGTCGGACTTAGTTGGGCCAATCTGATGAACGGATTCAGTAGCCTCGGTACCCAAATCACAGGTGCCGTCAAAGCTGGGATCAGCGCCCTTCCGCTGTATGTTCTACAGCGCGCCCAACCGGGCTTGTATGAGCTTTTTCAGACGTATGCCAAGAAGGCCGAGATCAGCGTGAATGCGGCGCTGGACAGCTGCGAACAGATGGAAGCGCAGATCAAGCAGGGGAAGGATCCCTATGCGAAGTGGGTAGGCCTGGCCAAGGGCGAGGGGTGGAGCGTGGAAGCCGGCACGAATACGGATGTTGTATCTGCGAAAAGCAAAGTCGAAGCGGACAACGGCCGAAAGGGGGTCACCTGGATCGGCAATAAGGTTGCTGGCGGCTTTACGCAACCGGCTATTCGTCCCGTGAACGATATCGTCGTAGCTGGCTACAACCTGACGATGATGCAGCCTGTCACCGCCTCCAACACGGCGAACTACTCGACAGGCGGCACGCCACTGGGGAAGGTATTTCCACGCCCGCAGGACGCTGCAGACTTCGCCGTCTCCGTCCTTGGAGACCATCTGATTGCCACGTGCGACGAAACGTCCTGTGCCCCAAAAGGTGTATATACGGCAATCGGCTTGCAACCGAAATATGACGCCGAGATCCCGGCCGCGCTTAACCAGGTGAAGCTTGCAATCAGTAGCAGTAGCCCGACCTATGCAGCCCTGGCTGCATCTGGTGCGCCCGACGTCTCGATCACAACGGATGTAGTGCGCGCGATTCGTGAGCTTCCAGCGGATATGCAGGCGATTAGTTCCGAACGCATCGCCAAGGAAATAGCACTTGCCCGTACTATCGAAAAGGCACTGGCAGTGCGCGCGGTGCTGATATCGGGAATAAGCCTGCCAGAGGTGCAAAAGCATGAGCCGGCCGTGGCGATTGCGAAGGAGAAGGTTGACCAGTTGACCCAGTTCATCCAGGACCTGTTGTTCGAGAGCCGTGTTCGACGAGAGATTGTCTCGGACACTGCCGGCTCCTTGCTGCAGGCGTATCAAGGGCGGCGGGCCATAGCGGCGCCTCTGCCGACCCAGCAGCCAGCGGATAAAAACATCATGAACAACGGTCGAGTGAAGTGAGGATGACATGTTCGACAATAGCTATTTGCTCAAACGAGCACAATTTCGGCTGAAGAACACGCCGTATTCTACGGTGCTGTGTCTCGCGGGCACGCTGATTCTGCTGATGCTTGCCATGGTCATGCTGGGTGGATTGTGCATGGTGCTTGGAGGGTTGGCAGACGAGGCCTGGGCAGTTCTGGAGTCCATTGTTATTGATCTCGTCCGGCAGAGGCGGTGGTGAGGCCGATATGTCCGACAAGATACGCTCCATTAAACACGCAAACACCCGGCCGAACAAATCGCTGTATCGCGGCCTGTTTCGCGCTGCGGGCATGTTGCTTGTAACCATGCTGGCCATGGCAGTGCTGGTCGCACTGGGTCTGCTGCTCTTGCTGGTATCAGACGAAGCCCGCGCGTTGTTCGAATTCATAGCTCGTTACCGCATAGTTGCCTACTGTATGCATCTGGTTGTCACGATCTGTCTGTGGATCGGGTGGGAGAAGATCGTTGCGTGGCTGGTGACGCGCGGCGTGGCGCCGGAATCCGCGCGCGAGGTACTGATCGAACGCAAGGGCAGGTGGTTCGCCGCGCTGGTGACGCTTCAACTCATTTTGCTGGCATCTGCAGCTGGCCAGCTTGCGTAGCGGAGGGAATATGGGTGTCGATAGTTACCTTGAGCTGTACACCACGCTCTACGGCTGGTTCTTTAGCGGCGTGATATGGAGCGTCCTGTCGGCGAGCGGGATCATCTACATCCCGTTTTTGGTGACAATTGTGCAAGTCTGGCGTGAGGGGCATGAGATGGACGACGATGCGCAAGGCACAGCCTGGATGATTCGACGGATGGAAGTCGAATTGTTTTCGGCGATTGTCGTGTTTGCACTCTGCCTCGTTCCCTCGTCCATCACATCGCTGTCGACCATGAAACTGTATCACGCGCCCACGCCGACTTCGCTTCAGCCAGCCCCGGTGAAAGCCACACCCTCTGCATCGGACAGCAGCTACGGTCGTCCCGAGGTTTTCGGTAACACTGTGCCCAGCATTGCGGCCATTCCTCCATGGTGGTATACGGTGCTCGGTATCAGTAGCGGAATTAACGCCGCCACGCGCGCTGGGATCCAGGGAGGCATCCGGGATTTCCGCCAGTTGGAGGATCTGGCCCATATTGCGACGGTCGAAGATCCCCAACTTCGATCCTCAGTACAACGTTTCTATAGTGAGTGCTTCGTGCCGGCCAGATCCCGGTTTCTGACGGCCGGAAGCCCGTCGCCTGTCGCGGCTGCGGAGATCGCGAAATACGGGCAGGCGGACACCGACTGGATCGGAAGTCACGCGTTTCGTGATGATCCCATGTTGTATGCCGATTTGTATGCCAGGAGTGAAGTGGCCGGCTTCCCATTCAATCCCTCTCGCGATGTCGATGTCAATACATCCGCAGGTAGCCCGGCTTTGGGACGGCCGAGTTGCAAGGAATGGTGGGAGGCAGGTACTCACGGACTGCGTGATCAGTTGAGTTCGACTATTGGCGGGCTTCAGGGACTGGGTGCGGCAGTTCGGTCGTTGACGCCTGGTATATCGGAAGAAGAGCATAGGGACTGGGAGGCTAGGCTGGCGTACCAGAAGACCGCTCCTACCTACGTCGACAGCGAATCGATGACAAACGGTATCGGCGGCGAGACGGGGGGAATCGGCTGGCTTATGCATCTGCCGGCGAACATCGCTGGCGCGGCCGGTACCGGCTGGCAGGCGTTCCAGGCGTCGGCATCGATGAAGCCCTTGATCTATTTCATGACAATTGCACAGCCGCTTATTCTCATGGGGATATACATTTTCCTGCCCATCATTCTGGTGTTCAGCAGGTACAATCTGGCCGTCATGTTCATCGGCGCGATTGGCATTTTTTCAGTGAAGTTCTGGACAGTGATGTGGTACGTCGCCCGGTGGATGGACGATAATCTCATTGCTTCGATGTATCCCGGCATAAGCGGCAACGCATTGCTGGAGTTTGCACTCGACAATCCCACGACCGAAAACACTTACAAGCGTATTGTGCTCAACATGGCACTGATGCTGATGTTCATCGGTCTGCCCATTCTTTTTAGCGGCATGATGGCGTGGATAGGCATCAACGTCGGCCACGGCGTGCAACGGATGCTTAGCGATGCTGTCAATTCCGGGCGAGACGCTGGGCAGACAGGGAGCAATATCGCGGGCGGCGCGGCAAAAAGGTTCACCAAATGAATGCTACTTCATTTCGTCGGGACGGCCATTCCAACTGTAACCATCATTGTCCCAAGAGTAGCGTCGCGCACGCGCATCCCTTTGGGGGCGCTCCTTCTTTCCCCCTGCGCAGAGCGCCAGTAGCTCAATCAGGATCCTGCCGGCCCAAACCAGCGCGAGACCCAAAGAACCTGCGAGCCAAAATAACAGTCGAGCAATTTTCTTCATTGTCATCACGATGCACCTCCCTCGTTCTCAAGCATATATCTTTCGTCGAGGATGTAAACCCGAGGTTGATAACTCATGTGGAGCCAACATGGACGAGCAGACCGAACCTGTTGTGATTGAACCGCCCTTTGCCGGTGCCGCGGCGTTGCTGCCGGAAAGCACTCCTATCTGGAAAGCGACTGAAGGACAGATCGTCAACGCCCGATGGATGTTCCTTTCGCTGATCGGGTTCTGGCTTCTGCTGCCAGTACTGTGGACGGCATGGCGAATGATTCGGACTGCCTGCCATACCTACACGCTGACCACTCAACGTCTCAGGGAGCGTTCTGGTGTACTGGCTGTCCAGGTAGATGAACTTGAGTTGTACCGCGTCAAAGATATTGCGGTTCATCAGCCTCTGGTGCAGCGACTACTGGGACGCGGGCAGATAGTATTGCTGACCTCTGATCGGTCGACGCCCCGTGTCGTACTAAACGCGATCCCTGCTCCGGCGAAGGTCGCCGATCTCATTCGGGCACATGTCGAGCAGTGCCGTGTGCAAAAAGGTGTGAGAGAAATTGACTGATACAGATCAAAAAATCACCTTATAGGAGGATCTATGCTGCGATCATTTATTCCGCTTCTCGTACTTGGCTTCGGCTTGCTACACGGCCCGGCGGGTGCCGAATCGAATGGTTCCGTAATGCAGGACACGGGTTCTATTAAGGATGCGATTGAGCGGCGCACGGACAAGGGGGTTGTGATCGATAAAATCACTCCGACACCGATCGCTGGACTATACGAAGTGGTCGCCGGTTCGGATATTTTTTATACCGATGCCCGAGGACGCTACGTCATTTTGGACGGCCGGCTAATGGATCTGACAACCAAGGAAGATCTCACCCAGAAGAAGATCGATACACTAAGCAGCGTGAATTTCGGCGCCCTCCCCTTCCACCTTGCGTTGAAGCGGATTCAAGGCTCCGGCAAACGTGCCATCGCAATTTTTGAAGATCCTACCTGCCCTGCTTGCAAGGTGGTGCACAAGTTCCTATCACAGTTACCAGATTTGACGGTGTACACATTCCCGCTGCCGATTGCCTCGCCGGAAGCATTGCCGCTCGTGCGTGCGATATGGTGTCAGGCCGACCGTTCCAAGGCCTGGGAAGCCGCTATGGCCGGTCGACATCCACCGTTGGACAATGCATGCGATGCCACGGCGGTAGACGAAGTGATTGAACTTGCCGCTCGGCTCAAAATTGCCGGCACGCCGACTATTGTCTTGGCGGACGGACGTAGGATTGTCGGCGCGTTGCCCCCTCGCCAGTTGGTGGAGATGATCGATCAATTGGGCGCCGCGACGCGCTGAAAGGAAGGCACGATGAAATCGAGAGTCCTGTTGCTCGCCGCACCCATCGTGCTGTGCGCGCTGAACGGCTTTGCCAGGCCGTTGGATGCCACCGGCGCCTGTTCCTCGGCGGGTACGCTGGTGGCGGCAGATATGCATGTCGATCCGCGAATGGCGGCTGAGATCCAGCGCCGCGCCGCGCAGCTGCCGCCTTGGTTTTCCAGTGTTGCCCTGTCAAAGAACACCTTTCGTCTGTTCAGGACGGCGAACTCGGACGTTTTCGTGCTCACGCGTTGCAACCGGATGAACTGCGACGCGGAGCGAGCGTACATCGGCTTTGCGCCTCGCTCTGTCGGCTGGGGAGCGAGCTTGTATTTGGGTGCAGGGGTGGTTGAGTTGGGACGGCCAGTGGTTCCTGGTGCTGCGCAGGAGATCATGCCCGACGATATCGCACCGGCGGTTATTTGTGCACAGAACCTCGATTGGGGGAATTGATCATGCGGCTACGATTAGGGCCAAGTTCCTACCTTGGTCGGACAACTTGGCGCTCCAGCGTTGTCAGCTGGCTGATATTTGGAATGATCGGCTTGGCCGTGGCTGCCACCGGTTACGCTGACTTTCTAAAAGCGATTGCACAACGTGAGTCAAGCCTTAACCCCGGTATTGTCAACAACCAAGGTTATGCGGGTCTGTTCCAAATGGGCACCCTGGCGATGACGGATGCCGGCTATTATCGATCGAACGGTAGTGCGGTCAACAGCTGGGGTGGGACATTCACCGGCAAGAATGGTGTGACCTCGCTAAATATGTTCCTGGCCAATCCCGACCTGCAGGTCAAGGCGATCACCGCTTACTATGCGAAGCTGCAGGGTTATATCGATTATTTCGGTCTGTCCCAGTACGTTGGTCGAACGCTTAATGGCACCCAGATCACAGCTTCGGGCTTGATCGCTGGTGCCCACCTGGTAGGAATTGGCTCGCTTAAGCACTATCTCGACAGTGGTGGTTCCGTCGTTCCTCGGGACGGTAACAACGTTCCCGTGACTCAATACATTGCACAGTTTGGCGGCTATGCGGTCGCTGCGGTCGCGCCGACGTTTGCGGAGGTGCTCGCTGCGAGCCCTACTGGCGGTACTGGTTCAAATCCGTTGCCAACGAACCCTGGTGGAGGATCGCCGTCGTCACCGATCTTCCCAACGCCCCCGTCCTTCTCGAATCCGGATGCCGCGTTCGCTGCTGGTAGTGGCTACTCCATGGCTGAATTTGCCGAATTGTTCCGGATATTGTTCGGAGCGGTGCTCTTTCTTTGGGTCGCCTACACGTTTGTCGGTGCGTATCGCGGATATGCATCAGGAAAGCGTACCCCCATTTTTGTCAGCAAGATACAGATCAAAGTCGTCATTGTATTACTCGTGTTTATGGTGCTATTGCGCTGATGGTCGCTAGTGACCTCTTAATGAACTATCGGAAACCCAGTCCTGAAGACCGTGACCTATATCCATGGTGATGGTGGCAGCAACCATCTGATGATTGAAGCTAACGACGTGCATGCCGTCGCGTCCTGACAATTCCCACGGCAAAACATTTATCAGAGGAGAACTAACCATGAAAAAGTATCTTTACGCAATAATCATTATTCTGTCTGCCGCACACGCGCACTCAAATGCGACGAGCGCGGAAGGTTCGTTATCGAAACGTGAAGTGATTGAGAAAGTATCTCCGGTTGCTGCAGAGGCGTTGCGTCGCTTGGAGGTTCGTCGCGGTGTTTCCTACAAAAATTACGAGCTAAATTCTGTTATGCAGAATTCTGAATATAGACGCGAATATGCCACAGTTCACTACGAATTTTGTGCAAAGAAGGAAAACGCCACTAACCTCACGTGCATTGCTAAAAATTGATCATTGACGCAGCTGCATGGCGACTTGAACGGTTCGTACCAAGTTCGCGCGGGTTATTGGAACCCCAGATTTTTCCCGTTCCCGCCATGCGGCGCGGCGCACCAGGCATCGGTTTGCACGGCGCCAGCTCATGGACTATTTGAGCACTGGTTCGCCCTGGACGAAGTTAGGCACTATATGTTGCCAAAAATACTTCTGGACGAGTTGGTCGGCATGGGTTTTGACGTAAATCAGATACAGCTCGACACACTCACCATCGCCTTGACATAGTAACGTCGTGTTACTACTCTGTGTTAACTGTCTTAGGAGATAGACTATGAAAGTCTTCTTATGGTTGTATGCGGTAGTCGGCACGCTGTACTACCTGTTATATCTAACGGGTGCACCCATCATCGTGAAGTATGCGGTTGGCCCACTGTGGCTAATGATGGCAACCGCTCCAGTTGTCTTAGCTTTGTTAGCCGTTTTGCGGTTCGTTTGGCGGGTTGATCCTTGAATGTTGTTTGACTGGGTAGAAGAACATGGCCTCTATTGAAAACACCGGCGTGCTTGACGCAAGCGTATTCCGCACTATGCCAGACGAATTGCTGCTCGCTCAGGACTTAGTACAACAGGGTGCCGTGCATGCCATCAGCTTTCTTCTGGAGCAAGGCTGCAATGAAGATACGGCCATGCAAATGCTGGCGTCGCTGCGGCAAAACGCCAGCCACATTCGAGCCGAAGCAAAGCGGCGCGGCAAGTCATTATTCGATCACGATCAGACCAGCTTCAATTAGATGAAAACACGCACATCAGCGATCTAGCCTTGGCAGGTACTGTGATTACGACTTCACCGAAGCGCATTCGCAAGAAGCGCGCACGGAGCAGGCATACCTGATGATTGCTGGCGTCGAAGCCGTAGGCGGATCTTTGGCCGCGGTCGGCTGCACACCACGGGAAATAATGCGGAGAACGGCCATGATGAACTACCGTCCAGTTGTACGCCGCGGCTGCTGTGGAGTCGGCGCCGCCAGATCGTGTCAATGGAAGCTAGTCGATGACGAGACTGGTACGTGGGTCAGTTCGTGCGGTGAGCGTTGGGCATTCATCAATGGCGGCCCGAAAGAAAATCGAGTCAGTTTTTGCCAGCACTGCGGTGGTACTGTGATTTGTGTTCGAGCAATATAGCCCTGAAATGGCAACCGTGCACCACGGTCACCATGGCGCGCGCCTCGCGATCATTAGGGCGCATCTGCGCTACGCCTGGAGCTGGTTGGACGAAATTGAAATTAACCTCACTCAGGGCCCAGATTGACATACACTTTCGAAAGGCCTAACATCGCTATATGATGATCTTTTCAGATCACCAAGTGCAAGTTGCTCCCTTTTCCTTGCACGTGCCCTAGCGCACGGGAGTTTCTCTCAATCTCAAGAGCATTCTGCTCTTAGCTTTTCTTTCCTATTTGCACACTGCTACCTATCCTAGTGGATGAGTGGTTTCGTGCTTCCTTTGTTCAATCTGGCCACCTTCCGTGGCCATTTTTTTTGGGGAGTTCAACATGAAAAAAGGATCCAACTATTGCGATGATGTCGCGAGAAAATTGATCACGCTGCTGGAGCGAGGCACTGCTCCATGGCAAAAGCCCTGGGCTCCATCGTCGCGTGGCTCAGCCCCATACAACATAGCTTCTGGACGAAGATACAAGGGTATCAATTCCTTGAATCTGATGGCCGAGCCATTTGAAGATCCGCGGTGGATGACGTTCAAGCAGGCGAACTTTAAGGGCGCGCGTATCAGAAAAAACGAGCGTGGTACGCCTATTCGGCGGTGGATCTTTTCGGAGGCCGCCGCGTCCGAAGAGCCCGACGATGCCGTCGCATCGAACAGTGTTCAGCCAACCGGCCGGAAGCCTAAAATGTACTTCACAACGGTTTTCAACGCTGAACAGGTAAGCGGGTTAGATCCCCTGCAGCCAGCTCAGCTTGAATTTGATCCAATCGAGAGGGCCGATCGGATACTGTGGCAATCGGGTGCTACCATAAAACATGACCAGCGCGATCATGCCTACTATGATGTGTTCGATGATGAAATGCATCTGCCGCCGCGTCGTCAGTTCAATTCCGCCGTAGAGTATTACGCCGTTGCGATGCATGAACTGGGGCATTGGTCCGGGCACCCGACCAGGCTCAATCGTGACCTTTTTCATCCGTTTGGTAGCCAGGAATATGCATATGAAGAACTGTGCGCCGAAATCGCGAGCATGATGCTTGGTGACGAGCTTGCGCTAGGCCATGATCCGAACCAGCACGCAGCTTATGTTGGTAGCTGGATCAAGGTCATCCGCGACGATTCACAAGCCATTTTTCGGGCATCTAACGCTGCGGAGAAGATCCGCACCTTTGTGCTAGAACTGGGTAATAGTGAGGGCGAAGTCGATCACGAGCGTTCTTTGTCAGGCAATGAAATTGACGATCTGTTTCCCCAAAAAAGCAGTGGACGGCAGCCGCCCCGCCAAGCGTAAAATCGGGTTGACAGCGACGTCCTCTCGTCCTATTGTTGATATTGAATTTGCTCGCACCTGAGCAACTGCGGTGGGTCAAACTCTTGCAACCCACACGTCCTGGCCAGCATCACCAGGATCAGAGTCTCTGTAGCGCTTCTACCACCCCGATCGGGAAGACCTCTTCTCGATCCCCTGGGGCTCGGATGGTCTTCCTTTCGCTTTTTTTGACTGGAGATCATCATGATGACCAATAACAGCCGCAATAATTCTTCGAAAACTTCTGGTTCGGCGCGTCAAGCCGTACAGGATAAAAATGCACCTGAGCCGTCAGGGTACTTCGATCTGCACACCAAGGGATGCGGCTATATGAACCGGATCCGTTGGGTAACTCTCAAGGGTAGCGGCCGCAAAGCAGAGGCGTTTTTGGCCTGTGCCATCAATGCGCTGCATGGACAAGTCGTCGATCCACAGTATAGTTACATGGATCTGCGGGTAAGCGGCCAAGAAGCGATCGAACTCGTCTCGGAGCTGATCAAGGATAGCGAAGCTGGTCGTAAGATCTTCGTCGCCTTCACCGTCGGCGATACTTATGCGCATGCCTATTTGCGAGATATCAAGGAGCATGGCCGTAAAACAGGTGAGCAGGAGCCGGCCGCCGTCATCAAAGGGCGCCTTCTCCTTATTACCCATATTGCGATCGATGACGTTGTGGTATTTCAACGCGATCGCGAAGAGCGAACCGATGATTTGTCCGCCGGCCTGCATGGTGGACAGGATGCAGGCGATGGTGGTAGTGGTGATGGCGATGGTCAAATGGATGAGCAACATAATCCGCTGGAAAATGCTATGTCGGACGGGCCAGCTGGTAGTGTTAGGCCATTCCCTTCACGCATAGGCGGGGTGGCAAGTCAGCCAGCCAGAGGGGTCCGCAACGTCCCGGAACCAGCGTTCCGCAGCAGTTCCCGTGGTCGCGTGTAGTTTCAAACTGAGAGTATGCAGAGCCTTAGCAACTCGATTTTTATGGTCTGATCCGAATCCCCTCAATACGAGGGGATTCTTTCCATTGCAGACTTGATGGGAGTCCGCTATGGAAAGAATGGCACTGATTTCACCACGTGTTTTCCAGTTTTTGACGCATCAAAAACTGGGTCTTTGCAACGCGTCAACTCCTGGAACGCGTACGGTCTTCGGACCTGGAGTCCTTGTGTAATGAGCGGTCCGCTCCGGCCAACCCCGCAAGTTGACGGCATGGATCGTGAGCTCCGGGTTTGGAATCCCGAAGCAAAGTCCCATCTGCAGCCAGTCTGGAGCTGGCTGCTTTCGCATTGAAAGCCGGGTCTAATCACTGTACCCACTCCCTTCGTTCAGCCAAAAGCAGTCACGACGTCCACGCGGCTTTCGAATGGTGGCGGCGCAAGCGGTAACACGCTCGCCATTCGAAAGCCGCGGGTTCCGCTGGAAGCTGAAAACTGGGCAGCAGCCGCCCCCAGAGCTGTAGCCTTTGCTGCTTACTCTAGCGCAAACCTGTTGTCACCCTTGGCCTTCGCATTCGGGTGATCCGAGAAGCACCGTCGCATAGTGACGATCACCGCCAGATCTTCATTGGCACTGGCCGCTGCGGAGAAGGCAAATTTCAAACTGCATCAGTCCCAGATGGGTTCCTGGAGGAGACATTCGTCTCTTCCAGGGAAGTACATGGCAATCTTACTCATTCATCTTCCTGGCAAGGTCCTGGCGCGTTGCGCCAAGCGACCCAACATTTTTTCATACTGCGTACGGCTCAGTTGAAGGCAATTTATTAAACCCGTTCGCTATCAGATGTTCGCGTTGATCGCAAGCGCATAACAGCTCCTTGCATGACATTTTTCCCAAGGACCTGTTACCCACCTCACGCTAAGTTAGCGGCATGCGGCAGGGCAATCCACTGTCGACTGGTCGGCTGCAGCGTCAGGAGGCTATTTCGACGCGGAATCAACCCGGTGATGGAGTTTCGATATTTTTGTGATGAAGGGAGATTCACGATATGGATACGTTTTCAAGTCGGCATCCCGTTTCAGTGATTCGGCCGACAAAGGAGCAGGTACGGCGCTGGATGGCGGATCGGCGGTGTTCTTCGTTGCCACCGCCATCGCAGAGCGAAATTCGGCGTCAGCTCGGATGGGAGCTCGTCCATCCAGAAACATGGTTGACGAGATAGCTAGGTAACGTTTACAGGAGGTTATGATGAAAATGATCACAAAAGACTTTCATGGCGCAGGTGTCGCGCCAGATAGCAACCACAGTTCGACAAAATGTGCTGGTCAACGGGAGAGGAATGACTATGTCCATTATCGCGTTGCGAAACGCGTCGAGGACTTGATCGTAGCGGCGGGCCAGATCACGGGCAAAGACCTGGCGGCCGAGATGAAAATGTCAATGGACCAGCTGCGTAAGTACACCAGATATCTGCAAGTCGGCGGCCGTGCGCACAAAATGCGAGGCTTGCAGTATCCGACCGGCGTGTGGATACCCGGTCCCGAAACTGCCCACGAACATGAGCGGGGCCAGGTACCGGTGCACCTGCGGGTGAAGCACTGGCAACGCTCCGCCTGTCGAGTTGAGCTGGTGGAAGCGCTTCTTTTTAACCGCTTTCCTGCTCTGACGAGTGCACTGCTCGATGACACCAAAAGGATAACGAATACCATTCGCTTTCCTAAAGCCGAGTAGATCCGGAATTGTCGTCGGCGCGTACAGATCCGGCTAAATGTTGCCTGTTGGATTTTGCTAAATTTGATATGTCATTGTAGTGGACGATTTTGGTCACTGCGATTACACTGACTTTTGAGGTACGCTGAATTTCGATTCAGTGCAAGCTAGTCAACCCCTGAAACTAGCGCAGCTTTTTGCTCGGGGTACATGTCCACCATCACCGCTCCTTAGGCCAGCCCTAAGGGCGACGCTCCGGGAGTTTTGCTGACCAAAGGAGCTTTTATGTCGAGCTTTCAATTTGATTCGTTAGGGTATTCCGAGCGTCTTCAAGAGGCGGGTGTGCCCGCGGCACAAGCTGCTGTTCACGCAAAGGTCATGGCCGAAGTTTTGTCCAGATCTGTTGCATTTCCGGAGGATATGATGAGACTTGAATCCTCACTGTTGCAGAAGATCGAATCCTCACAGTGGAGAATGACAACCGAGCTTGAGAAGCTTCGTAGCGATACGACGTTGCTCAAGGCAATGGTGGGTTTCTTGATCAGCTTGCAGCTTCCGGTGCTCTTTAAACTTTATTTCGGCTAGCCGCCGACATAATGTACTTCCCGCGTAGGAAATCTTCTACGCCTTGTCTGGCCTGTACCGGCATTTTTTGGTATGTGAGCCTCTTTTTGACCTTCCTTGTTCAATGATTTTTCCAGCGAATTTTTGCTTGGAGTTAGTCACTTGCGCGCAGTTTTTAATAAGTTTGTAGCTGACGTATGTGCCCGGCCGGGAAGAATACCTTCCCATCCGGGACTGCGTTCTCCCGGCTTTTTTTTACTTTTAGGAGAATGCTATGTCATCGTTGACCCTTGAACAAATATCCGTGGTGGAAAACGAAAGCATGTTGCTTGCAGTCGATGCATTTGCCGGCACAGGCAAGACCACCACTCTGGTTGAGTATTCGAAATGCAGGCCAGATAAACGCATCCTGTACATCGCCTTTAATAAATCGGTCGCATCGGAGGCCTGCGCGCGGTTTCCGGAAAATGTTCAGTGCCGAACCACCCATTCCCTGGCATACACCCGGGTGGGAAAACGTTATCAGGAAAAGCTTGGCAGTCCCAAGGCTTGGGAAATTGCCCAGACTTTTCAGTGTAATACCAAAAGGGCTAAGGATGCATTGCAGACTTTGGCCAATTGGTTCTGTTCGGCGGATTCTTTGGTCTCCGAGGAACACTTGGATGTGGAGCTGCAGGGTGATCCGGCCGGCGCGGCCGACATCGTGCAACTCGCGGACAAAGTGTTTGCTGCGATGAAGGATAAGCGGTCACCGATTAAGATGCCGCATGACGGGTATCTGAAGATATGGGCGCTTGAACTTCCGAACTTGGCATTTGACATTATCTTGCTCGATGAAGCCCAGGATACCAATCCGGTGACGTTGGACGTGGTGATGCGGCAGGACTGCCAGAAGGTGTTGGTAGGCGACCGGCATCAGGGGATCTATGGCTTTCGTCGGGCGGTCAATGCGATGGAGAAGGTGCAGGCAAAATCCCGCGTGGCGTTGACGCAGTCGTTCCGATTCAGTGAGCAGATCGCAGGTATCGCGAGTGCGCTGCTCGCCGACTTTAAGGGAGAGGAAAAAACCATCGTGGGACGCGCGGATATGAACAATGCCTGGTCCGTTGACCGGTCGCAACCATTTACGATCATTGGCAGAACCAACGCCGGCTTGTTCAGCAGTGCGGCGGAGTTGGTACTGGGCAGCGACGTGAAGTTGCATTTCATTGGCGGCTTCGACAGCTATGTCTTTGGGAAAGTTTTGGATGCCTATTTTCTATGGGCGGACGAACGGTCGCGGATTTCAAATCCCAGCATTGGCAGGTTCAATAGTTTCGTGGACTTCCAGCAATACGGGGTCGAGGCTGGCGACCTGGAGATCGCCGCGCTGGTGAAAACCGTCGAGCAATACCAGGGCCAGATACCGCGCATCTACGAAGCCATGAAAGCATCGCAGGTCAGTCTGCAAGAGAAGGCGGACGTTACCTTGACTACCGCTCATCGTGCAAAAGGCCTGGAGTTCGACCAGGTGCATATGCAAGACGACTTTATCGAGCTACCACCGGAAAAGCAATACGATCCGGAGGAAATCAACCTCTTGTATGTGGCGTTGACCCGCGCAATCCATGCAGTGAGGTTGCCCGAGAGCCTGACGCAGTGGTTGAGCGGACGGGGCCAACGGCAAGGCTCGGTAAAAGCCTCAGAAACCGGCGACGGTATCGAGCGCTGGCATTCACTGCGGGGTTCGATGTCCGAACGTGAGGACTGGATCCGGGAAAACGTTGAAGCGTTCGATCGGACTTCGGCAGATGTGATTCGGTTTCTCCTCCAGAAAGTCGACATTCTGAGGGAAGCATTGGGTTAATGCTGAGTGGAAGGCGCTTCTTACGAGGCGTCTCCTCTCTTTTTATTGTTTTAATTGAAACTATTTGAGTTGGATTTTGGTGAATATTTGGGCAATTTCGACAGCTGTGCAATATTTTTCTTGTAAACCAAGGAAAGTTATATACGTTTTTGACTGTAAACGTTAATATCCGGTCGCGTCATCGCTTTTTGGGTTTTTTTGCAAAAAGCGGCGACAATGCCAAAAACCACCAATCACCGAGGTAAGCGCATGTCCGCCAAACGAATTCTGCCTGCACGAAACGTCGTCGATATCGACGGGTTGATCCGCATCGCCGATCGCGCGGAGGCGACCCTGCTGCAGCTGCGTGACGATCTGTTGGCACCATGGCCACGGAAAACGTCACCCATGATATCGGGTACACGACTGGCACAAATGTGCCATATCGAGCGCACGAAGCTCAATCATCTCTGCAGCAAGGGAATCATACCAGCTGGTCAGCTGAAGGGTAACGGCCGCAGCCGCATGTTCACCCTGGCCGAAGCGCGAGCCATCGTGCGGCAGATCGGCCCGCACAAGCGGCGCCCTGCCGGCACCCTGGGTCTTGTCGTCTGCTGTGGCAACTTCAAGGGCGGCGTGGGCAAAACTACCACTACGGTTGCGGTGGCGCAGGGGCTGACCTTGATGGGACATGACGTTTGTTTGGTCGATCTAGATCCGCAGGCATCGACTACCACCTTGATGGGATTTGTGCCAGATGCGGAGGTGAACGAGGATATGACGGTCATGCCGGTCGTCTATGGTGACAAGGAAGATCTTCTCTATGCGGCACTACCCAGCTACTGGGACGGTATTGATTTGATTCCATCGTCGCCGGATCTGTTTGGCGCCGACTATTACTTGCCGAACAAGCAAGCCGGCGATCCGAATTTTCAGTTCTGGGACGTCTTGAACAAGGCCATGCAGCCGTTGCGTGAAAAATATGACGTAATTATTATTGACACGCCTCCTACCTTGTCGTACCTGGCGCTGGCCAGCTTCATGGCTGCAGACGGCATGATCATCCCCCTGCCCCCGGAAACGCTGGACTACGCATCGTCAACGCAATTCTTCCGGCAGTTTTCCGAGTTGTTCAACTCGATGCGGGAAGGCAAGGACATCGACAAGGAATTCGAGTTCATCAAGATCGTGCTGTCGAAGGTGAAGTCTTCAGTGTCGATGACCGATATCGTCAAGACGTGGATCAAGCAGACCTATCCGGAACTGCTAGGAACGGCTGAGATTCCGGAGACCGATCTGGTGAAAAATGCTTACGCGGAATTCAAGACTATTTACGATCTCGAGAGCTATGACGGCAGTCAGCGCACCTATAACCGTGCTATTGAGGCGTTCAATGCCGTCGTGGCGGAACTCGACGTTTCCCTGCAAACTTGCTGGGCGCACCGCGAAACGAAGGAAGCAGTATGAGTACCAAAGACGACAAACGCCCGCCGCGCGTCAATAAGCTGGCGGCGCGACTGCTTGGTCAGACGGCCAATCTGGAACGCAATGTCAGCGAGAATCCCCCTACGCCGATTGCCAGCCAGCGCAATGTGACCATGCCCGGCCAACTCGGCGCTTTCCGCCTTGATGCACTGAAGTACCAGGCCAAGATTGATGAACTGCAGCGGCAGCTCGAGGAGGCGCTGGCCAAACAGGCTGATGGCGGTTCAGAGGCCGAGTCCGCTGAGCTTCGCGTGCGCCTTGCGCAACTGCAGGAAGCAAGCCAGGCCGAAGTCGAGTCGCTTAAAGCCGCGCTTGACGAGGCGGCCCGCAGTGCGGGTGTGCCCTTCGAGGCACCAGTGGCCCGCATCCGCAAGATTCCTGGGCGCCAGCGACAGCTGACCAATGCGGAAAGGGAAGCGCTGTACGCCAACCTCGATAGCAACAAGCTGGTCACGCCCGTGACGCTGCGCCCTGCCCGGGATGGCTGGTATGAGGTGGTGTCCGGACATAACCGGTTTGATTTTTTTGTAGACCGTGGCCGCGCAACAATCCCTGCCGTACTGGATCTGTCGGACGACGAACACGCTGACCGTGATGCTTTCTACGCGAACTTGCTTCACAACACTCTGCCGGATTATGCGAAGTATGTAGGCTTCAAGAAACTGCTGGACGAAGATCCAAAGCTGACCATTGCCGATGTCGCAAAGCATGCCGGCGTGCCTCGAACTACAGTTGCCAATCTGATGGTGTTCGGCGAATTGCCGGCTGCGGCGATACCGCTGCTCGACGCACAGCAGGATAAGCTCGGCCGCAATGCGGCCGCCGAGTTGGCTGCGCTCCATGCCAAGGGCCACACCGAAGGGGTCATGGCAGCGATTGAATCGATTGTCAGTGGTACATCCTCCCAGTCAGAGGCAGTGGCGATGGCGACCAGGTCAGCTCGGCCTGCGATTACGCCGCGCGCAGCGCCGGCGCCGGTGACCGTACGCTCGGGGCGTGCAACTTATTGCAAGGTCCATCAGGCCAAAAAAGTGCTGCGTCTTGAATTTACCAGCGATGTGGATGCCGAACTGGCCATGAACGAAATTACCAAGGCGCTACAAGTCTTGGCTGATGGCAACAAGAAATAACCGGTCAATCAACGAAATATAAGGACTGCGATGACGAGCTAATCTGAAACGCTAACAATTTGATGCCCTGAAAAGCAAAAGGCCCGGCGGGAACCGGGCCTCTGCTAATGCTCTGGCAGTGCCAAAACATGAATCACGTACTCTTCAGCCGTGATTCTAGTTCGGTGCTCAAGTCAGTGCAAGGGATTTTTTACGCCTGTCACTTGGCAATTGGAGCTCCCATGAAGAATCATGGCCGAGGTGAGTATCTGCTCGCCCTAAAATTCGAACTATGTACCGGGCTTGTGCTACAAGCTGGCACCGTTTTGCTGCTCCCTGGGAGCAAAAGGTGAATAGCGTCGCTGAGCCCGATGCTCGATATTTCGAGCAAGGTACCGCCCTGCACCGGGTGCTGCAAGAGGCGGCCTATATTCCGCGGTGCAGCGACAACAAAACGGCGACCCGCACTCGCCCACGTGAGTTCGCGGTACGTTATCCGTATATGCAAATCAATCGGCCTGGTCTTGTCAGCTGGCTGATCTTTGACCTCGACCATGCAAATTCCATGATATGGGAAGATGCAGGCCTGCCTGCGCCAAACCTGATCGTGCGAAATCGCGCTTCCGGAAATAGCCACCTGTATTATGCGATTACCCCGGTGTGCACGACCGAGGCCGCGCGCGACAAGCCTATTGCATTCATGAAGGCCGTCTACGCAGCATTCTCGATAGCGCTGCGCGCAGATCCCAATTTCCACTCAGGACCGGTGGCCAAGACGCCAGGACATCCATGGTGGTCGACCGAAGAGTTACACAACTCAGTGTATGAGCTGGGCGCCCTGGCCGACTACGTCGACCTGGCCGTGGCAGCTCCTTGGGCAAAGAGAGTCAAGGTCGACGACATTGCACACTCCCGCCACTGTCTGCTCTTCGAGCATTTGCGCCACTATGCTTATTCCATCGTCAATCGTGAGCGTGAGAAGGGAAACTACGACAGTTTCGTACGCTGGCTTGATGCCAAAGCCCACGACTTGAATAGATTCACGCAGCAAGGCTTTGCCCAGGATCTGCCTGTATCGTCGCTGAAGGCAACGATACGCTCGATTGCGCGTTGGACGTGGACTAACTACACGGGCAGTGGCCGCTGCAAGCGCGGCATCATGCAGCTCGACCCGGACCTGCCGCTTCCGGCGCGCCAAAGCCTGGCTGCAGAACGCACTCACTGCGAACGGCAGAAGAGTACAGCGGACAGGATCCGCGCCGCCTGCAGGCTTTTGCTACAACGCGGAGAGAGTCTTACCCAGATCGCGATCGGACGCATCGCCGGCGTAACCCGGCAGACGGTGGCCACCTACAAAACGCTTGTTGAACAAGCCCGACAGGTTCTGAAAACGCCGGCTGCACCGAGCGCCGGCGCAGCCCTGGCGGATGTTAAGTTTGCTACACATCAGGTACCTGCAGTGGGGGTTGCTTTTTTGCAACTTGTTCCGCTTGCGGGTATTTATGGTGTGGCTGGTCAGATTGCTGTTGTTTCTGATGGTGGGCAGCAGGTCGAGGACGGATAATTTTTTCAGGATCGTGATCTTGGGGCTGGTGGTGCTTGCAGCATGTAGTCGGTTGCGTGCTGTTGGTGTTGGTTTTTAGGATGTTGAATTTATGGGTTTCCAAGTTAGCCGGGCGTGGCGACGGGGGTTCCGTCGGGGCGCAAGCAAGCGGGGACGCCCGCGCGCGAAGGCAGGCTCAAGAGCTTTTTTGTTCAGCGGGTTTTTTTAGCTGAAGCCGGCTCTTGCACAATCAAACAATCGAGCATACACTGTACATCCATACAGTATTCGTTGATAAAGATTGTGCTTTCTCATGGCTTTGCTCTGTTCTCAAGTTTGCTCTGAATTATCCACGGAGGTCACTGATCCGCTGGTGATTTCTCACGTCTGGCGTGCAAGTGAGCTGGCAGTGTCACACGATGTCAGCTGTTCGTCCGGATATTCGTCGCTGGATGGAGAATTGCCTGGTGCTGGCTGGCCACGTTCGTCGCTTATTGAGTTGCTTGTTCAGCAATCAGGTATTGGTGAGTTGCAACTGCTTAAGCCATTGCTTGCGAAGTTGTCGGATAAGCAAAGAATTGTAATGGTTCAGCCTCCTTATATTCCGCATTCGCTTGCATTCAAGATATGGGGCATCGATGTCGGTCGATTGCTATGGGTTCGGGCCCCCAGCACTGGGGATGCTCTTTGGACGACGGAACAAATACTTAAAAATGGTAGTTGTGGTGCTGTCGTGTTTTGGCAGAACCATATCCGCTCCGACTCGTTGCGGCGCTTGAATTTGGCCGCCCAGGGTGCAGAAACATGGTTCTGGTTGATTCGTCCTATGGCGTGCGCAAGTGAAGCCTCGCCCGCGTCCCTTCGGCTGGGAGTTCGACCAGCGATGGGTGGTGTCCACGTTGAGGTTTTAAAGCGACGTGGTCCTGTTTCCGATAAAACCTTGTTTATTCCGCTTGCTGATATGCCTACTGGTCGTCACCCCGTGCATCATGAAAACGCCCCTGCTATTAACTTTATACCTGCCGCTGTTACCGCTCGAAACGCTCCGCCCGTCTTGGTCTGAGTCAGGCTCTTATGTGGTCGTGGATGGTGGAAAAGTGCTGGTCGCTTCGACAGAGGCGATCGATGCCGGCGTGCGAATTGGCATGCGGTCTGGCGGCGTGGAGACCATTGCACCTGGTGCGATCATTTTGGATCGTGAGATAGAAAAGGAATCGCGAGCGCTCGATTCCATCGCGATGGCCATGCTGCAGTTCACGCCCGAGGTTGCGTTTACTGATGATTTCAGCCTGTTGCTTGATGTCGGTGCGAGTCTTGCGTTGTTTGGTGGTCCGCTTGCATTGTGTCGGCGCGTACGCGATAGTATCCGCCTCCTCGGATTTACCGGGCGGTTGGGTGCGGCGCCGACGGCGGAAGGTGCCTGGCTGCTTGCTCACGTAAAGAGTGGACGGCATTCTCCGCGTAGAAGGTGCCTGCAATCCGCAACTCTGGCTTTCCGCCTCGACGGGTTACCCTGTTCACTTGTTCCATCCGCCGCGCCATTCCTTACCTGGTTCGATGGTATCGGCGCCAGTACGCTGAGCGATGTGCGGAAATTGCCGAGGGCTGGACTGCTACGGCGGACGAGCAAACAGCTCTTGCATGCCCTCGATCGTGCGTACGGCGATATTGAAGAGATGCATCGCTGGATATCGGTGCCGGCGCAATTCTTCGCCCATATCGAAACCTTCGATCGAATCGAGCATGCGGAAGCGTTGATGCATGGCGCCACGACCTTGATCTTGCAGCTCACAGGCTGGCTTGCTGCACGCCAGCTGGCCGTTATTACTTTTAGACTGCAGCTGGAGCACGAGCGCGGCCGTTCTGCAGTGCCGCCGACGCCTGTCGAAATTTCCTTGGCCGAGCCGGCGTGGAAAGAGACGCATTTGTTGCGGCTGTTGCGGGAGCGCCTGGCCAAGACAGAATTGAGCGCGCCGGTCATTGGTCTGCGACTGGAGGTGGTGCAGCTCGAACCGAGGCAGCCGCTGACCGATCAGCTGTTTCCGGAACCGGGCGGCTCGCCGGCTGATTTCACTCGTCTGTTGGAACTGTTGTCCGCGAGACTAGGTCCGGAAAACGTTTTGGTGCCGGTGGCGTCTCCCGACCATCGGCCCGAGCAGTGCAACAGCTGGGGGCCGGCCACGGCAAAAATGGCCTCTTCCACTGTAGATGAATTGGTATTGGATCGTCCGTGTTTTGTGCTGCCCAAGCCGATACAGCTGCTGACGCGCGACGAACGGCCGTTTTATTTGAGCCCTCTCAGGTTGATACGCGGACCTGAGCGACTTGAGGCCGGCTGGTGGGATGCGAAGTCGGTCGCGCGCGACTACTATGTGGCGCAAGGTACCGATGCGACGTGTTACTGGATTTACCTTGAGCGCACCGCGGATAGTCGCTGGTTTCTGCATGGGCTTTACGCCTGACCGATGCGTGCCATGGCGACCGCCCTCCCCTCCTATGCCGAATTGCAATGCGTGAGCCATTTTACGTTTTTGCATGGCTCGTCCGCGCCAGAGCAGCTGGTGCAGCGCGCCGCTGGTCTGGGCTATCACGCTCTGGCTATCACCGACGAATGCACGGTGGCCGGTGTGGTGAAGGCACATCTCGCCGCTAAAGAGGCCGGCCTCAAGTTGCTGATCGGGAGCCAGATGCTGGTGACGCCGGAGGATGGCACCCCGCCCTTCTCCCTCCTAATCTTGGCCATGAATCGGAACGGCTATGGCAACTTGTGCGAGCTGATCACCGTCGCCCGCAGGCGCGCGAAAAAGGGAGAGTATCTTGTGCGGCCTCGCGATATCGCGGCGCCGCCGCCTGACTTGGCGGCGTTGCGTGGTATGCCCGATTGTCAGCTGATACTGCTGCCACACTATGGAGCGGGACTCGAAGTTATCGAGCGGCAGGGGGCCTGGCTGTTGCAATGTGCCGCTGGTCGTGCGCGAATCGCACTGACCTTGCACTTCCGATCACGCGACCAGGAACACAAGGACATCGTCGCTGCTGTCGCTGCGCAGTTCGACTTGCCCGTGGTGGCTACCGGCGACGTCGTGATGCATGTGCGCTCGGCCAAGCCTCTGCAGGACACCATGACCGCGATCCGCCATGGTGTGCCTGTTGCACACTGTGGCTATCGGCTGGCGTCCAACGCCGAGCAGCACCTGCGCTCCAGGGTCCGGCTGGGGAATCTTTACTCGCGCGCCGCGCTCGAGGAGACGGTCCGCGTCGCAAATCTGTGTACGTTTTCGCTCGACGAGTTGCGTTACGAATACCCGGTGGAGATTGTGCCAGAGGGGATGACGCCAAACGGTTATTTGCGGCAGCAGGCTTACCTCGGCGCCCACTGGCGGTATCCCGCGGGCGTGCCGGCCAACGTCCAGTCTCTCATCGAGCGGGAGCTCGAATTGATTGCTGAGATGTCCTACGAGAGCTACTTTCTCACGGTCTACGATATCGTGCGCTTCGCACGGGCCAACAGGATTTTGTGCCAGGGACGGGGTTCGGCGGCCAACAGCGCAGTGTGCTACTGCTTGGGCGTGACCGAGGTCGATCCATCGCGTGGCACCCTGCTGTTCGAACGATTTATTTCCAAGGAACGTAACGAACCTCCCGACATTGACGTGGACTTCGAGCACCAGCGCCGTGAGGAGGTGATCCAGTATATCTATCAAAAATACGGCCGCACTCGCGCTGCACTCACGGCCGTTGTCATCAGCTATCGCCCGAAGAGCGTGTTGCGTGACGTGGGCACTGCGCTCGGCGTTGATCTTTCCATTGTCGACAAGGTGGCCAAGGCCAACCACGGATGGGGAGGACGGGCCGAACTGGCGGAGCGCATGCACAGCTGCGGACTGGATCCCGAGTCCGACGTCGCCCGGAAGTGGGCTTTTCTGGCTGAGCACATGATGCGCTTTCCGCGTCACATGTCACAGCACCCTGGCGGCTTCGTGATCTCGCACAGCAAGCTATCGCGTTTGGTGCCGGTGGAAAATGCCAGCATGGAGGACCGTACCATCGTGCAGTGGGATAAAGACGATCTGGATGCGGTGGGTTTGTTAAAGATTGATATCCTGGCGTTGGGCATGCTGAGTGCAATGCGTCGCACGCTGGAGTTGGTATCGGCCAGGCGCGGCGAGCGATTTGAACTGGCAGACATTCCGAAAGAGGATGCGGCGACGTACGAGATGATCTGCCAGGCCGACACGGTCGGCGTGTTTCAGATCGAGAGCCGTGCTCAGATGTCGATGCTGCCGCGGCTGAAGCCAAGGGTGTTTTACGATCTGGTGATCGAGGTTGCCATTATCCGCCCAGGCCCGATTCAAGGTGGGATGATCCATCCCTACCTGCGCCGGCGCGAGGGAACTGATCCCGTGTCTTACCCCAGTCCTGAAATGGAGGCGGTGTTGTCGCGCACACTGGGTATCCCAATTTTCCAGGAACAGGTAATGCAGATCGCGATGGTCGCGGCCGGTTTCACTGCCGGTGAGGCAGATCAACTGCGCCGTGCTATGGCGGCATGGAAGCGGAAAGGGGGCCTGGAACAGTTCGAAGACAAGCTTAGAACGGGCATGGCGGCGCGCGGCTACAGCGAGGATTTCGCTAACGGCATTATCGGGCAGATCCGGGGATTCGCCGAGTATGGGTTTCCGGAGTCGCATGCCGCCAGCTTCGCTCTCCTCGCGTATGCATCGAGCTGGATGAAACGGCATGAGCCGGCCGCGTTTCTGGCTGCGCTGCTGAACAGCCAGCCGATGGGTTTCTACAGTCCATCGCAACTGGTACAGGACGCCGTGCGTCATGGCGTCGAGGTGCGTGGTGTGGACATCAATATCAGCGGCTGGGAGGCCACGCTGGAAGATTCAAGTGGCATCCAACCTGCGGTACGCCTCGGACTCAATCTGATCCGTGGTATGGAGCGTGAAGCCGCCTGGCGGATCGAGGAGGCGAGGGCTGTGCGGCCGTTCAAGGATTTGCATGACTTGGGTGTACGCGCGGCGCTCGATGCGGCGCAATTGAAGCTACTGGCCAGTGCAAATGCGCTGTTGGAGATTAGCGGCAATCGGCGCCAGGCGATATGGAATGCGGCGGGGAGCGTTCCTGATCGCGGATTATTACGAGAGGCCTACATCGTCGAGGAACAGTTGACGATTGCACCGGCCACTGAAGGTCAGGAACTCGTGGCGGATTACCGCCATATGGGATTGACGCTGGGCCGGCACCCTCTCGCGCTATTACGTGAGCGATTGCATGCGATGCGCTTCATGCCAGCGGAAATTCTGAATTTGTATGACGACGCGCGTCTCGCGCGTGGCTGCGGGTTGGTAACTGTACGGCAGCGCCCGGATACAGCGAAAGGCGTCGTATTCTTGACGATCGAGGACGAGACAGGAAACGTCAACGTCATCGTCTGGCCGAGCCTTTTGGAGCAGCAGCGTCGGGAGGTGATGAGCGCGCGTTTGCTGGGCGTGTATGGTCAATGGCAGTGTGCGAACAATGTCAGGCACCTAGTGGCGAAACGGTTGGTGGATCTTTCCCATCTTCTTGGGGAACTGGACACACGAAGTCGCAACTTTCATTGAGCCGGCTTTTATTCCAACGGTTACTTAGATGTTTGATAAATCTCAAACATTACGCATTACGCATTACGCGTCGGCGAATTGTGCTTATGTGTGTGTAGATATGAAATTGTAAGTCGTTGATTTTATTAGGTGTTCAAGTAGAACAACGAGAGCAACGGATCGATGGTGTAGGAGGGGCCGTGCCACCATCGAGTACTCAAGCCCCATCAAGGGTCTCGTGTTCAAACAAATCTTATTTGCGCGGCCAACCGACGACAGTCGGTGCGCGGACATTTGCCGGAGTAGTCACGAAAGCTATGATCCGGACTGTGCATTTTAGTACGGTAATGTAGCGTCCCATGATCTATTCGAGGTCATGACACAACTACAGAAATGCGGCTGTTAGCGCTTTTCAGAACTTGGTCGAGTGCTTCTTCCGACCGAGCCCTTGCCAGCTCCTTCAGATCTGCCTCATTGATGATCGTGACTGACACACCAAATTTACGGCCGCGGTATCTGTAGAAATTCAAGGTCGCCTCCTCGTCGGGAGCCAGCAATGCGAAAATCTTCCCATTCAGGGTTTTCACGGATTCAATGCTTGGTTGAGTGGTCATGTTCCTTCTCCTAGTGTCTGTACCGGTCAATTACGTGCACCGGTTGGCTTAGTATCCAAACTATCCGATTTCAGTTTCAGTTCAGTTGCTCGGCCGGGCTAGTTCCCCCGGAGCGTCATCTGCAGTAGCTAGTAGTTTGATTGCATTTCCGGACAACTAGTTCCAGGGCGCAGCGCAGAACGATTCCGATGACCGATAGTGACCGGGAGGCGCACGCTATGGTGACGGTGGCGCCAAGGTGCCATCCAGCCTGCGGAGGCGATATCGCTTTCCAGGTTAGTTGGTGGTAAATTCGGGGCCACACAGCGAATCGGGCATTGCCTTGCACACCGCTAGGTTAGTGCGTAGGCTTGGACTTAAAAACAAACAATTTAAGGATATTTTGATGCTGCCACGAACGCAGGGACTGTTTGAGCGCTGGTTTGCCCTCGAGCGGGCGACCGGCCGCGCTGTCGGAGATATCCTCGCCGACCTGAACGCTGCTGCAGGTACCAAATATAAACACAACTGGCCGTCCGTCGTGGCATCACGGGGCTATGAGCTGGAGCGCTGCCCGGTCGAAGTCCGGCGCTATATGTTGCGAAAAGTACTTGTTGACGAGTTGGCCGGCATGGGGTTTGAGGTAGATCAAAGCCAGGTCGAAGCACTCACGATCGCCTTGACATAGTAACGTGGGGTTACTAATCTGGGTTCACGAACTTTGAACCTGCATTGAGAAGACCCGCGCCGTGCTGGCCAGTGAGGAAAATATGAGCGTTTTATCAAAAAAAGAAGTCGAAGAGGCAAAGGCGCAGCTTACCTTTGATGCGTTTGTGGCTCACTTTGTGTGCATGCACGTGGGCCGCCCGATGCCACTCTGGCTATGCACAACAGATGCAGCGAAAGCTGGAGCTATGGCAGTCGCTCAGGCAGAGTTTGAAAAATGGAGGAACACTGAGCTTGATAAGCTTGAGCTCCGAGAAGCCGGTGACCCCCTGAGACGCCTGAGACCCAGGGGCGTAGTCGACAACGGTTAGGAAAACGCCCCTTAGTCGCGCCCGACTCAAGAAAACTTACTTTAGCGCGCTAAATCGCACAACGAAAATATTGACCATGGCTGAAACTACCGGCATCTCCTGGACCGACGCGACGTTTAATCCCTGGATTGGCTGCGCCAAAGTGTCGCCAGGCTGCGATCACTGCTACGCCGAGGTCAGCACCCCATCCCGGACGATGAAGATCGCCTGGGGGCCGCAGGAGGCGCGTAAACGCACCAGCACGGGCAATTGGAACCTGCCGGTGCGCTGGAACGCGGCGCATGCCTCTTTTCTGGCGCAATACGGTCGCCGCCGGCGCGTGTTCTGCGCTTCCCTGGCCGACGTGTTCGACAATCGAGCGGATCCGCAGTGGCGGGCAGACCTGTGGGCTCTGGTACGCTCCACGCCGAATCTGGACTGGCTGATGCTGACGAAGCGCATCGGCAACGTGTCCGGCATGCTGCCTGCGGATTGGGGCTACGGATATTCCAATGTTTGGCTCGGGATCAGCGTCGTGAATCAGGACGAGGCCGATCGGGACATTTCGAAGCTGCTGAGTGTTCGAGCTCGCCTCCGATGGCTGTCGATGGAGCCATTGCTTGGGCCGGTGAATCTTCGCCTCGACAGACCTGTGACGGAAGAAGATCGCCAGGATACGGACGGCTGGTGCAGTACGATCACGACGGCTGTAGGGGTTGGAATCAAGTGGGTCGTCGTTGGTGGGGAGTCTGGTGCCGGCGCCCGCGATATTCCGCCTGGTGCAGCCGAGAGTTTACGCGAGCAGTGCAGGAGAGCCGGCGTGCCGTTCTTCTTCAAACAATGGGGCGGGGCGGCCAAGGACAAAGGGGGCTGCGTCATGGCCGGAGTGGAAGTCAAAGCGTGGCCGCTCGCGGCCTGAAACTTAAGTAAGGGCCGGACGCCATGTATGGCCGTCGAGGAAAAAATCTTGATTCTTCCACTACGTTTCGTGCAGCTTGGCCTGTTCCTTGGTGGGTGTGTTGCTTTTCGATTGATCGGTGCTATAGATATTCCAATGAACTCAGCTTTGGCTAATGAGCGCTTGGATTCAAAAACATGTTTTTCGGTCGTGAAAACGCAGGGCCAGCTGCTAGGATATGAATTGAGCGACATGCTAGTGTCGTCCGGTGGATGGCTTGAAGTGCTCCCTGCCACTGGTAGTTTCGATGTTGGCGACGGAAAGCGTCGCACATATACCAACGGAAAAATTACTGTTGCGATCACGCCGATCAGCATGAAGAGACACGATATCGAAAAAGATGTAGTGTTTGAGATTATCGAGAAAGCAGAGGCGGTCATAAGCGAAGGCAAACTGCGTCAGAGGTTACAACTACAGGTAAAACTGCATTGTTCACCGTAGATATACGAATGGTGTGGTGACGAATAAGGAAAAGTTGTTCTGGTTCTACGTCGCAATTTCGGGCTGATGCCCTCCAAGGAAATTGCGCCTTGGTGGCACCGAAGGTCGGCTGGTCGCCAAGCGCTAAATCAAGGAGTGAAAGAGATGAGTGATTACTGGACTGAAGCTGCCGCTGTTCTGCAAGCCGGACTGATTGCACGTGGCATCAAGCTGGATGCGCCCGATGATATGATTGACGCGAATGCGGGTGATTTGTTCGCTGATATGGGCGAGAACACCAAGACCGCAGTGGTAGCCTCGATGCGTACTATCGTTGTCCAATGAACTGCCTCGGAAAACGCAGAAGATGAATCTGCCGAACATGAAGGCACCGTGCCGCGACTGCCCTTTCCGAAAGAACGCCACAAAGGGCTGGATTGGGGGCGCTCGAATGGAAGAAATCTTGGAAGCAGATTCATTCGTCTGTCACAAGAACACCGACATGCAGTGCGCCGGTCACATGCTCATCAACGGTGAGAGCAATGCTTTTGTGCGGCTCGCCGCACGACTGCGGATAGCTTTGCACCTGACCGGCGTGGAACAGATCTTTGCGAGCAAAACTGCCTGCATTGACCACCACAAGAACTGAGAGGAAATCGATGAAGAAGAAAATCTATGGCCGCAAGGTCGGCTCGACGGACGAAATGGTACTGTTGATCGAGGGTGAAGGCGTATCGACTGGTAGCGTCAAGATTGAGCAGGACAAGTTGAACCAGTTCTCGGTTGAGAATGCTCGCCTTGCAGTGCAAGGCATGCGCGAGCGCGGCATCGAGGGTTACGTGCTCTTTGAAGGCGATCCGACTCACTACCAGTTCACGCCGGAATCGGACTTCGTGTATCCGGCCATCGTTCACTTGCAAAATTATGCAAATCATCCATCCATGTAACGCATTCGCGCAACGAGCTGGCTATACCTCGTGGACTACCGCGCTGGAGAGAAGGTCAGCACGGCGCTGCCCAGCGAGGAAAAAATGATCATGGCACTTAGCGCAACTGAACAACAAGCTTGATCGCAGCGGCAAAGGGCGGCAACTGCGCGCTGGTCATGATATCTGGCACCGATGCCGACTACGCCGATGTTGCACCCGAACTGATCCTGGAAGACGCGCTGCGCCTGAATCCGCATGGCTGGCCAACCGGGTTCTCTATCGATTTACTGAATCAATCTACCTGATCACGGAAAAGAGCATGCTGAATGAACTGCAACCCGATCTGCGCGAATTGATTGACCTGGTGCGCGCCGTCGAGAACTACGACACTACGATGGCCGCCGCGGCGCTGGCTGGTGCACCAATAGCGGCCGCTGCCGAAGCTGTTGCCGAGCGCACACGCAAAGGCCATCGCATCGTACAGCTCCGCGATAAGTGGAACATCTGACCCAAGGAAATAAAAGTGGCATTTTTTTCATTTAGGGCCGAGTGCCCTGATGATGTCGAGCAATTCAAAACAGCTTGCAACGCTGCTGGCATTACCACGTCGCTCGACCAGCGACCAGATGGTGAGTTTCCAGACGTGTAAGTTGAGGTGGAGTCATCGGTAGGTCTTGAGGCGCTGCTCGACATCATGCGCGGTATCGTAGACGGTCATGTGATGCTGCAAACGCTCCGAGAGTGCCGTCTCAAGGACAACTCGCTTGAGCGCGATTACGAATTGGAATAGGACGGAAACGACCGGTGCTACGTGGCGCCACTGAACCGGCCGGTATCCGACCAGCCGTCGGCGCGCGTAATCCCGAACCACAATTAGTTATTCTGAGAGATGTCAATGAATCACCCGAAGCGAAAGCTCATCCCCGACGAGCAGACCATTGTCGTGCTCGATACAAGCCCCGTGCGCAACATCGCCTATGCAGATGCAATACCGGCCTGGGTTGCAACTTTTGCCGAGATGGCGGACGACGGTTATGCATTCTCGCTTGCCGATGGTGCCTTGGCAGAGCTGCTTGCGCAATACAACCGGGGTTCCCTGACTGACGAGGGTCTCACCAAAATACTTGGTGCCATTTCGCAGTTTCTCAATCCTGACCTACCGGTCCTGCCGGGGAAGCGGGATATCATGGCGATAATCGGTGAGTTGACGGATAAGGAGTGGACCGAGGATGAGGTGCGCGGATTTGCCTTACGTGGGTGGGAGATCCTGAATGATCCGTCGCTCCTGAATGAGGAGGAGCGTGAAGGGTTGACGCAAACGCTGCAGTATGATCGGGATGAATGGATCAACTCGTTCAAAAAGTTCGACGAAGGATACGCGAGATGGACTGCCGCGCTACCTGGGCGCGAACAGCAGGAGTTGAACCAGTACAAACACGATCTGCTCGACGAGGAGTTGGCCGATCTTGCTGCGCGCGGCCGCAACGCGCATCCGACGATGGCTACGCGCCTTGACCTCCAGATGCGCTATCTCTGGCGACAGTGGGTCCGCACCCGCCAGAAAAAAGATGGTTACTGTCCGACCAGCGTGAAGAAGGTCAATGATGGCATCGACCTCGATCTGTACCGCTATCTGATTTTGCCGGCGCTAGTTGTCTCGGATGACCGGGGTTTTCACGAAGGTCTTATGGATATCAAGAGTTATCAGCGGCACTGGTTATGGCGGCCGCAGGCACTGGCTGATGCCTGGGGGCGCGGCGAGCGTCCCCAGCCGGTCTGGCCGGCGCCCGTGATCGAACCGCCGGAGACGCAGAACGCTGGGTAAGGACGGCGGACAAGGGGGAAAGGTTTTCATATGCAAAAATGCTGTACTGTCCTCCTCTACCTCTACCTCTACCTCTACCTCTACCTCTACCTCTACCTCTACCGACAAAGAACAGCTAGGAAATGCCCACTTCAACCGCACAATGGCGAGTTGGCCAGCTGGTTTCCTGCAATGAACGGGTTTATGATGGTCTTTTTAGCCATGAGTACTCCATGAAATTACGCGAGCTTTACGACGTGCCGGCGCGCCCCCCATCTCTTGACGCGATCATGCTGGGCGAATCACCCGCCAGTCCGGGGAACATTTGGGCGCTCAACGAAGAGCGAAAATGGGTGAAGGGGCGGTTCGATCGCAATATTGGCATCGACCAACCGTCTCACCTGCATGGTGACGGTCAGACTCATGCCCACGTCCTGGGGCGTCGGGGAAATGAGCTGGGTGTCGTGAACCTCGACGGGAGCGCCAGTCATGGAACCAAGGTCAGATTGCATGCGAAGGACGCCGATGCGCTGCGTGCGCGGGGCTTCACCGTACGGGCTGACAATATCGTCGAGTGGCTCACATTGGGTGCCATGCCCAATATGATCTTAGGCTGACAACTCCCTTTGATCGCCTCTGCACCTTTCACCCCAATCAGGGCCAATAAACGCTGGGCCGCGACTTTCGCGCGCGAAAGTTCGACCCGGCATCCCTACCATATTCCGACCCATCCATGACTGATTCCTCCGCGACGCCAGCTCCGGTACCATTCACCCTCGCCGACTTCGTGGCCGCCGAGGTGCCCAAGATTCTGGGCGCACACGCTGATGCCGACTGTCACGCGCTGAACAAGGTTTTTTGGAAAGCAAAGGAAGGTGCACAGAGCGCCGCCGCCTCACGCGCGCTCGAGCTGCTCGCCGGGATCTGTTCGATGCGACTTGTCCCCGAGGAGCCGGGCCACATCTACAGGCCGATGGTCGAGTTCAGCGACGGAGGCAGCAGCATGGCTTTGGGCCATATTCCCAAGGACGCTGTCGAAGCGCTCGCGCAATTGGCCGGCACCCTCGACAGCGCGCCGCTGCGGGCTCGGGTTGCGGACTTGGTCTGGTTGCTGGATCGATCACGCGGACGCCCGTTTCCGCTGATGGCGGTCCAGGCCTACCGCAGACTACCGTTGTCGAGTGACGCTTGGTACGGGGAGTCGAAAACCGGCTGGCATCGCGCGCTGCAGCTTGCCAAACAGATCCACGCGGAGGACGAAGCGCGCGCCATTGAAACGGCCCTACTGGACGCTTTTTTTGCGGCTGCTGGTGAGGAAGACGGCTATCAGGCCTTGCATTACCTGCATCCTCTGCGTGTGGAACGCCGCAGCGGCGGGCGTGCACAGGCCGTCGCCGAGCGGCTGGAGGCGATCGGTAGGCAGCGGATGGCCCTCACGCACGCATTCGTCGCCCAGTCTCATTTCGAGGCCGCTGCCGAATGGTACGAATGGGCGCGTGACCGAGATCGGCAGGCGCTCATGCTGTCCTTGGCGGCCGAGGCGATCACGATGCAGGCCAGACAGGCCGACGGCGCCATCGTGGAGCACCATTGGCTCAGTAAGGCGATAGAAGCCTACCGGCGCGTGCCGGCACGCTTCCGTACCGAGCTGGCAACCGAGGGCGCGATAGAAGCACTACGGCGCCGGCGGGAAGACGCTGGCCACGCCATGCTGGGCGAAATGGTGGTGATACGAGGGCCGCGCGAAGAAGTCGGCGGTCGTATTCAAGCCGCGGTCGCCCACGTTAAAGGACGGCCCTCCTTTGAGGCCTTGCTGGCATTCTGTGGACTAGATAGTCCTCCAGACGTTGGGGCGCTGAAGGCGGCGGCCGAATCTGCCTTGAACGCTACGCCGTTGAGCACTCTGATGGGAATGCACGTTGTGGCCGGCGATGGGCGCCAGGTGGAGCACATTGGCCCCGACGATGGTTGGCAGGCACAGGTCGACGCGCGAGCGCGTGCCATGTTCCTTGAGCATGCCAGCAAGGTGGCGCTGGCCGAGCTGCTGCCTGCACGCGATCAGTTGCGCTTCGAGCATGACTTTCGGCTGGGTGATTTCATCGCGATCGCGGAGCGATCCCCTGTAGTACCAACTGATCGTGCGCGCATGCTGGCACAAGGTCTGTACGCCGGGTACTGCGGTGACATGGTACAGGCCATGCACATCCTGATGCCGCAGTTTGAGCACGTCGTGCGTCACGTGTTGCGCGGCGCTGGGGCATTCACCGCGCAGCATGATAAAGGACTTGATATGGAAGTTGCACTGGGTCGCCTAATCGAGCGGACCCAAATGGCGGAGGAGTTTGGCGATGGGCTAACGCTGGCCATCCACGCGGTCATGTCCGACCGCGCGGGACCCAATCTGCGCAATGATGTGGCCCATGGTCTGGCGGACGAGGAGGCGTGTGAATCGGCCCTTGCCCTGTATGCATGGTGGTTGATTCTTCAGTTGGTGACGGAAACTTGTGCCGCTGCGATGGATACTTCCACCTCGCCAGACCAACGGTTTGTTTGAGTGCATAATTCTCTTTTTATTCTGCGAGGAGCAGGTAATGCGTGAGATGTCGGTTTTAGTCGGTCAGGGCCTGGACGCGGACCAGCTTCAGCAGGTCCTGCAGGAGAACGGCGGAAGGCGCTTATATGAGGTCGCGCACGCGCTACTGGACGACCACGCCGACGACCGCGCGGAAATCTACGACGTCAAGGTGGACAGCGTGGAGATCGACGAAGACTGTCCTACTCAGGTCGACATCGAGTTTGAAACCTCGTGGAGCATCTACAAGGGCTGTGAGGACCGGAACACCGCAGGGAGCGAGTATCAACAGGAGCGGGCCACGTATGAGGCAGACGGCCACCTGGTGTTCCTCGTGCCGCTGGCGCGCAAACACACCGATCCCTGCTGACAGCGTATGACGATGAACGCTTCCAGTCTACCCCGTCAGGCCATGCTTATCCTGGCCATGGTCGCCATGCAGACCGTACGGGCCCAGGCAGTGCCGGATGCCGCAATCTACACCCTATACCGGAACAGCGTGACCAATGCGGCCTTGCGCCTGCATGTCGCCACTTTCGACGCGCTGGACGGAGCGGCGTATAACCTCCAGAACTGTGCCCAGGCCCAGCAGCTGTTCGCTGCTCAGCAAGGCGTCAGAGTTGCATTCTGGTGCGAGTCCGGTAAATTCCGTTCTGTAGCCGCCAGCGAACACATGCCAGCCCTCGGCAAGCAGTTCATTACCGGCAAGCCGGCTGAGCGGAACTGCAGCTCGTCCGCCTCGGAACTGGCGCGCGGCGACAAGCGGCCCGCCAGCGCCGGCGATAGTTGTTCGCCATGACGGCGCTGCGCACCTTCGCCGGTGTTCACCTTATTCACCACTTCAAGGGCGCGCTGTTCACCGTGCACACCGACAGCGACACGGTCTATATGTCCGAGAAGGATCCAGGATCTGACGGCGAAGCATGGGCGGTCGTGGAGGTTGACGCCGAGCGGTTCCTGCAGCTATGGCGCCGGCCGGGCAGCAGCCATCCAGAGGTGGCGCACCAAAGCCCCGCGACCTGGCCGCTGGACCGCAAGTTCCATTGGCCGGACAAGCATTTTACGGAGGGCCGTGTCAACCCGGTGCCGCTGGCCACCGTCAGCTGTGAACTGCGACGCTTGGAAACGCCTGTGTGGCGTCGCCGGTTGCTGGGGCAGGTGCTGGAGCGCGTCGACGTGACCGAGCACTCGGTCCTCTCGTTCACCGACGGGGTCACCCGCACCATCTGGCTGCTGACTCACGGCGTGCAGGCCATGCCGGTCAAATGCCCGATGGCCGACGCGGCACGGTTGCAGGCGCTGGCCGGCGTGGATGGCGGCCAGCCGGTCGCCATCGGTACCTTGTTCAAGCAAAAAATGGATTGAAACCGTTAGTTCGATCAGCGGCAGGGGAGTGGCGGCGGACCTGCCACCTGCGGCAGGCTATAGCACCAGGCGACAAGTGCCGGCATGTCGGGCAGATGCCGGGGCGTGAACGATAGAACGAGAACAAGCCGACGGTGGATGGCCAGCGGCAGAGGAGGGCGCCCGTCGCAACGGGCGGACGGGGCGAGCACCGGGTCGAGGTCCACCATACCGCCCTGGCGCTCGACAAGCGGCTGTAAGTCGCGAAGGAGCACATCGGATGGTCCTGCCCTTCCGTGATAATCCGTATTATCACGGAAGGATTATTCGTCTTTTTGCGCGTGAAACAGGTATGATAGCCGTGTAAACCCCCATTTTGATGGGGCCGCCAACTACACGCCATGCCGGGCGCCGTCCCACCGTCCCGGTCACCCAGGAGCCACGCCGCCATGACTGCCATTCCTTCCATATCGCCCGAACTGCCGCTGACGGCTGCCGACCTGGCCGGCTGCGACTATCAGCGGGCCATCGCGCGCGATTCTGATGGATGGTATCTTGGAATGTCGACGGAACTTGACCTGGAGATAGGCACGGCACGGCGCGCGGGGGAAGCGACGCGTGAGCGCGCGCTGATACTGCTCGCCAGGATATGCTCGCTGCAGCTGGAACCGGACCACAAGAGGGCGCCATTTCAACCGGCGTGGAAAGCAGCTGACGGCCGTCGCGGGTTCATGCCTGAGGACCTGACATCTGACGAGATCGCAGCCTTGTCGGAGTTCGCCGAGGAAGTGGAGAACACCCTGTTAAAGGCGCGCGTGGCCGATATCGTCTGGCTGCGTGAGCGGCGCCGCGGCATCGCGTTCGTCCACATGGCCATCGACACCTATTGCCAGCTACCGCTCGATGGCGACAGCTGGTTGCTGTCGGGGCGCGATGGATGGCGGCGCGCGCTGCAGCTGGCGCGGGGGATCCGCGACACTGGGCGCGTGGCCACTATCGAGGCCGGCTTGTTGCAGGTGTTTTACGATGCGGTCGCTGCACCAGATTGCATGGCTTTGTCGTATCTCGGGCCAATGTGGGCGGAAGAGGCCGGGCGCGCCCACGCGGAGGACATTGGTGAGCGCTTGGCGGCGCAGGCCGAAGCCCGGCAGCGGGCGGGCCAGCGTGCCGATGCCCTGAAATATGCCGAAGCGGCGGCACGGTGGTTTACACGAGCGCCCGCTGGTGCCCCGCGCGAGGCTGCCATGCTGGCCCTGGCCGGCCAGATCATGGTGATGATCGGCGACGCAGCCGGCGCCGCCATCACTCGAAAAAATTGGTATGCGAAAGCGATCGAGATGTATCGCTCGGTGCCGGGCGCGTACCGGGAAGAGCATCAGGTTAATACCATGATCGCCGCAGTGCGCGCGCAGCAGGATACGGCCGGGCGTGAGGCCCTGAACGAAATGGAATCGTTCGAGCACGTATTCGACCTGTCGCCTTTTGCCGCAGTGGCGCGGGATCGCGTGCAGGGCCGGTCGCCATTCGGCGCGCTATGGGCACTGACCCGGATTCATGCGCTACCGAACCGTGCACAGTTGATCGCGGCAGCTGAGCGGCCGCTGCCAACAGGGCGTATCAGTAGACTGGTCGATTCGGTGGTACTGGCCAATGACGGCCGGGCCGTCGCCCGGCGGCCCGGCGTCGGTGTGGATGGCGATGGTGGTGATGCCCAGGTGCTGGCCGAGGCCACTCAGGCATGCCATATCCTGTGTACTACCACGGTAATCGGTATGATCCTGCCGGCACTGGAGACTATGTGGCGGGAAATGCATTTCGACCTCGGAACGTTCGAGGCGCTGGCCAGCAGAGCACCGCTGGTGCCAAACGAGCGCGCTGCGTTGGTCGCCCAAGGGCTGCACGCCGGCTGGTGTGGTGATTTCGTACAGGCGGTGCATATTCTCGTGCCGCAGTTCGAACATATCGTCCGCATGAAGCTGAAAGCCGCCGGTGCGCTCACCACGACCCATGACGCAGCTGGTCTCGATACCGAGATTGGCCTGTCCAACCTGATCGAGCGTCCTGAAATGCGTGACGCATTCGACGTTGACCTGACTTTTACGATACGCGCGCTGATGTGCGACCCGTCGGGACCGAATTTGCGCAATATGGTGGCCCACGGCCTGGCCGACGAGAGCCTGGTCAAAGGGCCATACGGGATATACCTCTGGTGGCTGGTGATGCGCCTGGTGGTGGAGCAGTGCGCCGCCATGGAGCCTGTGGCCGGTACCGTTGATGCAGCTACCACCGACCACCCGGCGCACGCAGGCGATTAAATGGCACAGAATACCCATGTCGTGATCCCGCCGATCAGCTATAACCGGACTGATTACACGGCACTGCGCGCTTTCGTGCAAAAAGTGCCTATTCAGCGTATCGCCGACCTGTACTACCAGGACGACAGCCCTCAGGTGCAACAGGGACTCGAACGATTCCTGATCCACATGCGCGACGAGCTGGTCGAACGCGCGATCGGACATAATCCGGCGTTCGCGGACATCCTGCAAAACGCACGACGCGGCGGCACAATCTCCGTCAAGGCGCTTGCCATCCTGGTACAAGCGGCGGACCTGCCGGAACCGGTCCCCATGCCGGATGACGCGATCGGCCGGTGGTTCCGGCCGCGGCTGACGGCCGCGCTGCGCGGTGAGGACGTGCGCACCCTCGGCGAACTGATGGCGATGATGCGGGTGCGCGGGCCGGCCTGGTGGCGGGCGGTCCCGCGCGTCGGGTTCGGCCGCGCCAAAGTGCTGGCGCGCTGGCTGCAACGCCATGCCGAAACGCTGGGCGCCATCGATTCGGATACGCGCGCGCTGGTGACGCGCGACGCTCTTCCGGTGCTCGATGTGGCCGAGGGCGTGCTGTCACCGCTTGGAACATTTTCACTGCCCGCGCTTTACGACGGCAGCCGCGGCATCAATCGCGCCGAGCGGTTTTGCTTCATCAGCGCCACCAACGATCTGGAGGCGATCGAGTGCTACCTGGCGCGGTATGAGGGGCAGCCGCATACGCTGCGCGCGTACCGGCGCGAGCTGGAGCGCCTTGTGCTGTGGAGCGCGCTGATCGCCTGCAAGCCGATTTCGTCGTTGCTGGTCGATGAATGCCAGGCCTATGTGCGCTTCCTGGCCATGCCGGCGGCGAGCTTCTGCGCGCCGCGCGCGCCGCGCACCAGCCGCCGCTGGCGGCCGTTCTCCGACCAGACGATGTCGCCGGCCTCGCAAAAGCAGACGGTGCAAATCCTACGCGCCGCGTTCGAGTATCTGGCGCGCGTGCGCTACCTGGGAGGCAATCCCTGGCTCGCGGTCAAGGATCCCGTGGTCGATATCGAGACCGATCCGATCCAGGTCGACAAAGCGTTGACGGCCGAAGCCTGGGAAGTCTTGATCGCGGTGCTTGAGCGACGTGCCCAGCAAGCCGAGGGAGGACGGGACCGGATCGCCCTTGCGATGCTGCTGCTGATGGGCGATTCGGGATTGCGTCGCGCGGAAGCCGTATCGGCCCGCCGCAACGCGCTCACGCCCAGTCGCCATGTGCCCGGCATCTGGATGCTGAAGGTGCTCGGCAAAGGGAGGAAGAGGCGGGTGCTGCCTGTCAGTCCCCGCACCATTGACGCGCTGCGTGCGCACTGGGCTGATCTCGGAGCAGACTTTGACCAGGTCGGCGATGATCGCCCGCTGTTATCGCCCTTGGTCATACCGGCGACGCCGGCAGCGCTGGCGCGCCATGGCGATGGCACTGCTGGCCACCGCGGCTACACGGCAGGAGCGCTTTACGATGTGGTCACAGGGGCCTTGCGGCGGGTGCATGACGACCTGCAGGCCCTGGGCACCGAAGCCGAACTGTCACCAGAAGACATGTTTGCCCTGATCGAGGCCACGCCGCATGCCTTCCGGCACACGTTCGGTATGTTGGCGATCGAAGGAGGGGTAGAACTGTATGTGGTGCAAGAAATTCTCGGCCACGCCAGCGCCGACACCACGGCAGTGTATGTCCGGGCGCGGGAGAAGCGTCTGGCGGAGGCGGCCGGCATGTTGCATCGAAAGGACTTGCCACGAATCGAATGAAAGCTCACCAACGATATCAAAATCATTGACAACCATCGGAATTTGCAGTCCTGTAGTTCACCACACGAAGAGTTGAGCGACTGTGGCTAGTTAGACGTAGAAGGGCCGGTACTACTGGCAACAAGGGTCCCGTTCGTAGCACCTAGATATCCCAAATCTCCCCGTTGAAAAGCTGTTCGTCTATCTCAGGTGGACTCCTCTTGACCGCAGGATGGCTGGCGAAGGCCTGGCGGATGGTTCGGACGGCGTCGTACGCCTCGATCACGATGTCCCGCTGCTTCAGGAATATTTCCTGGTCGAACGCGTCTGCATTCACCTTGTGCGCCGGTGCTTGGCGGAGCTTCCGGACCTTCTTGAAGCTTGCGATCATGGCTTTCATGTGGCCTTCGTCGGCTGCTCGGAACAGCTTGGCGAACCACGCTTCCAGTATCTGTACCGTTCCCTTGGGCTTGACTATGATCTTGCCATCGTCGCGTGCCTCGTCGGTTTCGATTTCCACGTCGTTGCCGAAGAAGTCCTTGTTAATGTTGTCGGACATCATTTTGTCCAGGAGTAGGATGAAGTCGTTGAATTCCGCAACCGTCGGTCGTAGGAGAAATCCGAACTCTTTGGGGCGATCCTCCTTGAACGAATTTCGGAACAACGGGGGGCGTTTCATAAGCGCGCACATCTGATTTATCGTTTGCAATTCCATAACGAACGCTTCGAAGATCGAGATCCGCGTTCCCCAAGAACCCTCGATGGAAGACGCATAGTAGTCGGGGTGGAGCTTGATGTTTCCGGAGACCTCCTTGGCATGCCATACCCGCTGGTGTTCCGGGCTGAGTTTCGAGATATAACGCAAGAAGACCGCTACATACCGGTTCAGGTCGTCGTCGTACGCGAAGCCGAAGGTTTCGAGAAGTATCTGATCGTGTTCGGCCATTTTTCCGGATTCGTAGTATGCATCTTCGATGCAGATCTGACCGTGGATAAAGTCAGTGCTGTACGAGTAACGGGGATCGTTCCGGTAGTGTTCCAGAACCGACAGGTCGAATGTCCGGAAGTCGAGCTGACCGCCGCCCTTGGCCAACTCCAGCTCGTATGGGGCCTGCGTGTAGCCGGAGAGGCGCGGCGAACTTGCCAGCTTGCTGGGATGCGGGTAAAGGCAAGTATGGGACGGGTACTCAGCGGAATCGAAGTCTTCAAGAACCTTCGCCGTCGGCATCTTGGAAAAGGGCTTGATGTGGGTGTTGCCGTGGAAGTTGGCGGTCAGTACCTCGTTCTCGATTCCCTTGCGCAGGACAGAGCGGAACTCGGGGGTATCCACGTCAAAAAAAACCTTTAACGCGTAGATCGGCATGCCGTTGAAATCTCCCGATTCGAAGTATTGCCGTTCCACTGCTTCGTAGATTATGTCGATCATTTTTCAATCCAAGTTAGATGCAAAATTTGCTTGCGGTAGTCGTGACATTCAATGATACCTTCGCTCGGAAACCATAGACCCAGCCTAAGTTGAGCGACGATTCAGCCGCGCCATCGATATATACGCGTCCCTGTTTTCTGCTCTCCTCAAGACAGAAGGGGCGAAGTCACGCAAGTACTGGCGCACGTTGAAACAGATCCGTGAAGACCTAAAAGAGCTGTGTTTCGACGAGCCTTACGACTGGGCTGCGGCGTTCGCGAGGACCTAGAGGAACGGGCAATATGAGTGGGGCAATCCGTCCAGCAATAGAACATTCAGGCCACCTGGATCTCATCGACGGCAGGGAGCCACGCCCGGAAGTCGGCACCCGTCGCAAGCCTGCGGAAGCCAAGCGGCGTAACCATGAGCACTGTTACACCATCGGGACTCGGCGCAGGATCCCAAAGGCTGTGCGTCTCGACCTCGGCCACCAGCGCCTCGTATTGGTTGGTCGTTTCCATGGCGATCACGAGGACCTCGAAGCCCTCCGCCGAAATTTCGTTCAGAAGGGAGGGCTGGATCTCGGTCTCAGGGCCGCTGTAGGCGGCTACCATCCGGCCGCCCAACTTTTCGTTTACCCGCCTCTGACGCTCATATACGGCGTCTACCTGGGGGCCGGGAGCGCTGCTTGAGATGCTGAACGCTTTTTCCTCGGTCAGCTCAATTGTCCACGGCATCGGCGGGTTCTCGCTAAACCGGCCAACGATTGTCCTGGGGGAACGATAAGTCTCCATGGCCGATCGTTGAAAGTATTGCAATAGTTCGAAGAAGAACATCGCGGTTTGCACACTGTTCTGAATTTGATGGAGTGATACGCTGACTGGTTGACCGCCGTTGCGGCGCCGTAGTCGCAGACCATCCTGATCTAGAACATAATCGGCGTGCGCCATGCCGTTGCGAATATCGTCGCGGAATGTGATTTCGAGCAGGTGGGCGAGGCCTGTCATGCCGATTTCCGTTGCGACCTCTGCTAGGCGCCGAAACATCGCATTGGCGTTGGGGCCGATCACTGCACGGGGCTCGCGGCGCACCCGGACTAGGTTCTGAAAGGGCCAAAGGTTGTAGGCCTTCAACTGCGCAACGCGCATGGTGTTAAGCAGGCCTTCGTACACGCCGCCGGCTTCGGCAAGGTGAGCGTACAGACAAAGCACCTGGCGCAGTTCCGGCTTGGTTAGGGCGGCGCCCTTGTTGCATAGCGCATTTAGTTCCCCAAACACTTCGTAAGCCGTCTGGACTGTTGACCAGCCGGCGTCCTGCGCCCCGCGAAACTCACCTGACAAAGCTGCGGCGGTGTCGATCTCGTTAATCGTCCGCGCATAGGCGAACAGGTAGGTGAATTGTGCGTTAAGGGCACGAACGTAAGCTTGCGGTTCCATCTCTCAGTCGTCCTCTCAGTCAGGTATTAATAGCGGCTAATCGACAGCGAAGAATTCACTTTCGGAACGACCGTGACCATCCCCGGACCTTCATGATCAGCGGCTCTAAATCGCTCGCGAGCACAGGCGATCGTCACCGGAACACGCCGGACATGGGTCAATAGGTCGAGTGAGGACACTGTGTCAAGCCTCTTGCGGCGCAACATTTGATGGCTTCGCGGTAGCGGGAGTGTCATCGAACGATTCCGACCACTCGATCGGCTCCAGCATTTTCGCTGAAGGGGTCGAGCGTTTAGGATGCTCGCGGCGCAGACGCCGCGCCACATCACCGAGGGCATTCGCGCGGTCAATGGAATAGTGGATAAGGAGCGCCGCCGTTTCGCGCGGGTTGGCATTCTTTGTATGCTTGCGATGGGCTTCCCCACCCAGCAGAGCCTTGCGCCATCCCTCCGTGGCACTTACCGGATCGATCTGATCCAGGATGCGGGTCAAGCCTGGTTCATCGACTTCGGCGAGAACGCGGATAAACAGGGCGGCTTCATCCCAGAAAGACGGACTTTGCTGCGACAAGATCGCAGCGATGGGGGCATAGTGCGGCTCAAGGAGGGCGGCCAAAAGGCTGGGTCTAGTGCGCGCGATGCGTGCCAACATGGCTACGCCGAGCGGCCATTCACCGTGACCGTGCTTGGTAATGGAAACGGGCTTGCCCGCAGCCAAGTGACGAAACGCAACTTCGGGAGCCATCCAAGCGAGTCGAGGCGATAGATTGGCGATTTGGGCTTCATTGCGTGCAATAAATTCGCTGATGGTCGGTCGGGCAGTAGGAAGCAGCCACGCCACAGATAACAGCATGCGCGCGTCGCCGATCTCATCCTTCCAGCCGGATCCGATGGCGTTTCCGATCCTTTGCCAATCGAGCGCTTGGACCGTTGCCGCGAAGACGGTGGGGTTGACTTTCCTCAGGACATCCAAGAGACCGGCAGCTGCTTGAAATGATCGCTCGTCGCTCCGTGACAGCTTGTCCGCTAGGTGTCTCGGCTCCCAGCAGGCGCATATTCGACGTGCGGCGCGCTTCATCTTGGTCGTGGCGCGCCGCTTTCCAACGTACAGTCCAAGGGGATCGTAGACTCGCAGCGCATGCCAAAAGAGATCGTTGAGTTCTTGGAACGCGCCTTGAGGATCGTTTTGAAGCCGCACTGCGATCGAGGGGGCGAGCGCTTCGATCAGCTCGCAGCCCAATGCCTCATCGACATGGCTGATGTGCTTGGAAAGGTCTGCGACTAGGGAGAGCGAGGCCTCGGGGGGCCAAGTGGAGACCAGATGAAAGAGGTGGTTGCGATCAAGCGCAGCCAAGTAGGTGACCTTCCACGGCTCATCGCTCGTCAAGTGACTCAGGGAAATCAACTCGGCGATCTCGCAGGCATGGATTGAGGCCGCGGTGTTGATCGAATCCGCCATGATATTTGGAGAGACTCGACCCCTAATCGCTGTGCCAAGTTCTTCTTGACGATACGTGATTTGGTTCACAAGGCTGCCCAGGGCATAACAAGCGCCAATGGGCGTGGCCTCGATCCAGCCGACGATGACGTCTTGATGGTCAGCGGCACCGATCCCATCAAGTTCAAGGTAGTTCCTGGCTTCATTCAGGGCCCAGCTTGCATGGAGAATTTCAATAGGTGTAAAGGCGGCCCAGGCCCGATCGACCAGCGGACGCAGCCATTCCGACTTTATCAGGTACGACCAACGCCCATAGTTGCCAGTGCGCCGCAACTCACCTAGAAGTACCGAAAAGCCCCCCAAGGGGAGCTTTGGGTTGGCAAGCGTAGACTGCAGCAGGCGAGCTATTCGATTGATGCCTTCCGGGTCCTGGCCATCGAGAATTTGCCCGAGCAGAACGGCGGCTAGGCGTTGGTGAGGGCAGCGCAAGTCGGAACGTGTGAGCAGCAAACGTTGGGCAACCAACCAGTCAACTGCGCTCTGAAGTTCGGCATTAGCGACCTGGTCTTCTACTTGTGCTCTCAGACTGTCAAACGGACAGGACGCGTCGCGAGAGGCAAGCTGTCGGATGGCTGCAGCAGCCAATACCACGTCTGCACCGGCGGCGCGGGCAGAATCGGCCATCGATTTAGACCGTTGCCAGCCTCCACCGAGGATGAAGCAGAATTGCCATGGAAATTGCGCGGTTTCGGCTTGATTGAGGCGCCAGTCGAGAGACTCCTCGGACAACTCTGACCCTTCATTGCCGTCGGCTTTTCGGACGGCGGCAAGTGTGCGCTCGGCATCCGTACGAAGGCTGCGGGCAATGACCGCGACCGCTCTTTTGGCGTCAAGGTGAATCGTGCCTGCGGCAGTCACCTTTCCATCCGACAGCGTATGAGCACTTAGCACCCACCGGGTAGCTGAGGCAGATTCCTCCAGCGCCCGTAGCTGCGCGGGTGGCGCCAGATGGGCATCGTCAACGATGTAGAGCGTCCGTTCCGGTATCGACGCCGCGGGGGGCACACCCGCCGCCGGATCGGTAAGACGGAAGGTGCGCCAACCGCTCGCTCCCATGGCGCGCGCGGCCTGCAAGGCACATATCGATTTGCCTGCGCCGGGAACACCGGCTAACCGCGCCGTTCCAGCTTGGCGAAGCTCCTGAAGCAGGGTTTCGGCCTCTGGCAAGGTAGGGCAGGCGCCAACGTCCGCAGGCCCAAGTGGGCGTCCCATAAGGGCAGGGCCGAGATCACGCCGCGACGTGAAGGATATCTCTGCCCAGTTGGGAGCCGCGGCAGTCTTTTCGGCCAGTGCGCCTAATAGCTGTTGAATCGCACTAGATCGTTCTGGGTAGAATTCCTCGACAACCTTGGGGTGGGACGAAATCAGGCTAACGATTGACTCCCACCCGAGCACTCCCACGGCGAACTGGCCAGCCTTTACACGCCGCTCCGATACAGCCGCGACGTGTCGTTGAAGCGCCCCGTCGTTTGGAGCGGTGGTGGCAAATATCCATAGACCGAGTTGGGGTGAAAAGCGCTCCGCTTTCGCGAGTTCGGCATCGAACTCGTCAGCAGTCGCGGCGGCGCCGTAGAGCTGATCCTTTCCCTTGCACTGTACACCGAAGGTGCGACTCGGGAGTTCCTTTGGTGAACCAAAAATGTCGACTCCGTATTGCGCTTGACCCGCCCGGCCGTGCCGCTGGATGAGCGGATTCTCCCAGACTGCCGCGAATAGGGCACGCGTCAGATCTTCAAACTTGTCCCAGTTTTTCGGTGCCGGAATTTGCTGGTCGAGGAAGTGCATCGTTTTGTGAAATATCCTATGGGTCAGCTTCGCCGATGTTCAGAATCTGGATTGGCCTCAAAGTGTACTTTGGGTGCTGCACAGTCCCCTTCCTGCTTGAGGTCAGAGTGCCGAGAAGAGCCTCCTGCTCTGTGCCACTTCGGTGTTGAGCAGTGCGTGTTAGCTCAGTATATAAAGGAGGTCTACTGTCTCAACGTCGCCGCACAATTGTAGCCTTAAAGTTCACAAATCTGTGGGTTTTTACAATTTCCAGGGTTGTGTTATGGCGCGTGAATTCAGCGACGTGTTGCACACCGGATGTCCCTGGCGGTTCGCGCTGTTTCTATCCCACCCATCGGTCAAATGGCGATTAGGTCTCGGGATGCTATTGCATGTGGAAAAATCGGGCACGAGAATGGAGAGATTCTCCCTCCAACTAGTCAAAGAGGATTTCATTCCCTAGAGTACCAGCGGCAAAACACTTTGCAAAATGTCGCAGATATTGTTGGGGGCAAGCTGCTGAAGCAGATGAGTACTACCGCTCATCATCCACTGGCCAAGGTCGGTTGAGAGGAAATTCATGGTCAAGCTTTTGAGCATATTGTGCCAGCACCAGGCCTTGTAGGTGAGCTCCATCAGTTGTTCAAGGACGGTCTTGTTTTGATTCTGAAGCATTGTCAATCTCCGTAAAGTGGAAAGTAGGCGCGCGGTATGCGTTCCTGCCAAATGAAGCGGTTGCTGTTTAACCTGGCTGGCCTTCAGCTCGCTTCTTCATATATACATATAGTGTTGTTTGCTGCTCATGACGCGGAGGACTTTCAGCTCCTCGCCAATGCACGTGTGTGCTAGTATTTTTGCGGATTGTTTCTCCTATTTCATGTGGTGGGTTTTCCGGGGATCAGATTCATTCAGCCTACTGTCACGAATTGACTGACTGGCATCCATTAGTGCATGTTGCGCCGACTTGCCTTTTGCTTCCTCTGGTGGGTTTTCCATGCGGTAAAGCCCTAGGCGATGCCAATGGCGTAGTAATCTCAAGCACTGGCGCCTGCGTCAAGCTTGAACCTGGAGGTACGAACAGTCGACTGCTGCGGACGTGCGCAGGGCTTGATGCCCTGCGGCGAATGCAGTTCGTAGCTGGAAAAAAGATTGGTCAATGGGATGGGATTAAAGCGAAGTGGAAGCAAGCCAATGAAAGCGATGTACCCGGCAGGTACGATCACTGGCTTTTCATCCAATAGTGGGGGTTAAAGATACTGCGGTAAGACGATGGGAATGCCTTGCGGCGGCTTGTGCTGTAATGGCAGACTCTAATGGCGCCTTCCTCTGTCTATAGTGTGGGTTAGGCGTTGAGTTCTGTAGATTATGCGACTTCTACCGGAGCAGGCTGCTACCTGTCCTGTTACAGTACCAAAAGGTGCGAAATGCCCTTTTCCGCAATCTAGTCGTGATTACTAGACTAATCACGACGAACCGCTGGTACAGATTGAAGGAATCCAGGTGACTGGGGCAGGGACCAGGCGCAGCGGCAAGCCGGCCTCCATGGGTATGAAGCCGGCGCAGACGCCCGGCAGCGGGGAGCGAAATCTCGTTCTGGGCGTCAACTGGCTCCAATTGATGCATTCGTGAGAAGCGCTGGCGTTAATGGACTATAATGATCCTTATAAGGAAGTTGAAGGGATATCATCATGACACTCAAAATTCGCACTAGCGCACCTAGGTTCAGCTCCCCGACAGTATTGAAGGGCGACGCCCCGTTCCTCGGCGCCACCGTCCAGGAGTGGGATAAGGCCATCACAGGCAACATGGAGAAGACGCTTGCCCAAGTCAAGCGGCGGGCAATGGGAAACGGCCCTAAACGCGATGCTTCTAAGGCCACCACGTTTGATCTCGCGAGCTTTGCCGGAAAACGCTTGTCCAACGTGAAATAATTTTCCTTCTCCTTACTTGAAAACGCGGCTTCGACCGCGTTTTTTATATGTCCAACGAAAAAAAAGATAATGTGCTCGATCTGCATGTGGTTGTATTCGCCGGTCCGAACGGGTCCGGGAAGACTTCGCTGATCGACGAAATCAAGCAGACAGGTCTGGAGACCGTCAGGGGTGTCTATCCTCTACCTGCTTACTTCATCAACCCCGACCAGGTGGCCAAGGACCTGCAGGGTGACTTCCCGAACCAGAACGCCAGGGACGAAGCGGCCCAGAGCGCTGCCATGCGTATCCGCGCAGAAGCGACCGAGAGCAAACTGCCATTCGCCTTTGAGACTGTCATGTCCCACCCGTCGCGTATTAGCGAAATGCTGATGCTCAAGGAACAAGACTACCGTCTGTTCCTGACCTTCATCACCACCGACGACCCGGAAAAGAACGTTGCCCGGGTGACGCTGCGTTATGTAACTGGCACGACCACGGGGCACTACGTCGCGCCCGAAAAAGTGCGGGAGCGCTACCACCGCACACTCGCCCTGCTTCCGCGCGCGGCCGAGATTGCCGATGCCGTCTACATCTACGACAACTCCGTCGATTACGAGAAGCCCAAGCTGCAGGCGGTCATCGAGCGCGACGGACAGTTCTCTGTTTCGCCCGATGCGAAGGATTGGGTACTCCAGCGCCTGGTTTATCCCCTGCAGCAGCGCGAACAGGAACTGGACCAGTTGATCGCTGATCTCGATAAGGTCGGATATCAGGTTGCAGTCGTAGACGAGCTGAACGGCACCTACAAGGGCGAGATACTTGCGGCGACCACCTACTTCCTAGCCCAGATGGATGACGCGACCAAGCAGGCCGTGATCCATGACCGGCTCATGCTCGACACGGCTTCCAAAGGGACTGGCAACGAGCCCCCCACGTACGCGCAGCGGGAAAACCTCGCGGTCCACTATTCGCCGTCGAACGCGCCCCGGGTGGAGAATCACGGCTTGGGCCCGAAATAGGCTTCCGCTCGTGCGTTTGGGCGCCTACGGAAAAGCCGGAATGACTGACTGCTTTGCAATACCGCATCACGATTTCATTGGTGATGTATTGGCCGTGCCGCTACCGAAATTTCTGCAAAAAGTGTCGATTCCCCTTGGATGCGCTTGCGCGCCATTTCCGCATAGGCCGGGTTCAATTCGATGCCGATGCAGTCGCGCTGCAGGCGATCAGCGACAAGACCGGTGGTGCCGGCGCCGAAGAATGGATCCAGCACCGTGCCGCCAGGCGGGCAGCCTGCGCGGATACAGTTCTCCGGCAATTCCGGCGGGAACGTGGCGAAGTGGGCCTCGGCAAACGAATGCGTGGCCATGGTCCAGACGCTGCGCTTGTTGCGCATATCTGGGCGGGCGCCGGGATCCTCGCGGAAGCCGGCGCCGCCGGCCGTACGCGCGGTCGTGTGCAAGCCCAATTCATCGCGCCCCTCGTCCTTGCTGCATGCCATGACGCGGCCACGTTGACGCGCATTGGCATCGGTGCCATGACCAAACCCGACGCCGCGTGCTGTGCGCTTCTGCGGTTTCTGGCCCGGCACGTCGTAATCCTTGGTGCCGAAGCTGTTTCTCCGATGGTCCACGGCGCCGGCGGCCGGCTCCTTGATGGCCTCAGCATCGTAGAAGTACTTCTCGCTCTTGCTAAGCAGGAAGATGTACTCGTGGCTCTTGGTGCAACGGTCTCGCACGGATTCGGGCATCGGGTTCGGCTTGCTCCAGACGATGTCCTGGCGCACCCACCAGCCAGCGTCTTGCAACGCGATGGCCAGGCGGTGAGGCATCATGACAAGATCCTTAGGCTTCAGGCCCTGCTGCGGCATGCGGTTTGGCTGTGTGAGCGTGCCGGTGCCGCGGGTGCCGACACCGTACCCGCGCTTTTCATCATGACTTCCGCGAGCCCCCCGCCATGCTTGGCCTTGCGCCCCGCCACCTGGGTGATTGCCGACGCGCCCAGTGGCGGTCGCGTAGCTGTCGCCCATATTGATCCAGCAGGTGCCGTCAGCGCGCAACACGCGGCGCGCCTCGTTGAAAACGTCGACCATCACAGCGATAAATTCCGCCGGCGTGGCTTCCAAGCCGATTTGGCCGTCAACGCCGTAGTCGCGCAAACCCCAATATGGCGGGCTGGTGACGATGCAGTGCACAGATTCGGCCGGCAGCGCGCGCAGCTGCTCCCGCACGTCACCGATAAGAATTTTGATCGTCATGGCGCGCGCTCGTCATTAATTGAAGTCGGTTAGTTCCTGCGTAAAATATATGGAACGTATATTGGCCAAAACCAAGCGTAAAAAATTCTGAGCCAGAGGCGCTCCCAGAACTTCAAGCTGCTCATTTCGTTTGCAGACGGAATTTTGACTAGGTGTTGCACCACGAAGCCGACAATGAGGTAAAGCAGTCCAATCCAGAGCATAAAAATCGAGCGGTGGCTGAACCACAACCAGCCATATAGAAGATTGGCATTGAGTACTATGATCACTAACGTTTTGATCGGAGAGCCGAACTTATATGCGTCTCGCTGCGCACCCTTGGCCGGCGCTTGGAGGGCGCGCTCAATCATTTGTTCCGGTGTCAAATTTTTACGCTCCTTAATGATGGGCCACCACCATTTCAAGAAAAAGTGGGCGCCAATGGCACAAATCAGAAAAAGTAGGATCAGGCTGGGGATATCCATTGGTATTCCTTTCATTCTTTAAGGCGCTGGAACAGGTTTAAACACCGAGAATCTGCTGGATACGAGCGCTAATTTTCTGGCGTGTATTGCTGCTGGACGCTATTGGGTCGGTGGGATCCACACAAAACTCAGCAGAAACGTCGCTGCCAGTACCATTTTTTGAAAACTTGAATTCGAGCCACATTGCTCGCGATCCTCCAGCCACGTCGTACGCAACCGTTTGAGCCAAATGGTAGAAAGCGCCACCCTGTTTCTCGTGTTTGTACCCTTGATCGACCAGATAAGTTCTATCGACTAATTTTCGATAAATCGCAATTTGCTCCGGTGACTTGAATCCGAAGCGCGACATCGCTCGCCCATAGAGAGTATCCACATCGAGCTTGCTTTTCTGATTAGGAAGTACGGTGCAGCCTTCTTCTTTGAAAGAAATAGCACCCGATGTATAAATTGGCCCTGTAGTACGATCACTCAGTCCTGGTGGTTTGGCCACATTAGTATCAATTTTTAGCAGGCCATTCAGCGTGGGATCAAAATTCGCGCAGCCCGAGTATATTGTCGCGATTACACCTGCGAACAGTACATTGATGATTTTCATGATAATTCCTCGAAAAGGGCCGGCACGCTGGCCCCTGTTAATCAGGAACAGACCTATGCTTGCTGCTCATAGAAATCGGTATCGTCAAATGGTGCAGGTTCGTCCATGGTGCTTGGCGCGCTTCGAGTGCGAGACTCAGCAAACTGGACCGAATTAACTCGCGTAGGAGACAAGAAAACAGCGCTTGCTATGACCGAGAACGCGGTGACAGCATTGCCTGCTTCATCATGGGCTTCAAACTGCGTAAGGCGCCCTTCAACCTTAACGCGCGTCCCTTTACGCAGCAGTCGTGCGCAGTTTTCAGCCGTATGCTCATATGTAGTTACTGGTAGCCATATTCCCCCACTTTGCGTATAAGAACCGTCGCCCGCCTTTTCGTATTCATCAAAAAACACGCGCATTTCTGCCGCCTTCATCGGCTTACCTTTTTTCGCGACGATGTTTTTAATGGAAGGTGCATCAGCTAAATTACCGACCCCTTGAAATGTGTTTGGCATTACAACCTCCGAGTAAATATGGCGCCACATGTTTCCACAAAAGGCTCGGCGCGTCTGCCTATTATGGATTTGAATGGAATAAATGCATCGGCATTCGTTTACGTTTTATCGTCGGATTTGATCCTCGAAATGCCGTAAAACCGAGCGATTATGTTTTTCCTGGCTGTTTAGAGAGGCGGCCGTTTCATTGACCGTCTGATACCACTGAACAAGATCTGGTGGAAGCGGTGACAGGAACTCCTCAAGCTCGTCCCATGCGATGTGGCTAGTATTGGTTGTTCCGGCGCGTCTCCACCGAAGGGACAGTTGACCAGTGGTTCCTCGAGTGTGGATCGCCAGGTAGAAGCGTTTTGCCTTAATTGATCTGGTCGCAGCAGCGAGCCGTCGCATATCTTGATGGACCTGGTCAACAGCTGTTTGTGCCTTGAGCAGGCGACGGCGGTCCCCCCTACCCTTAAAGGCTTTTCGGTCTACATGGTGTTGACCGGAAAAACCGGAAGCAATAGTGCCCGCTGTTGACGATGGATTGGCAGCGTCGAGATCGAGGCCATTAAGGGACATCGTTGGCAACGAGGGCAACCGCACCGGTCGGAAGGGAAAACTGTTGACTCGTGCACTTGTGGATTCCCGACCCAGTTGTTCAACTTGAGAAGGAAGATTGTCGCAGTCCATATTACCTCCTGAAGATATCAGCAGCCCTATTGCAGCCGCCTAAAGTAATTTGTCGATTGCCGCAGCCTCAATTTCGCTCCCTGCCTGCTTTTCCATCTCCGAGCTAACGTGCGCCAGTATGGCTTTTTCGTTTGGCGCCAAATTCAACCGTCTACGGCTATGGCGTGGCTGAATTTTTCCGCTGTACACATCCGGGGGAATATGGCCCAATAGTTGAGTCACGTCCGTCTGGCGTCTTGCCGCATCACCGGATGCATTTGGGACAAAATCGGCTCGGCATAAGTCGCGCAGCTCTGGACGCATCAAAAATCGTTCAAAGCGGGCCGTCTCGATGAACGCCGCCCGTATTGCTCGTGTTAGTTCGCGGATGCTTTGTCGGCCTTGATCATCGGTGAGTTGGTCTTTTCGTACCAGCGTTTTTACAGTTCGAATGTAGTAGTCAAAATGCGCGACGAGATCGCTGATTGCATAGCCGTATGGGCTTTTGAAACCCAGTAGAAGCACCTTTGGTTCGGCTGAACACAAAATAGAATATTGCAGACCTCGGGATCGCTGCGCTTCCAGTTTTTGATGTAGTCGTTTAACTTCTCGATCCAATCGACGGGTGATGTCTTGCATTAGCTCTTCGTGCCGTAATAGTGCCCAATCAGCATAGGGATTATCAGCACCGGATAATAGCCATAGACATTTCAGGGCGGCGGCAACTCGTTTTCCGCCCACGATTTGCGCAAACTTCCCATTTGGATCTTTGGCCCGGCCCATAAAGAGGCGAAACGCTTCTTTTGTGTGCAGTTGCATCGTGTCTTGGTCCTCATTGATTAGAGATCCTAGACTTCGCAAATGTGCTGCTTCTTGTATTGAGACTATCTTTTCTGCACCGGCTCTATTTTCATACTCTTCCTGCATGACGTTAAATTCTAAGAGGCGCTCTTCGTACATCATTAGTCTTTTGAACCGTGGATCATTTTCGTTAGGTGTGTCGGATTCCAGAAGATCACGCAATGCCTCTCGTTCTTTAGATATGGAATAACCATCAGAAAATGGTGAGTCTTCTTCAGTTTCAAATACCACTTCGGTTGTGGTCGCAAACGGAGACGGTATAGAAGAATAGATATCTGCTATTGAAACGAGACGTTTTGAAGCGTCATTGCCCTCTGGTGCAGAGCCGTCCTGAATATTCGTCGCCATTTTAGTCCCCTATGAATGGAATATGCTTTATGAAATATTCGAAGTCGTTCTCTTGGAAAGGTTAACTACTTTATGCACACAGCTACCACCCTCCCATTTGGTTCCTTGTTGAGGGAACTGCTCGTTTTTCTTCGCAGTTCCTTGATTCGTAAATGGTTCAAACTCATTAATAACGAGCCACAAGGTCGCCAGGGTATGAGATGAATAAATTTTATGAAGTAAAACAATTTGCTCCCGTACCGGAGAGTTTTGATTAGCTTTAACAATTTTGTCCCAGCTATCATGTATATCTTCGCGTTCATAAGGACTTGGCATAGGAGGTCTACCTAAGCGCTGTTCAGAGAGGAGAAGTTGCTTAGCTGCCTTTGCCTCTTTGCTACTCATCTTGAACATTTTGCATATCATCGAAACAGAAGCCCCATGGCGTACAAAATACTCTTTCAAATGGCGAACACGCCGCTCATCTGCGGCTTGCGCGAAAGCATGGGATAGTTGTTTTTCGTTTAAAGTTACCTCCATGGTGACATTATGAAAATGTGACGCCCGTAAGGCATCTCGCGACGAAAGGTTGCGCAGGTTTTCAACCCATTCGGCGTCGATTCCTTGGCTTAACAGGGAGGCAGAATCGTTGTCTGCTTGATCGAGCAGAGATTCGATAATTAGCGCGCGGATTGCAGAATCTTTAATATTGAGCTTGATCATTTTTCGCCTCTTGCAGTTGGGAAGTTGGCGAAATTGACGTAGCGATGCGAACCAAATGTTAAGTTTGGTTCGATTTTGAGGAAATGAGTAATCTTTGCACCGCTGGATCGAAAGCCGGTGGAGAAATAGGGAAATGCTACAGGGCGAGGAGGAGGTCTCGTAGCGCAGAGGCTGTTTGCGCGGGAACTCGCACCAATATTTTGCGATCTGGAAAAATTAACCGAGCCCGGCCTTAATATCGCAGGCGCGAAATTACTGAAGGGTTTGCTTTGGTTTGTCATGATAACTCCTCAAGTTCACTGAACATGAGGAGTTGGCCATGTAGAAACTACACTTTCATTCCCAAAATGGATGAGTCCGCATTTTGTATTAACGCAATTTTGTATTCAACCTTCCACCGACCAACCCCGCAAAGTAAATTTAGCACAAAAATAGAGATGTCAACATATTTTTCAACCGTCTGCCTTATGAGCTGTCGCAAGCAAGTTAATAAACGCTAACCAAATTTCATTTAAAAAAATTATTGAATGCAATTAAATATTGTTTTGATAACTTCCGAAGCATAAGCAGCAGTACCCGGACGAAGGCGCCGGCGGCGCCGGCAGCAGCTGCAGCGTTGACGGTAGGGCGCGACACCGTGCCGGTGGCACCGTGCCGCGCTGCGGCCGGCGGGCAGGAACAGGGGAGGGACT
>NZ_PDZK01000008.1:0-124948 GCF_002735655.1 Janthinobacterium sp. BJB446 | reverse complement strand
CGGCGCGCATCGCCCGCATCATTCTGGTCTCGACGGCGCTGTCGTTTCTGACGTTTTCAGCGGCCGTCAGCTGGCTGGCGTGAGGGAGGACTCGTTGGTCCGGGCCACGCCGCGCGCCTTGCGCATCATCGTGAGCACTGCGCGGCGCGCATCGCCCGCATCATTCTGCTCTCGACGGCGCTGTCGTTTCTGACGTTTTCGGCGGCCGTCAGCTGGCTGGCGTGACGTTGGCGGCGATCAGCGCGCCCAGGGCCTGCGCCGCACCGGGCTGGTTGTCCAGCGCCAGGCCATGCGCCATGCTGGCCTGGTCCTGCATGCTGCGGTTCTGCCCCAGCTTCCATTTCCCCGTGATGCGCGTGAGGGGGATTTCGATGCCGACGATGGCTTTCAAGAGTTTCTCGATATAGCCGGCCGGTGCATCGGCCACCCGCCACGGCGTGGCTAGCCCCGCTTCATGGCGCGCCGTCAGCCGCTCCACCAATCCCAGCAGCCACGCCGCATCGTCGATGGCGCGCAGGGGGCCGTGGGCATGCACCACGGCGTAATTGAAGGTTGGCACTTCCTTGCCGCTGCGCTGCTTTTCCGCATACCAGGCGGGCGTGATGTAGGCGTGCGGCCCCTGGAAAATCACCATGCATTCATCGTTCTCGCCGGCGCCGCGCCACAGCGCATTGGCGCGCGCCACGTGGGCGCGCAGGATGCCGAACGGGGCCTCGGGCGTGGGTGCGGCGATCTCGAACGGCAGATGGTCGGCGCACAAGCCATAGTCGTCATGGCGCACCAGCGCGCCCAGCGGATGCGCGGCTATCAGGCCATGCAGCACGTCGAGGCGCTCTTCGCGAAAGCTGGCGGGCGTGTACATCTAGTGCGCTCCTTCCACGACCACGTCGGCCGTCAGCGAATTGGCGATGTAGCAGCGCTCGTGCGCGTCGTGGTGCAGGGCCGCCAGCGCGTCGGGCGAGGGTGGCGTTCCCGCGAAGGCGATGCACGGACGCAGCACGATGCGCGTCATGGCCAGGCGGCCTTGTGCATTCTTGCCCAGTTCGCCGACGGCATCGTCGCGGTAGTCGTCGATGACGTAGCCGCGCTGCGCCGCCAGCGACAGGAAGAACAGCATGTGGCAGCTCGACGTGGCGGCCACCAGCGCTTCTTCCGGATCGATATTTGCCGCCACCGACATGGGTAGCGGCACGGAGAGGGGCGACGACGAGGCGGGTACCGTCAGGCCGCCGTCGAACTGCCATGCATGGCCACGGCTGTAGCGCTGGCTGGCGAAATCCTGGCCGTCGCGCTGCCAGGCGACGGTGGCGAAAAACTGATGCATGGGTGCTCCGCAAGAGTAGAGGGGATGCGCCATCTTAGCGCCAGTCTTGGCTATTTAAAACAGCCAATAAGTGCTATCTTTAAGCTACCAATTCAAGAGCGCCACCATGCCAGCTTCCCACCTGCACCAGATCATCGCCGCCTTGCCGCTGCAGCGCAGCGCCAGCGAGCCGCTGTTTCGCCAGCTGTATGCGGCCATCAAGGCGGCCATCCTCGATGGCCGCATGAGTCCCGGCATGCAGCTGCCGCCCACGCGCGAGTTTTGCCGCCTGCTGGCCGTGTCGCGCCAGACGGTGCTCAATGCATATGCGCTTCTGACGGCCGAAGGCTATCTCGACGGCGCCGTGGGGCGCGGCACCTTTGTCAGCATCGACGTCCCCCTGGCTGCGCCGCCCGCCAGGGCGGACGCGCCCGGCCTGCTGCGGCCCCTGTCGGCGCGCGGGCAGGGCGTGGTGGCGGCCATGCGCCAGGTGGCGTTCCACCGGGGGGCGCTGCGCGCTTTCCGGGTCGGCATGCCGCGCATCGACCACTTCCCGTTCGACGTGTGGAACCGCCTGGAAGCGCGGCGCTGGCGCCGGCCCGACCACCATTTCGGCTACAGCGACCCGGCCGGCTACCTGCCGCTGCGCGAACTGCTGTGCGTGTACTTGAAAGCCTCGCGCGGCGTCCAGTGCACGCCGCAGCAGATCGTCATCACTTCCGGTTCGCAGCAGGCGCTGTTCCTGCTGTCGACCATCCTGCTGGCGCCGGGCGACGCGGCCTGGATGGAGTCGCCCGGCTACCGGGGCGCCAGCGGCCCGCTGCGCGCGGCCGGCGCGCGCGTCTTCCCGGTTCCCGTCGATGCGCAGGGGCTGGACGTGGCGTATGGCGTGGCGCACTGTCCGCAGGCGAAGCTGGCGTACGTGACGCCATCGCACCAGATGCCGCTGGGCGTGAGCATGAGCTTGCCCCGCCGTCTGGCCCTGCTGGCCTGGGCCGCGCACAATAAAGCCTGGCTGGTGGAAGACGATTACGACAGCGAATACCGCTACACGGGCGCGCCGCTGGCCTCGCTGCAAAGCCTGGACCGGGCCGGCTGCGTGGTGTACGTGGGTACTTTGTCGAAGGTGCTGTTCCCGGGGCTGCGCCTGGGCTATATGGTGGCGCCGCCCGCGCTGGCCGACGCGCTGGTGCAAGCCAAGGCCGTGATGGACCGGCACACGGCCATCGTGCCGCAGATGGCGCTGGCCGACTTCATCGCCGAAGGACACTTTGGCCGGCATATCCGCCGCACGCGCGACAGCAATGCCGAACGGCGCGACCTGCTGGTGCGCGGCATCGCGCGCGAACTGGGCGACCAGCTCGCGTGCGGCCCGGCCGACAGCGGCCTGGAACTGTGCGCGTATTTTCGCGCCGGCCACGATGAGGAAACCGTCGCGCGCGCAGGGCTGGAGCATGGCATCGAATTGCGTCCGCTGGGCCACTATGCGGATCCGGCGGCGGGCCCGGAGTGTGCCACGCCACGCGGGCTGCTGCTGGGCTTTGCGGCGATTCCCCCGGCCGAGATGGCGCACGGCTTGCAGGAACTGGGCCGCATCCTGCGCGGCCGATAAACTATACTGGGACTTGCCTGCATATGAAGAACACGACCATGAATATTACCCGCTGCGCCTGGGCCAACCCGGCCAATCCCCGTTATCTCGACTACCACGATACAGAGTGGGGCGTGCCCTGCCACGACGAGCGCCGGCTGTTCGAGATGCTGAACCTGGAAGGCGCGCAGGCGGGCCTGAGCTGGGAAACCATCCTCAACAAGCGCGATACCTACCGCGCCGCCTTCGACGGCTGGGATGCTGAAAAAATCGCCGCGTATGGCCCGGACAAGGTGGCGCAGCTGCTGCTCGATCCCGGCATCGTGCGCAACCGCCTGAAGGTGGCGGCCGCCATCACGAATGCGCAAGCCTACCTGCGCCTGCGCGCGGAAGGGCAGACCCTGGACAGCTTCCTGTGGGCGTATGTCGATGGCCAGCCTATCGTCAACAGCTGGCAGCCGGGCGAGTTTCCCGCCAAGACGGCCTTGTCCGACAAACTCTCGAAAGACTTGCTCAAGCGGGGTTTCAAGTTCGTCGGCTCGACCATCATCTACGCCTACATGCAGGGCATCGGCATGGTCAATGACCATGCACCCACCTGCTTTTGCCGGGCGGGGCGTTGATGCGCCGCGCTCTCGTCCTGCTCGACACGGATTTTGACGGCGCCCGCTTGCGCGCCGCCTGTGCGGCGCATGGCGGCCGCCGCCTCCATTACATCGCGCTGGCGCCGCGTCCCGTCGATGCGCGCCACTTGCCCGAGCAGTGGCGTGCACAGTGGCCGCCCTGCGTGCCGGGCCTGCACCGCATGGTGTCGCACGATGGCCTCGTCACGCTCGATGTGCTGATCGGCGAGCCCGATGCCTGCCTGGCGCAATTGTCGGCGCGCGTCGACGAAGTACACCTGGCCTGGGTGCCCGCAGCCACGCCGGTGCTGGCGCGCCTGATGATGGACGGCGCCCGCCTGCAGGCCGTGCACCTGGACGAGGCGCAGCGCGCCGCCCTGCAAAAGAATGGGTTTGTCTTCGACGAGAGCCGCCTGCGCGCCGTGTTTTATGCGCGGCGCGAAGAGTACGCGGCCGTCACCGTCACCGTGCCCGAGCGGCGCGCCATCGTCATCGGCGCGGGCGTGGCCGGCGCGGCCGCCTGCGAACGGCTGGCCGCGCGCGGCTGGAAGGTGACCTTGATCGAACGCCACGCGCAGCCGGCCAGCGAGGCGTCGGGCAACCTGGCCGGCATCTTCATGCCGCTGATGTCGAAGGACGACAATATCGCCACGCGCCTGGTGCGCACCGCCTACCTGTACTCGCTGAGCCGCTGGAAAGACCTGGGCGGCATCGGCGCCGCCATCGAGGGTGTGCAAAGCGGCGTGCTGCACCTGGCGCGCGACGGCGCGCATGCGCAGGTGCAGCGGCAGATCGCCGCCAGTGGCCTGTATCCGCGCGAATTCGCCCGCTGGCTGGAAGCGCCCGAGGCGAGCGCCATGCTGGGCGCACCGGCGCCCGATGGTGCCTGGTGGTTCGAACAGGGCGGCTGGGCGCGCCCGTCTTCCGTCTGCGCGGCCATGCTGGACGCCTGCGGCGCCTTGCTCACGCGGCGTTTTTCCAGCAGCGCCCTGCGCCTGGAGCGTGGCGATGAGGAATGGCTGGTGCGCGATGCGCAAGGCACCTTGATCGCGGCCGCGCCCACCGTCATCCTGGCGGCCGGCACGGGGGCAGTCGATTTCGAGCAGGCGGCGGGCCTGCCGCTGGACGCCGTGCGCGGCCAGGTCACGCACCTGGCCGAAGGCAGCTTGCCCTCGTTGCCGTTCGTCGTCTGCCGCGAAGCCTACATGACGCCGGCGCACCAGGGTGTCGTCTGCGTGGGCGCCAGCTACGATGTCGACGCGGACACCGACTTGCGCCCATCGAGCCAGGAAGACAATATCGGGAAGATCGCCGACATCCTGGGCGTCGCCCCGTTCGATGCGCCGCTGGCGGGTCGCACGGGATTTCGCTGCATGGCGCCGGACCGTCTGCCGCTGGCGGGCGCCTTGCCCGACCCCGGCATCCCAGGCCGCTGCGAGCGCCTGCGCGACGTACCGCGCTGGCCCGGCCTGTTTGGTTTGCTCGGTTACGCCTCGCGCGGCCTGATCTGGGCGCCGCTGGCGGCCGAGCTGCTGGCATGCCAGCTGGAGGGCGAGCCGCTGCCGCTGGAACGTCAGTTGGCAGAGGCGCTCGATCCTGCCCGTTTTTTACTTCGCGAACGCCGCCGCGCTGCTTGAGCGTAGGCGCAGAGCAGGCGAGGGCTGGGGTCTGATCCCATACACCGACCCCATATACGTTTTTCAGCTTTCCAAACTCTTTTTAATTTGTTTTCCGAACAACATAAGTTCGCTACAGTGGACTCGTGCTGGTTTTTGACGACGGAATAAAGAGGTGGAAAGATGGCTGCTGCAGAACTGATTTTCGATCCCCGCGCCGGGCACGGCGAGGCGGCCTTTGACGAAGTACTCAATCTCGCGCGCGCCCAGGCGCAGGCGCAGGGCTTGCCGTATGCGGGTATCGTCAGCGCGCAGGATGCGTGGCAGCTGGTGCAGGCCGGCAAAGCCGTGCTGGTCGACGTGCGCACCAACGAGGAACGCACCTTCGTCGGCTACGTGCCGGCCTCGCTGCACGTGGCGTGGGCGACCGGCACGTCCATGAACCGCAATCCCCGCTTTACGCGCGAACTGGAAGCCAAGGTGGGCGGCAAGGATGCCGTCGTGGTGCTGCTGTGCCGCAGCGGCAAGCGCTCGGCCGCAGCCGCCGAAGCGGCCGCCAAGGCGGGTTTCACGCATGTCTTCAATATCGCGCAAGGCTTCGAGGGCGACCTCGACGAGCAGCAGCAGCGTGGCCACAGCGGTGGCTGGCGCTGGCATGCGCTGCCTTGGCTGCAAGATTAACTCTCTTCCCGGGACCACCATGAACCAGCGAGCCATTCCCCCTGTCTCCCTTGCCGCGCAGCCGCAATGGGAACTGCGCCAGATCGTCGATGAATTGCGCGCCGTGCGCGAGCAGTGGCGCGAAGGACTGGCCAGCACTCAGGAGTGCGGCGCGCGCGAATTTCCGTCGCGCCAGCATTTGCACGACATCATCAAAGCCCTGTGCGCAGCCCTGTTCCCCATGCGCCTGGGTCCCCTCGACCTGCAGCAGGAGAGCGAGGATTTCTTTGTCGGCCATACGCTCGACACGACCTTGACGGGGCTGCACGAACAGGTGCGGCGCGAACTCAGTTACCACGCGCGCCAGCATGGCTTGCAGCAGACGGTCTCCATCGAACAGCAGGCGCTGGCCATCGTGCAGCGCTTCGCCCGCGCGCTGCCGCGCATCCGCGCCCAGCTCGACACGGACGTGGCGGCCGCCTTCCATGGCGACCCGGCCGCGCACAGCGTCGATGAAGTACTGCTGTGCTATCCGGGCATCCTCGCCATCATCCACTACCGCCTGGCGCACACCCTGTATGCGCTGGGTGCGCCGCTGGTGGCGCGCATCATCGCCGAAGTGGCTCATTCGCAGACGGGCATCGACATCCACCCGGGCGCCATCATCGGCAGCAGTTTTTTCATCGACCATGGCACGGGCGTGGTGATCGGCGAGACGGCCATCATCGGCGAACGGGTGCGCATTTATCAAGCCGTGACCCTGGGCGCCAAGCGCTTTCCCGCTGGCGCCGACGGCGTGCTGAAAAAGGGACTGGCGCGCCATCCTATCGTGCAGGACGACGTGGTCATCTACGCGGGCGCGACGATCCTGGGACGGGTGACCATCGGCCAGGGCTCCGTCATCGGCGGCAATGTCTGGCTGACCCGCAGCGTGGCGCCCGGCAGCCATGTCACGCAAGCGCATAACCAGCAGGAGGCGCAGGAGCTGCCTGAGTTGCCGGCGCCATCCCACCCCGCTTTTGCCCACCACCCATGAGGACAGCATGTTGATCAAACAGTTTGGACTGGCCGTGCGCCAGTTGCGCGAAGGGCATGGCTGGTCGCAGGAGCGCCTGGCCGAAGCGGCTGACTTGAACCGCTCGTTCATCGGCGAGATCGAGCGGGGCGCCGCCACGCCGTCGCTGCTGACGGTGGAAAAGCTGGCCGGCGCGCTCGGCATCGGCCTGGCGGGATTGATGGCGCGCTGCGAGCCGGAATTGGTGGATTAAAAACAGGTAAAACGCATAACAAAACCGTAGCGAGCGGCAGTGAGTTGTGGCCGAGAAGCGCAGCTGTGCGAATGCACAGTGAGCATCGCAGGCTGCAAATCGCGACGCGCAGTAGGTTTGGTTAAGCGTGTTTTGGTGGCGATAGCATGTTGAGAGAAGAGGGGAGACGTCCGATACTTTATTCGTTTTTCAGATAAGCATATTCACTTTTCTCATCAGGAGTAGTCATGGCAGAAGCAACAGAGAACCAGTTCGCGCTGGGCGATAACGCCGCGCGCCAGCTGGCCAATGCAAGCAAGAGCGTCCCCCAGCTGTCCACCATCACGCCGCGCTGGCTCGTGCACCTGCTGCAATGGCTGCCCGTGGAAGCGGGTATCTACCGCCTGAACCGCGTGAAGAATCCGAAGGACGTGCGCGTCGCCTGCTCGCAGCGCGACGAGTCGGAACTGCCGCAAACCTTCGTCGACTACGACGACCAGCCGCGCGAGTATTTCCTCAATGCCGTCAGCACGGTGCTCGACGTGCACACGCGCGTGTCGGACCTGTACAGCAGCCCGCACGACCAGATCAAGGAGCAGCTGCGCCTGACCATCGAGACGATCAAGGAGCGCCAGGAAAGCGAGTTGATCAACAATCCCGATTACGGCCTGCTGGCCAGCGTGCACGACGACCAGCGCATCTTCACCCTGACGGGCGCGCCCACGCCGGACGACCTCGACGAACTGCTGACGAAAGTGTGGAAGGAGCCGGGCTTTTTCCTCGCGCATCCGCTGGCCATTGCCGCTTTTGGCCGCGAATGCACGCGCCGCGGCGTGCCGCCGCCGACCGTCAGCCTGTTCGGCTCCCAGTTCCTCACGTGGCGCGGCGTGCCGCTGGTGCCATCGGACAAACTGCCGATCGAAGACGGCAAGACGAAAATCATCTTGTTGCGCGCGGGCGAACAGCGGCAGGGTGTGATCGGCCTGTTCCAGCCTGGCTTGGCGGGCGAGCAAAGCCCGGGCCTGTCCGTGCGCTTCATGGGCATCAACCGCCATGCGATATCGTCCTATCTGATTTCGCTGTATTGCTCGCTGGCCGTGCTGACCGACGATGCGCTGGCCGTACTGGAAGACGTGGAGATCGGTAAATACCATGACTACCCAGACACCTACAAGTGATGGCGCGGCGGGCTTGCCTGCCGTCCCGTTCTTACCTGATGAGGCGACCCTGAACCGCCTGGCCGGTGAATTCTTTGCCCGCCTGCCGGGCGTGGATAAATCTCCCAGCCTCGGTGGTTCCGGCAGCGTGCTCGATGCGGCACCCCGCTATGCGAACCGTCCGCCGCCGCAGCCCGGCCCTTCGTTTGCCGCCATCGCCCCCGGCGTGGCGACGGCGCAGGTGCCGCCCGTGACGGCGCCGCTGGAGTCGCCGATTGCGCCGTCGCCGGCCTCCGTGCCGACGCCACGCCTGTCCGCCCTGAGTGCGCCGTCGCCCTATTATTTTGTCGGCGGCGCGCATGGCTATCCCGCGTCGAACGGCAAGCTCGACGGCCTGGCGCAGCAGGGGCTGGGACAAGCGGCACCCGACGATGTGCGGGGACTGTTTGCCACGCCGCAGCAGACGCCCGCGCGCCAGCTGCCCGTATCGCCGGCTAACAGCCAGCCCGCGTTCTATTTCCAGACCGAGCTGCCTTCGGCGGCGAAGCCTGGCCAGCACCAGACGCCGGCGCCGTTCGACGTGCATGCCGTGCGGCGCGATTTTCCCGTGCTGGCCGAACGGGTCAACGGCAAGCCGCTGGCCTGGTTCGACAATGCGGCCACCACGCACAAGCCGCAGTCGGTGATCGACCGGGTGTCGTATTTCTATGCGCACGAAAATTCGAACATCCACCGCGCGGCGCACGCATTGGCGGCGCGCGCCAGCGATGCCTATGAAGCGGCACGCGCCAAGGTGGCGCAGTTCCTCGGCGCCGCTTCGCCCAATGAAATCATTTTCGTGCGTGGCGCCACCGAGGGCATCAACCTGGTCGCCAATACCTTTGGCCGCAAATACATCGGCAGCGGCGACGAGATCATCGTCTCGCAGCTCGAGCACCACGCCAACATCGTGCCGTGGCAGCAGCTGGCGGCGGAAAAGGGCGCGACCCTGCGCGTGATTCCCGTCGACGACAGCGGGCAGATACTGCTCGATGAATTCCGCAAGCTGCTCAACGGGCGTACCAAGCTGGTGTCCGTGACGCAGGTGTCGAATGCATTGGGCACCGTGACGCCCGTGGCGCAGATCATCGCGCTGGCGCATGCGGCCGGCGTGCGCGTGCTGGTCGATGGCGCGCAAGCCGTGTCGCATTTGCGCGTGGACGTGCAGGCGCTGGGCGCCGATTTTTATGTCTTCTCGGGCCACAAGGTGTTCGGTCCGACGGGCATCGGCGCCGTATATGGCAAGGCGGACTTGCTGGAGCAGCTGCCGCCATGGCAGGGCGGCGGCAACATGATCGCCGACGTCACGTTCGAGCGCACCGTCTACCAGGGCGTGCCGAACCGTTTCGAGGCGGGCACGGGCAATATCGCCGATGCCGTGGGCCTGGGCGCGGCCATCGACTACGTGCAGCGCATCGGCCTGGAAAACATCGCTGCCTACGAGCACGCGCTGCTGGAATACGCGACGCACCACCTGCAGGCCATTCCCGGCGTGCGCCTGATCGGCACGGCGTTTGACAAGGCCAGCGTGGCCTCGTTCGTGCTGGCCGGTTACGAGCCAGCGGAAGTGGGGCGGGCCCTGAACGACGAGGGCATCGCCGTGCGCTCGGGCCACCACTGCGCCCAGCCGATTTTGCGCCGTTTCGGCGTCGAGGCGACCGTGCGGCCCTCGTTCGCCTTCTACAATACGTATGAGGAAATCGACCGCATGATCGTCGTGGTCAAACGCCTGGCGGCCGCACGCCGCTGATCTTGCCGGCTTGGCCATCCGATGCCGCCCTTGCGCAAGCGGGGGCGGCATTGTTGCGTCAAGTCAGTGACTTTACGCGCGGCTGGCAGGCGCGCGCATGCTGGCGGTATAATTTATCCTTGGCAATATTCAAGCTGCGGCCCAAGGAGATATCCAGTGGAAGATCAACACAGCTCGCCCGAGCTTTTCCTGTTCCTGGCGTCGACCGTGCACGACATGAAAAACTCGATCAGCGTTGTCAGTGGCACCCTGGAGTCGCTGCTGGCGGCCGAGCAGGCCAAGCCCTCGCCCCAGGCCGACCCTGCCTACCTGCAGATGGCGCAGATGCTGTACCAGACCAAGCGCCTCAACGATAACCTGATCCAGCTGCTGGCCCTGTACAAGGAGGTGGGCAAGCCCGGCTACCCGTTCGACGTGCAGCCGCAGCTGGTCAGCCAGGTGGTCGACCAGGTGGTGGACCAGGAAAAGATCCTGCTGGCCTCGAAAGGCATCCGGCTGGAGACGGCCTGTCCGCCCGAGCTGATCTGGACCCTCGATGAAGACCTGGTCATCGGCGTGCTCGCGCACGCCATCAACAACGCCATCCGCTACACGAAGGACACGATCCGCCTGTCGGTCTGCGAGGCCGATGGCTTGCTCGAGCTGCGCGTGGAAGACAATGGCGACGGTTATACGCAGGCCTTGCTCGACGCGGGCAGCGCGGCCATGGATGGCATGGCGGCCGGCGTGAACTTTTCCACCAACAGCACGGGGCTGGGGCTGTATTTTTCCAGCGAAGTGGCAAAGATGCACAAGCACCGGGGCAGCAGCGGCAGCATCGCGCTGGAAAACGGCGGCGCCCTGGGCGGCGGCTGTTTCATCCTGCGCCTGCCCTGAACGAGGAATCCATGACGACAGACAGCCACGCCACCGCCGCCGAAGCGGGCAGCACCGACTGGGCCGACAAACATTATCTGCTGGTCGACGACTTCATCGGCATCCGCATCCTGCTGCGCGAATCCCTGCGCAACCTGGGCGCGCGCCATATCGACCAGGCGGCCAGCGGCGGCGAAGCCATGAAGCTGCTGGCCAAGACGCGCTACGACGTGGTGCTGTGCGACTACAACCTGGGCGAAGGCAAGAATGGCCAGCAAGTGCTGGAAGAGACGCGCGTGCGCAACCTGACGGCGCCTTCCAGCGTCTGGCTGATGGTATCGGCCGAGAAAAGCGTGGAATCCGTGATGGGCGCGGCCGAGCACCAGCCCGACGCCTACCTGATCAAGCCGATCACGGAAGGCGTGCTGCTGACGCGGCTGAACCGCGTATGGCACAAGAAGCAGGTATTCCGCGAGATCGACCAGGCCTGCATGGAAAAGGATTATCTGCGCGCGGCCAAGCTGTGCGACGCGCAGATCGAGGTCAACAAGCTGCACGAGCTGGAACTGCTGCGCATGAAGGCCAGTTTGCTGCTGAAGAGCGGCGAGCCGGAAAAGGCCCGTGCCGTGTACGAGAAAGTGCTGGCCGAGCGCGATTACAGCTGGGCCAAGGCGGGCCTGGGCAAGATCCGCATGAATAACGGCGAACATGAGGCGGCGCGGCAGATCTTCCAGGGCGTGATCGTTGAAAACAAGTATTACATCGACGCCTACGACCAGATGGCCGTCGCCTACCAGTTGATGGGCCAGCACGAGGAAGCGTGCGGCGTGCTGGAAAAGGCGGCGCGCCTGTCGCCCAATTCCGTGCCGCGCCAGCGCAACCTGGGACTGGCGGCCTTGAAGGTCGGCAATGTCAGCATGGCGGAAAAGGCCTTTCGCAAGTGTATTTCCATCGGCGAGTTTTCCGTCATGAAGACGCCGGACGCCTATCTGGGCCTGGCGCGCGTGTGCGGCCTGAAGAAGGATGCCAAGGAGGCGCTGCAATGGCTGTTGCTGGCGCAGCGCGAATTCTCGCCCGAGCAGATTGGTTTGCGCGCGAAGATCACGGAAGGCATGGTGTACCATGAAACGGGCGATTACCGGCGCGCCCGCAAGTGCGGCGACGAGCTCGAAGCCATGTTGCTGGAAGACCCGGCGCGGCCTGAGAAAAGCATTTGCATGGAACTGGCCACCTTGCTGTTCGCCGTCGGCGTCAAGGATGCGCCGGCCGGCCTGCTGTGCTACGTGGTGAAGAACAACCACGACAACCAGGTGGTGCAGGACGAAGTGCAAAAGATTTTCGACAAGGCGAAGATGGGCGACGAAGGCACCAGCCTGATCATCGCTTCGCGCAAGGAAGCGTCGGACTTGATGAACAAGGGCGTGCTGCTGTGGAAGACGGACAAGCTCAACGAAGCGGTCGCCTGGATGCGCGCGGCGCGCGAAAAACTGCCGAACAATTTGCGCATCCTGTTCAATTCCGCGCAAATCATCGTGTCCTTCCTGCAGCAGCGCGGGTTTCAGGCCGACTTGGCGGCCGAGGCCATGGAAGTGTTGTTGTATGTAGACAAAATTGCACCAGGGCAGCAACGCTTCGCGCAATTGATGGAGCAACTGGTGCAGCTGACGCCGCCGCCCGGGCCGGAAGAGGCCGTCGTGGTCGCGGAAAAAGCGCCGCCGGCGCCGGAAAAAGGCGGAAAATCCATGCGCGAGCGTGCCGGATGATAAACTAGGGGCCAGCGTGGGTTCGCCCGTGCTTGAGTTGCTTTACAACAATAAGGAAGAAACTATGCGTGATGTGGTCAATGAAGTGTACAAAAAAATGAAAGTCGGCAGTATTGCCTGGGTACGCCCGGTCGCCGCCAAGGGAGACACGCTGGAAACATTCCAGTCTTCGTACGAGCACGCCAAGGCGCTGGCTGACGAAGGCCTGATCACGATCGGTGACGTAAAACGCCAGGCCGACAACATGATCGAGGCGATCCGCATTCATCGTATCGCCTGATCATATCGCCGGCTTGCAGCATCAGGCCTTGCCTGGCGCTTTAGCCTTGGGTGCCGCGCGTTTCGCGGGCGCCTTGCGCAGCGGGGCCTTGGCCTTGGCTGCCGTGCCTGCCTCTGCAGGTTTGGCCGGCTTGCTGGCCGCTGGCTTGGCTTTGCTCACGCTGCCAAAGCTGGCCGCTGCCGCACTGGCCGCATCGGGCGACATGGCCGTCGATACGGCTTGCTTGAACTGATCTTGTAACAAATTCCACCAGGCACTTGGATTGGCCAACTGGCTGCCGGCATCGCCGGGCGCCGCCGCAGCGGGTTCCGGTGCGGGCGCAGGTGCGGGCGCCGGTTTCGGTTCAGGCGCCGCAGGCGCGGCTTGCTGGAAAAACGCGGAAGCGTAGGGTACCGATTCAAACACGGTTTTCTCGCTGGCGCCCGGTTGCGTGATGGCCGCCGCCAGTGATGCACCCATCGATTTCAATGTGGCGATGGTGCCGCGCTGCACTTCCAGCGCCTGGATACTGCCGCGCAGCATGCTGGTATTGAGGTTCAGCCACGCTTCGACGGCTTTCAAGTCGTTGATTTTCTTGTCCAGCTCTTCCACCGACATGGTAGGCGCCGTGATGCCAGGCACGCCCATGCCGGGCACGCTCATGCTGCCCCACAGGTTTTTGACGAAGTCGAGCGTATCGGTCACAACTGCTGCGCCCGGAATTTGGGGCATTTGCGGGTTTGCCATGCGAAATCTCCTGGTAGATGGATAGGCTTAGCGTAGCAGATATCGGCTTGCAACTGACGCAATGCCGCCAACATTTTCTTACATAAAACATTAAGAGTTGAGCACGGGCAAGAAGCGGGAAGCGGGGCGGAAGCGTTACACTACGCCTCATGATGCCTGCTTCCTTCTTTTCGTCACCGCGCCGCCGTACCGTCATCTTTGTTGCGGTCATCGGCGCACTGCATTACGTGGCGCTGGAATGGCTCACCTCGCATGCCAGCATGGTGCCGCTGAGGCAGGATCATGCACAGGTGGTCAGCATGGCCTTGATCGCCGAGCCGATCCAGCCCCTGCCGGTGGCGCCGCCGCCACCGCCGCCCGAACTGCGGCCCGTGCCCAAGCCCAGGCCGCCGCCACCGCCGCCGCTGACGGAGCTGGCATCGAGTGAAACGCCGCAGTTGACGGCGCCTGTCAGCGACGTGCCGGAAGGCCCGGCCACGACCGCGCCGGCCGCGGTGGCTGCGCCGGCCATCACGGCGCCCGCACCGGCCGTGGCAGCGGAACCCGTGCCGGCCAGCGCGCCGCCGCCACCGCCCGTCGAGCAGGCACGGCACTACAAGACGAATGCGCCCGCGTCGGCCCAGTTCGACCTGCACGTGGACCGGCGCGATGCGGACGGCACCAAGTGGCAGGGCGTGGCCGCGATGGCGTGGGAAAACCGGGGCGACGCGTATCAGCTGAAGCTGGAGGTGGGCTTGAGCATGCTGATCACGCGCATCAACCTGCTGGTGCTGACCAGCGAAGGCGTGATCGATGGCAGCGGTATCGTGCCCGTCACGGCCACGGAGAAACGCAAGGGCCGCGCGCAAACGGCCACGCATTTCAACCGCGACGCCAAGGCCATCACGTTTTCGGCCACGACGGCCACGGCGCCATGGCAGGAAGGGGTGCAAGACAAGGCCACGGTGCCGTTCCAGCTGGCCGCCATCGGCCGCGCCGACGTCAACCAGCTGGTGGGCAATATCGACATTCTCGTCGGCGAGGAGAAGGAGGCGACCGTGTTCCGCTTCCACCTGGTGGGCGAGGAAGAACTGGAGACCAAGATGGGGCGGCTGGTGACCTGGCATTTGCGCCGGCCGCCGAAGCCCGGCACGTATTCGTCGCAGCTCGATATCTGGCTGGCGCCATCGATGCAATGGTATCCGGTACAAATACGCAATACCGAAGCGAACGGGGCGCTGACCACGCAAACCGTGACCAAGATCTCCGTAAATGAATCAACAGGAAAATAAATGACCACTTTGACTACCTTGAAACGCATCCTGGCTGCCAGCCTGCTGGCCGCCACCCTGACGCCCGCCATGGCGGCGGACGAGCCCGTGGACCATCCCGTCATCAAACGCCCGTACAAGCTGGCGCCATCGGCCGACCTCGTGTATTCGATCAAGGCCAAGCAGCGCGGCATTGCGCTGTCGGGCGAATCGGTCAGCAACTGGCGCGCCGGCGACGGCAAGTACTCGCTGCTGGCCGAAACCAAGGCGGCCCTGTTTGGCAAGATCCTCGAGCAGCGCAGCGAAGGCACGGTCGACGATTTCGGCCTGGCGCCGGCGCAGTTCGTGGAAAAGCGTTTCCGCAAGGAGGCGGCCACCACCACCTTCAAGCGCGACAGCAAGACCATCGTCTTCAGCGAGGGCGATGACAGCTATCCGCTGAAAGGCGGCGAGCAGGACCGCAACAGCACCGTCTGGCAACTGGTCAGCGTGGCGCGCGCCGCGCCCGAAAAATTCACGCCCGGTTCGGAATGGAGCTTCTTCGTTGCCGGCCGCCACGACGCCGAACCGTGGACCTTCAAGGTCGTCAAGCAGGAGACCGTCGCCACGGGCCAAGGTCTGTTGGAGGCCGTGCACCTGGTCAAGGCGCCGCCGCCGGACAAGAAGGGCCAGCAAGTGGACCTGTGGCTGGCGCCGTCGCTGGAATGGTATCCGGTGAAGGTGACGTTCGCCGATGAAGACGGCGACTACGTCGAGCAAACCCTGCAAAAGATCGTCAAGAAGTAAGTGTTCACTAATGGTTTGGGGCCAGGCATGCCGTGTTTGACCCCCCATTTCATCCTCCTGGCCCGGCACGGCGCACCGGCCGTGTTGCGCCGTGTCCGCACCGCCCCCTCCCATGCGCTAAATTGCATGTCAGAACTGATATACTGACGCCCCCGCCCCGCAGCGCCGCGTTAGCCCGCAGCGCCGCCCGCTGAACACTCATCCGGAAAAGAATGATTGATATAATGGCAAGTGCAGCCGTGGCTACGGATGCAAATCAGACAGAGCAAGAGCATCACGATTCCTTGCAGGCGCATTTCCAGCCCAATATTTCGGCCGACGAGATCGAGCAGGTATTTCACTTGAAGCGGGCGCAGCCCCTGCTGCAAGTGTTTACGGCCCTGTTCCATGGCGGTTTCGATGGCGTGCTGGTGCGTCTGCTGGTGTTGCGCGAACTCGCGTCCGATGCGGCCACGTCCGCCTATACGCGCGCCGATATCAATACGAAACTGGCGTATCTGTTGCCGGAAAGCCTGGAAACGGTCTTGCTGCGCCTGCGCTCGAACCAGTTGCTGGCCTGGGATGCGCAGCAGGGCGTGTACCGCGTGACGCCGATGGCGCGCAATGTGCTGTCCGCCATCGACAGCCTGCTGGGCCTGGGCCAGACGGAAGATGAAGCGGAAATGGGTTTCCTGCTGTCGCAGGTGGCGGGCGCGCAAGCCGTCGGCGGCGTGTCGGTCGAGCAACTTCAGCATTTGCTGGGGCGCCTGGTGGACTTGACGGAAGAGTTCTCCGACGCCATCGCCTCCGGTTCCGAGTTCCGCTTGCGCACGGCGCAGGCGAAGTGGAACATGGCGTGCGACTGGGTCGAGAAGGGTTCCGAGATTCTTGTGGCGATTACTTCTGACGAAAACGCGGACAGCGCCACGCACAAGGCGGCGCAGGCGATTGGCCGCGCACAAAGTAAATTGTTGAACATGCAAGGCATGTTTTCGCGCGCCCTGAACCAGATCGAGCGCCAGCGCGTCCACTTGGGCCAGTCGGGCCTGTCGACCACGGACATCAAGCGCTGGCTCTTGCTGCATGACGACCTGGCCAGCCTGGCCGAAGGCGCCATTGACCAGCCCGTCGTACCGCTGTTCTCCACGCCGGCCGAGATGATCGACGTGGCCGAAACGGAACTGCTGTCCGAACGGGCGGCAGGCGTCATCAACACGGGCCTGCCCAGCGGCGAGGACGCGCCCACCACCATCAGCGACGGACCCGCCATGCAGCTTGAACTCGATGACTTGCTCGAACGCCTGTCGAACTTCGCCAGCCTGGGCAATTTCCCCAGCATCGGCGAAGAGGGGCCGAAATCGGTGCCCGTGCAGGACTCGCTGCTGCCGGCCAGCTTTGCCGTGGCCTCCTACCGCGCCTCGATGCTGCCGCTTCTGGGCGACGTGTCCGAAGCGAGCTTGCAGGGTTCCACGGCCGAACTGGCCCGTCTGCCGATTACCTTTACACCGACCGACGAGATGGTCCAACTGACCGACCCCCACGTGGCGGCCATGTCGATCGCCTCGCTTTCACTGAATGTTTCACTTGATTTAGATAGCGGCACCGCCGATGAATGACGATTCCCAAATCCTGATTGCGCGCCTGCTCACGCATCAAACCCTGCGCCGCGACGACAAGCTCGTCAAGCGCGTGCTGTCCGACGAGCTGTTCCGCGCCGAGATCGATGCGCGCCTGCTGGCCTGCGGCCTGAAACTGCTCGACAACGTGTATGCCGACCATGTCACCCTGGCCCTGACGCGCACTATCGAGCCGAAGATCTTCGGCGCGCGCGACGTGTGGCAAAACAATAATTTCGGCCTGGCGCGCGATGGCGTGGCCTTGCTGGTGGTGCTGTGGGCGCAGATCATCCTGCCCAAGCGCGAACGCCAGGAAACGCACCAGCACGCGGACGACGACCAGAACGATATGTTCGGCACGGAAAAGCCGTTGCCGCGCGCGGAAGACGCGTCGATCGGCATTTCCTACAAGGCGCTGCTGTCCGACTTCGGCGACAAGCTGGGCAAGAAGACGCGCATGGACATGAACTTGGGCACCCTGGCCAAGCTGGGCTTTATCGAGCGGCGCGGCGATTTCATCCTGGAAGGTCCGCTGCTGGACTTGATGATGGACACGGACGTCTTGAAAGAGCGCATCATCAATGGCGCCCTGGCCGACGTGTTCAAGCGGGCGCCAGCACGCCTGGTGGCCGTCAGCGGCGATTCACTGCTCGACGCCGACCTGGCAGACGACCTGTCCGCCGACATCGGCGACCTGCCTGACGCCGGCGACGAGCCCGCGTCCGACCTCCCTCACTGAAAGCGCCCATGTTTCATATCAAATCACTTGAACTGGTGCACTGGGATTACTGGCAGCGCATCAAGAATATTCCGCTCGACGCGAAGATCATCACCATCGCGGGGCAGAACGGCTCCGGCAAGACCACCTTGCTCGACGCCTTGCGCACCCTGTTCGGCCTCGATTGCTCGATGGGCCGCACGTATAAACACTATGCGCGCCACTCGGGCCAGCAGACGGCCTGGCTGCGCGCCGTGGTCGACAACAAGAACGTGGGCAAGCAGCTGTCGAACCGCCCGTTCCGCAGTTCCGGCTTCTTCAGCGACGATGAAGTGACGCTGTTTTGCCAGATCCAGAAGAACGGCGGCGACTGGAAGCGCCAGTATCTGATGCGTCCGGGCAATGTGCAGATCGAGGACATCACGGACGCCAACGACTGGCTGGGCGTGGAAAACTACCGCAAGCGCCTGGCCAATGCGGGCCTGTCGCCCGCCATGTCGAAAGTGCTGGCGCTGGAGCAGGGCGAGACGGACAAATTGTGCGAATACGCGCCGCGCCAGCTGCTCGACCTGGTGTTCCAGGTGTTTGGCGACAAGGAAGTGCTGGACGCCTACGACGAAGCCAAGCGCCACCAGCGCGATACGGAAGTGGAACTGAAACGCTTCGAGACGGAACTCGAGGCGTCGAAAACCAACCTGGAAGGCTTGCGCCTGCGCGTGGCCAATTACCACCAGTGGGAAGGGCTGCATAAAGAGCGCCGCAACCTGCTGGAAGAAGTGCTGCCCAGCTTGCAGTACCACGAGGCGCGCGAAAAGGCGGCCATCGCCAGCCGGCAATTGCGCGATGCGCGCAAACCGATGGCGCAGGCCGACCAGCAACTGACGGACAAGCGCAATGCGCTGGCCGCGCAGGCGAAGGCCCTGTCCGACGCGCAGATGAACGAGACCCTGCTGGAGCAGGAGTCCATTGGTCTGCAGAGCCGTTTGTCCTTGATCAATGCGAAACTGAAACCGCTGGACAGCCTGCTGGAACAGAAGGACCGTCTGCACAAGCTGGCGGCCGACTCGGGCAGCGACATCGCCGAAGTGGCGGCCCAGCTGGAACAGAAGGAAGCGGAATTGCTGCGCCAGCGCCAGCAGCGCGACGCCCTGTCGGCCCGTATCGCGGCCGAGCAGGCGACGATTGCCGCGCTGCAAGGCAAGACGGCCATGCCGGAGCCGGACAATGTGCGCGGCATGCGCCGCGCGCTGCGCGACGCGGGGATCAGCCACGCCATGCTGTCGGACATCGTCGAAGTGACGGACAGCCGCTGGCAGGGCGCCGTCGAAGGCGTGCTGGGCGGTTATGCCTCGGTGGTTCTGCTCGACAAGGCCAAGGATGCGGCTGCCGCCTACCGCCTGGCCGAGAAGGAACGCTATCGTCACTTCATCGTGCCCGACCTGGTCACGGCGCCCGTCGCAAAAGACGAAAGCCTGCTGGCTGTGGTGAAATTTTCCGCGCCCGTGCCCAGCTGGCTGATCGAGCAGCTGTCGCGCATTTCCCGCGTCGATTCCGTCGAAGCGGGTTTCAAGCTGGGCAACCACGAAGAGTGGATCACGCCCGAGGCGTATCACCGCGAACGCCGCGGCGGCCGCTCGCTGTTCGTGGAAGCGTCGCGCTACCGCTTCGGTCAGGCTGGCCGCAGCGGCCGCCTGGAAGCGCTGCTGCGCTCCCTGCCGGGCCTGGAAGGCCAGGAAGACACCTTGACTCTGGCGATCTCGAAACTGGCGGCCGAAGTGGGCGCCTTGAAAGCGCGCATCGCAGGCGTCGACGCGGCCAAGGAACTCAGTGCGCGCCAGGAAGAATTCGCCGAAGCGCTGCGCAACTCCAAGCCGCTCAAGGAAGAGCGCCTGGAAGTGGGCGGCCGCCTGGGCGAGCTGCAAAACCTGACGAAGAACGCCACCGTGGCGCGCACGCGTGCCGATACCGTGTGGCAAAACGCGCGCCTGGCACTGTCTGAAGCGGAAGCCGGTTCGCGCCTCGGCTACAAGAAGCAGATCGAACAGCGCGCCGAGCATGCGCGCGGCTTGCTGGCCCTGCGCCACGCGTGGCGCCACTTGCCGAAAAGCTGGCGCCGTCCCGCACGCCGCGCTGCCCTTGTGGCCGAGCACCAGAATGCGCACCAGGTCGATCTGCGCGTGGCCAGCCTGCAAAACAGCCTGGCGCGCGACGACTGGGAACTCGACGCCACCGTCATCGACCAGCACCACCGCCTGTCGGACCAGCTGCATGGCCGCCAGTCGGAGACGGACGAGCGCCGCTACCAGAACAACCGGGCCATCGAAGCGACGGGCAATGCCCGCGGCGCCTACATGGAGCGCTTGCGCTACACCATCAAGACGTACAGCAAGAACATCAAGGAGCTGGGCGAACTGGCCGGCATCGAAGTGCATGCCGACCCCGTGCGCCTGGAAAACGACGATGTGCAGCTGTCGCAGGCGGGCTTGCATGTGCGCTTCAAGTTCGATGGCAAGGGCGTGATCGGCATGAATGACGGCGAAGCGTCGGGCGGCCAGCAGGTCATGAAGTCGCTGGTGCTGTTGATCGGCTTGCTGAAATCGGAAGACGGTTCCGGCGGCTTCGTCTTCATCGACGAACCGTTTGCCCACCTCGATATCCGCAACATTCAACTGGTCGGCGAGTTCCTGAAAAACACGGAAGCGCAATACCTGATGACGACGCCGTTGACGCACAACACGGATGTCTACGATCCGTCGGAGCTGACCTTGATCACCAGCAAGAAGAAAAAGGATACCCAATGGGCGCAACCGATTTTCGTGCTGCAGCGCCGCGTCGATCCCGTCTCGGGCAAGGCGGCGTGATGCTGGTGCGCACCTTGCTGGCATCTGCCGCGCTGGCGCTGGCGCTTGCGTGTTCGGCGCCGGCAATGGCCAACGACGGCATCGGCTCGGTCGGTACCGGCGGCATTATCGTCGGCAAGAGCGACGCCGTGGCCATGAAAAAGGAGGTGCTGACGGTCAGCCCGGACTTGATCAAGGTCGAGTACGAGTTTCTCAACGAATCGAAAAGCGATGTGGAAGAGACCATCATCTTTCCGCTACCTGCCTACGAGGCCGGCTACCACCAGTCGCCCACGTATTACGGCCAGCCGCAGCAGTTCTCGATCGAGGTCGATGGCAAGCGCAAGGATTACCAGACCGTGCTGGCCGCCAAACTCGACAGCCGTGACGTGACGGCGCGCCTGGCGCAGCTTGGCCTGTCGGACGCGCAAGTCGCTTATTTTCCGTCGTTCAGCCCGTTCGAAAAAAAGGTGGCGCCCTTGAGCGCCGCGCAGCAAAAAGCCATGATCGCCGAAGGCTTGCTGGCCAAGCTGTCCGAAGACGAAGAATGGGTGCCGGCCTGGTCCGTGACGGTGGTTTACCAGTGGCGGCAGAAATTCCCTGCCGGCAAAACGGTGCGCGTGCGCCATCAATATGCGCCTTTCGTGGCCGCCGGCCCCGGTGCCTCCTACTTGGGCGACGGCAAGGAGTTTGAGCAAAAGTATTGTGGCGACAAGGCTTTCTACAAGACGTGGAACCGCCTGGCGGCGCAGCAAGGCGAGAGCGGCTTCGTCAATGCCAAATGGGTCTCGTACATCTTGAAGACGGGCAACACCTGGAAAAATGGCATCGAAGACTTTACCTTGAACCTGGTCAAGGGCAAGCCGGATGAGTTGATCAGCCTGTGCTTTCCCGGCACGTTCACCAAGATCAATCCCACCACCTTGCAAGTCAAGCTGCGCAACTTCCGCCCGCAGCAGGATCTGAACGTATATTTCGGCAATGTCGAGAATGGCAGCGGGAATACGGGCGAGGCGCCTGCGTTGCGTAGCAATTACTTGCTGACGAAATAGAAAGACCGCGCTTTGGAAACTGCTGCTCTTCAGCACCCACTGCGTATGCTGTTCCCGGGTGCGCTGCTTGCCGTGCCCGCCGCCCGGGCCGACAGTGATGCCGCTTCCAGCAAGCCGGCGCGCGCCTGGAAGCGATCCTGGACCCGCGCGTGAGTACGCAGCCGGCACTGGCAGCGCGGCTGCGCGCCATCGTCAGGAGCACGCCATGGTGCATGCAAGTCCTGCACGCCGTGGCGCAGCTGGGCTTGCCGGACTGCTGCATCGGCGCCGGCGCCGTGCGCAACCTCGTTTGGGACGCCTTGCACGGCTATGCGCATCCATCGGCATTGAGCGATGTCGACGTGGCGTATTTCGATGCGCATGATTCAAGCCCGGAAAGCGAAACGCAGCTGCGCCAGCGCCTGGCCACCTTGCTGCCCGGCGTGCCGTGGGAGGTGTGCAATCAGGCCAGGGTACACCTGTGGTTCGAAGACGAGTTTGGCTACGCCGTGCCGCCCCTGCTGTCGCTCGACGATGCCATCGCTACCTGGCCCGAGTTTGCCACCTCGGTTGGCATCTATCTGCAGCCTGACGGCGAGATCGGCATCGTCGCGCCGCATGGCCTCGATGACCTGTTCAGCATGGTGGTGCGGCGCAACCCCGCGCGCATCAGCGAGGACGGCTATGCGCAGCGCCTGGCCAGCAAGGACTATGCGCCGCGCTGGCCGCGCGTCACCATCATCTCCCAAGCAAGTGATGGTGTAAAACGCAATTAAATGCAATATGGATACAGATTGCCTATAATTACCAATTATCCAATAGTATTCTTCTGATCTGATGTCCTTATCGATTTCCCCGCCGCTGCGCCGCATCGGCCGCCTGCTCTGCCTTTCCTCCGCCCTCGTGGCGCCCGCCGCCTGGGCCGACAGCTATACCGATTTCCAGCAAGCCAGCGCGCGCCTGGAAGCGATGATGGCCAAGGCGACGCCACAAGGCGGCTTGCCGCGCCTGGGCGACCCTGACGTGGCCGTGTTGTTTGCCCGGATGACCGATGCGCCGCGCCTGTTCCAGGCGCCCGTCGCGGCGCTGCAGGACATGAACCAGAGCGTGGCCCTGTGCGAGCGGGCCACCAACGTGGGCAAGGCCTATTACCAATTTGGCCTCGCGCTGCCGCTGCCGCTGTCGGGCGCCGAATTGCAGCAGGCGCGCAAGGAGCAAGTGATGCAGAACCTGGCCAATTATGGCGATGAGATGAGCACCATGTTCGCCTTTGGCCTGCATTGCCATGCGCACTTGATCCGTCTAATGGAGCAGGAATTCAGTCACCAGCCGGGGCAGGAGGTGAGCGGGGCCGAGCGCATGCGCGCGCGTGCCTTCAGCAAGGGATCGAGCACGGCTTACTCCGGCGTGGTGCAGTTCGTGCAGGTGGCGTTCTGGAACGTGGCGCAAAAGAAAATGATGCTGGAAGCAGCCGCGCAGCACGCCACGGCGAACGCGGGCCTGATGCCGCCGCCCTTGCGCGAACGTCTGCTGAACAGCCTGGCGGATGCGGACAAGGACCTTGATCCGGCCCTGGCGCCGGCGCTGGCGACGATCCGCCAGGCGCTGTCGGTGACGACGTGTACCGGCCTGTGCCAGTACTATTGACGGGATGACTTACTCGGGCGCCTGCAGCGGCTGGTTGCGCTGGCGCCAGCGCACGAGGCCCCACGCATACACGGCGTAGTAGCCGATGACGAGGCCGTAGGCGGCCATGGTCAGCGCGCTCTGGCCAAACGGTGGCGGCGGCACGGGCACGTCGAGGCGCGAGTTCAGATAGATTTGCATGCCGCGGTACAGCAAGCGGGCGATGAACAGCATCGTGATGGTCAGGCCCAGGTAGCGGTGCTGGGTAAAGAAAAAGTCCTTGCCGACCTGTTCGAAGCGCGTCAGCTTCAAGCCCAGCACGCCCAGCCAGCCGCCGGCCAGGGCAGCGGCGCCCAGGCTGGACAGGGGCAGGACGTCGAATTTCGTCGTCGTCGCCAGGAACAGCAGCAGCGCGGGAAACGTGATCGCCACGGTCCAGTGCCGCCACAGCTGCGATTTCTGGCGCGCCACCAGTTTTTTCAGGCGCGAATAAATGCGCCAGACCAGCAGCGGGACCAGTAACAGCAGGGCGAGGGTGGTGGTTTCCATGTATGCAATCGGGTACGGGTAAAACAGCGATTGTAAGCCAGATGGGGACGGGCGGCGATGCTTGTCAAACGGTAAAGTTGCATGTTGACATTTACATGGCATGCAAGCACTATGCCCTGTCACGCCATGCCGTGGCCGCGGACGCCAGGCCGGCAGGCAAATATGGACAGGCGGCGGGCATCTCGTGGTATGGTCTTCTTTTGTCCACCGGGAGGCCAGCCATGTCCGTCATCCATGCCCACCGCGCGCCCGACCCGGCGCCCGTCGATGAACCCATGCCGGTGCCGGAGCCGCAAGAAGCGCCCGGGCATCATCCGGGGCCCGTGCATCCGGTGCCGCAGGACGATCCCGTACCGCACCCGCATCCCAGTTAATCTCGTCAAGAAAGGCTGTTTTAGATGGCAATTGTCAAGGAAGTCTACACACGCAAAGTCAGCGGAGAATCGTTCGACTATGAACTCGATTACACCCAGGGCGCGGACGTGGCCTGGATTGCGCGCGTGTATCACGACGGCGTGCTGAAAGGCTCGCCGCACGGCGCGCTGACGGCCAACGTGCTGTCCGGCCCCGCGCTGGAACAATACCTGCGCGCGTATGTCGAAGGCATGATCGAGCGTGGGCTCGACGTGGCCGAGTAAGCCGCTTGCGGTAGAGCAAAGAAAAGGGCGCCGAGGCGCCCTTTGTTGTTTCTGGCGGCGTCGGATTACGCGGCTGCGCCGCTAATCCGACCTACGCTCGATCTAGTCGAATGCCCACGTATATAAAACGTCCAGGGCATTGTTCGTGCCCGTCTGGAATTGCAGGGTGATGCGGCGGTTCAGCTTGTAGCGCAGCTTGACCAGGCTCGTCGCCGTGCTCGTGCCTTGCTCGAACGTCAGGTAGGCGCGCGAGGACAGGCGCTTGCCGACGGTGACGACCGTGCTTTCCAGCCCTTGCGCCTGCGACAGGCCCACTTCATCGAGTCCCAGCGAACTGGCCAGCTTGCCCTGCAAGCCGCCGCCGGAGCCGCCGAAGAGGGCGCCTGCAGCCGTCGTCAAGAGGGCCATTTCATCGCCGGCCGCCGTTTCCGCGCCGTGGCCCAGGATCAGCCAGGCCAGCTTGTCGCTGTCCGACACGCTTGGCGTGGAGACCAGCTTGGCCGTCGGCGCCTGGGCCGTGCCGCGCACTTCCACGCCCGCTTCCACATTCGTTTCCGACAAGGCTTCGCCCTCGGGGCGCTTGCGCACGGCGAGGATGTTCAGGGACGGGTTGTCGTAGGCGCCCGTGAAGGCGATCAAGCCCCGTTCGATGGCCAGTTTCTGCCCATACGCCGCATACAGGCCATTGACGACCCGGATGCTGCCCGTCACGCGCGGCGCGGCGCGGTTGATGACCCTGGCGCGCACATTGCCCGCCAGGTCCGCATCGATGCCCATGCCGCGCAGGTGGAAGGCATTGCCCAGGTCAAACTCGAGGTCGATATTCAGGGGGAGCGAAGGCGCTTCCTTGCCGCCCTTCACTTCCTTGCCCAGCACCACTACGTCGCTGCTTTGCGTCGGCGTGTCTTGCGGCGCCAGCTCGATCAGCGCGCGGTTGGCCTTGAACTTGCCCTCGAAGCTGAAGCGCTTGTCGTTGCGCACCAGGGTGCTGTTGCCCGACAGGATCAAGGTACGGTCGGGGCGCGACAACGCCTGCAGGCGGTCGGCCATCAGTTTCAGTTCCAGGCTCGCTTCGCCATTCGCAAAGCGTACCCAGCCATCTGCCTGCACCTTGCCATCGCCGCCGTCAAAGCTCAGGCGCTGCAATTGCAATTGATCGCCGGCCAACTTGGCTTGCAGCACGCCATTGCGCAACTTCAAGCCCTGGTCGGCCCAGTTCACCAGCAGCTTGCTGCCGTTGATGTCGCCATTCAATTGCGGCGCGCCGATGGTGCCGCTGCCGGCCAGCGCGATTTTCAGGGCACCGCCCAGTTCCAGGCCCGGCTGGCCCGTCAGCGGCGCCAGCCACGCCAGCGAATCGATGCTGGTGGTGCCCGTCAGCGAGAGGGCGCTGTCGTTGCTGATGCGCCCGCCCAGCATTTGCACGGTGGCATTGATGTCGCTCTGGCCCGCGCGCGCGCCGTCGAGTTTCACGGCCAGGCGCAATTGCTGGTTGGCGACATCCACGCGGGCATCCAGGGTGCGCAAGCCCAGCGCCAGCGGCTGTTCCACGCCTACCGTCACGTCGCCTTTTTCGCGGTAGATATGCAGCATGCCGGCCAGGGACGGATCTTTCTGCTTGGCCGTCGGCACCTGCATGTCGAGCGACCACTGCGCGCCCAGGGTCAGGTCGCTGCGCGCATTGGCCTGCAGCGCGGGGATCACTTGCGCCAGGTAGGTCAGCGCCACGCCGGCCGCCTGGCCGGAACTGGTCCAGCGCGGGCCGTTCTTGACCAGGTTTTGCATGGTGATGCTGCCTGCTGGCAATTTGATGACGGTGTTGCCCACGCTGATCTGCTCGGGCTGACCGAGGCCCGCCACGCCGCTGCCGGCCGGGCCCGCCACTTTCACTGGCACGGGCGCTTGCAGCACCAGCGCATAGCGGCCCTTGTTTTGCAGGCTGTCGATGGTGCCCGTCCAGCCGGCGCCGCTCTGGCTGCCGCGGACTTGCACGGTGGCGTCGAAATCGTCGTTGCGCGCCGCCAAACTCACCGTATGGCTGCCGCGCGTGCCCGTCGTGCCCAGGCGGGCGCTGGCCAGCTTGAAGGTGGGCGTGCTGTAGCCCGTGATGTCCAGGCTGCTGACCATGGGGTCGAGCGCGCCCTGGCCGGCGCCCACGCTGGCGCTGCCCTTGATGGATTTCAGTTGCTGGTCGCCAAAGAAGGTCAGGTCACGGCCGTCGAGCGTCAGTTGCGCGGCGGGCGCGTCCATCTTGCCGCTGACGGAGCCGGCTGCCTGCAGCACGCCGGCAAACCTGGGACCCAGGGTCGACAGTTGCGGCGCATCGAGTTTCCACGTCAGCTTGTCGGTGGCGCCGCCCAGCGCGCCCTTGGCCAGCAGGCTGTTCGGCCCCAGGCGCAGTTCCGTATCCACGCTGTCGATGCGTTTCGCGTTGGCCGACAGCTTGGCATAGCCGGCCAGCGGGGCGTTTTGCAGGGTCGATTCGCGCAGGGCCAGGTTGAGGGCCACTTGCCAGTCGCCGCTCAGGCGGCCGTTGCCGTTGAAATCCGCATTGACGTTGCCGTTGGGCAGTGATGCGCCAAACGCGGCCGGGTTGATCTTTTGCAAGGAACCCGTCATTTTCAGTTCCGCTTCCTTTTTCGGTCCCGTCAAGCCCACGTCGCCGCTGGCGTGGATGGCGCTGTCCGGCGCAGGGCGCTTGCCGCTGGTGAGACCCAGTCCTTTTGCATCGGCAACAAAGCTCGTGCGTGGCTGCTGCAGGGTGCCTTGCACCACGCCGCTGGCCAGCACGGTGCCCAGCAAATCGCCCTGCAGGGCGGAAAGTTGCCGTGCATCGACATTCCAGTTCAGCTTTTCGCCGGCGCCGCCAAAGTTGCCCTTGGCCGTCACGTTGTTCTTGCCCAGCGCCAGTTGCACGTCGATGCCGCTGAAGTGGGCCGCATCGGCCGTCAGCTTGCCCTTGCCCGACAGGGGCTGGTCGAGCAGCTTGCTGGGGCGTACGGTGAAGTCCGCATTCGCCAGCCACTGGGGCGCCACGTGACCATTGGCGCGCACGTCGAGGTTCAGGTCGGCCACGGGGAAGGCGCCGAAGTCGGCGGGATTGAGGCGGCTGGCATTGGCCACGGCCTTGAAGGGCTGATCGTCCTTCAGGCTGATCTGGCCCGTCGCATTCACGCTGCTTTTGCCTGCTTGCAAGGTTGCCTTGCGCAATTGCACGAGCGAGTCGGCCAGGGTGGCTTCCACGTCCAGGCGCAGCTTGGCTTCGCCCAGCTTGGCGCGCAGGGTCTGCGTCTTGCCATCGCTGTCGAGCACGATGTCGCCGACGATCTTCGTGCTGTTGATGCTGCTGTAAATGTGTTGCAAGTCGATCTTGTCGGTGTGCAAGGTCAGCTGCGCGTTGCCGATGGGGCCGTCGACGGCATCGCGGTTGAGCTCGCCGCTACCCGTGAATTTGCCCGCGTTGCCGAAATCGATGATGGCCGACTCGAGCGTGGTGGCCGTCAGGGTGCCGCCCAGGCGCGCCTCGAACTGGCGCAGCGGCAGCTTTTGCTGGTCGATGGGGCCGGGCGTGGCGTGGTTGAGGATGGCCAGCTTGCCGGACACGGTTTGCGCGTTGGGCCGCGTATCGATGGCGGCATCGAGTTCCAGGCTCAGGTCCGCCTGCGGCAGGGTGGCGTCGAACTTGCCCGGATTGATGTTGCGGCCACGGATGCTGGCCGAGCGCAGGATGATGACAGGGTCGAATGGCGCCAGCGCCAGCTGGGCGTCGGCCGTGGCCGCGCCCGCGCTGCCCTTGGCCGTCACGTTCAGCACATTCAGGTCGCCGCCCAGTTGCAAGGCGAGGGCGGCGGGTTTTTCACCGGCGGCGGGGGTGAGCTGCGTCAAACTTGCCTTGCCTGACAGTTTGAACGGTTGCGTGGCGGCAATCGTCGCGCTGGCCGTGGCCTGGCCGAAGGGCGTCAGGGCCGAAGCGTCTTCCAGCTGCCATTGCGTCTTGTCGCCCGACAGGCTGAAATGGATCTTTTCAAACACCGTGTTGCCGCCCGCGCTCACCAGGGTCACCTTGTCCAGGCGCGCGTCGCTGATGCCGATCTTGAACGGCGAGGCCAGGCTGGCAGGCATGGTCGATGGTTCTTCGGACGGCGCCGTGCTTTCCACGGACAGGCTGGCCACGTGCAGTTCGCTGATGGCGATGCCTTCCGAGAAGAACTGGAATGGCGACCAGTTGATGTCGATGTTGTCGGCCGTGATGTGCTGCGTCTTGCTGCGGTAGCTGACGTGGCCCAGGTGCATGCGGTTGTACAGCGAGCCGGACACGCCCGACACTTCGATTTCGCCGCCGCTGGCGCTGGCCACTTTTTGCACCAGCATCTGCAAGGTCGATTCGCGGCCCAGGAACCAGAAGGCGCCGCCCAGCAGCACGGCCAGGCTGGCGACGGCGATCAGCACATAACGCACCCAGCGGCGCGGTTTTTTCGCCGGCGGTGGCGGCGCGGCGTCGTGGGACTCGGTAGTAATATCGGACATCAGAAAGTGAATCCCAGAGAGAAGTGCAAACGGTAGGCGTGGACGGCGTGGCCATACGCCACGTCGACATTGATGGGGCCGACGGGACTCTTGTAGCGCCCGCCCAGGCCATAGCCCGATTTCGGCGTCATGGCCGCTTTCACGGTATCGGCCGCGTTGCCGGCGTCATAGAAGGCGGCGATGGCCCACTTCGGCTTGAACCAGTACTGGTATTCGGCGCTGCCGGTGAGCATGTAGCGACCACCGATGGTGGCGTCGCCTTCCTTGACGCCCAGTTCCTGGTAGGCATAGCCGCGCACCGACTGGTCGCCGCCCGCGCGGAACAGGTAGACGGCCGGCACGCCGCGTTTTTCCTTCGAGCCCAGCGCGCCCATTTCGCCGCGCACGATCAGCTCGCCTTTTTCACCGAGCGGACGGTAATACACGGCCTTGCCGGCCACGCGCACGAAGCGCTCGTCCGTCAGCACGGGCAGCAGGGCGCCGCCCACCTGGGCGTTGATGACATAGCCCTTGGTGGGGAAGAGCAGGCTGTCGAGGCTGCGCTTGGTGATGGCATAGGTCAGCGGCAAGCTCTTGCTGCGCGTCTGTTCCAGGCCGACGACGGTCTTGTCTTCGCTGAGGAACTCGAACGTCAGGCTGCGTTCGAGGTTGGTACCACCCCAGTTGCGCTTGGCCGAGATGGTGGTGACGGCCGTGATTTCGTTGGAAATGTCGCTGCGCTCGAACGAGGCGCCCGCGCTGTCGTTGTAACCGCGTTCGGTCGTTGGAAAGTAAAAATTGGCGTGCGCCGCCTGTTTCTTCGTTTCCATGGTGATCGCGCTCTTGAAGCGCGTGCCCCACACGTTCAGGTTGTCATAGTTGAGCTGGGCGCGATTCCCCGTGTTCGTACTGAAACCGAGACCGGCGCTGACGTTCTGCTGCTTGTTTTCCGTCACGCGTACCACCAGCGGCAGCAGCGGCGCGGGGCCGCGGTTGGCCGGCTTGGCTTCGGCGGCGGCGCTGGCACCTTCGACCTCGGCTTGCTGGCTTTCCTGGCCTGCTTCGATCTGCTCGTTGAGGATGCTGCTCATGTCGGCGCTCACTTCCACGCTGGCAAAATAGCCCGTGTCCTGCAGGCGCGCCTGGAACGATTGCAGCGCCGATTCGCTGTAGTATTCGCCGGGACGTATCTTGTCGAGGTTGCGGATGATGCTGGCATCGTAGCGCTTCAAGCCTTCGATGCGCAACTCGCCGAAGCGCAGCTCGGGGCCGCTGTCGAGCACCACCAGCAGGGAGACCTTGTGCGTTTCCGGGTCGACCACGGCTTGCGTATCGACCAGCTGGGCGCGCGGGTAGCGCGTCTGCACCACTTCGCGCAGCAGGGCGCGCTTGGCCGATTCCCAGTCGGATTGGCGAAACACGCTGCCCGTTTTCAAGGACCAGCTGCGCTTCAGGGCTTCCGTATCGTAGGGTTCGCTGGCGGCCAGCGGCGGCGTGGGGTCGAAGCCGCGCAATTCCAGCTCGACCTTGTCGATGGTCACCGGCTGGCCCGGGTCAAGGTCGACGATGACGACGGGTTTGGCGCCCGTCGTATCGACGCGCACCGTGACGACGGGCGTGTAATAGCCGGCCGTGGCGACGAGGTTTTTGGCTTGCTCGGGCGTATCGCGCACGAGGCGTTGCAATTGCTCGCGGTCCATGCGCGGGTTGCCGCGGAAGCGTTCCAGATCCAGGTTTTTTTCGAGCAACTCATCGAGGTCGCCCGGTGCGTTGACCTTGACCTCGTACTGCAGCGGGGCGGGCGCCGCTTCCGTGGCAGGGGTGCCGGCGGCCGCGTCTTGCGGACGCTCTTGCGTTTCCTCCTGCGCGCGCGCCTGAACGGCCGGGCATGCCAGGATGACACTGCCGGCGGCCGCCAGTGTCAGTTGACCCATTACTTTTGTCACTACTTGTGCCAAAATCCGTGGTCGTATCGCCTTGCCGGCAGCCGTATGCCGTATGGGTCGTGCAGAAAACATGGTGCTCCAGATGAGTAAATGCTGACTGCATGTTACCGGAATAGGTAAACTGATGGCGGACGAATAAGTATTTTTTGCATGGGGAATCCTGTTTCCCTGCGCACTATTGGACAGAATAAAACTGAAAGAAAGAAATTATGCTAGCAACGGACTCCGCACTGGTGCTCTTCAGCGGTGGACAAGATTCCACCACCTGCCTGGCCTGGGCCTTGAAACACTATAGCCGCGTGGAAACCATCGGCTTTGACTATGGACAGCGTCACGCGATCGAACTGACCGTGCGCCCTGGTGTACTGGAACAGATGCGCCAGCAGTCGCCCGAGTGGGATAGCCGCCTGGGCCAGGATCACATGATCGACCTGTCCCTGATTTCCGCCATTTCCGATACGGCCATGACGCAGAACGTCGAGATCGTCATGCAGGAAAACGGCTTGCCGAACACGTTCGTGCCTGGACGCAACTTGCTGTTCATGACCGTGGCCGCCACCGTGGCGTACCGCCGCGGCTTGACGGTGCTCGTCGGCGGCATGTGCGAGACGGATTTCTCGGGCTACCCGGATTGCCGTGACGACACGATGAAGGCCCTGCAAGTGGCCCTGAACCTGGGCATGGATACGCGATTGAAGCTGGAAACGCCGCTGATGTGGCTGGACAAGGCGCAAAGCTGGGACCTGGCGGAAGACCTGGGCGGCCAGCCCCTGGTCGACCTGATCCGCAGCGGCACGCATACCTGCTACCTGGGCGAGCGGGGCGAGCTGCACGACTGGGGCTATGGCTGCGGCACCTGCCCCGCCTGCGCCCTGCGCGCGAATGGCTACCAGCAATACGCGGCGAGAAAGGCTGCAAAGCAGGCCAAATAAGCAGGTTGCGCCGTTTCTTCAAGCGGCGGGGAGGGGGACAAGGCCAAGCTGTGGTTTTTGCCACAGGAGTCCCTTGCCATGAAATCCCTCTTTGCCGCGCTGTACGGCCCCGCGTTCTGGGCCGGCTTCATCGGCGCCGCCAGTTACCTGATTGCGGTGTGTCATTATTCTCTCTGGGTCTTGCCGCCCTTGCTGCTGCTGGCCCTGCTCACTTCCTTTCTTGCAGAACGCTATCTGCCGTATGACGGCGCGTGGAACCACGATCATGGCGACGGCTGGCGCGACAGCCTGCATGCGCTCGTCAATGAAGCGCTGTATCTGCTGGGCCTGGCTGCCTTTCCCTTGCTGGCCGGGCATCTGGCGCTGGGCGCATTCTGGCCAGTCCAGCTGCCGTTCTGGGCGCAACTGTTGCTGGCGATCGTCATCGCCGATTGCGGCATCACGCTCGTGCATTACCTGAGCCACCGCTATTATTTTCTGTGGAAACTGCATGCCGTGCACCACAGCGTACAGCGCCTGTATGGCTTCAATGGCTGGATGAAGCACCCGCTGCACCTGCTGCTGGAAGCGGCGGGCGGCATGCTGCCCTTGCTGCTGCTGGGCATACCGGAGCGTGTCATGGCCGTGCTGGCGTTTGCCGTGGCGATCCAGCTGTTGCTGCAGCATGCGAATGTCGACATGCGCATGGGCCCGCTGCGCCATGTATTCGCCTGGGCGCCACTGCACCGTTTTCATCACATGAAATACGGCACGGCCGGCGACGTGAACTTCGGCCTGTTTTTTACCTGCTGGGACCGCTTGCTGGGCACGCGTTTCGATGCACCGGGCTACCGCATGCGGGGCGAGGACCTGGGCATCGGCAGCCGTCCCGATTATCCGGCCGCATACGGGGCGCAACTGCTGGAGCCGTTCCGCGCGGAAGAGGGCGTGCGGGCGCCCGAGTTGCCGGCCGGCTTGAAGCAGGCGCTGCATCGAAAACTTAGTCGAGCAGCTTGACGTCGAGCTGGCGCAAGCTGCGGTCGGCGCGCACGCCGAACAGGCTGCGCATGGTGCGCGAAAAATGCGCGGCATCGGCAAAGCCGGCGCCGTGGGCCGCCTCCGTCAGGGTACTGCCGAGCAAGATGAAACGGATGGCCAGGCGCAGGCGGCGCCACAGTACCAGGCGTCGCACGGGCAGGCCCAGCTGGGCGCTGAACAGGCGTTCCAGCTGGCTCAGCGACAAATGTGCCGCCTCGGCCACGGCGGCCGCGCTGACCTTGCCCGACAGCAGCGCATCGACCTTGTCCAGCGCCCGCCGCAAGCGGGGATCGGGCAAGCGCTCGCGTGGCTGCGCCTGCAGCGCGGCAGCCAGATTGTCCAGGCTGGGTACGCCGGCGCTGGCGGCTGCTGCCAGCAGGGCCGCGCCGCCCAGGCGCTGCGGCTCCGCATAGATGGTCAGCAGGGGCGCCGGCGCTGCCAGGATGGCGTGCGGGCGCAGGCTGTCGATCAGCAAGTGCCGCACCGTGTGGACGATGCCGTCGAGCTCGGCCGTGAAGGGCGCGCCCGTGCTCAGCATCAACTGGTGCGCATAATGGGCGTGGCTGTCCGTGGCGCCCGCTGCGCCATGCAAAATGGCAAAGTCTGGCGCCAGCCATAGGGTTCCCTGCCAGCGGTCGTCGTGCAAGCGATGCTCCCGTGTGTGCAATCGCCAGCACTGTACAGCAGCGCGCTCAGGCCCGCTGGCGTTGCTGCGCCAACTGGCGCGCCAGCAGCATGGCCAGCAGGGCGCAGACGATGCCGAGCGTGAAACTGCCGCCGTAGCCGGCCGTGGCCGCCACGCCCGTCAGGGTGGACGAGGTGAGGATTTCACCGCCGTCGCGCATGCTTTGCACGGCCGTCATGTCCGTGCCCGCCTGGCCGCTCTGGCGGGCAAACTGCATCGCCATGGTCAGCATGGAGACCGATGCGCAGCCGGCGCCACAGCAGCCCAGCGCCGTCGCCAGCCAGACCAGGCTGGACGGCAGGGGCCCCGCCATCGCTGCCAGCCACAGCCACAGGCCGGCAGCGGCCGCCGACGCGCCTATGCCCAGCAGGAAGACGCGCTGCGGGCCATGGCGGCCGATCAGCCAGGCGCCGCCGCCGCAGCCCAGCAGCACGGTGATCATGCCACCGGCCATGCCCACCTTGCCGACATCTTCCAGCGGCCAGCCGGCGTCGACCAGCAGCAGTTTCGACAGGCCATAGCCGGCCACGGCTGTCATGGACGACAAAAAAGCGATGCCCAGCAGCGCCGGCGCACCGGGCCGGCGAATAAAACCGCGCAAGCTGGCCTTGCGTGGCGCCGGTCCCGGGACCGGGACCGATGCGGGCAGCGCGGCCGCGAGCGGGCTCTCGCGCCACAGCACGACGAGCGCCAGGCTGGCGGTACCGATCACCGCCAGCGCCAGCAGCGCCACGCGTTGATCGAACATGCCCGACAGCATCAATACCCCGGAGCCGCCCGTGAAAAAGCCCACCATGGTGCCGCCCACCTGCAAGGCGTTGGCGCGGCCCAGCGCGGCGCCCTCGAAGCGCTCGGCCAGCAGGCCGTCGGTGGCGATGTCCTGCGTGGCGCTGGCCAGCGAACCCATCGCTGCCAGGGCGACGATCAGCGGCGCCGTGGCGGCAGACAGCCCCAGCAGGGCGGCGCCCAGCAGGCAGGCGGTGGCCAGCGCCTGCATCGGCAGCAGCCAGCTGCTGCGCCGGCCCACGCGGGCATTCCAGCGGTTGTCGACTTGCGCCGCCCAGAGAAATTTCAGGACCCAAGGCAAGCCCACCAGCGGCAAAAAAGCCAGGGCGTCGAGTGGCGCACCGTCGCGGCGCAGCATGGCCGGCAGCGCTTCCATGGCCAGCCCCAGCGGCACGCCTTGCGTGAAGTACAGGGCCGCCACCATCAGCCACAGGTGCGCCCGCCGCAGTGCCGGCCTCATGCGGCACCGCCCACTTTGCGGTGTTCGCTGCCGATGCTGGGCGTGATGAACAGCAGGCGTCCGGGGACGTCCACCTGCAGCCGGTGCCAGGTGCCGCGCGGCACGATGCAGGCTTGCCCCGCCTGCAAGGCGACGCGGCGTTCCGCGCCATCGTCCGTTTGCAGCACCAGTTCGATGCTGCCTTCGAGCAGGCACAGGGTTTCGTCGCCACGCGGGTGGCGCTCCCAATGGTCGCCGTGCACGGACTGGGCGTCGCTGACGTGCTTGACGCCGATGATCCAGTCGGCGCGGCTCTTGCCGCGCGCATGGTAGGGAATGGCCAGGGCCAACGCATCGGGGTGCAGCGCGAGCAGGTGGCCATCGAGCGGGAAAATGGTCAAGGTGTTGTCGTTCATGGGGGCCTCAATACTGGGCGCGCAGGGACAGCATCACGCTGCGCGGCTCGCCATAGCGGTTGTTCCAGGCCGTGCCGGACAGGCTCTGGTAATAGTGTTTGTCGAACAGGTTGTTGACATTGAGCGCGGCCGTGAAGTGGCGGTCGATGCGCCAGCCCAGGCGGGCATTGGCCAGCGCATAGCCGCCCTGGCGCAGCGTCACGCCGCCCGAGGTGACGCTGTAGCGGCTTTGCGCCTGCACGCCCAGCCCGGCGCTCAAACGGCGTCCGGCCCATGGCAGGGTGGCGTTGGCCCACGCTCGCAGGATGTGGGCGGGCGCGAAGCTGGCAAACGGCTGGCCCTGCGATACGGCATCCTTCAGGTAGCGCGTCGTGTTGTAGCTGTAGTTGGCGGACAGGTTCAGGTCGGGCGTCAGCTGGCCGTTCGCTTCCGCTTCCAGGCCGCGGCTTTGCACTTCGCCGCCGGCGATGTAGTAGCAGACGTTGCCCGCGCAAGGGAAATTCGGATCTTCCTGGGCCCGCTTGTTCTGGCGGATCTGGTACACGGCCAGGGAAACGTCGAGCTTGCCATTCGCCAGCGCGCCCTTGATCCCCGCTTCCAGGTTGTTGCCCGTTACCGGGTCCAGCGTCTTGCCGTCGACGGTGGCCTGGCTTTGCGGCTGGAACACTTGCGTGTAGCTGCCATAGCCGGACCATTGCGGCGACAGGGCGTAGACCAGGCCGCCATACGGTGTCAGCTCGGTATCCGGTTCCACGCGCGCCGTGCGCGTTTCCTGTTTCCAGCGGCTCAGGCGCGTGCCTGCGATGGCCGTCAGCGCGTCGCTCACCTGGAAGCGCCCCATGGCATAGGCGCCCCACTGGCTGACCTTGGTCGGGCCGCGCGAGGCATACGCGCTGGTGGCCGGTTCCGCCAGCGCGTAGGGGTTCCAGTGGAAGACGTCATGGGTGCCCTTCGGCGGCGGCAGGAAGCTGGCGGAGAACTGCTCGCTGGACGTGTGCTGGACGTTGGCGCCCAACAACAGTTCATGCTGGCGTCCGCCCAGGCGGAAGGGACCGCTGGCGTAGGCGTCCACACTGTTCTGGCCATTGTCGAAGCGGTAGGCGGCGCCCATCACGCTCGAGGATGGACGCTGGTCGCGGCGCGCGGCGCCATATGCACCCGCGTATTTCAGGAAGGAATCCCCGGACAGGTGATTGGCCTGCACCTTGGCGTGCCAGCCATTGGCAAAATGCTGCTCCAGGGTGGCGAAGACGCGCTGGGTATCCCAGTCGAACTGGTCCCAGGCCGCATCGAGATAGGTGGAACGGGGCAAGCCGATATCGCCGCCGTCCGCATAGCGGGGCACGCCTGCCATGTTGGTGATGGAACGGATGCGCTGTCTCTGTACACCCACGCTGAGCGTGCTGCCCGGCGCCAGGTCCAGCTCGGCGACGCCATACAGATTGCTGCTGTTCTGCTGCGCCACGTCATAGAAAAAGCCCCGTTCCTCGTGCGTGGCGACGACGCGCGCGCGCAGCGTGGCCGCGGCGTTCATGGGTCCGCCGATGTCGGCTTCGCCGCGGCGCCGGTCCCAGCTGCCGGCCGACAGCGCACCTTGCGCGGCGAAGTTCTTTTGCGGCCGCTTGGCCACCAGGTTGACGGTGGCGGCAGGGTTGCCGCTGCCATGCAGCAAGCCATTCGCGCCGCGCAGGATTTCCACGCGTTCCAGCATCGCCATGTCTTGCTGCGGACTGGCCATGTTACCCATCAGCACGGGCACGCCGTCCTGTTCGAAGGAATCGATCTTGAAGCCGCGCGCATAGTAGGCCGTGGTCAGCAGCTGGAACGGCTGCACGGTGGTGCCCGTCGCCTGCTGCAGCACGTCGTCGAGCGTCTGCAGGTTTTGTTCCTGCATGCGTTCCTGGCTGATGATGCTCAGCGATTGCGGCGTGTCCTTCAGCGAGGCGCCCGTCTTGCCCATGCTGGCGCCCGCTTCGCGCGTGGCCGTGACGGCGATGACGGGCAGCCTGGCCTCTGGTGCCGGCGCGTCGGCCGCCTGCGCCAGGGGGCTGCAGCCGAGGGCGGCCAGGACGTGCAGGGTATGCCGGGGCCAGCGCACGCCGCGTGGGGGGAGGGGAAACATTGCCATGAAAAACCGGACCTTTCGTATTGAGAATCAATCTCAATATGGTAAGGACGGAGGGCGTCAGGGCGTTAAGGATTGCCGCTGTTTTCCTGGCGATTGCGCGTATTGCGTCAGGCGCAGCGCAGGTCGCTGGGGGAAACGCCGTAGCGCTGCCGGAACACCTTGCTGAAATGCGAATCCGTGTAGCCGCAGGCATGCGCCGCGTCGGCTACGCTGATGTTGCCGGCCGCCAGCATGCGGTACGCCAGTTCCAGCCGCTGCTCGCGCACGTAGGCGAAGACGCTGGTGCCGAACTGCTGGCGAAAGCCCTGGCTCAGGGTGCTGGCGTTGGTGCCGGCCAGGCGCGCCAGTTCCGGCAAGGTCGGCGGTGCGTGCAGGCGCTGCAGCAAGATGTCGCGCGCCTGCTGCAGGCAGCGCAGCTGGCGCGTGCCGGGCGCCGTCTCGGCCGCGGCGCCGGTGCCGGTCAGGCCGTCCATCACGGCAGCTGTCAGTTCCAGCGCCTTGCCGGATAAATACAGCTGACGCAGCGGACCGGCCAGCGGGCACAGCATGATTTGCCGGCCCAGCGCCTGCATGGCCTTGCCGGCGTATCCGTTCGCCGTGGCCATGGTCTGCCGCGCGGCTGGAGCGATGCGCCGCGCCAGCGAACCCAGCTCGGCGCCGAAGGTGTCGTGCAAGGCCTGCATCGGCATGCGTACGCTCAGGTACTGCAGCGGTTGCCGTGCCGCATAGTGGTGGCTGACGGAAAACGGCGTGTCGCTCAGGCTGATATGGAAGGCCGGGCCTTCGACACTCACGGCGCCACCGCTTTGCAGTTGATAATCCAGCTGGCCGCCCAGGACCAGCACCAGTTTCAATCCTGCCTCATTGTGTTCGATGCTGTGCGCCGGCGCCGGAAAGGACAGGGTGCCCGCGCTGAGTTCCAGCGTTGGCGTGGCCAGCGGTAGTTGCCAGGAAGTGTCATGGGAGGAAGGCGGCTGGGAGGGCATCGTCGAGGGTGTGGAGGAAAAGCGGGATGATCATTATAAATGAGAATCATTATCAGTTGCGATGGCGTCGACTTTGTGCTGGGAAAACTCAGTTGCAGCTTCGCAATTCGTGGTCTTTTTAATACAATATTCAGCATTGCAAGGGCGCCCGCTGTAACGTACTATCATTCTCATCGACTACCGATGGTCGTCGTGCGGCCCGCCGCCAGCCATGTTGCTGGCCGTGTAGCGGTTTGATGTCCGTCCTGCTTTTTCGCCTGCCATGTCTACACGCGCGTCTACGTCGTGGTTTGCTCATTCAGTGTCGCACTGGCTGGGACCGCGCGCGTTGGCCGCGCTGGTGCTGGCGCTGTGCCTGGGATTGACGTATGGCGCCTGGCGCAATGCCGACGACGCCAGCGAACAGCAGGTGCAGGCCGATTTCGACTTCCGCGTGCGCGAACTGGTGGGCAACATCGTCGGCCGCATGCAGACCTACATCCAGGTGCTGCACGGGGTGCAGGGCCTGTATGCCAGTTCGCAGGAAGTCACGCGCCGCGAATTCCATGCCTATCTGGCGGTGCAGCAAGTGGACCGCCACTTTCCCGGTATTCACGGCATCGGCTACCTGCCGCTGCTGTCCGGCGCCGCCCTGGCACGGCATGAGGCCAGCGTGCGCGCGGACGGCTATCCCGGCTATGCCGTGCGTCCGCACGGCCAGCGTGATTGGCATGCGCCCATCACTTATCTGGAACCTTTGAGCGAGAGCAACCTGCTGGCCTTCGGCTATGACATCGGGTCCGAACCCGTGCGCCGGGCCGCGCTGGAGCAGGCGCGCGACACGGGGCAAGCCGCCATGACGGGCAAGATCCACCTGGTGCAGGATGGCGGCAGCGCCCGGGCGCATGGCTTCCTGGTCGTATTGCCCGTGTATGACAATGGCTTGCCGCACGCCAGCGTGGAGCAGCGGCGCGCCGCCTTGCGCGCCTGGGTGTTTGCGCCGTTCCGCATGGGTGATCTGATGGCGGGCGTGGGCGGCGAGGGCGCGCGCCAGCTGGATCTGGAAATCTATGATGGCGCGCAACTGGCCGAGGCGGCCCTGATGTATGACAGCTTGCCGGGCGCCTTGTCGTCTGCCGCCTCGGACAGCCTGGTGTCGCAGCAGGCGATCACCATCGCCGGCCATGCCTGGACCTTGCGCATGCGCGCCATGCCGGGCTTTGATGGCGAACTGCTGGCGCGGCCCCGCCTGGTGGCCTGGACCGGCTTGCTGGCCAGCATCGTGCTGGCGCTGGCCACCTGGCTGCTGGCGGCGGGCCGCGCCCGCGCCCAGGCGGCGCTGGCGCGCTCGAGCGAATTGACCGGCCAGCTGGAGCAGGGGCAGGCGAGCGTGCTGGCCATGGCCGAGGCGGCGCAGCGCAGCCAGGCTATGCTGCGCAGCATCCTCGATTCGACCATCGACGGCATTCTGGTCGACAATACCGATGGTCGCATCTTCACGTCGAACCGGCGCTTCCGCGACCTGTGGCAAGTGCCCGATGCGCTCGACTGGCAAGCCGATGGCGCGGCGCTGGTGCGCCATGTGGAAAGCCAGCTGGAGCAGGCGGCGCCGTTCCTCGGGGCACGCGCCCACGCGCCGCATGGCCACCGCGAGCGGCGCGACTTGCTGCACCTGCGCGATGGACGGGTGGTCGAGCAATATGTGCGCAGCATGCAACTGGGCAATGAACAGGCGCGCCTGTGGACCTTCCGCGATATCAGCGAGCGCAGCCAGATGGAACGGCGCGAACATACGCGGCGGCAGGTGCTGGAAATGCTGGCCACGGGCGCGCCGCTGGAACGGGTGCTGGAAAGCGTGGTGCTGAGCGTGCAAGCGGACCATCCCGCCATGCTGTGCAGCATCTTGCTGCTCGATGAAAGCCGCCACCGCCTGGTGCTGGGCGCTGCGCCGAGTTTGCCTGCGTTTTTCAACCTGGCCAGCCATGGCCATGACCTCGACACCCTGCAGGGCGTGCATGGCATCGCCGCGCAAGCCGTGCGCGACGGCCAGCGCGTGATCGTCGGCGACCTGCATGCGGATGCGCAGGAAACGATGGAACTGGCGTGGCGGGCCCAGCTGCAATCGTGCTGGGCCGAGCCAGTGCGTGGCGGCTCGGGCAAGCTGCTCGGTGTGCTGATGGCGTATCACCGCCAGCCGACGCTGCCTGGCGCGGCGCACCTGGCGCGGCTGAGCGAGGCGGCGCACCTGGCCGGCATGGCCATCGAACAGGCGCAAGTGGCGCTGGCCCTGCGCGCCGGCGAAGCGCGTTTCCGCAGCCTGTACGACCATGCGCCCGTGGCCCTGTGGGAACAGGACTGGTCGGCCGTGCGCGCCGCGCTCGACGCCTTTGAACAAGCGGGCGTGCGCGACCTGGGCGCCCACTTCCAGGCCAATCCGGACGCGCTGCGGCAACTGGCGGGGCTGGTGCGCATCATCGATGCGAACGGCGCCGCCCTGGCGCAGGTGCGCGCCAACGAGGACGACCAGCGCCGCGGTGCGCTGGGCCTGGCGCAGAATTTCGACGACAGCGCCTTGCCCCGTTTCGGCGACGCGCTGCTGGCGCTGGCTGGCGGCGCCCACCTGTACGAGTGCGAGAGCAGCTTCGTGCGTCTCGACGGTGCGGCGCGGCAAAATGAACTGAGCTTGCTGGTGATGCCCGGCCATGCGGACAGCCTCGATTTCGTCATGGTGTCCTCGCTCGATATCACCGAGCGCAAGCGCATGAACGCGGAACTGCTGCAACTGGCCACCACGGATTTCCTGACCGGTTTGCCGAACCGGCGCCACTTCATGGCGTCACTGGAAAACGAGCATGCCCGCTTGCAGCGTGAGCTGGCCAGCTGCGCCAGCGTGCTGATGCTCGACATCGATCACTTCAAGCGCGTCAACGACGAGTATGGCCACGCCGTGGGCGATGCCGTGCTGCGCCACTTGGGCGCGCTGATGTGCCAGGCGCTGCGCAAGGTCGACGTGCCGGGCCGCGTGGGCGGCGAAGAATTCGCCATCCTGCTGCCGGGCACCGACCTGTCGGCAGCGGCCGTGTTTGCCGAACGGCTGCGCCGGCGCGTGGCGGAAAGTTCGCTGACCATCGATGGCGGCATCGTGATCACCATCACGGTGAGCATCGGCATGGCCGCCATGGCCGGCACCGATGCCGATTGCGACGCCGTGCTGGCGCGCGCCGACGAGGCGCTGTACCGGGCCAAGCGGGGCGGGCGCAACCGCATCGAGCAGAATGACGGCGGCAGCGACGGCGTGCTCAGCAAGTTCATGGCGCAATGATTACAGGCTGTGCTGACGCGCTTGCGCCTGCTTGCGGTTGCGGCTGACGATCAGCCAGACGATGGCGACGGGAATGAGCAGCGGCAGCAGCACGGGCGTGCTCAATGCCAGCGCCAGTACCACGCAGAGCGCCACCACCGCGATCAGCACCACGCCCACGCCGGCCAGGACGACGCCGGTGATGACGGCGGCGCACACCACAGCAATGGCGGCGATCAGCAAGCCGCCTCCGGCAAACACCAGGCCGAACAGCCATTCCAGCGGACCGTCGACATCGTCGCCGTTGAACTGCATGTGCATGTCGCTGCCGCCGATCTTGTCGAGGAACAGGCAGGCGAGCATGACGATGAGGACGAAGGTGAGCAATTTTTTCATGGTGAACCTCAGTGTGTGGGTGATGGGGTGTTGCATGATCACACTGTAGGGGCGCGCCCGGCTTGCCGCCAGCGGCGTGCGACAGGCCGTCATTTTCACGGTATGGAAGGCGCTGGCGGGGCGAAAAACGCTGATCTGGAACAAGATTTCTTTTCTTGTAATGTGCGCAAGCCGTCCTATACTGAATACCTCAGTCTCGCAAGGAGGGCAACATGCTTTTGTTTGCAGATACCGGGGATCAATCGCTATCCCCCTCTGACCATCAAATCACGCGCCAGCGTAGCGCCACGCAGTCCTGCGCCGAGCCCGTCGGCGCGCCATCGGCGATACCGCCGATCATCATCACCCCATTCAACTACCATGCACCGCTGCCGGCCATCGACCCGCGCTGGGTGCCGCCCGGTCCTCCGCTGACCTGGCCCAGCCGGCCTGCCATGTCCATGTGTTGAGGCGGCTATAAGGCGTTGCCGTCCATGCGATGGCTGGTTGTGAAAAAAGCCCGCGTTGCGGGCTTTGGCTTGCGCATGGCCGTGTTATGACGCTTTGCGGCGCAGCATGAAACCCAGCAGGCCCAGACCGGCCAGCAGCATGGCGTATGTTCCCGGTTCCGGCACGGCGGCGATGTAGGCGTGGTTGTCGCTTTCAAACGCGTTCGTGTTTGGCGAATGGAAGGCGACCGAGGTGAAGCTCGCCCCTTGGCCGGCCCAGGCGTTGATATACAGGCCGACGGACTGGTCGCCATTCGGACTGACGCTGCCCAGAGCGGCCATTTGCGAACCGGTCAGGACGACTGTGCTGCTGTCGCCCATGGTGAAGACGATGCTGTTGTACGTGTCGGGCGATCCCATGTAAAAACCAAAATAGCTGAGCCCGCCGCTGAAGGTGGCCGTGCCTGGCGTGATCTGGCCATCCGAGACGCCGACGGAATAGAAGGCCGTCAAGTCATTCGGCGGTTGCGCGGCATAGCTGGGGTGGTTGCTGGTAAACACGGCGCCCGTGTAGTTGCCGGGTAGTAAACCATCGTTGAAATTGATCGTCGTGGCGCCTGCGACCGAGGTGACAAGGCCTTCCCCTGCCAGTGCCGTGCCGCCGGCAGTGAAGGTGGGGACGGCGCTTGCGGTACCTGCGGCGACCGTCAGCGTGGCCAAGGCCAGCGTAGTCAAGATTTTCATGTGAGTCCCTCTGATGAGTATAGTTATATGCAGCGGTAATGGACGATAGAGATGCCTGGCGTGGCGGGGCAATGCGGCGTGCGGGGACGAGGGACGTCGCGGGAGAAAAGAATTTCTTGGAGCCAAGCATTACTACATGCAATATTTAAATACAAAAAACACAATTCAGATTGCAAAATAATAATAGGTTTACTTGAGAAATATCAAAGCTCGATTACTAGAGTAAAGCTACTACATTGATAGCTTGTCTTCTTGCCTGGATCGACTATGGCGGGCCGCGCCTTACCTTGCGGCAAGGCGGCACGGGTGGGCGTTTTCGACTATCATGCTAGCCCCGACCTTCCATCACGAGCACCGCCATGAGTACCGATTTTCCCGACTTTTCCGACGAAGCAGCCGAGCAAGACAATGACGCCCCGATCCAGGAGCCGCGCCTGTGGGTAGGCAATGGCTGGACGGCGCGCGTGATCAAGAACGAGGAAGATGAGGGCTGGGCCGTGGCCATGATCAAGGATGGCGAACCGGAGCCGGCCCTGGTGGGCCCGTGGACCATGGGACGCGACAAGAAAAATCCGAAGCCGCTCGACGTCAACGCGTTCAACACGCTGGTCAAGACGGCTTCGGAAGTGCTGCGCCGCCATGAGCAGCAGCTGCATGCGCAATTGCACAAGAACCTGTTTGTCGCCACCGACGAGGGGCAAGTCAAGGTGATGTTCGACATCGTGCCAGACGAAGAGCACCCGTATGCGGAACTGAGCGCCTACGACGCCGACGGCGAGCAGATCGCCAAGGTGCGCACCTCGGCCGCCTTCAAGTTCAACGCCACATCAGCGGCGAACTGGATCGAAGGCGGCTACCGCCGGCCTTGACAGGCGTAGGTCGGATTAGGCCTGAAAGGCCGTAATCCGACGCCACCACCAGCGTCACTAATGTGCCGGATTACGCGCTTGCGCGCTCATCCGACCTACCTCTTGCTGCATACGCCAGCCGGTACAGCAGCGGCAGCACCAGCAGGGTCAATGCCGTCGAAGATAAAATGCCGCCGATCACCACGGTGGCCAGCGGACGCTGCACTTCAGCGCCCGTGCCCGTTGCGATGGCCATCGGCACAAAACCCAGCGACGCCACCAGCGCCGTCATCAGCACGGGCCGCAAGCGCGTGATCGCCCCTACACGTATCGCCTCCTGCAAGGGCATGCCCTGTTCGCGCAGCTGGCGGATATAGGCGATCATCACGAGGCCGTTCAGCACGGCAACGCCGGACAGGGCGATGAAGCCGACTGCGGCCGAGATCGACATGGGAATGCCGCGCAGCCACAGGGCGACGATGCCGCCCGTCAAGGCGAACGGGATGCCGCTGAACACCAATAAGCCATCCTTCACGTTGCCGAACATGGCAAACAGCAAGACGAAGACGAGGGCCAGCGCCACCGGCACCACCAGCTCCAGGCGTTTCGTGGCCGACTGCAATTGCTCGAACTGGCCGCCCCAGCTGGTCCAGTAGCCGGCGGGAATGGCTACCTGCGCTTGCAGCTGCTGCGTGGCGTCGGCCACGAACGAGCCGATGTCGCGCCCGCGCACGTTGGCGCTGATGACGATGCGGCGCTTGCCGTCTTCGCGGCTGATCTGGTTCGGTCCCGGCGCCACTTGCAGGCTGGCCACTTCGCCGAGCGGGATGAAGCGGGCGCGGCCTTCCGCCGCCGCGCCCAGGGGCAGGGCGATGGGCAGGCGTTTGAGTTGCTCCAGGTCGCTGCGCAGGCTGTCGGGCAGGCGCACGACGATGTCGAAGCGGCGGTCGCCCTGGAACAGGGTGCCCGCTTCCTGCCCGCCGATGGCCGTGGCAATCGCCGCTTGCACGTCGGCAATGTTGAGGCCGTAGCGGGCCGCCTGCTCGCGGTCGATCTGCACCGTCAGCATGGGCAGCCCCGTCGTCTGCTCGACCTTCACTTCCGTGGCGCCCGGAATCTTGCCCAGCACGCCAGCGATCTTCGCCGCCGTGCCGTCGAGGACAAGCATGTCGTCGCCGAACAGTTTGACGGCCACGTCGCTGCGCACGCCGGAAATCAGTTCATTGAAGCGCAGCTGGATCGGCTGCGAAAACTCGTAGTTGTTGCCCGGCAAGCTGGTGGCCGTCGCTTCGATTTCCGCCAGCAATTGCTCGCGCGATTTCCCGGGTTGCGGCCACTGGTCGCGGGGCTTGAGCATGATGTAGCCGTCGGAAATATTCGGCGGCATGGGGTCGGACGCGATCTCGGCTGTACCCGTGCGGGCGAACACGCGCGCGATTTCCTTGTGGTTTGCCATCAGCTTGCGTTCCAGCTGCTGCTGCATGGCCAGCGATTGCGTCAGGCTGGTACCGGGGATGCGCAGGGCCTGGATGGCGATGTCGCCCTCGTTCAGGCTGGGCACGAACTCGCTGCCCATGCGCGTGGCCAGCAAGCCCGACAGCACTACGGCCACGGCCGCGCCCGTCAGCACGACGGGCGTGTTGCGCATCACCTTGTCCAGCAGCGGCGCATACCAGCGCTTGGCGGCGCGCATGATGGCGTTTTCCTTTTCCGCCACCTTGTCGCCGATAAACAGCGCCACGGCGGCCGGGATGAAGGTGATCGACAGCAGCATGGCGCCCAGCAGGGCAATCACGACCGTCAGGGCCATCGGCGTAAACATGCGGCCTTCCACGCCCGTCAGGGCAAAGATGGGCAGGTACACGACCATGATGATCAGCTGGCCATACAGCAGGGGGCGGCGCGCTTCTTGTGATGCCGCAAACACTTCGTGAAAACGTTCCTGCAAGGTCAAGGGCCGTCCCAGTTTCTGCTGCGCATGGGCCAGGCGGCGCACGCAGTTTTCCACGATCACCACGGCGCCATCGATGATGATGCCGAAGTCCAGCGCGCCCAGGCTCATCAGATTGGCGCTCACATGGTATTGCACCATGCCCGTAAACGTGAACAGCATGGCCAGCGGAATCACCATGGCCGTGATGACGGCCGCGCGGATATTTCCCAGGAACAGGAACAGGATGGCGATCACCAGCACGGCCCCTTCGAGCAGGTTTTTCTTCACCGTATTGATCGCCTTGTCGACAAGCACCGTGCGGTCATACACGGTGACGGCGTGCACGCCTTTCGGCAGGCTGCGGTTGATCTCCAGCATCTTCTTGTCGACGGCTTGCGAGACGGCGCGGCTGTTCTGGCCGATCAGCATGAAGACGGTGCCGAGCACCACTTCACGGCCGTTTTCCGTGGCCGCGCCCGTGCGCAGCTCGCGCCCCAGCACCACGTCGGCCACGTCGCGGATGCGGATCGCCACGCCCTGCACATTGGCGACGACGATGTTGGCAAGGTCGTTTTTTGATGCCACCTGGCCCGGCGCGCGTATCAGCAACTGCTCGCCCTGCCTTTCGATGTAGCCGGCGCCCACGTTGCTGTTGTTGCGCTCGAGCGCCGTCACCACGTCTTGCAGGCTGATGCCGTAGGCGGCCAGTTTTTCCGGATACGGCGCCACCTGGTATTGCTTGGCGTAACCGCCGATGGCATTGATTTCCGTGACACCCGTGACATTGCGCAACTGCGGCTTGATGATCCAGTCCTGGATTTCGCGCAAGTCCGTCGGCGTGTAAGGCGTGCCATCGGGCTTTTTCGCGCCGTCCTGCGTTTCCACCGTCCACAGGTAGATTTCGCCGAGGCCCGTGGAGACGGGGCCCATCTTCGGCGTGATGCCGGCCGGCAGACTTTCCTTGGCTTCCTGCAAGCGCTCGTTGATCATCTGGCGCGCAAAATAGATGTCCGTGCCATCCTTGAAGATCACGGTGACTTGCGACAGGCCATAGCGCGACAGCGAACGCGTCTGTTCCAGGTTGGGCAAGCCGGCCATGGCCGTCTCGATGGGGAACGTCACGCGCTGCTCGGTTTCCAGCGGCGAATAGCCGGCGGACTGGGTATTGATTTGCACCTGCACATTGGTGATGTCGGGCACGGCGTCGATGGGCAGCTTTTGATAGCTGTAGATGCCCAGGCCAGCCATGGCGGCCACGGCCAGCATCACCAGCCAGCGCTGGTCGATGGCGAAGCGGATCAAGCGTTCAAACATGATGGTTTCCTTAGCCTTGACGTGATCAGTGTTCGTGGCCGGCGGAGTCCTTGCCCAGCTCGGACTTCAGGACAAAACTGCCTTGCGCCGCGTACGGCGTGCCGGCGGCCAGCCCCTGCTTGATGTGTGTCAAGGTGCCATCGCTGCGGCCCAGCACCACGGGCGTGGCCTGGTAGCCATCTTTCACCTGCACGAAGACGACGGGCTTGTCTTCCACCGTCTGGATTGCCGTGCTTTGCACGGTGACGGGCGCGTCCGCTTCGCCGGAGACCACTTCCACCGTGACGAACAGGCCCGGGCGCCAGGCCATGTCGGGATTCAGCAAGCTGATGCGTGCCTTGGCCGTGCGCGTCTGCTCGCCCAGCAGCGCGCCCACATAGGTGATCGTGCCTTGCGCGCTGGCATCGAAGGCGGACGCTTTCACTTCCGCCTTGCCTCCCATGCGCACGGTGGCCAGGTCTTTTGCCGGCACGGCGATTTCCGCCCACACGGTCGACAGGTCGGAAATGACGAAGATGTTCGCGTCTTCCTTGACGGCTTCGCCCAGGGTGATATGTTTTTCCAGCACCATGCCGTCGAACGGCGCGCGGATGTCGTAGCGGTTCAGCGGACCCTTGCTGGCCCCGGTCCCGGTCCCGGAACCACTGGCGCCCAGCGCGCTGAGCTTTTGCTGGGCGTTCTGCACGGCGATTTCCGCCTCGCGCCACGCTTGCTGCGCCTGCAGGTAATCCTGTTCGGCCGAGATTTTTTCGCGCCACAGCTTTTCTTCGCGCTCATAGGTGGAATGGGCCAGCGACAGCCGCCGCTGCGCCGACAGCAGTGCGCTGCGTTGTTCCGACAGTTCCGTGCTGGCGATGACGGCCAGCACTTGTCCCTTCTTGACCAGCTGGCCCAGGTCGGCGTGCACGGCTTCCACCACGCCAGCCAGGCGCGGCACGACGTGGGCCGTGCGGTCTTCATTGAAGCGGATTTCACCGGGCAGGGCGACCGTCGTCTTGATGCGGCCAGGCGCGGCCGTGGCGATGACGACGCCGGCTGCCTTGCTTTGCGCAGCCGTCAATTCCAACCGGCCTTCCACTTCGTCGTGGCCATGTTCGTCTTTCTTTTCAGCATGTGCTTCCGCCTTGACGGCAGGGGCAGGAGGAGCGCTGGACTTGCCCGTGCCGAGGATCAGAGCCGCCAGGACGATGCCGGCGGCGGCGATGGAGACGATGGCGATCGCCTGTTTTTTGTTCAGTGTGATATTCATGGTCGGGGATTCCTTACAGGGGAGCTGGTGTGCCCAGCAGGCGCTCGATGTCGGCGGCGGCGTGATGCGCTTCCGTCAGCGCGCGCAGGTATTGGTTTTTGGCTTGCAGCAAGGTGCGCTGGGCATCGAGCACGTCGAGGAAGGCGAACTTGCCGAACTCGAAGCCCTTGCTGGCCGCGTCGTAGGCGCTCTGGGCGCCAGGCAAGATGTCCTGGCGCAAGCTTTCCACGTCGAGCCGGGCCGTGGCCAGGCGTTCGGTGGCGGCGGCCACGTCCGTTTGCACGGCGATGCGGGCGGCTGCCAGCTCGTCGCTGGCCTTGTCGCTGCGCCGCAGTGCGTCGAGCTTGTTGCCCGCATTGCGGTCGAACAGGGGCAGCGGCAAGGCCAGGCCGATGATGGCCTGGTTGCGGCCCAGCTCTTCCGAACGCTTCATGCCGATACTGACCGTGACGTCGGGCGTGGCGCGCCGCTGTTCCACGTCCAGCATGGCTTGCCGCTGGGCCAGCGCGCTTTGCGCCTGGCGCACGGCCGGGGCCTGGGCCAGGCGGGCCGCCAGTTCGCTGGCCGGGGGCAGCTCAGGCACGGTTTCCAGGCGACCCTCCGCGAGGGTAAAACGTGGCGTGGCGTTGCCCCACAGGGCGGCCAGGCGCTTGCGGGCGCTGGCCAAGGTGCTGCGGGCCAGGTTCAGCTCCAGCCGCACGCTCGCTTCGGCGACCCTGGCGCGGGTTTCTTCGACGGGCGAAGCCTTGCCGGCCGTCACCCGGCGCGCCGTGATGTCGCTGGCGCGCGCGGCCAGCGCCTGCGCGCTGTCGGCCAGGCGCAAGCCTTCCTGCGCCGCCAGCACGTCGACAAAGGCGGAAGTCACGGAGGCGCGGGTTTCCGCCTGCTGCAGCGACAAGCCCGCTTGCGCCAGGTCTTCGCCACGCTGGGCGACGGCGGCGCGCGCCCCCCGTTTGCCGCCCAGTTCGATGAGCTGGTTGAGCTGCACGGTGGTGCTGCGCGAGGCGCGCCGCGTGTCTTCCAGCACGGTTTGCAGTTCCGGATTGGGCAGGGCGCGCGCCTGTTGCAGGGCACCCCCTTGCGCCGCCAGTTCATGGCGGGCAGCGGACAAAGTGGCGTTGCCGCCCTCGGCGAGCTGCAGCGCGGCAGGCAAGGTCAGGGGACCGGCAGGCTCCTGTGGAGCTTGCGCATGGACAAAGTTGCCAGCCAGCAGGCCAGCGGAGAGTAATAACAGATAGATGGATCGGTACATCGAATTCTCCAAAAGCATGGAAAAGAATTCGACGGGACGCGCAGGCTGGCGCCTGGCTTACTGCGAAAAGTGATTGAAACGTCCCGTCGGCCTAGGTGGCCGACGACCAGTCAGGGCGCTTGGGAGCGTCCGGGATGTGGGAAGCGTAAAAGAAGGGGGAAGTGTCCGCATTCACGGAAGCCGTGTCGCCGATGGGCAGGCTGGAGCCGGCCGGCAGCCATGCATGGCCGATGCCGTGGCAGACGTTGCAGTCGCTGTGCGGCTGGCCTTTTTTCTGCTGGTCCGCCACTTTTTTGTCGCCAAAGGGCTGCTTGTCCGCATCGGCCTCTGCCTTGTGCTGGTGGCTGTGGTGGCCCAGGTGCTGCGCCGCCTTGCCTTCCTCGTGCAGGCAATACGCGCTCGCCGCAGCCCAGGACATCTGGAGCGGAAGCACGAACAGCAGCAAAATGAGGAAGAATCGGCGCATGGTGACGACTATTGTACAGAAAGGCGGGCGGCCGTGCCCATGTCAGCGTGCCTGGGCACGCCACGCCTTGAGCTGCGCGGCGATGGCCTTGCCCTGGAACAGCTGCGGCTCGGAATGCTCTTCCGTCTCCATGCCGCCTTCGCGGAAGTCGGCCGCTTCACGGGCCTGCACCAGCACCTTGGCCTTGTCGAAGGCTTCGGCAAAGCCGGCGCTCTTTGGCAGCGCTTCCTTGAAATATGCTTCGCTGAAGTAGGTAAAATCGTTCTGGTCATCGCAGCCGAACGAGGTGCGGTCGCTGCGCGCGGCCGTGATGATGAGGGTGTTGTCATCCTTTAGTGGCGCAATGAAGCCGCCCGCATAGCAGGCCGAGATCACGATGACCTTCCAGCGGATGCCGCTGTGCTTGAGCATGGACGCCAGCTCTTGCGCGGGCAGGCTGTGCAGGTCCATGCCGTTTTGCGCCAGCGCCAGTTCGTGCTCGGGCGAGCCGTGGCTGGTGAGGAACAGGAACAGGATATCGTTATTCTTGTCCATCTTCGCGCCCAGGGCGTCGAGGCTGGCGGCGATGCTGGTGCGCGTGGCCATCGGCTGCTGCGCCACCGTGTTGCGGCTGTTGACCAGCATCAAGGAGCGGCCTACGGTGCCATAGTCGCGGTCGAACTGGCGCTGCACGAAGGCCGTTTCGCGGTGAAACACTTCCTGCGCGCCATCGCCGGCCACGCCCAGCAAATACAGATTGATCTTTTTCGCCGCGTCGCGCGGCAGTACACGGGCCAGGCTGCGTTCCAGCAAGGATTGCTGGCCGTACAGGGCCAGCTCGATATTGTCGCGCGTGAGCTTGTCCAGGGCCGGATCGTCCAGCTGGCCTTCCGTCCAGTTGCCGCTGTCTTCGCGCCGTCCATCCGCCTGCGCCACTGCATAGCGCAGCACGCCCTTGCCGTCGAACTGGCCATTCTTGAAGCCGCCCCGGTATTCGTCGCCCTCGGCCGTGCGCAGCACGCCTTCGCCTTCGAATTTCCAGTCTTTCAATTCGCCTTCGTAATGGATGCCGTCGCTGGTGGTGACCCTGGCCTTGCCCTGCACCTGGCCCTGGACGAATTCGCCTTCGAAGACGGTGCCGTCCGTGTCGGTCAGCTTGCCGGCGCCATGCGGGCGCCAGTGCTTGAAATGGCCTTCAAAGGTGGCGCCATCGGCGCCCTGGAAGCGGCCTTGGCCCTCGAAGCTGCCCTTGACGAAGCTGCCCGTATAAATCTCGCCCTTGGGCGAGGTGTAGCGGCCGATGCCGTCGAAGGCGCCCTGGCGGAAGGCGCCCGTGTATTCGACGCCGGAAGCCTGGCGCAGCTTGCCCTGGCCGGAAAACACGCCGCGCGCGAAGCCCCCTTCGTAAAACGCGCCGCTCGCGTATTCGAGCCGTCCCTGGCCATGCATCTTGCCCGCGACGAGGGGGCCGAAATAGCGTCCGCCATCGGCCGTTTCCGCCGCCGGCGCCTTGGCTGGCGCGGCGCACAGCGGCGGCATACCCAGCGCGGCAAAGGCCAGCAGGCCGGCGAGGGTGTAGGGGCGAAGCGAGGCGCGTAGCGTGGCAGTCATGAGGACGGTCTGGTCTGTAGGAAGGGGCCTAGTCTGCCACTGTATTGCCATCGTGGCAAATGCGCGCGTGGCGTGTGTTGCTCTGCTTCAAGGCAAGATTCTCCGTTTTATGCCGTGCCAAGGCTGGGCTGAACTGATAATATTGATTTTCAGAACATATACTTGCACAAGGTACATAGTCACCCATGGAAAGCCGTCTCAGCCGCCTGGAAGCCGTCCAGACCGTGTTGCTGGAAATCGGGCAGCGCTCGAGCACCTGCAGCGATATCAGTGAATTCCTGCAGGCGGTGCATGCAGCCTTGGGGCGCATCATGTATGCGGCGAACTTTTACGTGGCGCTCAGCGACCGTGACGACGGCCTCGTGCGCTTTCCCTATTTTGTCGACGAGTTCGACGCCGCACCCGACCCGGACGAGGGCGTGCGCCTGGCCAGCGCCGCGCAGTCGCCCACGGCGTGGGTCATCGTCAACCGCAAGCAGCTGGTGATGACGGCCGACGACGACGCCATGCGCGCCATCGGCGGCGGCGCCTGGGGCGGCGGCACGGCGGCCGAACACTGGATCGGTTGTCCGCTGCTGGACCAGCAACACCAGGTGCTGGGCGCCATCGTCATCCAGAGCTATGACGCGCAGCACCGTTTCAGCCTGGAAGACCAGGCCCTGTTCGCGCTGATCGCCACGCACGTATCGAGCGCCCTGCAAGGCATGCAAAGCATGGACCGGCTGGAAAAGGCGGTGCAGGAGCGCACGGCCCTGCTGGCGCACGAGGTGGCCGAGCGGCGCCGCGCGGAAAACCTGCAGCACGCGCTGTATGAAATCGCCAACCTGTCGGCGCAGGCGGCCGACGCGACGACCCTGTACGCGCGCCTGCACGCCATCATCAGCGAACTGGTGACGGCAAAAAATTTCCTCATCGCCCTGTATCACCCGGACAACAAGGACATCACGATCCCGTATTTCGTCGATGAGAAGGATGCGCAGGCGCCCGTGAAACGCTTTCATTACGGCATTGGCATGAGCTCGTATGTGCTGGCGCGCCGGCAAGCCTGTCTGCTGGATGCCAGCAGCTATGCGGCGCTGGTGGCCAGCGGCGAGATGGACGAGCCGCTGGGCAATGTCGGCATCGCCAGCTGGATGGGCGCGCCCATGCTGCTGGGCGACCGGAAATATGGCGTGATCATCGTGCAAAGCTACGACACGTCCGTCGTATATGGCCAGGCGGAACTGGACGTGCTGGCCTTCATGGCCAGCCATGTGGCCGTGGCGATGGCCCGCATCCAGGCCGACAACGCCATGCGCCAGGCCAAGGAAGCGCTGGAAGAGCAGAACGCGGCCCTGAACAGCGCCCTGAGCGCCTTGCAGGAAGCGCAGTCGGAACTGGTGCGGCAGGAAAAACTGGCCTCGCTGGGCCGGCTGGTGGCGGGCGTGGCGCATGAAATCAATACGCCGCTGGGCATATGCGTAACGGCTACCAGCCACCTGGTGCAGGAATTGAAGCTCACGCGCGAAGACCTGGAAGGGGGCCAGCTCGATGAAGATGGCTTGCTGCAATTTTTCGACATCATCGACCAGACCCTGCGCATCATGACGACGAATACCCAGCGCGCCGCGGCGCTGGTGCGCAGCTTCAAGCAGGTGGCCGTGGACCAGTCGTCGGACGAATTGCGCAGCTTTAACTTGCGCAAATACCTCGATGAAATCCTGCTGTCCCTGCAACCAAAGCTGAAGGGCAAGCTGGTCAAGGTGGACATCGACTGCGCGCCCGAGGTGCAGCTGCGCAGCTATCCGGGCGCCGTCTCGCAGATCGTCACGAACATGGTGGTCAATTCACTCGTACATGGCTTTGCCGAAGGCGAACCGGGCAAGATCAAGATCAGCGTGCGGACGGCCGGCGAGATGCTGGAACTCGACTACAGCGACGACGGCATGGGCATGGACAGCGCCACCCTGGGCCAGTTGTTCGACCCCTTCTTCACGACCAAGCGGGGTTCGGGCGGCAGCGGCTTGGGCGCGCATATCCTGTACAACCTGGTGACGGGGCCGCTGGGCGGCACGGTGAAGGTGGTCAGTGCGCCGGGCATGGGGTTGCATTACAAGATACGCTTTCCGCTGGAGCCAAAGAGTGCTTGAAATTTGAAACTTGAAAACAGCGGGCCGGAGACGCGGGCCTGAGAAAATGCCGATGGCGGCGTTGCAGCTCCTTGCCGTACATGCGTACTGTCTGCGTCGCTGCGCCTTGCCCTCGACATTTTTCAGGTCCGCTTGGCCCGGAATGCCCGTGTTGGGGGCGTGGGCCGAAGCCACGTAGGTCGGATTAGCGGCGCAGCCGCGTAATCCGACGTACGCATGCTAATCCGGGAAACGTTGATTCAGCGCCAGCGCTGCATCGAGATTTTCAATCAGTAATTCCACATACTGCGGGTCGAGGTGGCTGCCGCTTACTTCGCGCAGGTAGCCCACCACGCGCTCCAGGGGCCAGGCGTCCTTGTAGCAGCGCTTGTGCATGAGGGCGTCGAAGACGTCGGCCACGGCGGCGATGCGCGCGTATTTGTGGATGTGCTCGCCGACCAGGCCCTGCGGGTAGCCGCTGCCGTCGTATTTTTCATGGTGCTGGTGGGCGATCACGGCGGCCGCCTTCAAGAGCGGGCGCTGCGAGCCGTCGAGGATGGACATGCCCACCGTCGGATGCTGCTTCATGATTTCCCATTCGGCCGCGTCGAGCTTGCCCGGTTTGAGCAGCACGGCGTCGGGCGTGGAAATCTTGCCGATGTCGTGCATGGGCGCCGCGTGGCGCAGCACCATGGTTTCCTCTTCCGACATGCCCGAGGCCTGCGCCAGCAGCTGGCACACTTCGGCCATGCGGCGCACGTGGTTGCCGCCTTCGTGCGAGCGCGATTCGACGACGTCGCCCAGGCGCAGGATCAGCTCGGCCTGGGTATCGGTGATTTCCTGCGTCAGCAGGATGTTGTCGAAGGCGATCGCCACGCCGGAACAGAAGACTTCCAGCAATTGCGCGTCGAGGTCGGAAATTTCTTCCACGCCTTTCAACACCAGCAGCGAGGCCTTGCCGCTGCTGTTGGGAAAGTAGCCGACATAGGTGTCGCCGTGCAGGCGCGAGATCTTGTTGCTCTTGGCATCGTCCAGCTGTGACAGCAGGGACGGGCTGAGGATGCCGTCGTCCGTGTCGCCGATCTGCGCGAGGATTTCATAATCCTGTTCGCCCGAGATGGCGCTGGCGCCGCGCAGGCGCAGCAGCATGCTCGTTTCCAGGCGCAGCAGGGCGACGACTTGCTGCAGCAGGCCGCTGGCGAAGTCGCGCAGGTTGCGCTGCTTGAAAATGTGCGCCGAGGCGGCGATGACGCGCTCGAGTCCCTCGCGGTAATGGAGCTGGGCCTGGCGCGCTTCTTCCACCTTCATGATGTCGCGGTAGGCGCGCAGGGCGGCAAAGGTGGTGGTGAACAGCTTGGTGCGGTCCAGTTCCGTCTTTTCCTTGTAGTCGTTGATGTCGTAGTTGACGATCACCCGTTCTTCCGGCGCCTGTCCCGGCTGTCCCGTGCGCAGCACGATGCGCGTAAACTGGTTGCCGAGGTCTTCGCGCATCCAGCGCGCCACTTCCAGGCCGCTGTCTTCGCGTTCCATCACCACGTCGAGAAACACCAGCGCGATGTCTTCTTCGCGCGCCAGCACCTGCTTGGCCTCGGCGCCGCTGTATGCATGCACGAAACTCAGGGCGCGGCCTTCCAGGCGAAAACGGCTCAGCGTCAGTTTGGTGATGTCGTGGATGTCGGGTTCATCATCGACGAGCAGGACTTTCCAGGGAGGTAACTTGGGTGAGGCTGAAGACAAAAATGACATAAGGGCGAGTTCCGCTAAAAGGCATAACTGACGCAATGCTGAGACGCCCGCGCCAGGCTTGCCTGTGCGCCACTACTGGCGTTGCGCGTTTTTCGGGCGCATTTTATCGATTGTAGACTGACAGCCAAGTATTAACAACAAGCAAGAATAATTGACTAAATTCATGCAACATGCATATCAAAAAAGCACTTTAAATCCACGCTGGCGACACTATGTATACTTTATCGCTTAGGCAACTATATTTTCAAGACAATACTTTGTTTTAATTAATATTGCCAATGAATCTGGAAAAAAAAGTCTGTGTCTGCGCCATGTTCGTTACACGGCGCAAGAAAAGTAACAATGTATTAGTTTCTCTTTAGAATGAAACACATCGCGCTATATTAAAACGTAAAGAATGGCCGGAGCGCCATCCACATTCCTGAAAGGACTCATCATGAAAACGACGCGTACCTTCATTGCTGGTCTTGCCTTGTTGGCGAGCAGCGCCGCCTGGGCGGGCACGGAAGTGCATTTCACCAAGCCGGAACAATTCACGGACCTGTCTTTCGATCAGACGGAGCGTGAGAAAGTGCTCAAGGACTTGACGGCGCATTTCGAGAAACTGGGAGAGTCGCTCAAGCCTGGGCAAACCCTGAAGATCGATGTGACGGATCTGGACATGGCTGGCCGTGAAAATCCCGCCATGCGCTCCACGCAGGATTTCCGCGTGATGACCGGCGGGGCCGATTGGCCGCGCATGCGCCTGCACTATGTGCTGGAGCAAGATGGCAAGGTCATCGCCAATGCCGATGCAGCCCTGTCCGATATGTCCTATCTGACGCGCATCAACCGCTATTCCAGCGGCGACAAGCTGCGTTACGAGAAACAGATGATCGATGACTGGTTTGCCGACACCTTCAAGACGCAAAAAAAGCCATCAATGCGTAAATAAGTTGCCAGCAAGGTGAGATGCGGGTCAGGACGTTATTTGTCTTTTTTGATATATTGCGCTACAGAAATTCCCATTTGATGTATATTTAAGCAAGGTGCCGCGATGAATGGCATTTCGGAGCTTGCCCGCTTGTAAGACTTTTTGAAAGGGATACTGTATGCGCATTTCGAGAGCGACGAAAACCTGGATAGCCGCCGTGATGCTGGTAGCCAGCAGTAGTGCTTTTGCCGGCGTTGAAGTGACTTTTGCCAAGCCGGAAGAGTTTTCAGATTTGCCGTTCAAACCGCATGACCGACAAGATGTGCTGAAGGGTTTAGCAGAACATTTTCAGTTCCTCGGCAAGCGCTTGCGGCCGGGACAGGAACTGAAGATAGAAGTCACCGATGTCGATATGGCGGGACGCGAAGAGCCGGGACGCCATGGTGGCCGTGACCTGCGCGTGCTGAATGGACAAAGTGACTGGCCGCGCATGCGTCTGCGTTATGTGCTCGAGCAAAATGGCAAGGTCATTGCCAGTGGCGAATCCGCCATGTCCGATATGGCGTATCTGCAGCGTCTCAATCGCTATTCCAGCGGTGACGCGTTGCGCTATGAAAAGCAGTTGATCGATGATTGGTTTAAAAGCGCCTTTGATATCACTCCCAAGGGCCGCAGCAATCCGGTAAGCTCCTTGACACCGCCGCAAGTTCAGGGCAAGTAGGCACCCTCGATCCGCGCCAGCTCGCCGTTCTGCCGCATGGCAAGCAGGGCGGCATTCATCTTCTGGATGAAATCGGCCTTGTAGGCGGGCGTATTGCGCGCGCTGTAGGCGATGTAGGTGGCTTCGGACGACAATTCCAGCACTTCGTGCAATTGAAAGCCGTAACTGGCCAGTTCGGCGCCCAGCTGGCGCGCCGTGTGGCGCGCCGCGCCGCGGTCGCTGGCGTAGCAATCGATGCGCCGCAAGGCCAGTTTTTTCAGGTTGGCTTCATTGCCCTTGGCCGCTTCCAGGCGCAGCAACCCCTCGCGGGCCGGCGCCATCAGTTTTTCCGAGAGCAAAAAACCTGTATTGACGCCGATGGTCAGGCCGGCAAAGTCAGCGGGAAACCGCGTGCGCGGCGTGCGCATGACGGCATCATGGCAAAACAGGACCACTGATTCGCGGTACAGCATGGCCGAATACGGTTGCACGTACGGCCGTTGCGTTTTGCGTCCGGGTGGAAACAGGCCGAAAACCTGGCCCTTTTCCAGCGCGGCTAGCCCCCGTTTCCAGGGGCGTGGCTGCAGTTCCAGCCGGTAATCGGGCATCGCACTGGCTGCCAGGCGCAGGATGTCGATATACATGCCCTTGAAAACGCCGTTTTCCACATAGCTGTACGGTGCATAATCGTCGTCGCCGTACAGGATGACGGTTTGCGGCGCGGCATGGCCGATGCCGGGTGCCGCCATCGCGCAGGCGGCCAGCAGGCAGGCGCCGGTGTGGCGCAGGTTAATTTTGCATGTCATCCTGATAAGCATACAGGATGATGGCCAGAATGTACCGCGCCTCAGTCGATCCAGTTTACCTGCGGGAACTTGCTGCCGAAATCTTCCGCCATGGGCACGACCTGGCTGAGCTTATAGTTGAAGAACACAAAACCGGACTTGGCCATGGCGATCAGGGTGTTGTCGCGCGGGCGCGTGATGCGGAAGGTGATGTCGCCGCCATACTTGTTGAAATCCATGACGCCCACTTCGAACAGCAGCTGGTCGCGCGCATGGGCTTCGGCGCGGTAGGTGGTGGCCAGGTCGGTGACGATGATGCCGGTGCCGTCCGCTTCGATGTCGCGCACGCCATATTCGAACAGGAAGCGGGCGCGCGCCTCGGAAATCATGGAAATCATGGAATCGTTGCCGAGATGGTTGCCGGCATTGATGTCCGTCGTGCGTACCGTCAGTTGCGAGGAATAGCAGTACTGGTCTTCAGGAAATTCAAGTTTCAAACGGGCCATGGTGTTCTCTTGGTCTGATGCGCAGGGCGCGGCGGAAATATCAATTCTAGCCGGTTCCCCGCATCCCGTCGAAAAATGCCCTCAGCCGCGTGCGTGCCGTCCGCTTCACTGGCACACAGGTTTGCGTACGCCTATTTACGGACGATCTTGTACACCTTGCCCGTGCCGCTCAGCATGTACAGCTCGTTTTGACCATCCTGGCCAAACGACAGGATGTTGCCCACGTTCGTGATGCCCCAGTCTGTCACGGCCGATGCCGTGCCATTGCTGTAGCTGAAACTCTTCAGCCAGCCGCTGCAGTAGTCCGAATACAGGTACTGCCCCGCCAGCTCCGGCAAGGCCGCCCCCCGGTACACATAGCCGCCCGTGATCGAGCAGCCGCCGGCCGCATCGTGGCCGTATTCGATGGCGGGCAGGACCAGCCCCGCCTGGTTGCAGCTGGCACTGTTGTAGCAGTGCGCGCCTTCCATGATGTTCCAGCCATAGTTGTTGCCCGCCTGGCCCACGGGACGCACATCGACCTCTTCCCAGTTGCCTTGGCCCACGTCGGCGAGGTACAGCAGCTGGGCCGGCACATCGAAAGCGTAGCGCCACGGGTTGCGCAAGCCGTAGGCCCAGATTTCAGGGCGCCCACCTGCCGCCGCAAATGGGTTGCCCGGTGGAATGGCATACGGTTGGGTGACGCTGCTGGCGTTGACGTCCAGGCGCAGCAGTTTTCCCAAGAGCACGTTGGTGTTTTGCGCATTGCCGGGCGGATCGCCCGCGCTGCCGCCGTCGCCCGTGCCCGCATACAGATAGCCGTCCGGTCCAAAGCTGAGCAAGCCGCCATAGTGGTTGCTGAACGTGGGGTGGGCAATCGTCAGGATGGTCAGCGCGGACAGGGGATCGGCCACGTTGGCGTTGCCAGCCGACACTTGCCGCCGCTCGATGACAATATCGCCGGCCAGGTTGGTGTAATACAGGAAGAAATAGCCATTGCTGGCGTATTGCGGATGGAAGGCCAGCGACAGCACGCCTCGTTCGCCGCTCGTGGTGGTGAGCGTACTGATGTCGAGGAAGGGCGTGGCCAGCAGGTTGCCATTTTGCATCACGCGGATGCGGCCGGCCCGTTCGATGATGAACAAACGGCTGTCGCCGGGCGGCGCCGTGAGGAAGATGGGCGCGCTCAAGCCGCTGGCCACTTCCTGCAGCCCCAGGGCCAGCGGCGTGGCGGCCGCATACAGGACGCTGGCGCTGGCCGTCTCCCCCGCATTGACTTGCACCTGCTGCGTGACGGGCGTGGGCGCCAGCGTCCCCGTGCCTTGCGCCACGCTGGCGGCGCTGAGCGTGTAGGCGCCGGGCGCCAGGCCGGTGAGCGTGGTGCTCGCCGTCAGCGCCTTGCTGTATGACGCGGGACCGCCCACCGTGACGGCGCCCGCCACGCCGGCAGGCAAACCGCCGATGCTGACATTCAGGCTGCCGGTGCCGGCGGCAGGCGGATGGTGGCCGCCGCCCCCGCCACACGATACCAGCAGGCTCAGGCAGCAGGCCAGCAGCAAAGCTGACCAGGCAGGGGAAAACCGGGATAGGAAGTGGCGCATGTCAGTCTCCTGCGGGAACGATGAAACGGCTGCACGGTATGGCGCTAGGTTTGCTGCAAGAATGCGCGTTTTGGCGTCGGCATGATTGAGCTTGCGCAAGCATACCCCGCGTGGCGGCCGCACTTCCGTGCGCTGCTGCACCGTGCGGCGGCATCGGACAAATGCGCCGCGTTTTCAGACAAGCGCGGGTCCAGCGATACCGCCGCGCCCGCAGCCGCCCGATAATGGCGCATCTGAAACCGAGCAGGAATGACACACATGAAAACCAAAGCCGCGATTGCCTGGAAGGCGGGCGCCCCGCTGACCATCGAAGAAGTCGACCTGGCCGGCCCGCGCGCCGGCGAAGTGCTGGTCGAGCTGAAAGCCACGGGCATTTGCCACACCGATTACTACACCCTGTCCGGCGCCGACCCGGAAGGCATCTTCCCCGCCATCCTCGGCCATGAAGGCGCCGGCGTCGTCGTCGACGTGGGCCCGGGCGTGAACACCCTGAAAAAGGATGACCACGTCATTCCCCTGTACACGCCGGAATGCCGCCAGTGCAAGTTCTGCCTGTCGCAAAAGACGAACCTGTGCCAGGCCATCCGTTCCACGCAGGGCCGCGGCCTGATGCCGGACGCCACCAGCCGCTTCTCGCTGAATGGCCAGCCGCTGTTCCACTATATGGGCACGTCGACCTTCTCGAACTACATCGTCGTGCCGGAAATCGCTCTCGCAAAAATCCGCTCCGACGCGCCGTTCGACAAGGTGTGCTACATCGGCTGCGGCGTGACGACGGGCGTGGGCGCCGTGCTGTTCTCGGCGAAGGTCGAGGCGGGCGCCAACGTGGCCGTGTTCGGCCTGGGCGGCATCGGCCTGAACGTGATCCAGGCGGCGAAGATGGTCGGCGCCGACAAGATCATCGGTATCGACATCAACCCGGCGCGCCAGGCCATCGCGCGCAAGTTCGGCATGACGCATTTCATCAATCCGAATGAGGTGGAAAACGTCGTCGACGCCATCGTGCAACTGACGGATGGCGGCGCCGATTACTCGTTTGAATGCGTGGGCAACACGACCCTGATGCGCCAGGCGCTCGAGTGCACGCACAAGGGCTGGGGCAAGTCTTTCATCATCGGCGTGGCGGCGGCCGGCCAGGAAATTTCCACGCGGCCATTCCAACTGGTGACGGGGCGCGAATGGCGCGGTTCGGCCTTCGGCGGTGCGCGGGGGCGCACGGACGTGCCGAAGATCGTCGACTGGTATATGGAAGGCAAGCTCAATATTGACGACCTGATCACGCACCGCCTGAAGCTCGAGGATATCAACCAGGGCTTCGACCTGATGAAAAGCGGCGAATCGATCCGTTCGGTCGTGCTGTATTAAGCGCGCTGGATTGAGCTGAATGTACTCATTGCGCAACACTTGACGGACAGGGCAGGGCGGCAGGCTGTACTTCGCCGCCTGCCCCTGCTAGTGTGAAGACATCCGCCTTGCTTTGGGAGCCGTCCATGTTTGCCACTGCCTACCTCGCGACCTTGCGCCGCATGCTGCCCGTCTTCCTCGGCGCGGCCCTGTCTTCCCTGCTGGCCTTGTGGTGGAGCAATGCCGCCAGCCTCGCCACGCCCGCCATCTGGCTGGCGCTGCTGGCCACGTATCTGCTGTGCGCACTATTGTTTACACCGCTGGCCCGTCAGAGCCGCCAACTGGCCACGCGCCAGGTGCGCCACGGCAAGCCGCGCTGATTCCCGCTGCGCCTAGCGCGCCGTGCTGGAAAAGCGCTCGCGGTAGTCGCGCGGCGTGATGGCGAGTTTCTTTTGAAACAGGCGGCGCAGCCTCTCTTCGCTATGCAAGCCCGCCTGCACGGCCACCTGTTTTAAGGAAGACACATTGTCTTCCAGCAAGCGACGCGCCACTTCGAAGCGGGCCGTGTCGATGAATTCCGTGGGACTGGTGCCCGTTTCGCGCTGAAACACGCGCGTAAAATTGCGCTCGCTCATGGCCAGCCTGGCCGCCAGCAGTGGAATAGTGAGCTCTTCGGCAAGATGTTCCATGATCCAGCCCTGCAACTGGCGGATGGTCGGATGCGTCGTCATCTGGCTCGACAGGTGCACGGAAAACTGCGACTGGCCGCCGGGCCGCTTCAAGTACACCACCAGGTCGCGCGCCACTTCCAGCGCGATATCGCGGCTGAAATCGTCTTCCACCAGGGCCAGCGCCAAATCGATGCCGGCCGTCACGCCGGCCGACGTCCAGAATTTCCCTTCCCGCACGAAAATCGCATCGGCATTGACCTGTATCAATGGATAGCGCTGGCGCAAACTGTCCACGGCGCTCCAGTGCGTGGCCGCGCTCTTGCCGTCGAGCACGCCCGCCTCGGCCAGGAAGAAGCAGCCCGTGCATAGTGCCGCCAGGGTGCCGATGCGGGGTGCCGCTTCGGCTACCCAGGCAGCGAGGGCGGGAATATCCTGCAAGACTTGCTCGACGTGGTGGCAGCCGACGATGACGGCCAAGTCGGGCAGGCGGCTGGCATCGAGCGCCTTGCTGGCGTGTAGCGACATCAGGGTGTCCGATTCGACAGGGCCGATGGCCGTCGAGGCGATGCGCACGTCGTAGCCGCCGGGCAGGTTACGCAGGCGCAAATGGGTGTTGGCGTAGTCAAACACCTTCATGGCGCCGATGGCTTCGAGCGCCTTGAAACCGGGATAGACGATGATGTCGACGGTACGCAGGGGGAATTCTTTGGGGTTTTGCTTGATCATGCGATATGCGCGAGGGGGATAAATACTGCCATAATGCAACAACGGCGATGGCGTAGGTTAGCATGAAATAATCCGCGCGCCCGCTGGCTCCCCACCCATCGGATTCCTGAATATCGTGCGCTTACTCCATCTTTTTGCCGCCCTGACATTGCTGTTGGGCTCATCCCTTGCCCACGCGGTTACGCTCAACTTCAATGGCGGCGCCGTCAACGGCTGCACTCTGCCGGCGTCCAGCAACCAATATACTTGCGCCAGCCTGATCATGGGCAGCACCGACAACGTCGTCATCGCCAGCGGCTATGGCGTGACGGTCAACAGCGATGTGAGCATCGACTACAACCAGGGCTTGAGCATGAGCGGCACGGCGGCCCTGACTGCCAACAAGAATATCGACATCGGCAATGTCAATCCGCCCAACCTGAAGATCACGGGCGGCAGCCTGACGGCCAAGGGCGGCAATTTCAAGGTGGGGTCGCAGGGCGGCACCGTGCTCGTGGCCGATATCTCGGCGGCGTCCGTCTCCCTGGGCGGCACGCCCGTGAAGGTGACGGGCAATATCACGGCCACGGGCAATATCGACATTTCCTCCGGCTCGACGCTGAATGGCGCCATCAGCGGCGGCTCGATCAGCGGCAACTCCAAGGTCACGATCACGGGCAGCGTGAAGGCCAGCGGCAACGTCAGCATCGGCTCCAGCTCGACCATAACGGGACCCGTCAACGGCAGCAGCATCACCACCAGTTCCAGCGTGTCGATCACGGGCGACGTGACGGCTGTCAATGCGTTCAGCCTCGGTTCGGGCAGCAACCTGAATGGCACCACCAAGGCGCCCGTCGTCAGCATCGAGGCAGCGAACAGCCAGGTGCAGGGCGATATCACGGCCAGTACCTCGCTGACAGTCGGTTCGGGCAGCCAGGTGAAGGGCAACCTGACGTCGCCGACCATCGACTTGAAGGCCTCGGGCCTGCTGGTCACGGGCGACGTGAAAGCGTCCAGCTCCCTCAGCATCGCCTCCGGCAATGGCGTGAAGGGCAACGTCGAGGGCGGCAACGTCACGCTGGACTCGTCCAACGCGTATATCACGGGCAATGCGCTGGTCGACCACATCACCCTGGGCTGGCAGGGCCGGGTGCAGCAAACCATCACTTGCAAGGCGTATACGCCATCGAACCCGTGCAGTTGCGTGACGAACAACAGCGGCTGGGCCTTCAATGAACCGATGGGGCCGAAGTGCGGGCCCGGCACGCTGAGCGGACTGCACCATTTCCAGATCGAGCACCCGCTGACGGCGCTTACTTGCCAGGTGCCCACGGTGAAGGTGACGGCCTGCGCGGATGCCAGCTGCAGCGCGGTCTACAAGAATGGCGTGAGCGTTACCGTCAGCCCGGGCGGCGTGCCGACGCAGATCGATACCAGCGGCGTCAACGCCGATGTCACGGTGCGCCAGACCACGGTGGGCATCGCCACCCTGAGCCTGGTCAGCACGCCCGCCACGACGGGCGCGCTGGTGTGCAAGAGCGGCGGCAACACGAGCAATTGCCAGATCAGCTTTCTTTCCAGCGGCTTCCAGGTAAGCGGCGTTCCGCGCTACGCCGAGGACGTGGCCGTACTGGAAATCAGCGCCTTGCAGACCTCGTCCGGCAACAGGGACGTGTGCGTGCCCATGTTCGCCAGCCAGACCAAGGACTTGAACCTCAGTTGCGGGTACAGCAATCCGGACAAGGGAACATTGCCTGCGCGTATCTTTGACAGTACCAAAAATAGTTATGTTGCCCTGGCGGCCAGCGACCAGAGCAGTTGCAGCGGGTCGAGCACCAAGGTGACGGTGACGTTCGGCGCCGACGGCGTAGCCAAGCCGAACATGCTGTATGCCGATGCGGGAGCGCTGCTTCTGACAGCCTCCTACAAGCCGGACAGCGGCAGCGACAAAGGTTTGGACATGAACGGCAGCGGTACGGTCGTCGTGGCGCCGAAGAAATTTCTGTTCACGAAGCTGGCGCCGACGCAGCGCGCGGGCCTGGCGGCAGCGCCCCTCGTGGCGGGGGCGACCATCACGTTATCGGCCGTCAATGCGCTCGATGCCGTGACGAAGAACTTTGGCAACGAAAGCGGTGTCGCTGTGCAAAAAGTCGTGCTCGACCGTAATCTGCAGGCGCCGCTCTACACAAGCGCAGTCAATCCGCAGGTCAGCGGCGATCTCGATTTCGTGAAGAAAGGGGGCGTCATCGTGGCGCCGCCGCTGGTCTGGCCCGAAGTGGGCAAGATCAATTTCACGGCCGCGCTGCAAAACGGATATCTGGGCAGCAGCTTGACGTCGCCGGGACCGAGCGACACCGTGCTCTTTTACCCGCACCACTTTGTGACGGAACTGGTCATCAAGCAAGTGGACATCGGGGGGGGCGTGAAGATGCCGTTTCCTTTCCCGTGCAGCGCGCCGCTCGTGTGCGCCGGTGACCGTGCCGTGTATTCGCGCCAGCCCTTTGATCTGACCATCCGCGCCCAGACGGCCGCTGGCAATGAGACGAAGAACTTCGACGCCAGGAATGACGGCATCAACACGACGCAGGTGTCGCTGGTCCCCTATGACGCTGCCACGGGGAAGAACAGCTATCCGCCCACGGCCCCATCGGGCAGCACGCTGACGGATGGGGCAAAAGCAGCTGCGGCCGTGGCGGGCGTGCCGGTCACCAGTTTTACCAATGGCCTTGCCACGCGTACCATCGCCTACAGCTTCCCCGCCGCCTATGCCGTGCCCAAGGAGCCGACCGCACTGGCATCGCCGACGGGGCTGCTGCTGCGCGCGACGTATGCCTATCCGGCTGCCGGCAATGTGAGCTCGGCGCCGGCCGATGGCATGGAAGCGCAACTGACCGTGCTCACGGGCCGCCTGATGGTGCCGCATGACTACGGTTCCGAGCGCTATCCCGTACGTCTGGCGGTGCAGGCGCAGTACTGGGATGGCAAGACCTGGGTTACCAGCCTGCTGGACAGCATCAGTGCGTTCGACAACACGCTGGTGGTGTTTGCCAATTGCAAGAAAACCCTGGTGTGCAAGGATTTTGCATTCCCCGTTGGCACTACTATTACTTATACGTTCGACAAGGGAATCTTGCCGCCGAATAGACGCCTGATCCTGGCGGCGCCCGGCGTCGGCAAGAGCGGCAGCGTCGATGTTTCCGTGCCCGGCATTGCATACCTGCCCAGCACCGTGGGCACCGTCGTCTTTGGCGTCTTCAAGTCGGGTCCCGTGATTTACCTGCGCGAGATGTATTAAGAGCCTGTCCCAGTAGATGAATACATCCTCCGCTGTCGCCCCTCAGAAGCGGGGACTGCGTTGATCGTCTTCGCGTGGCTTGCCACGCGTCCTCCTCACGCCTTGTCCGCGCTCCGGATGAACTGCCAGCAGAGGACGCTCACTAATGGGATAGGCTCCAAGCCTGGACAAAGGGCGGGCGCAGAAAGAGGTAAAAACCAGTAACATGCCTGGCTGTGGCATTCCCCCCAACCTCAGACTGGAGTTTTCTATGAGCACAACATCGCAGTGGATCGATATCGCCGGCCCGGACGGCAGCTTCCAGGCTTACCTGGCCGTGCCGCACGTGGGCAAGGGCCCCGCCATCATCCTGTTGCAGGAAATTTTCGGCGTCAACGAGCACATCCGCGCCGTGGCCGACCAGTACGCGGCCGATGGCTACGTGGTGCTGGTGCCCGACCTGTTCTGGCGCGCCGGCGCGCACATCGAGCTGGGCTATGACGCGGACGGCTGGAAGCGCGCCGTCGAACTGATGCAGGCTACCGACAATCCGCATGCCGACGCCGATATCGCCGCCACCATCGCCGTCCTGCGCGCGCGGCCGGAAGTGACGGGCAAGCTGGCTTCCGTCGGCTACTGCTTCGGCGGCCGGCTGTCGTTCCAGGCGGCCGCGGCCGGTCTGGTTGATGTTGCCATCGCCTATTACGGCGGCGGCATCCAGAACAAGCTGGACCTGGCTGACCGGATCCAGGTGCCGCTGCTCATGCATTTCGGCGGCCAGGACAGCCATATCCCGCCGGAAGCCGTGCAAAAGATCGCCGAGCGCTTCGAAGACCGGCAAGACGTGGAAATCCATATCTACCCGGGCGCCGAGCACGGTTTCAATTGCACCCACCGCGACAGCTACCAGCAGCGCGCCGCTGCCCAGGCACATGGCAATTCCTTGATTTTCCTGGCAGAAAATCTGTAAGACTGCCTCGCCAGGCTGGCCTGTTGCTATTTTCCGCCCAGCAGCAACGCCGCATGGGCGTTAAAATAGCGGCTGTGCCGGGCAACTCCGGCCGGCCGGGCACGGCGCCCGGCAAACCTGGATGAGGAACCGAATTAAAGATGGCCCAAGTAATTGTTTCTGTAACATTGGCGGCAAGCGCCGAACGCGTGTGGGATTTTATCGGCGGCTTCCAGTCGCTGGCTGAATGGTCTAGCTCGATCAAGACCAGCCTGTCCGAGCACGGCGGCCGCGTGCGCCGCCTGAAAACCACGGACGGCGCCATCATCGCCGAACGCCTGCAAAGCTACAGCGAAGCGGACAAGAGCTACAGCTACACCATCGTTTCGGGTCCGATCCCCGTCAAGAACTACCGTTCTACTTTGCGCGTCACAGGCGAACCGGGCGGCGCTTCCTGCGTGGCGCAATGGTCGAGCGAGTTCGACGCGGCCGAAGGCGTGGAAGAAGTCATGACAGGCGCGTTTCAACATTTGTACGAAACCGCGTTCGTGGACCTGAAACGCATCATGGCAATTTGATTTGCCGGGGCTAACGGCAAATACTGGGGGCAGACCCTGAGGGTCTGACCCCGGCCTTTTTTGCTTTGCGGGTTAGTTCACCGCTATCTGCTTATCGTTTTACTTTTCCAAACGCCTCGCCCTTGTTCCATGTAGGCAAATTCTTGTCATTCGCCACTTCATAGCCCAGATTCAGGGTGAACTGCGCCTGCTGCACCATGCCCGACAGGTCCCATGACGGGTTGTACTCGTCTGTCACCTGGTGGTAATCCTTTTTAAAGGCGACCAGGCGCTCGCTCGATGCTTTCGGGTCCTTGACGAAATCGAAAGAACCATCGCCGGAGAACACGGCCGAGCCCACGTTGAAAGCGGGTACGCCGGCCTTGGCGAAGGCAAAATGGTCGGCCCGGTAAAAGGCGCCGGACAGGTCGGGTATCGTTGGCGCCAGACGCAAGCCCATGCGCTTGGCGACCTTGGCGGCACTCGCGTACAGGCTGCTGCGCTCGGCGCCGGCCACGCCGATGTCGCGCGTCTTGCCAACGAAGTTCATGCTGTCGAGGTTCAGGTCGGCTGCCGTCTTGGCCAGTGGCCACAGGGGCTTGCGCGTATAGGCCGTGCTGCCCAGCATGCCCGTTTCTTCGCCAGCCGGCCACAGGAAGATCTGCGTGCGGCGCGCCGGTTGTTTCACGGCCACTTGCGCCATGGCCAGCAGGGCCGCCGCGCCCGAAGCGTTGTCGATGGCGCCGTTGTAGATATGGTCGCTTTGTCCGGCGCGTTGGCTGCCTTCGTCATCCTTGCCCAGGTGGTCCCAGTGGGCCGAGTAGATCACGGCTTCGTCCTTGAGTTTCGGGTCCGTGCCCGGCACGATGCCTGCCACGTTGAATTGCTCGATGCTGCGGATCTGGCTGTTCAATTGCACCTTGACCGTGGCGTTCAGGGCCACGGGGCGGAACTCGCGCGTTTCCGCCTGCGCGCGCAAGGCGTCCAGGTCCTGTCCGCCGGCCTGGAACAGCGCGCGCGCCAGGTCTTCCTGCAGCCAGCCTTCCATGGCATTGCCCGCGCCGGCCAGGTTGAAGCGCTCATGGCCGAAACCGTTGGCCGGCACCGACCACGGGTACGAGGCCGATGCCGTCGTGTGGATCAGCAGCACACCGGCCGCGCCCTGGCGCAGCGCTTCCTCGTACTTGTAGACCCAGCGGCCGTACCAGGTCAGCGACTTGCCGGCAAAGCGGTTGGGTTCGGCTGCTGTCGGTTGCGGGTCGTTGACCATCATGATGACGAGCTTGCCTTTCAGGTCGACGCCCTTGAAATCGTCCCAGCGTTCCTCTGGCGCGCGGATGCCGTAGCCGGCGAACACGACGGGCGCGTCGAACGCCACTTTTTCCTGGCCATTCGCCGCGCCGAAGACGATGTCCTGGCCGAAGGCGGGAGACAAGGTCTTGCCGCCCGCGCTGAAAGTGACCTTGCTCGATGGCAAGGCCTTGCTGCCGACGATGGTCAGCGCCTGGCGGTATGTGCCGTCCGGCAAGGGTTGCAAGCCGGCCACGGCTGCCTGGGTTTCCAGGTAGCGCACAGCCAGGTCGCCGCCGCGCTGGCCTGTGCCGCGTCCTTCGAGCAAATCGTCGGCCAGGAAGGACAGGTGGGCGCGCAGGGGCGCTTCGGTAACGAGCGGTTGGGCGAGGGCGGCCGTGCTGAACAGGCTGGCGGCGAGGACGAAGGGAAAACGCATGGCAACTCCAAAAGTGAATACGGGAAAACAAAGCAGCGGCAATCTTACTCTACCGCAATGCTCTGGCGTAGCGCGCGGCGCGCGCAAGGCGATTGCGGCCACAATGGCTGCTGGTCCACCGACAAGGAGCGTTCCATGACTAGCCCTGACTTGCAATCGAGCAATACCCTGCGTACCGCCGACGGCACCCTGATCTACTACAAGGACTGGGGCAGCGGCCCGCCCGTCGTCTTCAGCCACGGCTGGCCATTGTCGTCCGACGCGTGGGAAGACCAGATGCTTTATCTTGCCTCGCGCGGCTACCGCGTCATCGCGCACGACCGGCGCGGCCATGGCCGCTCCAGCCAGCCGTTCGACGGCAACGACATGGATACCTATGCCGACGACCTGGCCGCCTTGCTCGCCGCACTGGATTTGACGGGCGCCACCCTCGTGGGCCACTCGACGGGCGGCGGCGAAGTGGCGCGCTACATCGGCCGCCATGGCACGCAGCGCCTGGCCGGCGCCGTGCTGGTGGGCGCCGTGCCGCCGCTGATGCTGCAAACGGCGGAGAACCCGCTGGGCTTGCCGCTATCCGTTTTTGATGACATCCGCGCCGGCGTGCAAGCCGACCGCAGCCAGTTTTTCCGCGACTTGAGCGAGGCCTTCTATGGCTACAACCGGCCCGGCGCCACCCCGTCGCAGGGTGTGCGCGACAGTTTCTGGCGGCAAGGCATGCAGGCCGGCATGCCGGCCGCCTACCTGTGCATCAAGCAATTTTCCGAGACGGATTTCACCAGCGACCTGGCCAGATTCGACGTGCCGACCCTGGTGATCCATGGCGATGACGACCAGATCGTGCCGATCGCCGCCTCGGCGCGGCGCACTGCCGAGCTCATCATCGGCAGCAAATTGCTCGTGTATGCGGGCGCGCCGCATGGCCTGGCGACGACGCACAAGGACCGGCTGAACGAGGACTTGCTGGAGTTCTTGCGCACCTGAAACGGGGCGGGCGCCATCGTCTCGAGGCGCCCGCCGTTGTTGTTGACGCGTGGAACCGGCGCAGGTTGCAGATTGTTGTGTATCGTTTAATGTTGGCAAAATCACGCGCCAATTGCGTGCGGATCGCCGATTTTTCTGGCTTTTTTACGTAGATATGGCGCAAAAAACGGCGTTCTGAGGCATGCGGCCACCCGGTAAGGTCCAGTAAAGAGTAAACTAGCAGATACACTCTTTCGCATTGGGCGATTCGAGCGAACTTGTGAGTGATTTCATGTCTGATACACCAATTTCCTTATTTTCCGACCTTAACCTGAGCGAGCCGCTGATTCGCGCGCTCAAGGATGTCGGTTACGAAACACCGTCGCCTATCCAGGCGGCCACGATTCCATTATTGCTCGCGAACCGCGACGTGCTGGGCCAGGCGCAAACAGGCACGGGTAAAACCGCCGCCTTCGCCTTGCCGATCCTGTCGCGCATCGATCTGAAACAAAGCTCACCCCAAGCCCTGGTCCTGGCACCGACGCGCGAACTGGCCATCCAGGTCGCCGAAGCGTTCCAGGTGTATGCCGCCCACATCCCCGGCTTCCACGTGCTGCCGATCTACGGCGGCCAAAGCTACGGTCCGCAACTGTCGGCCCTGCGCCGCGGCGTGCACGTCGTCGTCGGCACCCCAGGCCGTGTCATCGATCACCTGGACAAGGGTTCGCTCGACCTGTCCAAACTGAAGACCCTGGTGCTGGACGAAGCCGATGAAATGCTGCGCATGGGCTTTATCGACGATGTCGAACGCATCTTGCAAGAAACGCCGGAAGGCCATCAAACGGCCCTGTTCTCGGCCACCATGCCTTCCGTCATCAAGCGCATCGCCACGACCTACCTGGTGAACCCGGCCGAAGTGACGGTTGCCGCCAAGACGGGCACGGCTGATAACATCCGCCAGCGCTACTGGCTGGTGTCGGGCATGCACAAGCTCGACGCGCTGACCCGCATCCTGGAAGCGGAAGCGTTTGACGGCATGATCATCTTCGCCCGCACCAAGCTGGGCACGGAAGAGCTGGCCGGCAAGCTGCAAGCGCGTGGCTTCTCGGCTGCCGCCATCAATGGCGACATTCAGCAAGCCCAGCGCGAGCGCACGATCCAGCAGTTGAAAGACGGCAAGATCGACATCCTCGTGGCAACCGACGTGGCCGCCCGCGGCCTGGACGTCGAGCGCATCAGCCACGTCGTCAACTACGACGTGCCGCACGATCCGGAAAGCTACACCCACCGCATTGGCCGCACGGGCCGCGCCGGCCGCAGCGGCGAAGCGATCCTGTTCATCACGCCACGTGAAAAGAACCTGTTGAAAGCCATCGAACGCTCGACCCGCCAGCCTATCGGCATGCTGGAACTGCCGACGATCCAGGCCGTCAACGACGTGCGTATCGCCAAGTTCAAGGAACAGATCAGCGAAACCCTGGCCCTGGGCGAACTGGAACAGTTCCAGTCGCTGATCGAAGACTTCGAACGCGAACAGAACATTCCCGCCATCGAAATCGCCGCCGCCCTGGCGAAGATGGCGCGTGGCAATGTGCCTCTGCTGCTGGACAAGAACAAGGCGCGCGAGCAAGCCACGTGGCAAGACGACCGTCCCGTGCGCCAAGACCGCTTCGAACGCAACGACCGTCCGGAACGGGGCGACCGCTTCGACCGTAACGAGCGCAGCGACCGTGGCGAACGCCCGGCCTTCCCGAAAAAGGAACGCATCCAGCGTCCGGCCGACGCCGGCATGCAGACCTTCCGCATCGAAGTCGGTCATCAGCATGGCGTGAAGCCGGGCAATATCGTGGGCGCCATCGCCAACGAAGCGGGCATCGATTCGAAAAACATCGGCCGCATCGAAATCTATGACGATTACAGCGTCCTGGACTTGCCAGACAGCATGCCGAAAGAATTGCTGGACCAACTGAAAACCGTGTGGGTGGCGGGCCAGCAGCTGCGCATCAGCCGCGACGGCGACGCACCGGATCTGGCGCCGCCAGCCGCGCCGCGCAAGCCGTTTGCCGCCAAGTCCGCGCCAGCGTTCAAGGATGCGCCAGCGGACGCGGGCGAAGTTGCCCCGCGCGCGCCGAAGAAGGAACGTCCACGCCCAGGCGTGACGGCCTACCGCATCGAAGTGGGCCGCGAGCACGCTGTGACGCCAAGCAACATCGTCGGCGCCATCGCCAACGAAGCGAACCTGGAAGCCAAGCATATTGGCCGTATCGATATCTTTGACAACTACAGCGTGCTGGACCTGCCGGAAGGCATGCCGCCGGAAATCCTCGACCACCTGAAATCGGTCGTGGTCTCGGGCCAGAAACTGCGCATCAGTCTTGACGATGGCACGACGGAGCGCAAGCCTGCGCCACCGCGTCCGAAGTCGCCACCCCGTAAAACGTACAAGTAAGCCATTCCCACGGGCGCTCCGGCGCCTGTGTCGCGGATTGGAGACAGTTCCCCCACTGGCGCATTCGCGCCAGTTTTTATTTTCCCTCAAGAAATGAACATGGTTGCCGCGTTATGGTTGGCAACTGGCGCCGCCATGTGCGGGTAATTGGCATGCCCCTCTGCGCATTTTTATCGGCACAAACAGCGTATTTATCGGCTGGTGCATCGATACATAATTTTTTATTAATTATTTTGTATGCGCGCAATTTAAATTTTACATTCAATAAAATCAATCAAGTTGAATCAAAGTAAATTCTAAAACATAAATGAATTGGCTTTTATTAAATTATTTGACTGGCGTCACTGTCGCCGAGGCGATATATCATGGGTGCTTGATGTGGTATATTGTTTTTATGTTTTTGTTATGCTAGTTGAAAAAAAATAGAGGAGCGACGATGCGGGTCAATACACCTATCACGCAAAATGAATACGTATTAAATGAAGGCATGACGATTGTTTCCACCACGGATTTACAGGGAAACATCAATTACGCCAATCAGTATTTCATTGAAGTCAGCGGTTTTTCAGAAATGGAATTGCTGGGTGCGCCACAGAATATCTTGCGTCATCCCGATATGCCGGCCGAAGCGTTTGCCGACCTGTGGGACACCATCAAGACGGGCATGCCATGGACCGGCATGGTCAAGAACCGCTGCAAGAATGGCGATTTCTACTGGGTCTTCGCCAATATCACGCCCGTCATCGAAAACGGCCGCCCGATCGGCTATATGTCCGTGCGCACCAAGCCCACGCGCGAGCAGATCAATGAAGCGGCAGCCCTGTATAAAAGTTTCAAGGACGGCAATAGTGCCAACCTGGCGATCCGCAATGGCCGCGTCGTGCGCCAGGGCTGGGCCGCCAGGCTGGCCGAGTGGCGCAAGCTGAGCCTGTCGCAAGACCTGGCCCTGCATTGCATCGTGTTTGGCGTGGTGCTGGCCATCCTTGGCTGCGCCGTGTGGAATATCGACGGCGATACGAGCACGGCCACGCGCAGCTGGCTCAGCGGCGCCGCCGCCGCGGCCGTGGCGCTGATGCTGTATTTCTGGGCCCATCTGCACAATTCCCTCGTTGCACCGCTGGGCGACGCCATCACCGTGGCGCGCAAGATGGCGGGTGGCGACTTGACGGGCGTCATCGACAAGGTGCGCGACGATGACATGGGGCAATTGATGGCGGCCTTGCGCCAGACCAACATCAACCTGCACAGCATCATCGGCGACGTGCGCGCGAACTTCGAGGATATCCGCATTACCACGGCGGAGATCGCCACGGGCAATATGGACCTGTCCAGCCGCACGGAATCGCAGGCGTCCAGCCTGGAGCAGACGGCAGCGAGCATGGAAGAGCTGACTTCCACGGTGCAAAACAGCGCCGACCACGTGGCCACGGCCAATGACCTGGCGGCGCAGGCGTCGACCGTCGCGGCCAAGGGCGGCACCATCGTCAGCGAAGTGGTCACCACGATGGACGAAATCAGCACGTCGTCGCGCAAGATTCTCGACATCATCGGCCTCATCGACGGCATTGCCTTCCAGACGAATATCCTCGCCTTGAACGCGGCCGTGGAAGCGGCGCGCGCGGGCGAGCATGGCCGCGGCTTCGCCGTCGTGGCCGGTGAAGTGCGCAGCCTGGCGCAGCGCTCGGCGACGGCCGCAAAAGAGGTGAAAAACCTGATCGACCATTCGATCGCCACCGTGAACGCGGGCAGCGTGCTGACCAGCAATGCGGGCGCCACCATGACGGAAGTGATCGCCTCGGTGGCCCGCGTGACGGAAGTGATGGACGAGATTTCCTCCACCACGCGCGAGCAGAACCAGGGCATCGGGCAAGTCAACCAGGCCGTCATCCACATGGATGGCATCACGCAGCAGAATGCGGCGCTGGTGGAGCAGGCGGCCGCCGCCGCCACCAACCTGGCGCAGCGCACCGACAGCGTGGCCCAGTCGATCGGCATCTTCAAATTGAAGGCGTCGCCCAAGCGCAAGGCCACGGGCGTGGGGCGCAGCGCCAGCGTGGGCATGGCGACGCGGGCCTTGCTGAAAGCACGCTAATTACCCCAACGGCGAAAGACCGGGGTCGTACCCTCAGGGTACGACCCCGGTTTGTTTTTTGGGTAGTTTTACTTCTTCACCCGGTACACCTCGCCGCTGCGCACCTTCCGCACCACCCCATCCCCGCCAAACAGAATCACATATTCTCCCTGCGCGCCCGAGGCGGCCGGGTAGGTGTACATCCACACTTCATTGCCGCTGTCGAAACGGATGGACGTGCTGTCTCCCAGCGCGGCGCGCACCTGTTCGCGCGTGCTGCTGCCCGGCTGCACCGTTTGCTCCAGCGTTGCGTAAGGCACATTCTTGCTTGCCTGCAAGGCGCGCGTGCCGGAGCAGGCGGCCAGCAGCGCCAGCGCGAAGACACTGAGCCACTTCATGGCGCCACCTCGTCCATATAAGTAAATTCCAGCAAGGTATCGTCGGGCCAGCTGGCATGCCACAGGGGCGCGTAATACGTGCGGTCAAGCAGCACCTGGCAATCGCAATAGGGCAGCGAGGCGGGCGTTTGCTCGCCGCCCGCATACAGCATGGTGAACGGCAGGGCCAGGCGGCGCTCGCCATGCACGAGGGTGACGCCGAACAGGGGGCGGTCCGTGAAAAACAGATAGTTGCCGTCCGGCTCGGAACACACCTTGTCCGTGCTGTAGAGCATGCTGGACAGCCAGGCGATGATTTGCGGATCGTTCGAGATCAGGCCGGAATCCATGCCGGCGCGGCATTCCAGGCGCAAGTCGCCCAGGCGCCGCGTGCCGGGTGGCAAGCCGGGCGTGATCACTTGCGCGCGCCAGCTCATGGTGGTGGCCTTGCGGTTGGCGATCAGCACGGCGTCTTCGCGCGCCGCTTGCGCATGGCGCACGGGGGCAAAGCTGTTGTCCTCGGCCAGGGGCAAGGGGATGCTGACGGTGTCGCCGGCGATGCGCAGCTGCACGCCCGTCATGTCCACGCCGGGCTGGCGCGGCAGCAAGCGAAAGCGCAGTACGGCCTGTGGCGCCAGCGCATGGTCGCGCTCGAAGCGGTCCACGCCCTGCAGCATCTTGCGATACGATTTATCGACAGGGTCGCGCGTGGCGTCCACTTTGACTTGCGGCACGGGCGCGGTTTGCGCCAGGGCAACCGGGCCAGTGAGCAGGCAGGCAAGCAGCAGGGAAAGAGGGATACGCATGGCCCGATGCTACGCCTTTTTGCGCATCAGCCACGCACGGATGACGGATCAGTATTCGCTGTATTTGCGCGCATCGCCGCGCACCTGCTGCGCCGGGTATTTCTGCGCGTTCAGTTCCATCTTTTCCAGCACGGCCCCATGCAGGTCGACGCCGCTCTTGTCGGCCAGCCGCACCAGATACATCAGCACGTCGGCCAGTTCGTGGCGGATGCCCGTGCGCTTCGCTTCGTCCAGTTCCGCGTCCGCCCCCGTGGGCAGCCACTGGTAGTGTTCCACCAGTTCCGCCACTTCCACGGACAGGGCCATGGCCAGGTTTTTCGGCGTGTGGAATTGCTCCCAGTCGCGTTCGTCGGCAAAGGCGCGCAGGCGCGCGCGAATGTCGAGCAAGCTGTCGCTGGGCGCGCTCATGCCGCCACCTGCAGCGTTTTTTCCATGAAGACACTGAATGGATCGTCGGGATAGTCGCCGTACGGTCCGCGCCGCTGGTAGCCGTGGCGCGCGTACAGGGCGATGGCTTCTGGCTGGTGGATGCCCGTCTCCAAGGTCAGCAAGCGGCAGCCGCGCGCCAGCGCCTGTTCTTCCAGCAGGGCCAGCAGGCGCTTGGCCAGGCCCAGGCCGCGGCTGTCCGGGTGTACGTACATGCGCTTGACCTCGCCGAAAGCGGGCGTGACGACGATGGCGCCGCAGGCGCGCGCCGCACCGGCCGCATCGCGGGCGACGGCAAACAGCAGGGTCTCCGGCGGCACCGACGCCAAGTCCAGCGAGTAGACGCACTCGGCCGGGTACAGGGTCTTTTGATAGGCATCAAGCTCGGCGATCAGGGTTTGCACATCGGCTTGCTGTGGCGATTCCAGGCGGATAGTCATGAGGGGGGCGAATGAATGGGACTTCCCCCATGGTATCACTGCGGCTGCGCCAGGCGCATGGTCAGGCCGATGGGCGACATCACAAAACCCATCAGTTCCTGCGCCTCGCCGCCATCGGGCGTATCGACGCCGGCGATATCGAAGCTGCCCAGCAGCATGGCCATGGCGATCTTGATTTCCAGCAAGGCCAGGTAGCGGCCCGGGCACGTGCGCAAGCCGGCGCCGAACGGCATCGAGGCGCGCTTGTTGTTCGCCTCGCCGCCTTCGGCCAGCCAGCGTTCGGGCTGGAAGGCCCGGGCATCGGGAAAGTGCGCATCGGATACCGTGTCGTGGCGCATCACGCACCACACGAGGGTGCCGGCCGGCACGGCGATGTCGGCGATGACCGTGTCGCGCAGCGCCTCGACGGGCAGGAAGGGCGCCACCGGTTTCAAGCGCATGGCTTCGCTGGCGCAGGCGCCCAGGTAGTCGAGGCTATCCATCTGCTCGATCGTGAAGTGCGCCACGTCGGGCGCCAGGCGCCGCACTTCCTCGCGCGCCCGCGCCAGGGTGTGCGGATTGCATTGCAGCATGTAGATGATCCAGGAAATCGTGTTGGCCGTCGTGTCTTCACCGGCCAGCAGCATGGTCAGCACATTGCCGGCCACGTTGCGGTCCGTCACGCCGCTGCCTTCCAGGTCGGCGGCGGCGATCATGGCTTCGAGCAGGTTGGGCGGGTGTTCGCGGCGCGCCGGGTCGTGCGCCATGCGCGTGCGCGCCTGCTGTACCAGGTCGGCCACGGCGGCGGAAAGGGCCGCCACGTCGCGGTCCAGGCGGCGGTCGACGGGCAGCTTGACATAGCGCCAGTACGGGAACATGGACAGGCTGCGCCGCGCCACGGCGGGCAGGACGGCGTCCATGTGGCGCTGGATCACGTCCTCGCCCGATTCGAGCGTGTTGACTTCCGTGCCGAAGGCCAGGCCGGCGATGATGTCGACCGTGTAGCGTTTCAGGTCGCCGTCCAGGTCGATCGCCTGGCCTTGCGTGGCGGCAAGATGCCAGCGCCGCTGCAAGCGCTGGGCCACCGTCACCAGCGCGGGGAAATAGGCCTTGATGGCGCCGGGCGCCATGCCGGCCATGACCATGCGGCGCTGGTTGCGCCATTCCGTGCCCTCGGCCAGGAACAGGCCGGGGATGCCGCCCATTTCCTCGGACACGATGGAGCTGCTCAGGGGGCGGCGAAAACCGTCGGGCCGGTCGCGCAGCACGGCACCGACGGCCTCGCTGTCGGCCACCACCAGCACCAGGGTACGGCCGAACCAGGCGCGCATGTAGGGGCCGTAGCGCCGCACCCACGCTTCCACGTCGCGGTGGATGCGCGTGAGCTTGAGTTGCAGGCTGTTGCCGACGATGGGCAGGGCGAAGGGTCCCGGCAAGCGGCGGATCTGGCGCAGCGGCCGGGCAATGTCGGGTGCGGCGGCGTGGTCGAGTGGCGGCATGGCAAGCTCCTGTTTCAGTGGGAACGATGGCATGACTGTAGCGCGCTTGCGCGCCCGCGTCTTGAACGAATACGACATCGTGCGCGGCCAGAAATTGCCGGTACAATCGTCGCCATGCCTGCCGCCCCTATGCCCCTGACCCGTTTGATCGCGCCGCGCACCGCGCTCGCTTCCTGCGTGCGCGCCTTCCTCGTGCGCGACACCACGGGCTGCGCGCCCCTGCCGCCGGCGCAGCGCCTGAACCGCTTTCCCGCCGCGCCCATGTGCAGCATCATCTGGACCGTCGCCGGCGATGTGGAAGCGGCCGCGCCGGGCCTGTCGCTGCCGGACGTGCGCATGCCGCTCGCGCTGTTCGGCGGACCCCGCTCGTATCCGCTGGTCAGCTACAACCCCGGTCCCGTGCGTTCGTTTGTCGTGATGTTTTATCCGGCCGCGCTGCATGCGTTGACGGGCGTGTCGATGGATGCCTTGCTGGACCAGTTTCGCCCGCTCGACGCGCTGTTCGATGCCGACTGGCAGGCCCTGTCCGACGCCGTGCTGGCGGCGCCGGACGACGAGGCCCGCGTCAGGCTGGTGGAAGATTTTCTCGCGCCGCGCTGGCAACTGGCGCGCAAGAGCGGCGACCATCCGGCCGGCGCCGTGCAGGACTGGGTGCGCCGCCTGGGCGTGCAGGCGGCATCGACGGGCCTGGCCAGCAGCGCGCGCAATGTCGAGCGCCGCATCAAGGCCTGGGCCGGCCAGCCCATGCGCACCCTGCGCCGCATGCGCCGCGCGGAACAGCTGTTTCTCGACGAGCGCGGCGCCATCCTGCAAGGCACGGCGTCCTGGTCCGACGTCGCCGCCAGCGGCGGTTACGCCGACCAGGCCCATTTCTGCCGCGAGACGCGCGAAATCACGGGTTTGAGCCCCACCGAGCTGGTGCGGGCCATGCGCGACGATGAAAGTTACTGGATTTACAGAATCTGGAATTGAGGGCGTAGGTCGGATTAGCGAGGCCTGGTCTCGCGTAATCCGACAACATTGTTGCAAGACGCTGGTGTCGGATTACGCGGCTACGCCGCTAATCCGACCTACCGCTCGCTGTACACCTTGCCCTTGGATAGGGTCACTTCATGGTGCCCCGCGCCGGGCGCCATCATGGGGAAGCAGTTTTCCGCGCCATGCACGCGCACGTCGAGGAAGTAGGGGCCGCTGGATTCCAGGCAGGCCGCCAGCGCCGCGTCGAGCTCCTCGCGCCGGCTCACCGTCTGTGCCTGCCAGCCGAAGGCGCGCGCCAGGGCGACGAAATCGGGCAGCGCCTCCGTGTAGCTGTGGCTGTAGCGCTCGCCGTGGTGCAGTTCCTGCCACTGGCGCACCATGCCCATGTAGCCATTGTTCGATAACACCACTTTCACGGGCAGGCGGTGCTGCACGGCCGTGGCCAGCTCCTGGATATTCATCAGAATCGACGCATCGCCGCTGACGCACACCACGCGCTTGCCGGGATGGGCGATCTGCGCGCCGATGGCGGCCGGCAAGCCATAGCCCATGGTGCCGGCGCCGCCCGAGGTGAGCCAGAGGCGCGGCTGCTCTAAGCGCAAGTGCTGCGCCGCCCACATCTGGTGCTGGCCCACGTCGGTGGCGACGATGGCGTCGACGCTGTCCAGCGCCGCCTGCAGCCGGCGCATCAGCGCCTGCGGCGCGATCACTTCCGGCGTGTCGTCGAACGCCAGCGAGTCTTGCGCGCGCCAGCCGTCGATGCGTTGCCACCACGGCTGGCGGTCGGCCAGCAGGCGGCCGCGCAGCTGCGCCAGCAATGCCGCCAGCACGGGCGCGCAATCGCCGCGCAGGGCCACGTCGGCGCGCACCACCTTGCCGATCGACGCCGGGTCGATATCGACGTGGATGATTTTCGCGCCGGGACAAAAGGCGTCGAGCCGCCCCGTGACCCGGTCGTCGAAGCGGGCGCCGACGCAGACGATCAAATCCGCATGATGCATGGCCAGGTTGGCTTCCAGGGTGCCGTGCATGCCCAGCATGCCGAGGAAGGCCGGGTGCGAGGCGGGAAAGGCGCCCAGGCCCAGCAGGGTCAAGGTGCACGGCGCAGCCGCCAGTTTCACCAGCTGGCCGAACGCGGCGCAGGCATCCAGGCCGGAGTTGATAAGCCCGCCGCCGCCATAGAATACGGGCTGGCGCGCACCGGCGATCAGGCTGGCGGCTTGCTCGATATCAGCCGCGCCGGGCAGGGGGGCCGGGACGGCGGCGACGGACGGCAGCGGCGTGCCGGCCGCGACCCGCGCCAACTGCATATCCTTGGGAAAATCGATCAGCACGGGACCGGGCCGGCCCTGCGTGGCCTGCGCGTACGCTTCCTGCACCACGCCAGCCGTCTCGTCAGCCGCGCGGATTTGCCGGTTCCACTTGGTGACGGGGCGCGAAATGCCCAGCGCGTCGCATTCCTGGAAGGCGTTCGTGCCGATGCTGGTGGTGGCCACCTGGCCGCTGATGCAGATGAGGGGAATCGAATCGCACAGGGCGTCAAGCAAGCCCGTGGTGGTGTTGCTCATGCCGGGGCCGGACGTGACGAAGACGACGCCGGGCCGGCCCGTGCTGCGCGCATAACCTTCGGCCGCATGCACGGCTGCCTGTTCGTGGCGCACCAGCACGTGGCGCAAGCGGGGCTGCGCGTGCAGCGCATCGTACAAGGGCAGCACGGCGCCGCCCGGGTAGCCGAAGACAGTGTCGACGCCCAGGGCCAGCAGGGTGTCGATCAGGACGCTGGCGCCGTTGCGCGGCGCAGTATCGGTGGCGGGAGCGAGGAGGGAAGTGGGATCGGGTTTCATGTGTCTATTTTCTGCTTGCCCCGACAGAAAAGGCTGCTGGTTTTCTCGTATAGAATGCATTCTTCAGCAAAATTTGCTGTTAAATAAGGATATGACAGAATGAAGCTGGATAAATTCGACCTAGCCATCCTGACGGCCCTGCAACAGGATGCCCGCATCAGCTTGCACGAGCTGAGCGCCAAGGTGGGCCTGACCTCGTCGCCATGCTGGGCGCGCATCAAGCGCATGGAAGACGATGGCGTCATCGAAGGCTATACGGTGAACGTCAACGCGGCCAAGGTGGGGCTGGCCGACACCGTCATCGTGCAAGTCACGCTGGACGACCATTCCGACCAGGCCCTGTTCGAATTCGGCCACGCGCTGGCCATGATCCCGGAAGTGCTGGAAGCGTTTCTCGTCTCGGGTGACTACGATTACTATTTGCGCATTGCCGTCAGCGACACGCGCGACTATGAACGCCTGCTGCGCGAGCGCCTGTATAAAATTCCCGGCATCCGCCACAGCAAATCGAGTTTCGTGTTGCGCCAGCTTAAACAGAGCTACCTGCCCTTGCAACGCTAGTTCCCCCGCACGGCGGGAGTTTTTCCCTAGTTCCCCGATGGTGGCTGTCCGATACTGGACGCAATAAAAACCACGATAAAACTGGGGATACGCATGAAACTGACTTTATTGGCTGCCGCTGCCATGGCGCTGTGCCAGGCGCAGGCCGCCGACCTTGCCGCTGACGCCAGCCTGGCCACCTCGGGTGACTTGCCCACCGTCATCATCACGGGCAGCATGCCGCTGCCCACCGTGGAGCAGCCGCGCGATGCGCTGGCCGCGCCCGTGCAGACGGCCAGCGCGCAGCAGATCGCCCGCAGCGGCGCGCTCGATATTTCCGCTTTCCTGCGCCGCAACCTGGGCAGCGTGGTTGTCAACGAGGTGCAGAACAACCCGTTCCAGCCCGACGTCAGCTACCGCGGCTACACGGCTTCGCCCCTGCTGGGCACGCCGCAGGGGCTCTCCGTGTATCTGGACGGCATGCGGCTGAACCAGCCGTTTGGCGACGTCGTCAGCTGGGACTTGATCCCGCGCATGGCCATCGCATCGCTGACCCTGATGCCGGGCTCGAATCCCCTGTTCGGCTTGAATACCCTGGGCGGCGCGCTGGCCCTGCAGACCAAGGATGGCAGGAGCAGTCCCGGCACCGCCATCGAGGCGCGCCTGGGTTCCGATAAACGGCGCGCCGTCGAGGTCGAGCATGGCGGCAGCAATGCGCAAGGCTGGCACTGGTATGTGACGGGCAACCGCTTCAAGGAAGACGGCTGGCGCGACGATTCGCCGTCCGACGTGCGCCAGGCGTTTGGCAAGCTGGGCTGGAGCGATGCGCGCACGGACATCGCCGTTACCGTGGCCCACGCGGACAATGCGCTGACGGGCAACGGCTTGCAGGAACAGCGCCTGCTGGCGCGCGACTACCGCAGCGTCTACACCAAGCCGGATGTGACGCAAAACAGGTCGACCCTGCTGAATCTGACGGGCAAGCACCAGGCCGGCGCTGCCTTGCTCTTGTCCGGCAATGTGTACTACCGCAAGATCGACACGCACACGTTTAACGGCGACCTGAACGACGAGTCGCTCGACCAGTCCCTCTACCAGCCCGGCGCGGCCGAGCGGGCGACCCTGGCGGCGGCCGGCTACACGGGCTTTCCCGCCAGCGGGGCGAATGCATCCAACACGCCATTCCCCAAATGGCGCTGCATCGCCAACGTGCTGCTGAATGATGAGCCGGCCGAAAAGTGCAATGGCATGCTCAACCGCAGCCATACGCGGCAGGAAAACTATGGGTTTTCCGGCCAGTTCACCGCGCTGGCCGACGTGGCGGGAGCACGCCATGCCGTCACTGCCGGTGCCGCCTACGACACGAGCCACGCCACCTTCCGCCAGACGAGCCAGTTTGGCTATCTGAATCCCGACCGCAGCATCACGCCCGTCGACTTCTTTGCCGACGGCACGCAGATCGACGACGACGGCACGCCGGTCGACAACCGCGTCGACTTGAGCGGGCGCATGCGCACGTGGAGCGTTTATGCGAGCGACAGCATGGCGTTCAATCAAGACCTGACCCTGACCATCTCCGGCCGCTACAACCGCAGCACGGTGCGCAACCGCGATGCCATCACGCCCGGTGGCGGCAGCGGCTCGCTCGATGGCGACCATCGTTTCAGCCGCTTCAATCCCGCCATCGGCCTCGCCTATACGCCGGCCGGAGGTACCGGCGCGTATCTCGGCTACAACGAAGGCAGCCGCACGCCGACGGCCATCGAACTTGGTTGCGCCGACCCGGAAAACCCATGCCGCCTGCCCAACGCCATGGCCGGCGACCCGCCATTGAAACAGGTGGTGACGAAGACGTGGGAGGCGGGCGTACGCGGCCAGTGGCGCGACGTGGCCCGCTGGAGCGCGGGCGTGTTCCGCGCGGAAAACCATGACGATATCCTGTTCGTCGCCGACAACCAGGCCGGTTTCGGCTATTTCAAGAATTTCGGCAAGACGCGCCACCAGGGCGTGGAGCTGGCGGTCGACGGCAAGGCGGGCGCGCTGGACTTCGGCGTCAATTACACGTGGCTGCAGGCGACCTACCAAAGCCGGGAAACCGTCAACGGCAGCGCCAACAGCAGCAGCGACGCGGAGGCGCCCGGCCTGGAAGGCAATATCGCCATCACGCCGGGTAACCGGATTCCCCTGACACCGAGCCATATCCTGAAGGCGCACGTGGATTATCAGGGCGGGCGCGACTGGACGGTGGGCCTGGCCATGACGGCCGTCTCCAGCGCGTATGCGCGCGGCAATGAAAACAACCAGCACCAGGCGGGCGGTCCATCGTACTTGGGCGCGGGCAAGAGCGGCGGCTATGCCGTGGTCGAGCTGAACGGCAAGTACCAGCTGACGCCCCGGCTCAGCGTGTTTGCCCAGGTGAATAATCTGTTCGATCGGAAATATGCGACAGCGGCCCAGCTGGGCGCGACGGGTTTCGATGCCAGCGGCAATTTTGCCGCCCGGCCATTGCCCGCCGTGAACGGTGAGTATCCGATGGTCAATGCCACGTTTTATGCGGCCGGCGCGCCGCGCAGCGTGAACGTGGGCCTGCGCTACGCGTTTTAAGGGTGGACCTGCTCAATGACGCCATTGCGCAGCGCAAGGTGGACGAGGGCGGCGGGGCCGGACACGTCGAGCTTTTCCTTGATGCAGGTCTGGTGGTTGGCCACCGTCTTGCTGCTCACGTGCAGCAGGCGGGCGCAGTCGGCGGCGCTGCGGCCTTTGGCCAGCAGGCGGAAGATTTCGAATTCGCGCTGGCTCAGGCTGCTCAAGCGCTGCGCTTCCATGCGGGCCGTGCCTTGCAGCACGCCCGGTGTGCTGTGCGGGTCCAGGTAGCGCCGGCCCGCGTGGGCGGCGCGCACGGCGTCGACCAGGTGTTCCGGGTCGGCCTGCTTGCTGACGAAGCCGCAGGCGCCGCCATCGAGCGCGCGCGCGATCAGCTGCGGCGTGTCGTGCATGGTAAACACCAGCACGCGGGCGCCGGCATCGCGGGCGAGCAGCTTGCGCAGCAATTCCAGGCCGCCGATGCCGGGCATGGACAAGTCCGTCACGCACACGTCGGGCGCGTGCTCCAGGTGCAAGGCATACGCCGTTTCGCCATTGCCCGCCTCGGCCACGACGGCGATGTCGCCGCCCTGTTCCAGCAGGCGGCGGTAGCCCGTGCGCACCACCGGGTGGTCGTCCACCAGCATCACGCGGATCGGCCGTATGCTGCCGTGCATGGCGCTCATGCCGCGCACCGTGCCGCCAGGGCCACTTCGATGCGCAAGCCCTTGCCCAGCGCGCTGATCCAGCGGATATGGCCGCGCAAGCCGGCCACGCGCTCGCGCATGCCCAGCATGCCGTAACCGGATTCCTGCTGCATGTCCTGGCGCAAGCCCCGGCCATTGTCTTCGATGGCCAGGTGCAGCACCCCGCGCGCATCGGCGCGCAATTCCACCGTGGCCTGGTCGGCACCCGCGTGGCGCGCCACGTTCGTCAAGCCTTCCTGCACCAGGCGGTAGATGGCGGTGGCGGTGCTGTCGTCGAGGCCGGCGGGGATGGCGTGCGCCGCGAAATGGCAGGCGATGCCGTGCTGCTGGGCCCAGCTGTCGCACAGCGCCTGCAGGGCCGCTTCCAAGCCCAGGCTGTCGAGCACGGGCGGGCGCAGCCGGCGCAGCATGGTGCGCACCATCGCATGCAGCGCTTCCGAGGAGCGGGCGATGCTGGCGGCGCAGGCCTGCACGTTGGCCTGGTCGCCATCGCGCGCGCGCAGGATGTGGCTGGCGGCGGCGCGGATGGCCGTGCAGTCTTGTCCCACTTCATCGTGCAGCTCGCGCGCCAGCGCGCAACGCTCCTCTTCCTGCGCGCGCAGCAGGCGCTGCGTGAGGGCGCGGTTTTGCGCCAGCAGCAGCGCCACCTGGCGTCCGCGCCGCACGGCAAAGCCGGCCAGCGCCAGCACCAGCAGCAACAGGCTCAGGACCAGTTCATCGAGTTGCCAGTGTTCCTGGCGCCAGAGCGCGCGCGTCAGCCGTTCGGCCAGGTCCAGCCTGGCGGCCAGCAGGAAAAAAGCCAGCACCAGCGTGCCGCACGCGATGATGCGCCGGGCCGGCAGCGTGCCTGAGCGGCCGCTGCCGGCCAGTTGGTAGTGTTCCATGATGCTGCTCCCTGAGCACGGTCGATCTCTTTGTTGTGCAAGCTTCATGCCATCGCTGCAGGGGCTGTGGCCGGGCGCGTGGCGGGAGAGACAAGTGTTCCAGGATGGAACAGGTGTACCGCGATGTGACGGGACGATGACGGTGCGGCAGGCGCGGTTTTCGAGCTTATCTGAAGTCGGACCGGCATGCTGGCGCGCACGTCTGCAGTGCGCAGCATTGTTGTTCCAATGTAACGTTGAGATTGCTCAAGCTTTCATAGATAAAACAAAACAAAGTTTCGCGGAGCTAGATAAAAAATAAATAAATGATATTAAAAATATGTTATTTGTTTTATGCGATTTGCTATATTTGTTGACACTTTTGTGAAAAAGCTGAAAGCGGGCGCCAGACCTGCCGACCTATCTATCCACAACAAACAAGGGAATAGAATGAATCGTTCATCACATGCGCGGGTATCGCCCGCCACCGCCAATCCGCCCGCTACCCGCGGTCGCGCCACCATCCTGGCCGCGCTGGCCACCTTGTCCGTGCTGGCCTCGGCGCCGGCCATGGCCGATGTCCTGACCTTCGATAACTTGCGCCCCGACGTGTATGCCAGCGGCCAGACGCTCAATACGTCGAGCTACAACCTGCTGTTCCTGGCCGATCCGACCACGGCGGCCGGCGGCGGCGTCAGCGGCGTGGGCGCCATCCTCGATGGCCGCGTGGGCTCGTCGTGCGATATCGCCGCCTGCCCGCAGGGCGCCACCGGCAATTACCTGGCCATCCTCAACGATGGCGGCGTGAATTTTTCGCGTGCCGACCGCCAGGCGTTCAGCCTGGCCGGTTTCGATTATTCCTTCATCGCGCCCGTATCCGGCTTGCCCAACATGAATTGGGGCCAGTTGCAGCTGAGCGGCACCCTGAGCAACGGCCAGGTGATCAGTACCTCGCTGGCGTTCCCAGGCCAGGGCGGCGATGGCAATTACCATTTCCAGGGCGCTTCCCTGCTGGGCGGCTTCAGCAACTACGCGTTTACGGGCCTGACCTTCAACGCGTGCATTTTCAATGACACTGGCGCGTGCAGCAATTCCATCGATTTCCCAGCCTTTAACCAGGGCCAGTTTGCGCTCGACAACATCAACATCAGCGCCGTGCCGGAACCGTCGACCTACATGCTGATGCTGGTCGGCCTGGGCGCCATCGGCATGCTGTCGCGCCGCCGCACCGGCAAGTTCGCAGCGTTCACCGTGCAAGGAGCGTGAGATGAAATTACGTCCCGTTTCACTTGGTATCCTCCTGCTGGCCGCCAGCCTGGCGCAAGCGGCGCAGGCGCAGGAACGCCGCTCCTACATCGTGCAATTGGTCGACAAGCCGGCCGCCACCTACACGGGCCAGGTCGACGGCCTGGCCGCCACCAAGCCGGCTCCGGGCGCGCGCATCAACGTGGGCGCCGCCGATGTGCAGGCCTATTTGAACTACCTCGACACCAAGCAGGCCGCCGTGGCCGGCACCGTCAGCGCGGCTGAAATCACGCACCAGTACAGCGTCGTCTTCAACGGCTTTTCCGCCTTGCTGACGGACGATGAAGTGCGGGCCCTGAAGAAAAACAGTGGCGTGGCCAGCATCAGCGCCGACTCCATCCTGCAGCTCGACACCAGCTACACGCCCAGCTTTTTGGGCCTGGACAAGCCGGGCGGCATCTGGGAGCAGCTGGGCGGCAAGGCGCACGCGGGTGAAGACATCATCATCGGCATCGTCGACAGCGGCATCTGGCCGGAAAACACGGCCTTTGCCGACCGCCTGGACGAGAATGGCGTACCTAGCCACAGCGGCAACAATGTCGTGTACGGCGCGCCACCAGCCAGCTGGCAGGGCACCTGCCAGACGGGCGAAGGTTTCTCCGCCGAGAATTGCAACAACAAGCTGATCGGTGCGCGCTACTACCGCGCCGCCACGTCGGCGCTGCACTGGACGGAATTTTTGTCGCCGCGCGATTCCGTCGCCGGCCTGACGGGACACGGCGGCCATGGCACGCATACGGCCTCCACGGCCGGCGGCAACAATGGCGCCCTGGCCACCTCGAACGGCGTGTCTCTGGGCAAGGCATCGGGCATGGCGCCGCGCGCCCGCATCGCCGCCTATAAAGTGTGCTGGACGGCCGCATCGACGGGCCGCAACGGTTGCGCCACGGCCGACAGCGTGGCCGCCATCGACCAGGCGGTCAAGGATGGCGTCAACGTCATCAACTTCTCCATCGGCCCGAACGCGGGCGGCGGCGCCTTCGACGAACCGACGGAAGTCGCCTTCCTCGGCGCGGCGGCAGCCGGTGTATTCGTTGCCACGTCGGGCGGCAATTCCGGCCCGGCCACGCCCGCACCGGACGTGCCGGCGCCCGTGTCGCACATCAGCCCGTGGCTGGCAACCGTGGCCAATTCCACCCACAACCGCCTGTACGCGGGCAATGTCATCCTCAGCAACGGCACCAAGCTGGAAGGTGCGTCGAGCAATGCGAAGACGCCGGTGCTGCCGCTGATACGCTCGCGCGACGCGGGCCTGGCCGGCGTGCTGCCGACGGACGTCAATCTGCTGCGCTGCTTCGGCGCAGCCGATGCCACTTCGGCGTATCTGGACCCGGCGAAAGTGGCCGGCAAGATACTCGTGTGCGACCGTGGCGGCAACGTGCTGGTCAACAAGAGCGCGAATGCGAAGACGGCGGGCGCGGCGGGCGTGATCATCGCCAACGTGGCCGGCGGCGCCAACACCATCATCAACCAGGCGCACGTGCTGTCGACCGTGCACCTGGCGCAGGCGCAGGGCGATGCGCTGAAGGCCTTCATGGCGGCGACGCCCGATGGCACGGCGGCGCTGGGCGAAGTCCATACGATCCCCGACACGACGGTGCAGGCGCCGATCGTCAGCGACCGTTCCTCGCGCGGGCCGAACGTGGCCAATGCGAACATCCTGAAACCGGATCTCTCGGCGCCCGGCACCAACGTGCTGGCCGGCGTGACGGCCGACCTGACGCCGGCGCAGCGCGATGCCGTGGCGGCAGGCGGCGTGGCGCCAGCGGCCGAGTGGGATTTCTATTCCGGCACTTCGATGGCCAGTCCGCACGTGGCCGGTGTGGCGGCGCTGCTCAAGCAGCAGCATCCCGACTGGTCGCCCGCGGCCATCAAGTCGGCGCTGATGACGACGGCCTTCAGCACCTATTCGGACGGCTTGAACGGTTCCGTGTCGTGGGATGCCACGGCGAAGAACTCGGGCCAGCTGCCATGGGGCCAGGGCGCCGGCCACATTGCGCCGAACAGCGCGGCCGATCCTGGCCTCGTGTACGACATGTCGGAGATCGACTATGCGCGCTTCCTGTGCGGCCTGAACCTGAAGGTCTACAGCGCCGCCACGTGCCAGGCCATCGGCACCATCACGGCCTATAACCTGAACCTGGCGTCGCTGACGGCGGCCAACGTGCTGGGCACGCAAACGCTGACGCGCACGGTGACCAACGTGGGCGCCAGCAGCGCCGTCTACAACGTCTCGGCCAGCCTGCCCGGCTATACGGTGGCGGTGACGCCTACCAGCCTGAACCTGGCGCCGGGCGCCAAGGGCCAGTACCAGGTCAAGCTGACGCGCACCACGGCGCCGGCCAATACCTGGACCTACGGCGCCCTGAGCTGGACGGATGGCACGCACACCGTGCGCAGCCCGCTGACGGCGCGCGGCACCTCGCTGGCCGCCATTCCGCTGGTCAGCAGCGAAGCGGCCACGGGCAGCAAGGTGCTGACCCTGGGCACGGGCTTCACGGGCGCGCTGGTCGGCGTCAAGTCGGGTCTCGTCGAAGCCGTGCGCCAGACGCGCACGATCGGCCAGGCGGCGACAGGCGCTGCCGCATCGGCTGCCTGCAAGGCGGGCGGCGCCACGGGTGTGAACGTGCACAACGTGGTGATCCCTGCCGGCACCCTGGCGGCGCGCTTTGCCACCTACGATGCGGAAACGACGGGCGGCGCGAATACCGACATGGACATGGAGGTCTACAACGCCGCCAATGTGCTGGTCGGCAGCAGCGGCAATGAAAGTTCCAATGAGCAAGTGGAACTGCGCCTGCCTGCCGCCGGCACCTACAAGGTGTGCGTGATCGGTTTTGCGCCGCAAAACGGCCAGGCCGACTACACCTTGTCGTCGTGGGTGCTGGCGCCGGGCTTGAACAACGGCAGCTTCAAGGCGCTGATGCCGGGCACGGCCTACACGGGCGGCACCGCATCTGTCTCCCTGAGCTGGTCCAACCTGGCCGAAGGCAAGCGCCACCTGGGCGCCGTCGGCTACCAGGTGGCTGGCGTGGTGCAGGGCGTGACGGTGGTCGAGGTCAATACCAATGATCCCGTGCCGCTGTTCCAGAACGCGCGCGGCGCCAGGCCGGTGCTGGCGGAATAAACCGTTCATTGTGTGAACGCAAGGCGTGCCTCCGGGCACGCCTTTTTTATGGGAACCCCCGTTCGCCAGGAATAGCGCTTGCGCGCCGGCAAAGCCACCGGTATCTTGTCGGATAGCCATGGCTTTGTGCCCTGGCATTCTTGGGGAGTCGCGCGTGACCAGTTTCCGCACCAATACCGACCGCCTGCTGGAAGTGCGCCTGCAGGATGAAAAAGTGCTGGCGATTGCCGGCGCCATGGTCGCCTATACGGGCGCCATCAAATTTGAAAAGTCCCTGCTCGGTGGCGAGGGCATCTTTGGCGCGCTCAAGCGCAAGGTGACGAACGAAGGCATGCAGGTGATGCAGGCCGCCGGCACGGGCACCGTGTTTTTCGCGCAGAATGCGGCCGAGATCACTGTCATGGCGCTGGCCGGCGAAAAGCTGACCATCGAAAGCAGCAGCCTGCTGGCCTACGACACGAGCCTGAAAACGGGCACCAGCTTTGCGGGTTTGCGCGGCGCCAGTTCCGGCCAGGGCCTGTTTTCCACCACCGTGGAAGGCAACGGCAACCTGGCCGTCATTTCGCGCGGCAACCTGATCATGCTGGAAGTGACGCCGGCGCATCCGCTGCGCGTGGACCCGGACGCCTTCGTCGGCTTCAAGGGCGACATCCGCCAGGAATTCGTTTTTGATGTCAACTGGCGCACGATGATCGGCCAGAGCTCGGGCGAATCGTACCAGCACAAATTCACAGGCCAGGGCGTGGTGTTCATCCAGCCCGCCGAACGTTAAGTCAGCGAGGACCCGCGATGCCTGTCTATCAGCAGATCAATGAAAAGATGCTTGAGGTCAAACTCGGCAATGAGGAAGTGTTCGCGCGCAAGGGCGCCATGGTGTCGTACCAGGGCGACGTGGCGTTCAGCCGCTCCTTCCTGGCCGGCCAGGGCGTGCAAAGCCTGGCCATGCGCGCCGTCACGAATGAAGGCTACGCCATGATGTCGGCGCGTGGCACGGGCAGCGTGTTTTACGCCCAGGGCGGCCTGTTCGTCACCATCGTCCCCGTGCGCGGCGAGACGTTTTATGTGGAAAGCGATTCCCTGCTGGCCTTCGATGCGCGCCTGACGGCCGGCACCATGTTCCTCGGCAACCAGGGCGGCGTGCAGGGCGTGGTGCGCGGCATGGCCTCCGGCCAGGGCTTGTTTACCACCACCTTGCAAGGCACGGGTGAAGTGGCGATCCTGTCCGACGGCAACGCCATCGGCTTGCCCGTCACGCCGGACGTGCCCGTGTTTGTCGACCCGCAAGCGTATATCGGCCATACGGGGCAGCTGAGCTCGACCATCGTCACGGACCTGAACTGGAAAACCTTCGTCGGCCAGGCGTCCGGCGAATCGTACCAGGTGAAGTTCACGGGCCAGGGCACGGTCTATATCCAAGCGAGCGAAAGGTAAGCCATGACGATTTACAATCCCGATACCTTGCCGAAGAACGATAACCTGAACCGTTTTTCGTATGTCATCGACGTCAAGGAACAGATCTTCATTCGCAAGGGCAAGATGATCGCCTTTTATGGCGAACTGCGCTTCGAAGCCATGGGCAGCAGCGTGCTCGACTTGATCGTGCGCAACGCCTTCAATGCGCCAAAATACATCCACCACTTTGTCGTGGCGCAAGGGCAAGGCCAACTGATCCTGGGCGACAACGGCAATGACCTGGCGTGCTACGACCTGGACAACGCCAACATGACCATCCGCGCGAAAAACCTGCTGGGTTTTACGAAGGACGTGATTTGCCAGGAATCGACCTTGCCCGGCTATCTGACCATGATCGGCACGGGCAAGGTGATCGCCTCGTCGAACGGCCCCGTGCACTTCCTGGAACTGCCGTGCCGCGTCGACGAGCAGGCTGTGCTGGGCTGGGCCGATTGCCCCAGCCCGTCGTATCACTACGATTACGCGCACGTGCAGGGCTGGGCTTCGGCCGCCGGCGCGCTTACCGGTTTCAGTTTGTCGGGCGAGGAAAAACAGATCGACTTCACGGGCGCCGGCACGGTGCTGGTGCAGTCGTCCGAGCTGGACGTGACGGGCAGTTCCGCCCTGATGCAGCTGCTGGCGCAATTGCCGCTGCTGGGCAAGGAAGACCTCGGTACCTTGAGTCTTTCCGTCCAGCAGCAGATGAAGGAACAGCGTTAAGTTACCTGACGGCCGCCCAGCCGGGCGGCCGTTTTTCAAGGAAGGCGGTGACGCCTTCGTCCGCATCCTCTTCCATCATGTTGCGCGCCATCACGTCGCCCGCGTACGCATACGCCTCGTCCAGCGGCAGCTGGCGCTGTTGGTAAAACATCTGTTTGCCGTAGCGGATGGCCGTCGGGCTTTTCGCCATGATCTGCTGCGCCAGGCGCGCCACGGCGTCGTCGAGCGCTGTGTCGGCCACCGTTTCGTTGATCAGGCCCCAGTCGGCGGCCGTGTCGGCGTCAATGAAGCGGCCCGTTACCAGCATGTCGAAGGCCCGCTTGGGCGAGACATTGCGCGACAGGGCCACGGATGGTGTGGCGCAGAACAGGCCCACGTTGATGCCGGACACGGCAAAGCGGGCGGACGCGCCCGCCACGGCCAGGTCGCAGCTGGCGACCAATTGGCAGCCGGCCGCCGTGGCGATGCCGTGCACGCGGGCAATCACGGGCACGGGCAAGGTTTGAATGGCTTGCATCACGCGCGAGCATTGCGCGAACAGGGTTTGATAATACGCAAGCTGGCGCGTCGCCTGCATCTGGCGCAAGTCGTGTCCCGCGCAAAACGCCTTGCCTTCGGCGGCCAGCACCACGCAGCGCACGTGCGGCTGCCCGGCGATGAAGTCGAGTTCAGCCTGCAGCGCGGCCAGCATGGCTTCCGACAGGGCATTGAATTGCAGGGGACGGTTCAGGCGCAGGGTGACCAGGCCACCCTCGTCCTCGCGCAGCACCAGCGGTGCTTGCGTGTCATGTGTTGCGGTCATGCGGTCTCCCCTGGCCTGATGGCCTTGTTATTCTAGGAAATCTTATTTGGCGGCGTTGACGCTGCCGATGCCGGCGATCGACTTGTGCACGATCTTCGGCTTGCCGTAATAGATCAGTTCGCCCATGCCGCGCACCACGGCGTTCAGTTCACCCGAGGAATACACCTTGACGGAACCGATGCCGTCGAAATTGACGTCGACGTTTTTCGCCAGCAGCGCTTTGGTGTCGACTTCACCCACGCCTTGCGCCTTCAGGCGCAGCCAGTCGACTTGTCCATCGGCAGCCAGGCGGCCCGCGCCCTTGTAGCTGATGTCGACTCGTGGACCATTGAGCTTGGTCAATATCTTTTCTCCCGCGCCTTCCGCGATCAGCTTGCGCAAGGTAGGCATGGTGATGATGACCCGCGGGTCGCCATCCGTCTTCTTGATGTCCTTGTCCTTCATGGAAATTTTCAGCTCGCCATCGACCACTTCCGTGATCACGCCGCTGAGGAATTTCTGGTCGCCGCGCAGCAGCAGGCTTTGCTCCTTGCCCGATTCGACTTCGATGCTGATGGGGCCGCGGATGTCGATGGCGTTGAAGGCGCCGACCGTGCGGGTTTGCTCGTCGGCATGCGCGAGCGTGGAGAGGCAGGCAAGGGACAGGACTGACAACAGGAACAGAGGGCGCATGGCGGTTTCCTTGAGTAGTTGATCAGTGTATTCTATTGTGCAACATCTCCATTGGGGAGAAATTTGCGATGAACTGCACAAATCGCGGCGCGGATGATACGGTTGCTATCGGGCAGCCGCGCGCCCGGCAAGGCGCCATTGGGCTATGCTATGGCGTACCGCGTCCTGGAGACTGCATGAAAAATTACCATAAAGAAGATTATCCCGTCGCCGACATCCGGCGCTTCCTTGAACCGGGGCCCGTGGTGCTCGTCAGTTCAACGTGGAAGGGGGAAAGCGACGTCATGACCATGGCCTGGCACATGCTGATGGAATTTACGCCATCCTTGCTGGGCTGCTTCATTTCCGACGCGAACCACAGCTATGAAATGATCAAGCGCAGCATGGAGTGCGTGATCAACCTGCCCACGGCCGATATGGTCGACCAGGTGGTGGCCATCGGCAATTGCAGCGGCGAAGATACGGACAAGTTCACGGCCTTCGGCCTGACGGCCCAGCCGGCCGAGCAGGTGGGCGCGCCCCTGATCGCCGAGTGCTACGCCAACTTCGAATGCAAGCTGGCCCAGGTGTCGGGCAACCCGAAAGGCGGTTTCTTCATTTTCGAGTGCGTGAAAGCCCACGTGGCCACGTCGCCCAAGCTGCCCGAAACCCTGCACTATCGTGGCAATGGCGAGTTCATGGTATCGGGTCGCACGATCAGCCGCAAGAGCCTGATGAAGCCTGAAATGCGTTAACCCCAAACGCAAGGGCCGGGGTCGGACCCTGAGGGTCCGACCCCAGATTTTGTCATTGGGTTAAATCACACCTTGCGCCAGCATCGCGTCGGCCACTTTGACGAAGCCGGCGATATTGGCGCCATCCACATAGCTGACCGTGCCGTCGGCGCGCGTGCCGTACTGCTTGCACGCGGCGTGGATGCCTTGCATGATCTGCAGCAAACGCGCATCGACTTCTTCGCGCGGCCACGATATGCGGGCCGCGTTCTGGCTCATTTCCAGGCCGGACGTCGCCACACCGCCCGCATTGCTGGCCTTGCCCGGCGCGTACAGCACGCCGGCCGCTTCGAAGGCCTTGGCTGCCTCGATGGTGGTGGGCATGTTGGCGCCTTCGGCCACGCACTGCACGCCATTGGCGATCAAGGTGCGCGCATCGTCGATGTTCAGTTCATTTTGCGTGGCGCAGGGCAGGGCGATGTCGACCGGCACATGCCATGGCGATACGCCTGCTTCGAAGCGCACGCCCGTGCGCGCGGCGTAATCGCTGACCCTGCCATACAGATGGTTCTTGATCTCCATCAGGATGGCCAGCTTTTCCGGCGTAAAGCCTGCCTCGTCGATGACGGTGCCGCTCGAATCGGAGACGGTGATGACTTTCGCGCCCATGGCCATGGCTTTCTCGACCGCGTATTGCGCCACGTTGCCCGAGCCGGACACGGACACGCGCATGCCTTCGAACGAGCGGCCCCGGGTTTTCAGCATTTCCTGCGCGAAATACACGGTGCCGTAGCCCGTCGCTTCCGGACGCATCAGTGAGCCGCCGAAGCTGGCGCCCTTGCCCGTGAATACGCAGTCGGCGCGGTTGCTGAGTTTTTTCATCATGCCGGCCATATAGCCCACTTCGCGCCCGCCCACGCCGATGTCGCCGGCCGGCACGTCCGTGTCCGAACCCACATGGCGGAACAGTTCGCTCACGAAGGCCTGGCAGAAGCGCATCACTTCGCCCGGGCTCTTGCCCTTCGGATCGAAATCGGCGCCGCCCTTGCCGCCGCCCATCGGCAAGGTGGTCAGGGCATTCTTGAACGTCTGTTCGAAGGCGAGGAATTTCAGCACGGACAAGGTGACGGAAGGGTGGAAGCGGATGCCGCCCTTGTACGGCCCGATGGCCATGCTGTGCTGGATGCGGTAGCCGCGATTGACTTGTACTTGCCCGTGGTCATCGACCCACGACACGCGGAACATCACCACGCGTTCCGGCTCGATCAAGCGTTCCAGCAAGCCTTGCTCCGCGTATTTCGGGTGCTGTTCCAGGAATGGCCACAAGCTCTCCATGACTTCGGTGACGGCTTGCAGAAACTCGGGTTGACCTGGATTGCGTGCGGCGACATGCTGGACATACTCGTGAGCAGATGCGTATTTCATCAGAATTCCATGGAGGTAATCGGTTATTTGGGCAACTATCATCGCAGATTTTGCACGAAAATGGTGCGGAAATTTGGTTTTGAGGGGTTTCTGCTACATTCTGGAGCGCGCTTTCCCATCAAGCGGCGAGGCAAAGCAGATAGTGGTCTGGTGGAAAAAATGACCGAAAAACAAAAAACGCCAGCGCGAGCGCTGGCGTTGCGGGCCGTTACATCGGATGCCCGGATCGTTTCGGGCGCAGCTCAGGCAAGAGTGCTTCCTTGCCGATGAGTAGCTGCATGGCGCGCTGCCGCAGCGTGTGGCGAATCCGGTGCGGGGCCCGGCATGCAATAGTGTCTAACAAGAAATAGGAAAGGGTGCGCAGGCTGGATGCCGGGCGCGGCACGCTGGCGCGCCAGTAACGTAGCGCCGCCCGCATGCCGGTATGGCTCAGCAGGGAACGCAGATTGTTCAGCCGGCGCGCGCAACGGATCCGCTTCGCCAGCGCTGGCGCCAGCTGCTCGAGATAGGGCGCGACAATGGCATCCATATTCAGGAAATGCTCGAACTTGCGCGCCGGCGCCGTCATCTGCGGATGATGTTGCCGATAGTGCAGCAGGACGTTGCTGCTGTAGCGGATGGACATGCCGGCACTCAGGCAGCGTATCCAGTAGTCGTAAGCGGCACCTTCCTTCAGTTGTTCGCTGAATGGCCCGATACGGGAGAGCAGTCGTTTGCTGAGCAACACGCCGGATGGCTGGATGGGAGAACCCAGCAGGCAGGCGGGCCAGGTGGCAAACTGCCGTGGCGTTGCCCAAGCCACGGGATTGCCGCCATGGCTGTTCAGCGTGGCAACTTGCGATACATACATGATGGCATCTGGCGTTACTGATGCGTGTACCTGTGCCAGTTGTTCAGCCAGTTTTCCAGGACACCAGATGTCATCGTCGTCGATGAAGGCGACCCATGGAAAACGGGCGGCTGCCACTCCCGTGTTCCGGGCGGCCGCCAGGCCGGTGCCCGCATTGTGCACGATGATTACGTGCGGGTAGGCTTGCCGGACGTAGGCGGCCGTGCCATCGCTGCTGGCGTCATCGATCAGCAAGATTTCCTGCGCGGGCCTGGACTGGGCCAGCAGCGATTGCAAGGTGTCGTCGAGAAAGCCCCTGGACCAGCCGTTCCTGGTGCAAATGATGACGCTGACGGGGGCGACGCTCATGGCGCCACGGCTTCTGGCGGCGCAACACGGATGCGGATGGCTGCGCCGTCTTGCCGGATGTCATACGGTTGCAGTGTCAATGACGGGCACGATGATTTTCCTGTTTTCAAGTCGAACGAGATGGCACAGGCCGGGCAATACACTTTGTCGCTATCGCATCCGCCATCGGCCAGGTCTACGCCGTAATGCGGGCAGGCCGCGTCGTAGGCGCGGGTGCCGTCGCTGGTGTGCACCAGCATGATGCGATACGGCGCGGCATCGACGATGATGCGCTGCGTGTCCGGCCCGGCGGCAGGCAGCTGGCCATGTATGAAGCCGCTCGCCTGGTCGAGCTGGCCGGCAATGACGGGAACGGCTGCCGGCGTCTGCACGGGGGCGGCGACGACGGGCGCGCCGAAGTTGTCTTCGCGTCGCAGGTGCAGCACTTCATCGTGGCCTTGCTCGATATCGGCGGCCCGGCGCCAGAATTCGCGCGAGTAAAAACAGGCGGGATCGAAGGTCGGGCGGGAAGCATTGAGGCGCATGGAAATGGCCACGCGCGTCGCGTCCGTCGTATTGAGGTGCGTGCCGTGCAGCACTTCTGGATCGAAGACCAGCATTTCGCCTGCCGCCAGCGGCAGATAAGTCGGCACCGGCAGGCGGTAGCCCGCTTGCAGGTACAGCGTGCGTCGCTCGCAGGGCAGCGAGGTGTTGGCCAATTCCGGATACAGCACCATGCCCGCTTCCGCCGGCACTTCGCCGATGGCCCACCAGATATTGCGCCCGTCCCGCGAATGGCCGGCCCAGCTATCGATGTGCGGACCATGCGCCCAGGCGGCGGGCGGGTGGCCGCGGTGATAGTCTTTCGGCGCGTACACGGGGTCAACGACTTTACGGGCTTGAAATTGCTCGCGCACGGACGCGCTGAGGCGGCCAATGCCGGGATTTTCGCTCGCCGGATTGGTCTTGCGCGCCACTTCAAAGGGGAAGTTGATGCGCAGGATCAAATAGTCATCCACATAGAAATCGCCATCCCAGCCCAGGATCTGGCGGCCGACGGCCGTCGCCATGGCCAGCAAGGGCTGGCGCAAGCGTTCCAGCACCTGGTTGCGCAAGGACGTCACATCGTCGGTGTCGATCACTTCGTGCAGCCGCTCGATGCCATGCTGGCGCAGCACCTGGGCTGCCGCGGTGCCCTTCATTTGTTCGACCGTGGAAATGATTTCGCTGAGCACGCGTTCGGTCATCGTTGCCCACGGAGCGAGTTCACGGACGTGACACTTGAGCCACACGCCCTGTGTCGAGGATGGAGCGCTCATCTTCATTGCTCCGATGCCAGGGTGCGCAATGTCTGCAAGCCGTGCACCGTGATCTGGCGCAATTCTTGTATCAGCGGCAGGGCGTTCTGGCGGGCGCGGTAATACTGCGCGGCCGAGCGCGCGCGGTCCATGATGGCGCTCACGCAGTCGCCACTTTGCATCAGATCGACATCCCACGACGCCATGCCGATGGTCGACAGCATCGAGCGGCCCCGTTCGTCATACGACAGGTTGATGCTGTGCGAGCCCATGGCCAGGCAGGGCAGGAAGCCATGCAAGCGGTAGCTGACGTGCAGCTTGCAAGTGCGCAGCGCTTCGATGTAGCGGCCGACTTCGTCAAAGTACAGGGGCGCCGCGTCCGGGAAGCCGGCGGCAAATTCGAGGTCGATGTAGTCGTGGCAGGCCAGATAGACGGGTTGCGCATATTCGGCACGCAGGGCGGCAATCAGGCGGCGCAAGTCTTCGGCGATGCGCCACTGCAAGGTGGCAGGAACGCTCATGCGCATGGGATGACGGATGGAAATGATCACGCCGCCCCTGGCCGCTTCACCCTCGGCATTCGGCGGCAGGTACAGCGTGGGGCAGCCACCGACCGTCACCTTGGCGCCAAGGTCGGCGAGGATTTCCTGCGAACCCGTGTCGCGCACCATGGCCACCTTGGCGTGCTCGACCAGGTGCCGTATCGCAGTCGGGCTGAGCGCATCGGTGCGGTCTTCCATTTGCCCGTCGCGCCCCGTGATGCGGCCGTGGGATAGGCCCATCAGCATCATCGGCCGGCGCAAGGCATTGACGGCCTGGACATCATAGGATAGCTGGCCGTTTTCAAACAGGTTCCCGCCGCCGACGATAACGGCGTCGGCGAGGCGGTTCATGTCATAGATCTGGCGTGGCACCAGGCCGCCAAACTGCGGTCCCTTCAAGGCGGGAATGCTGACGACATTGGTGGCTGCTCCGAACACTTCGTAGAGGAGCTCTGCTGTAGCGTAGCCGATGAGGTCGTTGCCGATGTTGCGAGTGGTGGGCCGCACCATAAAGATATTCAATGTTCGTCCTTCTTGTTGTACGTGTTTAAGGAAAATGGGGAGGCGGGGCGTTGATTAGCCGCGTGCCGCAAGTTCTTCGACTAGCGTGCGCATGCGCGATTTCAGTTCCAGATCACCCGGGTAGGCGCTCCGATCCACGTCCAGCATGCGCTGGGCGCTTGCCGCATCGGCGTTGACGCCGAGCAAGGCGGCGATGTCATCGATCAGCGTCATGTCGTGCCGGTTGACACGTTCGGTACTGATGACGAGCGGTTCGATACCCCGTTGCCTGAACCAGTCCTGCCAAAGCTGTTCATCCACGGCAATCAGCTGCATGGCCTTGCGCGCCGCCAGTTTGAGGCGCCAGGTCGAGTAATTTTTTGTTACCGGGGCGACTTCGAAACCCCAGCGCCCCGTGATCATGCAGGTCGCCAGGGATGCCGCCTGGGCGAGCTTGTTGTCGCGGATTAAATGAACGACCGTCGCGCCTTCGAACAAGGCGGTAAAGTCGTGCGGATACGGCCATTTTTGCATCTGGGGAAACTGGATATTCGATGCGAACAGGCCATTCGCGGAACGCCTGGCAAAAATATGCGCGAGGTAATCCTGTTTGTTGATTTGCCAGCGCTCCGTCAGCGCCTGCACGCTATTGTCATTGAAATACTCCAGCGGCACGCCGATCCCTGCGCCGAGTAACAGGCGGGCCAGCCGCTTGCTCGATGCGCGTGGCGCTGCGCAGACCAGCAGCTTTTTATCGGGGAACGCCGGCGACGTAGTATCGTAAGGAAACTCACGCATTTCTGCGGGTGTCGGGCGCGTGGCGCCTGTCCACACGGACTTGGCTTCAGTCAACGAAGTTGGAGAACGTTCATTCATGAATAGGGAGATAGGCCAGCTGCGCCATGTTACGTGCGATCGGATGTATTCAAAGCAAGGGAGCAACTGACTTCTTTTGAAAATATATTGCTTTAAAATACTATCGTACTTCATGCTATCTATGGAACGAAATTGCATTTTATTTATGTTTGCATGTCTCTCTCTAGCAACTATTGGTGGCCGCTAGCAAGTTGAGCCGCGCACCAACGACAACGCCAGCCCGAAGGCTGGCGTTGTCGTTGCGGATCGCCTGGTCAAGCCAGGATCGTCATCACCCCGCCATGCTGCGCAGGATCAGCCCCGTGATGTAGGCGCCGTAGGTGCCCAGCGCATAGCCAAGCACGGCCAGCAGCACGCCGACGGGGGCCAGGGCCGGATGGAAGGCGCTGGCGATCACGGGGGCGGAGGCGGCGCCGCCGATGTTCGCTTGAGATCCCACGGCCATGAAGAACAGGGGCGCGCGGATCAGTTTGGCGACGAGCAGCATCAGGCCGCCATGCACGGCGATCCAGATCAGGCCCAGCAGGAACAAAAACGGCTTGTCGAGCAGGGCGCCCAGGTCCATGTGCATGCCGATCGTTGCCACCAGCACGTACAGCATGGCCGAGCCAATGGTCGAGGCGCCCGCGCCTTCCAGGCTGCGCGCCTTGGTAAAGCTGAGCAGCAAGCCGAAGGTGGTGGCGAGCACGACGATCCAGAAGAAGTTCGACGTCAGGCTGTAGTCCTGCAAGCGCCATGTGGCGGGCAGGGTGTCGATCCAGCTGATGATGGGGCCGGCCAGGAAGTGCGACAGGCCCGTCACGCCCAGGCCCACGCCGAGGATGATCATGATGTCGGTCAGGGTGGCGATGCGCGCGTGTTGCGTGCGGTAGCTTTCGATGCTGTCCTTGAGCGCATTGATGGCCGTCAAATCGGCACCCGTCCAGCGGTCGAAGGCGCCCGCGCGGCCGGCCAGGAACAGCAGCACGGCCGTCCAGACGTTGGCCACCAGCACGTCGACGGCGACGAACTGGCCGAACAGGGTGGCATCCACTTCAAACACTTCCTTCATGGCCGCCTGGTTGGCGCCGCCGCCTATCCACGAGCCGGCCACGGTGGTCATGCCGCGCCACGTGTCGCCTGCCACCGTTTCCGGGTGGATCAAACGCAAGGCTTCGAACGAGACGAGGGCGCCCAGCATGACGCCCAGGGTGCCGGTCAAGAACATGATGATGGCCTTGGGGCCGAGGCGGATGATGCCGCCGAAATCGATGGCCACGCACAGCAGGACCAGCGCGCTGGGCAGCAGGTAGTCGCGCGCCACCGCATACAGGCCGGAAGCGTTGCCATCGATGATGCCAAACGTGTTGAGCAGTGCCGGAATCAGGTAGCACATCAGCAGCGACGGGATATACGTATAAAACTTTTTCCAGAAGCCATCCTGGCGGGAAGCGGTCCAGAAGACGCCTCCCAGGGTCATGGCGAGCAAGCCGAGGACGACGGCGTCATTGGTGATCAGGGCGGGTGTGGCAGGTGGCATCGGGGATTCCGGTGAACGTGTCAGGGACGCACCGGGTGCCGATAAGGCCCCCGGGCGCAGGGTGGCCGTATCGTATAGCAATGTTGAAGCCTAAACAAATTGTTTAGGCGGTGATGCGTGGATTTTTACTTGTCAAATCAAACACTTAGATACTGGTTCCTTACCCCGCGCGGCAGACTGGCGGTTACAAATAACGTGCCAGCAAGGCCTTGTCGAGGGCCCCGTCGAGTTCGATGCGCACGAAGTGGCCGCTGCCGGGCGCCACCTGGATCTCGCTGCCGTCATCGCCGAGCATGCGGGCAATAGTGAAATCGCGGTTGCCACCCGGATGCACGGCCTCGATGCGGTCGCCCACGGCGAAGCGGTTTTTCACTTCCACCCGGGCCCAGCCATCCGTCACGCCCAGCACGTCACCCACGTACTGGCTGCGGTCCGCTTCGGACGCGCCTCGCATGTAGTTCTGGTGCGTCTGCGTGTGGTGGCGCTGGTAGAAACCGTCCGTGTAGCCGCGGTTGGCCAGGCCTTGCAGCTGACCTAAGAGACCAATATCGAAGGGGCGGCCCGCGACGGCGTCATCGATGGCCTGGCGGTAGACTTGCGCCGTACGCGCCGCGTAGTACAGCGACTTGGTGCGGCCTTCGACCTTCAGCGAATCGACGCCGATTTTCACCAGGCGCTCGATGTGCTCGACAGCGCGCAAATCCTTCGAATTCATGATGTAGGTGCCGTGCTCGTCCTCGAGTATCGGCATCAGCTGGCCCGGACGCTGGGCTTCTTCAATAAAATATGGCTGGTCGGCCAGCGGGTGGCGCGGCTGCTGGTGCAGGGCGGAAAACGCGTTGTTGTCGGCTTCGGCCAGCGCCTGGTGAAATTCCAGCGGCACTACCTGCATGCCGCCCAGGTCGCCGCTGGCGTCTTCGGACGCATTTTTCACCTTGTAATCCCAGCGGCAGGAATTCGTGCACGTGCCCTGGTTCGGGTCGCGGTGGTTGAAGTAACCGGATAACAGGCAGCGGCCCGAATAGGCGATGCACAGGGCGCCGTGGACGAATACCTCGAGCTCCATTTCCGGGCAGCGCTGGCGGATTTCCTCGATCTCGTCGAGCGACAATTCGCGCGACAGGATCACGCGCGTCAAGCCCATGCGGTGCCAGAATTTGACGTCGGCCCAGTTGACGGCGTTCGCCTGCACCGACAGGTGCACGGGGACGTCCGGCCACTTGTCGCGCACCATCATGATCAGGCCCGGATCGGCCATGATCAGGGCGTCCGGGCGCATGGCGATCACCGGTTCCATGTCGCGCAAATACGTTTTCAGCTTGGCGTTGTGGGCGAAGATATTGCTGGCGACAAAAAATTGCTTGCCGCGCGCATGCGCGCCTTCAATTCCCTCCTGCAAGGCTTGCAAGGTTGAAAAATCATTATTGCGCACACGCAAGCTGTAGCGCGGCTGGCCCGCGTAGACGGCGTCAGCGCCAAAGTCGAAGGCGGCATGCATCTTGGCCAGGGAGCCGGCAGGCAGGAGGAGTTCGGGAGCGTGGCGCATGGAGGAGGGGCAAAGCCGGCGATTGTAAGCGGGCGGCGAGCGCATTGCATTGCCCTGGATCAAGGGATTGCAAGGCGCTGCGCCGTGGCAGCCTAGGCGGCCGGACAGATGTTCTGGTTGGCGCGGAACAGGTTGGCGGGATCGTATTGCTTCTTGATGCGCGCCAGGCGCGGATAGTTCACGCCATACGCGTCGGCCGTGCGCCCGCTTTCATCCTCGGTCAGGAAATTGACGTACACGCTGCCCGTCGCATACGGCGCGGCGTCGTTGAAAAACTCGCGTGCCCAGGCGATGCAGCGTGCGTCATCGGCCGGCTCGTCCCAGCGCGTGTGCACGTTCATCACGTACAGGGCGTCGCGGTGCGGATAGGCCGTATCCTGCGGCGCCGGCCGGCTCGCCTGCGCGCCCAGCAGGCCGAGGAAGATTTCGCATTGCGGCGTCGGCAGCTTGCCGGCATGGCGGATGACGGTATCGATGGCCGCGTCGCTGAGCTGCGTGAAGTTGTGCGATTTCCAGTAATTGCGCGCGCCCGGCGTGAGCAGGGCATCGAACGCCTGTTGCCAGGCCGTGTACGGCATGCTGCCCAGGTGCATGCCCAGCGGCTGGCCGAAGCTGCCGATGCGCTCGATCGCTTCCTGCATGGCGGCAGATTGCACGGGTGAAAAGACGGGCAGGACCAGCACGTCCTGGCCGTGCACTTCCGGTGGCAGGAAGGGCAGCGGCGGCGCCTTGCGCAAGACGGCCCAGACGGTCAATTCATCGGGCATGCCGTCGACGAAATCGCGGTATTTCGTCAGCACCGCCTTGGCTTGCGCGTAAGGAAACACGATGAGGCCAGCCGTGACTTGCGGCCCCACCGGATGCAGCTGGAACTCGAAGCGCGTGACCACGCCGAAGTTGCCGCCGCCGCCGCGCAAGGCCCAGAACAGGTCGGGATGTTCCATCGCGCTCGCATGCAGGAATTGTCCGTCGGCCGTGACGACGTCGGCCGCCAGCAGGTTGTCGGCCGCCAGGCCCAGCGTGCGGCTGAGCCAGCCAAAGCCGCCGCCCAGGGCCAGTCCTGCCACGCCCGTGGTGGAATTGATGCCCAGCGGCGTGGCCAGGCCGAACGCTTGCGCCTCGTGGTCGAAGTCGTGCAAGGTGGCCCCGCCTTCGACGTGGGCGCGGCGTTGTTGCGGATCGATATGCACCGAGCGCATGCCGGACAGGTCGATCACCAGGCCATCGTTGCACAGGGCGCTGCCGGCGATATTGTGGCCGCCGCCGCGCACGGCCAGGGGCAGGCCGTGGTCGCGCGCATATGCCAGCGCCGTGCGCACGTCGGCCGTGCCCGCGCAGCGCGCGATGAGGGCCGGATGCCGGTCGATCATCGCATTCCAGACGGCGCGCGCGCTGTCGTAGCCGGCGTCGTTCGTTTGTAACAGTTGCCCTCTCAATGAGGCTTGCAACTCATTGAGCTGGCCGTTCGTCAAGGTATTCATCGTGTACCTCCCAGCGGCTGCATGCGGTTATGGGTATGGTGACGGGAAGCAGGAGGACTGTCCCCGCGTGCCGGCCTGCATGCATCGTTTGCCAGCGCGTGGTTTCATGATAGGAAGGCACCAGACGGTACGCAAGCCCAGGTGCAGGCAACTGAAACAAGGAAGTGCGAGGGCTTGCGCTGCGACAGACGATGGGCTGCCTGAACGACGGGGTTGCCGCTTCAGGCGTAGGGCGTGCCCGCCATGGCGGCGTTCAAGCCCGTGTGTCCCCGGTCCACCAGGGACAGGAAGACGGCCTTGGCCAGTTGCGCGTCGCCATGTTGCGCGAAGGCACGGTGCGCCTCGATGAGGGCGGTGCTCCAGGTGGCCAGCAGCAGGCTGGCCGCCAGGTGGGCGAGGGGATCGCTTGCATCGCGCCCCGTGGATTCGGTCAGCGCTTGCGCCACCACTTGCGCCAGTTCGTCGCGGATGGCCCGCGCCCGCGCTTTCAAGGTATCGCTGGCTTCGATGGTGGCAATGAAACCCTGGCCAGCGGCGGAAAATGTGATGTAGGGACTGTCTTCCAGTACCAGTCGGTGCGCCAGCAGGCGCAGGGTTTCGATGGGCGGGATGGCGGGATCGCGCTGGCGCAAGGCGTTGCGCAGCAGTTCGCGCCCCTCTTCCTCGCGGTCGAAGAACATGTCTTCCTTGCGCGGGAAATGGTTGAACACCGTCATGCGTCCCACGCTGGCGGCCGCCGCGATCTCGTCCACCGTCACTTGCTCGAAGCCGCGCACGAAGAACAGGCGCGTGGCGGCATTCGAGATGGCTTGGCGGGTGGCAAGGCGTTTGCGGGAGCGGAGGTCGGAAGGAATCGTCATGTTGCCACGATCATACACGAAGCGTACTGAGTACAGATAAGGCTTGCTGGCGCGGCAAGGCTGGGCATACTATTTGTGTACTGAGTACATATTTAGATTGAGTATATGAAAGAATCTGTTCCCGTGGCGGCATTGCCCCTCATCTTTACCACTGTCGTGCTCGACGCCGTCGGCATCGGCCTGATCTTCCCCATCCTGCCGGCGCTGCTGCGGGACGTCACGCACGCCGATAACGTGGCGCCGTATATCGGCATCATGACGGCCCTGTATGCATTGATGCAGTTCATCTTTGCGCCCGTGCTGGGGGCGCTGAGCGACCGCCTGGGGCGGCGCCCCGTGCTGCTGCTCTCGCTGGCGGGCGCGGCCGTCAATTACCTGTTCCTCGCCTTTGCGACCAGCCTGTGGATGCTGCTGCTGGGGCGTGCCATCGCCGGGTTGACGAGCGCCAACGTTTCCGTGGCCACCGCCTACATCACCGACATTTCTCCCGAGGTGAAGCGGGCGCGCCGCTTCGGCTTGCTCAACGCCATGTTCGGCGCAGGCTTCATCATCGGCCCCGTGCTGGGCGGCGCGCTGGGCGATTACGGGCTGCGCCTGCCGTTCATGGCGGCAGCCGTTTTGAATGCCGGCAATTTGCTGCTGGCCTGGCATCTGCTGCCAGAATCACGCCACCCCTCGCGCACGCCGACACGGGGGAAAATCGACCTGGCGGCATTGAACCCTCTGCGCCCATTGCGCTGGGTTTTCTCGGAGAAAAGCTTGCTGCCGATTACCGTCATCTTCTTTACCTTCAGCGCGGCCGGCGAAGTGTATGGCGTGTGCTGGGCGCTGTGGGGCCACGACGCGTTCGCGTGGAACGGGCTGTGGATCGGCCTGTCGCTGGGCGCCTTTGGCGTGTGCCAGGCGCTGGCCCAGGCTTTTCTACCTGGCCCGGCCGTGAAACTGCTGGGCGAGCGCGCCACCATCCTGGCGGGCGTGGCCTGCGCCTGCGTGGCATTGACCGTCATGGCGTTTGCCACGCGCAGCTGGATGATCTTCGCCATCATGCCCGTGTTCGCTCTGGGCGGCATCGGCGCGCCGGCCTTGCAGTCGCTGGCGACGCGGCAAGTTGCCGAGGACCGGCAAGGCCAGTTCCTGGGTGTGCTGGCTTCGGCCGTGAGCCTGGCGTCCGTGCTATGCCCGCTGGTGTTTTCCAGCATTTACTTTGGCGTCAGGGCGTACTGGCCCGGCGCCGTCTGGCTGTCGGTGATCGTCGTGTACGCGGCACTCGTGCCGCTCGTGCTGGGCTTGCGCTTGCAGAAACCGGCGCAAGCCCTGGCAGGCTAGTGCGCGTGCGAGGCCCCGCTGCTGCCGGCTTGTCCCGTCATGGGCAGATGTTCGGGCGGCATGCCGTCCTTGAACAATTGGCGTAGTTGCTGGCGCAGCTCCGGGGTATCGTGGTGATGGTGTACCGAGACTGCGTGTTCCACAGCAATTCCCAACAGCTCTTCCTCGCTGTCAGCCGAGATGGCTACCGAGCAATGCGTGTCGCTTGGGAATTCCCTGCAATCGATGTATTTGCGCGTCATGATCGACTCCTTTCTGGAAAGAGCGGGCACAGCACCCGCTCAATTCAGTATAGGCCGCAAAGCAGCCCCGCCTAGGCCGCGCGGCTCTCGCCAGCGGATTCGTCATCAAGACGCTGCACGGCGCCGCCGCCTTGAGCCAGATGCGCCGCATCGGCGGGAAAATCGTCGACCTGGATCAAGCCGTCGACCAGGCGCGCATATTCGAGCAAGGTATTGTGCTCCTGGCAGCTGACCGAGCCTGCGGCCTTGGCCGTTGCCAGCCACTGCTGCATGGCGGACAGGCTTTGCGGCAGGTGCCGCAGGACTGCGCCTGCGGGCGTGTCTTTCAGGCGTTTTTCGATGTGCAGCACGTCGGCCAGCAGGGCCAGTGCCCGCTCGGCGCAAGCCACGGGATCTGTGTTGTCGTTGGCCACATAACCGTCGGCCAGCAGGCGCTCGCGGTCGGCGCCCGGCGTTTGCAGGGCCAGCGCCACTTCACTGCCAAGCTCGTCGGAAGGCGGGCGATGCGGCAGGCCGAAGGGAAACAGCAGGGTGCGCAGCAGCACGGCCAGCACGCGCGCGGGGAAATTGTCGAGCACGCCCGTCAAGCCCTGCTGCGCCTTGACCAGCGCATCCTGCAGCGACCAGTGCACGTAGGGCAGGTCGGCTTCGGGGCGGCCATCGTCCTCGTAGCGCTTCAGCACGGACGAAGCCAGGTACAGTTGCGCCAGCACGTCGCCCAGCCGGGCGGACAGCCGCTCGCGGCGCTTGAGCTCGCCGCCGAGCACGAACATCGACATATCCGTCATGACGGCAAACGCCGTCGACAGCCGCGTCAGGGCGCGGTAGTAGGGCGCCAGTGCGGGCGCGCCGGCGTCGGGCGCGGCCGCCAGGCGCGCACCGCCCAGTCCGTACCATAATCCCCTGGCCAGGTTGCCCAGCACAAAGCCCACGTGGCCAAAGAAGGCAGCATCGAAATCCCGCAGGGCTTTGCGGCCATCGCTTTCGCTGACGGCGGCCATTTCCCTGAGCACATACGGATGCGCGCGGATGGCGCCCTGGCCGAAGATGATCAGGCTGCGCGTGAGGATGTTGGCCCCTTCGACGGTAATGGCGATGGGGATTTGCTGGTAGGCGCTGGCGAGGAAGTTGTTGGGCCCCACGCAGATGCCCTTGCCGCCGAGAATGTCCATGCCGTCATTGACGAGCGCGCGGCCCCGTTCCGTGACGTGGTATTTGACGATGGCGGAAATGACGGCCGGCTTTTCGCCCAGGTCGACGGCGTGCGCGGCCAGCGTGCGGGCCGCATCCATCAGGTACAGGTTGGCGCCCATGCGGGCCAGCGCTTCCTGCACCCCTTCGAACTTGCCGATAGCCATGTTGAACTGGCGCCGCACGGCCGCATACGCGCCGGTGCCGCGCACGGCCATCTTGCCCATGCCCACGCTGGACGAGGGCAGCGAAATGGCGCGCCCGGCCGCCAGGCACTCCATCAGCATGCGCCATCCCTTGCCCACTTGCGCCTGGCCGCCGATGACCCAGTCGATGGGAATGAAGACATCGTTGCCCGAGGTGGGGCCGTTCTGGAACGCGGCGTTCAATGGGTGATGGCGGCGGCCGATCACCACGCCGTCGTGGCTGGCGGGGATCAGTGCGCAAGTGATGCCCGGCGTGTCATTCTCGGACAGCAGATGTTCGGGATCGCTGGTCTGGAATGCCAGTCCCAGTAAGGTCGCCACGGGCGCCAGGGTGATGTAGCGCTTGTTCCAGGTGAGGCGGAAACCCAGTGTGGCGCGGCCCTCATGCATGCCCATGCACACGACGCCCAGGTCGGGAATGGCGGCCGCATCGGAACCCGCATACGGGCTGGTCAGGGCAAAACAGGGAATCTCGGTGCCGGCGGCTAATCGCGGCAGATAATGGTTTTTCTGTTCTTCGGTGCCGTAATGCAGCAGCAGCTCGGCCGGCCCCAGCGAATTGGGCACCATCACGGTGACGGCCAGCGCCGAGCAGCGGCTCGACAATTTCATGACCACTTGCGAGTGCATGTAGGCGGAGAATTGCTTGCCGCCGTATTGTTTCGGGATGATCATGCCGAGGAAACCTTGCGCCTTCATGTAGGCCCAGGCCTGGGGCGGCAAGTCCTGCGCCTGCTGCGTTTCCCAGTCGTTGACCAGTTCGCACAGCCGCTCGACGTCATGCTCGAGAAAGTGACGCTCCTCGGTCGTGAGCGAGGCACGTCCATAGGCCAGCAGCTTGGGCCAGTCGGGCCGGCCGGAAAACAGGTCCGCGTCCCACCACGTGGTACCCGCTTCGAGCGCGTCGCGTTCCGTGTCGGACATGGTTGGCAAGATACGCTTGAACAAGGCCAGCAGGCGTGGGGTGACGAGGGCGCGGCGCACGGGACCGGGGGCGAACAGTAAAGCCAAGCCCAGCAGGGCTACCATCAGTAGGATCGTCAGCATGCGTATCTCCCTGTGTAATGAGAACAGGGTAGGCCGATTTGGCGAATGTTACTGTGCGGTACAGCGCATACGCACAACGCCAACCGCATGGGTTGGCGTTGTGCGTATTGCGTGGGGCGTATTAACGTTGCGGGACGACAATCACCGTGTCGCCCGTCTTGCCTTTGGCGCCATCGTTGCCTTGAACGCCATCGTTGCCTTGTGCGCCAGTGGCGCCCTTGGCGCCGTCATATCCGGCGGCACCGCTGTCGCCGGTCTGGCCCGTGGCGCCGGTCGCACCGGTCGCGCCGGCAGGGGCTTCAGCGCCCGTCGCACCCGTAGCGCCGGCAGGGCCAGGCGCACCGGCAGGGCCGGGAACCACTTGTACGACAGGTGGCGCTTCGCGCTGGCAAGCGGTCAAGGCGAGGGTAGAGGCGAGCGCGAGCAATATCAGGGTAGTTTTCATGATGCATCCTTTGGCAGTGTGCCGTGATGTACGGAACGGCTCGACGGCGTCGGGCGCGAGTTTCGCATGGCGGTGTTACGGAGAGAATCTGATCAGGTGGCCGTTGCGCCGTGTCGCGCAGGACGCTGGCGGCGGGAAGGGGGTGTGGTCTGCCTGCAGCATGTGCTCTTGGGCGGCCGCAGTCCGTACGTTTGCGTACATAGCGGGGTGGTGGGGGAGGGTTTGGCAAAGAGAAACAAAAAAGCCAACCCGAAGGTTGGCTTTTTGCTATGCACTGCTGAATTCTTGGTGGCCCGGGGCGGAATCGAACCACCGACACAAGGATTTTCAATCCTCTGCTCTACCGACTGAGCTACCAGGCCAAGGCGGCGAATTATAGCAGAAAGACTTTCCACCTGACCAGAGCTAGCTGTGTTCAAATGCAACAGATGGCCAAAACATAGTGTTTTGGCATCCTTGTATGAACTGAAGGGATGTGGCGATGCAGCGATGTATTGGAGTGCAAGGCCTGGCGGTGGCGGGCTTGTTTGGCTTGTTGTGCGGCACGGCGCGGGCCGACGGGCTCGCTGATTTGAATGCGGCGCTGGCGCGCTTGCAGGGCCAGATGCCCATCAAGGCGCAGGTCGAATCGAAATCCTGGCGTCGCGAGGGTGAGGGCAAGGCGGCGGAAGAGGATAGCGGCCAGGCGACTGTCACTGTCGAGGGCGGGCCGGCGGGCTTGCAGGTGCTTTACGGCAAGGACTTGCTGGCGAAAGTGGAGGCTGAGCAGCGCGCCAGGGTGAAGGATCCGAAGGTCAAGACGCCGATCGGCTTTGCGCTGGGGGAACTGAAGGCGACGGAGCTGCGCTCCATGGTGTCGGCGGCCGATGCCCTGTCGCGCGAGATCGAGGAAGCCGTGTTCAGCAGCGAAAAGATGGATAGCTACAAGGGCAAGCCGGCGCGTTTGCTCAGCTTTACCTTGTCGCTTGACAAGGTGCCTGAGAAAGACCGCAAGTATGTGAAGAAGTTCGAAGGCGGCATCGAGGTATGGATCGCCGCGGACGGCACGCCGCTGGCCAGCCATTTCCACTTTGACGTGAGCGGGCGCGCCTTTGTCGTCGTCAGCTTTACCCAGAAGTCGGACGAGACGCGCCAGTATGGCGTCAGCGGCGACCATTTATTGTTGCTGCGCAAGGAGAGCAAGAATGCCACCGCGGGGGCGGGCGAAAAGGTGGAGAGCAAGATCGTCAAGACCTTGCAATTGCAGTCCTGACGTGTTGCAGAAGCATTCAAGCCGCTGATCCAGCGGCTTTGTTTACATGGCGGCGCTGCCGCCCAGGGCGCTCTTTTGCAGCACGCAGCGCCCCGCCTCGCAGGTGGCGCCCGGGTCCGTGACGATGGAGCAGGTCGACATCATGCCGTCCGCTTGCTGCTGTTTGCGGCTCGCCTCGGCTTGTGCCTGGGCCAGTGCCTTGAGTTTCTTGCCGTCATTGCCCTTGCTGGACCAGGCCAGGTAGCGCTCGGGGCCGCCGCAAGCCTTGGCGCCGATGGCGATGGTCTGGCATTGCTGGGTGGAATCGCAGGCGGCTACGCCCACTTCCGCCTGGATTTGCGCCAGCAAGCCGGCATTGCCGGGGGCGGGCGGCGCATCATCTTGCGTGGGGGCGCTGCCGCAGGCGCTGGCGGCCAGCAGCAGGAAGCTGGCGCACGCGGCGCGCAGCAGGGAGTAGGTAGGTGTGTGCATGCCTTTATCATGTGCCACGCTTGCGTAAATGGCAAGCGCGATTCGCACTTGGCGAGAACCTTGACCCTGGTCATTTTCCTTATTAACTAGTCAAAGTTAATATAAATCAACATCCAACCAGCGATGTACGGGTGGCAACCGGGCCGGTGCGCTGCATTCCCGCGCCGGCGCGCGCCGCCGATTCGGGAATGCTTCCAGGAGTTAGATTATGCGCCGCACCCTCTCACCCTTTCTCTTCATCACCAGCCTGGCCCTTGGCGGCGTTCTGCATGCCGCCGACAAGGAGCCGATCCAGCCCATCACTGCCGCCAAGATCGCCAATCCGGCCATGGTCGAATTGGGCAAGAAGCTGTTTTTCGATCCCCGCCTGTCGCGCTCGGGCTTTATTTCCTGCAATAGCTGCCACAACCTGAGCATGGGCGGCACGGACAATATCAAGACCTCGATCGGCCACAACTGGCAGCGCGGGCCCATCAATTCGCCCACGGTGCTCAATTCCAGCATGAACGTGGCGCAATTCTGGGATGGCCGGGCCAAGGATTTGCAGGAGCAGGCGGGCGGTCCCATCGCCAATCCCGGCGAAATGGCTTTTACGCACGAGCTGGCCATCGACGTGCTGGCCTCGATTCCCGCCTACCGCGCGGAGTTCCGGCAAGTGTTTGGCCAGGATAAGCTGACCATCGAGCAAGTCACGCGCGCCATCGCCGCCTTTGAAGAGGTGCTGGTGACGCCAGGTTCCCGTTTCGATCAATGGCTGTCGGGCAAGAAGAGCGCGTTGACGAAGGACGAACTGGCCGGCTACCAGCTGTTCAAATCGAGCGGCTGCATCGCCTGTCATAACGGCCCCGCCGTGGGCGGCAACACCTTCCAGAAGATGGGCGTGGTGGAACCGTATAAAACGGCGATGACGGCGCAGGGACGCTCGGCCGTGACGGGCAAGGATGCGGACCGCTTCAACTTCAAGGTGCCGACCTTGCGCAACGTGGAACTGACGTATCCCTATTTCCACGATGGCGAAGCGGCGACGTTGACGCAAGCCGTCGACGTGATGGGCCGCCTGCAGCTGGGCCGCACCTTCACGCCCGATGAAAACGCCAAGCTGGTGGCCTTCCTGAAGACGTTGACGGGCAAGCAGCCGCACCTCGTGCTGCCGATCCTGCCACCATCGTCGGACACGACGCCACGGCCCGTGCCGTTTGACTGAATGAGTCCATGAAAAATGCCCGCATCAAGCGGGCATCGGGGTTTATTTCAATGTTCTCTGGAACAACTGATAAATCCGGCGGTACTCGTCATACCACGCTTCCGGCTGCACGAAGCCGTGGCGCTCCATGGGGTAGCTGGCCATTTCCCAGTTATCCTTTTTCAGTTCGATCAGGCGCTGCGACAGGCGCACGGAATCCTGGTAAAACACGTTGTCGTCGATCATGCCGTGGGCGATCAGGAGGTTGCCCGTCAGCTTGTCTGCGTATTCGATCGGCGACGAGATTTTATAGGCTTGCGGATCGATGTCCGGCGTGTTCAGGATATTCGCCGTGTACTCGTGGTTGTACGTGGTCCAGTCCGTCACGGGACGCAGGGCGGCGCCGGACTTGAAGATTTCCGGCGCGCGCATCAGGGCCATCAGGCTCATGAAGCCGCCATAGCTGCCGCCATAGATGCCCACGTTCCGGATGTCGCCCTGGTGCTGCTGCGCCAGCCAGGTGGCGCCGTCGACAAAATCTTCCAGTTCCGGGTGGCCCATCTGGCGGTAGATGGCCGTGCGCCAGGCGCTGCCGTAACCGAGCGAGGCGCGGTAGTCGACGTCGAGCACGATATAGCCTTGCTCGACCAGCAGGTTGTGGAACATCTGTTCGCGGAAGTAGACGGGATAGCGCTGGGTCACGTTTTGCAGGTAGCCGGCACCGTGCGCGAACATGACGATCGGATAGCGCTTGCCCGCTTCCAGCTGCGCCGGGCGGTACAGCTTGGCCCAGATCGGCGCCGCGCCATGCGTGGACGGTACTTGCACCAGTTCCGGCATGACCCAGTTGCGCGCCTTGAAGGCGTCGCTGCGCGTATCGGTCAGGATATTTGCCTTGCCGCCCGCGACGGCAACCGTCGCCAGCTGGGCCGGCATATAGCTGGTCGAATAGCGCAGCAGCAGCTTGCCGTTATCGGGCGACAGGCCGAAGTTTTCCACGCCTTTCAAATTCGTCACTTCGCGCGCGCCGCCTTCGCTGGCAGTGCTGGCGCACACTTCATACGTGCCGGGCGCCTGCCGGTTGCACATGAAATAGGCATGCTTGCCGTCGCGGCTCCATTCGACGGCGCTCACTTCCCACTGGCCGCTGGTCAGCGCGCGCGCCGGGGCCGCGCCCGTCTTCGTGTACAGGTGGGCGTAGCCGCTTTCCTCGGACAGATACCACAGCGTGGTGTTGTCGGGCAGCCAGCCGAATTCGTCGGCGCGGCGGTTGACCCAGGCCGTGTCGCTGATGCGGTGCACGGGCACGAGGGCGGCGTTGGCCAGGTCGACGTTGGCGAGCCAGCCATCCTTGTTGTCGACGGCGCGGATGCGCACGGCCACCTTGCTGCCGTCATCGGTCCAGGCGATGCCGTCGCGCTGGGCGTCGATGCGCACGGCGCGGTTGCCCTTCAGGGGCGGCAGCTTCTGTTCGGCGCGCAGACTGGCCAGCGGGTCGGTGGCGATGCCGGGCAGGCTGTCAAAGGCGATCTCGCGCACATGGCCCGTGCGCAGGTCGGCCAGTTTCAGGCTTTGCGCGATCGGCATGTTGCGGCCCACGCGCGTGCGCTCGTCATCGACGTCCGGGTAGCCCGTTTCCGTCACGTAGCGGGCCAGCTTGCCCAGCTTGCCCTTTTCGGCCGCCTTGTCTTGCGTGACGAACAGCAGCCAGCGGCCGTCCGGCGACAGGGCGCTGCCGGAAATGGTGACTTTGTCGCCTAGGTAGATCGGTTCCGGCGCGCGCGTGGCGTCCAGGCGGCGCTCTTCATGGCGGCGTTCGCGGCTCGCGTCGCGGTCTTGCTTCTGGCGCGCCAGGTTGACGATCAGGCGCAGCTGCAGGTCGCGCAGGGCGTCCGCTTCCGGCGTGGCGTCCGGGTCCTTGGCGGCGCGCAGCAGGGCGACGGGGGCGCTCAGGCGCTCCGCGCGGCTCCAGCTGAACCAGTCGGTGCCGCTGCGGTATTGCACGGCGGCGCCGTCGGCGGAATATTGCGGGTCGCTGATGGCCGTGACGCCGCGCGTGATTTGCGTCAAGGCGCCGCTTTTCAGGTCGCGCTCGAACAAGTCGCCGTTGCGCAGCAGGATGGCGCGCGTGCCGGAGCGGTTGACGACCATCTGCTGGCCATCGAGATTGGCCAGCTGCGCATCGTCGACCTTCTTGCCGCTATTCAGTTTGGCGTTTGCGCCTGGCAATTGATACGTGTCGCGCAGGGGCGAGCCGAGGCGTTTTTGCTTGTAGTAGAGCTGGCCATTCCAGCCCCACCATGCCGCTTCGACGGGCGTGCCGATCCAGTCGGGGTCGGCCATGGCCTGGTCCAGCGTGATCGGCGTGGGGGTGGTGGTGGATGGGGCCGCATGCGCGGCGGGCAGGGCGGCTATCAGGGTGAGCAGCAGGGGAAGAACCAGACGCATCGGGGATCACTTTAATCAAAGGGGATGGTGAAGGTACAGGCTATGAGGCCGGTATTCTAGCGGAGGAGTTTCGTGCAGGAAATGTCGGAAAGCTAAGCTTGGCGCTGGGCCAGCCAGGCGAGAAAGTCATCGAGCGGCATCGGCCGCGCATACAGGTAGCCCTGCAAGCCGTCGCAATCGTGGGCGATCAGGAAGTCGGCCTGCTCCTGCGTTTCCACGCCTTCGGCCACGACGCGCAAGCCCAGGTGGCGCGCCATGGCCAGGATCGCTTGCACGATGGCCGTGTCGCGCGCATCGTGCGGCGTGTCGTCGATGAAGCGCTTGTCGATCTTGAGTTCGTACAGCGGCATCGACGTCAGGTAGGCGAGGCTGGAATAGCCTGTGCCGAAATCGTCGATGGAAAAGCGGATGCCGAGGGCCGCCAGTTCGCGCATGCGCGCCAGCGAGGCGTCGCGCTGGTCGATCAGCAAGCCTTCCGTCAGTTCCAGGATCAGGGCGTCGGCCGGCGTGCCGTGTTCGGCCAGCGCGGCCTGCACGCGGGCGGCAAAATCGGGCTGGCGAAACTGGGCCGGACTCACATTCACGGACAGGGCGACGGGCGATCCGGCCCGCGCCAGCATGGCGGCGGCGCGGCACGCTTCGCGCAGGGCCCAGTGGCCCAGCTTGACGATCAGCCCCGATTCCTCGGCGATGGGGATGAAGATGGCGGGAGCGATATGGCCGCCGTCCGCCTGCGGCCAGCGCATCAGCAGTTCGGCGCCCGTCACCCGGCCGTGGCGGTCGACCTGCGGCTGCACGTGCATGCATAATTCACCGGCATCGAGGGCGCGCGCGAGTGTCCTTTCCAGGGTCAGGCGGCGTTCCACGCCCGCCTGCATGGCCGCTTCAAAGAAGGCGATGCCGTTGCGTCCTTCCGCTTTGGCGCGGTACATGGCGATGTCCGCTTCGCGCAGCAGGTCGTGCGCCTGCTGGCCCGCTTTCGGCAGCAGGGTCACGCCGATGCTGGCGCTGCAATGATAGGACTGCCCTTCGATCTCGAAGTCGCGCGCGATGGCGGCACGGATTTTCTCGGCCACCTGGGCCGCCGCACGGGCGGCGTTGTGCAGGTCATCGGCCAGGTGCGCCAGCAGCACGACGAATTCGTCGCCGCCGATGCGCGCCACCGTGTCGGCCTTGCGCATCAGCTGCGCCAGCCGTTCGCCGGCCAGGCGCAGCAGCGCGTCGCCGGTGGCGTGGCCGCGCGCGTCGTTGATGTGCTTGAAGTGGTCGAGGTCGATGAACATCAGCGCACTAATGGTATGGCCGCGCGGCGCGGCGGCCAGCAGGTGGCCGATGCGGTCCATCAGCAGGCGCCGGTTGGGCAGGCCCGTGAGCACGTCGTAGAAGGCCAGGCGGTGGATGTCCGCTTCCGATTTCTTGCGCTCGTCGATTTCGCGCTCGACGGCCACCCAGTGCGTCTGCCTGCCGTCCGCATCCGTGAACGGCACCAGTTCCGCTTCGACCCAGTACGCCTTGCCAGCCTTGTTGTAATTGAGCAATTCCGCGCGTGCCGGCTGGGCGCGGGCCATGGCGGCGGCGATGCGCGCCAGTTCGCCCGCATCGGTGGCGGGGCCTTGCTGGAACAGCAGGCTGCGGCCCAGCACCTCGGCGCGCGCATAGCCGCTGCTGCGCTCGAAGGCGTCGTTGACGAAGATGATGCGCGTGGCCGGCGCCGCACCCGCGCCTGGCGGGGCATCGGCCACTTCGGCGAGCATCACCATGTCGTTCAGGCGGGCAAGCGCCGTGGCCGTCAGGCGCAGATCGGCGTTCAGCTGCGACAGTGCCTGGCTGCTGCGTTCCAGGTGGCGTAGCAGAAAAGCGCAGGAGAGGGTCAGCACGGCGGCGATGAACAGGAAGTTCAGGGCCACGATCAGCGCGCGCAGCACGGGGGAGTCGGGCACGCCGCGCAATTGCAGCTCCACGTCGGGATGCAGGCCGAGGAAAAAAATGGTCAGCGAAGTCAGGGCCAGGGTCGACAAGGCTGGCCGCATCCCCAGCAGCAGGGCCGCCAGCACGGGCATGAGCATCATGTAGATCTGGCTGACGGGGCCGATTTTCAGCAGCAGGCCCACGCCCACCAGGTAGGCGACGATCAGGAATTGCCACACGCGCCAGCGGTAGGGCATGGCGCGCAGATGCCAGATGAGGCCGACCCAGCCGATGGCCAGCACGTCGAGGGCGACTATGGACCAGATAGCTTCGCGCGCCGCCAGCAGGGCGCTGGGAATGGCAGTGACGATGCCAAGCAGCAGCACCGCCTGCAGCAGGCGCGCAAAAATCTGTCCGCGCCAGTGCGCGAGATCGTTTGACGCGGCCACGCTGCCGTCCTTTCCCCAAGGAGCTGTGCTGCCGAGCTGAGCAGTATGGTAAAAATATTACGCGGTATCGTTCTGCATGTCATCTTGATCATTCGATATGATTGACTGCACGACTACCCGCAGGGCGCATCGGGCCGTCTATTCCTTTTCCGCCGTGGGCCAGTAGTGGCTATCTGGCGTGTCCCGTGCGCCGAAGATGGCCTGGCCGACCCGCACGACGGTAGCGCCTTCTTCAATGGCGATTTCATAGTCGCCGGACATGCCCATCGACAGCTCGTCTAGGCCGATGCCATCGGGAACATCCTGGCGCAGCCGGTCGCGCAGCGTGCGCAGCAGCACGAAGCAGCGGCGCACGCGCACGGCTTCCGCCGACAACAGCGCCAATGTCATGAGTCCGCGTACCCGCAGCGCGGGGAAGGCGGGCAGCGCGCGCAGGAAAGCGGCCACCTCGTCCGGCGGCAAGCCGTACTTGCTGGCTTCTCCCGAGGTGTTCACTTGCACGAACACATCGAGCCCCCGTCCTGCTGCTTGCAGGCGCCGTTCCAGCGCCTCGGCCACGCGCAGGCTGTCGAGAGCCTGGAATTCGCTGGCAAAGCGCGCCACCAGCTTGGCCTTGTTGGTCTGCAAATGGCCGATCACCGACCATTGCAGGTCGCCCAGGTCCGCCATCGCTTCCCACTTGCGGCCTGCCTCCTGCGGCTTGTTTTCTCCCAGCAGGCGGCAACCCGCGGCGTAGGCCAGGCGCAGGCTCGCCTCGGGCTTGGTCTTGCTGACGGGCAGCAGGCGCACGCCGGCCGGATCGCGGCCGACCCGCTGGCATGCGGCGGCCATGCGCGCGTGCACGGCGGCCAGATTGCGGCGGAAGTCGTCCACCGACACGGCTTGCGGCCAGCGCCCATGCTGCGCGTGCATGGTCGCAGTGAGCAGGGGAGTGTCATTGTTCATGTGTCAGCCTTGTGTCAGCCTTATGAGCGGCAGGAGTCGCCGCAGTGATGTATGATTGTCCTATGCCAAAATATATCATGTCTGAGACTATCATGAAGATTGCAGGGAAAACCGCTGCGGAGCTGTTCGACAGCATCCGTGCTCTGACGCAGGCGGGCGAACTGGCGCCGGGCCAGGAATTGCCGACCGTGCGCGAGCTGGCCGCGACCTTGGGCGTCAACCGCAATACCGTGTCGCTGGCGTACAAGCGCCTGGCGACGGCCGGGATCGCGGTCACGCAAGGGCGATTGGGCACGGCCATCCGCGCACAGCGCGATCCCGGCGAGCAGGAAGGCCTGCTGCCCGGCTCGCCGCTGGCCGACCTGGGCGGCGGCAATCCTAATCTTGCCTGGCTGCCCGATGTCGGCGCGGCCCTGGCGCGCAAGCCATACCGCCCGCGCCTGTATGGCGAAGCCACGCTGGATCCGGAGCTGGAAGCCCTGGCGCGGCGCTGGATGGCCGGCGATTGCCCTGAGGGCCACGACATCACCCTGACGAATGGGGCGGTCGATGCGGTGGAGCGCCTGCTGGCCGCGTATCTGGTCGCGGGCGACAAGGTGGCAGTGGAAGACCCGTGCTTCGTCAGCAGCATCAACACCTTGCGCATCGCCGGGCTGCACGCCGTTGGCGTGGCTGTCGATGCCGAGGGCATGCAGGCCGAGGCGCTGGAACGGGTGCTGGCGCAAGGCGCGCAAGCCGTCATCGTGACGCCGCGTGCGCACAATCCGACCGGATGCAGCCTGAGCGCTGCGCGCGCGGACCAACTGCGGGCGGTGCTGGCCGCTTACCCGCACGTGCTGGTCATCATCGACGACCATTTCTCGCTGCTGTCCGTCGCCAGCTACCAGGACGTGATTCCCCATGCTGCCCGGCGCTGGGCGCTGATCCGTTCGGTATCGAAGATCTTCGGCCCCGACCTGCGCCTGGCCGTTGTCGCCAGCGACGGGCAGACCGCCCAGCGCCTGCGCCTGCGCCTGGCGCCCGGCACGAACTGGGTCAGCCATCTCCTGCAGGATGCCGTGAGCGCCTGCCTGTCGTCACCGGACGTGCTGGCGCAGGTGGCCCTGGCCCGTGCCGACTATGCGCGCCGCCGCAGCATCCTGGCCGATGCGCTGGCGGCGCAAGGCCTGGTCTGCGCCAGTCCTGCCGATGGACTGAGCCTGTGGCTGCCGCTGCCGGGCGGCAGCCAGGCGGCCGTGCTGGCGCTGGCCCGGCATGGCTGGCTGGTCCGCGGCGGCGAAGCCTTCGGTGTGCAGGCGCCGGCGCAGGGATTGCGGATCACCGTATCGACCATGGACGCAGCGCGTGCGCAGTCGTTCGCCGGCGTGCTGGCCCAGGTGCTGGGCCGGCCATAGTTTTTTAATTCCTAGCCACAGAAAGGGAACATCATGAAAGTCCATTTCATCGTGCATGAAGCGTTCGAGGCGCCTGGCGCCTACGAGACATGGCTACGCGAGCGCGGCTACGCGGCCACGTATTCACGCGTCCACGCCCATGAACCGCTGCCCCCGTCCATCGCGGACATCGACCTGCTGGTCGTCATGGGCGGACCGCAGTCGCCGTCGACGACACGCGAGGAATGCCCGCATTTCGACGCCGCCGCCGAACAGGCCTTGATCGCCGCATGTGCCGCGGCGGGCAAGGCGGTCGTCGGCGTCTGCCTGGGGGCGCAGCTGATCGGCGCGGCCCTGGGAGCGCGCCATGCGCACAGCCCTGAAAAGGAGATCGGCAAGTTCCCCATCATGCTGACGCGAGAAGGACAGGCGAACGACAAGTTCGCCCATTTCGGCGATGTCCTGGAGACCGGGCATTGGCATAGCGACATGCCGGGCCTGACTGACAGCGCGAAGGTCATCGCCCACAGCGAAGGCTGCCCCCGCCAGATCGTCGAATACGGCAATCTGGTGTACGGATTCCAGTGCCATATGGAGTTCACGCCGGAGGTGGTCGACCTGCTGATCGCCGCTTCAGAAACGGAACTGGCCACGCTGGAGTCGCACCGCTTCGTGCAGCAGCCAGCGACCCTGCGCGCCCACGACTGGCAGGCCATGAATGGCAAGCTGTTTGTTTTCCTTGACCGGCTCATGCAGGGCTACGCATCGCCGTGAAAAAAAACGCCAGCATGATGCTGGCGTTGTGGGGCAAGCAGACGAGGCGCTTATTTTTTCGGCGCGCTCAGGCATTCCTTCATGAATGCCTTGCGGGCATCGCCCTTCATGTCCTTGGCGTCGACATTGCATGCCTTCATCTTGTTTTGCTGCGTCATGGCCGGCGCCGGCTTGGCGCTCAGGCATTCCTTCATGAACGCCTTGCGCTCATCGCCTTTCTTGCCGGCGGCGTCCGCATTGCAGGTCGTCATTTTTGACTGTTGGGCCGTCTTGGCGGCGGGCGCCGCTTCCGGCGCGGCGGCAAAGGCGGTACTGGCAAACGCGGCGGCGATGCAGAGGGCGAATAATTGTTTCATGGCAAATCCTTGTAGACGCAGTCAGTGGAAGGGGACGTGCAACCGGCAGGCAATGCCGATATGCAGAACGTAACTAACTATATGACATTTATCAACAAAATTTGCAATCGAGTGTGTCTTTTTGTTACTGGCCGGCGCCAGGAACCTGCCGGCTGCCCCGGGTAGCCATCTTGCGGCGGCAGCCCCCCTGTTTTTTGCTATGCTAGCGACTTTCCACCGGCCGATGCCGCTGCCTTGGCCGGCGCACCCTCAATACGGAGTAGTTATGGTCTCGTTGCAAGAGCAGTTTTTAAAGGCCGGCCTGGTCGACAAGAAGAAGGTCAAACTGGCCAACCAGGACAAGAGCAAGCAAAAAAAGGACGAGCGCAAGAGCGGCACGCAAAGCGTCGACGAAGTGCGCCTGGCCGCGCTCGAGACCCAGCGCAAGAACGCGGAACGCGCGCGCGAACTGAACGCCCAGCGCGACGCGGCCGCCAACCAGAAGGCCATCGTGGCGCAGATCGCGCAAATGGTGCAAAAGAACCGCCAGAGCAAGGGCAACAACGGCGACGTGCCGTATAACTTCACGTTCAACAACAAGATCGAGCGCATCTACGTGACGGCCGCCGTGCAAGCCCACCTGGTGGCGGGCCGCCTGGTCATCATCTGCCTGGGCGGCGCCGTGGAACTGGTGCCGCGCATCATCGCCGACAAGATTGCAGAACGCGACCCCGCCATCGTCGTGCGCGTCAAGCAGGCCAGCACGGAAGTGGACGAGGACGATCCGTATGCGGCGTTCCAGATTCCCGATGATTTGATGTGGTAAGAGGGGGCTTGCCCGGCGCTGACGGCGCCGGGGAGTAATTGCGGGCCGGAAGCGGCCCGTTTTTGTTTGTGGCGCATACACGGCGCCACATTCAAAAACGCCACCCGAAGGTGGCGTTTTTGAATGTAAAACGAATTCTTGGTGGCCCGGGGCGGAATCGAACCACCGACACAAGGATTTTCAATCCTCTGCTCTACCGACTGAGCTACCAGGCCAAGGTGGCGAATTATAGCAGACCAAAACGGGAATGCAAGAGCCGGCTGTGACTTTTCCCCGATTTTCTGCATAGGCAACACCTTACTTGCTTGCGGGTCAAATATGATTTGATATAAACGGTATTTTTCTCAACAAAGGATGGGCGCATAGTGTGGTCATCGTTACTGACTTGAGAGGATTACCGCATGAACGCCACCACCCATCACACAGCCATCCCTGAAATCGGCCTGGGCACTTTCCGCCTGCAGGGACAGGTCGTCATCGATTCCGTCGCCACGGGCCTGGACGTCGGCTACCGCCATATCGACACGGCGCAAATCTACGGCAATGAAGCCGAAGTGGGCCAGGCCATCGCTGCCAGCCCAGTCCCGCGCGACGAGCTGTTCGTCACCACCAAGATCTGGATCGAGAGCTTGCGGCGCGACAAACTCATTCCCAGCTTGAAAGACAGCCTGCACAAGCTGCAGCTGGAGCAGCTGGATTTAACGCTGATCCACTGGCCGTCGCCGCAGGACGCGATTCCCGTGGCCGAATACATGGCGGCGCTGGCGGAGGCCAAGGCGCAGGGGCTGACCAAGGCCATCGGCGTATCGAATTTTACGAATGCGCAGCTGCAGCAAGCCATCGATACGGTGGGTGCGGCGGAAATCGCCACGCAGCAGATCGAGATCCATCCGTTCCTGCAAAACCGCAAGGTCATCGATTTTGTGGGCAGCCAGGGCATCCACATCACGGCCTACATGCCGCTCGCGTATGGCAAGGTGATGGCGGACCCCGTGATCGCCGCCATCGCCGCGAAGCACGGCGTGACGCCGGCGCAAGTGGCCTTGAGCTGGTCGCTGCAGCAGGGCTTTGCCGTGATCCCCTCGTCGACGAAACGTGCCAACCTGGAAGCGAACCTGCATTTCCAGCGCATCACCCTGTCGCCGGACGAGATGGCGCAGATGGCGGCCCTGGAACGGGGCGAACGCCTGGCCAACCCGGACGGCCTGGCGCCGCAGTGGGATTGAGATGGGCGCCATGACAAAGCTGGGGCAGGGCGGTTTCAGTATCGGCCTGGAACTGCCGCTCGATAATGACTGGTCGTCCATGGGGCGCCAGGCGAATGCGGTCTCCGGCCGCGTGCCGGGCGAACCGGACCTGAAACAGCATGCGGCGCTGGCAAAGCTGGCCGACCGCCTCGGTTTCAGGGCCCTGTGGCTGCGCGACGTGCCCCTGTACGACCCGTCGTTCGGCGACGCGGCCCAGGTCTTCGAGGTGTTTACCTACCTGGGCTACCTGGCCGGCATCACGGAGAACATCTTGCTGGGCACGGCCGCCGTGGTGCTGCCGCTGCGCGAGCCCGTGCTGACGCTAAAAGCGGCGGCCAGCGTGGACCAGTTGAGCGGCGGACGTTTGCTATTGGGCGTGGCCAGCGGTGACCGGCCCGTCGAGTATCCCGTGTTCGGCCGCGATTTCGACGGGCGCGGCGCCGCCTTCCGCGAGCAGGTCGCCATGCTGCGCGACTGGGGCGAGACGCGTCTGCCGCCAGGCGTCCGTTTGCTGCCCAAGCCAGCCGCGCCCTTGCCCCTGCTGGTGGCGGGGCTGGCGCAGCAGTCGCCCGCGTGGATCGGCGCGCAGATGGATGGCTGGCTCGCCTATCCTGGCACGCCGGACGACCATGCGCGGCGCTCGGCGCAATGGCGCGCCGTGGCCGGCGATGACAAGCCGTATGTCAGCTTCATCCACCTGGACCTGGACGAGGATCTGAACCTGCCGCTGCAGCGCTTCCGCTTCGGCGGACGCACGGGGCGTGAGGGCCTGATCGCGGAGCTGCACGCCATGCGCGCGGCCGGCGTGCGGCATATCGGCTTGCAGCTGCGGCAGAACCGCCGCCCGCTGGCCGAGACGATGCAGGAGATCGCGGACCATGTGCTGCCCGTCTTTCATGGCACCGCTTGATCTGGGGCACGTGTCCTGTACTTCCGGACTATCTGAAAAGGGTGGGGCAAACGCTATAATGGCCGCATGAACAGTCCCACTCCCCCTACCATGCGGCGCTTCATGCACAGCCACAGCGACGTTTGCATCGTCGGCAATGGCGCCATCGCGAAAACCACGGCGCTGGCGTTTGCCCAGGCAGGACAAAGCGTCACCCTGTTATCCCCGGTGAGCCCTCCGGCACCCGCGGTCAAGCCGGTCGAAGCCAGCTGGGATGTGCGCGTGTATGCGCTCAACCACAC
>NZ_PDZK01000007.1:0-154894 GCF_002735655.1 Janthinobacterium sp. BJB446 | reverse complement strand
AAACGACTTGCACCGGCGTGGAAATGTTCCGCAAACTGCTGGACCAAGGTCAAGCTGGCGACAACGTTGGTCTGCTGCTGCGCGGCACCAAGCGTGAAGACGTGCAACGTGGTCAAGTTCTGGCAAAACCAGGCTCGATCAAGCCGCATGCACACTTCACCGGCGAGATCTATGTTCTGTCGAAAGACGAAGGCGGCCGTCATACGCCATTCTTCAACAACTATCGTCCACAGTTCTACTTCCGTACGACGGACGTAACCGGTTCGATCGAGTTGCCAGCAGACAAAGAAATGGTCATGCCAGGCGATAACGTGTCGATCACCGTCAAGCTGATCAACCCGATCGCGATGGAAGAAGGTCTGCGCTTCGCTATCCGCGAAGGCGGCCGTACCGTCGGCGCTGGTGTTGTTGCAAAAATCCTGGCTTAATTCTTAAGCCTGCATAAAAGAAGACGCGTCGTCGCCCGGCGCCCTTCTTTTTATTCAACTGCCGGGGTTGGCAAGCATTTTGGTGCTATCATGTCGACCCTGACGGTTGTTGCGTCAGAAATTCCCGTATGACCTCATTGCCGTGCAGACCGCGCGGTTCGTTCTTTTAAGGAAATATCATGTCGGCACCAAACCAAAAAATCCGTATCCGCCTGAAGGCTTTCGATTACAAACTGATCGACCAGTCCGCTCTGGAAATCGTTGAAACCGCGAAGCGCACCGGCGCTGTCGTCAAAGGCCCAGTACCACTGCCTACCCGTATTCAGCGTTTCGATGTGCTGCGTTCCCCGCACGTCAACAAAACTTCGCGCGATCAGTTCGAGATCCGTACGCACCAACGCCTGATGGACATCGTTGACCCAACGGACAAAACCGTTGACGCGCTGATGAAGCTGGACCTGCCAGCTGGTGTTGATGTCGAAATCAAACTGCAATAATAGTTTCAAGGGCAGCTGACAATACCGTAGCATCAGGTGTTGACAGCTGTTCCAGGCCGGCGGGGTGTCCCGCTGCCTGATGATGGGGCCGGGCCTGCTCACGATCGTGAGTGCGCCCGGCCCCATTGCTATTGGTGCATGCCCAACACGGGCGGCCCCGGCGCATGTGTGCAAAATCGCTTTACAGTGCCGCGGGCGGCCGATAAAGTTGCTGCATGCTTAATGCCCTCGATACCCATCTGTTAAATGCCACACCCCGTAACCGCTTGCGCGGCTGGCCGCGCTTCCTGACCGAATTTTTGTATTTCGGCATCAAGGAGGCGAGGTCGTGCCTGTTCGTCGGGCTGTTTTTTGCTGCCGTGTTCCTGGTGCCGCGCGCCGGCCTGTTCGGCTTGCCGCGCTATGACGTGCTGCTGCTGGCGGCGCTGGCGATCCAGGGCGCGATGCTGTGGAGCGGACTGGAAACGTGGGATGAGCTGAAAGCCATCTGCCTGTTTCATGCGGTCGGCTTTGCGCTGGAGGTGTTCAAGGTGTCGGGCACGATCCAGTCGTGGAGTTATCCCGACTTTGCCTACAGCAAGGTGTTCGGCGTCCCCCTGTTTTCCGGCTTCATGTATGCGGCCGTCGGCAGCTACATCATCCAGACCTGGCGCCTGCTCGACATGCGGATCCGCCACCATCCGCCGTACTGGATGGCGGTGCTGATCGCGCTGCTGATCTACGCCAACTTCTTCACGCATCACTACATCGGCGACTATCGCTGGTACCTGGCCGCCTGCGCGCTGGGCTTGTATGCGCGCACCACCGTGGTGTTCCGCCCGCTCGACCGCGACCGCAGCATGCCCTTGCTGCTCGGTTTCGTGCTGGTCGGCTTCTTTATCTGGCTGGCTGAAAACATCAGCACCTTCTGGGGCGTGTGGCGCTATCCGAACCAGCTTGGCGCCTGGTCGGTGGTGCATGTCAGCAAATGGAGTTCATGGTCGCTGCTGGTGGTGATGACGTTCACCATCGTGGCCCACCTCAAGCACATCAAGGCCAGCATCCACGTCGCCCAGCCGTAGGCCGGGCTCCGGGAGTTGCTTATTGCAGGCTGGCCGCCACCGCGTCGAAGCGATTGCCGAGCGCCGCCTGCGGGCCGCCTTGCAGCTGTCTGGCGTACTGGCGCAGCACTTCCGCCGAATACGTGCGCGAGGCGGGCGACAGCTTCGGCAGCAGCGGCAGCACGCGTTCCAGATAGCCCGTGCCTTCCTGCCATTTGCCTTGCGCGGCCAGCGCCGACGCCAGTTCCACCATGCGGCGGCCGACGCGCGCATCGCTGCGTGGCTGCGCCGTTTCTTCCGTGGCCAGCGCTTGCCGGTACAGCTGCTCCGCTTCGGCATTCTTGCCCTGCAAGCGCTTGACGCGGCCCAGGTTGTACTGGCGCTGCGAGAGGATATCCGCGCTGGCCCCGGCTTGCTCGGCGCTCTGCAGCGCTTTTACGCAAGCCAGCTCTGCTTCGCCAAGCTGGCCTTTGAGTTCGGCCGCGTTGCAGGCGTCTTGCTGTTCATTGGAGGTGGTGATCGTCGCTGGCGCCGCACAGGCGGCCAGCAGGCTGACAGCGCATAGCAGGCTGATGGTATGGGTCTTCATAGTCTCCTCGGACGGGTGTCAAACACGGTGTATCGGTGGAGTCATGCCATGATAAATATACTATAAGTTTTTTGGGGCTGGGCGGCTTTTCGCCGGCGCGCGGCAAGGCGCGCGATTGACGCCGCTTGCGTGCTTCAGGGATACTCCGGGTCTGTCCATTAATGCGTGCCGCCGCCATGTCCAAGACTGTCCTGATCGTGGAAGATGAACAGGCGATTGCCGACAGCATCGCCTATGCCTTGCGCACGGACGGCTTTACGCCGCGCCATGTGATGTTGGGCGAGCACGCCCTGGCCGCGCTGCGTCCAACGCCCGGCGAAGCCGCGCAGATGCCCGTTCTGGTGGTGCTCGACGTGGGCTTGCCCGACATGAGCGGGCTGGAAGTGTGCCGCCGGCTGCGCCAGTTTTCCGAGGTGCCGGTGATCTTCCTGACGGCCCGCAGCGACGAGATCGACCGCATCGTCGGCCTGGAAATCGGCGCCGATGATTACGTCACCAAACCGTTTTCGCCGCGCGAACTGGTGGCGCGCATCCGCGTCATCCTGCGCCGCGCCGGCGTCGTTCAGGTGCCCCGCGAGACTGGCATGACGATAGCCGCTGCCATGACCGTGCCGGCACGCTTTGAATTGCGCGCGCTGGAGGCGAAAGTGCTATTTCACGGCCAGCCGCTGGACCTGACCCGCTATGAATACCTGCTGTTGAAAACCCTGCTCGAGCATCCGGGCCACGTGCTGTCGCGCGCGCAGCTGATGGAGCGCGTGTGGAGCGGTGCGCCCGACACGCTCGAGCGTACCGTCGATGCGCATGTCAAATCCTTGCGCGCCAAGCTGCGCGCCGTCGATGCGCAGGTCGACCCGATCCACACCCACCGTGGCCTCGGCTACAGCCTGGCTGGCGCATGAAGATCGGCCTGCGCATCCTGCTCGGCTACTTCCTGATCGTCGGCCTGGCCGCGTGGTTCCTGCTGAATGTCTTCATGGAGCAGGTCAAGCCCGGCGTGCGCTCGACCCTGGAAGACACGCTGGTCGATACCTCGCAACTGCTGGCCAGCCTCGTGGCGCCCGACCTGAAGGCGGGCACGCTGGCGCAGTCGCCTGTGGCCGAACGCATGCAGGATTACGCGCGCCATGGCGTGGACGTCAATATCAATGGCGTGCGCAAGCGCACGCTCGATTACCGTATCACCATCACGGACCGGCACGGCATCGTGCTGTTCGATTCCAGCGGGCGCGACGTGGGGCGCGACTATTCGCGCTGGAATGACGTGTATCTCACCTTGCAGGGCAAGTATGGCGCGCGCAGCACGCGCAGCCGGCCGGATGACGAGATGTCGACGGTGATGCACGTGGCCGCGCCGATTCGCGACGGCAATGAGGTAATCGGCGTGCTGACGGTGGCCAAGCCGAATGCCAGCGTGCAAGCCTTTGTCGAGCGCAGCCAGCGCAAGATACTGCAGCGTGGCGCCGTGCTGTTGTTGCTGTCGCTGCTGATCGGCCTGGCATTCGCCTGGTGGCTGCACCATGCGCTGGGCAAGCTGATGCATTACATCGGCGACGTGGAGGCGGGCCGCAAGGTGGCGCTGCCGGCGCTGGGCAAGAACGAGATCGGCACCCTGGGGCGTGCCCTGGAGGCGATGCGCACGCGCCTGGAGGGCAAGGAATATGTGGAGCAATTGATGCACACGCTGGCGCATGAATTGAAAAGCCCGATCGCCGCCATCCAGGCCTCGGCCGAGCTGCTGCAGGAAGACATGCCGCCGGCCGAGCGCCGCCGCTTCCTAGCCAGTATCCTGGAACAGAATGCGCGCCAGCGGCAACTGATCGACAAGCTGCTGGCTCTCGTGCGCGTGGAAAAGCAGCAGCGCCTGGATAACCCCGAGCGCATCGCGCTGGCGCCCCTGCTGGCGCAAGTGGCGCAAGATGCGGCCGCCACCCTGGCGGCGCGCGGCGTGCGCCTGCAGCTGCAGGCCGACGAGGAAAATGTGGCCGGGGATGCCCTGCTGCTGCGCCAGGCGCTGGGTAACTTGCTCGACAACGCGGTCGGCTTTGCGCCACCGGGCAGCTGCATCGACCTGACGGCGCGGCGCCAGGGCATCCGCGTGGAAATTGCCGTGCGCGACCGGGGCGAGGGCATCCCCGCGTATGCGATCGAGCGCGTCTTCGAGCGCTTTTATTCTTTGCCGCGCCCGAGCGCCGGCAAGAGCACGGGTCTGGGCCTGCCCTTTGTGCGCGAAGTGGCTTCCCTGCATGGCGGCACGGTCGAGGTGCTCAACCATGCGGAAGGCGGCGCCTGCGCGCGCCTGTGCCTGCCAATAGCCTAGCGTACTTTATTTGCCGGCTTCACACGGACTGCATCGTCAGCGCATACAGCTTTTTTACACTGGTCACCTTACTTCAAGGATGCGCCATGCAAAAAACTCTCTTAGTCAAAGCGTTGATCGTGTTCGGCCTGATGCTGCTGATCGGCCTGCCTTTGCTGATGATTCAGGAAACGATCAAGGAGCGGATGGAATTCCGCCAGGAAGCCGTCAACAGTATCGCCGCCGATTCGGTGCGCGAACAAACCATCATCGGCCCCATTCTGGTGATTCCCTATACGGAGCAGTATGAAGAGCGCGTGGAGGTGGCCAAGGGCGATGACAAGGAAGTGAAGTTACCCGTGCGCACGGAGTTGCTGCGCCGCACGGTGCAGCGCCGCTTGCTCGTGTATCCGAACGACCTGCAGATCAACGGCAATATCGAGACGGACCGCCGCTACCGCGGCATCCACCAGGTGCTGGTCTACAGCGGCCAGCACACCTTCAAGGGTGACTTCACGGTGCCGGCCAGCAGCCAGCTGCCGCGCAAGTCGCCGGACTCGCGCGTGACCGTCGGTGCGCCTTTCGTGGCCTTGTCCATCGAGGACGTGCGCGGCATCCGCAATATCCCGAAAATCGACTGGGGCGGACAAAAGATCGAGTTCGAGCAGGGTACCGACCTGTTTGCCTTCCGCAGCGGCCTGCACGCGCCGCTGGGTGCCATGCCACTGGCGGCGCAGCAGCAGGTGCGCTTCAGCTTTGACCTGGGCCTCGATGGCATCGAACGCCAGCACTTCGTGCCGGTGGCCAAGAACAGCCAGATCCAGATCAAGTCGAACTGGCCCCATCCGCAATTTGGCGGGCGCTTCCTGCCGTCGCCGAAGAATCGCCAGATCGATGCCCGCGGTTTCAATGTGGCGTGGAATATCTCGTCGCTGGCCACCAATGCGCAAACGCAGCTGAGCTCCATCGAGGGAGAATTCAAGGTGCCCGACAGTGCGCCGCTGGGCCAGGTGGACCGCTTCAGTGTCGGTTTCATCGAGCCGGTGAACGTGTATTCGCAATCGGACCGGGCCACGAAATATGGCTTGCTGTTCGTGGCGCTGACCTTTGCCGCCTTCTTCATCTTTGAAATTTTGAAGAGCCTGCCGATCCACCCGGTGCAGTATTTGCTGGTGGGCCTGTCGCTGGTGATCTTCTTCCTGCTGCTGGTGGGGCTGGCCGAGCACATCGCCTTCCTCGCCGCCTATCTGGCCGCCAGCGCCGCCTGTATCGCCCTGACCAGCTTCTATCTGGTGCACGTGCTGCACAACATGTGGCGCGGCATCGGCTTCGGCGTGGCCCTGACCTTGCTGTATGGCGCCCTGTATGGCTTGCTCAGCTCGGAAAATAATGCGTTGGTGATGGGCAGCATTCTGTTGTTCGCCGTGCTGGCCGTCATCATGGTGGCAACGCGCAAGGTGGACTGGTATCAGATTGGCAAAGGAGTGCCGCAAGAGTAGGGGCTATGCGGGCGCCATGCGCCGCGATGCTTGCAGCCAGCCCGGACGGTGATGTGTCCGGGCTATTTTTTTGGTGGGACACGGGCGGCACCGATAATTGGTAGTTGGTTGGTATTGTTTACGGTATTCTATTGGCATTGCTTTTTAAGTAATGGCAGGCGCCGCGGCGTCTGCCCGGGGCGGTGCGAGGATGGCGTGCCGTCCTGGTTGTTCTTCCATCTGATAAAACGGAGATGAAATATGATCAAGAAAACGATGGCTTTCCTGTTTGCGCTGGGCCTGAGCGCCTCGTATGCATTTGCTGCCGGCGATGTCACGCAGTGCTACAGCGAGTGCGGACAGAAAGTGGCCAATTGCCGGGCGCACCTCGGTGGCAGCCCCATCTGCGAGGACTTGTACGGGCATTGCCTGAGCAACTGCCAGAAGTAAGCTTCCCGGGCATCGCGCCCGGGATGGGGAAGGGCAGGGGGCGCACGCCGCGGCGCGCCCTGTATGTTTCTGGCATCACCCGCCAGGGCGCATGCCGCCGTGCTTTGCGCCCGTCTAATTGCCTTGCGGCAGCGTTTTTCAGGCCCGCCGACAACTCCCGCAGGGGCGCCGCGCAACACTTTGACATACCTCGTGTTAACTTGTTGCGTCAAGGGTTTTTGTGCTATATACTAGCCGGCTTCGGTATGGATTCGTCTTTTTTGAGTCCTACGTTACTTTGTAGTTAAACAAGCCCCGCCCAATCGCAGGTGGGAATGGAGAAAAAATGAGCCTAGGCCTTCTCGGTCGCAAGGTTGGTATGATGCGCATTTTCACGGATGAAGGGGATTCGATCCCGGTCACCGTGTTGGACGTATCGAACAACCGTGTTGCGCAAATCAAAACCCCTGAAACAGATGGTTACTCCGCTGTTCAGGTCGCATTCGGTCAACGTCGCGCTTCCCGCGTGACCAAAGCTGTTGCTGGTCATCACGCTAAAGCTGGTGTTGAAGCCGGTACTCTGTTGAAAGAGTTCCGTGTCGATGCTGCTAAAGCCGCTGAACTGAAAGCTGGCGATGTTGTCGCTGCTTCCCTGTTCGAAGTCGGTCAAAAGATCGACGTGCAAGGCGTTACCATCGGTAAAGGCTATGCAGGCGTTATCAAACGTTACCACTTCGCTTCTGGCCGTGCAACGCACGGTAACTCGCGTTCGCACAACGTTCCAGGTTCCATCGGTATGGCACAAGATCCAGGTCGCGTTTTCCCTGGTAAGCGCATGACCGGTCATCTGGGTGACGTTAACCGTACGATCCAGAACCTCGTGATCGCCCGTATCGATGCCGACCGTCAGCTGTTGCTGGTCAAAGGCGCGATTCCAGGTGCGAAAAATGGCCAGGTAGTTGTCTCGCCAGCCATCAAAACCAAAGCCAAGAAGGGAGCTTAAACGATGGAACTCAAGCTTCTGAATGCGCAAGGTCAAGCCGCCTCGAACGTTGCTGCAGCCGATACGATTTTCGGCCGTGACTACAATGAAGCGCTGATCCACCAAGTCGTCATCGCTTATCAAGCGAATGCACGTAGTGGTAACCGCAAGCAAAAAGACCGTGAAGAAGTTCACCACACGACGAAAAAGCCATGGCGCCAAAAAGGTACCGGCCGCGCTCGTGCTGGTATGTCGTCGTCGCCACTGTGGCGCGGCGGTGGTCGGATTTTCCCGAACTCGCCTGACGAAAACTTCACCCACAAAGTGAACAAAAAAATGTATCGCGCAGGTATCTGCTCGATCCTGTCGCAGCTGGCTCGCGAAGAGCGCCTGATCGTCATCGACGATCTGACGATCGACGCGCCAAAAACCAAGCTGTTGTCGCAAAAATTGAACGGCCTGGGCTTTGATTCGGTTCTGATCATCACCGACGTTCTGAACGAAAACCTGGAACTGGCATCGCGCAACCTGCCTAACGTACTCGTCGTTGAGCCACGTCACGCAGACCCGATGTCCCTGGTGTTCTACAAGAAGATCCTGGTCACCAAAGCTGCATTGGCCAAGATTGAGGAGATGCTGGCATGAGCGCGATTTTGAAACATAGCGAAGAACGCTTGATGAAGGTGCTGTTGGCGCCCGTGATTTCCGAAAAGGCCACCATGGTCGCGGAAAAGAACGAGCAAATTGTATTCCGCGTACTGCCGGATGCAACCAAGCCTGAAATCAAGGCAGCGGTCGAACTGCTGTTCAAGGTTGAAGTTCTGTCCGTGCAAACTGCAAACCGCGAAGGTAAGCAAAAACGCACCGGCAAGTTCAACGGTCGTCGTAACCATACCAAGCGTGCTTTCGTGTGCCTGAAGCCTGGCCAGGAAATCAACTTCTCCGAGGAGGCTGCATAATGGCACTCGTTAAGATGAAACCAACCTCGCCAGGCCGTCGCGGCATGGTGAAGGTGGTGAATGCCGACCTGTACAAAGGTCGTCCGTTCGCTGCCCTGGTTGAAAAGAAATCCAAGACCGCTGGTCGTAACAACAACGGTCACATCACCACTCGTCATATCGGTGGTGGTCATAAGCAACACTATCGCTTGATCGACTTCAAGCGCACCAAAGATGGTATTCCAGCGAAAGTGGAACGTATCGAATACGATCCAAACCGCACCGCGAATATCGCTCTGTTGTGCTACGCCGACGGCGAACGTCACTACATCATCGCAACCAAAGGCATGGCCGTTGGCGACAGCGTGATGAACGGTTCGGAAGCACCGATCAAATCGGGTAACTGCTTGCCAATCCGTAACATCCCAGTCGGTACCGTGATGCATTGCGTCGAAATGCTGCCAGGTAAAGGTGCCCAAATGGCACGTACCGCTGGCGCTGGCGTTGTGCTGATGGCACGTGAAGGTACCTACGCTCAAGTGCGTCTGCGCTCGGGTGAAGTACGTCGCGTGCACATCGAGTGCCGTGCAACGGTTGGTGAAGTCGGCAATGCCGAGCACAGCCTGCGTAAAATCGGTAAAGCTGGTGCGATGCGCTGGCGCGGTGTTCGTCCTACCGTTCGCGGTGTGGTCATGAACCCGGTCGATCACCCGCACGGTGGTGGTGAAGGTAAAACAGCAGCTGGTCGTCATCCAGTTTCGCCTTGGGGCCAACAGACTAAGGGTAAGAAAACACGCAGCAACAAGCGTACTACTTCCATGATCGTCTCGCGCCGCGGCAAGAAATAAGGGGTAGCACATGACACGTTCATTGAAAAAAGGGCCGTTCTGTGACGCCCACCTGGTGAAAAAAGTTGAAGCCGCGCAAGCAGCCAAAGACAAAAAGCCAATCAAAACCTGGTCGCGTCGTTCGACAATCATGCCTGACTTTATCGGCCTGACGATCGCGGTTCATAACGGCAAGCTGCACGTGCCGGTTTATGTTTCCGAAAACATGGTTGGTCACAAGCTCGGCGAATTCGCACTGACCCGTACGTTCAAGGGCCATGCAGCTGACAAAAAGGCTAAGAAATAATGGAAACTAAAGCTATCCTCAAAGGTGTGCGCCTGTCGGACCAAAAGGGCCGCCTGGTTGCTGACCTGATCCGTGGCAAGAAAGTTGACGCTGCACTCAACATCTTGCAATTCAGCCCGAAAAAAGGTGCTGCGATCATCAAACGCGTTCTGGAATCCGCTATTGCGAATGCCGAGCACAATGATGGCGCGGACATCGACGAATTGTTCGTGAAAACGATCTACGTCGAAAAGGGCCCGGTCCTGAAGCGCTTCACCGCGCGTGCAAAAGGCCGTGGCGACCGTATTTCGAAACAATCCTGTCACGTTTACGTGACTGTCGGTAACTAAGGAGCCACGATGGGTCAGAAAATTCATCCAACCGGTTTCCGTCTGGCGGTCACCCGTAACTGGGCTTCGCGCTGGTATGCAGGCAACGGTAATTTCGCTGCCATGCTGAACGAAGACTTGAAAGCACGTGCTTACCTGAAAAAGAAACTGAAGAACGCTTCCGTTGGCCGCATCGTTATCGAGCGCCCAGCCAAGAACGCGCGCTTCACGATCTACAGCTCGCGTCCAGGCGTGGTCATTGGTAAAAAAGGCGAAGACATCGAAGTACTGAAGTCGGCGCTGACCAAGATCATGGGCGTACCTGTTCACGTGAACATCGAAGAAATTCGCAAGCCAGAAATCGACTCGCAACTGATCGCCGATTCGATCGCTCAGCAGCTGGAAAAACGGATCATGTTCCGTCGCGCCATGAAGCGTGCAATGCAAAATGCAATGCGCCTGGGTGCTCTCGGTATCAAGATCATGTCGTCCGGCCGTCTGAACGGTATCGAAATCGCGCGTAAAGAGTGGTACCGCGAAGGCCGCGTGCCTCTGCATACCCTGCGCGCCGATATCGACTACGGTACCAGCGAAGCGTCGACCACCTACGGCATCATCGGTGTCAAGGTGTGGGTATACAAAGGTGACCGCGCGCCTAACGGCGATGCACCAGTCATCGATACCCCAGCTGACGAGAAGAAAAGCCGCGGCCCACGCCGTGACGATGGCAAGCCAGCTGGCCGTCCACGTCCAGCCGGTGCCGGTGCGAAACCATCCACAGCACCAGGTGCACGTGTGCGTACCGCCGCTAAACCGGCCGCCGCAGCAGCACCAGCTGAGAAAGCAGGAGAATAATCATGCTGCAACCAGCACGCAGAAAGTATCGTAAAGAGCAGAAAGGCCGTAATACCGGTATTTCGCACAGCCGCGGCACCGCCGTGTCGTTTGGCGAATTCGGTCTGAAGGCAGTTGCGCGCGGTCGTATCACTGCGCGTCAAATTGAAGCGGCGCGTCGTGCAATGACGCGTCACATCAAGCGCGGTGGCCGTATCTGGATCCGTATTTTCCCGGACAAACCGATTTCGAACAAACCGGCTGAAGTCCGTATGGGTAACGGTAAAGGTAATCCTGAGTACTACGTCGCTGAAATTCAGCCAGGCAAAGTACTGTATGAAATGGATGGCGTTGATGAAGCGCTGGCACGGGAAGCATTCCGTCTTGCCGCCGCTAAACTGCCACTGGCGACGACGTTTGTCATCCGCCAAGTCGGCCAATAATTGGAGTTGTATATGAAAGCATCTGAACTCCGCGGCAAGGACCAGCCAGCTCTGCAAAAAGAGCTGAATGACCTGTTGAAGGCACAGTTCGGCCTGCGCATGCAAATCGCTACGCAGCAGCTGAGCAACACTTCGCAGCTCAAGAAGGTACGCCGCGATATCGCGCGTGTGAAGACGGTAATGAATCTGAAGGAAGCCAAATGAACGAACCAGTGAAACAGTCGCTCAAGCGCACGCTGATCGGTAAAGTGGTTTCGGACAAGATGGACAAGACCGTTACCGTTCTGATCGAGCGCCACGTAAAACATCCTTTGTATGGCAAGATCATCATGCGCTCGAACAAGTATCACGCGCATGACGAGACCAACCAAGTCAAGGCCGGTGATACGGTCGAGATCCAGGAAGGTCGCCCGATCTCCAAAACGAAGGCATGGACGGTGACACGTGTGGTTCAAGCCGCACCAACCGTTTAAATAAAAACCACCGTTTCGGCGGTGGGTTTTAATTAGTACTTGCAGGCCCGCAAATTGTATGTAATACTTGCGGGCTTCGTTCATGTAACGCCGCAAAGTGTCTGGCCACAGACAGTAGCATTCGCGGTCAGTTGATGTATGAAGGTCATGCACCCAAACAGTGAAGCCCAGCAGGGCGGCTCTGGCGGGACCAAGACTGACCGTGGGTCTACATTGTGTGGATTCTTCGGCTTAAGTTGGGAAAGAGAATACTATGATTCAAACTGAAAGCCGGCTCGAAGTGGCTGACAATACCGGTGCCAAAGAAGTAATGTGCATCAAGGTATTGGGCGGCTCCAAGCGCCGTTATGCTGGCATTGGCGATGTGATCAAGGTAACCGTTAAGGTTGCTGCGCCACGTGGTCGTGTCAAAAAAGGTGAAATTTATAACGCCGTGGTTGTGCGCACCGCTAAAGGTGTTCGCCGCCAAGACGGTTCCCTGGTGAAGTTCGACGGCAATGCCGCCGTTCTGTTGAACGCCAAGCTGGAACCGATCGGTACCCGTATTTTTGGACCTGTCACGCGCGAACTGCGCACTGAGAAGTTCATGAAAATCGTGTCCCTGGCACCGGAAGTCCTGTAAGGAGTCGTAATGGATAAGATTCGTAAAAACGACGAAGTCATCGTTCTGACCGGGAAAGACAAGGGCAAACGTGGTGTGGTACAGCAGCGTATCGATGCTGAACATATCGTGGTTGACGGCATTAACATCGCTAAAAAAGCGACTAAGCCAAACCCGATGACTGGCGTAACTGGTGGTATCGTCGATAAGACCATGCCAATTCACGTGTCCAACGTTGCATTGTTTAATGCAGCGACTGGCAAGGCAGATCGCGTGGGTTTCAAAGAAGTGGACGGCAAGAAAGTCCGCATCTTTAAATCCTCCGGCGAAGTAGTGAAGGCTTAAGAAATCATGGCACGTCTCCAAGAATTCTATAAAGAAAAAGTCGTTGCCGACCTGACCAGCAAGTTTGGTTACAAGTCGGTAATGGAAGTTCCACGCCTGACCAAGATCACCCTGAACATGGGTGTTGGTGAGGCTATCGCGGATAAAAAAGTTCTCGAGCACGCAGTTGCTGACTTGACCAAGATCGCCGGCCAGAAGCCAGTGACCACCAAGTCCCGCAAAGCGATCGCAGGCTTCAAAATCCGTGAAGGTTACCCGATCGGTACGATGGTCACCCTGCGCGGCGCTCGCATGTACGAGTTCCTGGATCGCTTCATTACCGTGGCTCTGCCGCGCGTACGCGATTTCCGTGGTGTGAACGGCCGTGCATTTGATGGTCGTGGCAACTACAACATCGGTGTCAAGGAACAGATCATTTTCCCTGAAATCGAATACGACAAGATTGACGCGTTGCGCGGTATGAATATCAGCATCACGACAACCGCTAAGACCGATGACGAAGCCAAAGCTTTGCTCGCCGCCTTTAAATTCCCTTTCAGGAACTGATCATGGCCAAACTGTCACTGATTAATCGTGAGATCAAGCGTGCTGACCTGGTGGCGAAATTCGCCCCTAAGCGCGAAGCTCTCAAGGCCATCGTCGATGACCAATCGAAATCGGAAGAAGAGCGCTACGAAGCTCGCCTGAAATTGCAGGCGCTGCCACGTAACTCGAACCCGACGCGTCAACGTAACCGTTGCGCCATCACTGGTCGTCCGCGCGGCACATTCCGTAAATTCGGTCTGGGTCGTATCAAGCTCCGTGAATTCGCCATGCGTGGTGAAATTCCGGGTATGACAAAAGCAAGCTGGTAATAGGAGAATATGCAATGAGTATGAGCGATCCTATCGCCGATATGCTGACCCGCATTCGCAATGCACAAGGCGTGCAAAAGACGACCGTGGCCATGCCATCGTCGAAAGTCAAAATTGCGATTGCCAGCGTCCTGAAGGACGAGGGTTACATTGAAGATTTCGCTGTTGCCGAAGCTGGTGGCAAAGCGGAACTGAAAATCGGTTTGAAGTATTATGTTGGCCGTCCCGTTATTGAGCGCTTGGAGCGCGTGTCCCGTCCGGGTCTGCGCGTCTACAAGGGTAAAGACGAGATCCCTGTTGTGATGAATGGCTTGGGTGTGGCGATCGTGTCGACTCCGCAAGGCGTCATGACTGACCGCAAAGCACGCGCTACCGGTGTCGGCGGCGAAGTTATTTGCTACGTGGCTTAAGGAGTTACACATGTCTCGAGTAGCTAAAATGCCTATCGTAGTGCCAGCTGGCGCCGAAGTCGCCATCTCCGCACAAGCGATCACCGTAAAAGGCCCGCTGGGCGTACTTTCCCAGGCCCTCACCGGCCAGGTCAAAGTGGAAAACAATGCAGGAACCCTGAGTTTCGACGTGGCGAACGACAGCCGCGAAGCCAATGCCATGTCCGGCACGCTGCGCGCACTGGTCAACAACATGGTTGTTGGCGTCACCAAGGGTTTCGAGAAAAAGCTGAACCTGGTAGGCGTGGGTTACAAGGCGCAAGCTCAAGGCGACAAGTTGAATCTGTCCCTGGGTTTCTCGCACCCTGTAGTGCATGACATGCCAGCCGGCGTTACCTGCGCAACACCAACCCCGACCGAGATCCTGATTAAAGGTATCGACCGTCAACAGGTTGGCCAGGTAGCCGCTGAAGTTCGTGCTTACCGCGCTCCTGAGCCTTATAAAGGCAAGGGCGTTCGCTATGCGGACGAAGTGGTTAAGCTTAAAGAAACCAAGAAGAAGTAATTAGGGGCTGACGATGGATAAGAAAGAATCACGGCTTCGCCGCGGACGCCAAACCCGCATCAAGATTGCGGAATTGAAAGTAAATCGCTTGTCGGTGCATCGCACCAACCTGCATATTTACGCCAACCTGATCAGCCCGGACGCTAAAGTCCTGGTTTCGGCCTCGACGGCTGAAGCGGAAGTTCGCGCTGAACTGGCAGGCCAATCCGGCAAAGGCGGCAATGCCGCTGCTGCAGCCTTGATCGGCAAGCGCGTCGCTGAAAAAGCGTTGAAAGCAGGGATTACCGAAGTTGCGTTTGACCGCTCCGGTTTCCGTTACCACGGCCGTGTGAAAGCGTTGGCAGAAGCCGCACGCGAAGCCGGTCTGAAGTTCTAAGGATCAATCATGGCAAAAATGCAAGCAAAAATGCAAAGCGACAAGCCGGATGATGGCATGCGCGAAAAAATGATCGCGATCAACCGCGTGACCAAAGTGGTCAAGGGTGGTCGTATCATGGGTTTCGCCGCGCTGACCGTAGTTGGTGATGGCGATGGCCGCGTCGGCATGGGCAAGGGCAAATCGAAAGAAGTGCCAGTTGGCGTGCAGAAGGCAATGGAAGAAGCCCGTCGCAACCTGATCAAAGTACCGCTCAAAAACGGTACCTTGCATCACACGGTTGTTGGTCGTCACGGCGCCTCCAAGGTCCTGATGAACCCAGCTAAGCCTGGTACTGGCGTTATCGCTGGTGGCGCAATGCGCGCTATCTTCGAGGTGATGGGCGTGACGGACGTGGTGGCGAAATCCACCGGTTCGAACAACCCATACAACCTGGTACGCGCTACGCTGGACGGCCTGTCGAAAATGAGCACTGCTTCCGATATCGCTGCCAAACGCGGCAAGTCGGTCGAAGACATTCTGGCTTAAGGTGGACAAAATGACAAACACAGTCAAAGTGCAATTGGTCAAGGGCTTGATCGGTACGCGCGAATCGCATCGCGCTACCGTGCGCGGTCTGGGTCTGCGTCGTGTAAATTCGGTTTCCGAATTGCAAGACACCCCATCCGTACGCGGCATGATCAATAAAGTATCGTATCTCGTTAAAGTTGTCGGGTAAGCCTTCGGGCTTACACGAACGGAGCAAATCATGGAATTGAATACTATTGCACCAGCCGAAGGCGCTAAGCACTACAAGCGTCGCGTCGGTCGCGGTATCGGCTCCGGCCTGGGTAAAACCTCGGGTCGTGGTCACAAAGGTCAGAAATCGCGTTCGGGCGGCTTTCATAAAGTCGGTTTCGAAGGCGGTCAGATGCCTCTGCAACGCCGTCTGCCTAAGCGCGGTTTCAAATCGATGCACGCAACCTTCAAAGCTGAAGTGCGCCTGTCCGATCTGAACAACCTGGCTGTTGGCGATGTCGACATTCTGGTCTTGAAGCAAGCTGGCGTTCTGGGCGTGTTGGCCCGTGACGTGCGCGTGATCTTGTCCGGCGAAATCACCAAAGCGGTGAATTTGAAGGGCTTGAAAGTGTCCGCTGGCGCGAAAGCAGCCATCGAAGCAGCCGGCGGCTCGGTAGCCTGAGTTGACCGCTAACAGCTTGATCGGAGCGAAAATTGGCGACTAATCCACAACTTGCTAAAAGTGCAGCGGCCGGTTTCCCTTGGGGACGGCTCTGGTTTTTGCTTGGCGCATTGGTGGTTTATCGTATCGGTGCTCACGTCCCGGTTCCCGGGATTGACCCGACACAATTAGCCTCGCTGTTCAAGGAGCACGAAGGCGGCGTCCTGGGCATGTTCAACATGTTCTCGGGCGGTGCCTTGTCTCGTTTTACAGTGTTTGCGCTGGGTATCATGCCTTATATCTCGGCCTCGATCATCATGCAATTGCTGTCGATCGTGTCACCGCAGATGGAAGCGTTGAAAAAAGAAGGCGAAGCAGGTCGTCGCAAGATCACCCAGTACACCCGGTATTTCACGGTTGCCCTGGCACTGTTCCAAGCGTTAGGCATTGCAGTCGCACTGGAGTCGCAAGCTGGTCTGGTGTTGGAACCTGGTCTTGCATTCCGCTTCGTGACGGTCGTCACTTTGTTGACCGGAACAATGTTTTTGATGTGGTTGGGTGAGCAAATTACCGAGCGTGGCTTGGGGAATGGCATCTCGATCATCATTTTTGCCGGGATTGCAGCAGGTCTGCCGTCGGCGTTGGGTGGCTTGTTCACTCAGGTGTCGAATGGTTCGATCGGCAGCTTCAGCGCGATTTTCATCGTGATCCTGGTAGCACTGGTAACGTACTTCGTTGTATTCGTTGAACGTGGTCAGCGCAAAATATTGGTCAATTACGCGAAGCGCCAGGTAGGCAACAAGATTTATGGCGGTCAAACCAGCCATTTGCCGTTGAAGCTGAACATGGCCGGCGTGATCCCGCCGATCTTTGCTTCTTCGATCATCTTGTTCCCGGCCACTATCGTGGACTGGTTTTCAAAGGGCGCCGACAACGCTAACCCTGCGGTGCGGTTCTTGAAAGATTTGGCAGCATCGATGGGGCCTGGTGAGCCTATCCATGCGCTGTTGTACGCAGTGGCGATCGTGTTTTTCTGTTTCTTCTATACAGCGCTGGTATTTAACAGCAAGGAAACAGCGGATAACTTGAAGAAAAGCGGTGCGTTCATTCCCGGGATCCGTCCAGGCGAGCAGACAGCCCGTTACATCGACAAGATCCTGACACGCTTGACACTTGCCGGCGCAGTCTACATCACCCTGGTGTGTTTATTGCCGGAATTTATGCAAGCCCAGTGGAAAGTACCATTCTATTTCGGCGGTACTTCTTTATTGATTATTGTAGTTGTCACCATGGATTTCATGGCGCAAGTACAGAACTACGTGATGTCGCAGCAATATGATTCGCTGCTGCGCAAAGCAAATTTCAAGGGCGGAATTCCGACGCGTTAAGCGCGGTAAACATACCGAATGGCAAAAGACGACGTCATACAGATGCAGGGCGAGATTCTTGAGAATCTCCCAAATGCAACATTTCGAGTGAAGCTGGAGAACGGACACGTGGTGCTCGGGCATATTTCAGGTAAAATGCGGATGAACTATATTCGCATTCTCCCTGGAGACAAGGTGACGGTGGAGTTAACGCCGTACGACCTGAGCCGAGCCCGCATTGTGTTCCGTACCAAGTAACACACTGAATCAAACCAAAGAAGCGAAAGAAAGAGCCCAAAAATGAAAGTTCTCGCATCAGTCAAGCGGATCTGCCGCAACTGCAAGATCATCAAGCGCAAAGGCGTAGTCCGCGTTATCTGCGTGGAACCACGTCACAAGCAGCGTCAAGGTTAATCGAGGAATAACAAATGGCACGTATTGCAGGGGTTAATATCCCAAATCATCAGCATACCGTTATCGGCCTGACGGCCATCTACGGTGTGGGCCGTCCACGCGCAGAGAAAATCTGTGCATCGACCGGTGTAGCAACCAACAAAAAGATCAAAGATCTGGATGACAGCGAACTGGAAAAGCTGCGCGATGAAGTAGGTAAATTCATCGTCGAAGGCGATCTGCGTCGTGAACTGTCCATGAACATCAAGCGTTTGATGGATCTGGGTTGCTACCGCGGCATGCGTCATCGTAAGGGTCTGCCTTGCCGTGGCCAGCGTACGCGTACGAACGCACGTACCCGCAAGGGACCGCGTAAAGCCGCTCAATCGCTGAAAAAATAATCCGCTAGGGAATAATTATGGCTAAGTCGCAAAATAACGCCGCATCAGCACGCGTGCGTAAAAAAGTTAAAAAGAACGTCGCTGAAGGCATCGCACATGTCCACGCTTCGTTCAATAACACCATCATTACCATCACCGATCGTCAAGGCAATGCCTTGTCGTGGGCTACCTCCGGCGGTGCAGGCTTCAAGGGTTCGCGTAAATCGACCCCGTTCGCAGCGCAGGTCGCCGCGGAAGCCGCTGGTAAAGTGGCTGTTGAGTGTGGCGTGAAGAACCTGGAAGTACGTATCAAGGGCCCAGGTCCTGGTCGTGAATCCGCCGTTCGCGCGCTGAACAACCTGGGCATCAAGATCACCGAGATCCAGGACGTGACGCCGGTACCGCACAACGGTTGCCGTCCACCGAAACGTCGTCGTATCTAAGATAGTGTTGCAGAGGGCGCTTCGGCGCCAGCTGCTTTGCTGTCTGTTGTAACTCAGTACAGTTGTGTGAAAACGCTGGAGCAGGGAGCCGGAAACGGTTATACTGCCCGGCTGTTCTTGCCTGTCAAATTCTGTTTGACGGGTTTTTCGTTTTCAGCCACCGTCTGATTGAAACCAAATCAGACTAGCGCCTAACCGCATCAGTGTGTTTGATCATGCATGTGGCTGGGGCGTTATCATTTAAAAAAAGGAAGTATCGTGGCACGTTATATCGGACCTAAAGCAAAACTTTCCCGCCGTGAAGGTACAGACCTGTTCCTGAAGAGCGCACGTCGCTCGCTGGACAGCAAGTGCAAACTGGACGTCAAGCCAGGCCAACACGGTGTCAAATCCGGCGCCCGCACCTCGGACTACGGTAACCAACTGCGCGAAAAGCAAAAAGTCAAGCGCATGTACGGCGTGCTGGAACGTCAATTCCGCCGCTACTTCGCTGAAGCAGACCGTCGTAAAGGCAACACCGGCGAAACGCTGTTGAAGTTGCTGGAAACGCGTCTGGACAACGTTTGCTACCGCATGGGCTTTGGCTCGACCCGCGCTGAAGCGCGTCAATTGGTCAGCCACAAAGCGTTCACCGTGAACGGTATCGTTGTGAACATCGCTTCGTACGCAGTCAAAGTTGGCGACATCGTTGCTGTTCGTGAAAAATCGAAAAAGCAAGTGCGTATCGTTGAAGCACTGTCGCTGGCTGAACAAGTTGGTATGCCTAGCTGGGTTTCGGTTGATGCCAAGAAAATGGAAGGTACTTTCAAGTCCCTGCCAGAGCGTAACGAAATCGCTAACGACGTCAACGAATCGCTGATCGTCGAGCTGTACTCGCGTTAATAGCAGTTAGCACCATCACCGCCCACTCGTTTTCTTTCGGGTGGGCGTTTTACTAATGCCATCAGCCTTATCGGTGTAATGAGCCGAGGGTATTGAAAAGGACATTTCATGCAAAACAGTTTGTTGAAGCCACGTATTATCGATGTTGAAGCTCTCGGTGCAGGTCACGCCAAGGTCGTGATGGAACCGTTCGAGCGCGGCTATGGCCACACATTGGGTAACGCGTTGCGCCGCGTTCTGCTGTCGTCGATGGTAGGCTACGCGCCGACCGAAGTGACGATCGCTGGCGTCGTCCACGAATATTCCTCCCTCGATGGCGTGCAAGAAGACGTCGTCGATCTGTTGCTGAACTTGAAGGGTGTGGTTTTCAAAGTCCACAACCGCGATTCGGTAACCCTGACCCTGAAAAAAGAAGGCGAAGGCGCGATCCTGGCCTCCGATATCGACCTGCCGCATGACGTCGAACTGATCAACCCTGACCACGTGATCGCCCACCTGACCGCTGGTGGCAAGCTGGACATGCAGATCAAGGTTGAAAAAGGCCGCGGCTACGTTCCTGGTAACGTGCGTCGCCTGTCGGAAGACACGAACAAGACCATCGGCCGCATCATTCTGGATGCGTCGTTCTCGCCAGTGCGCCGCGTATCGTACTTCGTTGAATCGGCCCGCGTTGAACAGCGTACCGACCTGGACAAGCTGATCATCAACATCGAAACCAACGGCGTGATCTCGCCGGAAGAAGCGATCCGCCAGTCGGCCCGCGTCCTGGTGGACCAGTTGAATGTGTTCGCTGCCCTGGAAGGCACGGAAGCCGCCGCCGAAGCGCCATCGCGCGCTCCGCTGGTCGATCCTATCCTGTTGCGTCCAGTCGACGACCTGGAGTTGACCGTGCGTTCGGCGAACTGCCTGAAAGCGGAAAACATCTACTACATCGGCGACCTGATCCAACGTTCGGAAAACGAACTGCTGAAAACGCCAAATCTGGGCCGCAAGTCCCTGAACGAAATCAAGGAAGTGCTGGCATCGCGCGGCTTGACCTTGGGCATGAAGCTGGAAAACTGGCCGCCTGCCGGCCTGGAAAAGTAATCGCAGTAAAAGCAAGTTGCAGCAAACTGCCTGGGACAGGTGTCCCAGGCTTTTATTTTGTAGTACCAAACCGGTCCGCGGCTGTAAGGGGTTTCCCACTCAGCTGATCGAAGAACTGGAATTTAAACACTCACCGAAAGGATTTATCATGCGTCACGGTCACGGCCTCCGTAAACTGAATCGTACCTCGTCCCACCGTCTGGCAATGCTGCGCAACATGACAGTATCGCTGCTGCGTCACGAAGCGATCAAAACCACCCTGCCAAAAGCAAAAGAACTGCGCCGCGTTGTCGAGCCAATTCTGACCCTGGGCAAAACCGACTCCCTGGCAAACAAGCGTCTGGCCTTCAACCGCCTGCGCGACCGTGAAATGGTCGTCAAACTGTTCGCTGAACTGGGCCCACGTTTCGCCAACCGTAACGGTGGTTATGTGCGTATCCTGAAAATGGGTTTCCGCGTCGGCGATAACGCTCCTATGGCGTTCGTTGAACTGATGGATCGTCCAGATACGACCGAAGCAGTTGAAGTTGCTGGCGAGTAATCCCAGTAATTGCTTCAATGAAAGCCAGGCCTAGCCTGGCTTTTTTGTTTTCTGCTGCAGCTATCCTTGCTGCGGTGTACTATTCTTCTTTCGCGCCGGCCCTGCAGCCACTGCACGCCCCGCGCGTCCTCTGTCGAATGGTTGAAAAGGTAGTTCATGTCCCGTTTCCCCTCCAGCGCCACCGCGCGCGCCGCTCCCCTGCATCAACTGCTGATCTGGTTTGCCACCTGTTTGCTGCTGGCCATGGCCGTCTTTGGCACGGGTCAAGCCCGCGCCGACGATGAATTCCTCGACCCCGAGCTGGCCTTCAAGTTTTCCGCCCGCATGCAGGATCCGGCCACCATCGCCGTCACGTATGTGATTGCCGATGGCTACTATATGTACCACGAGCGCTTCAAGTTCGAGGCCGTGGGCGCCAAGCTGGGCACGCCGGTGTATCCGGCTGGCAAGGTCAAGTTCGACGATACCTTCCAGAAGAACGTGGAAACCTTCCGCAAGACCCTCACCATCACGATTCCCGTGGAAGCTGCCGGGCCGTTTACCTTGAAAGCGACGGGACAGGGCTGCTCCGACAAGGGCCTGTGTTATGCGCCGCAGGATGCGACAGCCCAGCTGGTGGGCGGTGGCGGCGGCCAGAGCATGGCGCCGGGCGGCTTGCCGTCGAAGTTTGCCCTGCCGGCCACGCCGGCAGTCGACACGGCGGCCGTCAACGGCCCGCAGGCGCAAGCGTCGCCTGGCGTGTCCGTGATGAGCATTCCGCAGGCCGACATCACTAGCACGCCCGAGCCGGTCGCGGCGGCGCCCGTGGCGGCAAGCCCCGCGCCCGCGCAAAGCGAGATGGGCAAGATCGAAGCGGCCCTGAAGGGCGGCAAGCTGCTCGTCATCGTGCCGCTGTTCATGCTGCTGGGCCTGGGCCTTGCATTTACGCCGTGCGTCCTGCCGATGGTGCCGATTTTGTCGTCGATCATCATCGGCGATGGCGGAAAGGTCAGCCGCTCGCGCGGCTTGCTGCTGTCGCTGACGTACGCGCTGGGCATGGCCATCGTCTACACGGCGCTGGGCGTGGCGGCCGGTCTGGCCGGCGAAGGCCTGGCGGCCCAGCTGCAAAACCCGTGGGTGCTGGGTTTCTTTGCCCTGTTGATGGCGGGCCTGGCGCTGTCGATGTTCGGCTTGTATGAACTGCAAGTGCCGGCTTTCCTGCAAGGCAAGCTGACGTCCGTATCGAACCAGCAGTCTTCGGGCCGCCTGGCGGGCGTGTTCGTCATGGGCGCCATTTCCGCCCTGATCGTGGGGCCCTGCGTGGCCGCGCCGCTGGCTGGCGCCTTGCTGTACATCAGCCAGACACGCGACGTCGTCATCGGCGGCAGCGCCCTGTTTGCCATGGCAGTGGGCATGAGCGTGCCTTTGCTGCTGGTGGGCGTGTCGGCTGGCACCTTGCTGCCCCGTGCCGGCGCCTGGATGGATGCCGTCAAGCGCTTCTTTGGCGTGCTGCAACTGGGCGTGGCCTGGTGGCTGGTCTCGCCCGTGCTGCCGGGCGCCGTGCAGATGCTGGGCTGGATGGTCTTGTTCGTCGGCTATGGCATGTATTTGTTGGTGGGCAAGAGCGGCGCGAAGAACGCCTGGGTAGCCAAGGCCTTCGGCCTCGTGTTTGCCTTGCTGGGGGCGATGCAACTGGTGGGTGTGGCCAGCGGTGGCCGCGACCCGCTGGCGCCGCTGGCCCACCTGGGCGGCGGGCAAGTGCATGCCCAGCCGTTTACGCGCGTGAAGACCGTGGCGCAGCTGGACGCGGCGCTGGCCCAGCTCAATGGCAAGCCGGCCCTGCTGGACTTTTATGCGGACTGGTGCGTGTCGTGCATCGAGATGGAAAAACTGACCTTCGTCGATCCCGCCGTGCGCGAGAAGATGGGGCAAGCCGTGCTGCTGCAAGTGGACGTGACGGCCAATGACGCGGACGACAAGGCCATGCTGAAACGTTTCCAGCTGTTCGGCCCGCCGGGCATCATCATGTTCAACCCGCAAGGGCAGGAAATTGCCCAGTCGCGCGTGATCGGCTTCCAGAATGCAGCCACCTTCCTGACCTCCTTGCGCAAGCTCGACGAGTAGGCCGGGTAGGTCGGGTTAGCCCCTAAGGGCGTAACCCGACACCACCATACACGCCAACAAAGTTGTCGGATTACGGGCCTGCGGACCTAATCCGACTTACCCGGCTTTCGGCTGCTGATGCATGCCGTGGTGGCCACCGCGATGGCCGCCGTGCTTGCCGCCAGGCACGCTGTCATCAAACACTTTCTTTTGCTCCGGTGTCAGCACGGCGTAGAAGGTTTTCAGCGAGGCCAGACGGCTTTCCTGGCTGGCGATGCGTTCCTTCGACATGGCGATCCATTGCTCCATGCGCTCCGGCGCCGACAGCTTGGCCATCGCTTCGCGCTTGGCCTTCCAGTCACCCATCGGCTTTTTCGGCGCGTTGGCGGCCGTGAAAGTGGCCCAGGCCGGTTCCTGCGCTGCCGTCAGCTTCAGCTTGTCGTGCAGGCGGGCCTGGTACTTGGCCATGCGTTCGGCGGGATTGCCGCCGCGGTGCTGGCCGCGGTGGCCGTCGTGTTGCATCTTGGTACTGGCGGCAGGCGCGCTGGCGGCCGCTTCCTGGGCGTGGACGGTCAGCGATGCCGCACCCATGCCGAGTACGCTCATGGCGATGATCAAGTTCTTGCGCAAGGTTGTCATTGAGGCGTTCATCTGGATTCCTTTGTAAAAGTGAGGGATGTACATGTTGCTGCACATGAATCCATGGTGGACGCGCCATGTTTCCCCGAAGTGTCCGCTGCCAGACAGTTTGTATCTATATGTTTCTTCGGGTCTTCTATATACAAGACGATACAAATGCGTTGTGCAAGGGCGGGGGAAGTGGGGATAATTCGTACCATGGAACCCACTTCTACAATTCTCATCGTCGACGACGACCGCGATATCCGCAGCTTGCTGGCGGACTACCTGGAAACGAACGCCTACCGCACCCTGGGTGCGGCGGATGGCACGGCCATGTGGAAAATCCTCGATGAAACGCGGCCCGACCTGATCGTGCTCGACTTGAACCTGCCTGGCGATGACGGCCTGACCTTGTGCCGCAAGCTGCGCGCCCAATCGACCGTGCCGGTGATCATGTTGACGGCGCGCAACGAGCCGCTGGACCGCATCCTGGGCCTGGAAATGGGCGCCGACGATTACTTGCCGAAACCGTTCGAGCCCCGCGAATTGCTGGCTCGCATACGCAGCGTGCTGCGCCGCAGCCATGCCATGCCGTCGAACGTGCCGTCGGACAAGGCGCAGCAAATCCGCTTTTCCGGCTGGACGCTGGACCTGACGGCGCGCCACCTGCTCAATCCCAGCGGCCTGGTGATCATGCTGTCGGGCGCGGAATTCCGTTTGCTGCGCGTCTTCCTGGAACACCCGAACCGCGTGCTCAACCGCGACCAGCTGCTGAACCTGACGCAGGGCCGCGACGCCGACCCGTTCGACCGCTCGATCGATATCCAGATCAGCCGGCTGCGGCAAAAGCTCGGTGAAGATGCCCGCTTGCCGCAAATTATCAAGACCGTGCGCAACGGCGGCTACGTGCTGGCTGGCCAGGTCAATGTGGAGCCGCACGCGTGAAGGCCTTCCTGGGCTCGATGACGGGCCGTGTCTTCATGTTCTTGTTGATCGGCATCGTCGCTTCGGCCGCGCTGACGCAGTGGCTGGCCGTGGGCGAACGCCAGCGCGCCATCGAGCAATACCGCGACTACCACGCCGTCGAGCGAGCCGAGCAGCTGGTGATGGCGGCCGACGTGGTGCCGCTGGCTTCGCGCGCCGCCTACCTGAAAGTGGCCAACAAGGGCAGCGTGCGCCTGGAGCTGCGTCCCGATACGGAACATAGGCCCGGTGCGCCGACGGAATTTTCCACCGCCCTGCAAGCCAAGCTGGGCGAAGGCTTCAAGGTCAGCGCGTTGGCCGAACGTCCGGCCGCATGCGTCAAGCCGCGCCAGTCGCCGGGTATGTTTTCCGCCAAGCCATGGGGCGGCACCTGCGAAAACCTCGACGTGCGCATGCAGGATGGCCACGTGCTGCGCCTGATGGTCTTGCCGCCGCGCCAGCAGCCACCGTTCAATGAACATAACGACTGGATGACCCTGCTGCCTTTCCTGATCAGCATCGCCATCCTCGCCTATCTGGTGACGCGCATGACCATGCGCCCGCTCAAGCAGCTGGCGCAGGCGGCGAAAGACCTGGGCAATGACATCAACCATCCGCCGCTGACCCTGTCGGGCGCCAGCGAGATCCGCCAGGCCAGCGCCGCCTTCAATGCCATGCAGGCGCGCATCCGCCAGCATATTTCCCAGCGGACACAGATGCTGGCGGCCATCACGCACGACTTGCAGACGCCGCTGACGCGCTTGCGCTTGCGCCTGGAAAAAGTGGCGGATACGGAATTGTATGACCGCCTGGTGGGCGACCTGTCGGCCATGCAAAGCATGGTCAAGGAAGGGCTGGACCTGGCCCGCTCGATGGACAGCACGGAAGCGATGCAGGCGCTCGATCTCGATTCCCTGCTCGATAGCGTCTGCTCCGACGCGGCCGATGCCGGCCAGAAAGTCACCCTCAGTGGACAGGCGGGCATGGCCCTGATGGCGCGCCCCATTGCCATGCGGCGCTGCCTGGTGAACCTGATCGACAATGCCGTCAAATATGGCCTGTACGCGCAGGTGACCGTCGAGCGCATCGCCGGCGCCGCGCGCATCTGCATCCGCGACGGCGGGCCGGGTATTGCGCCAGATCAACTGGCTAAAGTGTTCGAACCGTTTTACCGCATCGAGACGTCGCGTTCGCGCGAATCGGGCGGCACGGGCCTGGGCCTGACCATCGCGCGCAATATCGCCGAGCAGCACGGCGCCACGGTTTCACTGCTCAATCACGTCGACGGTGGACTGGAAGTCACCCTCATCGTGCCAGAGTATTACGCAGGAAAGTGAGCATTTCCGTGCGACAATATTGTGCTTTATGCCCCCCTGGCAACTACATTCAACCTGCAGCCCTGCGCTGCAACAGCGTGACAGAACAATGAAAAAGACTAGTCTGGCAATCCTCGTGGGTGCGGCCCTGTGTATCGGTGGCGGCATCTGGTATTTCAATCATCAGTCCGGCGCGGCGACCAGTGGGCAGGATGGCAAAGGGGGCAAGGGCGGACAGGCGCCGACGACCGTGAGCGTGGTCGTGCCGGTGCGCCAGGATGTGCCGATGGTGCTGCAAGCCAATGGCAGCGTGATGCCCATCAGCAGCGTGGACTTGCACCCGCAGACGACCAGCACGATCACCAAGGTGCATATCCGCGAAGGCCAGTTCGTCAAGCAGGGCGAGCTGATGTTTACGCTGGACGCGCGCAGCGAGCATGCGAATGTCGACAAGGCGCAGGCGCAGGTCTTGCGCGACCGCGCCTCGGTGCAGGACTTCGAGCGCCAGCTCAAGCGCAACCAGGATTTGCTGAGCAAGAATTTCATCGCCCAGGGCGCCGTCGATACCCTGCAAAGCCAGCTCGACGCGGCACGCGCCTTGCTGGCCGCCGACCAGGCTGCCTTGCGCGCGGCCCAGGTCGACTCCAGCTACACCGTCCTGCGCGCCCCGCAGGCGGGCAGGGTGGGTGCCATCAATGTCTACGCGGGCAGCCTGGTGCAGCCGACCACGTCGCTCACCAGCATCACCCAGCTCGACCCGATCGACGTGTCGTTCACCTTGCCGGAAAGCAGCCTGTCCGGCTTGCTGGCGGCGCAAAAGGCGGGCGAGGTGCCTGTCACGGCGCTGCTGTCCGATGCGGGCGGCAAGCAGCTCGATGGCAAACTGAATTTTATCGACAATGCCGTCGATCCCGCCACGGGCGTGATCAGGATCAAGGCCCGTTTCAATAATGGCGGCACCGATTTGTGGCCCGGCCAGTACGTGAATACGCAGCTGACCGTGCGCACCCTCAAGGATGCGCTGGTGATCCCGCAAAACGCCATCATCACGAGTACCGCCGGCACCTTCGTGTATTCGATGGAGGCGGACAACACGGCCAAGATGCGCAAGGTGACGCGCGTGTATGCATTCGGACCGAACGCCGTCGTTACCGGCCTGGCGGGCGATGAAAAGGTCATCGTCGATGGCAAGCAGAACTTGCGTCCAGGTAGCAAGGTGCGCCTGGTGGAAAAACACAAGGCTGCCGATGGCGCCGCCGCACCGCAGGGCAAGCCAGCATGAACCTGTCCGAACTGAGCATCCGCCGCCCCGTCATGGTGGTGCTGCTGTCCCTCTCCATCATCCTGGCCGGCGTGCTGGCCTATCTGCAAATTCCCGTGGCGGCCTTGCCGAGCTATAACACGCCCGTCATCAACGTCAGCGCCGACCTGGCCGGCGCCAGCCCGGAAACCATGGCCTCGTCGGTGGCCTTGCCGCTGGAAAAGCAATTTTCCACGATTTCCGGCCTGAGCCTGATCACCTCCACGAGTACGCTGGGCAATACCTCGCTGACCCTGGAATTTGACGCCAGCATCAATGTCAACGAGGCGGCTGTCGACGTGCAGGCGGCCCTGCTGCGCGCGCAGCGCCAGTTGCCGACGGAAATGACGGACTTGCCGTCCTACCGCAAGGTCAATCCCGCCGATGCGCCGGTGCTGTTCATCCAGATGACGTCGCCATCGCTGAACTTGTCGGACCTCAACGATTACGCGGAAAACCTGATCGCCCCCAGCCTGTCGACCCTGCCGGGCGTGGCCCAGGTCATCGTCAATGGCCAGAAGCGCTTTGCCGTGCGTGTGCGCGCCCGTGCCGACCTGATGAATGCGCGCAACCTGACGATGGACGAATTGGCCACCGCCTTGCGCACCTCGAACACGAATTCCCCGCTGGGCATTCTTGACGGCCCGAGCCAGACCCTGACCATCCAGGGCAACCCGCAAATGATGAAAGCGGCCGATTTTGCCGAACTGATCGTCGCCAGCCGCAACGGCCAGCCCGTGCGCCTGAAAGACGTGGCCGAGGTGGAAGACAGCTTTCAATCGATCAAGGCCGTCGGCAGTTTCAATGGCGAGCGCTCGATCAGCCTGATGGTGCAGCGCCAACCGGACGCCAACACCGTGCAAGTGGTCGATGGCGTGCGCCGTTTGCTGCCGGGCTTCAAGGAGCAATTGCCGCAGTCGATACAGATCAGCCTGGTCAACGACCGTTCGCTGTCGATCCGCGAAGCCATCCACGACGTGAATCTGACCTTGGCCCTGACGGTGGTGCTGGTGGTGCTGGTGATCTTCCTGTTCCTGCACCGCGCGGCGGCCACCTTCATTCCTGCCGTCACCATGCCGATTTCCCTGCTCGGCGCGCTGGCCCTGCTGTACTGGCTCGGCTACAGCCTCGACAACGTCTCCCTGCTGGGCATTACCCTGGCCGTGGGCCTCGTCGTCGACGATGCCATCGTGGTGCTGGAAAACATCGTGCGGCATATCGAGATGGGCAAGAAACCCATACGCGCGGCGCTGGAAGGGGCGAAAGAGATGGGCTTTACCATCATCTCGATCTCCGTCTCGCTGGTGGCCGTGTTCATCCCCATCTTCTTCATGCCGGGCGTGATCGGCTTGCTGTTCCATGAATTCGCCGTTGTCGTCTCGCTGGCCGTGCTGGTGTCGGCCGTCGTGTCGCTGACCCTGGTGCCGATGCTGGCCAGCCGCTTCCTGCCGGCCGATTCGCGCGAGCACAATGACAGCGACCCCAGCCATGGCGAAAAAACCTTTATCGGCCGCCATTTCGAAGCGGGTTTCACAAAATTGCGCAACGGTTATGTGCATCTGCTCGACAAGGCCCTGGCGCACCGCAACGTGGTGCTGTTCGTTGCCGTGTGTACCTTTGCGCTGACGGTGCTGCTGTACGCGACGATACCGAAAGGTTTCTTCCCGGAAGAAGACCTGGGCCAGATCCAGGTGAATACGGAAGCGTCGGAAGATATTTCCTCGGCGGCACTGCAAGACTTGCAAGCCCGCGTGGCGGCCGTGCTCAAGGCGGACCCCAGCGTGCAGGACGTGACGTCGTTCGTCGGCGGCGGCAACACGGGCCGCATGTTCATGGTCTTGAAACCGCGTAGCGAGCGGCCGAAAATGCCGGTGGTGCTGGAAAACCTGCGCCGCGCTGCGGGCACCGTGCCAGGCATGGCCGTGTATTTCCGGCCCGTGCAAAACTTGCAGCTGGGCGGGCGCCAGAGCAAGAGCCGCTACCAGTACACCTTGCAAAGCGTCAGTCCCGACGCCTTGAATGACTGGGCGGAAAAGTTTATTGCCGGCATGCGCACGGATCCCGCCTTCCGCGACGTCACCAGCGATTCGCAGATCAAGGGCTTGCAGGCATCGCTCAGGATCGACCGCGACAAGGCCAACCTGCTGGGCGTGCAAATGTCCGACATCCGCACGGCCCTGTACAGCGCCTTTGGCGAGCGGCAAGTGTCGACCATCTATTCGTCGGCAGCCAGCTACTACGTGATCCTGGAAGCGGCCACGGCAGACCGCCAGTATGACGATGCGCTCACGCGCGTGTCCGTGCGCAGCAAGACGGGCGAACTGGTGAAACTGTCGAGTATTGCCTACGTGGAACGCACGATTGGCCCCACTTCCGTGAATCACCAGGGGCAGTTGCAGGCCGTCACCATTGCCTTCAACCTGGCGCCGGACGTGCCGCTGGGCATTGCCACAGGCAAGATCGATGCGATGGCCAAGGACATGAGCTTGCCGGCCTCCATCATCACGCGCTACGGCGGCGACGCGGCCGTGTTCCAGAGCTCGCAGTCCAGCCAGATCATCCTCATCATTGCCGCGCTGGCCGTGATCTATGTCTTGCTCGGCGTGCTGTATGAAAGCTATATCCACCCGCTGACCATCCTGGCCGGCTTGCCATCGGCGGCCGTGGGAGCGCTGCTGACCCTGCGCCTATTCGGCATGGACCTGACCATGATCGCCATCATCGGCATTTTGATGCTGATCGGCATCGTCAAGAAAAACGCCATCATGATGATCGACTTCGCCCTGCATGCGCAGCGCAACGACGGGCTGGCGCCGGCGGAGGCCATCCGCCAGGCGTGCATCCTGCGTTTCCGCCCCATCATGATGACGTCGGCGGCGGCCTTGATGGGCGCCTTGCCGATCGCCCTGGGCCTGGGCGCCGGCGCCGAGCTGCGCCAGCCGCTGGGCCTGGCCGTGGTCGGCGGCTTGCTCTTTTCGCAAGTGATCACCCTGTTCATCACCCCCGTGATCTATTTGTTCCTGGACAAGTACAGCGGCACGGGACCGTTGACGGACGAGCAATTGGTGGCGCTCGACAACAAAGCCTGAGCCGCCACACGGCCAGCACCGGCGCCCCGTTCCTCAGTGAATGCGGCGCCGGTTTTGTATGGGCCGTGATACATACGGTAACAACCGTCAAGCGATGGCTCGGGTACTCTGGTTACCGCTGCAAGGAATGTCGCTATCCTGTACGCTTCGGGTTGGATATGCCGAGGAAGTGTTCCCAAAAGCAAGGGACTCTGGCACTATGGCTGCCCTGTCAGATTACTTTTGTCGCTACACAGAAAGCACGATTCATTTTGCATGACACGACCCATTTGATGGCTGCCGATTCCGATGTTTGCCCCACCTGCGGGCAAGTGATCCAGCCACCACCGGCCTACGGGTCCACGACCAGCACCATGCGCAAGGTGGCGCTCGGCGTGTCCGTCTTGCTGCACGTGCTGCTGGCGGCGTATGCATTGTTTCGCAGCGATACGATCGAAAAGATCCCGCCGCCGAAGAAGGAAAGCGCGATGGTCTATATTGCGCAGCTGAAAGACAAGCCGCAGCCGAAGCCGCAACCGAAACCCACGCCGAAACCGAAGGACACGAAAGTGGCCAAGGTCAAACCGCCACCGGCGCCGAGCAAGCGCGTGGTCACAAAAGACGTGCCGCGCGACAAGCCAAAACTGGAAACATTCACGCCGCCGCTGGTGTCGAAGGTGCCGTTGCCGCCGCCGCCGGCTGAAGACATGAGTTCGATGATCGAGCAGCGCCGCAAGCAGCGCGAGGCGCAAAACCCCGCGCCGCCGGCCGAGGAAAGCGAAAACGACCGCGCCATGCGCGTGGCCAAGGCGAATATCGCCGGCGCCCAGGGACGCAATTCCGGCAGCGACCGCGAGGATTCGGGCGGCGTGTTTTCCATCGTCAACCAGACTTCGTTCAGTGCCGAAGTCAAGTTCAAGGGCTGGAACGGCAACTTCAAGCGCAACTGGCTGAAGCAGGAAAAAGTCGAGCTGGGCAATGAGCCCGATATCGAAACGGCCATCTTGAAGAAGATGATCCAGCTGATCCGTGCCGAAAAGCCCGGCGACTTCGTCTGGGAATCGCGCCGCCTGGGGCGCAACGTCAACCTCAGCGCCCGCGTGGAAGACACGGCCGAGCTGATGGCCTTCCTGCGCCAGGAATTCTTTTCCGAGAAACGGCCAGGGCCGGGACGGCGCTAGGCGCTCGTAAAACTGGCAATAAAAAAGGCTGCACCGTGTGAACGGGCAGCCTTTTTTTACGCAGCGTTGATCTCGATCAAGCCGATTTGTCGGTTCCTGCTTCCGGCTCGACATCGTCTTCCATGTCGATCAATTCGACCATCTGGGCCGCGCCATCTTCGCTGATGCCGGCCAGTTCCATAATCTTGTCGTTGGCTTCGTCGATGCCGACGCGCTTCAGGGCCGAGAACAGTTGCACGGTGAACGGGAAACCGACGCCGTCTTCATCCACGTAGCTGTCGAGCTTGGCTTTCGCCTGGCGCAAGGCATTCACGGATTCATTGCGGTTCAGCTTATCGACTTTCGTCAGGATGCAGTGGATCGGTTTACCCGTCGGGGCGAACCATTCCAGCATCTGGATGTCCAGGTCGGTGAATGGGCGGCGCGAATCCATGATCAGGATCAAGCCGGCCAATTGCTCGCGGCGCTGCACATAGTCGCCCAGCAGGCGCTGCCAGTGCAATTTGGCCGAGCCCGAGACTTCCGCATAGCCGTAGCCCGGCAAGTCGACCAGCAGGCATTCGATCTCTTCAACGATGGTGGCATCCTTGCGGTGCTGCGCCACGTGGGCGCCGCCGATGGAGAAGTAGTTGATATGCTGGGTACGGCCAGGTGTCTTGGAGGCGAACGCCAAGCCTTTCTGATTACACAAGATGTTGATGGCGGTCGATTTACCGGCATTGGAGCGGCCGGCAAAGGCGATTTCCGGCACCGTGGTATCGGGCAGGTCACGCAATTGGTTGACGGTCGTAAAGAAGCGGGCTTGCCAGAGTTTTGACATGGGAGTAGTAAAGCAACAAAAGGGAGCGATAAGGGAGCGATAACGCCAAGAAGCTATTGTACAATAAGGGGTTGTTTATTGTTGCCGGCGTAGCAGCGATGCGGCTTGCGGCCCTGAAAATAAAGCAAAAATCCACAGGGCGCGGCAATGTCCACCACTAATTTCTCACTGTCTCAGGGTGCCTGAATGAATCGTGCGTTTTCACCGTTTATCAAATCCATGCTGCTCGCTTTGCTGGCTGTATCGGCAACTGCCTCTGCGGTCGAAGCAGCGAAACCGGCCGTCAAGGTCGACGCGGCCAAGGGCGCTACCCTGTACGCCGATGGCGATGCGGCACGCGGCCTGCCTGCCTGCGTCTCCTGCCATGGCGCGGCCGGCAATTCGACCATCACGGTCAATCCGAAGCTGGCCGGCCAGCACGAAAGCTATATCTACAAGCAACTGGTCGACTTCACCACACCGGAGCGCAACCAGCCCGTCATGACGACGTACGCGAAGATGCTCAGCGACGCCGACAAGAAGAATATCGCCGCCTACCTGGGCGCGCAGTTGTCCAAGCCGGGCGCCGCGAAAAACAAGGACACGATCGACCTGGGCAAGAAAATCTACCGTGGTGGCATTGCTTCCAAGCAAGTTGCCGCCTGCGCCAGCTGTCATGGCGCGACGGGCAATGGCATTCCCGTCCAGTATCCGCGCATCGCCGGCCAGCACCAGGACTACACGGTGGCCCAGCTGGCCATGTTCCGCAGCACCAAGGCTGATGCCCGCAAGAACAGCGCGCAAATGCACACCATCGCCGCCCGCATGTCGGATGACGAGATCGCCGCCGTTGCCGATTACATCGCCGGCCTGAAGTAAGTTTTCATAGTGGCAAGAGATTGCCAGGCGCACCAGCGCGCATGAACCAGGGCGGCCGTCTCGACAGGCTGCCCTTTTTTATGGCAGGGGCCAAACAGGAGTATGCTGCCGCCTTGCGCGGAGAAACTATCTGCTCCATGCCTAAATTTTCTTGAAGATTGCATATCCCGTATGAGTATCAACGTATGAGCACAGGCACGACCGGAATCGAGTTAAAGACCCAACGCCGCAGCCTGGCTGAATTCGTCGAGCTGGTCTCGTCGATGCGCTTTGCCATCAGCCTGCTGACCCTGATCGCCGTCGCGTCCATCATCGGCACCGTGCTCAAGCAAAATGAGCCCATGCCCAATTATGTGAACCAGTTCGGCCCGTTCTGGTTCGCCGTCTTCGACAAGCTGAGCCTGTACTCCGTGTATTCGGCCTGGTGGTTCCTGGTTATCATGGGTTTCCTCGTCGCCTCGACTTCGCTGTGCATCGTGCGCAATGCACCGAAGATGCTCAAGGATATGCGCAGCTGGCGTGACAATGTGCGCGAACAATCCCTGCGCAATTTCCATCACAAGGCGGAATGGCAGGCGCCGCTGCCGCGCACCGTGCTGGCGCAGCAGATGGTGATGCGCCTGAAAGACGCCGGCTATGCGGCCAAGGTGGTCGAGAAGGACAACGCCACCCTGGTCGCTGCCAAGCGGGGCGCGGCCAATAAATGGGGCTATATCTTTGCCCACGGCGCCATCGTCATCATCTGCGTGGGCGGCTTGCTCGATTCGGAAATGCCGATCCGCGTACAGCAATGGTTCTTTGGCAAGACGCCGTTTTCCGGCAGCGGCGTGATCGCCGACATTCCCGCCCAGCACCGCCTGAGCCTGTCGAACCCCACTTTCCGCGGCAATACCATGATCCCGGAAGGCGCGTCGAGCAACACGGCCATCATTCCCCAGGCCGATGGCGTGCTGATCCAGGATTTGCCCATCACCATCCTGCTGAAAAAATTCCACATCGATTTCTACAGCACGGGCATGCCCAAGCTGTTTGCCAGCGATGTCGTGGTGACGGATCATGAAACAGGGGAAAGTTTCCCTGCAACCATCAAAGTCAACCAGCCGCTGCTGTACAAGGGCCTGGCCCTGTACCAGTCCAGCTTTGAAGATGGCGGCAGCAAGCTCAAGTTGACGGGCTTTCCCATGACGGGCAAGACGACGAAACGCTTCGATATCGGCGGCGAAGTGGGCGGCAGCACGCCGCTCGAGCGCAGCGACGGCAATTCCTACACGGTGGAATGGTCGGGTTTCCGCCCGTTCAACGTGGAAAACCTCAGCGCCGGCCAGGACGTGCGGGCCGTCAGCAAGGCGGAAAGCTTCAACGATAAATTTGCCGTCGGCCTCGATAAACGCCTCGGCTCGGCCGCGAAAAACGCGAACAACAAGGATCTCAAGAACGTCGGTCCTTCGGTGCAATACAAATTGCGCGACAAGACGGGCCAGGCGCGCGAGTACCAGAACTACATGCAGCCCGTCACCGTGGATGGCACGACGGTGTTCCTGGCCGGCATGCGCGTCAACCCCAGCGACCCGTTCAGCTATCTGCGCATTCCCGCCGATGATAATTACAGCGTGAACGAATGGATGCGCTTGCGTGCCGCGCTGCAAGATCCCGCGCTGCGCCAGCAGGCCGCCACGCGCTATGCGGCGCGCGCCATGCCGCAACCGGGTGCGGAAGCCTTGCGCGGCCAGTTGCAGGAATCGGCGGCGAAAAGCCTGGGCATCTTTGCCGGCAATGGGCAAGAGGGCGGCTTCCTCGCCATTTCGCGTTTCCTGGAGAAAATTCCTGCCGCCGAGCAAGAAAAAGCGGCCGATATCTTCATGAAGATACTGAATGGCAGCCTGTGGGACTTGTGGCAGTCGGCGCGCGCCCAGGATGGCTTGAAAGCCATCGAGGCCGATGACAAGCATGGCCGCTTCCTGCAACTGGCCACGAATGCGCTGTCCGACAGCTTCTTCTATGGCGCGCCCGTGTATCTGCAACTCGACGACTTCACGGAAATCAAGGCGTCCGTGCTGCAGGTGACGCGTTCGCCGGGCAAGAGCGTGGTCTACCTCGGCTGCCTGTTCCTCGTGATCGGCGTGTTTTCCATGTTTTATATCCGCGAGCGCCGCCTGTGGGTGTGGATCAAGGATGGCGAGGGCGGCAGCGATGCCTTGATGGCCATGAGCACGCAACGCAAGACGCTGGATTTTGAAAAAGAATTTGAGAACTTGAAGGCAAAGCTGCCGCAATCGGCGTAAGCTGCGCTGTGTCTGGGACGCTTGCGCGTCGCCTGCAATGGAGAAAATGATGGAATTGGCAAACAAGCAAATATATACGCAGGAACCAGGATTTTTCAAGCGCCTGAGCCTGATCGATTGGCTGTATGGCGCCGGCTTGCTGGCCGCATCCCTGTTCGGCCTGGTGCGCTTTGGCGCCTTCATGGATATCTATGAAAAAGCCATCTTGCTGGCCGCGGCGCCCACGTTCGCGTGGCTGGGCTGGTACTGGAAGCCCGTGCGCTGGCTGATCCCTGTGGCGGCCGTGCTGTCGCTGTTCGCCATCGAGCTGTACGCTGGTCACCTGGAGATGGCGAACCAGAAATTCTTCCTGAAATATATCTTGTCGAGCCAATCCGCCATCTTGTGGATGGGCACCCTGTTCGTGTTGTCGACCCTGTTCTACTGGATCGGCCTGGTGGCGCGCTCGGAATTCGGCTCGTCCGTCGGCTCCCTGCTGTGCTGGGCCGGCGTCGTGCTGGGCCTGACGGGCATGCTGGTGCGCTGGTACGAGTCTTACCTGATCGGTGCCGACGTGGGCCATATTCCCGTGTCGAACCTGTATGAAGTGTTCATCCTGTTTTCCCTGATCACGGCCATGTTCTACCTGTACTACGAGCAGCATTACGCGACGCGCCAGCTGGGCGCCTTCGTCATGCTGGTCATTTCCGCGGCCGTCGTGTTCCTGATGTGGTACACGGTCACGCGCGACGCGGCCGAGATCCAGCCGCTGGTGCCGGCCCTGCAAAGCTGGTGGATGAAGATCCACGTGCCGGCCAACTTCATCGGCTACGGCACCTTCGCCCTGTCGGCCATGGTGGCGGCGGCCTACCTGCTCAAATCGAGCGGCTATCTGGTCGACCGCCTGCCGTCGCTGGAAGTGCTCGACGACGTCATGTACAAGGCTATTTCCGTCGGCTTCGCTTTCTTCACGGTAGCGACCATCCTGGGCGCCTTGTGGGCGGCCGAAGCATGGGGCGGCTACTGGTCGTGGGACCCGAAAGAAACGTGGGCGCTGATCGTCTGGCTCAACTATGCAGCCTGGCTGCACATGCGCCTGATGACGGGCTTGCGCGGCCGCGTTGCCTCGTGGTGGGCGCTGGTGGGCTTGCTGGTGACGACCTTCGCGTTTTTGGGCGTGAATATGTTCCTTTCTGGATTACATTCTTACGGCAAGCTTTAATTGTTTTTTGCATGACAGAAGCGTCATGAACGGTCCGGGAAAACTGGTGTAAGGTACAAACAATCACCTTTTCCCGGAGCCGCCATGTTGATCAAGCGCAGTCCCAACGGCATTGAGTTGCCGTATTCTTCCGAAATCACGCCGCGTGCCGTGTTTGAATCGCGCCGCAGCTTCATCAAGCAAATCGCCCTGGGCTCCGTGTCCAGCGCGGCCTTGCTGGAAATGGCCAGCCGCGAAGCCTTCGCGCAAGGCACCAATCCCAAGCTGGCCGCCAAGCTCAATCCTGCCTATTCGGCGCTGGAAAAGCAGACGGCGTATAAAGACGCCACCAGCTACAACAATTTCTACGAATTCGGCACGGACAAGAGCGACCCGGCGCAAAACGCGGGCACCTTGCGCACGCGGCCCTGGACCGTCAGCATCGAGGGCGAAGTCAAGAAGCCCATGACCCTGGACCTCGACGCGCTGCTGAAGCTGGCGCCGCTGGAAGAGCGCGTGTACCGCTTGCGCTGCGTGGAAGGCTGGTCGATGGTCATCCCGTGGGTCGGTTATTCCTTCTCGGAAATCATCAAGAAGGTCGAACCGACGGGCAATGCGAAGTATGTGGAATTCATCACCCTGGCCGACAAGAAGCAGATGCCAGGCGTGGGCAGCCGCGTGCTGCAGTGGCCCTATACGGAAGGCTTGCGCATCGATGAAGCGAATCATCCGCTGGCGCTGCTCACCCTGGGCATGTATGGCGAAACCTTGCCCAACCAGAATGGCGCGCCCGTGCGCATGGTCTTGCCGTGGAAATATGGTTTCAAATCCGCCAAATCCATCGTCAAGATCCGTTTCGTCAAGGAGCAGCCGCGCACCTCCTGGAATCTGTCGGCGCCGTCCGAATATGGTTTTTACTCGAACGTGAATCCGAACGTCGATCATCCGCGCTGGTCGCAAGCTTCCGAGCGTCGCATCGGCGAAGACGGTTTTCTCACCCGCAAGCGCAAGACCCTGATGTTCAATGGCTACAACGATGTCGCTTCCTTGTACGCGGGCATGGACTTGAAGAAGTTCTTTTAAGGAAAGACCATGGCCTTCAACCCCACGCCGAGACAATTGTCGCTATTCAAAAGCCTGATCTTCTTGCTGGCGCTGCTGCCGTTCGCGCGCATGGTCTGGCTGACGTACACGGGGCGACTGGTGGAGCCGCTGGAATTCATCACGCGCGGCACGGGTGACTGGACCCTGTATTTCCTGTGCATCAGCCTGGCTGTCACGCCCTTGCGGCGCCTCACGCAATGGAATTGGCTGATCAAGCTGCGGCGCATGCTGGGCCTGTTCGCCTTTTTCTACGCGGCGCTGCACTTCACCACTTTTTTATGGTTTGATCACTTTTTCGATGTGCAGGAAATGTGGAAGGATGTGCTCAAGCGTCCGTTCATCACGGTGGGTTTCATCGCCTTCGTGCTGCTGATTCCGCTGGCCGTGACGAGCACGAACGGCATGGTGAAACGCCTGGGGGGCAAGCGCTGGCAGTGGCTGCACCGCTTGATCTATGTCATCGCGCCGCTGGGCATCTTGCACTTCTGGTGGATGAAGGCGGGCAAGAATAATTTCGCGCAACCGATCCTGTTTGGCAGCATCGTCGCGCTACTGCTGTTAATACGCGTGTATTTCGCCTGGAGCAAACGAGAGAAGAGCGCCAGGGCGGCCAAGGCTGCCACCCCGGTACGCTCGGCTTAGGTTGCTGGCACGATCACCGGTGGCGGCGGCACGGGCGCCGGTTCGACCGGGCCTTTGGCTGGCGCGCCCTTGGCCGCTGGCGGCTTGGGCAGGTACAGGGGGCCAGGCTGGCCGCAGCCGGCCAGGACGCTAGAAACCACAATGGCGGTGCCGATATAAAACGCTGAGGATGACTTCACGATTAGAATCACGGTTTGATTAAGATCTTTGGAGTGTAGCATGAGCGAATCGGAATTCCTGGCCCTGGCCGAAGCCACCCTGACCCAGATCGAGGCGGCGCTGGACCGGCTGAACGATGAAGACGTGCTCGACGTCGAATGCAGCCGCAGCGGCAATGTGCTGGAAATCGAGTTCATCGATAACGGCACGAAAATCATCGTCAACAGCCAGGCCCCCATGCGCGAAATGTGGGTGGCCGCCCGTTCCGGCGGTTTCCACTACAAGCGCGTGGGCGACGAGTGGATCAACACGCGCGACAGTTCGGAACTGTTTGCGGCTTTGTCTGCCATGGCCAGCGAGCAGGCGGGCGCGGCAGTTGTATTGAAGTAAGTGTTTGAAGTGATGCATGAAAAATGGGCAGCCTTTGCGGGCTGCCCATTTTTTGTGGTCCAGTGTCGGGTAGGTCGGGTTAGGCCGCAGGCCGTAACCCGACACCACCACCGGCGCCAACGATGTTGTCGGATGACGCGCTTGCGCGCTAATCCGACCTGCCCGGCCTACGTGTTTAAAATAGCTCGTTCTTCACAGCCTCTTTCGCCTTCTCTTCCTCCGGCGTGCCGCGCGCCGCGCCTTCCAGGCTGCCCACGCCCGTGCCCGGTGGATTTTCCGCATAGTAATACTCGTCGCCCACGTGGATCAGGCCTTCCGGCACGGCGCGTTCCTCGACGGGGATGCTCTTCAGGGCTTTCGCCATGTAGCTGATCCAGATCGGCAAGGCCAGGCCGCCGCCCGTTTCCCGGTTGCCCAGGTTGCGCGGCTGGTCGTAGCCGATCCAGGCGATGCCCACCAGCTTGGCCTGGTAGCCGGCGAACCACGCGTCGATCGAATCATTGGTCGTGCCCGTCTTGCCGGCCAGGTCGGGACGCTTCAAGGCCATGGCCTTGTTGGCCGTGCCGAAGCGCACGACGTCGTTGAGCATGCTGTTCATCATGAAGGCGTTGCGCTCGTCGATGACCCGGTTGGCTTCCTCGCCCGCCAGGTCCGGCTTGGCTTGCGACAACACATTGCCGTCGCTATCGGTCACCTTGGCGATCAGGTACGGGTTGATCTTGTAGCCGCCATTGGCGAACACGGCATACGCGCCCGCCATCTGCAGCGGCGTCACGTTGCCGGCGCCCAGGGCCAGGGTCAGGTATGGCGGGTTCTTGTCCGCATCAAAGCCGAAGCGCGTCGCGTATTCCTGGCCATACTTGGCGCCGATCTTGTGCAGGATGCGGATGGAAATCATGTTCTTCGATTTCATCAAGCCTTTGCGCATGGTCATCGGACCATCGTATTTGCTGTCGTAGTTCTTCGGTTCCCACGCCTGGCCGCCCGTCTGGCCCGCGTCGAACGAGATCGGCGCATCGTTGATGATGGTGGCCGGCGACAGGCCCCGCTCCAGCGAAGCGGAATAGATGAAGGGCTTGAAGGCGGAACCTGGCTGGCGCCACGCTTGCGTGACGTGGTTGAACTTGTTGCGGTTGTAATCGAAGCCGCCCACCATGGCGCGAATGGCGCCGTCCGTGGTACTGGCCGAGACGAACGCCGATTGCACTTCCGGCATTTGCGTCAAGACCCAGGCGTTGCCTTCTTGCATGACGCGGATCACGGCGCCGCGCTTGATGCGGCGGTTCGGCGCCGCTTTTTCCGACAGCCAGGCCGCGCCGAAGGTCAGGCCGGGGCCCGTGATCGTGATTTCCTCGCCGGCCGACGTGACTGCCTGCAGCGATTTGGGCGACGCTTGCAGCACCATGGCGGCGATGATGTCGTCGCTGTCCGGGTGGTCGGCCAGTTCCGTCTCGATCGCGTCATCCGCTTCGGCCTTGGTTTTCGGAATCTCGATATACGCTTCCGGGCCGCGGTAGCCGTGGCGCTTTTCGTAATCCATCACGCCCTTGCGCAAGGCGATATAGGCGGCGTCCTGGTCTGCCTTGGTGATGGTGGTGTAGACATTCAGGCCGCGCGTGTAGGTGTCTTCCTTGAATTGCTCGTAGACCAGCTGGCGCGCCATTTCCGACACGTATTCCGCGTGCACGCCAAAGGCGCTGCTGTCGGTTTTCACTTTCAGCTCTTCATTCTTGGCTTCCGTGTATTGCTCTGGCGTGATGTAGCCCAGCTGCGCCATGCGCTGCAGGATGTACTGCTGGCGCATGCGCGCGCGTTTCGGATTGACGACGGGGTTGTAGGCCGAGGGCGCTTTCGGCAAGCCGGCCAGCATGGCCGCTTCCGCCACGGTCAGGTCCTGGATGTTCTTGCCGAAATAGATTTGCGCGGCCGAGGCGAAGCCGTAGGCGCGCTGTCCCAGATAAATCTGGTTCATATACACTTCGAGGATCTGGTCCTTGCTGAGATTTTTCTCGATCTTCCAGGCCAGCAAGACTTCATACGCCTTGCGCTTCAGGGTCTGTTCGCTGGACAGGAAGAAATTGCGCGCCACCTGCTGCGTGATGGTCGAGGCGCCTTGCTTGGCGCCGCCCGTCAGGTTGTGCAGGGCCGCGCGGGTGATGCCCAGGTAATCGACGCCGCCATGTTCATAGAAGCGGTCATCTTCGATGGCCAGCACGGCTTTCTTCATGACATCGGGAATATCCTTGATGTGCACCATGTTCCGGCGCTCCTCGCCGAATTCGCCGATCAGCACGCTGTCGGACGTGAACACGCGCAGCGGCATCTTTGGCTTGTAATCGGTCAAGGTATCGAGCGCCGGCAGGTTCGGATAGGCCATGGCCAGGCCAAAGACCACCAGCAAGACGCCGACGATGCCCAGGCCCAGCAGCGATGCCAGGGCCATCAGCAGGAAACGTTTGGGTTTGCTGCCCTTGGTGGGCGGCTTCGAGCCAGCGGGGCCAGCGGATTTTGAAGATGTCATGCGTCGTATGTCTTTCGGTTAATTATGCCGGCCAATTATAAGCGAGCTTGCCGGGGTGGCAGCGCGCTGTGGCGCTTGCCGGGGGGAGTGTCGAAACTTGCCGATACTCTATATAAGCGTGTATTGGCCCGCTGGCAACCAGGATTTGGTAACAATTATTCTGCGCCAGATCACGGCCCGGCCAGATAGGCGCCGCGCGCAGCACACTCCGGCGTGAAATCCGTTTACAAGCCAGCGCTGCCGGGACTAGGCTTTCGGATGGCAGGAACCCTTCTCACGCTGACGTTTCTCTATGAAAAACATGTCCATCAGCAATTTTCTTGGCACCAGCTTGCTGGGCGTCGACATCGCGGACGATGCCGTGCGCGTCGTCGAGTTGAGGCGCCGGCGGGGAAAGCTGTCGTGCCGGCATTGCGGCGCCGCCACGCTGGCGCCCGGCGTGATACTGGAAGGTAATGTCGAGGACATGCTGGGCCTGGCCGATGCCCTGCGCCAGGCACACCGCGACAGTGGCAGCGCCTGCACGCGGGTGGCGCTGGCCATGCCGGCCACGGCCCTGATCACGCATGCGATCCGCTTGCCCGCCGGATTGGCGGAAGAACAGCTGGAAATCCTCGTGGAACTGGAAGCGGCGCAATACATGCCGTTTGCGCTGGAAGACGCCAGCCTGGATTTTTTCATTCTCGGCCCCGCGCCGCCGCTGCCCGGCACGGCAGGCAAGGAGGTCGACGTGCTGCTGGTGGCGGCGCGGCGCGCCAGCGTGCAGCGCCGTCTTGATGCGGCCAGGGCGGCGGGCCTGCTGGCCGTCGTCATGGATAGCGAGGCGCTGGCCTTGCAGGCGGCACTCGCGCAGGGTGGCTGGCAAGCCTTGCCCGACGGTGGCGTGGCATACCAGCTGGCCTGGGGCCTGGCCTTGCACCGGTACGCCCGATGACGGTCCGGGGGCAAGTCGAGCGCATCAACCTGTTGCCGTATCGCCCTGCGGCACGGCGCAGGCGCATTCAGCTGCTGCTGGGGCAACTGGCGGGCGGCGCGCTGCTGGGATTGCTATTGGCCCTGGCGGCAGGCGCTTGGCAGCGGCACGAGCTCGACGCGCAGCTGCGTCGCCAGGAGGGCTGGCGCAGTGCCATGCAGCAAGTCGATGCCGTCCTTGCCACCAGCAAGCGGGTGCAGGGCGAGACGGCGGCAATGCTGCTGCGCCAGCAGGCCATCGCCAGTTTGCAAGAACAACGCAATGCCTGGGTGCGCATGCTGGACGCGCTGGCCCGGGCGATGCCGGCCGGCGTGGCCTTGCACAGCGTGCGCCAGGAAGCGGCGATGGTGCGTCTGCAGGGGCAGGCTGCGTCGCAGGACAAGGTCGCGGCACTGCTGCTGGCGCTGGAACAGGCGGCGCCCTGGTCCCGGCCGGAATTGGTGGAAGTGCGACTGGAAGTGCGCGGCGCGGCCGATGGCGCCGTGGAATGGACGGTACGGCTGGCGTTGGCACCTAGTCCTGGAGGTTGATCATGCTGAGCTTGAAGACTGCGTCGCTGTGGCCGCTACCTGCGCGCCTCGCTTGTGCTGCCCTGGCCGGTACGCTGGTGGCGGCCGTACTGCACCTTGCATGGCTGGATGGCCTGAGTGTTGCCGTGCAGGCGGCGCAAGGCGAGCAGGCCCGCTTGCGCGCCGCGTATCTGTCGGCGCAGGCCAGGGCGAAGCAGTTGCCGCAATGGCGCGCACAGCAGGGCCAGGCCGGCGCCGAACTGGCCCTGCTGGAACAGCAACTGCCCGACCAGCAGGCGATGGCGTTGCTGTTGACGCAGATTAATGCCGCAGGCCAGTCGCGCGGGCTGCAATTTTCCCTGTTCAAGCCCGGTGCGGCCCAGCCGCAAGCGCCCTATGTCGCCTTGCCGATCGCCATACAGTTGCGCGGCGGCTATCACGCCATGGGCGCGCTGCTGGCGGACCTGGCGCGCCTGCCGCGCATCGTCACGGTGCATGGGCTGGCCTTGACCCTCGGCAAGGATCGCTTGCTGACCCTCGATGCCGTGCTGCACGCGTATCGCTTGCCCGAAGTCGGGGAACGGGTGGCACAAGCGGCTTTGGCACCCAAGGCCATCGCGCCGGCATGGCGTCCGCTTGCCGCTGTCGCGCCGCATCCCTACGCGGCCGCCGCCTTGCCCGATCCTTTTAATGCATTGCCACCAGCGTCCGAGCCCGGTCAGCGGGGTGGCGTGGCTGGGCCCGACCCGCGCCGCGTGCGCGAAGCGCTGGAAAGCGTGCCCTTGCCAGCCATCAGCATGGTTGGCAGCGTGCAGCAGGACGGGCGTCTGAGCGCGCTGCTGCTGGCGGGCCAGCGCGTGTACCGGGTAGCGGTGGGCCAGCACCTGGGGCAAGACCACGGCGTGGTGACGGGTATCAGTGAACAGACTGTGCAGTACCGTGAATTGCTGCGCGAGGCGGATGGTCCCTGGCGCGAGCGGCGCGGCAGCCTGGCCTTGCAGGTGGCGGGAGCGGGGCCGAAGGCCAGCGTGCCCGAGGCGGCGCCATGAGGCCGCACCGCATGCTCCTGGCCGCCCTGCTGTGTCTGCATGCCTGCGGGTTTGCCCGGGAGGCCGTGGTGCACGTGTCGGCCCCGCGCCTGTATGCGGGCGAGAAGATTTCCGTCGACTTCCAGAACGTGGGCGTGCGCGCGGCCCTGCATATCCTGGCCGATGCGTCGGGCCAAAACATCATCGCCAGCGACAGCGTGGCGGGCAATGTGACCCTGCGCCTGCGTGACTTGCCGTGGGACCAGGCGCTCGACGTGCTGCTGCAGGCCAAGGGCTTGGATATGCGGCGCAATGGCAGCGTGCTGTGGATCGCGCCGCGCGAGGAAATGCTGGCGCGCGAAAAACTGGAACTGGAACAGCGCGCGCAGATCGCGGAACTGGAGCCGTTACAGTCGGCCATCTTCCAGCTCAATTACCAGAAGGCCGAAGCGTTCCGCACCGTGTTCGGCCTGGACGCGGGGGAAGGGCGCAGCCGGCTGCTGTCGCGCCGTGGCAGCGTGCTGATCGAACCGCGCACGAATCAGCTGTTCGTCACCGACGTGCCGGCGCGCCTGGAGCAGATCCGTCAACTGATCGCCAAGACAGATATTGCAACACGGCAAGTAATGATCGAGGCGCGCATCGTCGAGGCGAACGACAGTTTCAGCCGCAACCTGGGCGCGCGCCTGGGTTTTACGGACCAGCGCCTGGCGGCGGGCCAGCTGCCCGGTTTTTCCCTGGGCGGCAGCGGGCGCCGCGCGGCCATCGGCGGCAGCTACCAGGGCGTGGGCGAGGCGACGGGGCAAACGGTGGCAGGTAGCGGCGCCTTCGTGCCGAACACGCAATTCGTCAACTTGCCAGCCGCCAGCATCAATGGCTTGCAGCCGGCCAGCTTCGCCCTGAGCCTGTTTTCGGCGGCCGCCAATCGCTTCCTGAACCTGGAACTGTCCGCGCTGGAAGCGGACGGCAGGGGCAAGATCATTTCCAGCCCCCGCGTGGTGACGGCCGACAAGGTGCTGGCGCTGATCGAGCAAGGCATCGAACTGCCGTACCAGGTAGCCACCAGCAGTGGCGCCACGTCGATCACGTTCCGCAAGGCGAACCTGCGCCTGGAAGTGACGCCGCAGATCACGCCGGACGGCAACGTGGTGCTGGAAGTGGATGTCAACAAGGATAGCGTGGGCCAGGAAACCCGTTCCGGCTTCGCCATCGACACCAAGCACGTGCGCACGCAGGTAATGGTGGAAGACGGCGGCACGGTGGTGCTGGGCGGCATCTATCAGCAATCCGAACGGGGCACGGACAGCAAGGTGCCGCTGCTGGGCGACATCCCCGTGCTCGGTGTTTTTTTCCGCAGCACGGGCCGCAGTCAAGAAAAAACGGAACTGATGGTGTTTATTACGCCGAAAATAGTGGCAGATCGGCCAGCAACACGTTAATGTCACATCTTTACGTTTAAGTAACAATGCAAACGAAAGCGGACTGATGGCGACTATGCGGAATGTATCTTGGGGCAACACTTATTGGAGTCGGGTATCGAATTGGCTGGTCTTGCTGGCGCTGGGCACCTTGCTGGCCGCGTGTGGCGGTGGTGGTGGTGATCCCACCATCGATGGCGGCAGCAGTGGCGGCACGACGGGTGGTGTACCGGCGACAGTGAGCGTCAGCTTGCTCAATGCGAATGGACAGGCCAGCAGTACCGTCAGCGTCAACGCGCCCTTGACCGCCCGGGCACAGGTGCTCGACAAAAATGGTGCGGGCGTGGCAAATGCCCTGGTGACGTTCGCGGTGGATAGTTCGCTGGCTGTGCTGGCACCAGCTACCGCCTTGACCGATGCCAAGGGTATTGCCAGCGTGACCATGCGCCCCGCCAGTAGCGCGGCCAGCGGCGCGGGCAAAGTGACTGCCAGCGTGACCACCGCCGCAGTCACCGTCAGCGGTGAAGCCAACTATCAGATTTCGTCCAGCGTGGCCTCGAAGGCCAGCATCGGTGTTGCCTTGCTGACTGCCTCGGGCAGTGCCAGCAACGCATTATCGAGTTCCGCTCCTTTGACGGCGGTGGCCATCGTCAAGGACCAGGATGGCAAGCCGCTGCCGGACGCCTTGGTGGTGTTTGCAACGGATAATGCCCTGGCCACGCTGTCGCCCTCTGCCGGCACGACCCTGAGCGATGCCAAGGGCGAGGCGCGCGTGATCCTGCGGCCCGTCAGCCTGGCAGTCGGCGGCGCGGGCACCCTGACGGCGGCCGTCGTCATGAATGGCACGACTTCGACCAGTGCCATCAACTATGTCGTGGGCGCAACAACCCTGACATTTGGCAACATTGCCTTTGAAACGCCGTCCCTGGAGGCATATGGTTCGACCCAGGTATCGCTGGATGTGTTGTCTGGCAGCGTGAAATATACGGACCAGAGCCTGGCCGTGAACTTCACTTCTTCCTGTGTCACGGCTGGCAAGGCCACCTTCGCGCCCGTGGTGCAAACGGCCAACGGCAGTGCGCGCGCCGTCTACCGCGATCTCGGTTGTGGCGTCAACGATATCATCTCCGCCACTGCCAGCGGCGTCTCGGGCAGCCGCAGCGCGGTGCTGCCGATCGCTGCGCCACAGGCGGCCTCGGTCCAGTTCTATTCGGCCATTCCTGCCGACAAGTCCATCGTCATCAAGGGTGAGGGCGGCCTCTTGCGCAGTGAAACGGCCACCTTGAAATTCCGTGTTTTCGATACCTTCAATAATCCCTTGCCGGGCTTGAAAGTATCGTTCTCGAAAGCCGATCCGAATGCGGAAGTCGATCTCAACCCCGTTTCGGGTACTACCGATGCCAATGGTGAAGTGACTACCAGCGTCAGTTCCCGTTCTACCCCCTTGTCTTTCCGTATCCGTGCCACGCTCGACGGCAAGGGCGTGTCGACCCTGTCCGATTCCATCGTGGTCTCGACGGGGACGCCGGTGCAGAAGGCGTTTTCGCTATCCATCAGCGACAGCAATGTCGAAGGCTTGGACGTCGACGCCAACGGCAGCGCGGCCTCGGCCTCCGTGACGGTGGCCATGGGCGACAAGTTTGGCAATCCCGTGGCCGACGGCACGCCCGTTGCCTTCCAGACCAACGTGGGCGTGGTGGGCAGCGCAAGCAAGGGCGGCTGCAATTCCGTCAACGGCGCTTGCTCGGTGGATTTCCGTGCGCAGCAACCGCGCGTGCCGACGCCGAATACGCCAGCCACCGTCTGCAACGGCCCGCTGGGCAGCAGTGACAGCACCCGCGCTGGCGTGGGCACTATCTGCGCCAGCACCAGCGACGGCAGCGCCACCCCCATCTTTGCCAAAATCAACTTCTTTATCAGTGGCAGCCGTCCGGCGATGACCATCCTGAACGGCAACAGGACTTTGACGACGGGAAATGATATCAACGACCTGGGCGACGTGAACTGGAACGTACCCAAGGTGTTTACCTTGCAGATCAATGACATCAACAACAATCCCATGCCCAGCGGTACCACGGTGGAAGTGGCCAATATCGTGCGCGCGGCCAGTGGCGGCGTCTCGCCATCGACCGTGCAAAAGACCTTCCCCTCAACTGCCAGTGCGCCGCCCCTGTATCAGGGCACGAGTCATCTCGTCACCATCAGCAGCCCGTCGGGCGTGCCATGTACTCCCGGGGTGGCGACATTCAATGTCAATATCACCACGCCGCATTTACTAACTACCAGCTATCCGTTTAAACTGACGTTCACATGCCAATAATGGAGTCACAGGGCGACAACAGCAAGACAGGGTTGTCGCCTGAGTGAAATGCAAATAGTGTCCGAAATTTCCAACAGTAATATCTTTCTTGTCGGCCTCATGGGCGCAGGCAAAACCACGATCGGGCGCATCCTGGCCCGCAAGCTGGGCTTGCGCTTTGTCGATTCCGACCACGAAATCGAGGCACGCACGGGAGCGACCATTCCGTGGATCTTTGAAATCGAGGGCGAGGCCAGCTTTCGCCGGCGCGAGGCCGAGGTCATCCGCGACCTGAGCGCCCAGGAAGGCATCGTCATGGCCACGGGCGGCGGGGCCATCCTCAACGCTGACAGCCGCGCCTACCTGAAGGAGCGGGGCACGGTCGTCTACCTGCGCGCCAGCGTCAGCAACATCCTCGCGCGCACCAGCCACGACAAGAACCGTCCCCTGTTGCAGACGGCGGACCCGCGCGGCAAGCTGGAAGAATTGACGTCGCAGCGCGAGCCCCATTACATGGAAGTGGCCGACATTGTGATCGACACGGGCCGTCCTAACGTACAATCGATGGTCCAGACCATCCTGATGCAGCTGGCCAGCCTCGAATGCGAGGCCTCGCCCAACTGCGTCATTCATGCAGAGCCTTCGATGAACGAGCAATCCAAAATGTTGTTGAGCGTAGACCTCGACGAACGCAGTTATCCGATCGCCATCGGTCCTGGCCTCCTGGCCGACGCCGACGCGCTGCTGCGCCATATCAGCGGCCACAAGGTGGCCATCGTCACCAACACCACCGTCGCGCCGCTGTACCTGGGCCGCCTGCAGGCGGCGCTGGCCAGCGATGGCCGCGAAGTGATCAGCATCGTCCTGCCGGACGGCGAAGAATATAAAAACTGGGCCAGCCTGATGCAGATCTTCGACGCGCTGCTGGCCAACAAATGCGACCGCAAGACCACTCTCGTGGCGCTGGGCGGCGGCGTGATCGGCGACCTGACCGGCTATGCGGCCGCCAGCTACATGCGCGGCATCGGCTTCGTGCAGGTGCCCACCACCCTGCTGGCGCAGGTCGATTCCTCCGTTGGCGGCAAGACGGGCATCAACCACCCGCTGGGCAAGAACATGATCGGCGCCTTCTACCAGCCGCGCGCCGTGATCGCCGACACTTCGACCCTGGAAACCCTGCCGGCGCGCGAGCTGTCGGCCGGCCTGGCCGAAGTGATCAAGCACGGCGCCATCATCGATGCGGCCTTCTTCGACTGGATCGAGGCGAACATGGCCAAGCTGATGGCGCGCGACAAGGGCGCCCTGGCGTATGCGATCGCCCGCTCGTGCGAAATCAAGGCCGACGTGGTGCGCCAGGATGAGCGCGAAGGCGGCTTGCGCGCCATCCTGAATTTCGGCCATACCTTCGGCCACGCCATCGAGGCGGGTCTGGGCTACGGCCACTGGCTGCACGGCGAAGCCGTCGGCTGCGGCATGGTGATGGCGGCCGACCTGTCCTGCCGCATGGGCTATATCGACCAGGCGGCCGTGGAGCGCGTGCGCAAGCTCGTCGCCGCCGCCGGCCTGCCGGTCAAGGCGCCGGACCTCGGTGTCGAGCGCTGGCTGGAACTGATGGAAGTGGACAAGAAGAACGAGGGCGGCGCCATCAAGTTCATCTTGCTCAAACCCTTGGGCAGCCCGAACATCACCTCCGCGCCGCATGAACTGGTGCTGGCCACCCTGGCCGCCGGAGTGCAATAACATGCTGCCAGAAGACTTCCTTGCTCCCTACGCAGCTCACTCGGCACAGGGGCAGGGACGTCGCTTTGCCGAGGCGCCGCACGCCTCGCGCAGCCAGTTTCAGCGCGACCGCGACCGCATCATCCACTCCTCGGCTTTCCGCCGCCTCGAATACAAGACGCAAGTTTTCCTCAATCACGAGGGAGACCTGTTCCGCACGCGCCTGACGCACAGCCTGGAAGTGGCGCAGGTCGGCCGCTCCATCGCGCGCAACCTGCGCCTCAATGAAGACCTGGTGGAAGCCATCGCGCTCGCGCATGACCTGGGCCACACGCCATTCGGCCACGTGGGCCAGGACGTGCTCAATGAGTGCATGCAGGAGCATGGCGGCTTCGAACATAACCTGCAAAGCCTGCGCGTGGTCGACACCCTGGAAGAGCACTACGGCGCCTTCGACGGTTTGAACCTGATGTTCGAGACGCGCGAAGGCATATTGAAACACTGCTCGCTGGCGCATGCGCGCGAACTGGGACCCGTGGCGCAGCGCTTCATCGACCGCACGCAACCGACCCTGGAAGCACAGCTGACCAACCTGGCCGATGAAATCGCCTACAACAGCCACGATATCGACGATGGCCTGCGTTCCGGCCTGATCACCATCGACCAGCTGGAAGAGGTGGAATTCTTCGGCCGCCTGTGGCGCGAGGTGCAGCAGGCGTTTCCCGGCCTGTCGGGCCGGCGCGCCATCTATGAAACCCTGCGCCGCCTGATCACGGCGCTGGCCGACGATCTGATCGTCACGTCGACCGCCCTGATTGGTGACGCCGCTCCCCGCGACGTCAGCGAAGTGCGCGCCAGTCCCCCGCTGATCCGTTTTTCGGATGCCATGCGCCGTGATGCGACGGAGCTGAAACGCTTTTTAAGGGCGAACCTGTACCGCCACTACCAGGTCAACCGCATGCGCGTCAAAGCGAGCCGCATCGTGCGCGAACTGTACGACAGCTTCATGGCCGAACCGGCCCTGCTGCCGCCCGACTATCAACTCAGGGATGGCGACGTCACGCAGCAGGCGCGCAAGATCGCCGACTACATCGCCGGCATGACGGACCGCTACGCGATCCGCGAGCACCGCAGGTTGTATTCTCTGGATGAGTTGTAGATCGGGTTAGCCGGAACGGCGTAACCCGACACCACCACCATCCCTGCCAACAAGGTTGTCGGATTACGCGCTTGCGCGCCTCGGCGGCCCCGCTAATCCGACCTACTCCGCATTTTCGGTCCTGTCAATCGGCATGATCATCTAGGCTCCCGCACTATCACCCCAATACCCCCGTAGCGCCTTCTTTTCTATCATGGCAGCAAGTCAACAAGGGCTTGCCGCCCATAGTCAAGGAGAGTGCCATGATTGAATCGCGCCGCAGTTTCTTGCGCGCCTTGCCAGCCGTAACCATCGGGGAGGCCATCGCGCCGCTGCCCAGCAAGGCGGCCACCAAGGGCGAAGGCGGCCAGCGCTGGGCGATGGTGGTCGATGTGCAGAAATGCATCGGCTGCCAGGCTTGCACGGTCTCCTGCATCATGGAAAACGCCGTGCCGGAAAACAGCTTCCGCACAGTCGTCTCGACCTATGAAGTCAAGGAAGAGAACCGTTGCGGCACCTACATGCTGCCGCGCCTGTGCAACCATTGCGCCAATCCCCCCTGCATTCCCGTCTGTCCCGTGGGCGCCACCTTCCAGCGCAAGGACGGCGTCGTCGTCGTCGACGGCGACCGCTGCGTGGGCTGCGCCTACTGCGTGCAGGCTTGCCCGTACGACGCGCGCTTCATCAACCACGAGACGGGCAAGGCCGACAAATGCACGTTCTGCGCGCACCGGGTCGACGAAGGCTTGCTGCCGGCCTGCGTGGAAACCTGCGTGGGCGGCGCGCGCATTTTCGGCGACTTGAATGATCCGGAAAGCCTGGTGCACCAGCTGCTCACCGAGAACAAGGTGAAGGTGCTGAAACCCGAGCAGGGCACCCAGCCCCACGTGTTCTACCTGGGACTGGATACGCGCTTCGCCGGCCACGTCGAGGGCGAAGCGACTCTTTGGCAACCGAGCAAACACGGGAAATAAACCATGGACAGCCACATCACCGAAATTGTTAACGTCACGCGCGAAGCGGCATGGCTGCCGTGGGCGGTGCAGTATTTTTTCCTCATCGGCCTCAGTTATGGCAGCTTCATGCTGACCTTGCCGTACTTCGTCTTCGGCCGCAAGGCGTACGAACGCCTGGGGCGCATAGCGCTGCTGGCGTCCCTCGTCTGCGGCATAACGGCGCCCGTGGCGCTGCTGGCCGACTTGCACGGGCCGGGCCGCTTCTATCACTTCTATCTTTACTTCCAGCCGCAGTCGTGGATGTCGTGGGGCGCGTTCTTCATTCCCCTGTATCTGGGCTGTTTGATGCTGTACGCGTGGCTGGCACTGCGCGTGGACTTCGCCGCGCGGGGACAGGGCCAGGACCGTTTGGCCTTTGCCTATCGCCTGCTGGGGCGCGGTGGCGCCGCATCGCGCAAGGCCATCATTGCCGCTGCCGCCTTCACCTTGCTGGCCGCCTTTGTCGTGGGCCTGTACACGGGCATGGAAGTGATGGTGGTGCGTGCCAGGCCCCTGTGGTTCACGCCTTTCCTGCCGGCGCAATTTGCCGCCACGGCCTTTGTCGGGGCGGTGGGCCTGGCGCTGCTGTTCAACCGCTTCCTGCCGGGCCGCGACCAGGCGCTGGAGGTGTCCTTGAACCGCGCGCTGGCCCTGTCGCTGGCGCTGGTGCTGGCGCTGGGCGGCGGCTGGCTGTTCGTCAGCCTTTCCGGCGTGAGCGCCAGCCACAGCATGGCATTCACCCAGGTGGCGGGCATGCCGCAATGGCAGTTCACCGCAGTCTGGGCCGTGCTGTCGTCCATCGTGCCGATGGCCCTGGCCATCTGGCGCCCGGCCAGCAGTGGCCTGGTCAATGGCTTGATCGCGCTGCATAGCGCCTGGATGATGCGCTGGACGATTTTCATCGGCGGCCAGACGATCCCGAAGACGGGCGCGGGACTGTACGACTACCACCTGCCGATGGGGAACGATGGCTTGATGGGGATTATCGGCACGGCCGGCCTGTGGATCGCGCTGCTGTTGCTGATGCTGGAATTTTTGCCATGGGCCGGACGCGTCGTCGCTGCACGCACCCGTCCTGCCATGGCCACGCACTGAGGAGTCAACAATGAACGAACACATACACAACGACGTCCCTGAAGACGAAAACGAAAAACGCCGCAAGCTGCTGCGCTACGGCGCCATTGGCGGCGGGCTGGCCGCGTTTGCCGCCAGCTTTTCCACCACGGCCGGCCGGATGGTCGACCATGCGCTGGGCAAAGATAAACCTGTGCAGAAACTGCATGGCAATTCCCTGCAACCCGAGTTTTCCGTCGACACGGCGACGGGGAAATTGACGGTCAATCCCGACCAGCAAGTGAGCTACACCATGTGCATGGGCTGCACCACGTTTTGCGGCGTGCGCGTGCGCCTCGACAAGAAAAGCGGCAAGGTGCTGCGCGTGGCGGGCAATCCGTACAGCCCCCTGTCGGCCGACCCGGCGCTGCCATATCAAACCTCGGTACGCGACAGTTTTGTGTCGCTGTCGCGCTTCCAGGAAAAGGGCTTGAAAGGGCGCTCGACGGCTTGCGGCCGCGGCAACGGCGTGCTGGAACAGATGGAGTCGCCGTTCCGCGTGCTGGCGCCCATGAAGCGCGTGGGACCGCGCGGCGGCGGCCAGTGGGAACCGATCGCCTTCGACCAGCTGGTGAAGGAAGTGACGGAAGGCGGCGACCTGTTTGGCGAAGGCCACGTGCAGGGGCTGCGCGCCTTGCGCGAGCTGGAAAAACCGATCGATCCGGCGCAGCCGGAGCTGGGCCCGCAAGTGAACCAGGTGGGCCTGATGTGCAGCACCGACGATGGCCGCCTGGCGTTCGGCACGCGGTTTTTCAAGCAGTCGTACGGCAGTTTGAACCTGGTCAACCACGGTTCGTATTGCGGCGGCGCCTACCGCAGCGGCTCGGGCGCCATGTTCGGCGACATGAAGAAAATGCCGCACGCGAAAGTTGACCTGGAAAACACGGAATTCTGTATTTTCGTCGGCACGGCGCCGGGCAATGCGGGCAACCCGTTCAAGCGCCAGGGCACCCTGATCGCGAAAGCCCGCTCGGGCAAGCGCGAATTCAGCTACGTCGTCGTCGACCCCGTGCTGACGAATGCGGACAGCCTGGCCGCGGGCGACCGCAGCCGCTGGGTACCGATCAAGCCTGGCACGGATGGCGCGCTGGCCATGGCCATGATCCGCTGGATCATCGAGCACGAACGCTATGACCGCAACTTCCTCGTGCAGCCGAACCTGAAGGTGGCGGAAGCGGCGGGCGAAGCCGCCTGGTGCAACGCGACGCATTTGATCATCAACGAGAAGGGCCATCCGCGCGATGGCCGCTACCTGCGCGCGTCCGATATCGGCGCGGTGGAACTGGCGGAAGAGGAGCGCTACAAGGATGGCGACGCCTTCTGCGTGATCGACGCCGCCACGCAAGCCATCGTGCCGCACAATGCCGCCAAGGGCGAGGCGCGCCTGTTCTTCGACGGCCCGCTGGATGTGGCCGGCGCGCCGCTGCACCTGAAGACGGCCATGACGATGCTCAACGAGGAAGCGCAGCGCCACAGCATGGATGACTATGCGGCCGCCTGCGGCATCGCGCGCGACATCATCGAAGGCCTGGCGCAGGAACTGACCAGCCATGGCAAGCGCGCCGCCGTCAATGCGCACGGCGGCATGATGTCGGGCGCCGGCTTTTATAACGCGTACGCGCTGGTCATGCTCAACACCCTGATCGGCAATTTGAACCGCAAGGGCGGCACCCTCGTCAACGGCGGCAGCTTCAAGGATGCGGGACCCGGTCCGCGCTATAACCTTGAGAGTTTCGACGGCGAGATCAAGGCGGCCGGCATGCCGATCGGACGCAATGTGCCATATGAAAAAACCTCGGAATTCAAGCTGAAGAAAGAAGCGGGCAAGGCGTATCCGGCCAAGGCGCCGTGGTATCCGAACGCGCCCGCGCTGGCGACAGAATGGCTCACCAGCGCCATGAACGGCTACCCGTACACCCTGAAGGCGCTGATCCTGTGGAGCTGTAATCCTGTCTACGGCATCACGGGCTTGCGCGCGCAGATCGGCAAGGAACTGGCCGATCCGAGGAAGATCCCCCTGATCGTCGCCATCGACCCCTTCATCAATGAAAGCTCGGCCTTTGCCGACTACCTGCTGCCCGACACCTTGCTGTATGAAAGCTGGGGCTGGGCCGGCGCCTGGGGCGGCATGCCTGTCAAAATGAGCACGGCGCGCTGGCCCGTGGTCGAACCGCGCGTGCAAAAGACGCCGGACGGCCAGACCATCTGCATGGAATCGTTCTTCATCGCGCTGGCAAAGACGATGGCCTTGCCCGGCTTCGGCCCGGAAGCCTTGCAGGACATGGATGGCCAGCGCTTCCCCTTGCTGCGCGCGGAAGACTGGTATCTGCGCGGCGGCGCCAACATCGCCTGGCAAGGCAAAACATCCGTGCCGGAGGCCAGCGACGACGATATCGATTTGTCCGGCGTGGCGCGCATCCGCCCTGAACTGGAGCGCACCCTGAAGCCGGAAGAGTGGCGCAAGGTGGCCTTCATGCTGGCGCGGGGAGGGCGCTACCAGAGCTATGGCGAGATGTTCGGCCTGCGTTTGCCGCCGTCGGCGAATCCCAAGGCGCCGGCAGCGCCTGCACCCGTGATCGACGAGACGCCGTATCCGCAGGACTGGTCCACGCACCGCTATCTGAAACCGATGATGCTGTACAACGAGGGACTGGGCGTGAGCAAGAACAGCTTGAGCGGCAAGCGTTTCCCCGGCACGCCCGCGTGGAGAGTGGCGGCGTTTGCCGACGGCACGCCCGTGCGCAAAGCCTATCCGGCCAGCGAGTGGCCGTTCGAGTTGATCAGTTTTAAATCGGCGCTGCAAAACTCCTACAGCATTGGCGCGCGGCGCTTGCGCGGCATCCATCCGGACAACCCCGTCGCCGTGCATCCCGACGATGCGGCCCGCTTGAAGCTGGAAAATGGCGATACCATTTACCTGGAAACGCCGGGCGGCAGGGCCAGGGCGACGGTGATGCTGCGCCATGGCGTGCAGCGGGGCGTGATCGCCATCGAACACGGTTTCGGCCACAAGGAGCATGGCGCGCGCGCGCACCGCATCGGCAAGCTGCGCCAGCCCGACGAGCCGGCCATCGGAGCGGGCATCAACTTGAACGACCTGGGGCTGACGGACCCGAGCCGCGGCGACAAGAACGTGTTTGTCGATCCTGTCTCGGGTACGTCGGTGCGGCAGGGACTGCCGGCGCGCATCGTGCGGGCCTAGATCTGGCCACCTGCCATCAGCAGCCGGGCTACCTCGGCTGCCGAATGCAGGCCCAGTTTTTCCATCGTGTTATGGCGGTGCACCTGCACCGTCTTGTCGCTGATGCCCAGTTCGCGGGCGATGACTTTCGAGGCTTTGCCTTCGGCCATCAGCAGTGCCACTTCGCGCTCGCGCGCGGTGAGCCTGGCCAGCGCCGATTGCGCCGTATTCGCGCTGGCGGCGCTGCGGCTTTCTTCCACGCTGCGGGCCACGGCGCGCGAGACGGCGTCCAGCAATACCTGGTCCTTGCACGGCTTTTCCAGAAAATCGCAGGCGCCCGCCTTCATCGTCTGCACGGCCATGGCCAGGTCGCCGTGGCCGCTGAGGAAAATCACGGGCAGCGATATGGCGTGCCCGGTCTTATTATTCAATTCCTGTTGCAGTTCCAGCCCGCTCATCAGGGGCATGCGCACGTCGAGCAGCAGACAGCCGGGTACATGGCCATCGTAGCGCTGCAGGAAATCGCGTGCCGATTCAAACGTCTGCACTTGCCAGCCGGCCGAATCGAACAGATAGGCCAGCGAGCGGCGCATGGCGGCGTCGTCGTCGACGACAAAGATGATCGCATCGCTTTCATTCATGGTGTTTCCTCTTGTATTTCCTTGTGTGCGTCCATGCCGGTATCTTCGGGCAGGCGGAACCAGACTGTCAAGCCCGGCGCATCGGCATTGGCATGTGCCGACAGGCTGCCGCCGAACGATTCGATGATGCTTTTGCTGAGCGACATGCCCAGTCCCAGTCCTTCGGCCTTGGTGGTAAAAAACGGTTCGAACAGGCGCGCCATCTGCGCCGTCGGCAGGCCGCAGCCGGCGTCGCGCACGGCCACCGTGCAGGCGCCGTTTTCGCGGTGCAGCAGCACGCCGATGGCGTGCTGCGGATTGCCCTTTTCTACCTGCGCATCGAGCGCATTCTTGAGCAGATTGAGCAGCACCTGCTGCACCTGCTGCGGGTCGGCCAGCACGCGCGGTGCAGCGCTGACCGTCTCGTGGCGCCAGACTATCCTCGCTTGCGGATGGGCCGCGCGGAACAGCGATACCGCTTGCTCGACGGCGTCGGCCAGGGCGAAGGCCGTGCTGTGCGCGGGACGCTTTCGCGCCATCGCGCGGATGTGGCGGATGATGGCGCCCGCGCGTTCACTTTGCGTGGCGATTTCCTGCGCGCCGTCGAGCAGGGGCGCCGCATCGAGCCGGCCCGCCGTGATGCGGCGCGCCATGCCGCGCGCGAAATTGCCGATGGCCGCCAGCGGCTGGTTCAATTCGTGCGCGATGGCGCTGGCCATCTCGCCCAGGATCGCCAGGCGCGCCGTGTGGTCGAGCGTGGCCTGGCGCTGGCGCGCCTGTTCTTCCAGCGCGCGCTGCTGGTGCTGGGCCGCGCGCAATTGCTCCGTGCGCCGGCTGACCAGGTATTCCACGCGTACCGTGTGCACGGCCCAGGCGACGAGCAAGGCCAGCACCAGCAGCATCCAGCCCCAGTAGCGGCGCAGCGCCGTCTCGAACGTCAGCTTGTCCAGGTAAGCGTAGGGGCCGATGCGCAAGTCGCGGAACAGTTCATCGACGATCTGGTAATCGCTGGGCACCGTCCAGCTGTAGCCTTCATCTGTGCGCGGCATGGCCAGCAGGGCCTGCGCCACCTTTTTCGCCAGCGCGGGCGGCGTCTGGCGCAGGGCCACGAAGGGCCAGTCCGGATACAGCCGCGACGAGCTGGCGCAGCGAAACCCGGGAATCGGGCGCGTGGTGATCACGCGCAGTTCATCGGTCCGCACTTCGCCGCGCGCCGCCATCTGTTCCAGCAAACAGGTGCGCACGATGCCCGCATCCATGCGGCCTGACCGCACGGCGTCGATGATCTGCTGCGAGGGGAAACCGCTGTAGCGCAGGCTGGCAAAATCATGCGTGGGATCGATGCCCGCTTCGCGCAATTCGCGCGCGGCGATCTGGTAACCGCCGAAGGCGTCGGGCGCCACGGCCATCACGTTCTTGCCCGCCAGGTCGGCCAGGTCATGCAGCGGCGAGGCGCTGCGCACGACGATGGCCGACCCGATGGCCTGGCGCGGAGAATCCGTCCACGGCGATTCCAGGGTGGCGATGCGGCTGGCGCCGTCGCTGTGTTCGAGCGCCACGTAATGGCCGCTGCTGGTGATGGCAAAGGCGATGGCCTGCGACTGCACGGCGCGCGTCAGGCCCGCCTGGTCGTAGTCGGCCAGGATGAAACGGATGCCGGGAATGCTGGCCTGCAGGTGGCGCGTCACGTACGACCAGTCCTGCTGCACGGCGTCGCCGCCCTTGTAGGCGAGTACACCGATGCGTACCTCCGGCAGCTCGTCAGCCGCTTGAGCGCCGTGCAAACACAGCGCCGTCAGTGCGAACAGTAAAAAACGCCGCACTAGAACATGCTGCGCTGCGCCGAACGCGCATCGCCGAACAGGTCCAGCAGCAGTTTCTTGATGGGCGCGGGCAGCGGCGCGTCCGCGATTTTCGCGCCGTCGTACCAGACGTGCGTGGACTCTCCGGCCAGCGCCAGGCGCCGCGCCAGGGTGATGCGGCAGGGAACGATGTGCAGCTTGTAGTGGGTAAACACGTGCACGATGGGCAGCAGCCTTTCCTGCGCTTCGATCTGGCCGAATGGCGCCACGGCGCGCGCCAGCGCATCCTGGTCGATGTCGCGCGGACAGTCCTCGCCGGCCAGCACGTGGCCATCGAGTTCGGGCAAGGACAGCAAGCCGCCCCAGATGCCCGAGCCCGGGCGCTGCTCCAGCAGCACCTTGCCGTCGTCGATGATGACCAGCATGACGGCATGTTTTTCCGGGCTGGTTTTCTTCGGTTTGCGCACGGGCAGATCCTTGGTGCGGCCGGTGGCGTAGGCCACGCAGCGCGGCTGCAGCGGACAGCGGCCGCAATCGGGACTGCTGCGCGTGCACAGGGTGGCGCCAAAGTCCATCAGGCCCTGTGTGTAGGCTTCGATGCCTGAATCTATTCCCGCTGCGGGCAGCAGCGCTTCGGCGCGGCGCCACATGGCTTCCTCGACGCGTTTTTCGCCGGGATAGGCGTCGATGCCAAACGTGCGCGCAAAGACGCGCTTGACGTTGCCGTCCATGATGGCCGCGCGGGTGCCGCTGGAAAACGCGGAGATGGCGGCCGCGGTCGAGCGGCCGATGCCGGGCAGGTCGGCCAGCAGGGCCGGGTCGCTGGGGAAGATGCCATCGTATTCGGCGACCACGCGCTGCGCGCACTTGTGCAGGTTGCGCGCCCGCGTGTAGTAACCGAGGCCGCTCCACTGCGCCATCACGTCTTCCACGGGGGCTGCCGCCAAATCGCGCAGGGTAGGAAAGCGTTCGAGGAAGCGCGCGTAGTAGCCGAGTACGGCGGTGACCTGCGTTTGCTGCAGCATGATTTCGGACAGCCAGATCAAATAGGCGTCGCGCGTGTTTTGCCATGGCAGCGCATGGCGGCCATGCTGCTTTTGCCAGGCGATGACGGTGGCGGAAAAACTAGGGTCGATATAGTCTTCTAAAGGTGCCGCGCCCGTGGCGGGCGAGAGCGGATGCAGCAGACGTTTCATGCAGGGTTCCAGTGTTCTGTTGTTTGATGTTGCTGATGTTGCGCTCAGCTTGCGCTGGCGGCGCGCAAGGTAGCGAGCAATTGCGCCAGCTGGGCCTTGTCGCGTTCGAGCGCCGCCAGGCTGGCTTCAAAGCCGGCGATTTTCTGTTCCAGGCTGCCCGTGGCGTCGTGGATGCGCTGGATCGAGGCAAAGCGCAGTTTCAGCTGTTCCTTGTACTCGACGATCTGCGCTTCGAGCGGCGCCATGATGACTTTCAGCCAGGCGCTGGCGTCGTCGTTGGCGTTGGTGAAGCTGCGGCGCACGCGCGAGGCGATGGTGTCGAAGAATTTCTCCATCAGCACGACCCGGCTGGTAGTGAGCAGGGTCGCCGTGCCGAACTGCTTATGGTAGACGGCTTCGATGTCGGTGATCTCCTGGCGGTAGCGGGCCAGCGAAAACGGCATCGGCAAGGCCAGCGCCAAGCCATGTTCGGTGGCGAATTTGCGGTACATCACGTTCATCATTTCCGTGATCTCGGCCGTCTTGCCTTCCGATCGGTCCAGGTTGCTACCGATGCGCTCGAAATACTGGCGCACGGCTTCGCGCAAGCCCGTGAAAAAGCGGCTGCGCTGCATGGCCGTGCGCACGCCGTCGATATCGTCGCGCACGATGTCCATGCCCAGGCTCGTGTACAGCTCCGTCGACAGGCGGGTAAACACGGCGCGCGTCGCTTGCAGCTTGAACAGGCTGCTGTCGAATTCCTTCTTCTCGATATCGATGCGCCGCATCATGTGCGCGATCACGCTCTGGTTCTTGCCGCGCAGGCTGTGCAGCTCGTGCAACTGCTCGGCGATGCCGCGCGCGCGTGCCGCCGCCTGCACCTGCTGCGCCGCTTCGATGGCGTCCAGGTCGAACGCCAGCTGGCGCCGGATGATCTCCTTGCGCGCGGGGATCAGCTCCTCGAACAGGGCCGTCTCCAGCGCCTGCAAGCGGCTCTTTTCCAGCAGCGCCGCGTCCTGGTTGATCTTGCCCACCAGGGCCTTTTGCGCCGAGACGGGAAACACCTGGCCCGCATCCAGCATCAGCAGGTGCGCCACGCTGGCCTGCTGGCGTTCGATGGCTTGCGCCACCTCGGCATCGCCGCGCAACTCATCCCACATGCTGTCGATCTTGTTGAGCACCACCAGGCGCCCCGCGCCGGCGCCGATATGGTTGCGCCATACCTCGATGTCGCTGCGCGTGACGCCCGTGTCGGCCGCCAGGATGAACAGCACCGCGTGCGCATTCGGGATCAGGTTCAGGGTCAGTTCCGGTTCCGTGCCGATGGCGTTCAGGCCCGGCGTGTCGAGGATCACCAGGCCCTGTTTCAGCAGCGGATGGGGGAAGTTGATGATGGCGTGGCGCCACATGGAGATTTCCACCTGGCCGTCCTCGTCTAGCATGGCGGGGGCGTCCGCATCGTCGGCGTCGTACAGGCCGTAGTGTGCCGCCTCCTCGATGCCGACTTTTTTCGTCAGGCTGACCTGGCGGATGGCTTCCTGCATGTCGCCGCCCGCCTCGATGTTCAGGGGCAGGACGGTCCAGGCGGCGGACAGGTCGCGGTAGTCGCTGGTCGACAGGTTCTGTGCGCGCGTCTCGATGGGCAGCAGCCGGATGGACGGCGGCCAGGCCGCGTCGTACAGCAGCTCGGTGGGGCACATGGTGGTGCGGCCCGCGCCCGAGGGCAGGATGCGCTGGCCGTAGCCGGCAAAGAAGATGGCGTTGATCAGCTCGGATTTGCCGCGCGAGAATTCCGCCACGAAGGCGACCGATAAACGGTCATCGGCCAGGCGGGAGCCACAGCGCGCCAGGCGCAGCGCGGAGGCGCCGTCGACCAGGCCCGCCGCGCTGGCGGCTTGCCGGTATGCCTGCAAGGCGGCCTGCACGTCCTGCCGCCATGCGCTGTATTGTTCCAGGTCTCTGACCATCTGGCTCCCTCTGTGAGTGTGGCTACTTTTGACAATTCACGCAGTAAAACGTGGAACGCTGTCCCTGCACGATCTGGCGGATCGGCGCGCCGCACACGCGGCATGGCTTGCCCGCGCGGTTGTACGTGAAATACGTCTGCTGGAAGTAGCCGGACTGGCCGTTCACGCCGATGAAATCGCGCAGGGTGCTGCCGCCCTGCACGATGGCTTCTGCCAGCACGTCGCGGATCGATTGCGCCAGTTTCTCATAGCGGGCCAGGCCGATGCGCCGGGCTGGCGTCTTCGGGTTGATCCCCGCGCGGAACAGGCTTTCGGAACAATAGATATTGCCCACGCCGACGACGATGTCGCCCGCCATCAGCACCTGCTTGATATTGGTGCCCTTGTTGCGCGTTTTCTCGAACAGCAGCTGGCCCGTGAAGCCGCTTTCCAGCGGTTCCGTGCCCAGGCCGCGCAGCAGCGCGTGGCCATCGAGCGGGCCGTCGGCCTCGTCGTGCCACAGCACGGCGCCAAAGCGGCGCGGGTCCGTCATGCGCAGCACCTGGCTGCCGCCTTCCGCGTCTTCCACGACGAGGTCGAAATGGTCGTGCTTTTGTGCCTCCGTCCCCACCGGCAACACGCGCAAATGGCCCGACATGCCCAGGTGGATGATCAGGGTGCCGTGGCGGAAGTGGATCAGCAGGTACTTGCCGCGCCGCCCCGTCAGGCCGATGGTTTGCCCCGACAGTTGTTCGCCCAGGGCAGGGGGGAAGGGCCAGCGCAGGCCGTCGCGGCGCAGCACGACGGAGCGCACGGCGCGGCCTTCGAGATGGGGCGCGACACCGCGCCGTGTGACTTCGACTTCTGGCAATTCTGGCATAGGGCTCGAATGGTGGAAAACCGGGTAAAAAAACAGGCGGGTTGCCGGCGGACGGCGGGCCCGGGCGCGCTACGCCGCCACGACGTATATATTTCGTTACATACGTGAAGTACGCGATAGCCGCGTTGGGCGTAGAATCAAACTTTGCCGTTCAGCCAGGATCAGCCTTTGAAAAACGCTTTCGCCATTGTAACCTTGTCCGCCCTGATGGCCACGCATGCCATGGCACAGACGCCTGTTGCCCCTGTCGATGGGGCGGCCAGTCCCGCTGCGGCCGCTGCGCCGCAAGCGCCCGGTACCGAGTCCGGCGACGACGCCAAGGGCGAGAAGCTGCCCAAGGTCGAGTTGAGCAGCGATTTGCTGTACAAGCTGACCAAGGCGGAAATGGAATTCAAGAGCGGCCAGTGGCAAGGGCCGTACGTGACGATGATGGTGGCGGCGCAGCAGACGCGCGACCCGCGCCTGGCGCGCCGCGCTTCCGAAATGGCGCTGGCCGCCAAGCAGGGCAGCGAGGCGCTGGCGGCCATCCGCCTGTGGCGCGACCTGGCGCCCGAATCCGATGAGGCGACCCAGTTCTTCCTCGGCTTCGTCGTATTGACGGACAAGATCGAAGAAGCGGAACCGATTTTTGCCGAGCGCCTGGCCAATGCGCCGCAGGGCGCGCGCGGCGTGGCCCTGTTCCAGATGCAGCAGATCCTGTCGCGGGCGAATGACAAGCTGTATGCCTACGCGATGGTGACGCGCCTGGTGCAGCCCTACCTGGACATGTTCGAAGCCCACCTGGTGCTGGCGCAGGGCGCCCTGTCGCTCGGCGAGCGCGAGCGCGCCATCGGCGAAGCGAACAAGGCGCTGGCCATCAAGCCGAACTCCGAGCTGGCCGCGCTGACCCTGGCGCAGGTGACGGGCGAGCCCGAGGCGGCAGGCAAGGTGCTGGCCACTTTCCTGCAAAAGAATCCCGATGCCGTCGAAGTGCGCGGCGCGTATGCGCGCCTGCTGGTCGAGCAAAAACAGCTGGAGCCGGCGCGCGACCAGTTCCTGCTGCTGCTGAAAAGCCAGCCCGATAACGTGGGGGGGCTGTATGCGCTGGGCATCGTGGCGCTGCAGCTGGAAGACACCAAGGGTGCGGAGCAGTACTTCAAGCGCTTCCTGGCCGTGCTGGATAAAAATCCTGGCGACGCGCGCGATCCGTTCAAGGCCCTGATGATACTGTCGCAGATCGCCGAGACGCGCGGCGACACGGCCGGCGCCATCGCCTGGCTGGACAAGGTCGACAACAGCGCTTCCGCCGGCTATGTCGAGGCGCGCTTGCGCCGCGCCCAGCTGATCGCCCGCGGCGGCAATCTCGATGCGGCGCGCAAGGCGCTGACGGAAATCGAAACGGACGATCCGGCAAGCCAGGCGCAGGTGCTGCTGGTCGACGCTCAATTCCTGCGCGATGCCGGCTATGTGCAAAGCGCCTACACGGTGCTGGAAAATGCCTTGCTGCGCTTCCCCGACAATCCGGAACTGCTGTACGACTACGCCTTGCTGGCTGAGCGCCTGGATAAGCTCGAGCTGATGGAAGCGAGCCTGCGCCGCGTGATGGCGCTGGCGCCCGACAATCAGCATGCGTATAACGCTCTCGGCTACTCGCTGGCCGAACGGGGCATCCGCCTTGAGGAAGCCCATGCGCTGATCGAAAAAGCCTTGCAGATGGCGCCGGGCGACCCGTTCATCATGGACAGCATGGGCTGGGTGCAGTTCCGCATGGGCAACCTGGCCGCCGCGGAAAATGCGCTGCGCCGCGCCTATGCCGTGCGCAGCGATCCGGAAATCGCCGTCCACCTGGGCGAAGTGCTGTGGCAGAAGGGCGACAAGGCCGAAGCGCAAAAGCTGTGGCGCGAAGCGCAAGGCAAGGACCCGAAAAACGATGCGCTGAAAAGTACGCTGGCGCGCTTGAATGTCAGTTTGTGATTGTTAACCCAAGGGCAAATTCTGGGGTCAGACCCTGAGGGTCTGACCCCGGGTTTTGCACTTGGGGTGAACTCAAAAAATTCCCCATGCCAAAAAACTTCATCGTTCTGACCGTCCTGTGCCTGTCCCTCTCGGCCTGCTCGACCCTGACTTCCCCCTTTTCGTCCGGCGCCGCGCCGTCCGGTAATGCCGTCGCGCCTTACCGCGAACAGGTGGAACTGACGGGCCGCCTGAACGTCGTGTACCAGAAGGATGACAAGCCTGAATCGGCCACCGTCAATTTCAACTGGCAACAGACGGCGCAGCGCACGGACGTGACCCTGTATTCGCCTGTCGGCAGTACGCTGGCGACGATTGCCGTCACGCCGCAGCAAGCCGTATTGACGCAGAGCGGCAAGGCGCCGCGCAGCGCGCCCGATGTCGATACCCTGAGCGCGCAGATGCTGGGCTGGTCCTTGCCCGTGTCGGGCTTGCGCGACTGGCTGCAAGGCTATGCCGTGGGCGCCGATGGCAAGCGTTTCGTCGCTTCGCCGGCCAACGACAGCGTCACCACGAAAGATGGCTGGCGCTTGCGCTATGTGTCGTGGCAAGAAGTAGGGCAAAATGCGGCCGACAATACACCGGGCGCCTTGCCCCAACCGCGGCGTATCGATGCCGAACGCAATGCCAGCGCGCAGGCCGATGCCGTCTCGCTGCGCATCGTGCTCGATCCCGCCCCATCCGCTCAAGCACAATGACGTTGACTACCCTGAATAACTGCCCGGCTCCCGCCAAGCTGAACCTCTTTTTGCACGTCAACGGCCGCCGTGCCGATGGCTACCATCTGCTGCAGACGGTGTTCCAGTTGCTCGACCATGGCGACACCTTGCACTTCGCGCTGCGCGACGACGCGCTGATCCGCCGCGTGACGGCACTGGCCGGCGTGCCGGAAGAACAGGATTTGATCATCCGCGCCGCCAAGTTGCTGCAGGCGGAAGTGCTGCGCCGCACGGGCGCCTTGCCGCGCGGCGTCGATATCGCCATCGACAAGGTGCTGCCCATGGGTGGCGGACTCGGCGGCGGTTCATCCGATGCGGCCACGGCCCTGATGGCATTGAACCGCCTGTGGCAAGCGGGCTTGAGCCGCGAGGAATTGATGGCGCTGGGCTTGCCGCTGGGCGCCGATATCCCGTTTTTCATCTTTGGCGAAAACGCCTTTGCCGAAGGCGTGGGCGAGGCCTTGCAGCCCGTCGCCACGCCCGAATGCTGGTACGTGGTGATCGAGCCGGGCGTGCAAGTGCCGACCGCCGCAATTTTTTGCGCGGAAGGCTTGACGAGAAATACCGAACCCGTCACAATAGCGGACTTTTCCAGGCACCTCGCAGAAGGAAACGATGCGGGCGGGTTTGGCAAGAATGATTTACAGCAAGTGGCATGCAGTCTTTTCAAGCCGGTAGCAGATGCGGTAGAATGGCTGGGTGCTTACGGTGAGGCCAGGATGACTGGCTCCGGTGCTTGTGTATTCAGTGCGTTTGGCAGTCAGGAAGAAGCGGATGCGGTGCTCAGCAATGTGCCACCAGTCTGGATCGCCTGGAAGGCAAAAGCGCTGAGCCGCCACCCGATGCTCACCATGTTGTAGAGAGCAAAAAAAGATTTTGCTTAGCGTCAAATAGTCGGTATAATACTGGCCAACATGACGGCAAGCAGTCAGTAACGTAGGGGAATCGCCAAGCTGGTTAAGGCACTGGATTTTGATTCCAGCATGCGAAGGTTCGAATCCTTCTTCCCCTGCCACCATTTCACCGTAGTCTGTCGATGCGAAGTTGGCGTCCAGTGCGGGAAAAAGCAGATATGTTGCCACGCGGCATATTCTAAACAATGACTGACCGGGCCTATGCCCGGTTAGTGCTTTTCAAGACTTCTATATCACCTCTTGGGACTCCCATGGCTTACGAAAACCTGATGGTTTTTACCGGCAACGCGAATCCAGCGTTGGCAGAGGGGGTCGCAAAAAACCTCGGCATCCCTCTCGGTAAAGCAAACGTTTCGAAATTCTCCGACGGCGAAGTAATGGTCGAGATTAACGAAAACGTGCGCGGCAAGGATGTTTTTGTTTTGCAATCCACCTGTGCTCCAACCAACGACAGCCTGATGGAAATCATGCTGATGGTTGATGCCTTGAAACGTGCTTCCGCTGGCCGCATCACCGCCGCAATTCCTTACTTCGGCTACGCCCGTCAAGACCGTCGTCCACGCTCCGCGCGTGTGGCGATTTCGGCCAAGGTGGTGGCGAACATGCTGGAAGAAGCCGGTGTCGAGCGCGTCCTGATCATGGACTTGCACGCTGACCAGATTCAAGGTTTCTTCGATATTCCAGTCGACAATATTTACGCTTCGCCAATTTTGCTGGGCGACCTGCAAAAGAAAAACTACCAGGACCTGCTGGTGGTGTCGCCGGACGTCGGCGGTGTGGTACGTGCGCGCGCCCTGGCAAAACGCCTGGGCTGCGACCTGGCCATCATCGACAAGCGTCGTCCAAAAGCGAACGTGTCCGAAGTGATGAACATCATCGGTGAAGTCGAAGGCCGCAACTGCGTGATCATGGATGACATGGTCGACACGGCAGGCACCCTGACCAAGGCTGCCGAAGTGCTCAAAGAGCGCGGCGCGAAAAAAGTCGTGGCGTATTGCACGCACGCGGTGCTGTCGGGCCCGGCGATTGACCGTATTTCGGCGTCGCCACTCGATGAGCTGGTCGTGACCGATACGATCCCCCTGTCCGAAGCGGCCCTGGCCTGCGGCAAGATCCGTCAATTGACGTGCGCGCCGCTGCTGGCCGAGACGTTCAAGCGCATCATCAAGGGTGATTCGGTTATTTCCCTCTTTATCGATTAATTCGACAAGAGCAGCAACAGACGTAATGCCTGCGGCGCGACCGGCTTTTTGCCTGTTGCGCCGCAGTGTTTTCATTTTCGGGGTGTTTTGCACCCCATTTTCGAAGATTCCTGGTCGCGGGAGTCTTCATAACACAAGGCGCAAGCCTTGTTCTTCTTGGAGTTTCACATGAAAGTTATCGCATTTAAACGCGAATTGCAAGGTTCCGGAGCGAGCCGCCGCCTGCGCATTTCCGGCCAAACCCCTGGTATCGTCTACGGTGGCGCTGAAGCCCCGGTGCTGATCTCGCTGGATCACAACGCCCTGTACCACGCGTTGAAAAAAGAAGTGTTCCACTCGTCGATCCTGGACCTGGAAATCGACGGCGTTTCCCAGCAAGTTCTGTTGCGCGACTTCCAAGTCCACGCATACAAACAACTGGTTCTGCACGCTGACTTCCAGCGCGTTGACTCGAAGCAAGCTATCCACGTGAAAGTGGCGCTGCACTTCGTCAACGCTGACGTTTCCCCAGCAGTCAAACTGCACGGCGCGACCATCAGCCACGTAGCCAACGAAATCGAAGTTTCGTGCCTGCCAGGCCAACTGCCAGAATTCATCAACGTTGACCTGTCGAACATCGACGTCGGTCACTCGCTGCACGTTGGCGACCTGGTCCTGCCAGCTGGCGTGACCGCTGTCACCCACGGCGCCAACCTGACCATCGCTACCGCTTCGGTACCGGCTGGCCACGTTGCTGCTGAAGCCGCTGCTGCTGAAGTTGTTGCTGACAAGAAGTAATTTTGCCGCCGCAGCTATGCGGTAGTCGCAAGGAAAAACCCGTCCGGTTCGCTCCGGACGGGTTTTTTTCTGCCTGTTTTCACCGATAATACGTTTTTACACTGCAGACACAGCCATGCCCATACGCCTGATCGTCGGCCTCGGCAACCCGGGACCCGAATACGAACAAACCCGCCACAATGCCGGCTTCTGGCTGGTGGACAACCTCGCCAACAGCTTGCCCGGCACGCGCTTGCAGCGCGATTCGCGCTACAACGCCATGCTGGCCAAGACCTCCATCGGCGGCAATGAAGTCTGGCTGCTCGAACCGCTGACCTTCATGAACCGCTCGGGCCAGTCCGTGGGCGCGCTGGCGCGCTTCTTCAAGATTGCCGCAGATGAAGTGCTCGTCGTGCACGACGAACTCGATCTGATGCCTGGCATCGCGCGCCTGAAGAAGGGCGGCTCGGCCGGCGGCCACAATGGCTTGAAGGACATCACGGCCGCGCTGGGTACGCAGGATTACTGGCGCTTGCGCCTGGGCATCGGCCATCCGCGCACCCTGAGCCTGCAGCAGCAGGTGGCCGATTTCGTGCTGCACCGCCCGCGCCGCGAAGACCAGGAGCTGATCGAGCAGGCGATCGAGAAATCCTTGCAGGTGATGCCGCAGATCGTTGAGGGCAAGTTCGAGGCCGCCACGATGAAGTTGCACACGGCATAGTCATTTCCCCGCCTTGCCGAAGCCGGCCATGATGGTTTTCGCCATCTGCTGCTGGCTGGCCTGGGCGCTGCTGCCTTCGCCCGCGTTGGCGGCGATCAGCAAGCCGTCGCCGCTGCCGGGCGCCAGCGCGATCAGCGCGTGCCAGTAGCCGTTCGAGCCCAGGTGCGTGAGTACGCGCTGCGGCGCCTGGGGCGGAAAGTACATCACGCCCCAGCCCAATGCCGCATTTGTGTCGCCCTGCGCCGTGTGCAGCAACACATACGTTTCCTGTTTCAGCAGTTTCCCCTTGCCTTGCTCGCCATGCAGTTGATCGAGCGCAAATTTGGCCCAGTCTTGCATGCTCAGGTGAATTTCCCCATCGGGCGCCATCATCAGCGGATTGCTGGCCATCAGGCCGGCAATCGGCTTGTTTTCCTTGTGGCCCAGGTTTTGTCCCCGCACGGTGGGGCCGAAGGCGGCCTGCATGCCCAGCGGGCCGAACACCTCCGCCTGCATCAGTTCCTCATATGTCTTGCCCGTGACCCGCTCGGCGATGGCGGCGGCGATCATGGCGCCGCTGTTCGAGTAGTGCGATTCGCCGCGCGGCGCGGCCACCGGCGCATCGGCCAGCGCCCGTTGCGCGTATTCCAGGCGCTGCAGGGGCAATGGCCGCGTGTCCGTATAGGTGGAATTGATCCATGCCTCATCGGGATTGGGCGGCAGGCCGGCGCGGTGCGACAGCAGATCCATCAGGTTGACATCGCGGTACTCGGCGCGCATGCCGCCGGCCAGCGCGGGCAGCATGGCTGACAACGGCGCATCCCACGACAGCACGCCCCGTTCCACCAGCCGCGCGATCAGGGTCACCGTCATGGCCTTGCCGTCGGAGCCGATATTCCACACGTCATCGGCGCGCACGCTATCGTGCCCGTCGTTGGCCCGCACGCCCGCTTGCGTTTGCGCCTCGATCTTGCCGTCGCGGATGACGAGAATGGCCATGGCCGGCACGCTCTTGTCGGCCAGCGCCTGCTGCAGCATGGCATGCAAGTCATGGGCGCGGGCGGCGCCGCTGAGCAAAAAGGCGGTGCTGCAAACGAGTGAGGCAAGCAGGGTTTTCATGGTGTCTCCAGTCGATAGGGGTGAGCGAACATGTTAAAATGGTCGCAAAACATGATTTAATTATTGTTTTACGATAATTTATTCTAGCGAGACTTGACGCTTTCGTATACTTTTAAATATGAAAAAAAATCCAGAGGGACCGGCGGCGCTGAGCCGGCGCGTGCGCTACGGCGTCTCCGCGTTCTTTGTGCTGTACCTGCTGCTGACGGTGCTGGGCTGGCTGGCGCCCGCGCCGGCCGCGCACGGCAGCCTGGGCGATGCGGGCATGTATGAATTGTTGCTGCAATTGCAGAGCCAGCCATTCGAGCGCCTGGCGGCCATGCCCTTGTGGCAGCGGGGTCTGGGCCTGGCGCTGGCCTTGCCAGCCTTGCTGGTGCTGGGCGACGCCGTGCGCCAGCTGGCCGTGGTCTTGCGCCAGTTCGAGCAGGGCGTGTTTTTTACGCCGCAGGTGGCGCAGCGCTTTCGCCGTTTTGCCGGTGGCTTGCTGCTGGGAACAGTGTTGACGTTGCTGGAGCCGACCGTGCGCGGCATGCTGTTTGGCTTGCTGGACGAGGGGACGAGCCAGTTGCGCCTGGTCATCGACATCACGGGTGGCGACTTGTGGACCTTGCTGCTGTGCACGGTTTTCCTTGCGCTGGCGCAAATCCTGCATGAAGGCCAGCGCCTGGCCGATGAAAACAGCGGGTTTATCTGATGGGCATCGTCGTGCGCCTCGACCTGGTACTGGCCAGGAAAAAAGTGAAATCGAAGGAATTGGCGGCCTTCATCGGCATCACGGAACAGAATTTGTCCCTCTTAAAGTCGGGCAAGGTGCGCGGCGTGCGTTTCGATACCCTGTCGAAAATCTGCGAGATGCTCGAATGCCAGCCCGGCGACATCCTGGAATTCGATGCGTCGCAGCCGGACGACGGGGATGGCGACAGTTAGCGGCACAGAGGGCGGTTTTTTTGAAGAGTAGGGTGCATAGAGGTACAATTGACCCTTACAAGCATTAATACAGCAAGATTATCCAGAAAACGCCCGCAACGGCCGTTTTGCACCAGCCGCTTGCCGGCAATATTGATTATTTAAAGGTTTTCCATGAGTCTCCAATGCGGTATCGTCGGCTTGCCGAACGTCGGCAAGTCCACCCTGTTCAATGCACTGACGAAAGCCGGCATCCCGGCTGAAAACTATCCGTTCTGCACCATCGAGCCGAACGTCGGCGTCGTCGAAGTGCCGGATCCGCGCATGGATGCGCTGGCCGCCATCGTCAAGCCGGAACGCATGGTCAACGCCATCGTGGAATTCGTCGACATCGCCGGCCTGGTGGCCGGTGCATCGAAGGGCGAGGGCCTGGGCAACCAGTTCCTGTCGCACATCCGCGAAACGGACGCCATCGTCAACGTCGTGCGCTGCTTCGAAGATGACAACGTCATCCACGTGGCCGGCAAGATCAATCCGCTCGACGATATCGAAGTCATCCAGACTGAACTGGCGCTGGCCGACATGGGCACCGTGGAAAAAGCCATTCACCGCGAAAACAAGAAAGCCCGTTCGGGCGACAAGGACGCGGCCAAGCTGCTGGCCATCATGGAACGCATGATGCCTTACCTGAACGATGCCAAGCCCGTGCGCGCCATGGGCCTGGACGCCGACGAAATGGAACTGATCAAGCCGCTGTGCCTGATCACGGCCAAGCCGGCCATGTTCGTGGCCAACGTGTCCGACACGGGCTTCACGAGTAACCCGTTGCTGGACCAGCTGACGGCCTACGCGCAATCGCAAAACGCGCCTATCGTCGCCATCTGCGCCGCGCTGGAAGCGGAAATCGCCGACCTGGACGATGCCGACAAGGGCGCTTTCCTGGCCGACATGGGCATGGAAGAGCCAGGCCTGGACCGTCTGATCCGCGGCGCGTACAAGCTGCTGGGCCTGCAAACCTACTTCACGGCTGGCGTGAAGGAAGTGCGCGCCTGGACCATCCATGTGGGCGACACGGCACCGCAAGCGGCCGGCGTGATCCACACCGACTTCGAACGCGGCTTCATCCGCGCGCAAACCATCGCCTATGACGACTTCATCGCCTACAAGGGCGAAGCGGGCGCCAAGGAAGCGGGCAAGATGCGCGCCGAAGGCAAGGAATACGTGGTCAAGGATGGCGACGTGCTGAACTTCCTGTTCAACGTCTAAGGACAGATGCTTGCTGGCGAGCGCCAGCAACATACTGCATCGTCCATTGCGAAATGCCGCTCAATGTATTTGGGCGGCATTTTTTTGTCTGTGATGTGAAAGGTTTGCCATGCAGTCAGAGAAACACCCGCTCGTTTCCATTGTCATGGCCACGTATAACCGGAGCAATATCCTCGGGTATGCGATTCAATCGGCACTCGCCAGCACCGTGCAGGATTGGGAACTGATTATCGTCGGCGATTGCTGCACCGACGACACTGCCGAGGTGGTCGCCGCGTTCGGCGACGCGCGTATCCGCTTTGTGAACCTGGACACCAATTACGGCGAGCAGACGGGACCCAACAATCTCGGTGTCAGCCTGGCGCGCGGCACCTATCTGGCATTCCTGAACCATGATGACCTGTGGTTGCCCGATCATTTGCAAAGCAGTATCGATGTCCTCGAGCGCGCTGGGGCTGACCTGGTCTTTGGCCAGGGACTGGTAGTCTTGCCGGAGGGATATCACATGGTGGGGGCGGTGACGGACGGCGTGCAACCATACCGTCCGTGGATGGACGTACCGGCCACTCTGTGGGTCATGCGGCGTGAGCTAGCCCTGCAGATCGGGCCATGGCAGCCGTCATGGGAAGTGCGCTGCTGGCCGTCGCAGGCGTGGTTGCACCGCGTGTACCGCGCGGGTCGAGCGATGCTGGCCCATCCCCGCATCGGAGCCATACTGATCCAGTCTGGCAGCCGCAGCAATTCCTACCTGGACCGGCAACACGCCGAGCATGCGTTCTGGTGGGAGCAGATGCAAGATCCGTTAAATATTCTGCAGGCTGTCACCACGCTGTACGGCAAGGTGGGCCATGAGCGTCGCATTGCACCGCTTCAATGTGTGGTCACTGCCATGAAAGCGTTGTCGCGGCGAATGTTATATAGCGTTGGCATGTGGCCGCCACAACCCAGTTATTGGCTTAAATATTGGCGTAAAGGAACGTTTATACGCGAATTGCGCCGCCGCCGGGGATTGAAGGACCTGCTGCGGCGATAGATAATACGGTTGCAATACATAAGAGCATTTTTATAAAATTTCTGGGGGTAATCTGGTGGCTGAGAAAGATAACTGGTTGTTGGCTGGCGCGAAGCAGGATGGCGAAAGCATTACCAAGGAATGGAAGCCGACGACACCTTCCTTGATCGATGGCGTGATTTTTCAGGAAATCAAGCCTGTCTTGACGGCGTACGGTAGCCTGACTGAAATTTTCCGTACTGAATGGGTGCCCGATGCGGCGCAGATAGGCCAGATATTCGCCTCGACCCTGGAGCCGGGCGGGCTGAGCGCCTGGCATGCGCATGCCATCACGACGGACCGCCTGTTCGTGGCGGCGGGCCAGATGCGCGTGGTGCTGTACGACGCGCGTGCAGATTCGCCCACCTTTGGCATGCTTAACGAATTCAAGCTGGGCACCAAGCGTCCCGGCCTGCTCGTCGTGCCGCCGCGCGTCTGGCATGGCGTGCAGAATTACTGCAGCACGCCAGCCATCCTCGTCAATGCGGTGGACCATGCGTATCGCTATGATGCGCCGGACCACTGGCGCGTGCCGGCCGATTCGGACACGGTGCCGTATCGTTTCTCCAACGACAGGCATGGCTGAAATGCCCTGCCTGGCTGAATGATGCGCCTGACCCGTCTCGCGGGTTTTTCAGCCGGCCCCATCTTGTCGCTGCTGTGCAGCCTTGCCACCGTGCCTGCCGTGGCCTGGCTATTTCCGCCTGCCGATATCGGCAAGCTGGATTTCTTCATGACCGCGTGCACGGTGGCCGGTTTGCTGCTGTCGCTGGGGCTGGATAAGGCCTTTCTGCATGAATACCATTACAGCACCGTGCGTAGCGGCTTGCTGAAGGCGTGCCTGTTGCCGGCCGTGCTGCTGGCTCCCGTGGCGCTGGCCGTGATACTGCTGTTTGCCGCGCCGGTAGCGCAACTGTTATTTGACGTTGCGCAACCCGCACTGGCCGTCTTGTTCGCGGCAGGCATGCTGAGCGCCCTGGCCAATCGCCTGATCGCGCAACTCTTTCGCATGCAGGAGCGCGCCTGGATATTCAGCCTGGCGCAGGTGCTGCCAAAAATGACGCTGCTGTTGCTGCTGCCTGTCCTGTGGTGGGATCCGCAGCGCAATTTCGTGCACCTGGCAACCCTGGTCGTGGCCGCCACCTGGCTGGTCACGCTATGGCTGCTGTGGCATGCGCGCGTATCGCTGGCGCAAGCCTGGGCTGCCACCATGGACCGCGTGCTGCTGCGGCGTTTGCTTTCCGAGGCGGGGCCCCTGCTGGTGAGCGGCATTTTCTACCTGTCCATGCTGTCGGCCGGCATGGGCTTGCTGCGTTTCTTTGCCGGCTTTGAGGAACTCGGTATTTATGCGCTGGCCATGCGCGTGGCCGCCGGCGCCTGGCTGGTGCAGTCGATTTTTACGATTGTCTGGGTGCCGCAAGTGCACAAATGGGCCGCCGCCGGTGGCGACCTGTCGAATATTGCCGCCATTTGCCGCCATGCGCAGGCCATCGTGGTCGTGGGCTTTTGCCTGGCGGGCGCCCTGGCCTGGCTGATCGGATGGATATTGCCTCTCAATTATCATGGCGTCGCCTACCTGGCGGTGGCCACCGTGGGCCAGCCGCTGCTGTACGCCCTGGCGGAAGTGAGCGGTGTCGGCATCAGCCTGGCCCGCCGTCCTTCCTTATCCATCGCCGCTTTCGCGGCAGGCTTGCTGGGCACCTTGCTGGCGGGCGCCGTGCTGGTGCCGCGCTGTGGCGCCATGGGCGCCGCCGTGGCGCAGTTGCTGGGTTTCCTCGTGTATTTTGTCGTCAAGACGGAACTGGGCATGCGCGTCTGGCGTCCGCTGCCGCGCCGTTCGCTGTACCTGAACGCCATCGTGCTGTCGCTGCTGGCGATGGGGCATGCCCTTTTTGCCCAGCGCCTGGGGCTGCTTGCTCCGCTGGCGTGGGGCGTGCTGCTGGCGGCCGCACTGCACGTCTACCGGCCTTCGCTATGGGCCGCCTTCAGGCTGCTCAAGCCGGCCAGGCAGCAGGGCTGACGGCGTTTGCTGCCCGCCGCCGTGTTGCGCTTTCCTTGTTACTCCGCGTACAATGAGAATAATTCTCATTTATAATCCGATGCGCCTGTTCTTGCCGGCCGTTGGCGACAGGAAGGGTATCGTGAGCACCGCCGAGTTAGCGCTTCAGCAGCAAGTCAGCAGTCTTTACACCGACCACCATCACTGGCTGCGTGGCTTGCTGCGCCGTAAACTCGGCAATGCCTTCGATGCGGCCGACCTGGCGCACGATGTGTACCTGCACCTGATGAAGACGGGCAGGGTGCCGCCGGCCGGGGAGTCGCGCCGTCACCTGACGCAGATCGCCAACGGCATGGTCATCGACCTGTACCGCCGCCGCCAGATCGAAGCGGCCTACCTGGAAGTGCTGGCCCTGGTGCCCGAAGCGCTGGCGCCGTCCGAGGAAGAGCGCGCCCTGGTGATCGAGGCACTGACGGAAATCGATGCGGTGCTGCACCGGTTGCCCGCCAAGGCGCGCAAGGCATTGCTGCTGTGCAAACTCGATGGCCTGAGCTACCGCGACATCGCCGCCGAACTGGACGTCTCGGTGTCCTCCGTCGAAAAATACATCGCCGCCGGCTTGCTGGCCTGCTATCAAGCCATGCATGCGCCGGACGCCTGAGCGATGGAGGTGGTGATTGCACCGGCCATCGTCCAGCAGGCGGCCCAGTGGATGGCGCGCCTGTGGTCCGATGACGCCAGCGAGGAAGACCGGGCTGCCTGTGCCCGCTGGCGTGCCGCCCATCCCCACCACGACCTCGCCTGGCAGCGTTTGCAAGCGTTCGAAGGCAAGCTGCACAGCGTGCCGCGCGATGCGGCCCGGCATGCGCTGCGCGAACCGGCGCCGGCCGCCTACCTGAACCGCCGCCGTGCCCTGAAGCTGCTGGCCGTGCTGCTGCCCGTGGGCGGCATGGCGTACCTGCTGCGCGGCACGGATGCCTGGCAAGTGGCCACGGCCGGCCACGGCACCGGCACAGGCGAGATCCGCGAGATGACTTTGCCTGACGGCACGCGCGTGATGCTCGCTTCCGCTTCCGCCATCGACGTGCGCTTCGACGCCAGCGAGCGCTTGCTGATCCTGCGCAGCGGCGAAATCCTCGTCACGACGGCGCACGATCCCGATCCGGCGCAGCGGCCTTTCCGCGTGCAGGGACGCCACGGCACGGTGCGGGCGCTGGGCACGCGTTTTACATTGCGGCAAGACGAACACACGTCGCGCGTGGCCGTCTTCGAGGGCGCCATCGAAGTGCGCCTCGCGCATGCGCCTGGCCAGGCCGTGCGCATCGACACGGGTTACAGCGCCATCTTCTCGGCCGACATCGTGCAATCGGCAGCACCCGTGCCGGCCAGCGCCATGGCCTGGAGCAAGGGCGTGCTGGTGGCCGACAACATGCGCCTGGACGAGCTGCTTGCGGAACTGGCCCGCTATCGCCCCGGCCTGCTGCGCTGCGACCCTGCCGTGGCCAGCTTGAGCGTCAATGGCGTATTTTCCCTGCGCGACACGGACCGCGCGCTGCACAACCTGGCGCTGGCCTTGCCCGTGCAAATCGTTGCGCGCACGCGCTACTGGGTGACGGTGCAAGCCATACCCTAACCTCTGCCTGATTATTTCGCGGACCCGATTGAGGGTTTCGCATTCTCGTTCGGGATATAGGGTGAGAGCCACCCTTAATCATTGACCTTATGCACGTTTTTCCCCGCATTTCCCATGAGTAACCCAAGCCGACAGGCCGGCCCGATCAGCCGGATACTCCAGCCCATCCGCGGACGCCTGATCGCCGCCGCCGTGCTGGCCGGCGCTGGTTCCATGCTCACCCTGGTACCGCTGGCAGGCATCGCGCAGATCGCGCAAATCGCCCTGAACCCCGCGCTGGCGCGGGGCGATGTATGGCAGATCATCATCGCCAGCGTCGCTTGCCTGTTTGCCGGCATGGCCCTGATCTCGCTGGGCGAGCTGGCCGCGCACCTGGCCGACAACCGCCTCACCCATCAACTGCGCCTGCAAGCCATGCAGCGCCTGGGGCAAGTGCCGCTGGGCTGGTTCACCAGCCGAGCTTCGGGCGAGGTCAAGCAGGCGATGCAGGACGATATCAATACCCTGCACAGCCTCACGGCGCACTTCTACACGACGACGGGGCGCGCCGTGGGCGCCATCGCCATCTCGATTATTTACCTGTTCGCCATGGACTGGCGCCTGGCCCTCATCGCCATCCTGCCATTTCCCGGCTTCTTCCTGTTCTTTGGCCGTGCCATGAAAGCCAGCGGCGGCAACATGGAACAATTCGTCGCCGGCATGGGGCGCATCAACAATGCCGTGGTGGAGTTCGTCAACGGTATTCCCGTGGTCAAGGCCTTTGGCGCCACGGGACGCGCGCATGGCAGCTACCGCACTGCCGTCGATGCGTTTGCCGCGGCATTCGCCGCGTTTACGCGTCCGCTGGTCGGCTCGATGGCGAATGCCAATGCGCTGATCGCACCCGTCGCCGTGCTGGGCGTGGTGGTGATTGCCGGCACGGCCTTCGTGGCCTTGGAGGCGATGGCGCCCGTGGATATCCTGCCGTTCGCCCTGGTGGCGCCCGGCATTTCCGCGCCCATGCTATTGCTGCATTACCTGACGCATGACCTCAACAATGCCACGGGTGCCGCCCAGCGCGTGCAAGCCTTGCTCGACACGCCCGTACTGGCGCAGCCGGCACCGGATGAGCAGCAATTGCCTGACGGCACGGAGATTCGCCTGGAAGGCGTCGCTTATGCCTACGATGGACACAACAAGGTGCTGTCGGACATCACGCTCACTTTGCGTCCTGGCACGGTGACGGCCATCGTCGGCGCCTCCGGTTCCGGCAAGTCGACCCTGGCACGGTTGCTGCTGCGCTTTTTCGACCCGACCGAAGGACGCATCACCCTCGGTGGCGTCGACCTGCGGCACATCGCCACGCCAGAGTTGTACCGGCGCATCGGTTTCGTGCTGCAGGAAGTGCGGCTGATCCACGCCAGCGTGCGCGAGAACATCGGGCTGGGCCGGCCGTCGGCCAGCTTGCAGGAAATTGAAGCGGCGGCGCGCCTGGCGAACATTCACGAGCGCCTCCTGGCCTTGCCACGCGGCTACGATTCCGTCATCGGCGAGGATGCGCAACTGTCCGGCGGCGAGTTGCAGCGCGTGAGCATCGCGCGCGCCGTGCTGCTCGACCCGCCCGTGCTGGTGCTCGACGAGGCGACGGCCGCGGCCGATGCGGAAAACGAAGTGGCGATCCAGGACGCGCTGTCGCGCTTTGCCCAAGGCCGCACCTTGCTGGTGATCGCGCACCGGCTCGACACGGTCATGCATGCCGACAATATCGTCGTTGTCGAGAACGGTGTCATCGTCGAGCAGGGCAGCCATGCCGGCTTGCTTGCCCGCCAGGGCCGCTATGCGCAACTGTGGGCGCTGGGCGGCTATCAAGCCACCTCGAAAGAAACGGTGCTCCCATGCTGAAAACATTCATTCAACTGCTGGGCGACGATGCGCCCGTGTTTCGCCGCTACTGTGCCATGGCACTTGCGTACGGCGTGCTCAGCGGGCTGACGATCACGGCGCTGGTGCTGGCCCTGGGACGCTTGCTGGCCGGCGATACGGGCGGCGCGGCCCTGTGGCTAATCGTGCTGCTGGCCGGGCTGGTCGCTTGCTGGGCCTGGCGGCGCCAGGTGGAAAAAGCGGGCGTGCGCGTGGGCGTGACGGTCTTGCAAGGGACGCGCCAGCGCCTGGGCGACCACGTGGCGCGCCTGCCCGTCGGCTGGTTTACGCCGGAGAATACAGCGAAGCTGGGCCATGTCATCACGCAAGGCATGATGAATGTGGCCCAGCTGCCCGCCCACGTGCTCACGCCTGTCATCTGCGGTGCCGTCACGCCCGTGGTGATGCTTGCCGCGCTGTTTGCGCTGCACTGGCAACTGGGTGTCATCGCGTTGCTGGCGCTGCCCTTGCTGGCGGGCGCCTTGCGGCTCACGGCATACCTGGGCCAGCGCGCCGACGATGCCTACCACCATCATTTCGCCCAGACCAGCCAGCGCCTCGTCGAGTTTGCGCAAGCGCAATCCGTCTTGCGCGCATTCAATGGTAACGGCGGTGGTGCGGCTGACAGCGGCACGCGTTTCCTGCAGCAAGCCATCGACGCGCAGCGCCACGCGGGCACGCGGCTCATTTACCTGTCGGCGCTGTCGTCCGTGCTTAACGCCTGGACCGTGCAAGCCATCTTCGCCGCCTTGCTGGCCGCCGCCGCACTGTGGCTTAGCAGCCTGGCGGGCGGTGCTGCCGGCGCGGGCGACACCATCGCCGTCATCGTGGCCTTGCTGCTGGTGGTGCGCTTTGTCGACCCGCTGCAGGAAGTGGCCAGCTATGGCGAAGTGCTGCGCGGCGCGCGCGGTCCGCTGGACGCTGCGCGCGATATCTTCGCCGTGCAGCCTCTGCCGGAAGCACACAAGCCGCAAGCACCGCGCGATGGTTCCGTCGAGCTGCGCGGCGTGGCTTTCCGCTATGCACAGGATCAAGCCGACGTATTGACGGACATCAACCTGCACATCGCGCCGGGCAGCATGACGGCGCTGATCGGCGCCTCCGGCTCCGGCAAGACGACCCTGGTGCGCCTGATCGCGCGCTTCTTTGACGTCAGTGCCGGCACGGTGCGGGTGGGCGGCGTCGATGTGCGCGACATGTCCAGCGAGCAATTGGCCGGCCAGATCAGCCAGATATTCCAGGACAGTTATCTGTTCCAGGGCAGCATCGGCGACAACATCCGCATCGGCAAGCCGGATGCCACCGATGCCGAGGTGCTGGAAGCGGCGCGGCAGGCGGGAGTGGGCGAAATCATCGCCCGCTTGCCGCAGGGGCTTGATACCCTGGTGGGCGAGGGCGGCGCGCGCCTGTCCGGCGGCGAACGCCAGCGTATCGCGATTGCGCGCGCGCTGGTCAAGGATGCGCCGATTCTGCTGGTCGACGAGGCGACGGCCGCGCTCGACGCGGAAAACCAGGCCGCCATCGCCGAAGCGCTGGCGCGGCTGCGCGGCCGGCGCACGGTGATCGTCATCGCGCACCAGCTGTCGACGGTGGCCATGGCCGACCAGATCGTCGTGCTGGACGGTGGCACGATTCGCGAGCAGGGCACGCCAAGCGCCTTGCGCGCGCAGGACGGCCTGTATGCGCACTTCCTGGCGCAGCGCCAGGCGGCCAAGGGCTGGCGCATCGCCTCCGCCGCGCCGCAGCAATGAACGGGATGACGATTTGACGCGCGCGAGTCTGCTGTGCCTGTTCTTCCTGCTGTGCTGCGCGTCCTTGCTGGTCGGTGCAAGGCGGATGGAGTGGGCACAGCTGTTGTCCTCTTCCGATGACGCTTGGCTGACCCTGACGGCCAGCCGCCTGCCACGCCTGGCCGCGCTGGTGCTGACGGGTGTGGGCCTGTCTGTCTGCGGCGTCATCCTGCAGCACATCGTGCGCAACAAATTCGTCGAACCGGCCACCTCGGGCGGCCTCGACGCGGCCAAGCTGGGCATCCTCGTGGCGCTGACCATGGCGCCCGCGGCGGGCACGGCCGGCAAGATGGCGTTCGCGCTGGCCTTCTGTTTTGCCGCCAGCGTACTGTATGTTGCCCTGATCCGCCGCATCCGCTTCAAGAACACGATCCTCGTGCCCGTCATCGGCCTCGTGTATGGCGGCGTGCTCAGCGCCTTGGCCGAATTCTATGCCTACCGCAACAACATCCTGCAAAGCATGCAGGGCTGGCTGCTCGGCGATTTTTCGCGCATCGTGCAGGGCAACTATGAAATCATTTATCTGATCCTGCCCATCGTCGCCCTCACGTACTTGTACGCGCAGCGTTTTACCGTGCTGGGTATGGGCGAGGGCATGGCCACCAGCCTGGGCTTGAATTATGCGGGCACGGTGGCGCTGGGCCTGATGCTGGTGGCCGTCACGGTGGCGGCCACGGTGATCACGGTGGGGGCGATCCCGTTTGTCGGGCTGGCCATTCCCAACCTGGTGGCGCTGCGTTACGGCGACAACCTGGCGCGCACCCTGCCCATCGTGGCGCTGGGCGGCGCGGCGCTGCTGCTGGCCTGCGACATCGCCGGGCGCCTGCTGATCTATCCATTCGAAGTGCCGATCGGCCTGACGGCGGGCGGCGTGGGCGGGGTGCTGTTCCTCGTGCTGATCATCCGGGGGCGGCGATGAGGGACGTATTGACGCAACGGACGTTGTGGCTGGCCGTGTTTGGATTGGGGCTGGCTTTCCTCTTCATCGGTGCGAATCTCGACTTCGATTACATCATCCCGAAGCGATTATCGCGCCTGGCCGCCATCCTCATCGGCGGCGTCTGCGTGGCCGTGTCGTCGATTGTATTCCAGACCATCGCCGGCAACCGCATCCTGACGCCGGCCGTCATGGGCTATGAAGCCGTGTACCTGCTGTTGCAATCGCTGCTGATCCTCGCGATGGGCATGCACAGCGTGGTGCTGCTGGGGCAGAACGGCAACTTCGTGCTGTCCATCGCGCTGATGCTGGCGTATTCCTGGGCCATCCACTATTGGTTGTTTCGTGATGGCAAGAACAACGTGTATTTTCTGTTGCTGCTGGGATTCGTGCTGACGATGGTGATCGGCACATTTACCCAGTTCATCCAGCTGCGCATCAGTCCCGGTGAATTTGCCATTTTGCAGGGTTTCAGCCAGGCATCGTTCAACAAGGCGCAGCCCGCACAATTGCTGTACTCGGCCTTGCTGGTGGGCGCTGCCTGCGTGGCCGTGGTGAAAGCCCTGCCGGCGCTCGACGTGCTGGCGTTGGGACGCGAGCAGGCCATCTCGCTCGGTATCGATTACCGGCGCATGGTGCAATTGCAGCTGGCGCTGATCGCCGTGCTGGTGGCCGTGTCGACAAGCTTGCTGGGGCCCACGGCCTTTATGGGCATCTTTGTAGCGAACACGACTTATGCCCTGGCCCGCACGGCACGCCACAGGGCCACCTTGCCCTTGGGCTGCGCCATCGCCATCGCCATCTTCCTGGCCGCCCAGCTGCTGGTCGAGCACGTTTTCAACTACCGGACCACGGTTGGCATCCTTGTCAACCTGGTGTGCGGCGCGTATTTCCTCGCGCTCATGGTCCGAACCCGGGGCACCGCATGATCCACGTCAACCATATCGAAAAAAGCTACGGCGCCAGGCGCGTGCTGGACAACGTCAGCGCGCAGTTTCCCAAGGGTAAAGTGACGTCCTTGATCGGCCCGAATGGCGCCGGCAAGACGACCTTGCTGATGCTCATCGCGCGCCTGCAGGAAGCGAATGGCGGCGAGATTACGATAGACGGGCACAGCATTGCGCACATCAAGATCCAGGACTATGCGCGACTGGTGGCCACCCTGCGCCAGTCGCCCGATTTTCATCTGCGCCTGACGGTGGAAGAGCTGGTCGCCTTCGGCCGCTTTCCTTACAGCCGAGGTAGCTTGACGCCGCAAGACCGGCAAGCCATTGATGACGCCATCGCCTTCCTGTCGCTGGAGCATCTGCGCCTGGCGTATGTCGATGAATTGAGCGGCGGCCAGCGGCAGATGGCCTTCCTGGCCATGACGATTGCCCAGCAGACCGACATTTTGCTGCTTGACGAGCCGCTCAACAACCTCGACATGAAGCACGCCGTGCAGATCATGCGCGCGCTGCGGCGCCTGTGCGACGAGCAGGGCCGCACCGTGGTCCTGGTGATCCACGACATCAATTTCGCCGCCAATTATTCCGACCACATCGTCGCCATGCAGGGCGGCGCCGTGCGCTTTTCCGGCCCCGCCCACGAGGTCGTGACGGAACAGCGCTTGCGGGCGCTGTACGACATCGATTTTCACATCGTGCGCAACGAGCGCAGCTGTGTCTGCAATTACTTTACCCCCACAGGAGCTTGAGATGATCTGGAACAAATCCCGCTGCGCGCTGGTCGTGCTGCTCGCCGCCATGGCCGCCCTGCAAGGCTGCAGCGACAAGGCGGCCACGGCGCCGCCAGCGCCTGCCGCTTCCGCGTCAGAGCAGGCATTTACCCCCATCACCATCGAGCACAAGCTGGGCACGACGGTGGTCACACATCGTCCGCAGAAGGTGGCCGTGCTCGACATGAACGAAGTTGATTTTCTCGACCAACTGGGCGTGCCGGTCGCCGGCATGGTGAAGGATTACGTGCCGCACTTTCTTTCTCGCTACAAGGATGACCAGGGTATCCGCGACCTGGGCGCCATCGTGCAGCCCAATCTCGAGCACATCCACGCGCTCCAGCCCGATCTGATACTGATGACGTCGATCCAGGCCAACCACTACAAGGAACTGAGCCAGATCGCGCCCACCTTGCATTTCGACGTGGATTACCAGAACAGCGAGAGCAAGCACATCGACGTGGTCAAGCAACACTTGCTGACCCTGGGGCGCATCTTCGGCAAGGAAGACATCGCCAGCCGGAAAGCGCAGGAGCTGGACGCCAAGGTGGCGGACGCGCGCAAGGTGACGCAGGACCGTCCCGAGAAAGCGCTCATCGTGCTGCACAACAATGGCGCCTTCAGCGCGTTCGGCGTGCGGTCGCGCTACGGTTTTGTCTTCGATGCGCTGGGCGTGCAACCTGCCAGCACAGCCGTCGAGGCGGGTTTGCATGGCCAGCCGATTTCCAGCGAATTCATCCAGCAAGCCAATCCCGACATCATCTATGTGGTGGATCGCACGGCCGTGATGGAACACCGTCCCGTCATGACGCCCGAACAGATGGCCAATCCGCTGCTGCGCCAGACCAATGCCTGGAAGAATGGCCGCGTGGTCTTTGTCGATGCCGACGCCTGGTACATCACGGCGGCCAGCGTGACGTCGCTGAAGCGGGTGATCGACGATGTGCTGAAGGGCTATCAGTAATCAATAGTTTTCGTAATGATTCGTATTTGCATTGAGGGTTTTGCCTTTTCGTTCGGGAGATAGGGTGAGAGCAAGCAATCATCCCATCTGAAAGGATTTACTGTATGACCCAACGCATGGCAACGCGCCACCTTCCCGCCTTGAACCTGAGCCGCATCGCCACCGCCGTGCAACTGGCGCTTATCACGGGCTTGACCGTAGGGGTGTTGGGCGTGGCGGCCCCGTCAGCCTACGCGCAAGCGGGGGCGGGCCAGGCCCGGCAAGCGTTCAGCGTGCCGGCCGGTACACTGGGCCTGGCGCTCAATACCTTTGCCGCCGAAGCGGGGGTTGAATTGACGGTCGAGGCTAGCCTGCTGCAAGGCAAGAGCAGCGCCGGCCTGTCCGGCAGCTACAGCGTGCCTGAAGGCTTTTACGAATTGCTGCGCGGCCACGGCTTGCAAGCCGTGCGCGAGGGCAATGGCAGCTACACGGTGCGCCGCGAAGCGGCGCATAGCGCCGCCGCCGAGGCTGCCGCCACCATGCCGGCCGTGACGGTATGGGGCAAGGGCAATGCGGTGACGGATGCCTACGCAGGCGGCCAAGTGGTGTCCGGCGGCCGCGTGGGATTCCTGGGAGACAAGGACTTCATGGAAACCCCGTTCAACACCATCAGCTATACGGATAAATTCATCGAAGACCGGCAGGCGCGCGACATCACCGATGTGATTTCCGCCACCGACCCTACCGTCTTCAGCAGCGGCATGACGGGCATCATCGGCGAGAATTATTCGATACGGGGCTTCAGTTCGAATATCGGCGACGTCGCGTTTGGCGGCTTGTACGGCATCTCTCCCTACTACCGCACCTCGCCTGAAATGTTCGAGCGCATCGAGGTGCTGAAGGGACCGTCGGCCTTGCTCAATGGCATGCCGCCGGGCGGTTCCGTGGGCGGCAGCATCAACCTCGTGCCCAAGCGGGCAGGCGATACGCCGCTGGCGCGGGTGACGGCGTCGTATATGTCGGACGCGCAATGGGGCGGCCATGTGGACCTGGGCCAGCGCTTTGGCGAAAACAAGCAATTCGGCATCCGCGTCAACGGCGTCTACCGCGATGGCGACGGCGCCATCGACCATCAGAAAAAGAAGACCAAGCTCGTCTCCGTGGGCCTGGACTGGCGTGGCAACGGTGCGCGCCTGTCCGCCGACCTGTATCACAGCGAGGACCGCGCCGATGGCTTGAACCGGGGCGTCAACCTGGCCGCCGGCTTGCCCGTGCCGCGTCCGCCGAAAGCGGAAACCTTATTAAATCCCAGCTGGGCGTTCTACGATACCAGGGACAAGGGCGCCATGCTGCGCGGCGAGCTTGACTTGAATGCGCAAGTGATGGCGTATGCCGCCGTGGGCGCCAGCCGGGCCGACTATCAGTCGACGGGCGCGTACCTGATCCAGGTGTTCAACACGGCTGGCGACTACCGCACCAATCTTGCCGACCTGGGTTTTGACGTAGAAAAGCAATCGGCGGAAGCAGGCTTGCGGGGCAAGCTGCGCACGGGCGATATCGGCCATCAATGGGCCGTCAACGCCACCTATTATCATCATACGGACAAGCAGTACGGCCGCAGGAATACCCTGGCGAAAGACTGGATCACGAATATCTACAACCCCGTATGGGGTCCGGCGACGCGCTTCGAGGCGCCGCAAATTTCCAAGGCAGAACTGCGCCTGGCCAGTGTCGGCCTGGTCGATACGCTTTCTTTTGCGCAAGACACCGTGCAGCTGACGGTGGGCTTGCGCCGCCAGGAAGTGCTCAGCGATAACTTCAACATCAAGACGGGCGCGCGCACCTCGCGCTATGACGAAGGCGCCACCACGCCGGCCGTCGCCCTGCTGATCAAGGCCAGCAAGACGATTTCCCTGTACGGCAACTACATCGAAGGCTTGAGCCAGGGCGCCACGGCGCCGTTGACGGCGGCCAACTCGGGCGAGGTCTTTGCGCCATACAAGTCGAAGCAGGCGGAGCTTGGCGTCAAGGTCGACCTGGGCGAGTTCGCGCATACGGTCAGCGTGTATGAAATCAAGCGCCCCAGCAGCTATGTCGACCCGGTCAGCAATATCTTTTCCTTCGGCGGCGAACAGCGCAACCGCGGCATCGACTGGGGCTTCTTCGGTTCGCCCTTGCGCGACGTGCGCCTGATGGGCGGCGTGGCGTATGTCGATCCCGTCTTGAGCAAGACGGTGGGCGGCGCCAACCAGGGCAAGCAGGCCACGGGCGTGCCCAAGCTGCAAGCCAAGCTCGGTGTCGAATGGGATACGCCCGCCATCCCCGGCGTGACCCTGACGGCAAATGCGACGGCGGCATCGAAGCAATACATCAATGCCGACAATTCGATGTCCGTGCCGGGCCGTACCGTGTTTGACTTGGGTGCCCGCTATGCGACGCAGGCGGCTGGCCGGCCCCTGACCGTGCGCGCCAGCGTGACGAACGTCGGCAACAGGGCGTACTGGGCGCTGCCGCAATGGACCAGCCTGGGCCTGGGCGCGCCGCGCACCGTCATGCTGTCGGCCACGACGGAGTTTTAAGCCTATTCGTCCGGGCCCCGTGCCAGGCTGCTTGAACGTTGCCACGTCCACATCAGGCCGATACCGGCCGAGGTGCCGCTGTTCTGGCGCAACAGGGGGCTGGCGCGGTTGGCGGCGCCTGTGTAAGTATCGTAGCGTACAAAGGCAAAGGCGCGCCAGTCCTGGTGCAGCCGGTACGAACCGCCCAGGCCCAGCCGCGTGAGCATCAGCCCGCCTTTTGCCGCATACGCCGGGCGCTGAGCGGTGGCAAACGCGGGGCGCACGCCATACAAGTAATCGTTGATGGCGGCATTGCCCAGCACGGCGCCCAGGCTGGCATCGACATGCCATGCCTGCTGCTCGCCTTGCAGCGCGTAGACGAAGCGGGGCTCGAACGTGGCGCCCTGGCGGCGCAGGCCGCCGCGCGCTTCGATGACGGCGCGCAAGGGCAATTCCAGCCCCAGGCGGCTGTGCTGCGTCGGCTCGGCCAGCTTGATTTTCAGGCGCGGGCCAAATTCCACCAGGGTGCCCAGGTCCGGCATGCCGCGCCGGGCCGGCACGTCGCTGGACCGGGCCGGCAAGGACAGGGCAAAACCGATATCGAAGTCGAGGCGATCCGTGTTGAGCAGGCGCGCGCCCACGCCGGAGCGGTCGGCGCGCAACACTTTCCCCCGATAAATCAGATAAGGCAGGGCCAGGCTGCGCGTCGAGCGTTCGCTGGCGCCGGGATAGGCGGGCGTGACGGCCGTGCCGCCAAACACGCCCGCTTCCCATAAGGGCAGCGGTGCTTCGGCGGCGCGCGCCGGCGCCATGGCAGTGCAGAGGGAGGTGGCGGCCAGCAAGGTGCGTGCGATATTCATCGGGGGACTCCGCAAGGTTTGCCCACCGGCAGCGATTCCAGGTCGGCAAACGCCCCCAGCGCTTGTGATTGATGCCAGCCCAGTTCATTGCGCACGGCCAAGGCTTCGGTCGCCTTGCCCTGGCGTTCATACTGGTCGATCAGCGCCTTGTAGCTGAGGGCGCTCGATTGTTTGCTGCGTTTCGCCAGCGCGATGGCCTGGCGGAAATGAAATTCAGCCGCATCGTAGCGGCAGGCTCCGCTGGCGGCGCGTCCCGCCTGGTGGTGCAGCCGCGCCTGCCAAGCGGGATCGCCATGGCCCAGTTCGACATTCGCGACGGCGTCCGCGTAGCTGCGCATGGCTTGCGCCCAGTCGCCCTGGCTGGCCGCCTCGCGTCCGAACTGCTCCTGCTGCGCCGCCATGCGCAGTTCCACCTGTGTGGCGCAGGCTGCCAGCGTCATCAAGACCAGCGGCAGGACGAGGCAAGAGCGGAAGGGGAGCAGTGTGGACATGGCGCCACTGTAGCGCATGGGAAGGCGCGCACGTTTGTGCGATACGCATGAATTCGGGATTTGCCCCGGCATGGATGACATATAATTTGCATACGACTTTGTTATTTTTGACAGTACACTTCACGGGAGCACCATGTTTTCACGCAAATTCCATTCTTGTGCACAGCTGATGCTGGCTACCTTGCTGATGGGCTTTATCGCCGCCTCCCCGGCGCGCGCGCAGCAGGCGGCCGTCAAATTGCCGAATGTGGTGATCCTGGCCACGGGCGGCACCATCGCCGGCAGCGGCGCCGACAGCACCACCACCGTTGGCTACACCTCGGCCACCGTGGGCGTCGAGCGCCTGATCGCGGCCGTGCCGGAATTGAAGAAAGTGGCGAATGTGAAAGGCGAGCAAGTGTTCCAGATCGCCAGCGAAAGCATGGGCAACAGCCACTGGCTGACCCTGGCCAAGCGCATCAACGTGCTGCTGGCCTCGAACGATGTCGATGGCGTGGTCGTCACGCACGGCACCGACACCATCGAGGAAACGGCGTATTTCCTGAACCTGACCGTGAAAAGCCACAAACCAGTGGTGGTCGTGGGCGCCATGCGTCCGTCGACGGCCATCTCGGCTGACGGCCCCATCAATCTGTACAACGCCGTGATGCTGGCGGGCAGCAAGGAAGCCGTGGGCAAGGGCGTCTTGGTCGCCTTGAACGACCAGATCAACGCGGCGCGCGAAGTGACAAAGACGAATACGTCCACCACCGACACCTTCAAGTCGCCGGAACTGGGCATGCTCGGCTATATCCAGGGCAGCAAGGCCTTCTTTTACCGCCAGTCGACGCGCAAGCACACCTTGGAATCGGAATTTGACATCAGCAAGCTCGATGCTCTGCCGCAAGTGGACATCGTCTACGGCTACGCGAACATGAACCGTGTCGGCATCGATGCCTTCATTGCTGCCGGCGCCAAAGGCATCATCCACGCGGGCGTGGGCGATGGCAGCGTGGCCGCGCAAATGAAGCCGGCCCTGGTGGAAGCGCGCCAGAAGGGCGTGCTGATCGTGCGTTCGAGCCGCGTCGGCCAGGGCATCGTGGCGCGCAATGGCGAAGCCAACGACGATGAACTCGACAGTGTCGTATCCGACACCCTGAACCCGCAAAAAGCCCGCATCCTGCTGATGCTGGCCCTGACCAAAACGAATAGCACGCAAGAAATTCAGCGTATCTTCTATACCTATTGATCGCGGTCATGCCGGCCCAGCCACTGCGGCTGGGCCTGGTAGATTTACGCTTGCCCGCTTTGCTGCCATACTTCGCTTCTGAATAATTTCCTGGCAGAAGCAGCAATACTGTTCCTTCTCCCCTGTCCATGGCTATCCTGTCCGACATCATTCTGTATCCGATCAAATCGTGCGCCGGCATCCATTTGCGCGAGGCCGTTCTGACGCGTTCCGGGCTGATGAGCGAGCACGTGTTCGACCGCGAATGGATGGTGGTGGATGCGCAAGGCCGCTTCCTGACCCAGCGCGAATATCCGCGCATGGCGCTGATCGTGCCATCCATCAAGGCCACGACCCTGGAATTGCGCGCGCCGGACATGCTGCGCCTGGAAATCGAGCTGGGCTTGCCGCACCCGCAACTGGCACCGATGCTGGACGTGCAAGTGTGGGACGATACCGTGCGCGCCTACGATTGCGACGACGTCACGGCCACGTGGTTTTCCAAGGCCATCGGCGTGCCGTGCCGCCTGGCGCGCTTTCACCCGGACGTGGTGCGCGCCACCAGCACCAAATGGACGGATGGCGTGGCTGCCTCGACCATGTTTGCCGATGGCTATCCCGTGCTGATCGCCGGTGCCGCCTCGCTAGCCGATGTCAATGACAAGCTGCGCGCCGCCGGCCGTGAAGCGCTGCCGATGAACCGTTTCCGTCCCAACCTCGTCATTGGCGACATCGGCGCCTTCGAGGAAGACTACGCGGACTTCCTGCAATTCGGCGCGACCACCTTGAAACCCGTCAAGCCGTGTTCGCGCTGCCCGATCCCGTCGGTGGACCAGGCCACGGGCGTGCCCGGCCCGGACCCGCTCGACGTCATGCATGGCTATCGCGCCAAACCCGAGCTCGACGGCGCCATCTGCTTCGGCATGAACGCCATCGTCACCGAAGGCGGCGATGAGCGTATCGTGGTGGGGCAGGACATCGGTTTCGAACTGGCATTTTAAGCATGGCGCCCGCACACAAGGGTTTAAGGTTTCTATGAATCAAGCAATACCGCCGGACCCGCGCATTGCCAGCCTCGAAGCCGAAAACCAGGCTTTGCGCGCGCGCATGGCTTTCCTGCTGGAACAGGTCGAGCGCAACCACGACATCATGTGCCGGCACCAGGCGTTCGACCTGGAAATCGTCAGCGCGTCCACCTTTCCCGAATTGATCGGCACCATCTTCCGCACTTTGCCCGTGATTTCCGACCTCGACGGCGTCACCCTGAGCCTGCTCGACGAGGATGACGATATCGTGCTGGTGATGGAAAAGCTGGGCGTCGATTTCAGCGCCTTCCCGCAGTTGCTGTTTGTGCATGCCGTGGCGGAGCTGGGTTTTGCTCCGCCGGCGTCCGTGGCCGAGGGGGAGGCGGCCTTGCCGCCGTTGCCGCTGCTGGGTGCCTTCGACGCGGCCGTGCATGGCCCGCGTTTTCCGCAGATCGACGCCCTGCGCAGCGTGGCGCTGGTGCCCTTGCTGCGCAACAAGCGCCTGATTGGCAGCCTGAACCTGGCCAGCAGCGACGTGACGCGCTTTACGCCCGCGCTGGGCACGGATTTCATCAAGCACATGGCGTCCATCATCGCCATTTGCCTGGAAAACGTGATCAGCAATGAAATGCTCAAATACATCGGCTTGACCGATTCCTTGACGGGCGTCTACAACCGGCGCTATATCGACCGCCGGCTGCTGGAAGAAATCGCCCGTGCGCGGCGCCAGAATTATTGCATCTCATGCATGTATATCGACATCGACCATTTCAAATTGGTCAATGACACGCATGGCCACCAGGGCGGCGATGAAGTGCTGCGCGAGGTGGCCACGCGCATCCGCACGGAATTGCGCCGCTCCGATGCGCTGGGCCGTTTCGGCGGCGAGGAATTCGTCGTCCTGCTGATCGACGCCGACCTCGATAGCGCGACCTTTGTTGCCGAACGCATTCGCGCCAGCATCGCCGGCACCATGTTTGACTTGCCGGGCAGCGCGCAAGCGTGGGTCAGCGTGTCGATCGGCGTGGCCAGCCTGGAAGCGGACGCGGCGCTACTCCCCATCGAAACGGTGGCGCAGCAGCTGGTGGCGCACGCCGACCAGGCCCTGTACCAGGCCAAGGCCGATGGCCGCAACAAGGTCGTCAGCTGGCAGGCGCAGCCCGGTTAATTATTTCAACAGCAAGGTTTCGGCTTTGGCCACGGCGTCGGCCGTGCCGCGCAGCACCACCACGTCGCCGCTGGCCAGCTGCGTCTCGGGGGTGACATCAAGGCGGCCCCGGCCGCGGCGGATGGCGGTCACAAACGCGCCGCAGCCGGCCACGTCGATCGTGCTCAAGGGCAGTCCCACGCAGTGCGCGCCCTCGTTGACGGTGACCGTATGCAGGCGTTCCAGCTCGGCATCGTCGCCCGCGTCGCTGGAACCGTGGAAATAGCCGCGCAAGGACGCATAGCGTTCTTCGCGCGCCGCCTGCACCCGGTGCACGACGCGGCGCAGGGGTACGCCCATCATGATCAGCGCATGCGAAGCGAGCATCAGGCTGCCTTCCATCAATTCCGGCACCACTTCGGCCGCGCCCGCCTTCTTCAGCTGGTCGAGGTCGGTATCGTCGTGGCTGCGCACGATGACGGGCAGGGTTGGCGCCATTTCGTTGAGCAAATGCAATAACTTCAGTGCCGAAGGCGTATTCGCATACGTGATCACCACGGCGCTGGCCCGGTAGATGCCGGCCGCCACCAGGCTTTCGCGCCGGCCCGCGTCGCCATACGAGACGTGGGCGCCGGCCAGCTGCGCTTCCTGCACCCGTTCCGGGTCCAGGTCCAGCGCGTGGTATTCGATCTTTTCTTCCGCCAGCAGGGTGGCCAGGCTTTGTCCGCTGCGCCCGAAGCCGGCGATCAGCACGTGTTTCTGCGACGCCATGGTGCGCGTGGCGATCTTGGTCAGCGCCAACGATTGCATCATCCAGTCGTTGGCCGCCAGTTTCATGACGATGGCGTCGGACTTGGCGATGAGGAAGGGCGCCACCAGCATCGACAGCACCATCGACGCCAGCACCACCTGCACGACGAACGGGTCCATCAGCTTGATGCCGCCAGCCAGGTTCAGCAGCACGAAGCCGAACTCGCCGGCCTGCGCCAGCCCCAGCCCCGTGCGCAGGGCCACGCCGTTGCTGGACCCGAACAGCCGGGCCAGGCCTGCGATCAGGGCGAATTTCAGCAGCACGGGGCCGCACAGCAGCAGCAAGACGAGCCACCAGTTCTCAAACACCACACGGATATTGAGCAGCATGCCGACGGTGATGAAGAACAGGCCCAGCAGCACGTCGCGGAAGGGCTTGATATCCTCTTCCACCTGGTGCTTGAATTCCGTCTCGGAAATGAGCATGCCAGCAACAAACGCTCCCAGGGCCAGCGACAGTCCGGCCCGTTCCGTGATCCAGGCCGCGCCCAGGGTAATCAGGAGCAGGTTGAGCATGAACAACTCTTGCGAGCGGCGCTTGGCGACGATGGTCAGCCAGCCGCGCACCAGCTTCTGGCCGATGAAAAGCAGCAAGATCAGCACCACCAGGGCCTTGCCGCCGGCCCAGGCCAGGGTTTCGGCCAAGTTGTCCGAATCGCGCGTGAGGGCGGGAATCAGGATCAGCAGCGGCACGACGGCCAGGTCCTGGAACAGCAAAATGCCGATGATCTTGCGGCCGTGTTCGCTTTCGAGTTCCAGCCGTTCCGTGAGCATTTTCGAGACGATGGCCGTCGACGACATGGCCAGCGCGCCGCCCAGGGCGAAGGCGGCTTGCCAGCTCAGGTGGATGTAGGCGGACAGGTAATGTCCGACGAACCAGCCGAAGAAGACGGTGGCGATGATGGTGGTGACCACCTGCGCCATGCCAAGGCCGAAGACGATGCGCCGCATGGCGAGGAACTTGGGCAGGGAAAATTCGAGCCCGATGGAAAACATCAGGAAGACGACGCCGAATTCGGCCAGAGTGTGGCTGGCCTCGTTTTCCGCCGCCAGGCCCAGCGCGTGGGGGCCGATGACGATGCCGACGGCCAGGTAGCCCAGCATGGGCGGCAAATGCAACATTCTGAAAGCGACCACGCCCAGCACGGCGCTGCCGAGTAACATCAGGGTCAGTTCAAGCGAGGAAAACATGGGTTGCCCGGTGCGGTCAATGGAAATCGTTGTTTGTTGTGACTGGCAAGTTTTTTGCTTTCCTAATTCGTTTATACTTTGGGCATGAGTGTAACCCATGAAAAAACAATGCTGAAAGCTTTTGATCGAATTGACATGCAAGCGACGACCGAGCGCGCCGTCGCGCTGGCCCGCACCACCTTGCAGATCGAGTCCGACGCCATCGTTGCGCTGCACGCGCGCCTGGCCACGGACGACAGCGTGGGCCGCGCCGTGGCGATGTTGTTGCAATGCAAAGGAAGAGTCGTCGTCTCCGGCATCGGCAAATCCGGCCATATCGCGCGCAAGATTGCCGCCACCCTCGCTTCCACCGGCACGCCGGCCCTGTTCGTGCATCCGGCCGAAGCGGCCCATGGCGACCTGGGCATGGTCACCTCGGAAGATGCTTTTATTGCCATATCGTACTCCGGCGAATCGTCGGAACTGATGGCCATCATGCCCGTCGTCAAGCGCATGGGTGGCGTGCTGATTTCCATGACGGGCAAGCCGAATTCGAGCCTGGCCCAGCTGGCCGACGTGCACCTGGATATTTCTGTTGAGAAAGAAGCTTGTCCGCTGAACCTGGCGCCGACGGCCAGCACCACCGTCACCCTGGCCCTGGGCGACGCGCTCGCCGTGGCCTTGCTCGACTTGCGCGGCTTCAAGGAAGAAGATTTCGCCCGCTCGCACCCGGGCGGCGCCCTGGGCCGTCGCCTGCTCACGCACGTGCATGACGTCATGCGCAGCGGCGAACGCGTGCCGAAAGTGCCCGTCCAGGCTTCCTTGCTGCAGGCGCTGGAAGAAATGACGAAGAAAGGCATGGGCATGACGGCCGTCGTCGACGCGGACAACCGCCCCGTGGGCGTGTTTACGGATGGCGACTTGCGCCGCATGTTCGAGCGCGTGCAGGATTTCACGCAAGTGGCGATCCGCGACGTCATGCATGCGCAGCCGCGCAGCATCGCGCCCGAACGCCTGGCCGTGGACGCCGTGGCCGTGATGGAGCAGTTCCGCATCAACCAGATGCTGGTCGTCGATGCCGACGGCAAACTGGTGGGCGCGCTGCATATCCATGATCTGACGCAAGCGAAGGTGATCTGATGGATAGCGTCGCGGACAACCTGGCACGCGCGGCCAAGGTCAAACTGATGATCTTTGACGTCGATGGCGTGCTCACCGACGGCAGCCTGCATTTCGGCCCGGACGGCGAGATGATGAAAACGTTTAATGTGTATGATGGCCTGGGCATCAAGCTGCTGCAGGAATCGGGCGTGCAGACGGCCATCATCAGCGCGCGCCGCTCGGCCATCACGGCGCGCCGCGCGCAAGACCTGGGCATTACCCACGTGCACCAGGGCGGCCACGACAAGCTGACGCCGTTTCGCGAACTGCTGGCGCTGACGGGCTTGACGGAAGAGCAATGCGGCTATATCGGCGACGACGTCATCGATGCGCCCATCCTGAAACGCGTCGGCTTTGCCGTCAGCGTGCCGGGCGGGCGCCCGGAAGTGCAGGGCCTGGCCCACCATGTGACGCAGGCCGGCGGCGGTCGCGGCGCGGTGCGCGAGATCTGCGAATTCCTGCTGCGTGCCCAGGACAATTATGCGCGCGTCATGGCGCCGTTCCTGGAGTGAGGCGCGCCGCCTCGTCAGTGACATTTGAAAGAGTGAAGCCCTATGCGTAAGCCAGGAGGCGCCCATCGCTGGCGCATGATTTTTACCGTGCTGGGCGCGGTTGTTGTCGCGCTGGGCAGCTTTTGGCTGCTCGAGGTGATGAACAAGAATAGCCAGGACATCACTGCCAGCAAGCATCTGGATGAGCCCGACTATTTCATCACCAATTTCAGCCTGGTGCGCATGGACTTGACGGGCAAGCCCAGCTATATCGTGTCGGGCACCAAGCTCACGCATTATCCGCTGGACGATTCGTCCGATATCGACCGGCCCTTCGTGCGCAAGCTCACGCCAGGCATGCCACCGATGAACATGAATGCGGAACTGGCGCATATCGACCAGGACAATACCCGGCTGCAACTGCACCGCAATGTCGTGATCGACCGCGTGGCCAGTCCGAAGGCGCAGAACCTGACAGTCAAGACGGAAGCGTTGACGGTGTTCCCGGATGAGGAAAGAATGGAAACGGACGTGCCTGTCGATATCCTGACAGGCACCTCGCGTCTCAATGGCATCGGCATGAAAGCCAATAACGCCACCGGCGTGGTGGAAGTGCAGAATGCGCTGCGCATGGTCCTCCCGCCGAAACCGCGCCCGGCCGCGGCGGCAAAATGACAGAATGAAACAAGGAAACCATACTATGAAGAACATCTTGCTGTTGACCGTATTTTCCCTGGCCATCATGGGCGTGGCGCATGCCGAGAAGGCCGATTCCGAGAAGGAAGCCGTCATCACGGCACGTAGCGGCCACGTCGATGACATCAAGCAGGTGCGCACCCTGACGGGCGACGTCGTGCTGGTCAAGGGGACCCTGACCATGAAGGCGGGGCGCGCCGTGATCACGGAAGATCCGCAAGGCTACCAGTTCATTACCTTCTGGGCCGATCCCGGCAAGCTCGCCACCTTCCGCCAGAAGCGCGATGGCGCGGGCGACCTGTGGGTGGAAGGCGAAGCGGAGCGCGTGGAATACGACAACAAGACGGAAGTGGTGAAACTGTTTTCCAGGGCCAAGCTGACGCGCCTGGAAGGCACGAAAGTGACCGACGTGGCCAATGGCGCCTTCATCTCGTATGACAGCCGCAAGGAAGTGTTTACGATGGAAAATTCCAACAGCGGCACCAGCACCCCGGATGGCGGCAGCGTGCGCATGGTGATCCAGCCGAAAACCAAGGCACCGGCGGCGGAGAAAGCGCCGGCCACGCCTGCGCCAGGAAAGAAATAATGGACAATACTCGTTGCGGCAGCACCCTGATCGTTCGCGGGCTGCAAAAAACCTATGGCAAGCGGCAAGTCGTGCATGATGTCTCGCTGCAAGTCGAATGCGGCGAAGTGGTGGGGCTGCTGGGCCCGAACGGCGCCGGCAAGACCACCTCGTTCTACATGATCGTCGGCCTGGTGCCGTCCGATGGCGGCAGCATCGATATCAGCGGCGTGGACATCTCCAGCCTGCCGATCCACCGCCGCGCGCAGATGGGCCTGTCCTACCTGCCGCAGGAAGCGTCCGTCTTCCGCAAGCTGACGGTGGAAGACAATATCCGCGCCGTGCTGGAAATCCAGACCGTCGAAGGCCGTCCGCTGACGAAGGCCGAGATCGAGGTGCGCCTGGATAAATTGCTGGCCGACTTGCAGATTGAAAAGCTGCGCGAGAACCAGGCCCTGTCCCTGTCGGGCGGTGAGCGCCGCCGCGTGGAAATCGCCCGCGCGCTGGCCACCGATCCCCGGTTCGTGCTGCTCGACGAACCGTTTGCCGGTGTCGATCCGATCGCCGTGATCGAGATCCAGCGCATCGTACGCTTCTTGAAGGAGCGCAATATCGGCGTGCTGATCACCGATCATAATGTGCGCGAGACGCTGGGTATCTGCGACCGTGCCTACATCATCAACCAGGGCTCGGTACTGGCGTCGGGACGCCCCGACGACATCATCGCGAACGAGTCGGTACGCCGGGTCTATCTGGGCGAACACTTCCGCATGTAAGCCAATGAAACAATCATTGCAGCTGCGCACTTCGCAGCACCTGGCACTGACGCCGCAGTTGCAGCAATCGATACGCCTGTTGCAATTGTCTACCCTGGAATTGCACCAGGAACTAGAGCAACTGCTGACGGACAATCCCTTGCTCGAACGCCTCGATGATCCGCTCGACCGTTCGCTGCGCCTGCTGTCCGATGGCGCCTTGAGTTCCACGGCAGCGCCGGCCGAAGCACCGTCCCAGCCGCCGGGCCAGGAAGCGCCCGCAGCGCCGGCCGAAGCGGAAACCTTTGATGGCGATGCCGGCGAGGGTCCGGCCGCCGCGGATGGCGGCGACAGCGACTGGAGCGAGGCGAGCCGCGGCAAGGCGCCCGACGACGAAGATTCGCGCCCGCAACTCGAAGCCCATCACTGCACCCTGCGCGAACACCTGATGGAGCAGATGCGCGTGACGGTGCTCGAATTGCGCGACCGCGCGCTGGTCGAGTTGATTATCGATGCGCTCGACGACAATGGCTACCTGGAAGAGTCGCTCGACGACATCCTGGCGCGCCTGCCGGAAGAGCTGGAAATCGATGCCGACGAGATGCGCACGGCCTTGTCTCTCTTGCAAAGTTTCGATCCGCCCGGCGTGGGCGCGCGCAATGCGTCCGAATGCCTGGCGCTGCAAATCAAGCGCTTGCCGCACATCGCCATGGTGACGCGCCGCATGGCCCTCGTCATCGTGGAAAAGCACCTGGCCTGGTTTGCCCAGCGCGATTTCAACAAGCTGAAAAAAGCCCTCGATTGCGACGATGAAGACTTGCGCGAAGCGCAGACGGTGATTCGCCAGTGCAATCCGCATCCGGGCGCCGTGTTCGCCTCGGACGTCTCCGATTACGTGGTGCCCGACGTCGTCGTCAAGCGCGCGCGCAATGGCTGGCAAGTGACCTTGAACAACGATGTCATGCCGCGCCTGCGCGTCAATGCCATGTACGCCAACTTGCTCAAGCAGGGCAAGGGCGAGGGCGCCATGGGCGCACAGTTGCAGGAAGCCAAGTGGCTGATCAAGAATATGCGCCAGCGCTTCGACACGATCCTGCGCGTGGCGCAGGCGATAGTAGAAAGACAAAAGAACTTTTTCTCGCATGGGGCCGTTGCCATGCGTCCCCTTGTGCTCCGTGAAATAGCTGATACACTGGGTTTACACGAGAGTACTATCTCGCGGGTAACAACTCAAAAGTACATGCTGACCCCGCACGGCATGTTCGAGTTGAAATATTTCTTTGGTAGCCACGTCGCCACCGAAGCGGGGGGCGAAGCGTCATCGACGGCGATACGGGCATTGATCGTGCAACTGACAGGAGCAGAAGACCCTAAAAATCCTTTATCCGACAGTAAGATTGCGGACATGCTGGGGGAACAAGGCATGGTGATTGCGCGACGTACTGTTGCCAAATACCGGGAAGCGTTGAAAATTCCGCCAGTGAGCCTGCGTAAGTGTTTGTAAGTTTTTTTCGGTTCCTCTGCGGGCCGGATAGGATGGACCGCACGAACCCGATCATCTTTAGGAGTGTGTATGAATCTCACCATCAGCGGACATCATCTCGAAGTGACACCAGCCATCCGTGAATACGTACAAACGAAGCTGGAGCGCGTGAAACGTCATTTCGATCAAGTCATCGATATCGCCGTGATTCTGACCGTGGATAACCTCAAAGAGAAAGAAAAACGTCAAAAGGCTGAAGTCAACCTGCGTTTGAGCGGCAAGACTGTCTATGTGGAAAGCTTGGCGCACGACCTGTACGCCGCGATCGATACCCTGATCGACAAGCTCGATAGGCAAGTGATGAAATACAAAACCAAAGTGCAAGGGCACGGTAAAGAGGCGATCAAGCATCTGCCAGACAACTCCGAGGAAGAAGCCGTCGTCGCCGTCTAAGGCCACCCGCTTCCAGCAGTTGTGATCAACTAAGGGCGCACATCTTGCGCCCTTTTTTGCGCCTGGACCTTTTGAGCGCAATGTTCGCCGCGCAGGGGCTAAAATGTTTGCACTTTCACTTCTTCCTGCCTGCCATGAGCGACTTCGTCCAGACTTCCATCCGCAACCGCACGGGCCATATCGTGCTCGACCGTCCGAAAGCCTTGAATTCCCTGTCGCTGGAGATGGTGCGCGCCCTGAGTGCGGCCCTGCTGGCCTGGCGCGACGATCCGCAGGTGGACGCCGTGGTGATCCGCTCCAGCAGTGAAAAGGCCCTGTGCGCCGGCGGCGACATCCGTTTCTTTTACGATGCGGGCCTGGCCACGCCGCAAGGCGGCAGTGCCTTGCTGGAGGATTTCTTTACGGAAGAATATGCTTTAAATCATTTAATTCATTTCTACCCAAAACCGTATATTGCCGTGATGGATGGCGTGGTGATGGGCGGCGGCATGGGCGTGGCGCAAGCCGGGCCGGGCAACCGCCTGCGCATCGTGACGGGCCGCACGCGCATGGCCATGCCGGAAGTCAATATCGGCTTGTTTCCGGACGTGGGCGGCAGTTATTTTCTATCCCGCCTGGCCGGCCAGCTGGGCCTGTACCTGGGCTTGACGGGCTTGACGATCAACGCGGCCGATGCCCTGTACACGGGGCTGGCCGATGTCTACGTGCCTGAGGCGCAGATGGGGGCGCTGCTGGACCTGTTCGAATCGACGCGGGGCGAGGCCTTGCCGGTGGCCATCAAGGCGCTGGCGGCGCCTTTCCAGGCCGAGGCGGGGGTGTCTCCCCTGGCCACGGCGCGCGCGGCGCTGGACCGCCATTTCGGCGCCCCTTCCGTGGCCGCCATCATGGCCTCGCTGGCGCAGGATGACAGCGCGTTCGCGGCCAAGGCGCTGGCGGCCATGCGCCAGCGTTCGCCCTTGATGATGTCGGTGACCCTGGAATTGCTGCAGCGGGGCGCCCACCTGGGCGTGGCCGATTGCCTGCGCATGGAGCGCACGGTGGTGCGCCACAATTTTGAACATGGCGAAGTGCTCGAGGGCGTGCGCGCGCTGGTGGTCGACAAGGACAATGCACCGCGCTGGAACCCTGCCAACCTGGACGACGTCGATGCGGCCATGGTGGCGCGCTTCTTTGCCCCCGTCTGGCCAGCCGCGGCGCATCCGCTGCGCCACCTCGACTAATTAGCTGCGTTCGCGGTGGCGCAGGACGACGCGTTCATTCGGGCCGAAATACTGCGCCAGCCGCTCCGCCATGTACACGGAGCGGTGCTGGCCGCCCGTGCAGCCCAGGGCCACCGTCAGGTAGCTGCGGTTGTCGGACTTGAATGACGGCAACCATTTCTCGATGAAGGCGCGGATGTCGGCCAGCAGTTCCAGCGCGCTCGGCTGCGCGTCGAGGAAGGCGATCACGGGCGCATCGCGGCCGTCGAGCGGGCGCAGCGCCAGGTCGTAATAGGGATTCGGCAAGGCCCGCACGTCGAAGACGAAATCGGCGTCCAGCGGCACGCCCAGCTTGAAGGCGAACGATTCGAAGAACAGGGTCAGCGGCGCGCGTTCGGAGGCGACGATATCCTTGATCCAGGCGCGCAGCTTGTTGGCGCTCAGTTCCGACGTGTCGATCACATGGCCCAGCTGTTCGATGGCTGACAGGCGTTCGCGTTCTTCCGAGATGCACTCGATCAGCGTGCGGCGACTGGCCGGATTCTGGTTCGGACGCAATTCGTGCGACAGCGGATGGCTGCGCCGCGTTTCCGAGAAGCGCGCCACCAGCGAATGCGTGGTGGCCGTCAAGAACATGACCTTGACGTCATGCCCCTGGTCGCGCAGCAGGGCCACATTGTGCGGCAGGCTGGTCAGCGACTCGGCGCTGCGCGCATCGACGGCGACGGCCAGTTGCGGTGTACCTTCGTCGAGCAGGGTCTGCACCAGGCTGGGCAGCAAGGCCGGCGGCAGGTTGTCGACACAATAGTAGCCGGTATCTTCCAGCACATTGAGCGCAACGGATTTACCGGAGCCGGATATTCCGGTGATAAGGACGATATGCATACGCCGATCATACAATAAAGATCGGCGCTCTGCTTCCAAGGCAATTATCTTTACAAATTATTGCAATTTGGAATGTGATATTGCCGGGATTGGCAGGGCGCTCTCGTCACGACCGTAGGTCGGCTTAGCGCGTCGCGCGTAAGCCGACACCGCGGCATGGGCCAACAATGTCGTCGGATTACGCACGGCGTTGCCGCGCTAATCCGACCTACTTGCTAATCGCCACTCATGGCGAGTCGTTGGTGCAGCAGGGAATTCACGCAGCACAGCTGCGTGCCTGCGTAACGGTTCGCCCTTGCAAGGGCGAACTCCTTGGCAACATTAATCGCCACTCATGGCGAGTCGTTGCCGCTCCATGAACTCCTGCAAGGTATCGATGCCGCGCAGTTGCAAAATCGTGTTGCGCACGGCCGCTTCCAGCAGTACGGCGATGTTGCGGCCGGCGGCGACGGGGATGACGACCTTGCGCACGGGCAAACCCAGCACGTCTTCCGTGGGGAACAGGAAAGGCAGGCGCTCGACTTCCTCTTCCAGCGCGTTGCGGCGCACCAGATGCACGATCAGTTTCAGGCGCATCTTGCGGCGCACGGCCGTTTCGCCAAAGATGGCCTTGATATCGAGCAAGCCCAGGCCCCGCACTTCCAGCAGGTTTTGCAGCAAAGGCGGGCAGCGGCCTTCGATCATGTTGGGCGCGATGCGCGAGAATTCGACGGCGTCATCGGCCACCAGGCCGTGGCTGCGCGAAATCAGTTCCAGCCCCAGCTCGCTCTTGCCCAGGCCCGAATCGCCCGTGATCAGCACGCCCACGCCCAGCACGTCCATGAACACGCCATGCATGATGATGCGTTGCGCCAGCTTTTTAGACAGGTAGACGCGCAGGAAGTCGATCACTTGCGCGGCCGGCAGCGGGGTGGAGAACAGGGGGATATTTTGCTCGTCGCAGATGGCGAGGATGTCGGGCGGCGTTTCCAGCCCTTGCGCGATGATCAGCGCGGGCGGACCGCCGGCGATCAGCTCGCCGATCACGTGGGTGCGCGTGTTGACCTTCAGGCGCTGGTAGTAATTGATTTCCTGGTGGCCGAAGACCTGGATGCGGCCCGGATGGATCAGGTTCAAGTGGCCCACCTGGTCGGCGGCCGACGAGACATCGCCCGAGATCAGGCGCTCGCCGCCGGGGAAGCCGGCGAACCAGCCCAGTTGCAGACTTTCACGATTGTCGTCGTACAGGCGTTGTATCGTCAGTGGCGTTTGCAACATGGCAGTCTTCTTCTTCAGGAGTGGAGGAATACCTGAAGTTTAACCCGCCGCTTGCAGACTAGGTTGCCAATTGACGATGCGCGAATGTACGGATTTCGGTTCCGGATCCGTGGCCAGTGCCGTGCGGAAGGCGTCATCGGAAAACATTTCAGCGATTTCCGACAGGATTTCCAGATGTTGCTGGGTGACATGATCGGGAATCAGCAGGAAAAACAGCAGATTGACAGGCTTGCCATCGGGCGACTCGAACGGAATCGGCTCGGCCAGGCGGACGAAGGCGCCCAGCGGCGATTTCAAGGTTTTGCTGCCCTTGACCCTGCCATGCGGCACGGCTACGCCATGGCCCAGACCAGTCGAGCCCAGGCGTTCGCGGGCAAACAGATTGTCCGAGACGGTAGAGCGGGCGATGCCGTAATTGTTTTCGAAGATCAGGCCGGCTTGCTCGAAGGCACGTTTTTTACTGGAGACTTCCAGGTCCAGCAGGACGTTTTCGAGGGATAGTATTTTGCTAAGATTAGTCATGACACTCAATGAAATGGTGCAATGCGCAGAGGGCTTGCGAGCCGAATTATAGGCCTGTTTCCGCGGCCTGTAACGCCAATTCTCAACAGTATACGCCCGCTGCGGGCGCAGTGGGCGCTACAGCCCATGTCACCATCATTTTAGCAAAAAAATAACATCGGCGTGTATCGGCTATTTCTTGATTAAAAACACGCGGCGCGCCGGTTTTTCCGCCGCCGAATGCCGATTTTCCGATTTTTCAGCGTCTTTGACATGCTCTGCGGCACTACTGCAACGTTGTTTTAAAACACAGCCAACATTCCTGTTGGCATGGTTTCATGGTGTTGCGCGGTGTTGCCTAATGTTACTGACGGGCGTTGCGCAGATTGCCCGGCATCGCTCCCGTGCTGAAGTTGCTGCGCCAAGGATTGATATCGAGGCCGCCGCGGCGCGTATAGCGTGCATACACGGACAGTTTTTGCGGCTTGCACTGACGCAGGATATCGACAAAGATGCGTTCCACGCATTGTTCGTGGAATTCATTGTGCTCGCGGAAACCGATCAGGTAACGCAACAGGCTTTCCTGGTCGATCTGCGGTCCCGCATACTCGATCTGCACGCTGCCCCAGTCGGGCTGGCCCGTCACCAGGCAATTCGATTTGAGCAAGTGCGAGACGAGTTTTTCTTCCACGGGCGCTTCGTCCAGCGCTGCCTTCAGCAGCAGCGGCGAGGGCGTGTATTGCGTGATTTCCAGGTCCAGGCGGTCCAGCAGTACGCCATCGAATTCGCCCATTTTCAGCTTGCCGAAATCTTCCTGTAAAGTCAGTTCCACTTGCACGGGCGCGCCGAAACCGTTCGATAAATCCTGCTTGAGCAAGGCCACCAGCGCATCCGGGCTGTCCAGTTTGGTCTGGTTGAAGGAGTTCAGGTACAGCTTGAACGATTTCGACTCGATGATGTTCGGCGAATCGGCCGGCGCGCTGACCTTGGCGATGGCCACCTGCGGCTTGCCGCGCTGGTTCAGCCACGACAGTTCATACGCATTCCAGATATCGAGGCCGAAAAACGGCAAGGTGCCGTGCAATTCCAGCTCGTCGCGCTTGCCCTGGCGCGGAATGGGAAACAGCAATTCCGGCGCGTAGTCGGTGCGGTAGGCGGAGCTTTTGCCCAGGGGGGATTGTTCGGCGAGGTCGTTGGTGGTGGTCATGGTCGTGTGGCGTGAATTCAGTCAAGGACGCATGGTAGCCTAATTCTCCCGACGACGAGTAGCCGCCGCCGGGAGGTGATGCTTAACCCAGGAACAGCTTATAGACGGGATTGCTGCTTTCATCCCAGTAACGGTACCCCAGAGTATCGAGGAAGCGGGCGAACTCTCCCATTTCATCGGGAGGTACTTGCAAGCCGATCAGGATGCGGCCCACGTCGCCGCCCTGGCTACGGTAATGGCAAAGTGAAATATTCCAGTTCGGCGCCATGCTGTCGAGGAAGCGCATCAGCGCGCCCGGGCGCTCGGGGAACTCGAAGCGGTACAGCAGCTCGTCCTGCGCCAGCCGGCTCTTGCCGCCCACCAGGTGGCGGATGTGCGACTTGGCCAGCTCGTCGTGGGTCAGGTCCAGCGTCTTGAATTCGTGTTCCTCGAAGGTCTTTGCCAGCACGCTCGATTCATGCCGGTCGGCAATTTGAATGCCGACGAACACGTGCGCGGCTTTTTCATCGCTGATGCGGTAATTAAATTCCGTCACGTTGCGCGCGCCGATGAGCGAGCAGAAACGTTTGAAACTGCCCCGCTGTTCGCGCATGGTGACGGCAAACACGGCTTCGCGGAATTCGCCCAGTTCGGCCCGTTCCGCGACGAAGCGCAAACGGTCGAAATTCATGTTCGCGCCGCTGGCGATGGTGACCAGCGTTTCATTGTTGACGGGATGCTTGGTCAGGCTGGCCCGTTCCACATAGGCCTTGGCACCGGCGATGGCCAGCGCGCCGGACGGTTCCAGAATGCTGCGCGTATCCGTAAACACATCCTTGATGGCGGCGCAGATGGCGTCCGTGTCGACGGTGATGATTTCATCGACATACGCCTGCACCAGGCGGAAAGTTTCCTCGCCGGCCAGGCGCACGGCCGTGCCGTCGGCAAACAGGCCCACATCGTTCAGGGTCACGCGCTCGCCCGCTTTCAGCGAGCGGGCCATGGCGTTCGAATCGACGCTTTGCACGCCGATGATCTTGATGTCGGGACGAATCTGTTTCACGTAGGCGGCAATGCCGGCGATCAAGCCGCCGCCACCGATGGGCGCGAAGATGGCGTGGATGGGGCCGGCGTGCTGGCGCAGGATTTCCATGCCGATCGTGCCCTGGCCGGCGATCACGTCCGGATCGTCGAACGGGTGCACGAAGGTCAGCTTCTGTTCCTTTTCCAGGGTCAGCGCGTGGTTGTAGGCATCCGTGTACGACTCGCCGTGCAGCACCACTTCCACGTTCACGCCGCCGCGGCCCTTGACTGCCTCGACCTTGACCAGCGGCGTGGTGGTCGGCATGACGATGACGGCACGGCAACCCATGCGCGCGGCCGACAGGGCCACGCCCTGGGCATGGTTGCCGGCCGAGGCGCAAATCACGCCGCGCTTGCGTTCCGCTTCGCTCAGCTTGGACATCTTGTTGTAGGCGCCACGAATCTTGAAGCTGAACACGCTTTGCATGTCTTCGCGCTTGAAGTAAATCTGGTTGTTCAGGCGCTGCGACAGGGCAGGGGCCAGTTCCAGTGGCGTTTCGGTAGCGACGTCATAGACGCGGGCGGTCAGGATTTTCTTGAGGTAGTCGATGTTCATAGTCTGCAAGCAAGTGATTCTGGGCCAGAAAGGGTCTGGAACGTGTCGGGCGATAGCGGCGGCGCGGCGGCGGATAGCCTGGCGACAATAATGCTCTATGGAACTGCGGGCGGGTAGGCCTTTGCCGGCCGGCGCGGATTGTGCGGCGCGCAAGCTGCTCTTCATTATAATGGAGAGCCTTACTGCATCGCGAAGTGTTCCATGATCGAATCCGCAATCGCCTGGCTGCTGCAACTGATCGCAGCGCCGGAAGTCGGGCTGACATCGGTCTTTCTGATCAGCTTTATTTCCGCCACCTTGTTGCCGCTCGGCTCGGAACCGGCCGTCTTTGCCGTCATCAAGGCCAATCCCGCGCTGTTCTGGGCCGCCATCGGCGTCGCCACCCTGGGCAATACTTTGGGCGGTATAGTCGACTACTGGATGGGCTACCGGGCCAAGCAGGCGTTTGCCAAGGAGCGCGACACGCGCTGGTTCCGCTGGCTGGCCCGCTATGGGGCCAAGACCATGCTGCTGGCCTGGCTGCCGCTCGTGGGCGACCCCCTGTGCACGCTGGCCGGCTGGCTCAAGCTGCCGTTCTGGCCCAGCGTTGCCTACATGGCCGTCGGCAAGTGTGCGCGCTACCTGACCATGACGGGCTTGCTGCTGTACGTGCCCGATGGCGTATGGCACAGGATTGGACAAATGCTGGCGTAAACGGCAGGCAAACGGGCGTAATGCAACGCCAGTTTGCCCCATTTTTGGGCAGTTCGATAGTTTGCAGTAGAGTCCGATTCTTGGCATTTTTGCGTCAAAAAATCACCAAGACTGATTTTTTATTCATGCAAAAGAAGGCTTTTCCGTATTTGCTATGGTGGCGGATGGGGTGTTTAAACCTTAGGCGGCCTAAGGCTGTTCCGGCATGGTGCGGCGCAATAAGATAAAATGGGCCTTTAGGGTCCAGTCCACATCGTCACCACACTCCATGAACGCTCCCGCACATATCCAAGCTTTACTGGCAGAAACGCCGAATGGTCCCGCAGCAAGCCGCCTGCGCGAAATCCCGTATAACTACACGTCGTTTTCCGATCGCGAGATCGTCATACGCCTGTTGGGGGAGGACTCCTGGCGCCTGCTCGACGAGCTGCGCGGCGCCCGTCAGACAGGCCGTTCGGCCCGCATGCTGTACGAGGTGCTGGGCGATATCTGGGTCGTGCGCCGCAATCCGTATCTGCAAGATGACTTGCTCGACAACCCGAAGCGCCGCCAGGGCTTGATCGATGCCTTGCATCACCGCCTGGCCGAAGTCGACAAGCGCCGCCTGTCCATCGATGCGGCCGGCGGCGACGTGGCCGCCAGTGGCGAATCGCCCGAAGTTGCCAAGGCGCGTAGCGCCAATGTGGAGTTGCTGCTGAAAGCGGCCAGCAAGGCCGTGGCCGACTTTGGCGACGAATTCCGCAAGACCTACGACTTGCGCAAGCGTACGGTCAAGGTGCTGGGCCGCTACACGGAAAAACACAATGTGCGCTTCGACGGCATGACGCGCGTGTCGCACGTGACGGACGCCACCGACTGGCGTGTGGAATACCCGTTCGTCGTCCTGACGCCCGACACGGAAGAGGAAATGGCCGGCCTGGTGAAGGGCTGTATCGAGCTGGGACTGACCATCATCCCGCGCGGCGGCGGCACCGGCTACACGGGCGGCGCGATTCCATTGACGCCGATGTCGGCCGTCATCAACACGGAAAAACTCATTACCCTGGGCGCTGTGGAAATGACGGTCTTGCCGGGCCTCACGCACGAATACGCGACGATCAATTCGGGCGCGGGCGTGATCACGAATAAAGTGTCGGAAGCGGCCGAGAAGGCCGGTTTCGTGTTTGCCGTCGACCCGACCTCGGCGCACGCCTCTTGCATCGGCGGCAACGTCGCCATGAATGCGGGCGGCAAGAAAGCCGTGCTGTGGGGCACGGCGCTGGACAACCTGGCTTCGTGGCGCATGGTCGACCCGAACGGCGACTGGCTCGACGTTACCCGTCTCGACCATAACCTGGGCAAGATCCACGATATCGCGCTGGCACGTTTCCAATTGGAATGGCGCCACCCGAGCACGCGCGACGCGACGAAGCCGAACGCACCGTTCAAGACGGAAATCCTGGAAATTCCTGGCCGCAAGTTCCGTAAAGAGGGCCTGGGCAAGGACGTGACGGACAAATTCCTCGCCGGCTTGCCGGGCATCCAGAAAGAAGGCTGCGACGGCCTGATCACGTCGGCGCGCTGGATTCTGCACAAGATGCCGAAGTTCGCCCGCACCGTCTGCCTGGAATTCTTTGGCCAGGCGCGCGACGCGATCCCGTCGATCGTGGAGATCAAGGATTACCTCGATGGCTTGCCGTCGAAAGGCGAGCAATACACGACCATCCGCCTGGCGGGCCTGGAGCACCTGGACGAGCGCTACCTGCGCGCCGTCGGCTACGCCACCAAGTCGAAGCGGGGCGTACTGCCGAAGATGGCCCTGTTTGGCGACATCGTCGGCGACGATGAAAACGCCGTCGCGCAAGCGGCGTCGGAAGTGGTGCGCATCGCCAACACCCGCGTGGGCGAAGGTTTTGTTGCCGTCAGCCCGGAAGCGCGCAAGAAATTCTGGCTCGACCGTGCCCGTACGGCGGCGATTGCCAAGCACACGAATGCGTTCAAGATCAATGAAGACGTGGTGATTCCGCTCAATCGCATGGGCGAATACACGGATGGCATCGAGCGCATCAATATCGAGCTGTCGATCAAGAACAAGCTGCAACTGGCGGACGCCCTGAGCGAATTCTTTGGCAAGGGTAATTTGCCAGTAGGCAAGAGCGACGATGCATCGGACGACCGGGTCGACGATGCGGAAATGCTGGGCGACCGCGCCGAGCAGGCCCAGCAGTTGCTGGCGCAAGTGACGAGCCGCTGGACCTATCTGCTGGCCCAGCTGGACCGTCCGCTGGCGGACGTGAAGGGTGAATTGGCCGAACTGGGCATGGAACGCTTGCTGCCCGTGTTCGATGCGCGCCTGGAAACGCAGCCTGACGCCACCCTGTTCGACGTGGTGCAGGACCGCACCGTGCGCATCACCTGGAAGCAGGAAATCCGCGCCCAGTTGCGCCAGATCTTCAACGGCGCCGCATTCAAGCTGATCCTCGACGAGGCCACCGCCATCCACGCGCGCATCCTGCGTTCGCGCGTCTTTGTCGCGCTGCACATGCATGCGGGCGATGGCAACGTGCACACGAACTTGCCCGTCAACTCGGACAATTACGAAATGCTGCAGGACGCCCATGAAGCCGTGGGCCGCATCATGATTTTGGCCCGCTCGCTCAATGGCGTCATTTCCGGCGAACACGGTATCGGCATTACCAAGCTGGAATTCTTGACGGAAGAAGAGATCGGCGAGTTCCGCAGCTACAAGCAGCGCATCGATCCGGAAGGCCGTTTCAACAAGGGAAAATTGCTGAACCTGCCGGGCATGGGCGCCGACTTGCGCAATGCCTACACGCCATCGTTCGGCCTGATGGGGCATGAGTCCTTGATCATGCAGCAAAGCGATATCGGCGCCATCGCCGACAGCGTCAAGGATTGCTTGCGTTGCGGCAAGTGCAAGCCCGTGTGCTCGACCCACGTGCCGCGCGCCAATTTGCTGTACTCGCCGCGCGACAAGATCTTGGCGACCTCGTCCCTGATCGAAGCGTTCCTGTACGAAGAGCAGACGCGCCGCGGTATCTCCATCAAGCATTGGGAAGAGTTCGAAGACGTGGCCGACCATTGCACGGTCTGCCATAAGTGCGTCACGCCTTGCCCCGTGAATATCGATTTCGGCGACGTGTCGATGAACATGCGCAACTTGCTGCGCAAGATGGACAAGAAGAGCTTTAATCCGGGCACCAAGGCAACGATGATGTTCCTCAACGCCACCGATCCCGTGACCATCAACGCCACGCGCAAGGTCATGATCGGCTGGGGTTACAAGGCGCAGCGCCTGGGCCATGACTTGCTGAAGAAGTTTGCCAAGAAGCAAACCAAGGCGCCGCCGCCATCGACGGGCAAGCCGCCCGTCAAGGCGCAGGTGATTCACTTCATCAATAAAAAGATGCCGGGCAACCTGCCGAAGAAATCGGCGCGCGCGCTGCTCGACATCGAAGACGACAAGGTCATCCCGATCATCCGCAATCCGAAGACGACGACGGCCGATACGGAAGCCGTGTTCTACTTCCCTGGTTGCGGTTCGGAACGTTTGTTCTCGCAAGTGGGCCTGGCCACGCAGGCGATGCTGTGGGAAGTGGGCGTGCAGACGGTCTTGCCGCCGGGCTACCTGTGCTGCGGTTATCCGCAGCGGGGCGCGGGCGAGTTCGACAAGGCCGAGAAGATGATGACGGATAACCGCGTCCTGTTCCACCGCATGGCCAACACGCTCAATTACCTGGACATCAAGACGGTGCTCGTCTCGTGCGGCACCTGTTACGACCAGCTGGCCACGTACCAGTTTGAAAAGATTTTCCCTGGCTGCCGCATCATGGATATCCATGAGTATCTGCTGGAGAAAAACGTCAAGCTGGAAGGCGTCAACGGCACCCGTTATATGTACCACGAGCCATGCCACAATCCGATGAAGCTGCAGGAATCGGGCAAGACCATCAATTCCCTGATCAGCACGGTGGATAACGTGAAGATCGAGAAGAATGACCGTTGCTGCGGCGAATCGGGTTCCCTGGCCGTCACGCGCCCCGACATTTCCACGCAAGTGCGTTTCCGCAAGGAAGAAGAGATGGTCAAGGGCGCCGACAAGCTGCGCGGCGACGGTTTCACGGGTGACGTGAAGATCCTCACCAGCTGCCCGTCGTGCCTGCAAGGCTTGTCGCGCTACAATGACGATTCGGGCACGACGGCCGACTACATCGTCGTCGAGATCGCCAAACATTTGCTGGGAGAGAACTGGATGCCGGATTACGTGAAACGCGCCAATGACGGCGGCATTGAACGGGTGTTGGTGTGACCTGCGATCTGTGCACACTGCTCGACGGCTTTGCCAACAAGCAGGGCTGTGAAGCCTTGCTATGGCGCAGCGAGCGCCTGTCCGTGGTGGCGGTTGATGACGCCGCCTATCCCGGCTTTTGCCGCGTGATCTGGAACAAGCACGTCAAGGAAATGACGGACCTGACGCCCGGTGAGCGCAACTATGTGATGGAAGTCGTGTGGCAAGTCGAACTGGCCGTGCGGGAAGTGATGCAGCCGGAAAAGGTCAACGTGGCCAGTTTTGGCAACATGACGCCGCACGTGCATTGGCATGTGATTCCCCGCTACCGCGACGACGCGCATTTTCCGAATCCCAGCTGGGCGGTGATCCAGCGCGAGACGGCGCCCGAGGTGCTGGCCGCGCGCCGCGCCCTGTTGCCGGCCTTGCGCGACGCCATCATTCAACGTTTATCCGCATAAAGTATTGTCATGACTGAAAAAGTAGCAACGCCCCAACCCACCGGCTTGACCGTGCATAACCAGTCGCGCGTGCTCGACGTGGCTTTCGATGATGGCAGCGAATTTGCGCTGCCGTTCGAATACCTGCGCGTGTACTCGCCATCGGCCGAAGTGCAAGGCCATGGCAAGGGCCAGGAAACCTTGCAATTAGGAAAACGCCTGGTCGGCATCACGGGCCTGGAGCCGGTCGGCAACTACGCCGTGCAGCCCACCTTCAGCGATGGCCACAATTCCGGCCTGTACACCTGGGCTTATCTGTACAAGCTGGGCGCGGAGCAGGCGACCCTGTGGCAGGATTATCTGGACCGCCTGACGGCAGCCGGCTATCCGGGCGACAGCGGCCGCGACGCCAAGGCCGACATGACGGTCAAGCAATCTTCCGGACACGTCCATGGACCCAGCTGCGGGCACAAACACTAAATCAAAAAAATAATGCGGTAAGCTTGTCGGATTGCCGCATATCCATTCGTCGTATGAATGCCCGCGCTTGCGGGCATTTTTCTTTTGGAGAAGAGACTATGGAATACATGATCCTGATCTACGCCGACGAGGCGCGCTATGAAGCCATGGAGGAGGGCCAGATGGCCAGCCTGATGGCCGACTTTGCCAGCTATACGCAAGACCTGGAGGCCGCCGGCGTGCTGCGGGGGGGCGCGGAACTGGCGCCCGTGCGCAGCGCCACCAGCGTGCGTGTGCAAAACGGCAAGCCTGTCATCACGGATGGGCCGTTCGCGGAAACCAAGGAGCAGCTGGGCGGCTATTATCTGCTGGATTGCGCCCACCTGGACGAGGCGCTGGCCTGGGCCGGGCGCTGTCCGGCCGCCTCCCTGGGCACCATCGAAGTGCGGCCTGTCACGGCATAAACATGGCCGGCGACGCCATTGCGGCCGTCGAGCACGTCTTTCGCCGGGAAAAGGGCCGGGTGCTGGCCGGCCTGATGCGGCGCTTCGGCGACCTGGGTCTGGCGGAAGATGTGTTGCAGGAAGCGTGCCGCAAGGCGCTGGAACTGTGGCCGCGGACGGGCATCCCCGATAATCCCGCCGCCTGGCTCAGTGCCGTGGCGCGCAATGCGGGCCTCGATCACGTGCGCCGGGCAGGCAAGAGCGTCAGCGAGGCCGAAGCCGTGCTGTCCTGCCTGCCGGCGGCCGTGATTGAAGAAGCGCACGCCATCGGGGACGACCGCCTGCGCCTGCTGTTCATCTGCTGCCATCCCGCGCTGGCACCCGAGGCGCAGGTGGCGCTGGCCCTGCGCACTCTGTGTGGCTTGTCCACGGCCGAGATCGGGCGCGCCTTCGGCGTGGCGGAAGCGGCCCTGTCGCAGCGCTTATTGCGCGCCAGGCGCAAGATCGCCGAAGCGCGCATTCCTTTCGAGTTGCCACCTGAGCAAGAATTGCAGCAACGGCTGGCGCAAGTGCTGCACGTGATTTATCTGGTGTTCAGCGAGGGTTATTGCGCCAGCGGCGGCGACACCCTGCTGCGCGCCGACCTGTGCGCGGAGGCGCTGCGCCTGGGGCGGCTGCTTGACAGCCTGCAGCCCGGCCAGCCGGAAGTGCAGGGGCTATTGGCCCTGATGCTGCTGCAGGCGTCGCGCGGTCCGGCCCGCCTGTCGCCCGAGGGGCATTTGCTGACCCTGGAAGAGCAGGACCGGCGTCTGTGGGATGACGCCCTGATTGCCGAGGGACTGGCGCTGCTGGAACTGGCTTTGCTTGCGCGCGCGCCAGGGGCATATCAGCTGCAGGCAGCCATTGCCGCTTTGCACGCCAAAGTTCCCACGGCCAGCCAGACGGACTGGCGCCAGATCAGCACCCTGTACGGCGCCTTGCTGCGGCACAAGCCGGAGCCATTGATCTTGCTCAATGCCGTGATCGCCTGCGCCATGGCGCACGGTGCCGCACACGGCCTGGCCTGGCTGGCGCGGCTGGAAACCGTGCCCAGCCTTGCCAATTCGCACTATCTGCACGCGGCCCGGGCCGACTTGCTGCGCCGCCAGGGCGACCGGCCGGGGGCGCTGGCGGCGTATGCCCGGGCGGCAATGCTGGCTTCGAATGCAGTGGAAAGGCAATACCTTCTCCGGCGTCAGGGGGAAATGCGCCTGCCGCTTGTATAATGCTCCCAAGTTCAAACAGACTGCCTACCATGACCAATACGACCCATTTCGGATACAAAACAGTTGCAGAAGACGACAAAGTGCGCGAAGTCGCCAAGGTGTTCCATTCCGTCGCTGCCAAATACGACGTGATGAACGACTTGATGTCGGGCGGGCTGCACCGTCTGTGGAAGACGTTTACCATTGCCAATGCGGGCGTGCGCCCCGGTTTCAAGGTGCTCGACATCGCCGGCGGCACGGGCGACCTGTCGAAGGCATTCGCCAAGCAGGCGGGCCCTACCGGCGAAGTCTGGTTGACCGATATCAATGAATCGATGTTGCGCGTGGGCCGCGACCGCCTCTTGAATCGCGGCTTGCTCACCCCCACCATGTTGTGTGACGCGGAAAAGCTGCCATTCCCCGATAATTATTTCGACCGTGTCAGTGTGGCCTTTGGCCTGCGCAACATGACGCACAAGGATGTGGCGCTGGCGGAAATGCGCCGCGTGCTGAAACCGGGCGGCAAGCTGCTGGTGCTGGAGTTTTCCAAGGTGGCAGCACCCCTGCAAAAGCCGTACGACCTGTATTCGTTCTCGGTCTTGCCGTGGTTTGGACAGAAAATCGCCGGCGACGCGGAAAGCTATCGCTACCTGGCAGAATCGATCCGCATGCATCCGGACCAGGAAACGCTGAAGACCATGATGGAAACGGCGGGCCTGGAGCGCGTGCAGTACTACAATTTGACGGCAGGCATTGCCGCTTTGCATACCGGCATCAAGATGTAATTCAAGCTGTAACTCACCAAGCCGGTGATTTTAGGAGATGGAATGAAATTGAAGAAATTTATGGTCGGCATGATGCTGGCCGCGACCACGGTATCCATGCTGGGCGAGGCGCTGGCCCGTCCCATGGGCGGTGGCCGTTCGTTTGGCCGCCAGTCGCAAAACGTGGGCCGCCAGGCGCCCGCACCGGCGCCAACGCCGGCACCGGCCGCCGCGCCACGCCAGGCGCAACCTGCGCCGGCCCCCGCGCCGGCCCCTGCCGCCAAGGCGCCGAGCCGCTGGAAAGGCTTGCTGGGCGGCGCCTTGCTGGGCTTGGGCCTGGGCGCGCTGCTGTCGCATTTTGGCCTGGGCGGCGCCCTGGCCAGCATGATCAGCACCCTGCTGATGGTGGCCTTGCTGGCCGGCGTGGCGTTCTTCATCTACCGCATGGTGCGTGGCAAGCGCGACAACAATGCTGGCGGCAATGCGCCGTTCGCGGGTTTTGGCGGCAACCAGCCTGCGCCAGCCGGCAACGTGCCTGACATCGGTTCGCGCATTCCACCGCTGCCGCCGCTGCAGCCTGTCTCGTCCGGCGTAGGCCTGGACAAGCCGGTCCCGGTCCCGGTCCCGGCACCGGCCGCCGCGCCATGGGGCGTGCCAGGCGACTTCGACAAGGATGCCTTCCTGCGCCACGCGAAAAGCAATTTCATTCGCTTGCAAGCGGCCTGGGACAAGGCCGATGTCAACGATATCCGCGAATTCACGTCGCCGGAAGTGTATGCCGAACTGCGCATGCAAATCCAGGAACGGGGCGCGCAGCCGGACTTTACGGATGTCGTCACCATCGATGCCGAACTGCTGGGGATCGAGACGAGCGTCAACGATTACCTGGCAAGCGTGAAGTTTACGGGCCTGATCCGTTCGGCGCCTGGCGCGGCAGCGGAACCGTTCGCGGAAGTATGGAATATGTCGAAACCCGTCAGCGGCAACAGCGGCTGGGTCTTGGCAGGCATCCAGCAATTGAATTAATTGTAAAAACTTGCTGAATAATGGCTTAAGTCCATGCGGAATGCATGATGCTTAACAGATATTTCCTGCTGAACTGGTAAGATCGAAACCGCCCACGTTGTTTTACGGGCGGTTTTTTCTTTTTAGGGGCGCGCCTGGCGCGCTGTATATAGATGGCACCACTTCCCGATCTCTCCCTGATGACGCCCGTCATCGCGACAATTAACCATTTGCTGGCGCAAGAGCCGTGGGCGCGCCAGCAGTTGGCCGTGCACGCTGGCAAGCTGGCCTGTATCGACACGGGCGCCGTGGCCTTGCGCCTGCGCGTCGACAGCGCAGGCATGCTGGAGGCGGCGCCGGCCGACATGCCGGCCAACGTCACCATCCGCGTGAAATTGTCCGATGTGCCGCTGATCCTGCAAAACCGCGAGCGGGCGTTTTCCTACGTCAAGATCGAAGGCGATGCCGAGTTTGCCAATGCGATTTCGCAATTGAGCAAGGGCTTGCGCTGGGAAGCGGAGCACGACCTGGAAAAGGTCGTGGGACCCATGCTGGCCACGCGCCTGGTTGCCGGTGCCAGGGATGCCGCCGCCTTTGTGCGCACGGGCCAGCAAAAACTGGCGGAAAACGTGGCCGAATATTTTCTCGACGAACAGCCCATGCTGATCCGTCCTTCTACCTTGCAAGAGTATTCCGCTGGCGTGACGCGCGTGCGCGATGACGTCGAACGCCTGGCCAAGCGCCTTGCCCGGCTGGAAAAGGCGGCCGCCGCCGTCCAGCCGCAGTCTTCCTCACCGGATTTGTCTACATGATATTGAAATTCCTGCGCCTGTTTAAAATCATCCGTGTTTCCATCAAGTACGGTCTGGATGAGATAGCGATTTCTGGTCTGCAAGTTCCCCGCACCGCCAAATTGATCGACACCCTGATTTTCTGGCGCGACCTGTCGTCGCCACGGGGCTTGCGCCTGCGCCTGGCGCTGGAAGAGCTGGGTCCGATTTTCGTCAAATTCGGCCAGGTGCTGTCGACCCGGCGCGACCTGATGCCGCTCGACATCGCCGAAGAACTGGCGCGCCTGCAAGACCGTGTGCCGCCGTTTGATTCCGACCTGGCCATCGCGCAGATCACCAAGTCCCTCGGCGCGCACCCGGATCAGCTGTTTGCCAGCTTCGAGCGCGAACCGGTGGCGTCCGCCTCGATTGCCCAGGTGCACTTCGCCACCTTGAAAGATGGCCGCGAAGTGGCCGTGAAGGTTTTGCGTCCAGGCATGAAAAAGCTGATCGACGAAGACGTGGCCCTGATGCACATCGCCGCCGACTGGACCAGCCGCCTGTGGGCCGACAGCAAGCGCCTGAAACCCAAGGAAGTGGTGGGCGAGTTCGACAAATACCTGCACGACGAGCTGGACCTGATGCGCGAGGCGGCCAACGCCAGCCAGCTGCGCCGCAATTTCGCCAACTCGGAATTGTTGCTGGTGCCGGAAATGCACTGGGATTACTGTTCCAGCAGTGTCATCGTCATGGAGCGCATGTATGGGATTCCCGTGTCGCAGACCGAGCGCCTGGTGGCGGCCGGCGTGGATTTGCGCAAGCTCTCCAGCGATGGCGTGGAAATTTTCTTTACGCAAGTGTTCCGTGACGGCTTTTTCCATGCGGACATGCACCCGGGGAATATTCTTGTGTCGATCGCGCCCGAATCGTTCGGCCGCTATATCGCGCTCGACTTCGGCATCGTGGGAACGTTGAACGACTACGACAAGGATTATCTGTCGCAAAACTTCCTCGCTTTCTTCCGCCGCGATTACAAGCGCGTGGCCGAGGCGCATATCGAATCGGGCTGGGCGCCGAAAGACACGCGCGTCGATGAGCTGGAAGCGGCCGTGCGCGCCTGCTGCGAGCCGATCTTCGACCGTCCGCTGAAGGATATTTCTTTCGGACAAGTCCTGCTGCGTCTGTTCCAGACCTCGCGCCGCTTCAACGTGGAAGTGCAGCCGCAACTGGTGCTGCTGCAAAAGACCCTGCTCAATATCGAAGGCCTGGGCCGCCAGTTGGACCCGGAACTGGACCTGTGGCAAACGGCCAAGCCGTATCTGGAAAGATGGATGAGCAACCAGGTGGGGCCGCAAGGCTTCATGGAGCGCCTGCGCGCAGAAGCGCCCCGTTATGCGCACATTTTCCCGCAACTGCCGCGCTTGCTGCACCAGGCCTTGACGGTGCACGGCGAGCCGCGCGAAAACGAGGTGGAACTGATGAAAACCTTGCTGGCTGAGCAACGCCAGACGAATCGATTGCTGAGCTTTATCGTGTACTTCGTGGGCGCCTTCGCCCTCGGCGCGCTGGGCTTGCAAGTGTTCATGCGCTGGCATCAACTGCCGTTTTAACGGTATGAGGACGTAAGTGATGGCTGACTTCACTACCCGCGATCCGCTGTCGCCCGCCTTCTGGGACGAGCGTTTCGAGAAGCAATTCACGCCGTGGGACCAGGGCGGCGTGCCGTCGCGCCTGCGCAGCTTTGTTGCAGGCAGCCCGGCGCCGCTGCGCTGCCTGATTCCTGGCTGCGGCTCGGCCTATGAACTGGTCTTCATGCTGGATCACGGCTGGGATGCCACGGCCATCGACTTTTCGCCGGCCGCCGTGGCCGCCGCGCGCGCTGTCGTCGGTGCGCGGGCAGGGCAGGTGGTGGAAGCGGATTTCTTTGCCTGGGAACCCGTTGCGCCGCTGGACCTGATCTATGAACGGGCCTTCCTGTGCGCCATGCCGCGTGCCATGTGGCCGCAAGTGGCGGCCCGCTGGGCGCAGCTGCTGGCGCCGGGCGCCATGCTGGCCGGTTACTTTTTCTTTGATGACAATGTCAAGGGACCGCCATTTGGTATGTCGCGCGAGACACTGCAGGAATTGCTGGCGCCGCATTTCGACTGCCTGGCCGACGAAGCCGTGGACGATTCCATTGCCGTCTTCGCCGGCAAGGAGCGCTGGATGAGCTTGCGCCGCCGGGCGGAGTGAGGCGGGCGGGGCATTTTCCGCTGGGGACAAAGGAAAAGCTTTATAATTCAGGGTTTTTGATGATTTTCTCGGAGTAGAGATGCCGATTTACGCTTACCGTTGTGACGAGTGTGGTTTTGCCAAGGACGTCTTGCAAAAGATCTCCGATCCAGTACTGACGGTGTGCCTGTCGTGCGGCAAGCCCAGTTTCAAGAAACAATTGACGGCCGCCGGTTTCCAATTGAAGGGCACTGGCTGGTACGCGACCGATTTCCGCGGCGGCACGGCGCCCACCACGGCCATTCCAACGGGCCCGGCCGATGGCGCCAAGCCCGCCCCGGCTGCCGAGAGCGCGCCTGCTGCCGCACCTGCGCCTGCCCCGGTTGCCACTGCACCGAAAGCGGACTGAAAAGCGCGCCGCGCCGATACGATCCATTACCGAGAAACTGATGCGTAAATACTTTATTACCGGATTGCTGATTTTGGTTCCCCTGGCCATTACCGCCTGGGTCCTGAATCTGGTGATCAGCACGATGGACCAGTCGCTGTTGCTGGTGCCCGGCAGTACGCAGCCCAGCGTATGGTTCGGCCACAAGATTCCCGCGCTGAGCACCATTCCCGGCCTGGGCACGGTATTGACGGTACTGATCGTCTTCTTCACGGGTTTGCTGACGAATAACCTGGTCGGCAATTACGTGGTGAAACTGTGGGAAAAATTGCTGCAACGCATACCCATCGTCAATTCCCTGTATTCGAGCGTCAAGCAAGTGTCGGATACCCTGTTTTCCCCGTCGGGCAATGCCTTCCGCAAGGCCGTGCTGGTGCCGTATCCGCACCAGAACTCCTGGACCATCGCTTTCCTGACCGGCGTGCCGGGCGGCGATGCGGCGAACCACCTGGTGGGCGACTTTGTCAGCGTGTATGTGCCGACGACGCCGAATCCGACATCGGGCTTTTTCCTGATGATGAAGCGCAGCGATGTCGTCGAACTCGACATGAGCGTCGATGCGGCGCTCAAATATATTGTCTCGATGGGCGTGGTGGCGCCTGCGGAAGTTGTTGCTGTACCGGCCCCGGCAGCCAAAGAATAAAGGCAGGCGTCCCATGCGGGACGTGGCCGGATTGAACACTCACTAACCTGAACTGAGAATTTTATGTCTATGCGTACTGAATACTGCGGCCTCGTTACCGAAGCCATGCTGGGACAAACCGTCAGCCTGTGCGGCTGGGTACATCGCCGCCGCGACCACGGCAGCCTGATCTTCATCGACTTGCGCGACCGTGAAGGCCTGGTGCAAATCGTCTGCAACCCGGAACAAGCGGAGATGTTCAAGGTCGCCGAAGCCGTGCGCAACGAATTCTGCCTGCGCGTGACGGGCGTCGTGACCAACCGTATCGAAGGCACCATCAACAACAACCTGAAATCCGGCAAGATCGAAGTGGTCTGCTCGGAACTGGAAGTGCTGAACCCTTCCGTGCCCGTGCCGTTCCAGCTGGACGACGACAACCTGTCGGAAACGACGCGTCTGACGCACCGCGTGCTGGACCTGCGCCGTCCGCAAATGCAGAACAACCTGCGCCTGCGCTACAAGGTGACGATGGAAGTGCGCAAGTACCTCGACGCGCTGGGCTTCATCGACATCGAAACGCCGATGCTGACCAAGTCGACGCCAGAAGGCGCGCGCGATTACCTGGTGCCGTCGCGTGTCAACGCGGGCAGCTTCTTCGCCTTGCCGCAATCGCCACAGTTGTTCAAGCAACTGTTGATGGTCGCCAACTTCGACCGTTACTACCAGATCACCAAGTGCTTCCGCGACGAAGATTTGCGCGCTGACCGCCAGCCTGAATTCACGCAGATCGATTGCGAAACCTCGTTCCTGACGGAACAGGAAATCCGCGACCTGTTCGAAGACATGATCCGCGTCGTCTTCAAGAACACGCTGAACATCGACTTGCCGAACCCGTTCCCGGTGATGGATTTCGCCGAAGCGATGGGTCTGTACGGCTCCGACAAGCCGGACATGCGCGTCAAGCTGGCCTTCACGGACTTGACCGAAGTCATGAAGTCGGTCGAATTCAAGGTCTTCAACGGCGCCGCCAACATGAAGGGCGGCCGCGTGGTGGCCCTGCGCGTACCGCAAGGCGGCAGCATGCCCCGTTCGGAAATCGACGCCTACACCCAGTTCGTCGCCATCTACGGCGCCAAGGGCCTCGCTTACATCAAGGTCAACGAGAAAGCCAAGGGTCCTGAAGGCTTGCAGTCGCCGATCGTCAAGTTCCTGCCTGCCGATGTGCTGGCCACGATCCTCGAGCAGACGGGCGCGCAAGACGGCGACCTGATCTTCTTCGGCGCGGACAAGGCCAAGGTCGTCAACGACGCCATCGGCGCGCTGCGCGTGAAGATCGGCCACAGCGAGTTCGGCAAGAAAGCCGGCCTGTTCGAAGACGTATGGAAGCCATTGTGGGTGGTCGACTTCCCGATGTTCGAGCATGACGAAGAAGCGGATCGCTGGACGGCGACCCACCATCCATTCACGGCGCCGAAAGACGGCCATGAAGACATGCTGGAAAGCGATCCGGGCGCCTGCATCGCCAAGGCTTACGACATGGTCTTGAACGGCTGGGAACTGGGTGGCGGTTCGATCCGTATCCACCGCGAAGAAGTGCAAAGCAAGGTCTTCCGTGCACTGAAGATCGATGCCGAAGAAGCACAGCTGAAATTCGGCTTCCTGCTCGATGCCCTGCAATACGGCGCGCCACCGCATGGCGGCCTGGCATTCGGCCTGGACCGTATCGTGACCATGATGACGGGTTCCGAATCGATCCGCGACGTGATCGCCTTCCCGAAAACCCAACGCGCGCAAGACTTGCTGACCCATGCGCCGTCGGAAGTGGACGAGAAGCAATTGCGTGAACTGCACATCCGCTTGCGCAGCACCGAGCCAAAAGTAGCGTAATGGCCAAGGCGGCCGTTCATGCGGCCGCTACCATTTTTACTTGCTGAGGCAAAAAAAGGCGCTGCGAGGCGCCTTTTTCATTCTTGATATGAGCCATAAAATTCCCGTTTCCGTGCTGGTCGTCATCCATACGGCTGACCTTGATGTCTTGCTGATCGAGCGCGCGGGCCAACCCGGTTTCTGGCAATCGGTGACGGGTTCCGTCGATGCCGTCGACGAACCGCTGCTGCAGACGGCCGCGCGCGAATTGTGCGAGGAAACCGGCATCGTTGCCGATGGGCGCGACATCGTGCTGCGCGACTGGAACTTGTCGAATGTGTACGAGATCTATCCGATCTGGCGCCACCGCTATGCGCCTGGCGTGACGCGCAACACGGAACACGTGTTCAGCGTGCAAGTGCCGCGCGACATCGCCATCACCTTGAGTCCCCGCGAACACTTGCAATACGCGTGGCTGCCCTACCTGGCGGCGGCCGACCGCTGTTTCTCGTCGTCCAACGCGGAAGCGATTTTGCAATTGCCGGCCATGACGGGCCTGGCGCGCCCCACCTGATTTTCCTAGAAAGCATTCCATGTTGAACTGGTTACATTTGACGACGCAGCAAAAACTGCTGGGCACCCTGGGCATCGTTTTTTGCCTGTGCTTTATCTTTCTGCTGTTTGGCTCCACCGTGCCCGGCCGCACGCCACCGATCGGCATGCCGCTGATGGCGATCGGCTGGCTGCTGCACCCGGGTGCGTTTGCCAAGGGCAAGCGCACCGTGGCCTGGCGCGGCGCGCCCTTGCTGGTGAAGATTGTCTGGGCGGCCGGCATTACCGCGCTGATCGTCAGCGTGACGGCGGGCGTGGGACGCATGCTGGCCTGATTGTGGGTTTTAGGTGCGCACGCGCACCTACGCCGGCGCCGCGCGGGGCCTGTCAGGGAGTAGAATCAAGGCATGAAAATCCGCGTAGCAACTTATAATATTCACAAGGGCGTCTCCTCCGTGCGGGGCTTGCCCCGCGTGCATGCCTTGAAGCAGGCGATTGCCCTGTTCCATGCCGATGTCGTGTTTTTGCAGGAAGTGCAAGGCAAGCACGACCGCAATGCGGCCCGCTTTGGCGCCGAGAAAAACGGCCACAAGCATTGGCCGGAAGCGTCGCAGCACGAGTTCTTTGCCGGCGCCGAGCACCATTCCGCCTACGGCATGAATGCCGTGTATGACCATGGCCACCATGGCAACGCCTTGCTGAGCAAGTTTCCCATCGCCTCGCAAACCAACCACGACGTGTCCGACCACGCTTATGAACAGCGCGGCATCCTGCATTGCGTGCTCAAGACGCCGCAGGCGGACGTGCACTGCTACGTCGTTCACCTGGGCCTGTTTGAATCGGGACGGGGCCGCCAGACGCAGGCGCTGATCGACGCCGTCATGGAATCGGCGCCGAATGGCGAACCCGTCATCATTGCCGGCGATTTCAACGACTGGCGCAACACGCTCAGCGACAAGCTGCGCAATGCGCTCGGCGTGGTGGAAGTATTCGACCAGCGCGCGTCGAACTCGGCCCTGGGCGACCTGGTGCGCACCCTGGCGCGGCGCCAGACGAAGACGCCGATCCCCGTGCCGGCGCGCACCTTTCCCGCCGCCTTGCCGTGGTTCCGCCTGGACCGCATCTATGTGCGCGGTTTCCACGTGGAAGGCGCGCAAGTGATGCATGGCACCCTGTGGGCAAAACTGTCGGACCACGCGCCGATCGTTGCCGCTTTGAAACTCGCGTAGACTGCCAGCATGCGCACAGTCAATTTCATCGCCCACAATGACATCAAGCTGCTGTATTGCGGCACCGATTACTTCCCCGCGCTGATTGCCGCCATCGATGGCGCGCGCTCGGAAGTCTATTTCGAAACGTATATTTTTGCCGACGACGCCACGGGCACCCTGGTGCTCGATGCGCTCAAACGTGCCGCCGCGCGCGGCGTGCTGGTGTGCATGATCACGGACTGGTTCGGCACGGGCAACCGCCGGGTCAAGGCCATGCATGCGCAACTGGAAGCGGCTGGCGTGCACCACCGCATCTTCAATCCGTGGTTCCGGCGCGGCATCACGCGCACGCACCGCAAGATTTGCGTGGCCGATGGCGAGATCGCCCTGGTGGGCGGCATCAATATCAACGACGACATGTTTTGCGACTACGACCACAACATCAGCCTGGCAGCGCCGCGCTGGGATTTCGCCGTCCAAGTGAAGGGCCCGCTGGTCGACGCCATCCACGAGGAGGTGCAGGCACAGTGGGCAAGATTGGGCAAGATGAACTTGGTGCGGCGTATCAAGCTGTATCGCAAGATGCGCGTCGCCAGCAAGGAGCTGGCGAAGAACCCCGTCGTGGCCGGTTTTGTCGTGCGCGACAACCTGCGCAACCGCCGCACCATCCAGCGCGCCTACCTGCAGGCGCTGGGCCAGGCGCGCAAGAGCGTGATGCTGGCCAACCCGTATTTCGCGCCCGGGCACAAGCTGCGCCACGCCCTGGCCCAGGCGGCCCTGCGGGGCGTGGACGTGGTCCTGTTGATCGGCGTGGGCGAATTCCGCATGCAAGATGCCGTGGCGCATTCGTTTTACCCGAAACTGCTGGCCGCCGGCGTCAAGATCGTCGAATACCGCAAGACGCAGCTGCACGCCAAGGTGGCCGTCGTCGACGATGACTGGGCGACGGTGGGCTCCAGCAATATTGACGCGCTGAGCCTGTTCCTGAACCAGGAAGCGAACGTGGTGATCAAGGACGTGGCGTTCGCGCAAAGCCTGCGCCAGCACATCGAGCAGGGCGTGGCCGACGGCATCGTCATTCACCAGGATGATTTCAAGCACATCGGGCGTTTCCAGCGCATCGGCTATGAAGCCGCATTTCTCGTGTACCGGCTGGTGATGCGCATTTTTTCAGTAGGCAAGTACGCATGAACGAGATGACAACGGTAAGGCTGGATAAATGGCTGTGGGCGGCGCGCTTCTTCAAGACGCGTTCGCTGGCCAGCGAAGCCGTCGACACGGGCAAGGTCAAAGTGGGCGGCGAGCGCGTCAAACCGGCGCGCAGCGTGCGCGTGGGCGACGAGCTGGCCATCGACAATGGCGCGGAGACGTGGGAAGTGGCCGTGCTGGGCCTGTCCGACAAGCGCGGCTCGGCCCCCGTGGCACGCTTGCTGTATGGCGAAACGCCGGCCAGCATCGCCCGCCGCGAGCAACTGGCCGAGGAACGCAAGCTGTTCCGCGAGCCGGGCACCACCATCAAGGGGCGGCCGACCAAGCGCGACCGCCGTCAACTGAGCAAGGCAGGCGACCTTTCCTGAGGTTCGTCTGTTGTGGGCAGGCACGGGCGCGACGCTTTTGCCTGCCTGAAATCAATAGAAACACGCGGCTTAAAAATGCTGCGCTGCACCAATAGAATACCGGCTCTAAAGTTCCCGTTTGACTTTTACGTGGTAGTGGATAATAGTACGAGCGTTCGGATTTTTTCGGAGCGTGCTTTTTTTTACTCTCGCTTCAGTCCGCCAAATCGGCAACATCACTTTTAGAACGGTACTCTTGAATACTTCAGTCAAATTCATGCGCAAGGGCGAACTGACCCGTGCAGCCATCCTCGACGTGGCGCTGGACCTGTCCAGCCGCGACGGCCTGGAAGGCCTGACCATCGGGCTGCTTGCGGACAAAATGAACATGAGCAAGTCGGGCGTGTTTGCCCACTTTGGCTCGCGCGAAGACTTGCAGATGGAAGTGCTGAAGCTCTATCACTATCGTTTCGAGCAAGAAGTCTTTTTCCCCAGCATGAAAGAACCACGCGGCATCCAGCGCCTGCAATCGATGTTTGCGCGCTGGGTCAAGCGGGTCAGCGTGGAAATCGCTTCCGGCTGCATCTATATCAGCGGCGCCGTCGAGTATGACGACCGTCCGGGCCCCATCCGCGAAGCCCTCGTGGCCATGGTGCGGGCCTGGCAGGGTGCGCTGCTGCGCTGTGTCGAGCAATCGATCGCCACGGGCGACCTGAAAGCGGACACGGACGCCCAGCAGCTGGTGTACGAGATGTATGGCCTGATCCTGGCCCTGCATCACGACGCGCGTTTCCTGCGCGTGCCGGGCAGCATCGAACGGGCGCAAGCGGGCTTTATCCGCCTGCTGGCGTCGTACCAGAATTCCGTCACAAGCAAATAAGCCGTCAGACAGTATCCGCAATAACGCACACGCACTACAAGTACAACACTTTAGCTAATCGCCTTCAGGAGAAAATTATGGGTCAATACGTCGCGCCAATCCGGGATATGCAATTCGTCCTGCATGAGTTCCTGCAAGTGGAAGAAGAACTGAAGCAAATGCCGTCGTACGCCGACGTCGACGCCGACATCATCAACCAGGTGCTGGAAGAGGGCGGCAAATTCACCTCCGAAGTATTGTTCCCGCTGAACCACTCCGGCGACCGCGAGGGCTGCCACCACGACCCCGTCACGAAAAGCGTGACCACGCCGAAAGGTTTCAAGGAAGCCTACAAGCAGTACGTCGAAGGCGGCTGGGCGGCCTTGGCGTGCGATCCGGAATACGGCGGCCAGGGCTTGCCTGTCGTGCTGAACAACTCGTTCTATGAAATGCTGAACTCGTCGAACCAGGCCTGGTCCATGTACCCTGGCCTGTCGCACGGCGCCTACGAGTGCCTGAAGGAGCACGGCACCGACCACCAGAAGGAAGTGTATCTGCCGAAGCTGGTGTCGGGCGAATGGACGGGCACCATGTGCCTGACCGAACCGCACTGCGGCACCGACCTGGGCCTGCTGCGCTCGAAAGCGCTGCCTGAGGCGGACGGTTCCTGGACCATCACCGGCAACAAGATCTTCATCTCGGCCGGCGAGCACGACATGGCGGAAAACATCCTGCACCTGGTGCTGGCCCGCGTACCGGACGCACCGGAAGGCTCGAAAGGCATCTCGCTGTTCCTGGTGCCGAAATTCCTGCCGAACGCGGACGGCACGGTCGGTGAACGCAACCCGATCACCTGCGGCGCCATCGAAGAAAAAATGGGTATCCACGGCAATTCGACTTGCCAGATGAACCTGGACGGCGCGAAAGGCTGGATCATCGGCCAGCCGAACAAGGGCCTCAACGCCATGTTCGTCTTCATGAACGCGGCCCGCCTGGGCGTGGGCATGCAGTCGCTGGGCCTGACGGAAATCGCTTACCAGAACGCGCTGATCTACGCCAAGGACCGCACGCAAATGCGTTCGCTGTCCGGCATCAAGAACCCGGAACTGCCGGCCGACCGCATCATCGTGCACCCTGACGTGCGCCGCATGCTGTTGACGGGCAAAGCCTACGCCGAAGGCGCGCGCGCTTTCACTTCCTACGTGGCGCTGCAGATCGACCGCGAACTGCACCACCCTGACGCCGACGTGCGCAAGGAAGCCGCCGACGAAGTAGCGCTGCTGACGCCCGTCATCAAGGCCTTCATCACCGATAACGCCTGGATCGCCACCTCGGACGCGATGCAAGTGTTCGGCGGCCACGGCTACATCTCGGAATGGGGCATGGAGCAGTATGTGCGCGACGCGCGCATCAACATGATCTATGAAGGCACGAACACGATCCAGTCGCTGGACCTGTTGGGCCGCAAGATCCTGGGCGACAACGGCGCCAAGCTGCGCAAGTTCGGCGAAAAGATCAAGGCTTTCGTCGAAGACAACGGTACCGATGAAGCGATGAGCGAATTCGTTACGCCACTGGGCGACCTGGGCGACAAAGTCACCAAGCTGACCATGGAAATCGGCATGAAGGCATTCCAGAATCCGGACGAAGTGGGCGCGGCATGCGTGCCTTACCTGCGCGTCGTCGGCCACATGATCTACAGCTATCTGTTCGCGCAGATGGCCAAGATCGCCCTCGAAAAAGAATCCAGCGGCGACAAGTTCTACACCGCCAAACTGGCTACCGCACGTTTCTACTTCGCCCGCTTGCAGCCTGAGACGGCAACCCTGATCCGTCAGGCGCGTTCCGGTTCGGCCAACTTGATGGCACTCGACGCAGACCTGTTCTAAGACTTGAGGAAAATATGACCAATTTCATCGTTAAAAAAGTAGCCGTCCTCGGCGCCGGCGTGATGGGCGCGCAGATCGCCGCCCACTGCATCAACGCGAAAGTGCCGGTCGTGCTGTTCGACCTGCCGGCCAAGGAAGGTCCGAAGAATGGCATCGTGCTGCGCGCCATCGAGAACCTGAAAAAACTGTCGCCTGCTCCGCTGGGCAACAAGGATGACGCCGCGCTGATCCAGGTGGCCAACTACGAAGACAACCTGGACCTGCTGGCCGGTTGCGACCTGATCATCGAAGCCATCGCCGAGCGCATGGATTGGAAACACGACCTGTATCAAAAGGTCGCACCGCACATCGGTCCGAACGCGATCTTCGCCTCGAATACCTCGGGCCTGTCGATCACCAAGCTGGCCGAAGGCTTCGACGCCGACCTGAAATCGCGCTATTGCGGCGTGCACTTCTTCAACCCGCCGCGCTATATGCACCTGGTCGAGATCATCCCGACCGAGTTCACCAAGCCCGAGATCAGCGATCAGCTGGAAGGTTTCCTGACTACCACCCTGGGCAAGGGCGTGGTCCGTGCCAAGGATACGCCGAACTTCATCGCCAACCGCGTTGGCGTGTTCGGCATCCTGGCCATCGTGCACGAAGCCGAAAAATTCGGCCTGTCCGTGGACGTTGTCGATGACTTGACGGGCGCCAAGCTGGGCCGCGCCAAGTCGGGCACCTTCCGCACGGCGGACGTGGTTGGCCTGGACACCATGGGCCATGTGATCAAGACCATGCAGGATTACCTGCCGAACGACCCGTTCGCCGCCGTCTACAAGACGCCGGCCGTGCTGGCGCAGCTGGTGGAAAAAGGCGCGCTGGGCCAGAAGAGCGGCGCGGGCTTCTACAAGAAAGTCGGCAAGGAGATCCAGCGTCTGGACTTCGCCACCGGTGAATACGTGGCCGGCGGCGCCAAGGCGGCCGACATCATCGCCCGCATCCTGAAGGAAAAGGATCCGGTCAAGAAGATGAAGGCGCTGCGCGAATCGACGAATCCGCAAGGCCAGTTCCTGTGGGCGATCTTCCGCGACGCTTTCCACTACATCGCCATCCACCTGGACACCGTGGCCGACAATGCGCGCGACATCGACTTCGCCATGCGCTGGGGCTTCGGCTGGAACGTTGGCCCGTTTGAAACGTGGCAGGCATCGAACTGGCTGCAGGTGGCCAACTGGGTCAAGGAAGATATCGACGCCGGCCACGCGCTGTGCAATGCGCCGCTGCCAGCCTGGGTCTTCGAAGGTCCGGTCGCTGAAAAAGGCGGCGTGCACACGCCGGAAGGTTCGTACTCCGCCGTGTCGAACAGCTTCGTGCCGCGTTCGACCCTGGCCGTGTATGACCGCCAGCCATTCCGCGCGCCCGTCCTGGGCAGCGGTGCCATCGACGGCAAGACGGCCGGCACCACCGTCTTCGAAGACGAATCCGTGCGCGTCTGGCATACGGGCGACGATGTGCTGATCATCTCGTTCAAGACGAAGATGCATGTGATCGGCGAAGGCGTGATCAATGGCCTGAAACTGGCATTGGCCGAAGCCGAGAAGAACTTCAAGGGCCTGGTGATCTGGCACGCCGACGCAGCCGAAGGCGGTGCCTTCTCGGCCGGCGCCGACCTGCAATCGGCCCTGCCGGCATTCATGCAAGGCGGCGTGAAAGCCGTCGATCCGATCATCGCCGAACTGCAGAACACCTTCATGTCGCTGAAATACGCGAACGTGCCGGTGATCGCCGCGGTCGCCGGCCTGGCACTGGGCGGCGGTTGCGAGCTGGCGCTGCATGCGTCGAAGCGCGTGGCCTCGATCGAATCGTACATCGGCCTGGTGGAAGTGGGCGTGGGCCTGATTCCAGCCGGCGGCGGCTTGAAGGAAGCGGCGCAGCGCGCCTACAAGGAAGCCAAGGGCAACGACATCCTGCAATTCCTGAAAACGGGCTTCACCAATGCGGCCACCGCCAACGTGTCGAAATCGGCACTGGAAGCCAAGAAAATGGGCTACCTGAAGGAAGACGACGTGATCGTGTTCAACGCCTACGAGCTGCTGCACGTGGCCAAGGTCGAAGCGCGCGCCACGTTCGACGCGGGCTTCCGTCCAGCGTTGCCATCGCTGATCCAGGTGACGGGCCGTTACGGTTGGGGCACCATCAAGGCGCAGCTGGTCAACATGCGCGACGGCGGCTTCATTTCGGCGCACGATTTCAAGCTGGGCGAGATGATCGCCGAGATCGTATCGGGCGGCGACGTGGACCAGGGCAGTTTCGTCAGCGAACAGTGGCTGCTGGATATGGAACGCAAGGCATTCCTGGAGCTGTTGAACCATCCGAAAACCCAGGAACGGATCATGGGCATGATGCAGACCGGTAAGCCGGTACGCAACTAAGCCTGGCGTCGATGAAGATCCTGCCGTTGGTATTTAAAGTATTACTGCGCGTGAGGCCAAGCATGGTGTATGACCGTATCAAACAACAGATGATGGACACCTTGCCCTTCGTGCGGCTGCTGGGGATCAGCATCGACGACATCGGCGCCGGCACCTCGAAGGTGTCGATGCCGGAAGATCCAAAACTGAATAATCACCTGGGCACGCAGCATGCGGGTGCCTTGTTCACCCTGGCCGAAACGGCTTCCGGCGCGGCCATGGCTGGCGGCTTCGCCGAGCTGATACTGGGCTTGCGCCCGGTGGCCAAGGAGTCGCGCATCCAGTACCAGAAGGTGGCCCGGGGCGCGACGCGCGCCGAAGGCCGGGTACCGGGCGACCTGGCTGCCTTGAAGGCGCAGCTGGCGCAGGATGGCAAGGTGGCGTTTCCCGTGGAAGTCGATATTTTCGACTCCGAAGGCACGCTGGCGGCACAGGTGACGGTGGACTGGTATTTGTCGCAGAAGCGATAAGCCTCTACCCCGGACATTCGACAGAACACGAACCTCGTTCAACATCTTTGAAAGCATAAAATGAGCAAACAACTTCAAGACGCCTACATCGTCTCTGCAACCCGCACCCCGATCGGCAAGGCGCCGCGCGGCATGTTCAAGAACACCCGCCCGGACGACCTGCTGGTGCGCGTGCTGCAATCGGCCCTGGCGCAAGCGCCTGGCCTCGACCCTGCGCTGATCACCGACGCCATCATCGGCTGCTCGTTCCCGGAAGCGGAGCAGGGCTTCAATATCGCGCGTAACTCGGTGCTGCTGGCCGGCTTGCCGAAAACCGTGGGCGGCGTCACCGTCAACCGCTACTGCGCTTCGGGCATCACGGCCATTGCCATGGCGGCCGACCGCATCCGCGTGGGCGAAGCCGACGTCATGATCGCCGGCGGCATCGAATCGATGTCGATGGTGCCGATGATGGGCCACCACCCGTCGATGAACCTGGATATGTTCAGCGACGAGAATATCGGCATGGCTTACGGCATGGGCCTGACGGCCGAGAAAGTGGCGCAGCAATGGAAAGTGTCGCGCGAACAGCAGGACGCGTTCTCCGTTGAATCGCACCGCCGCGCCATCGCCGCGCAGCAAGCCGGTTTCTTCAAGGCGGAAACGACGCCCGTGGAAATCATCACGCGCACGCCGAACCTGGCCACCGGCCAGGTCGACGTGAGCCGCCGCACCGTCGACACGGACGAAGGCGCGCGCGCCGATTCGTCGATGGAGTCGCTGGCCAAGCTGAAGCCCGTCTTCGCCGCCAAGGGCAGCGTGACCGCCGCCAACAGCTCGCAGATGTCCGACGGCGCCGGCGCGCTGCTGATCGTCAGCGAAAAAATCCTGCGCGAGCATAACCTGACCCCGCTGGCGAAATTCTCCTCGTTCGCCGTGCGCGGCGTGCCGCCGGAAATCATGGGCATCGGTCCGAAATTCGCCATTCCCGCAGCGTGCGCCGCCGCCGGCATCACGCAAGACCAGCTGGACTGGATCGAGCTGAACGAAGCGTTTGCGGCACAGGCACTGGCCGTCATCGGCGACCTGGGCCTGGACCCGGCAAAGGTCAACCCGATGGGCGGCGCGATCGCCCTGGGCCACCCGCTGGGCGCCACCGGTGCCATCCGCGCCGCCACCGTGATCCACGCGCTGCAGCGCACCAAGCAGAAGTACGGCATGGTCACGATGTGCGTGGGCGCCGGCATGGGCGCGGCCGGAATTTTTGAACGCGTATAAGTCTGGCTGAGTAAAGCAATAAAACAGGGCGCTGTGGGATGACTCCGGCGCCCTTTATCTTTTGGAGACGACATGGATATTTTGTGCAGCAAGAGCGAGGGCATCCTGACCCTGGAATTCAACCGCCTGGAACGCAAGAATGCGATCACGGGCGCCATGTACCAGACCCTGGCCGATGCGCTGGTGGCGGCCGAGACGGATGATGAAGTACGCGCCATCCTGATCTGCGGCAAGCGCGATATTTTCACGGCCGGTAACGACCTTGATGACTTCATGAAGACGGCGCGCCCGAAGGATGGTTCGCTCGACCATGACCGTCCCGTGTTCCAGTTCATGCGCGCCCTGTATGGCAGCAGCAAGCCCGTGGTGGCGGCCGTGTCCGGCCCGGCCATCGGCATCGGCACCACCTTGCTGATGCACTGCGACCTGGTCTACGCGGCAGACAATGCCAGCTTCTCGATGCCGTTCACGCAGCTGGGCCTGTGCCCGGAATTCGGCTCCAGTCTGCTGCTCACGCAATTGGCCGGCTACCCGCGCGCGGCGGAAAAGCTGATGCTGGGCGAAGCGTTCCCGGCCAGCGAAGCGCTGGAAATGGGCCTGGTGTCGAAGGTCGTGCCCCTGTATGACTTGATGACCTTCGCGCAAGGCCAGGCCGCCAAGCTGGTAGCCCTGCCGGCCGCTTCGATCCGCGCCACCAAGCGCCTGATGAAGCAAAGCCGCATGGAACCGATGAAGGCGGCCATCGCCGACGAAAACAAATTGTTCAGCGCCATGCTGGGCGGCGCCGAAGCGAAGGAAGCGTTTACGGCCTTCTTTGAAAAGAGGAAGCCGGATTTCAAGAAGTTTGCCTAAGCTGGCTGGCCGACTGCGGCTGCGGGGGTCAGACCCCCGCGCCCTCTGGCGCAAGCCTCTGCGTTAGCGGCCTTGAGGGTCTGACCCCAGAATTTGTTTCTGGATTTAATTTATACTAGACGACTGGTCTAATTGTGCTACAATGCCTCGCATGAAAGCTGAATACACCGACGTGCGCCAGCACATTATCGACCAGGGCAAGGCCATCATCACGCGCAAGGGCTTTGCCGGCGTGGGGCTGAACGAGATCTTGTCGGCCGCCGACGTGCCCAAGGGCTCGTTCTACCATTACTTCAAGTCCAAGGAATTGTTTGGCGAAGCGATGCTGGAAGATTACGTCACCGGCTACCTGGATGAAATGGAGCGCGTGCTGGGCCAGCCCGGCCAGAACGCGGCGCAGTCGCTGATGGCGTATTGGGCCAGCTGGACGAGCGAAAGCCTCGATGGCAGCGGCTGCGACTGCCGCTGCCTGGTGGTCAAGCTCAGCAGCGAAGTGGCGGACATGTCGGAACCGATGCGCGTGGCGCTGCTCGATGGCACCCACCGCATCATCGCCAGGCTGGCGCTGGCCATCGCGCGGGGCAGGGTGGACGACTCGCTGCCATCGGTGGCTGATCCGGCGCAGATGGCTGCCACCTTGTATCAGCTGTGGCTGGGCGCGGCGATGCTGACCAAGCTGCGGCGCGACGCCAGCGCCCTGCAAACTGCCTGGCGGGCGACCCTGGCGATGTTGCAGCTGCCGCCGGACTAATGGGCGGGCGCCAGGTACGCGGATGAGATTCGTCCGCGTTTTTTTGAACTGCATTCTAGACGACCAGTCTAATAATAAGGAGCGACATGATGAAAAATTTCGAATTCCATAACCCGACCCGTATCGTCTTCGGTCTTGATACCGTCGCCAAATTGTCCACGCTGGTGCCGCCCGATGCGCGCGTGCTGATCCTGTACGGCGGCGCCAGCGCGGAAAAGACCGGCACTCTGGCCGAGGTACGCGCCGCGCTGGGCCAGCGCAGCGTGCAGGAGTTTGGCGGCATCGAACCCAATCCCAGCTATGAAACCCTGATGCGCGCCGTGGCCCAGGTGCGCAACGAAAAGCTGGACTTCCTGCTGGCCGTCGGTGGCGGCTCGGTGATCGATGGCACCAAGTTCGTCGCCGCCGCCGCCCTGTACGACGGCGAGCCGTGGGAAATCGCCGAGCGCGGCGGCGCCAATGTGCAGCGCGCCCTGCCGTTTGGCACGGTACTGACCTTGCCGGCCACGGGGTCGGAAATGAACAGCGGCGGCGTGGTGACGAAAAAAGCCACGCATGACAAGCTGAGTTTTCGCAACCCGCTGCTGTATCCGCAATTTTCCGTACTCGACCCCAGCAAAACGTTTACCTTGCCGGCCACGCAGGTGGCCAACGGCCTGGTCGACGCCTTTGTGCACACCACGGAGCAGTATCTGACCTATCCGGTGCAGGCGAAGGTGCAGGACCGCTTTGCCGAAGGCTTGCTGCAGACCCTGGTCGAGATCGCGCCGCAGGCCGTCGCATCGCCCGACGATTACGCCACCCGCGCCAACCTGATGTGGACCGCCACCCTGGCGCTGAATGGCCTGATCGGCGCCGGCGTGCCGCAGGACTGGGCCACCCACATGATCGGCCACGAACTGACGGCCCTGTACGACATCGACCATGCGCGCACCCTGGCCCTGGTGCTGCCCGCGCTGCTGGACGTGCAGCGCGAGCAGAAACGCGGCAAATTGTTACAGTATGGCGAGCGTGTCTGGAACATCACGCAGGGCAGCGACGACGAGCGCATAGCCGCGGCCATCGCCCGCACCCGCGCCTTCTTTGAAGGGCTGGGCATCCCGACCCGTTTATCGGCCTATCAGCTGGGCCAGGAAGCGGTGGAAGCGGTACTGAAACAATTGGAAGCACATGGCATGACCTCCCTCGGCGAACACCGCGATATCGACCTCGCGCGCAGCCGCCGTATCCTCGAAGCAGCACTGTAACCCTGACATAAAAGGAAGCAACATGAATATCCTGATGGTACTCACCTCGCATGACAAACTCGGTAACACCGGCAAGAAAACCGGTTTCTGGCTGGAAGAATTCGCCGCGCCCTACTATGCGCTGCAAGAAGCGGGCGCGAAGCTGACGGTCGTTTCGCCGCTGGGCGGCCAGCCGCCGCTGGACCCGAAAAGCGACGAGCCGGATTCGCAAACGGATGCCACGCGCCGCTTCAAGCAGGACGCCGATGCGCAAGCCGTGCTGGCCAACACGGGCAAGCTGGCCGACGTGAAAGCAGCTGACTTTGACGCCGTGTTCTATCCGGGCGGCCATGGCCCGCTGTGGGACCTGGCCGAAGATCCGCACTCGATCGCGCTGATCGAACAGATGATCGCCGCCGGCAAGCCGGTTGCCGCCGTCTGCCACGCGCCCGGCGTGCTGCGTCACGTGAAGGCAACCGACGGTACGCCGCTGGTGCGCGGCAAGCAGGTGACGGGCTTTACGAATACCGAGGAAGACGCCGTTGGCTTGAGCGCGATCGTGCCTTTCCTGGTCGAGGACATGCTGAAGGCAAACGGCGGCGTCTACTCGAAGCTGGGCGACTGGCAGCCGTATGCCGTCACCGATGGCTTGCTGGTCACGGGCCAGAATCCCGCGTCGTCGGAAGCGGCCGCGCAGGCGCTGCTCAAGCTGCTGGCCTGATGCCAGGCTAGTTCCGGGCGGCCATGCCCGCCAGGATCAGGCCAACCGAAGCATGCCAGGCTGTGTCGCTGGCGGGCCTGCCCGCCAGCGCATAGCCGTGCAGGAAATCGACAAGCGCATCGCGCCCGCGCAGACGGGTTTTCTTGTCCAGGTCGAGGCCCTCCACAGCCAGCTCGAACAGTGCCGCAAACCGCTCGGCCACATCGGCTTGCGTCACCAGTCCGCGCGCCATCAGGCGCACGAAATACGGCGTGGCGCTGACCAGTTCCAGGTATAGCGCGCACAGCGCGAGCACACGCCGTGGCGCCGCCTGGCGCCGCGTAAACGGCGGCTGGCACGGATCGAGCGCGGCAAAACGCTGCACCATCAACGCTTGCAATAATTCCTCTTTTCCCGCGTAGTAGTGATACAGGGCCATGGCGTCGACGCCCAGGCTTTGCGCCAGCGCACGCATGGAAAACGCTTCGCCCTTTTCTTCCAGCAAGGCCAGGGCCGCTTGCAGGATGCTGGCGTTGTCCAGTGCGGGGAGGGCGCGGCGCGGACGCCCGGCGCGGCGTACGGGAGATCCGATGACTTGAAGTTTTGGGGTTTTCATGGGCATAATTCTACACTGTAGAATTAAATGAAAGCACACCCATGAAAAAAACTTCTGTCAGCGTTTTTCTCGGCATCAGCATCGACGGCTGCATCGCCGGAGAAAATGGAGACTTGTCCTGGCTGGCCGAACTGGCCCCCGACTCGCCCGACGCCACCGGCTACACGGCATTGATGGATCAAGTCGATACCCTGGTGATCGGCCGCACCACGTATGACGCTGTGCTGGGCTTCGAACCGTGGCCATATGCGGGCAAGCGCGTGGTGGTACTCAGCCACCGCGACTTCGCGCCGCGCCATGGCGAGCAGCGCCGCGAAGGCAGCGTGCGGGCAGTGCTGGAGGGGCTGGCAGAGGAGGGCTGCCGCCACGTGTATCTCGATGGCGGCGCCGTCATCCGTGCCGGCTTGCGCGAAGGCGTCATCGACAGCCTGACCTTGTCCGTGCTGCCCGTGGTGCTGGGCAGGGGCGTGCGCCTGTTCGAGGATGGCTTGCCGCGCAGCGACTGGCGCCTGGACGGCACGCGCCAGCTGCCCAGCGGCGTGGTGCAGCTGCGCTATCGGAAAAATTAAACCGCGCTGGAGAGGTCGATGATGAAGCCGGGATCGTAGCGTTCGTTTTCCGGCATGCCATCGGGCCGCTTGTAGCCGCAGGGGTTGCAGACCACGCGGCAGTCCTGGACGCGGTAGTCGAGCGAAGCGTGCATGTGGCCATGCACCCACAGGTCCGCCTGCGCCACCAGCGCGTCCAGCTGCGAGGCGAAGGCGGGCGAGCCCAGGTTCGTCGCGTACTGCTCTTCCACCGACAGCATCGAGGGCGCCATGTGCGTGATGACGACCGTCTTGCCATCGAAGGGTTGCGCCAGTTGCTGCTCCAGCCAGGCGCGGTGCTGCGCGTGCAGCTGCGCCGTGTCGGTCGCGCACAAGAGACGCGGCGTGTCGCCGCCCGTGCTGATGCGCTTGTAGTCGGGCATGTAGCTTTGCGCCGCGTTCAAGGCTTCGTCCTGGCGCTCCGCGCCGAACAGCAGAAAATCCGTCCACAGCGTGACGCCGAGGAAGCGCACGCCGTTCAGTACCACGGCATCGCCGTCGAGCAGGCGGATGCTGGCGCCCTGCGCATTGGCGCTGGCGCAGGCGTCGCGCACGGCATCCTGCATGTGTTCCAGCTGATGCCCATAGCCCTCGTGATTGCCGTGCACGTACAGCACGGGCAGGGAGCCGAAGGTGCGCGCGGCCCAGGCGATGGCATTGCTGCCCGTATCGATGTCGCCGGCCAGGATCACCACGTCGGGTCGGCAGGCGGCAAGATCGATGGCGGGCGTGTCTTCGCCCCAGACTTCCAGGTGCAGGTCGGACAGGATCAGCAAACGCATGGCAGGAGGCGCGGTGAGGCGCACGGCAGTCAATGGGCCTCTATCGTAGCGCATGTCGCTGCGTCCGTCTGCTTGACCGCGCGAGGGTAGCGACGTTACCCTGTGGCATCGAATACCGCACACTCATTACTGGAGCCGCATGCCGCCTTTCTTCTTTCCCAAGACCTTGCTCAGTATCGCGCTGGCCGCCATATCGCTGCCGTTTGCCGCGCATGCCGCCACGCCCGCCGTCGATCCCTTGACGCAGCCGATCGCCTCGCCGTATGCGGCGCAGTGGAACCGTCCGCAGCAACCGGCGCGCATCCATGGCGACACGTATTACGTGGGCGTGGGCGGCTTGAGCGTGGTGCTGATCGACACGCGCGAAGGCTTGATCCTGATCGATGGCGCGTTGCCGCAATCGGTGGCCGCCATCAAGGAACATATCCTCGAACTGGGCTTTCGCCTGGAAGACATCAAGTTCATCCTGAATACGGAAGCGCATTTCGACCATTCGGGCGGCATCGCCGCCCTGGCCCGCGACAGCGGCGCGCAAGTGATCGCCAGCCCGCTCGGCGCGCAGGCGCTGCGCGCGGGATCGGTGCTCGCCATGGACCCGCAAGCGGGCGAAATCGATCCCATGCCGGCCGTGGAGAATGTGCGCGAGATCGCCGATGGCGAAACCCTGCAGCTGGGCGACGTGACCATCACGGCGCGCTACACGCCCGGCCATACGCCGGGCAGCACCAGCTGGACCTGGGTGTCGTGCGAGGATGCGGAGCGCAAGGAATGCGTGAGCGTGGTGTTCGGCGCGAGCCTCACGCCGGTGGCGGCCGACGATTTTCACTACCTGGGCGATGACCGCCATGCGGACCTGACGCCGGCCTTCCGCCGCGTCATGCAGGACTTTGCCCGGCTGCCGTGCGATATCTTGATCTCGGCCCACCCCGACCACTCCGGCGGCGACCAGAAGCTGACGCAATTGCTGGAAGGCGTCACGCCGAATCCCTTCATCGATACTCAGGCGTGTAGCAATTACGCGGCCAAAAATGAAGCCAAGCTCGATGCCCGCATCGCGAAAGAAAAAGCGGCTGCGACAAAATAACAACGTTGGCGTCTTCGCCATGAAAAGCGGTTGACGCACTGCAGCATAAGGTGCAGAATCGTCGTCCGCAGTTCAGATTAACCAGATAAAAGAAAGGAAACCCATGTTCGAGCAGGCTGGCAGCAAGTACGACCACTAGCCCCGTGCATGACGCTCGGGGCCATCGGCACATTGCCGATCCCGAGCCGGTGTCCTTCAAACCCCGGTGAGGAAACTCGCCGGGGTTTTTTGTTTTGCACGACCCCATATAAGGACAGGAAATACCGTGATGCCCATGCATCAAGGATTGAAAGGAAGCACCATGAAGATCAAAGTGAAAGCCACGCCCAAGCCGCGCAATCCGCTGGTGGCAGCCGCCAGGCTGCGCGGCGGCGCCGGCGCGCACCAGTCGGTAGCGTCGCCGCGCGCGACACGCCGGGCCGGCAAGCACCGCCTGCAGCAACTGCTGGCGGGGCGCCTGAAGGCCGAGGACTAGGGCGTGCCCAGTTCGACGATGAAGTTCGGGTTGAACTGGGGATTTTGCGGCGTGCCGCTGCGCGTCTTGTAGCCGCAGGGGTTGGATACGACGCGGCACTGGCCGATGCGGTAGTCGCGCGAGGCGTGGATGTGGCCATGCACCCACAGGTCCGCCTGCGCGGCCAGCTCGTCCAGGCGAGAGGCATAGGCGGGCGAACACCCTTCGTTGCCGTAGGCATCATCGACAGAAAGCAGCGACGGTGCCATGTGGCTGATGACGACGGTAGCGCCATGGAATGGCTGTGCCAGTTCGCGCGCCAGCCAGGCTTTTTGCTGCGCGTGGAACATGGCCGTGTCGGCCGCGCGCAGCTTGCGAAAGCCCATGCTGGCCAGGCGGATGCGCTTGTAGTCGTTCATGACGGCTTCCGCATCGCGCATGGCCGACTGGCGCGTATCGTCGCCCAGCAGGCGGAAATCCGTCCACAGGGTGGCGCCCAGGAAGCGCACGGCGTTGCCAGCCTTGTCGGTGATGACGTGGGTATCAGCGTCGAGAAAATGCACGTTGTCAGTGGCTGCACAGAGCGCGCGCAGCTCCTGGCGCACCTTGTCGAGGTGGTGGCCATAGCCTTCGTGGTTGCCATGCACGTACAGCACGGGCAGGCCCGCGAATGTGCTGGCGGCCCAGGCGACGGCGCGGGCGCCCGTGTCGATGTCGCCGGCCAGGATCACGGCGTCGGGGCAACTGAGCGCGAGGTCGCCCTGCGGCGCTTCGTCGCGCCATAACTCGTGGTGCAGGTCCGACAAAATCAATAAACGCATGCGGTATCCAGGCGATTGGAGGGTATGCCATCGTACCTGAAAACCCTCACTCTTCCTCCAGCGCGGCGAAGCTGTGCGCCAGGTAGTCGATCAGCGTACGCACGGCCGGCAGCAGGCCGCGCCGCGACGGGAAAACGGCGTGGATGATTTCGCGCTGCGGCCGCCACTGCTCCATCAGCGGCAGCAGGCGGCCATCGGCCACCTGTTCGGTGATCATCATGGTCGGCAGCTGCACCACGCCCACGCCGGCCACGGCCGCGTCGCGCAGGGTCAGCATGTCGCCCGTGACGAAGCGCGGCACGTGGCGCAACTGGGCGCGCGCGCCATCGGGGCCGTACAAATCCCACTGGTAGTGCTGTTGCGGCGTGCCCAGGGCCAGGCTGGGCCAGTCGGCCAGGTCGGCCGGCGCCTTCGGCACGGGCGCGCCGGCGAACAGCAGCGGGCTGCCCACCATGCACTGGCTGCGTTCGGCCAGCACGCGCAGCACCAGGTCGCTGTCGGGCAGCGGCGGCGGGCGCACGCGGATGGCCACGTCGATGCCTTCGGCTACCAGGTCGACGCGGCGGTTGCTCGCTTCCAGCAGCAAGGTCACTTGCGGATGTTCGCGCATGAAGCCGGCCAGCATGGGCGCGACCAGGGAGTGCAGCAGGGCGATGGGGCAGGACAGGCGCACCGTGCCCCGTGGCGCGGCCCGCGTCAGTTCGATCGCTTCCTGCGCCGCCTCCGCTTCCACCAGCATGGCCTTGCAATGCTCGTAAAACGTCTGGCCCACGTCGGTGACGGAAAAATGCCGCGTCGTGCGTTGCAGCAGGCGCGCGCCGAGGCGCTCTTCCAGCAGGGCGATGCGCCGGCTCAGTTTTGATTTCGGCATGCCCAGCGCGCGCCCGGCCGGCGCGAAGCCGCCATGGTCGACCACCTGCACAAAGTAATACAAATCATTCAAGTCCTGCATGCCACCTCCTTGATCGTTCTATTTTTGGAACGCTGATGGCGGATTTTACCGTCTACCGGCTTCATCGTTGCAAGCGTATTCTGTCTTCATCGTAATGCAAACCCCAACAGGAGATCGAGATGAACACAGTCACAGGTATCTACAGCGCACCCCGCCAGCACTGGGTCGGCGACGGTTTCCCCGTGCGCTCGATGTTTTCGTATAACGGCCATGGCAAGCAGCTGAGCCCCTTCCTGCTGCTCGACTATGCCGGCCCTGCCGAATTTGCCCCCGGCACCCGTCCGCCCGGCGTCGGTTCGCACCCGCACCGCGGCTTTGAAACGGTGACCATCGTCTACAAGGGCGAAGTGGCGCACCGCGATTCGACGGGCCAGGGCGGCGTGATCGGCCCCGGCGACGTGCAATGGATGACGGCTGGCGCCGGCATCCTGCATGAAGAGTTTCACTCGCCTGCCTTCACGCAGTCGGGCGGCACCCTCGAAATGGTGCAGCTGTGGGTGAACCTGCCGGCCCAAAACAAGATGACGGCGCCCGGCTATCAGGCCATCACCAGCGACACGATTCCCACGGTGGCGCTGCCGGACGATGCCGGTTCGTTGCGCGTGATCGCCGGCGACTTCGACGGCCAGCATGGCCCGGCCCGCACGTTTTCGCCGATGCAGGTGTGGGACATGCGCCTGGCTCAGGGCAAGCTGACGGAGCTGCCCGTGACGAGAGGTTGGAGCACGGCGCTGATCGTCCTGCACGGCACGGTGCTGGTCAATGGCGAGAGCGTGGTGCGCGAAGCGCAGATGGCGCTGTTCGAGCGCGATGGCGACAGCATCACCATCGAAGCGAACAACGACGCCGTGGTTCTGCTGCTGAGCGGCGAGCCGATCGACGAACCCATCGTCGGCCACGGTCCGTTCGTCATGAACAGCGAAGCGGAAATCGTGCAGGCATTCGAGGATTTCAACAGCGGCCGCTTCGCCCGTATCGCGCCGTAATGTGCGTCATTAATTTGTGCAGTACCCATGCCGCATCCCGCGGCATGGTTTTTGAGGAGACCACCATGAGCACCCCCGCCAACTTCCAAGGTTTGCCACCGATGATCGATCCCGACGACGCCGTCATGCTGCTGATCGACCACCAGAGCGGTTTGTTCCAGCTGGTGCGCGACATCGAGCAGCACGTGCTGCGCGGCCACGTCACGGCGCTGGCCAAGCTGTCGCGCCTGGCCAACATGCCGACGTTTACCACCGCCTCCGTGCCGGACGGCCCGAACGGCCCCTTGATCCCGGAAATCCATCATTTCAACCCGGACGCCGTCTACATCCCGCGCACGGGCCAGATCAACGCCTGGGACAATCCGGCCTGGGTCGACGCCATCGAAAAGACGGGCCGCAAGACCCTGCTGATCGCCGGCACGCTCACCAGCGTGTGCATGGCTTTTCCCACCATCAGCGCGCTGGCGGCCGGCTACAAGGTGTTTGCCATCATCGACGCCTCGGGCAACTGGTCGAAGATGGCCACCGATATCACCATGGCGCGCGTGACGCAGGCCGGCGCCGTGCCGATCGACACGTATGCCGTGCTGGCTGAAGTGATGAGCACCTGGAACCGCGCCGACGCGATGGAATTCGCCGCCATCATGACCGACCATATCGTGCCGCCGTACCGCGCCCTGATCGAAAGCTACGACAAGGCGCAGGGCGTGCAAAAGAATGGCCGCGAAACGAAACTGGAAATCCTCGAGGCGGCATCGAAGGGCTGACCTCCGCTACGGTGCTTCGTAACTGTTGCGTATCGCCGCCAGCACGCCGCGCTGTTCCAGGTGCGTGATGGCGGCGTTCAGGCGCGCCAGGTCGGCGGCGCTGGTCGTGCGCGCATTGAGCATCAGGTGCACGGGGGCGCGCAGGGCCAGGAAGGGCAGGGCGTTCAAGGCGACGCCCTGCAGGCGCGCTTCGTGGCGCACGGCCAGCACATCGCCCAGCAGCAGGTCGGCGCGGCCCGCATCGAGCATGCGCACGCCTTGCTGGAAGCTGCCGAACGCATTCAGGCGGCCGGCCTTTTCCAGCACCGGCCGGGCCGCCGCGTACTGCGCGCCATACCAGCCCACTTTGGGCGCCAGCAAGGTCGAGTTGCCGCGCGCGAGCTGCGCGAAGCTGGCGATCTGGCGCTGGCTGGCGGGCGCGCCGGATTTGCTGAAGAGTCCGACGGCTTCGTCGCGATACGGGATGGAAAAGCGCGCATAGGACTGGCGTTCCGGCGTCTCCGATGCGGCCAGCATCAGGTCCAGTCCCCCTTTCTGGAACAGCAGCTGGCGCCGCGCCGTGGGCAGTTCCGGCAAGGTGACCAGGGTGCAGCGGGCTTGCTTGAAAATGGCTTTCAGCAAATCCAGGTCCAGGCCCGTATAGCGGTCCTGGGCATCGCGGTAGACATACGGCGGCCACTGCTCCAGCGCCATCGTCATGCGGCAAGCCACGGCGGGCAGGGCAGATACGCCGAGCACTGCCGCAAACAGGAGATGGCGCATGCGCATATGGGAGCTTCCCTGGAGTTTCAACTTGATAGTCAATTTGCCAGAATGGCCAGGGAAGTCAAGGGCTGCGGCCGCTGAAGGCCGGCCTGGTTCGCATTTCCTCGATGTTTGCGCGTTTTTTGCCGCTTTCCCCCATGGGTGCCGCCTCCGGCGCGGCGAACACCGTGCAGTGTAATCGGCTATAGTGGCGCGGTGCCACCACTGCCCCGCAAAGGAAGACCGCTTGATTGCCCCGCTCGAGATCGCCGCCAATGTGCTGATGACTGCCTCCATCATCCTGGCTGGACGCAATAATATTCATTCCTGGTGGATCGGCATGGTCGGCTGCGTGCTGTTTGCCGTGCTGTTTTTCCAGGTCAACCTGTACGCCGACGTGATGCTGCAGCTGTTTTTCATCGTCACCTGCGTCATCGGCTGGCTGCAATGGCGGCGCGGCGCCAACGGCAAGCCCTTGCCGATCACGCGCACGGGCTGGCGCAGCCTGGCCTGGGTGGTACCGGCCGGCATCGCCTCCGTGGCGATCTACGGCATGCTGCTGCACCGCTTTACGAATGCCTACGCGCCCTTCATCGATTCGGCAGTGTTGGTATTTAGCATCATCGCGCAATTCCTGCTGATGAGCCGGCGCATCGAAACCTGGGCTTTCTGGCTGCTGGTCAATACTGTGGCCGTGCCGCTCTACTACAGCCGCGGCCTGCACCTGACGGCCGTGCTGTATGCGGCCTACTGGATCAATGCCCTGATTTCCTGGTACTGGTGGGGCGTGCAGGCACGCCGCGCAGCGCAGGCGCCTGCGGTGATTGCCGACGCTTGATATTGCCATATACCAAGTCCTTAGATTCAAATCATATATACAATCAATTTTTAATTCGTTCACGCGCTAAAGACACCGGGATATAGTGGCCTTTCCCCGCTTACCGGTGTTTTTTATGTTGCATTTTGCCATTTCTGCCTGTTTTTCCGCCACCCCGCACCAGCTGACCATGCAATGCATGGCGCAGTGGATGCCGGTGCGTGCCCGTCCACGCATCCCCTAAGTCAATCCATCCATTTCGTTGTCGTTTGCCCGCTGGCCCACCCGGTCCGCGTGCCCCTGCTCGGCCTTTTTTATCGGAAAAAGGCTGCAATCCCAATAAGAGGAAACCATGTTCAAACCACTCGCCATCAGTCTTGCCATCGCCGCCGCCTTTCCTGCCTTCGCCCATGCCGAGGACGACATGCTGCGTGTTAACGTCACCGGATCGAATATCCGCGTCAGCGAAAAGGAGGGCGGCAGCGCCGTGCAGGTCATCACGGCCAAGGAATTGAAAGCCGGCGGCAAGACCAGCGTGTCGGACGTGCTGCGCGCCATCTCCGCCAATAGCGGCAACAGCTACAACGAACAATATACGGGCAGTTTCTCGGCAGGCACCTCGGGCTTGTCGCTGCGCGGCATCGGCCAGCAAAATACCCTGATCCTGGTGAATGGCCGCCGCGTGGCCAGCTATGCCACGGCGCAGGATTTGCAGCAGACCTTCGTTGACCTGAACAGCCTGCCGATGGCGGCCGTGCAGCGCATCGAGGTGCTCAAGGATGGCGCCTCGTCCGTGTATGGCTCCGACGCCGTGGCCGGCGTGGTCAACATCATCCTGTACAAGGAATTCACGGGCACGGATATCACGGCGCAATGGGGCGGCTCGACGCAAGGCACGGGCCAGCACGAAAAGAGCGCCGCGCTGCAAACGGGTTTCGGCAAGCTCGAGGAAGATGGCTATAGCGTGGTCTTCTCGGTCGATGCCCAGCAGCGCGACAAGCTGCAGCAAAGCGACGTGGCATGGCTGCGCGATGCCGACTACCGCCAGCAGCAGCGCGGCAGCCTGGGCTGGACCGCCACGAATTACGCCGGCAACGATCCCACGAAGACCCTCGGCGGCGTGCGCGGCCCGCTGCAGCTGGTACCGTACAAGGACATCAATCCCACTGGCAGCGGCCAGGTGCTGGCCTACAATCCGGCACCGTATAAAACGCTGATCCCGGGCATCCAGCGCATCCACTCGTCGCTGCGCGGCACCCTCAAGCTGAACGCGGACACGGAAGCCTATGTCGACTTGCTGCACAGTTATTCGCGCGCCGACCAGACCTTCAGCGCGCCGCTGACGGTGAACAACGCCACGCGCGTGTGGAACAACAGCACCAAGCTGCTCGATACCATTCCCGTGGTGCTGCCCGTGGGCCATCCGAACAATCCGGGCACGACGCCCTTGCCATTTACTGCCACCCTGTTCGACCTCGGACCGCGCCTGAAGCAGGACCGCGTCACCTTCTACCGCGCGCTGGCTGGCGCCAAGGGCACCTGGGCGGGCTGGGACTGGGATACGGCCGTGGCCCATTCCAGCAGCAAGCTGGAGGAAACGGTGCAGAACTTCGTCAACCGCTACGAATTCCAGAAAGTGCTGGCCGACGGCAGCTACAATTTCTTTGACCAGTCGCAAAACAGCGAAGCGGTGCGCAACCGCCTGCGCCTGTCGACCCTGCGCCCGGCCGAATCGACGCTCGACACGCTCGACTTCTCGGCGGCCAAGGATATCTGGGACCTGCCGGCTGGCCCGCTGGGATTTGCCGCCGGCGCCCAGTGGCGCCGCGAAAAGATGGATTCGCAAACCTCGACGGCCGTGCTGTCGGGCACGGAGCTGCGCCCGGCCATCAACATCATCAACGGCTCGCGCAATGTGTCGGCCCTGTTTGCCGAATTCAACGTCCCGGTGGTGAAGGACCTGTCCGTCAACCTGGCGGGACGCGCCGATCATTACAGCGATTTCGGCAATGCGTTTTCGCCCAAGGCCAGCGCGCGCTACCAGGCGGCGCCGTGGCTGCTGGTGCGCGGCACCGTGTCGCGCGGTTTCCGCGCGCCATCGCTGCCGGAAATCACGCAAAGCACGGCCGTCAGCTATACCGGCGTGATCGATGCCCGCGATCCCCTGACGCCGACGCAGTCGCGCGGCGTGACGGTCATGACCATCGCCAATCCGAACCTGCGCCCCGAGCGGTCGAAAAACCTGAACCTGGGCGTGGTGGTGTCGCCCACCAGCAGTTCGAGCATCGGCCTCGATTACTACCGTATCAAGCAGGATGGCGTGATCGGCACGGCCAGCGCCACCACCATCCTCGAGAATGAAAGCACGGCGCCGCAACAGATCACGCGCGGCGCCGATGGGCGCATCACGACCCTGTACCGCCAGTTCCGCAACCAGGGCCAGCGCGAAGTGTCGGGCATCGACCTGGACCTGCGCCAGCGCTTCGTCGACAAGGACTGGGGCAAGCTGACCCTGGCCGGCCAGCTGAGCCGCGTGCTGCGCTTTGCCGAACCGCTGTCCGATGGCGCACCGCTGACCGATGGCGCCGGCACCAACTACTTCGGCTCCATCCCGAAATGGCGCGGCGTCACGTCGGCCACCTGGGAGCAGGGCAAGTGGTCGTCCACGCTCACATGGAACTACGTGGGCAGCTATGCGCAGCAGCAGCACCTCGATGAATCGGTGGCTGCCTTCAGCACGTTCGACGTGACCAGCAGCTGGCAAGTCACGCCGGCGGCAAACGTCACCTTCATCGTGCAAAACCTGGCCAACAAGCGCGCGCCCTGGGACTATGCTTCCACCGGCTTTGACTTTACCCAGGCCGATCCGCGTGGACGCGTTGCGGCGCTCAAGCTGAACTACAAGTTCTAACCGCTCGCCGCCTGCCGCTGCCCCGTCTGCTCCTGCAGGCGCTGGCGGTAGGCGCTGGGGGGAACGCCCATGCGTTCGCGAAAGGCGGTGGCGAAGTTGCCCGCGTTGTGAAAGCCGATCAGCAGGGCGATATCCTGCACGTCGATGTCCGTCTGCTGCAGCAATTCCACGCCGCGGGCAATGCGCGCTTCGCGGATGAAGGCGAAGACCGTCATGCCCGTTTGCTCGCGGAACATCAGCGTCAGCTTTTCGCGGTAGGTGCCCACGCTGCGGGCGATTTCGGACAGGTTCGGCAGGCTGCCCAGGTTGTCGAGGATCAGCTGTTTGACCGCATTGACGAACACCAGGTCGGGATGCTGCAGCTTGTCGCTGATCGGCGCCGTTGCTGGCAAGGTACTGTTGCTTTTACGCATCAAACCCAGGTGGATATGGATGCGCGCGGCCAGTTCTTCCGGCGTGAACGGCTTCGAAATGTAGTCGACGCCTCCCACCTGCAAGCCCATGATGCGCTCCTTGGCGGCATCGGCGCCGCTGAGAAAGATCACGGGAATCTCTTCCGTTTCGGGATTGGCCTTGAGCAGACGGCATGCCGTGTAGCCATCCATCTCGGGCATGCGCACATCGAGCAGGATCAGGTCGGGATGCGTGGCCAATGCCAGCTGGTAGCCCTGGTAGCCGTTGAAGGCAATGCTGAAACGGTAGGGCTGCTCGCTGAGCAGCTCCATCAGCATGCGCTGCTCGAACGCGGAATCATCCACGATCAAGATGTTTTTTTTGATGGTTTCGCTGGTCAATGGCATGGCATGGATGACTTAACCAAAAAGCAAGTTGTGGCTTATTATGCCTCGCTTTTTCTTTTTTTTCTGCTTTTCTCGTATTTCAAAAGATGTTTCTCCGCGAGAAGAAGCGCGGATTTCCCAGATCGCCAATAATTCACTCATGCATTGATTTTAAGCAATGTCGATTGCCAAAAAATCTGTTTTGCCAATGCTGCAAATAATGCCGGAGTCCCTTGATTCCTGACTCCCGGCGCAAGTATTTTGTCGTCCTGGTTTGCGTGCCCAAGAAAACGCCGGCAATACCGTGACTATCCTCGACGCCCTCCATATTGGCGGGCTCATTAATGATGTTTCATCATCAGGAGGTATCATGTTGCGAGTTATTTTTCCCCGCCTTATCGTTGCTGCCAGCGTGGCCATTGCCGCCACGGCGCTTCTGCCTCGTGGCGCCGACGCAGCCGTGTATCTGAATGGCAGCGCCAGCACCACCTTTGACGTCACCCTGAAAATCATCGCCAATTGCACCATCGCGGCGGCCAATCTCGACTTTGGCCAAAGTCAGGGCGTACTGGCTACTGCCGTGAACGTCAATACGACAGTGAACGTCACCTGCACCAATACCACGCTGTATAACGTGGGCTTAACGGCCGGCTCGGGTACCGGCTCGACCGGCACGACGCGCTATATGAGCGGCACGGGCGGCAACCTGGGGACGGTGCAATTCAATCTGTACCAGACGGCCGGCAGCACCTTGTGGGGCGATACCCAGGGCACGAATACCGTCGGCGGCACCGGCAACGGCTCATCGCAGCCGATCACGGTGTACGGCAATATTCCGCCGCAAGCGACACCGGCCCCCGATACCTACAAGTCGACGATCACGGCTACCGTTTACTTTTAAGCCAGGCGCTGCGTGAAGGCCTGTGCTGCTTCCCTGATGAAAGGCGTGCTGGCGCTGCTGGCTTGCTGCGCGGCGGGCGCGCACGGCGCCAGCCTGCAGATTTCGCCGGTGACGCTCAATTTGCGCGCCGCACAGAGTGCGGCCGGCATCAGCCTGCAAAACCTCGGCGACCAGCCCATCTACGGGCAGGTGCGCGTGTTCGTCTGGGATCAGCGCGATGGCGAGGAAACGCTGGCGCCGACGCAGGAACTGGTGGCCAGTCCGCCGATCGTCGAAATCGCCGCCAACAGCCGGCAGACGATCCGCCTGGTGCGTGCCCAGGCTGGCCCTGTCGCGCAGGAAAAGACGTATCGCGTGCTCATCGATGAAGTCAGCCGCGAAGATGAGGCGGGCCGCAGCGGCGTCGACATCCGCCTGCGCTACTCGGTGCCCGTGTTCGTGCTGCCGGCCGGTGCGCCGGGCAAGGAAGTGCTCGACTGGCAAGTGTTCCGCGAACAGGGCGAGTGGATGTTGCGTGTCAAGAACAGCGGCAATTTCCATGCGCAGATCGGTGCGATGACGTTGACGAACCAGGCGGGCAAGGAGTTTGTCATCAGCAAGGGGCTGTTTGGTTATGTCCTGGCGGCACGCATGCGCGTATGGCGCCTGCCCGTTGCCAGGGAGGCTGAACTGGATGGGCCGTTGAGTATTGCGGTAAATGTGAATGCCAAGGCACTCATTGCCAAGAATTCGACACCTTGAACATGGCTGCCATGACGGGCCGGCTTGCTGCGCGCCTTGGGCGAAAGCGGCGAAACCATGAAATGCGTCCTGGCATCCTTGCTGCTGCTGGCCATGGTACCGCTGGCCAGGGCCGATGCGGCGGCCGTGACGGGCGCCGATCCGGGTCCCGCCAGCTTGCCCAGCGATCCGGCGGCGCCGAATGAACTGTATCTGGAGGTCACTGTGAATGCTGAATCAACCGGGCTGATCTTGCGCTTTATCCAGGTGGGCAAAGGCTTGCGCAGCAGTGTGGCGAACCTGCAGCAGCTGGGGCTGGACCCGGCGCGCCTGGGCGCATCCGGTCAGGCCGAGGTCGCGCTCGATGCGATTCCCGGACTTCGCTATGACTATGATGCGGCGCGCCAGAGCGTGTCGCTGCAGGTGGCGGACGACTTGCGCTCGCCTTACCGCATCAGCGCGCGCACGGCGGCGCAGACGCCGCCATCGCGCGTCACGCCCGGCGCCGTGCTCAATTACGAAGCGTATGCGGAGCTGGGCCAGACGCGGCGCGCCGCCATCTTCAACGATTTGCGTTATTTCAATGACAGCGGCGTCTTCAGCAATACCGGCACCTTGAACCTGGGGTCGGACCAGCGCAAATACATGCGCTTTGACACCTTCTGGAGCCACGCGGACCCCGAGACCTTGCAAACGTGGCAGGTGGGCGACCTGATTTCCTCGTCGCTCAGCTGGAGCCGCGCCGTGCGCGTCGGCGGCGTGCAGTGGCGCAAGAATTTCCAGCTGCGCCCTGACCTGCTGACCTTTCCTGTCGCCTCCGTCGATGGCACGGCGCTCGTGCCTTCGTCGCTGAGCCTGTATGTCAACGGCGTGCAGCAATATGCTGCCAGTGTACCCAGCGGTCCATTTGTGCTGAACCAGGTGGCCGGCATCAATGGCGCCGGGCAAGCCACCATCATCACGCGCGATGCGCTGGGGCGCAGCGTGACGACCGTGCTGCCCCTGTATGTCGATACGCGCATGCTGGCCGGCGGCTTGAGCGATTACTCGGTCGAGGCGGGCGCCGTGCGGCGCGACTATGGCCGCCGCCTGTTCGGCTATGAACGGCAACTGGTCGCCAGCGCTTCCGGTCGCCACGGCGTCAGCGACAATTTGACGATTGAAGGCCATGCGGAATTGGCCGCCGGCCTGTATCAGGCGGGGGCGGGCGCACTGGTGCGGCTGGGCCAGGCGGGCGTGCTCAACGGTTCGCTGTCGGCCAGCGCCGGCCGCAGCCGTGGCGTGCAGCTGGGCGCCGGCTACCAGTACATGGGGCCGCGCTTCAGCGTGGATGCGCAAAGCGTGCGCGCCAGCGCCGGGTTTGGCGACCTGGCCTCGCGCGACGGCAGCCCCGTGGTGCGCGCGGCGGACCGGCTCACCGTCAGCCTGCCATTGCCGGCAGGAAGCAGCATCAGCAGCAGCTACATCAGCTACCGCACGCCTGGCGCGCCGCCATCGAAGCTGGCCACCTTGGGCTATTCGGCCACTCTGTTTCACGGCCTGTTCTTCAACGCCAGCCTGTTCCAGGACTTGCGGCAACGCGAGAAACGGGGCTTCTACTTTGGCCTGAGCATGGCCTTCGACAACAATCTGGCCATCAGCGTGAACAGCAGCCGGCAGAACGGCGAGAGCGGCCGCAGCATCAGCGCACAGCGCGCGGCGGACTTTGGCGGCGGCTTCGGCTGGAACTTGCAGGCCGGTACGGCGGGCAGCAATGCCTATCGCCAGGCGCAGGTGGAATACCTGGGCAATGACGGCCGCGTGAGCGCGCGCACGCAAAGCAGCAGCATGGGCAATGCCTCCTCGCTGGGCGCGGCTGGCGCGCTGGTGCTGATGGATGGCCATATCGAGACGGCGCGCCAGGTGGGCAACGGTTTTGCGCTGGTTTCCACGGGTGGCGTGGGCAATATTCCGGTGCTGCATGAAAACCGCCAGATCGGCGTGACGGGCAGGAGCGGCTATCTGCTGGTGCCGAATTTGAATCCCTATGGGAATAACCAGATCAGCATCGCCACGGATGAACTCGATGTTGACGCGCGGGTACCCGTGAGCAATATCAATGTCGTGCCGCAGCACCTGGCGGGCGTGCTGGCGGCCTTTCCCATCGAGCGCTACAGCGCGGCGACCGTCATCGTCCAGGATGCGCAGGGCAGGCCGCTGGCCACGGGCTTGCCCGTGTTGCACGTGCAAAGCGGCAAGCAGACGGTGGTGGGATTTGACGGCATCGTTTTCGTCGATGATCTGCTTGAGCAGAATCAGCTGCAAGTTGGCGAGGGCGACAGCGCATGCACGGTGCGTTTTGCCTATGCGCGTCCGGCGGCGGGCGGCTTGCCCGTGATCGGGCCGCTGCACTGCGTTAGCGCTGCTGCCGGCGCCGGGGCAGGCCGCTGATGCGCCGCCTGCTGTTATCGCTGACTCTGCTGCTGGGCTGCGCCTGGGGCAGCGTGGCGCAGGCGGCAGACACCTGCACGGTCAGCATGACGAATATCGATTTCGGCTCCGTCAGCCCGATTTCCGGCACCGATTACGTGGCGCAGGCAACGGGCACCTTCAGCTGCCTGTTTTCGTCGCTGAACCTGGGGCAGTTGCTCACGCCCAATGCGCAAGTGTGCATCTCACTGGGGCTGGGCACGAATTCCACGTCGGCCCTGCCGCGCAAGCTGGGCAACGGTAGCAATCGCATGGAGTACAACGTGTACGTGGACAATTCGTATGCGACGGCGAAGATCTGGGGCGGCGCCGGCGTGGCGGGCGCGCCGTCGACCTTCGGCATGATACTGTCGGCCGGCTTGCTGGCGCCGCCCGGCACGTATTCCACCACCTTTACCGTGTACGCAAAGATCCCCGCCGGCACCGCCCTGGCCGCTGTGCCCACGGTCGCCAATGCCAATACCGCCTATACGTCGAGCTTTGCCGGCGTGGGCACCTATACCTACACCACGTATGGCCTTATCAACCTGCAGGGGTGCACGGCCAGCAGCGGCAGCTTCGGTTTCACGGTGAATGCCACGGCCATCAACGATTGCACCATCACGGCCACGCCGATGGCGTTTGCGAACGCTTCCATCCTGACGGGCAACCTGCGCAGCACCAGCACCTTGTCCGTGCGTTGCGTGAACAACAATGCCTACCAGATTGCCCTCAACGGCGGCAGCGTGGCGCTCAATGTGGCCAACCGGCAAATGAAGAACACCGTCACCACGGACAAGGTCAGTTACCTGCTGTCAGCCACCCTCGACGGTGCGCCATGGGGCGATGGCACGGCTGGCACCAGCATGGTGACAGGCACGGGCACGGGCGCCAGCGTGCCGCTGACGATTTACGGCCGCGTGCCGGCGCAGGTGTCGCCGCGCCCCGGCGACTACAAGGACACGGTGACGGCAACGATTTATTTTTAGAACGTGACGGTGACGAGGCCGGCGCCCGATGGCGTTGCCTGCTGGAGCAGCAGATAGGGCGTGTTGTGCTGGCAGCGTACTTGGGCGCCGCCGCGCTGCGACACGATGGTGCACGCATCGTGGACGACGAAGGTGGCCTGGAACGATGCGGAAGAGACGGTACCGGCGGTGGTGGTCTGGCAAACGGCAAGGGCAAACAGGGCTGGCAGTACGGCAAGCTTCAAAGGAGTCATCTTGGATGCATCTGGCGAAAAACGGGCGTGGTCAGCGACGCCGCATGGCAAGGCTGACACCATTTTTCGTACCGGGTTGAGGGGGACAGAACGAGCCATGATTGTACTGGAACAAGAAAAGTGTGAGTTTGTGCGTATTTTCAGGCCGCCATCATGGGGTGAGAGTAGCTTTCAAGATGATAGTAACTAAGTTTCCGTATTGCAACTGAAATACTTTTTCGATTGTTGTGTTGAATCAACGTGAGGAGATGGCCATGAAACATACCAACTTTAATAATTTGCCTTGCCCGATTGCTCGCAGCCTGGGCAAGGTGGGTGAATGGTGGAGCATCCTCATCCTGCGCGAAGCGTTTTATGGCAAGACGCGCTTCGACGAATTTGAAAAAAGCCTCAAGATCGCGCCCACCATCCTGACGCGCCGCCTGGCCGACCTGGTGGAAGGGGGCTTGATGACGCGCCGCCTGTATTGCGCCAAGCCGCCCCGCTACGACTATGTGCTGACCAAGTCCGGGCGCGCCTTCAAGCCCGTCTTGCTGGCGTTTATTGCTTGGGGTAATGAAAACTTCGCGCCGGAAGGCGCCAGCCTCGTCATCGCCAGCCGCGACACGGGCCTGGCAGCCGATCCGGTACTGGTCGACGCCACGACGGGCTTGCCCATCAATGACGAGTACTACGCATTCGCGCCCGGACCTGCCGCCAGCGACAGCATGCGCAGCATCATCCTCGACGCGGAAAAAAGCAGCGGCATCGCACCCAAGCCGAAGGCGCCGGCCGCCAACCGCGGCTGGGTGGCGGAAGGCCACCTGGCCTGAGGACGCGCTGGCAGGCGAGCAGCAAGTTTGGCGTACAGCAAAGCGGACACGGCGGCATGGCGTTACTGTCGCACTATGCAACTCAAGTGCGGCGCAAGCCCGGCCCGGCTGTGTGGGCGGGGCAGGGCGCCAGCCGTGAGCCGATGTCCGTGAAAGGAGTACTGCGATGAGCACACTGCAACAACACGCTTGCCGCGCCGCCAGCGTGCTGGCGCTGGCCGTCCTGCTGGGCGCCTGTTCCCATGGCCCGCATCAGCCGGGCGGCCATGACGTCACCTTGACGGGGGCGCAGGAAGTGCCTGCCAATACCAGCACGGCCAGCGGCAGCAGCAATCTCCGCGTCGCCCGCGACCGCAGCGTCAGCGGCGGCGTGCGCTACACGGGCATGCTGGCGACCGTCGCGCATATCCATGAAGCGCCCGCCGGCGCCAATGGCCCCGTCATCGTGCCGCTGGTGAAAACCGCCGAAGGCATGTTTGCCGTGCCGGCCGGCGCCATGCTTACGCCGCCCCAGTATGCGAGCTATCAGGCCGGCAACCTGTACGTGAACGTGCACAGCGCCGCCTATCCGGCAGGCGAGATCCGCGCCCAGCTCAAGCCCTAGCCGGCCAGCGGCGTTATCCCCGAAACCTCCTTGGGCCGCGCGAGCGGCCTTTTTTTGCGCCAGGCGGCCGGTTGCACGGTGCGCGCTACAATGGCGCTCCATGCTGACCATCCTCGCCATCACCTTTCCCTTCTTCGCCCTGGTGCTGTGCGGCTACCTGGCCGTGCGGCGCAAGCTGCTGCCGCTGGCCGCCATCGGCGGCTTGAACAGTTTTGTCCTGTACTTCGCGCTGCCCTGCATGCTGTACCGCTTCGGCGCCGCCACGCCCATCGCGCAGCTGCTCGACGCCAGCGTGTTCGGCGTCTACCTGCTGTGCGCGCTGATCATGGTGGGCGTCACCATGGCCATGACCCTGAGCCACCGCATCGACTGGAACAACGCCGCCTTCGGTGCGCTGGTGGCGGCCTTCCCGAATACGGGCTTCATGGGCGTGCCCCTGCTATTGACCTTGCTCGGCCCCCGTTCGTCTGGTCCCGTCATCGTCACCATCGTCGTCGACATGTTGATTACCAGCTCGCTGTGCATCGCCCTGTCGCGCATCGGCAGCGGCGGCGCGCACGGCAGCCGCGCCGCCGTCGTCAATGCCATGAAAGGCATGGCCGGCAATCCGATGCCGTGGGCGATCGTGCTCGGTGCCTTGTCGTCGTGGCTGGAACTGGCCTTGCCCAAGCCGTTGATGCAGACGGTGGGCCTGCTGGCCGACGCCGCCTCGCCTGTCGCCTTGTTTACCATCGGCGCCGTGCTGGCCCGTTCGCAAATGAGCACGAGCGACCCCGCGCCGCTGGGGGAATATGTGCCCGTGGCGCTGAAAAAACTGCTGCTGCATCCGCTGCTGGTGTGGGGCATCGGTCACGCGGCCATCGCGCTGGGCGCGCCGCTCGATCCGTTCGCGCTGACCTGCATGGTGCTGGTGGCTTGCCTGCCCAGCGCCAGCAACGTCTCGCTGCTGTCGGAGCGCTTCGGCGCGAACACGGCGCGCATCGCCCGCATCATTCTGGTCTCGACGGCGCTGTCGTTTCTGACGTTTTCAGCGGCCGTCAGCTGGCTGGCGTGAGGGAGGACTCGTTGGTCCGGGCCACGCCGCGCGCCTTGCGCATCATCGTGAGCACTGCGCGGCGCGCATCGCCCGCATCATTCTGGTCTCGACGGCGCTGTCGTTTCTGACGTTTTCAGCGGCCGTCAGCTGGCTGGCGTGAGGGAGGACTCGTTGGTCCGGGCCACGCCGCGCGCCTTGCGCATC
>NZ_PDZK01000006.1:0-233593 GCF_002735655.1 Janthinobacterium sp. BJB446 | reverse complement strand
TATGCCTGATGACCATAGCAAGTTGGTCCCACCCCTTCCCATCCCGAACAGGACCGTGAAACAACTTTGCGCCGATGATAGTGCTGCAACCAGTGTGAAAGTAGGTTATCGTCAGGCTTGTTATTCGTAGTAGAGAAAAACCCGATCAGAAATGGTCGGGTTTTTTTTCGTCTGGCGGTTTGTGATGGCGAACCCCAAACGCAGGCTGGGGTCAGACCCCCTCTTGCGTTGGCGTCGAATCTGGCGTTGGCGGTGTGGAGGGTCTGACCCCGGCGGTTCAGCAGGCGTAAAAAAAGGCAGCGCTGCGCGCTGCCTTCTTCTTGGTTTTATTGGCCGCTCACTACCGGCGTGGCGCCGCTCCTGGCGACCCATTCAATCAGCGCATCGACCGCTGCGCGGCCATTGCCATTGCCCACCAGGTCGCTATTGATCATGGCGACCACCACGCACAGCTGGTTGTTGGCGTCGGGCACATAGCCGGCGATGGCGACGACATTCTTCAACGTTCCCGTCTTGATGCGGGCCCGCGCGGCGGCCGGGCTGTTCAACAGGCGCTTGCGCATGGTGCCGTCCAGCGCCACGATGGGCAGGCTGGACTGGAACTCGGGCGCCCACGGACTTTGCTGCATCGCCTGCAAGACGCCGGCCATTTGTGCTGGCGCAATGCGTCCCGTGCGCGACAAGCCGGAACCGTTGTCGACCAGCATGCCTTGGGTATCGATATTGTGCCGCTGGAACCATTCCTGGATGACTTGCCGTGCCCGGCTGGCCGTGTCTTCCGGCGCCGCCATGGCGACGGGGCGACTGCCTAACCAGCCATCGCTTTGCAAACTGCCCAGGCTCAGGAACAAGGTACGGGCCAGGGTGTTGTCGGAGGTCTTGTTGATATCGCGCAAGACCTCGGGCAAGGCGCGCGCCACGTGGTCGGCCAGCATGCGCGTGCCGATGGGTTCGGCCGTTGGCGGCAAGCCTGTTGCCGGCGCTTCGCGCACCGTGCCCGTGATCGTGCCGCCCAGGCGTTTCCAGGTGGCACGGAACAAACGATCCGCATAATCGTTGCGGTCGAGCACGTTGATGCTGGTGGCCTTGCTGCAATTTTGCGGGAAGGTGCCGTGCAGAATCACCTGCAGCTTGCCGCCCGCATCGCGCCGGTATTCGGGCGGGCGCCAGCCGTCTTCCCATCTGGCGCAACTGCCCTTGACCAGTTTCATGTCGCTCGTGATGCTGACATTTTCGAGCGGCGGCTGCATCAGGATGCTCAATTGCCGCTCCGTCGAGTTCATGTTGATATCGAGCAGATTGGTGTTCAGCAATAATGCATCGGGAATGACGTTGTAGCGAAATTCGGCGGATTCGTCGAACGGTGCTGCGCCGATATCGGGCCGGGCCGGCTGGAACAGCTGGCGGTCGAGGATCAAATCACCCTTGATTTTCACGATACCCTGGTTGCGCAGGGTTTGCAGCATGTGTGCGAGTACGTCCGCATTGAAATCCGTGTCGGCGCCGCCGCGCAGGATCAAGTCGCCCTTCAGCACGCCATTGATGACATCGGCGCTGGTGCGCAACTCCGTGCGGCCGCGAAAGATGGGACCCAGCTGCTCCAGGCCTACGGCCGTCGTTACCAGTTTCATGGTGGACGCGGGCTGCATGCTGCGTTCGGCGCCATGCGACAGTACGGTGGCGTTGCCGCGCAAGACGATGGCGCCCATGGCGTCTTCCGGAATATTTGCGCTGCGCAGCAGCAGGCTGACGGATTCGGGCAATTGCGCGTGGGCAGTCGACAGGCCAAGACCCGCCAACAGCGCAGCCATCAGAACAGGACGTAACATGGTGCTCCTTAGTGGAAAAAGACGTAGGCAACGAAGACGGCGGTAATCACGCCAGCCAGATCCGCGATCAGGCCGGCCGTGATGGCATAGCGCGTCTTGCGGATGCCCACCGAGCCGAAGTACAGGGCCACGATATAGAAGGTGGTGTCGGCCGAGCCCTGGAAGACGCAGGCCAGGCGGCCGACGAAGGAGTCGACACCGTAGGTATTCATGGCATCGATCATCATGGCCTTCGAGCCGGAGCCGCTGAGCGGCTTCATCATGGCCGTCGGCAAGGCGGGCACGAAGTCCGTATTGATACCCAGGTTGGCGAAGAACCAGTTCATGCCGCTCATCAGGAAATTGAACACGCCCGCATTGCGGATCACGCTGATGGCCACCAGCATGCCGACCAGGTAGGGAATCACGGTGATCGAGGTCTGGATGCCGCCTTTTGCTCCTTCGATGAAGGCGTCGTACACGTTCACCTTCTTGCGCAGCGCGCCAATAATAAATATGGCAATCACGCTGATCAATACCAGGTTGCTGACCACTTTGGATACCAGCTCGATTTCCTGTTTCGTCAGGTATTGCGTAAAGTACCAGATCATGGCGACGATAGCGCTCGTCATGCCGCCCATCCAGCCCAGCACGACCCGGTTGAGCAAGTTGATGCGTTGCTTGATGGAGACCGTGATGATGCCGACCATGGTGGCCACATAGGTGGCGATCATGCAGGGGATAAAGATGTCGGACGGGTCTGCCGCGCCGAGGATGGAGCGCTGCGCCATGATGGCCAGCGGAATCAGGGTCAGGCCCGAGGTGTGCAGTACCAAAAACATGATTTGCGCATTCGTCGCCTCTTCCTTGTTCGGGTTCAAGGTTTGCAGGCTTTCCATGGCCTTTAAACCGAACGGCGTGGCCGCATTGTCCAGGCCCAGCAGGTTGGCCGAGAAATTCATCACCATGTGGCCCGTGGCCGGGTGGTCTTTCGGAATTTCCGGGAAGATGCGCGAAAAGAAGGGTGCAATCACTTTGGCCAGCCAGCCGACGATGCCCGCCTTTTCGCCGATGTTCATGATGCCGAGCCATAAGGTCATCACGCCGGCCAGCGGCAGGGCGATATCCATCACGCCCATGCGCGCCGTCTCGAAGGTGCCATCGATGATGCGCTTGAAGATATCGGTATCGCCGAGAAACAGCCACTGCAGCACTGCGGCCAGGAAGCCAACGAGGAAAAAGCCGGACCAGATGTAATTAAGTGCCATATGCGATCAGTTCTGTGTGTCGGGAGTGAAAAATGTCTGCAAACAAAGTATAGGGGCAGCCCGATACGAGTTGATGAAAGAATGCAGCAATCGCATGCCAAAAAGTTATAAGCTGGCAGCCTGTTTTCATTGGCGTCCCGTAACTTGCCCGCGTAGTGTGGGGGATGCCTGTCGCTTAGCGCTGTACGTTACCTTTGTCTGCACTGGATCACTGATGATGTTTTTACGCAAAACCGCCTGCGCCGCCGGCCTGGCCCTGTTGACGCTTTTCACGGTGCCGGCCGATGCCGCCGCCGATGCCGCCCGCGCCGGCAAGACCCTGCACTTGTTTTTGAGCACCAGCGAGACGGGCCTGGACCCGGCCGTGGCATCGGACCTGGCCAGCCTGAACTTGATGGAAAACATTTTCGACCCGCTCTTGCGCTACGACTATCTGGCGCGCCCGGTGCAGCTGCAGGGCAACACGGCGCGCGGCTTGCCGACGGTGGAAGATGGCGGACGCACATACACCTTCCACTTGCAGCCCGGCATTTTCTTTACACCCGATCCCGCCTTCAAGGGCCAGCCGCGCGAAGTGACGGCGCAGGATTATGTGTACAGCCTGACGCGGCTGTATGACCCCAGCCTGAAGTCGCCGTGGTTGTTCTTGCTGGAAGACAAGCTGGTGGGCGATGCGGCCCTGAAAACAAAATTCAGCTATGACACGCCGATCGCCGGCTTGCAGGCGCTGGACAAATACACCCTGCGCATCCGCCTGAACGGCGTCGATCCGAACTTCCTGTTTTACCTGGCGATGCCGGCGACAGCGGTGGTGGCGCGCGAAGTGGCTGAAGCGTACCCGGCGGCAGGGCAGATCGGTAATCACCCCGTCGGCACGGGGCCGTTCCTGGTGAAGGAATGGAAACGCAGCGACAAGATTGTGCTGCAAGCCAACCCGACTTTCCGTGCCACCGTGTTCCATACGCAGGCCAAGGCGCTGGCCGCCTTGCCGCTGGAGGCGCGTGCCATCGCCACCGCGCTGGAAGGCAAGCAATTACCGCTGGTCGAGCGCATCGAGGTGCGCATCGTCGAGGAATATCAATCGCGCATGCTGGGTTTCCTGAAAGGCGAATTCGATTACCTGGAACAAGTACCGGAATCGATGACGGACATGGTGCTGGAAAATGGCGCGCTGAAACCGGCATTGCTTGCCAAGGGTCTGCAGCTGACGCGCTTTCCCGTGCTGCAGACGTATTACATGTGGATGAATATGGACGATCCCGTGCTGGGCGGCACGAGCAAGGACAAGCTGGCCCTGCGGCGCGCCATCGCCCTCAGCTATAACAGCCGCGAAGACATCGCCTTGCTCAAAAAAGGCCTGGCCTTGCCGGCCCAGTCGCCGTTGCCGCCGAATGTGCTCGGTTACGACAAGCAATACCGCAGCCCCGTCGCCTACGATCCCGTGCTGGCGCGCGCCCTGCTGGACCGCTTCGGCTACAAGGCGGGTCCCGATGGTTTCCGCACCCAGCCGGACGGCACACCCTTGCTGCTCACCATGCACACGGAACCGAGCACGGTGGGACGCTTGCGCGACGAATTGTGGCGCCGCAACCTGAACGCCATCGGCCTGCGCGTGGAATTTAAAAGCGACAAGAAGACGGAAATCATCAAGGCGTCGCGCCTTGGCAAGGTGCAGATGTTCGAAACCAACTGGATCGCCGACTTCCCCGATGGCGATAACTTTATGCAATTGTTGTATGGTGGCAACGTTGGCCGCGCCAACTATGCCCGCTTCAATTTGCCCGATTACAATAAACGCTATGAGGAGGCGCGCCTGCTATCCGATACGCCGCGCCGACGCAGTCTGTACTTCGACCTGTTTCAGCTGATCCACGCCTACACGCCGTGGGTGTTGCTGACGCATCCCATTTCTGCCGACCTGCAACAACCGTGGCTAAAAAACTACAGGCGCCACCCTGTGGAATTCACGTCCTGGCGCTATCTGGACGTGGATAAAAGCAGGGCTAGCCCCGCAGGCAAGTGACCATGTCACTGAAAAGGGCATTCATTCCAAAAAGTTATGGTTAGGAAAGCATTTTTCATTGGCTGGGCCCGGATGCATCGCGCTACTCTGAAAATGAAAACAAATAAAGTCATGCGCAAATGTCATAAAAAAATGTACTGCGAGACAGACAGTTGCGACGTGAAAAAAACAGCCTGACTTGAGAACTCAAGTTTCGATTGCCCAAATAAAGGAGAGACCCGTGAAATTGAAGAAGCTAGCGCAATTGGTGGCATTGATGGGGGTGGTGGGGCCGGTGATGGCACAGGAAGCGGGGGCACCAGCAATGCAACGGGTCGAAGTCACGGGCAGCAGCATCAAACGCGTCGCCAAGGAAGGCGCGCTGCCTGTGCAAGTCATTTCGTTTGAACAGATCGAAAAGCAGGGCATCACGACGACCGAGCAACTGGTGCGTACCCTGTCGGCGAATGGCACGGGCGCCGATAACATGACTTCGGGCAATAACGTGTTTGGCGCGGATGCCGACAGGGTCAGCGGCGGCGCCTCGTTCGCCTCGCTGCGCGGCCTGGGACCATCGAGCACCCTGGTGCTGTTGAACGGCCGCCGCATCGCCACGCATGGCGCCAGCGGCAAGTCGGTCGACCTGAACTCGATACCGCTGGGCGCGATCTCGCGCGTGGAAATTCTCAAGGATGGCGCCTCAGCCATCTACGGCACGGACGCCATCGGCGGCGTGATCAACTTCATTCTGAAAACCAATTACAGTGGCGTGGAAGCGTCCGTCTCCACCAACGACACGCAGGCAGGCGGCGGCGCCACGCGCCGCGCCTCGCTGCTGGCCGGCACGGGCTCGCTGGAAAGCGACGGCTACAACATCATGGCCAGCCTGACCGTCGACAAGGCGCAGCGCCTGAACGGCAGCGACCGCTCCTTCGTCAACGGCTTCCAGCCGGGCCGCGGCCTGTCGCCCGACACCACGGGCACGCCGTTCGCCAACCAGATGGCGGGTGCCGGCACGGCGCTGGGCGCCTCTTTCCAGCTGCCTGGCGATGCGAATAAATACCTGCAAGCCAATCCCCTGAGCTTCCAGGGCAAGTGCGACAGCATCGCCGGCATGTCGCAGTACCAGACGGAGCTGTGGAAAGACGTGACCTCGCCGCTGCGCACCAAATATTCCTGCGCCTACGACTATGGCGCCGACTATGTGCTGCAATTCCCCGTCGAACGGGCCAATCTGTTGTCGCGCGGTACGTTCCAGCTGGCGCCCGACCACCGCATGTTCGTTGAGGTGCTCGGTTCGCGCACCAAGGCCACGGCCATCTTGACGCCGATGCAGGTGCAGGCGACTGTCGCCAACAAGAATCTGTATCCGGTCGGTGGCGCGTACTACCAGGACCTGTCGGCCTACATCCCCTCGTTCGACAAGACCAAGCCGATTTCCTACAAATGGCGCGCCAATGACGTGGGCAACCGCACGCAGGAAAACACCACCGACAATGCCCGCGTGCTGGTGGGCTTCGAGGGGAACTTCGGCAAGTGGGATTACAAGGCTGGCATTTCGCGCGCTGAAAGCAGTACCAAGACCAAGCTGACGGATGGCTATTCCTATACGGACAAGCTGTACGCGGCATTGGCGACGGGCATCATCAATCCGTGGGTGGGCGCCGGTCAGAGCCAGACGGAAGCGGCCAAGCAATTGATCGAATCGACCAAGTTCCGTGGCGACTTCCAACATGGCAAGACAACCCTGACGCAGATCGACGGTTCCGTTTCGGGCGAGCTGTTCCAGCTGCCGGCCGGTGCGCTGGCCATGGCAGCCGGTTTTGACTTGCGCCGCGAAGGTTACAGCTTCGGGCAAGATGTCGACGCCATCCAGATCCTGCTGGCGCCAGGCAATGCCGCATTAAAAGATGCCAGCCGTACCGTCAAGGCCGTGTATGCCGAATTGCTGGTGCCGGTCACGAAGGACCTGGAAATGCAGCTGGCCATCCGCCGCGATGATTACAGCCTGGTGGGCGCGACGACAAATCCGAAAGTGGCTTTCCGTTACCAGCCAACGGATTTCCTGCTGTTCCGTGGTTCGGCCAGCAAGGGTTTCCTCGCGCCAAGCTTCCAGCAGCTGTACTCCGGTTCGCTGAGCCAGGAATTGCCGAACGGCGTGATCGACCAGGAAGGCTGCGCCAAGCATCCGGGCGTGCCCGAGTACTGCGCCATCGACCGCCTCGACTACAAGACGGGTGGCAACACGAACCTGAAGCCGGAAACGTCGAAGCAGGGCAGCGTCGGTTTTGTCATCGAGCCATTCAAGGGATATTCGGCCTCGTTCGACTACTGGGCCATCAATACCAAGGATCGCATCCTGAACCGCACGCCGCAAATCGTGCTGACCAACTACCAGGCACTGAACCAGTACATCCACCGCAATCCGGACGGCACCATCGAGTATGTGCAGGCGGGCTGGATCAATGCGGCAGGCAGCCGCGTGCGCGGCCTCGACGTGGGCTTGCGCGGCGAGGGCAAGATCCAGGACGCGAAATGGACGGCGACCCTGGACGGCACGTATATGGACAGCTTCAAGTTCGCGGAATATCAAGGCCAGGAATACCAGGAGCTGGTCGGCAAGTTTTATACGCGCGACCTGTACCTGCGCTGGAAACACAACGCCAGCTTCGGCGTGTCGCGCGGCGACTGGAGCGGCTTGCTGATCCAGAGTTTTTCGTCGGGCTACAAGGATCAGGTGCCGAATGGCGGCAAGGGTACGCCGCCGCCAGGCTTCAAGCCGGATGTGTCCAGCTACACCACGTATAACTTGTCGGGCACGTACACGGGCTTCAAAAATACGACGATTACCGTGGGTATCCAGAACCTGTTCGACCGCGATCCGCCGTTCACCGCGCACAACGTGGATGAAGTGGTGGGCGCCGGCTGGGACCCGCGCGTAGCCGACCCGCGTGGCCGTTCGCTGTCGTTCCAGCTGAAATACAAGTTCATGTAAGGCGGCCATGCCGGCGGTGATCCTGCCGGCATGCTAATCTCGTGCGGCGGCGCCTGGCGTCGCCGTTTTTTATTCCAGGAAAGGGCCGCATGTCCAGTCAGACCAATCTCAGCCGGCGCCGCTTCGGCGGCTTGCTGGCCGCCACCCTGGGGGCGGCAGGCACACCGGCGTGGGCGGCGGCCGCGCAAGGGAAGGGCAAACGCATGCAACAGCAACACGCATTGATCAAGCCGGCGCGCCTGCGCGACGGCGACCTGGTCGCCATCATCGCACCGGGCGGTTTTACGGATGAGGACGCCATCGCCAAGGCCGTACGCAATATCGAATCGCTGGGGCTGCGCGCCAGCCTGGGCGCGAATATTCGCGCCGTGCACGGCAACTATGCGGGCACGGTGCAGCAGCGCCTGGACGACCTGCACGCGGCGTTTCGCGATCCGGAAGTCAAGGCCGTGTGGGCCATCCGCGGCGGCTCCGGCTGCATTTCGCTGCTGGCGCTGCTCGACTATGCCTTGATCCGCGCGAATCCGAAAGTGCTGATCGGCTATTCCGACATCACGGCCCTGCACCTGGCCATCGGCCGCCAGACGGGCCTGGTGACGTTCCACGGCCCCGTGGCCTCGTCCACATTTTCCGATTACACGGTGACGCAGCTGCAAAACGTGCTGATGACGCCGCAAGACAGCTATACGATCCCGATGGCGCTGGACAATCACCGCCGCGCGCAGACGCACGCCAACTTCGCCATCCGCACCGTGCACGGCGGCCAGGCGACGGGGCGCTTGACGGGGGGCAACCTGTGCATGGTCAGCGCGCTGGCGGGCACGCCGTATGCGGCCGATTTCCGCAAGCATATTTTGTTCCTCGAAGAAATCAACGAAGTGCCCTACCGCATCGACAGGATGCTGTGCCAGCTCGACCTGTCCGTGGGCTTCAACAAGGCTGCGGCCTTGATGCTGGGTATTTTCGAGCATTGCGAGGCGGCCGAGGGCGACACCGCGCTGACCCTCGATGCCACCCTGGACCAGCATTTGCAGCCTTTACGCGTGCCGGCTGTCAGCGGCTATTCGTTTGGCCACATCCGCCACCAGTTCACGATACCGATGGGCATATTGGCGACCCTGGATGCGGACCGGCAAACCCTGACCTTGTTGGAGCCGGCCGTCTGCTAGCGTACGGTGCAGCGGGGCGATTGTCAGTATGCTAGTGTGATTGCAGGCGCGGCACGAGGCCGCGCCGCCTTCTTCACCGCACCCGACATGATCAACCGCCACGCCAGTACCTACATCCTCAGCCACCCGCTGGCCTTCACGCTGCAGGTGCTGAAGGGTTTCCGCGCCAACCAGGGCCTGCTGCTGGCGGGCGCCGTCGCGTATTACTCGCTGCTCTCCATCGTGCCCCTGCTGATGCTGGTGGTGGTGGCCCTGTCGCACGTGATCGCGCAGGACGAATTGCTGCAAACCATAGGCCATTACCTGGAATGGCTGGTGCCGGGGCAATCGAAAGCCATCGTGGGCGAGATTGCGCATTTTCTCGACAACCGGGGCGTGATCGGCTGGCTCTTGCTGCTGACCATGCTGTTCTTCAGCTCGCTGGCGTTTACCGTGCTGGAAAACGCCATGAGCGTGATTTTCATTCACCGCGTGGCCATCCGCCGCCGCCATTTCCTCATTTCCGCCGTGCTGCCGTACTGCTACATCCTGTGTCTGGGCGTCGGCATCTTGCTGATCACCCTGGTGGCGGGCGGCTTGCAGGTGATGGGCGAGGAAAGCGTGCGCTTCCTGCGCCATGACTGGGGCCTGGAAGGGGTGTCCGGCGTGCTGCTGTATCTGCTGGGGCTGGCGGGTGAAATCCTGGTGCTCAGCTCGATTTACCTGGTCATGCCGGTGGGGCGCCTGTCGATCACGCATGCGCTGATCGGCGGCGTGACGGCGGCCCTCTTGTGGGAAATCGCGCGCCACGTGCTGGTCTGGTATTTTTCCACCTTGTCGCAGGTCAACATCGTGTATGGCTCGATGACGACGGCCATCGTCGTCATGTTCAGCCTGGAAATCGGCGCCACCCTGTTGCTGCTGGGCGCGCAAGTGATTTCCGAATACGAAAGAGTGGCCCGCGGCGGGCAAGAGGACAAACCGTTGGCGCTAAGGACCTGATTTAAGGTATGGCTTCAATTCATTATTGCACTGCACAAAAAGCTGTGTTATACTCCGTTCAGTGATTGAGATTTGGCAGCAAATCATCTCACCATCCAGTTTCAGCGCGGCGACCGACAGGTGTAATGTCGATGGCGTGACAGTGCGAAGAAATGGATTTTGTAATTCCGGATACGATGGTCGATTTTACACTTGGAGTCACCATGCAGATAGCATGGGAGTCCGAAAATCAGGAGGCACTTTGCAGATAGCACTGGCGTCCATGACACGATTAAAGCATTGGTAATACATTGGAACAAGCCCGCGTTTTAGCGGGCTTTTTTTCGTCCATCGTTGGCGTATGGGGTCAGACCCTCGACACCGCTAACGTAAAGCTCCGCGCCAACGCATGTGGGGGTCTGACCCCAGCCTTTGCCTGGGGTTAATCGTCCTCAGCTTTACAAAGCTCGCGCAATCAAAATCTTCTGAATATCGCTGGTCCCCTCATAAATCTGGCACACGCGCACGTCGCGGTAGATGCGCTCGACGGGGAAGTCGGACACATAGCCGTAGCCGCCGTGCACCTGGATGGCGTCCGAGCACACTTTTTCCGCCATTTCCGACGCAAACAGCTTGGCCATGGCCGCTTCTTTTAAACACGGCAAGCCCGCATCCTTCATGGCCGCCGCGTGGCGGATCAGCTGGCGCGCCGCTTCAATTTGCGTGGCCATGTCGGCCAGACGGAATTGCACGGCCTGGTGCTCATAGATGGGCTTGCCGAAACTCTCGCGCTCGCGCGCATAGCTCAGGGCCGCTTCATAGGCGGCGCGCGCCATGCCCACGGCTTGCGAAGCGATGCCGATGCGTCCGCCTTCCAGGCCGGACAGGGCGATCTTGTAGCCTTGTCCCTCTTCGCCGATCAGATTTTCCGCCGGGATGCGGCAGTTGTCGAACAGGATCTGCGCCGTGTCCGACGAATGCTGGCCCATCTTCTGTTCCAGTCCCGCCACGATGTAGCCGGGCGTGTTCGTCGGCACCCAGAAGGCGCTGATGCCGCGCTTGCCGGCAGCCTTGTCGGTGACGGCCATGACGATGGCCACGTCCGCATATTTTCCGCTGGTAATGAATTGCTTGGTGCCGTTGATCACGTATTCATTGCCGTCAAGCGTGGCCGTCGTGCGCAGGGCCGAGGCGTCGCTGCCGGTGTGCGGTTCCGTCAGGCAAAATGCCCCCAGCATGGCGCCTTGCGCCAGTGGACGCAGCCATTGTTCCTTTTGCGCATCGTTGGCGTACATCATGGCGATGCTGCACACGGGACAATTATTCACTGAAATGATGGTCGACGTGCCGCCATCGCCGGCGGCGATTTCTTCCAGCACCAGGGCCAGCGACACGTAGTCGAGGCCGGCGCCACCGAGCGCTTCCGGCACGGCCACGCCAAAGGCGCCCAGCGCGGCCAGTTCCTGCAATTCTTCTTTCGGGAAATGATGTTCCTTGTCCCAGCGGGCCGCGTTGGGCACCAAGCGCTCGCGCGAAAAACTGCGTAGCGCTTCCTGGATCATGGTCTGTTCTTCATTGAGTATCATGGGACGTCGTCTCGTATTTTTTATAGTGGATGCGGGAATTACCAGCCGATGGGCTTGCCATCGTAGTTGCGGAATACGGCCTTGTCCGTGGCTGGCAGGCTGGCCAGGGTGGCGCGGATGCCGGCAGCGCTTTGTTCGGGTGAAATATCGGCGCCGGCGCCGCCCATGTCCGTACGTACCCAGCCCGGGTGGAAAGCCACGCAGCTGACGCCTTGCGGGCCATGCACGAGGGCAGTGTCGATCAGCACGGAATTCAGGGCCGCCTTGCTGGCGCGGTACAGCGAACCGCTGGGATTGCCCCGCTCGCTCAGGGAGCCCATGTGCGAGGACAGCACGGCCAGCTTGCCTTTCGCGTTGGCCACCAGCGGCGCCAGGATCGGCAGCAGCCGCATGGCCGCCAGCACGTTCGTGTGCATGACGAGGTCGAAATCGGCTTGCGCGGGGAAACCGTCGTGGCGGGGGCCGTACACGCCCGCGTTGAGGATGGCCACGTCGAGCTTTTCATCGTCGAGCTTCCAGCCCAGGCCGGCACAGCCTTCCACGTCCGTCACGTCCAGCTGGTGCGCTTCCGCGCCCAGTTGCGCGAGGGCGTCGCAGGCGTCCGGTGTGCGGGCCGTGGCGATGACACGCCAGCCATCGTGGCGGTATTGACGGACGAGCTCGTGGCCGATGCCGCGCGAGGCGCCGATGATCAATGCGGTAGGCATATGTTTTCTCCCTGAAAATAAAATGAAAGGGCGCGCACCGTGAACTGCGGTGCGCGCCCGTGCTCAGGAAGAGCTTATACCAGTTCGATCGCCATCGCCGTCGCTTCGCCGCCGCCGATGCACAGGGCTGCCACGCCGCGTTTGCCGCCGGTTTTTTTCAAGGCGCCCAGCAGGGTGACGATGATGCGTGCGCCCGAGGCGCCGATTGGGTGGCCCAGCGCGCACGCGCCGCCGTGGATGTTGATCTTGCTGTGCGGAATGTCGAGGTCGTGCATGGCGGCCATCGGTACGGCCGCGAACGCTTCATTGATCTCGAACAAGTCGACATTGCTGCTGCTCCAGCCCGTTTTGGCGTACAGCTTTTTCACCGCGCCGATGGGGGCCGTGGTGAATTCGTTCGGCGCCTGCGCATGCGTGGCGTGGCCGTGGATTTTCGCGATGACGGTGCAGCCGAGTTTTTTCGCCGTCGATTCGCGCATCAGCACCAGGGCTGCCGCGCCATCGTTGATCGACGAAGATGAGGCGGCCGTGATGGTGCCGTCTTTCTTGAACGCCGCTTTCAAGGTCGGGATTTTTTCCAGACGGGCTTTTTGCGGGCCTTCATCGATGCTGACGACGGTGTCGCCGCCACGGCCGGACACGGTCACGGGCGCGATTTCCCATTCGAAACTGCCATCCTTGGTGGCCGCTTGCGCGCGTTTGACGGATTCGATGGCAAACGCATCCTGCGCTTCGCGCGTGAACTGGTACTGGCTGGCGCACTCTTCTGCAAACGTGCCCATCGAGCGCGCATTGCCCTTTTCATCGCGGCTGTAGGCGTCTTCCAGGCCATCCATCATCATGTGGTCATAGATCATGCCGTGGCCGATGCGGTAGCCGCCGCGCGCCTTTGGCACCAGGTAGGGGGCGTTGGTCATCGATTCCATGCCGCCCGCCACCACCACGTCGGCGCTGCCGGCGAGCAAGGTGTCATGCGCGAACATGGTCGTCTGCATGGCCGAGCCGCACATTTTCGACAGGGTCACGGCGCCCGTGGAATCGGGCAAGCCGGCCTTGCGCAAGGCTTGGCGCGCGGGCGCCTGGCCCTGGCCAGCCATCAGGCAATTGCCGAAATACACGTGTTCAACGGCATCCGGCGCCACGCCGGCCCGTTCGACGGCGGCGCGGATGGCCACGGCGCCCAGGTCGCTGGCGGTGACGTTGGCAAAGTCGCCCTGGAAGGCGCCCATGGGGGTGCGCGCGGCACCGACGATTACGACTGGATCATTCATGTTGGATCTCCGGTTAAGGGTGGGGATGGTGACTGCATACAAAAACGCAGGTGCTGCGGATAAGGGAAGACGTCCTCGATATGGCCGTCTTCGATGCGCTGCTTGCGCGCCTGCCAATATTGCGCCGTCAGCAGGTCGGCATGGTGCTGCATGAAATAGGTGCGGATGCGGGGATTGCCCAGCAGGAAGGTGCCGAATTGTTCGGGAAACACATCGTTCTTGCCGATGGGATACCACGGTTCGGCCGACATTTCTTCCTCCTCCGTGCGCGCTTCTGGGATGACGCGGAACTGGCAATCGGTGATGTACTCGATTTCATCGTAATCGTAAAAAACGACACGCTGATGACGGGTCACGCCAAAGTTTTTATACAGCATGTCGCCCGGGAAAATATTTGCCGCTACCAATTCCTTGATGGCGTTGCCGTACTCGACGATGGCGTGTTCGACCAAATCATCGCGGCCTTCCTTCTCGGCATTGCTCAGCCACATGTTCAGCGGCACCATGCGCCGCTCGATGTACAGGTGGCGGATGATGATCTGCTCCTGGTCTTCTTCGATCAGCGAGGGGGCGAACTGTTTCAGCTCGGCCAGCAATTCCTCGGCAAAACGGGCGCGGGGAAAGGCTACGTTGGAATACTCGAGCGTGTCGGCCATGCGGCCCACCCTGTCGTGGTGTTTCACCAGCAAATACTTTTGCTGGACTTGCGCGCGCGTGGTTTCCTTGGGCGGCGGGAAGAAATCCTTGATGACCTTGAAGACATACGGAAACGACGGCAGGGCAAACACCAGCATCACCAGGCCGCGGATGCCGGGCGCGCTTTCAAAGTGGTCCGACGAGTGTTTCAAATGCTGCAGGTAGTCGCGGTAAAACAGCGTCTTGCCCTGTTTTTGCAGGCCCAGTATCGTATAAATTTCGCTGCGCGGCTTGCGCGGGAGCAAGCTGCGCAGGAATTGCACATAGGCCGATGGCACTTCCATATCGACCAGGAAATAGGCACGCGTAAACGAAAACAGCACGGCGATCTGCTGGTGCTCGAACAACACCGTATCGAGCACCAGCTTGCCGTGACGGTTGTGCAGGATCGGCACGACAAATGGGTATTCGCGGTTGCCGTTGATGCCCTTGCCGACCAGGTAGGCGCCCTTGTTGCGGTAGAACAAACTGGTCAAGACTTGGATCTGGTGGTTCGGCTCCAGCCGGTCGCCGCCAAACAATTGCTGCAACCGCGCTTCCACCTGGGCCACATCACGCTCCAGGTTGGCAAATGCGCAGCCCAACTGGAAGTCCGTCACCATGCGCGTCAGGGTGTGGCGCAAGCCATCCTGGCCGGGGTAATACACGCGGTAGGTGGGGGCCGGGTCTTGCGTTTCGATGTATTCCGTGGACACGACGGGGCGCACGAAAATATAGTCGTTATTGAAATACGTGCGGTGCAGGATGTTGCAGCAGACGGAATTGAAGAAGGTTTCCGCCAGTTCCGGCTGCTTGTGTTCCGTCAGCATGCCGATGTAGTGCAGCTTGAGTTCGCGCCACACTTCATCGCTCAACTCCGACTCTTCGTACTCGTCTTCGAGCATCTGCACGCATTCCTGCACGCGCTTGTCATAAAAGTCGATACGTTCGCGGGCCGCCGTCTGCGCCGCGGCCCAGGCGCCCTGCTCGAAATACTGCTTGGCGTGCTGGCTGGTTTCGCGGAACAAACGGTAATGCTTGTCGAAGCCGTCGCGGATGGTGCGCGCGATATCGAATGCAATCTGGGAAGAGAGCAATTTGGGGAAGGCAATGTGCGTCATATCTGTGCTCGCATGAATAGCTCATCACCCAGTCGATAATCGCGCGCCCGTACTTACTTGGTTTCCGCAAACAGTTCGCGGCCTATCAGCATGCGGCGGATTTCGCTGGTCCCGGCGCCGATTTCATACAGCTTGGCATCGCGCCACAGGCGGCCGGCCGGATACTCATTGATGTAGCCGTTGCCGCCCAGGGCCTGGATCGCTTCGCCTGCCATCCAGGTTGCCTTCTCCGCACTATACAGAATGGCGCCGGCCGCATCCTTGCGCAGCTGGCGCACGGCTTCCGGCGTGGTGGCGCGGTCGCAAGCCTGGCCCACTGCATACACATAGGCCTTGCACGCCATCATGGTCGAATACATATCGGCCAGTTTGCCCTGCATCAATTGGAATTCGCCGATGGGCTGGCCGAATTGCTTGCGATCATGCACGTAAGGCACGACCAAGTCCATGCAAGCCTGCATGATGCCCAGCGGACCGCCGGACAGCACGGTGCGCTCGAAGTCGAGGCCCGACATCAGCACGTTGACGCCCTTGCCCAGGCCGCCCAGCACGTTTTCGGCCGGTACTTCGCAATCCTGGAATACCAGTTCGCCCGTGTGCGAGCCGCGCATGCCCAGCTTGTCGAGTTTTTGCGCGATGGAAAAGCCCTTGAAATTCTTTTCGATCAGGAACGCCGTCATGCCGCGCGGACCCGCTTCCAGGTCGTTTTTCGCGTACACCACCAGCACGTCCGCGTCGGGGCCGTTGGTGATCCACATCTTGGTGCCGTTCAAGACCCAGCGGTCGCCTTTGAAGTCGGCGCGCAGCTTCATGCTGACGACGTCCGAGCCCGCATTCGGCTCCGACATGGCCAGGGCGCCGATGTGCTCGCCCGTGATCAGTTTCGGCAGGTATTTGGCTTTTTGCTCGGCCGTGCCGTTGCGCTTGATCTGGTTGACGCACAGGTTCGAGTGGGCGCCGTAGGACAGGCCGACGGAGGCCGAGGCGCGCGAGATCTCTTCCATGGCGATGATGTGCGCCAGGTAGCCCATGCCGGCGCCGCCGTATTCTTCGCTGACGGTGATGCCGAGCAAGCCCATGTCGCCCATCTTGCGCCACAGGTCCATGGGGAACTGGTCCGTGCGGTCGATTTCGGCCGCGCGCGGCGCGATTTCGGCGGCGGCAAATTGTTGGATCGCTTCGCGCAGGGAGGCGATGTCGTCGCCGTGGTCAAAGGTCAAGCCTGGGAGATGGAGCATGTCGTCCTCGTCGTCGTTATAAGTGTGGCGGTCATGGATGCCGGGTCAGTGAAGCTATGATACTCAGTTGTGACGTTTACGTAAACGTAAAGCGATACGCGTAAAGCGCTGCGCGGCAAGCGCCGCCGCATGGATACCTAGTTTGTTTGCGCCTTATCAAGGCTCAAGTCCGCCAGCATGCGCGCGCAAGCGTCTTCATGCGCGCTGATTTCCGCCAGCGCCATTTCGATATCGATGCGCTGCTGCTCCAGCGTCTGCCGGTGCTGCGCCAGCACGCCCAGGAAGCGGTCCATCTGCGCGCGCGTGTCCTTCGGCGACTCGTACATGTCGACCAGGCTCTTGATTTCCGACAACGCCAGGCCCAGGCGCTTGCCGCGCAGGGTCAGTTTCAAGCGGGTGCGGTCGCGCGGCGTATAGACGCGGCTGCGGCCGCCGGCGCCTTCGCGTTTCGGGCTGAGCAAGCCCTGGTCTTCATAGAAACGGATGGCGCGCGCCGTGATGTCGAATTCCCGCGCCAGTTCGGTAATGGTATAGGTCGTCATTGCTGCGGGCGGTGTCGGTTGCATGGGTGGTCGGTCGCTGGATGGGTGCTGCAGGGTAATGGGTGGCAAAGTGCCGTTTACGTCAACGTCAATACTATTGTAGCGTGCCCTGCCCGTGCTGCAACAAAGAAAGGCGTGATTGGGGGGATTTGGCGAATAAGGCAACAATTACTGAAAATAAATTGATTCTTCTTGCGCAAACGCGCTTAAGATCGAGAGTTGGTGGCCAAGATGACACCAAAAAGAGCTTTCCTGGCATAACAGCGACATTCTTTTCGCTGCGATGGCAGTAAAATTTTCAGGCACAGATTCTTTCCAGCCGGCACGATCAAAAAACAACGTTTCACTATGAGTACGTCGTTCATATCGTTTCCATGTTGGAAACAAAATGGCCCTTCTGAAAACTTTGTCTACAAGAAATTGTATGACATGGGCATTGCGTGTATCGGTAGAGAAGGGCATTATCCGATACCGTACGTTGTAATGCCAAACCGAGGCTTTGAATCGTGCTGCAGTGCGAAAATCAAGGCTAGCCGCGAATTTGACCCGAAGCCACGCAGAATCGCAAGAGAAAATTTGGCCCACTTTTTCACCTGAAAAGCCCGGCTGGAGTGTTAATTGTTAATTTATACTCTTTTCAAATGTAACAATCTGTATGGTCATTCAAGAAACTGACTTTCATGTTACAACATGAAATAGTACACCTATGAATTCTTCTAACGAACGCGAAAGCTTCAGCCAGCGACTTCAGTTGGCTCTCAAAAACGCCCATTATTCTCCAGACAGCCCGACCAGACTGGCCCGGGAATTCAATATCCGTTTCGACGGGCGCCCGATTACCGTGCATGCAGCTAGGAAATGGTTAGTAGGTGAAGCAATTCCGACGCAAGAGAAATTGCGCATGATTGCCCAATGGTTGGGCGTTCCAGCGGAATGGTTGCGTTTTGGTGGTCCGGAAAGCGCCACGCCGAATGGCGAAGCGGGCAGCGCTTTGTCGCGTTTTGAGTCCGCCGATGTGAAATTAATTGCCGATTTGCAAAGATTAGATGAACATCATCGTCAAATCGCGCGAGAATTTATTCGCATGCTGGTCAGAGTCAACTACCAAAAGTAAGCATTCAGGCCACCCCCGGCCGGCGCCGTCCGCCTTTCGCTGACGGTGCTCTCCCTGTCCTTTTATTTGCGCAACGTCATACTGGAGACATGATTTTGCCGCACAATAAGACCTCGCATGTTGCGCTGCAGCGGAATTATTTAACAATAATCCCGCTCGCGGCGGCGCAGCGGCCAATACCAGCGCATAATCACATCAGAAGCAGCCAGTTCATCCACTACGGAGCCGAGCATTTGAGCCGTCTTATGAAAAGTAACTACAGCAATACCGCGCAGCTGAAGGACTTGATGACCGTGCCCCCCATGACTGCCGCGCAACATGCGGAAGTGATGCGCAAACGGATCGCCCACCGCAGGATGGTTGAAGAAGCCAGGGATTTGAAGCAGGCAAGTGCCACGCAATTCGAAAAACGCTAGTGGTGGATGCTTGACCAAAGCTACTGCGCGTCGGCATAGCTAGCCTGCGATGCTCACCGTACTAGAGTACGGTTGCGCTTCTCGACTAGCTCTTCCTTCCGCTCGCTACGCTTTTGTCAGGCATCGTGACTTGGTAGGGGTTTCCCCGCTTATAAGTTGATTGCGTTGGTGATGTCAGGTTTCTGACGCTTTAAGACCATTCCACCGCGGTGCCAGGCTGTGCTCGATGCCGAGCAAGTCGATGACGCGCGCCACCGTATGGTCGACCATTTCCGCAATGCTCTGCGGGTGGTGATAAAAGCTCGGTAAGGGCGGGAAGATGATGCCGCCCATTTCGGTCACGGCTGTCATATTGCGCAGGTGCGCCAGGTTGAACGGCGTTTCGCGCACCATCAGGATCAGGCGGCGGCGCTCCTTGAGCACCACATCGGCTGCCCGCGTGATCAAATTATCCGACAAGCCATGGGCCACGGCCGCCAGGGTCTTCATCGAGCACGGTGCGATGACCATGCCATCCGATTGAAACGAGCCGCTGGCGATGCTTGCGCCGATGTCGCGCAGTTTGTGCACCACGTGCGCTTGCGCTTCGATTTCCTTGCGCCCCACGCCTGTTTCCTGGTGCAAGGTTAGTACGGCTGCATCGGACAAGACCAGATGCGTCTCGACGCCGGGGATGGCGCCGAGCAATTGCAGCAGCCGCAAGCCATACACGGCGCCCGTGGCGCCCGTGATGGCCACGACGATACGGCGCGGCCGCGCAAGCTGGCTATCAGGCATCCAGCAGGGACTTCAGTTCGCCCGATTCAAACATTTCATTCATGATATCGGAACCACCGATGAACTCGCCTTTGACATACAGCTGCGGAATGGTAGGCCAGTTCGAGTAATCCTTGATGCCTTGGCGTACTTCCGGGTCATCCAGCACGTTGACGGTGGCGATGTTTTCCACGCCGCATGCTTTCAGGATCTGGATGGCGCGGCCGGAAAAGCCGCACTGCGGGAACTGGGCCGTGCCCTTCATGAACAGCACGACTGGCGTGCTCGTCACGGTTTCTTTGATCCAGGTTTGTACGTCGCTCATAGCTGCCTCTGATGGGTAAATAAATAGATGCCGTCATTTTATAAGAAAACGCCGGCACGGGTATGCGCTCAAGTCATAAATCGGGCAAGTCAGCCACGTTGAGGCTTATAAGGTCTTGCCCAGGCACACCGATTGTGCAGCGCCCACGTATTTGCCCCAGGCAATGACGGGTGCATAGCCGTGTTTGGCATAAAACGCCACGGCGCGGCCATTTGCCACGCGGGTGGACAGGTGCAGGGCATGGTAGTGATGCTGGCGCGCCTGCGCCTCTACATGGGCCAGCAGGGCCGCGCCCACGCCGGCGGCGCCAGGGCGTGCATACATACGCTTGAGCTCGCCTATGGTGCTGTCCGCTTCGCCCAGCGGCCGCAGGGCGGCACAGCCCAGCAGTTCTCCAGCGCCATCGCGCGCCAGGTAAAAGCCGCCGCGCAAGGTTGCCGCTTCGGCATCGAAGGAAGAGCGGCCGCTGTCGCCATTGATGCGCAGCAGCGTATCCGACAATTCATCGAGCAGCAGCTGCGCCTCCATGCTGGCGGCGTCCACCACCAGGATGACGAGGTCATGCCCGGCGGCCATGGACTTAACCGCGCAGCTTGGCGAACGCGGCGGCCATGCTGCCGGCCGGCTCGGGCGCGTTGCGCGATTGCGACTGATGCTGCGCCATGCTGCGGCGGTCGTTGCGGTCGCCCTTTTGCTCGGGCTTGCTGCCCGCTTGCGGCGCGCTATCCGTCAGGCGCATGGTCAGCGCGATGCGCTTGCGCTTTTCATCGACTTCCAGCACCTTGACGCGGACGACTTGTCCAGCCTTGACCACCGTGTGCGGGTCCTTGACGAAGGTGTTCGACAGGGCCGAGATGTGCACCAGGCCATCCTGGTGCACGCCGATATCGACAAAGGCGCCAAAGGCGGCCACGTTGGTGACTACGCCCTCGAGGATCATGTCCGGGCGCAAGTCGCGGATTTCTTCCACGCCTTCCTTGAAGGTGGCGGTGGTGAACTCCGGACGCGGGTCGCGGCCCGGCTTTTCCAGTTCCTTCAGGATGTCGGAAATGGTCGGCACGCCGAAGGTTTCATCCGCGTACTTTGCCGGGCTCAAGGTTTTCAGCAGCGCCGTTTCGCCGATGACAGCCTTGATATCCTTCTTGATATCGGCCAGGATCTTTTCCACCAGCGGGTACGATTCCGGGTGGACGGCCGAGGCGTCCAGCGGATTGTCGCCGCCCATCACGCGCAAGAAGCCGGCGGCCTGCTCGAACGTTTTATCGCCCAGGCGCGGCACGGCTTTCAAGGCTGCGCGCGAGGTGAACGCGCCCTTCATGTCGCGGTAGGTGACGATGCTTTGCGCCACGCTGGCCGACAGGCCGGAGACGCGCGCCAGCAGCGGCGCCGACGCCGTGTTCACGTCCACGCCCACGGCATTCACGCAATCTTCCACCACGGCATCGAGTGAACGCGCCAGCTGGCTTTGACTCACGTCATGCTGGTACTGGCCCACGCCGATCGATTTCGGGTCGATCTTGACCAGTTCGGCCAGCGGGTCTTGCAGGCGGCGCGCAATCGACACGGCGCCGCGCAGGGACACATCCATGTCCGGCAACTCTTTCGAGGCGAATTCGGACGCCGAATACACCGAAGCGCCCGCTTCCGAGACGACGATCTTCGTCATCTTCGCTTCCGGATGCTGCTTGATCAAATCCTGCGCCAGCTTGTCCGTTTCGCGCGAGGCCGTGCCGTTGCCGATGGAAATCAGCGACACATTGTGCTTGGCGGCCAGGCGGCCCAGCGTATGCAGCGAGCCATCCCAGTCGTTCTTCGGCTGGTGCGGATAGATCACGGCCGTGTCGACCACTTTACCGGTGGCATCGACGACGGCGACCTTGACGCCCGTGCGCAAGCCAGGATCGAGGCCCATGGTGGCGCGCTGACCGGCCGGCGCGGCCAGCAGCAGCGCTTTCAGATTGGTGGCGAAGACATTGATGGCGTCGAGTTCCGAGCGCTCGCGCAGGGCGCCCATCAGTTCCGTTTCCAGGTGCATGAAGCTTTTCACGCGCCAGGTCCAGCGCGCCGTGTCGGCCAGCCATTTGTCGGCCGGACGGCCTTGTTGCTTGATGCCGAAGCGGGCGGCGATGCGGCCTTCGCACGGATTGTGCGGCGCATCCCATTTCGGTTTTTCCGCTTCCGTATCCAGGCGCAGGGTGACGTCGAGGATGCCTTCGCGGCGGCCGCGCAGCAGGGCCAGGGCGCGGTGCGAGGGGACCGTGGAAATGGTTTCCGAGTAATCGAAATAATCGGCGAATTTTTCGCCTTCGTCCTGCTTGCCTTCCACCACTTTCGATTCGACGATGCCGTGTTCCTGCACGTATTCGCGCAAGGTTTGCAGCAACGTTGCGTCTTCGGCGAAACGCTCCATCAAAATCTGGCGCGCGCCGTCGAGGGCCGCCTTGGTATCCGCCACGCCCGGGTTGTTGCCGTCGGCACTCGTAAACGCGTCGCGCAGGAACTTGCCCGCTTCCATTTCCGGCGTCAGTTCGGGATTGTCCAGCAAGCCGTCGGCCAGCGGCATCAGGCCCGCTTCGATGGCGATCTGCGCCTTCGTGCGGCGCTTTTGCTTGTAGGGCAGATACAAATCTTCCAGGCGCGTCTTGTCTTCCGCGTGCATGACGGCGTCGAGCAATTCGGGCGTCATCTTGTTCTGTTCCGTGATCGAGGCCACGATGGCGGCGCGCCGCTCTTCCAGCTCGCGCAGGTAGCGCAAGCGCTCTTCGAGCAGGCGCAGCTGGATATCGTCGAGGCCGCCGGTCGCTTCCTTGCGGTAACGGGCGATGAAGGGCACGGTGGCGCCTTCGTCGAGCAGTTCGATGGCGGCGGCAACCTGCACCGGTTTGGCGGCAAGTTCAAGGGCAAGACGTTGTTCGATAGTGGGCAGCATGGTTGTTTCCAGAGCGATCAAGCCTGGAATGATACGCAATCGGCGCGATTGCGCAATCTTGACAGCGCAAATGGACTGTGCGTTGACAACGGCGTCAACGTGGCGGCAGCAGCGGGCTGGCGGGCGGTGGGGGACTTGGGCGCTGCGGCGTGACGGACTTGCCAAAGGCATTGCCCATGCGGTGTTCGAGGGCGGCGCGGTTGTACAGGCCCAGCTGGTTCGACGGGCGCTGCACGATCGCTTCCGCGCCGGACAGGGCGGGCGGCTGCCGGTTCAGTGTGTTGCTATTGGGCAATAATTTTTCATTCAAGCATGACATCGATTGCGCGCGCTGGCCATTGGCTTCCACTTCCACGCAGCCCTTCTGCGGCGCGGCGGCCTTGACGACGACGGTGTGTTCGTCCGCCTGTGCGGACAGGGTGGCGCAGGTCAGCAGTAACAGCAAGAACAGGCGTGCCATGGCGGCTCCCGGAGCGGTGGTGAAGCGCCCAGCATAGCAAGGTCATATGTCGCGGCGATGACACAGGCCAGGATGCGGGCTGGCGCCATGTCATGCAGTTGTCATTTTATGAAGCTACCATCTTGCCATTCTGCAGACAACATTGCAGTCAAGACACTTCATGAGCAGGCTTTCTCGTTGATTTCCCTGGAAAATGACACAAACCCACCGCCGCGCCGCAAAGGGCAATGCCCTGTCCGCCTGCTTGCTGATGACATTGATGACATTCATGACATTCGTGCGACCGGCTGCGGGTGCGGACGGTGCTGATGCCGCCGCGCACGCTACCCTGCACTTCGACTTGCCCGCCCAGCCGCTCGATGCGGCGCTGGTGGCGTTTGGCGAAGTGACCGGGTATTCCGTGCTCGTCAGCAGCCAGCTGGCGGCCGGTCGCGTGGCCGCGGCCGTGCGCGGCGACTACACGCCGGCAGAAGCGCTGCAGCGCCTGCTGGCCGGCACGCAGCTGGGCGCGCGCTTCAGCGGCAGCAATGCGTTTACCTTGCTGGCGCTGGCGGACGCCCCCGTGGCGCCGGCGCCCGTGTCGGCCGAGGCCGTTCCCGCCGCGCCGCCGTTGCAAGGCTATGCGGCCGTTCTGCAGCGCTCGCTCACGCGCGCCCTGTGCCGTTTGCATCCGGACGCGTTTGGCCGCTACCGCCTGGCGTTCCAGCTGTGGCTCGACGAGCGGGGCAAGGTGCGCGCCGTGCATGTGCTGGAACCGAGCGGCGTGGATCAGCGCGACCGCGCCGTGCTGCAGCGCCTGCGCAGCCTGCTGATCGATGGCGCGCCACCGGCGGGCTTGCCGCAGCCGCTGACGATTTTACTGACGCCGCGGCCCGACCCAGGGGCCGATTGCGCGCCCTACCTCCTGTCCGGGGTGTCCTGACCATGCCGGACTTGCTGAAAGCCACCTTGCGCAAGCTGTTCCTGGAACGCTATGGACAGTTTCGCCGCCATTTGCAACGCCGCCTGGGCTCGGAAGACCTGGCCAATGACGCGCTGCATGAAACGTATTTGCGGGTCGAGCGGATGAACGCGCCCGAGGCGATCAGCTATCCATCCGCCTACCTGATGCGCATCGCCATCAACATTGCGGAAGATCAACGCCGCGACAATGCGCGCCTGCTCAGCTTGCCGGATATCGACGATCTGTACGAGATGGCCGATGAATTGGCCGACCCGGCCCGCACCTTCAGCGCGCGCGCCGAGCTCGAGGAACTGGAACGGGCCTTGCAGGAGCTGCCGAAACGCCGGCGCGCCATCGTCATCGCCGCCCGCGTCGACCAGTTGCCGCACCGTGACATTGCCGAGCGCTTCGGCATTTCCGCCCGCACGGTGGAGAAGGAATTGCGCGCCGGACTCGAACATTGCTGCGAACGCATGGGACGCGATTTCATCCAGCGCTTCGGTCCCGGGGCGGGAAAAACGTCTAAACATCATGACTGAACAAGCGGAAGACGACATGGGTGTCATCGAACAGGAAGCGCAGGCGTGGGTGGTGCGCCTGGCCTCGGGCCAGGTCAGCGAGCGCGACGCGCAAGTGTTTCGCCACTGGTGCGCGCGTAGCCGCAAGCATGCCAACGCGTTTGCCGAGGCGCGCGCCGTGTGGGGCGCCATGGCGCCGGCCGCGCGCGCCGTCAAGCGGGCGCAGGCGCCCGTGAACGTGGCGCGGCGCGCCTGGCTCGGTGGCGCCGTCGCTGCCTCGCTGGGCTTGCTGGTGCTGCGCCCGCCCACGGACCTGTGGCCGGCCGTGGCGGGCCTCGCTGCCGACTACGCCACCGGCACGGGCGAGCAGCGCGAAGTGGCGCTCGATGGCGGTGTGCTGGTGCAGATGAATACGCAGACGCGCCTCGATGCGGCGCCGCTGCAGGATGGCGCCGCGTCGCTGGTGCTGCTGGCGGGCGAGGCGGAATTCCAGGCCGGCTTGCGCGGCGCGGCGAGGGTGCGCGTGCAGGCGGGCGACGGCACGGTGTCGGCCGGCAGCGCACGCTTCAATATCCGCTTGTTCGGCCAGGAAGTGTGCGTGACCTGCCTGGCGGGCCGCCTGCGCGTGGCGCAGGCCGGCAACGATGCGGAGCTGGCGGCCGGGCAGCAGCTGCGCTACCGGCCCGAGCATTTCGGCATCGCGCGCGCGGTGGCGAAGAGCGATGTCAGCGCGTGGCGCCAGCGCCTGCTGGTCTTCAAGCAAAGCACCCTGGCCGAGGTGGTGGACGAGGTGAACCGCTACCGTCCCGGCAAGCTGATCCTCAATGGCGAGGCCTTGAAACACACGCGCGTGCAAGCGAGTTTTTCGCTCGACCGCCTCGACGATGTGATCGCCCTGATCCAGGATGCGTATGGCGCGCGCGTGACGCGGCTGCCGGGAGGCATCGTGCTGTTTGGCTAGCGATGCACGCCGATGGCATCTCGCCAATTATGACATTTTCATGACCTTTTGCAGTCCCGGACCTTGTTCCCTGTCAATGCTGCTGGAAGCCGCGAATCAGTGCCTGCCGCCCGCCCCGTGCGTGCCGCGCGCCGCCTCGCGATATCGGTCAGCAACGGAACATGAAAAGGGAATGTCGCCATGCAGCGAAGCAAGTCGGTCACGAAACACGCATCCTCCTCCGCCATGGCGGGCAACCGGACCGGTCGCCCGGTGCGATTGAAACCGCTGGCGCTGGCCATCGCCGTGCTGCTGCAGGCGGGCGGCGCGCAGGCGCAGCAGCCATTCAGCGGTGCCTGGTTTGCCGGCAAGGGCGCGCAACAGGGCACGGCCGCCGCCACGGGACGCTTGCCGAATGGCCAGGCCATCATCGGGACGGACAATAAGCAGGCGCAGCAGCAAAAAGCCAATGCCCAGCTGCAAAGTTCGCTGAACAATCTGCAACTGGCCGCACGCGCCATCGCCGTGCAGCAGGCGGCCCAGCAGGCGGCGCGCCAGGCGGCCATTGCCGCCGGCTCGAAGGTGCCGGAAGGCTTGGCCGAAGGCGGCTTGAAGGTCGACAGCAACAGCCTGACGGCGGGCTGGTTCAACGCGAATGGCCCCGTGCAGGCGCAGGCCGACGGCAAGACCGTGGTGACCGTCAAGCAGACGGCCGACAAGGCGATCCTGAACTGGGAAACGTTCAATATCGGCCAGAATACCACCCTGCAATTTGACCAGTTGGCGAACTGGTCCGTACTCAACCGCGTCAACGATCCGCTGGCCCGTCCCAGCCAGATCCGCGGCCAGATCAAGGCTGACGGCACGGTAATGCTGGTCAACCGCAATGGCATCGTGTTTACGGGCAGCAGCCAGGTCGACACGCGCAGCCTGGTGGCCGCCGCCGTGGGCATGAGCGACAGCCAATTCCGCAAGGGCATCTACAGCGAAACGCTGGGCTCGGGCTTCAAGCCCACGCTGGCCAACGACCTGGTGCTCAACGGCAGCGTGGCCACGCACGCCAACGCCACGGCCGACGTGGTGGTGCAGGCCGGAGCGCAGATCAGCACGCGCAAGCCGCAGACGGTGACGGAAGGCGGCGGCTATGTGCTGCTGGCCGGGCGCGAAGTGCATAACGGCGGCAGCCTGTCCGCGCCGAACGGTCAGGTGACGCTGGCCGCCGGCGACAGCTTCGTCATCCGCAAGGGGCTGGGGACGGATGCCAACCAGACTTCGAGCACGCGTGGCAACGAGGTCGACGTCAAGTTCAATGCGCAAAGCGGCGCCGGCAAGGTGACGAATAGCAGCCTGGTGCAGGCGCTTACCGGCGACGTCACCCTGACGGGCCGCGACGTGAAGCAGGCCGGCGTGCTGCTCAGCAGCACCAGCGTGACGACACGCGGCACCGTGCACCTGAAGGCCGACGGCAGCGAGGGCCTCGTCACCCTGGCGCCGGACAGCCTCACCACGGTGCTGCTCGACGACAGCGGCGCCACCGCGCTGGACGTGCAGCGCGACGCGCTCATCAAGGATTCGGCGCTGCCCAGCGACGGCGCCTACAACCGCCGCGACCTGTCGCTGATCCAGATTGCCTCCGGCGGTGATATCGCCTTCGATACCGGTTCGCTGACGCTGGCCACCGGCGGCCAGGTCAATGCGCTGGCCACGCGCCGCACGCAAGTGGCGCGCGGCGCCAGCATCGACGTCTCCGGCGCCGTGGGCGTCAACGTGGCGATGGCTTCGAACAACGTGCTGATCAATGCACAGGGCAACGAGCAGCGCGACGCGCCCGGCAACCGCGACAGCAAGGCCCTCAACAGCACCGACCTGTGGGTCGACCGGCGCGACCTGGTGCGGGTGGCGGCAGGCACGAATGGCTATCCGACCGACCGCTGGTACACGGGCGGCGGCTTGCTCGAAGTGAGCGGTTATCTGAACACCAGCGGCCACGGCATCGGCGAATGGGCGGCGCAGGGCGGCACGGTGGCTTTCCAGGGCGGTGAACTGGTGACCCAGGCCGGCTCTCTGCTCAACGTGTCAGGCGGCACTTTTGAGGTCCAGACGGGCATGATTCGCCAGAGCTGGCTCAGCGGCAAGGATGGCCAGCTGTACAGGCTGTCGACCGCGCCCGGCGACGTGCTATATACGGGCGTGTACCAAGGCTACGCCGCGCACCACCAGCGCTGGGGCGCGGAAACGACGGAAAATTTCGCCAATCCCCTGATCGGCGCCCAGCAACGGCTGGAGAACGGCTATACCGTGGGCCGTGATGCGGGCCGCGTGGTGGTGGGAACCACATCGGCCGTGCTGGAAGGCGCGATCGAATCGGGCGTATTCCAGGGCGAGCGCCAGCAGGACGCGCGCGATGCCAGCCTCGACAGTTATCGTCAGTCGCAACTGGCCGCTGCCCGCAACGGCCAGCTGGTGCTGGGCCAGCTGGCGCCCGTGTACGACGCCGCCAGCGCGCAGCTGCGCGATAATCCCGCGGCGCTGCTGCAGGCCATCCATATCGGCACCGGCGGCGCCAGCGCCGGCAATCTCCTGCGCGAAGACGCGCTGCCCGAAAACCTGGTCGGCAAGACCTACCTGGACGCCGGCTGGCTCAACGCGCAACACCTGGGCAGCATCAAGGCCTACGCCGGCAGCGCCATCGAGGTCGACGCCGCGGTGCAAGTCACGCCTGGCGGCGAAATCGCGCTGCATGCGCCCCAGGTCAAGGTCAATGCCGGCCTGACGGCGCGCGGCGGCAGCATTGCGCTGGGCGACATCGTCAGCAAGCTGTCCAATGGCACCAGCAACTGGGTCGATACAACGGTCGCCACGCCAGCAGCCGGAGCAAAGGTGGGCATCGATGTGACGGCCGGCGTGACGCTCGACACGCGCGGCCTGTGGAGCCAGCTCAAGCTGGATCCGGGCAACACGTCCGGCCTGCCGTATGTCAACGGCGGCGCGGTGGCGATGGTCAGCAGCGGTACCGTCAACCTGGCGGCCGGCAGCGCGATCGACACGTCCTCGGGCGCGGCCGTGCTGGCCGACGGCAAGCTGAAGGGCGGGCGCGGCGGCGACATCAGCTTGCGCGCGAATCAGAATGATCTCAACGGCGTCAAGTCGGAGGCGCTGGTGCTCGATGGCGAACTGCGCGGCTACGGCGTCAACGGCGGCGGCACGCTGACCATCGACAGCGGTACCGGCGTGGTGCTGGGCGGCGGCGCGCTGGCCGGCAATGGTGTGTTGCCTGCAGGCCAGTCCGTCCCCGTGCACCTGACCTTGGCAGCAGCCTTCACCATCAAGGCCGGCACCGTGCTCGATACCGACTTCAGTTATATCAGCACGAAGGTCCATCCCGGCCAGCCGCTGCTGGACTTGCCGGACTTTAGCGCGGCGCGCCCCTACACCCTGCCGGCCGCCTGGGTCGTGCCGCCCGCCTCGATCAGCTATGAATTCATCTTCATTACCGGCAGCAATGGCATCGTCTACACCAGCGGCATGACCGTGCCGGCCGGCGTCACGCTCACGGGCGTGCGCGGCAAGCTCGGTTCCGGCTACCTGGTGCCGGCCGACGCCTTCCCGAACGGCATGCCGGTGCCCGCTTTCAACGCCAGGGTGGCCGCCGGTACGGCGTTCACGTTTGATGTGACCTTGCAGGCGGGCGATCGCTTGCTGGCCGGCAACCGTGCGCCGACGGACCTGGCGGTCAAGCCGCTGCTGGTGCTGGACAATGACCTGTTCCAGCGCGGCTTTGCGCACTACAACATCAATGGCCAGCAGGGCGTGCAAGTGGCGCAGGACGCCACGATCGACGTCAGCATGCCCTTGCTGCGGGCCGATTTGGCGCTGGCGGGCCAATTGCCTACCGGCGTCGATCCAGCCGCCGTCCTGCAACCGTGGCTGGCGCCGCTGTGGCAGGAAAATGCCGTGAAAGGCGTACTCAAGCAACGGGCCGGCGCCGATATCGCGCTGTCGGCCGGCACCCGCAACGCCAAGGCGCCGCTGGTGGTGGACCAGGGCGCCACGCTGCGCGTGGATGACGGCAAGAGCATCAGCCTGACCGGCAACGGCCAGATCACCGTGGAAGGCACGCTGAGCGCGGCAGGCGGCCGTATTTCCGTGTTGCCGGGCACGCTAGTCACCGGTAGCGAGATCAACCGTCCAGACGGCAGCGCCAATGCCCAGTCGATCTGGATCGGCGAGCGCGCGGTACTCGACGTGGCCGGACGCGCGGCCACCGCCACCGACGCCCAGGGCGGCGTGTATGGCCATGTGGGCGCCGGCGGCACCATCGAGATCGGTGCAAAGCACAATCTCGACGCCACCCAGGTCGAGGCGGCCGACGCCTTTGTCATCGTGCGCCCCGGCGCGCGCCTGGAAGCGTCCGGCGCTGCCGCACAGCTCGACCTGCCTGGCCAGGGCAGCGTGCAGGTGGCCGGTGACGGCGGCAGCATCGCGCTCAGTTCCTACCGCGGCTTGTTGCTCGACGGCAGCCTGCATGCGGCAGCCGGTGGCGCCGGCGCGGCCGGCGGCACGCTGGCGCTCAACCTGGAAGCCCCGAACTACGGCATCGTCGGCAAGCTCGACTTGAAGGGCCTGGGCGTGGAAGACGCGGTGCGCGTGCCGCGCGAGCTGGTGCTGTCGCGCCTGCAGGGCGACAGTGGCCTGGCCGCCGACTTGCAGGTGGGCGACAGCGATCCGGCGCTGCGCTACGGCGTGGCCCGGCTGGGTGCGGACCGCGTGGCCGCCGGCGGCTTCGACCATCTGGCCCTGCTGTCGAATGGCTTGATCAGTTTTGACGGCAACCTCGACCTGTCGCTGGGCCAAAGCCTGCGCCTGACCGCCAGCGCATTGGCCCTGGCCGAGCATGCCGACGCCGCCACCACCGCGCAAGTCAAGCTGGCGGCGCCCTACATCCGTCTGGCCGGCACCAGCCGCAGCCAGAGCGACGACCACCTGATGCCGAACCCGGTGCGCGGCTCCGGCAACGGCGGCATCGGCAGCGGCAAACTGGGCGTGCCCAACGTGGACGATCACGCCAGCCTGACGCTGCATGCCGCGCTGATCGACCTCGCCAATACCGTCAATGTCGGCAGCAACGGCGTGATCGTGCAAAACGCCGCCGCCGACCTGGAAGTCAAGCGCGATGCCTTCGGCGAGCTGGCGCTGCGCTCAAGCGGCGATATCCGCATGCGCACGGCGGCCGCGCTGTACACGCCCGGCAATCTGACCCTGGCGGGCGCGCAAATCTATCCGGTGAGCGGCGCCACCGGCAAGGTGGAGGTGGGCAAACGCAACGTGATCAACGAGTTCGGGCAATTGGCGACCGAGTTCGATCCGGCGCGCAAGCTGACCATCGAGCGCAGCGGCGACCCTGGCGCGCCGTTGCCGGCCCTGCCCTACTCGGTGTTCGGCTCGCTGGAGCTGAGTGCCGGCACGGTGAACCAGGGGGGCGTGGTGCGCGCGCCGCTGGGCAAAATCACGCTGGGCCAGAATACGAATGGCGCAGTGACGGGCCACACCAATCTGCTGCCTGGCAGCGTGACGTCGGTCAGCGCCAGCGGCCTGGTGATGCCGTACGGCGGCTCGCTCGATGGCCTGAGCTATATGATGGACGGCGTCGACGTCGCATACAAGGGCGTGGGCAATGACCCGGCCGTCGTGCTCACCGGCGAGCACGTCGATGTGCGCGCTGGCGCCGTGCTCGACCTGTCAGGCGGCGGCACCCTGACCGGCGCGGCCTTCCTTGCCGGACGCGGCGGCTCGACCGACGCCCGCCTCAACCCGCTGGTGCAGACGTCCGGCAAAGGCGGCTTCGTGCTGCCGGGCCTGGCCACCAATCCTGTCTACGCCATCGTTCCGGGCGCACAGGCGGGCTATGCGCCCATCGTGGCCGAGAATGGCGCCGGCGATCCGGCGCTGGGACGCCAGATCACCATCGGCGCCGGCGTGCCCGGCCTGGCCGCCGGCACCTATACCTTGCTGCCGTCGAGCTTTGCGCTGCTGCCCGGCGCGTTCCGGGTGGAGCTGAACGGCCTGGCCGCCGGCGGCTTGCCTGTCGGGTCGGCCACGGCCATGCGCAACGGCTCGTTTGCTACCGCCGTGCAGCTGGGCACCAGCAATACCGACCGGCGCACGGTGCTGCCATCGCAGGCGGTGCTGACGCCGGCCGACGTGCTGCGCAGCTATTCGCAATACAATGAAACGAGCTACGGCGCATTCGCGCTGGCGCAGGCGGTGCGCGACGGCGTGCCGCGGCCGCTGCTCGAACGCGACGCCAAGGCGCTGCACATCGAACTGGTGCAGTCCAAGGCCAGCACCGACGATGCGCTGCGTTTTGTCGGCACGACCAACTACACGCCAGGCAAGGACGGTTTCGGCGGCAGCGCGCTGCTGCTGGGCGGTGCTGGCAAGAACTACGAAATCATCGGCGGCGCCGGTGCGCCCACCGTCGACTTCAAGGGCATGGCGGTGCGGGTCGACGCCCTGAACGCCATCGGCGCCCCGCGCCTGGGCATCGGCGGTTTGCCTACCGTCAACTACAGCAGCAGCAACGGCAACCAGCAAGCCAATATCGCCCAGTTCCAGGGCGGCGTCGATAACATCGTGGTGCGCGACGGCGCCGTGCTCAAGGCTGGCGAAGTGTTCCTGGTGACCAATAGCAAGGCAGGCGGCATCGTCATCGAGCAGGGTGGCGGCATCAATACCCTGGGCCGTGGCGCCGCCGCCTGGGATTCGGGCAACGGCTACGTGTATGCGCCGGGCAAGTCCAGCGTGCTGGCCGTGTCGAATGGCCGGCTGGACATGCTGGCGCCCGGCGTGAGTACCGATCCGCGATCCGGACCGGGCCGCATCGACATCGGCGCCTGCGCGGCGGGCGCCGTGTGCAGCGGCAGCACGCCGCTGTATTCGGAAGGCAGCATTGTCGCCGCCACCGACCAGAGCTTCAACCTGCGCGACGCCACCACCTATGGCACCCGCAACCTGGTGCTGGCCGTGGGCGGCATCAATGTGGGCAGCGCAGCGTCGCTGGACGCCATGGCCGCGCGCGACGCATTGCCGGCCGGACTGACCCTGAACCAGGGCATCCTCGACCGCCTGCTGCGCGGCGACGCCGGCGTGGGTGCGCCGGCGCTGGAAAGCCTGGCGCTGACGGCGCGCGACGCCATCAATTTCTACGACAACGTCGAATTGTCGACCATCAACGCGAGCACGGGAAAATCGTCGCTGGAGCGGCTGGTGATCAGCACCCCGGCGATCTACGGCGCGGGCGGCAGCGACGCCGTGGCGCGCATCAAGACCGATGTGCTGGTGTGGAACGGCGCCACGACCGCGCCGGGCCTGGTCGCCGCCGGCGGCGCCGGCGGCGGCAGCGGGCGCTTGCAGGTCGACGCCCGCCAGGTCGAGTTCGGCTATGGCCCGAACAGCCGGCCCGACACCATCCACAGCATGGACCGCCTGATCCTCGGCTTTGCCGATGTGGCCATCAACGCCAGCGAGCGCATCACCGCCAATCATACGGGATCGTTGTCGGTGTACCAGTCGCAAAGCGGCTGGGATACGGCCAGCAAGGGCTATCTGCGCAGCGGAGGCAACCTGGCGCTGAACACGGCGCTGCTCACCGGCGCCGCCGGCTCCGTCAACAAGATCAAGGCGGGCGGCGACATCCATGTCGCCAAGCCATCCGGAGCGGCCGCAACGGCCCCGGGCGCGGCCGCCCTGGCCGGCGCACTGGGCGCCGAAGTGGCGCTGGACGGGCGCAGCGTGACGCTCGACACGGCCGTGCTGCTGCCAAGCGGCAAGCTCAGCGTGTCCGCTGAGCAAGACGTCGCGCTGGGCGACGGTGCCCGGCTGGACCTGGCGGGCCGCAAGATCGATTTCAACGGCGTGTCCAAGTACAGCTGGGGTGGTGACGTGGTGCTCGACAGCCGCCACGGCGACGTGCGCCAGGCGGCCGCTTCCAGCATCGATTTCTCGGCCGTTTCCAACCGCGCCGGCAAGCTCACCGCCAGCGCGCTCGATGCGCAGGCGGGCAGCGTGGCGCTGCTGGGCAGCATCACCGGCGGCAGCAGCGGCCATTACGACGCGGGCGGCACCGATGTGCCGTTCGCGGCGGGTGGCCTCGACGTGCGCGGCCAGCATATCGAGGATTTCAAGGGACTGAACCAGCGCCTGACCAAGGGCGGCGTGTTCGGCAGCCGCAGCTTCCAGCTCAAGCAGGGCGACCTGGTGCTGGAGAATGAATTGAAGGCGCGTGAAATCACGGTATCGGTGGATGGCGGCCGTCTGGCCGTCAACGGCACAGTCGACGCCAGCGGCGAGCAGGTGGGCAGCATCCGCCTGGCAGCGCGCGACGGCGTCAGCGTGGCCGGCGGCGCGCTGCTCGACGCCCATGGCAGCGTGCTGCGGGTCGACAGCTACGGCCAGGTGATCGAGGCGCCCAACCGCGCCGTGATCGACATCGATGCCGGCAGCGGCCGGCTGGTGCTCGATACGGGCGCGCGCATGGACTTGCGCGCCGGCACTGCCGGCAAGGCCGACCGCATCGCTTCGCTGGGCACGCTGGAGCTGAGCGCCCGGCGCCTCGGTGGCGCCACCGGCAACGACGTCGCCATCGATGCGGCCGGTCCGCTGGCCATCGACGGCGCCCGCGCCATCACGGTCAACGGTTTCTGGTCGTATACGGATGCCCGTCCGGGCACGGAAACGACGGCCGACGGCCGTCCTTACCAGGTCATCGACCAGGCCTACCTGGACCGCAAGCACGACGATAGCGTGGCTTTCATGACGGGCGCCCTGGCCAACGACGGGCTGATGAATGGCCGCCTGTCCGGCTTGCGCAACTACAAGGATGCCTTCCACCTGCGTCCGGGCGTGGCCATCCTCAGCGCCACGCCGGACGGCGACCTGCACGTCGATGGCGACATCGACCTGTCGGGCCACCGCTACGCCAGCGTCAATCCGCACACGCAGAAGACCGGCGTGGCCGGCTCCGGCGAAGCGGGTGCGCTGGTGCTGCGCGCCGGCGGCAACCTGAACGTCTTCGGCAGCATCAATGACGGCTTCGATGGCAAGGCCTTGCCGGTCACGCCGGACGACAAGGGCTGGATGCTGGCCAAGGGCCGGGTGCCGTTCGGCGCCGACGTCATCGTGCCGCATGGCCAGCTGGTCACGCTGGCCGACGATACCTTCTTCCAGCCCGGCCGCACCTTGAACTACGACCTGCCGATGAAAGCCATGAGCTTGCGGGCCGGCACGGCGCTGCCGTCGCAAGCCACCCTGACGGCCGAGGTGGAATTGCCAGCCGGTACGGTGCTGGGCGGCGCCGTGCGCAATGCCGCCGGCGATATCGTGTATGCGGCCGGCACCGTGCTGGCGAAGGCCGTCACGCTGGGCAGCGGCACGCGGCTCGATGCCGGCACCCGCCTGCCCGTGGGGATGTCCGTGGCGGCCATGACCTGGCCCGGCGGCGTGCCGCTGCCGTTCCCGGTGGGCGCCGTCAGGGATACGCCGAGCCCCGACTACGATGGCGACGGCTTCCCCGATACGCCCGCCAATGGCGTGGTGCTGGCCGGCGAACTGCAGCTGCGCAAGGGCGCGCTGGTGCCGAGCGAAACCTGGGTGCGGCTGCCTGGCGGCGCCGACTCGGTGGCCCTGCGTCCGGGCGATGCCGACGGCAACCAGGGCCGCAACTGGGCGCTGGCGCCGATGCTGGCCAGCGGTTCGCAGTCGTGGTCGATGCGCCTGGTGGCCGGTGCCGACATGCAGGCGGCCGATAGCCGCGCGCTGCGCTCCATGGGTGAAAATCGCAGTCTGCTGCTGACCGACCACCACTACGGCGCGGTCCTGGGGCTCAGCCTGCCGAGCGTGGCGGCGCCGCCGATCGAGGGCGTGGCGGGCAATTTCTACTGGATGGGCGACTCGGAACTGTATGTTGGCAATCCCGCCGGCACGCTGATCAATCTCGCCGACTTTTCCAGCGTGGAGGAGCTGCTGGCGTACAACCAGTGGGGCGTGGGCGACCTGGTGACGTGGCTGCCCGAAGGTGCCAGCTTCCCGATGGTGCCCAAGCCTGCGCGGCAACAGTTGTTCAGCGTGCTGCGTACCGGCACGGGCGACCTCGATCTCCTGGCCGGCGGCAACTTCAACCAGAGTTCGCCGTATGGCGTGTATACGGCCGGTACCCAGGCGGCCAACGTGGCGGCGGCTTACCGGCTGCCGCGCGCGGCGGATCGCAAGGGTTCCATTCTCGGCGCCGATGGCGACGCCTTCAAGCCTTATGTGGACGGTGGCGCGCAAAGCCTGTACCAGGCCTGGTATCCCGAGCATGGCGGCAACGTGCTGGTGCGCGCCCAGGGCGACGTCACCGGCGACCTGGTGGGTGGCGGCTACAGCACGGAGCGTCGCCCCGACGACGTGGGCTATTTGCGTCCGCAGCAGGACAGCAGCGCCGTCGGCACTTGGCTGTGGCGCCAGGGCACCGGCAGCGCGGTTGCCCAGGGCGAGGGCGTGCCCACCGCCTGGTGGATCAACTTTGGCAGTTATGTGGCCGGCGGTCTCGGCACGAACTACCTGTACGAGACCCAGCCCGTGATGACCGGCTTTACCGGCATCGGCACCCTGGGCGGCGGCAACCTCGTATTCGAGGCGGGCAAGGCCGCCGGCATGCTGTCGCCGCGTACCGACCAAGGCGGCAAATTCGTCATGCGCAGCCAGGGCTTGAACCTGGCGGTGGCCAGCACCGGCCGGGTATCGGCCGACGGTTCCGCGCTCACGCTGACCGGCGGTGGCGATCTCGACGTGCGCATTGGCGGCGGCCTCAATCCGGTGGCCGAAGTGCGCTCGTTTGCCGACACGATAGGCGAGATCACGCCGGATACCCGTTTTTCCGGCACGCGTGGCGACCTCAATAGCACCTTCGTCAACCTGCGCGGCGCCTTGCGCATGGAGGCGGGATCGGTGGGCGGCATCGAGCTGCGCTTCGACATGGGCGACAGTCAGGAGTCGCGCGCCTATCAGGTCTACACCGCCACCTCGTCCATCGCGGGCGGCGGGCCGGTGGTGGTGCCGGGCGACTCCGGCGTGCGCATCGATGCGCGCGGCGACCTGGTGCTGGGCGGCGTGGGCGACGCCGGCCGCGTCACCCAGCTCAACAACGGCACGCCGTTCACCGCGAAGGGCGTGGCGCAAGACGGCGAGGGCTACAGCTGGTTCTCGCTGTGGACGCCGTCGACCGCTATCGACCTGTTCAGCGCGGGCGGCAACCTGACGCCGTCCACGGCCTGGAGCGACGACCGCGCCAGCGGCAACCAGGCTTCCAGCGGCGGGCGTTTCGTGATGCCGTCGCAATTGCGCGCCGTGGCCGCCAGCGGCAGCCTGTATGTCGGCAACTCCGCCCAAGGGGCGAGGGATATGGATACCAGCACCAATGCGCCGGCGCGGCCGGCCACCGGCCTGCTGCTGGCACCATCGCCGGTCGATGCGCATTTCACCCGCCGCACGCCGGGGCAGCTGGAATTGCTGGCCGCCGATTCGATCTACGCGGGTGCCTATTCGGTGACGGCGTCGGGCGCCGATCCGACTGCGCTGCCGAGCCCGTTCAATCCCGGTTTCGCGGGAGTGAGCGGCCTGACCGCGTATGGCGACACGTACACGCATAACGTCAACCAGGAGGCACAGGCGCCCAGCGTGCTGTTCGCGTCGCGCGAAGCGGGCGCTTCACCGCAGCGTTATCCGCTGTTCACGCTGACGCCGCCCACCGCCTCGGGCTATGCGGTGCAGGATCAGTTGCCGGCGCGCTATTACGCGCTGGCGGGCGACATCATCGGCCTGCGCACCGGTTCCATCATCACGCGCGGCGGCGGCAATGCAGCCAGCCACAGCACCTGGTACGAGGGCGCCGGTCCGGTCGATATCCGGGCCGGACGCGATATCGTCAACTCCGGCACGGCGCTGGGGCTGGTCGAAGCGACGCCCCAGGGACTGCTGGGCTGGACTTCGGAGATAGCGTACGCCAACCCGTCGCTGCCGCTGCGGCCGACGGAAAACTTTGTTGGTTCGGCGCGCGGCAATCTGATACTGCACAACAATCCAGACGAGGTGTCGGTCGTGCGTGCCGGCCGCGACATTCGCTACGGCACGTTCTACGTGGGCGGTCCGGGCACGCTGGAAGTGACGGCCGGGCGCGATATCGACATGGCCGACAAGGCCGAGCTGAAGAGTATCGGCACGGTGGCGAATCGCACATCCGGCGACCGCAGCAGCGGCGCCGGCATCGCGGTGGCGGCCGGGGTCGGGGCGCATGGCCCCAACTATGACGCCTTTGCCGCGCGCTATCTCGACGCTGCCAACCTGATCGACCCAGGCAAGTCGCTGGCCGACCAGCCGGGCAAGGCGGTGGCCGTGTATGGCGGCCGCCTGGGCCTGGCAGACTGGTTGCGCGCGGAATTCGGCTACAGCGGCGACGCGGCGGGCGCGCCCGCCTTCCTGGCAGCGCGCCAAAGCGAGCTCGACAAGACTCTCCAGGCCAGCACCGGCGGCAGCAGGCGCGACCTGCAGCGCGAATATGGCCTGTCGAGCCAACTGCACCTGGTCAACTGGCTGGAAACCCGCTACGGCGCCGGACAGCGCAATGGCGCCGGGCTGACCTTCGATGCCGGCAGCATGGACGCGCGCAAGTTTTTCGCGGCCTTGCCGGCCGAGCAGCAGCGTGTCTTCCTGCGCAACGTGTATTTCGCCGAACTCAAGGCAGGCGGGCGCGAGTACACGGCTGCCGGCGGCGTGCGCGAAGGCAGCTACCTGCGCGGCCGCGAAGCCATCGCCACGCTGTTCCCGACCAAGGATGCGCAGGGCAAGCCCGTGACCTATGCGGGCGACCTGACCATGTTCAGTGGCGCCACCTACTATCTGGACGGCGCCTCAGGCGGCAGCACCAGGCGGCCGCGCAAGGGTGTCAACTACCTGACCCGCCAGCAATATGCACTGTCGGGCGACAACCACGCCCCGGTGTTTGACCTGGTCGATGCCGGCATTCACACTGACTTTGGCGGCAATATTGACATCCTGACGCCGGGCGGGCGCACCCTGGTGGGCGTCGATGGCGGCTTCGTGCCGGGCGAAGGCTCGGGCGTGCTGACGCAGGGCGCCGGTGAAATCCAGATCTATGCCCGGGACAGCATCCTGCTGGGCCAGAGCCGCATCTTCACCACCTTCGGCGGCAATATCCTGGCCTGGTCGGCGCAGGGCGACATCAATGCCGGCCGCGGCTCCAAGTCCACCGTGGTGTTCACGCCGCAGCGCCGGGTCTACGACGACATCGGCATGGTGAGCCTGTCACCGACCACGCCGAACACGGGCGCCGGCATCGCCACCCTGAACCCGATCCCGGAGGTGCCGCCTGGCGACATCGACCTGATCGCCCCGCTGGGCAGCATCGACGCGGGCGAGGCGGGTATCCGCGTCTCGGGCAACGTCAACCTGGCGGCCTTGCAGGTGGTGAATGCGGAAAACATCCAGGTGCAGGGCAAGTCGACGGGCATACCGGCCATCGCCGCCGTGAACGTGGGCGCGCTCAGCAATGCCAGCGCGGCCGCCTCGCAAGCCGTGACGGCGGCGCAGGAGGTGTTGCAGCGCGAACGGGCCGCCACGCGCCAGGCGCAGCCATCGCTGTTCACGGTGAAGGTGCTGGGCTTTGGCAATGAACAGGCGGATGAAGCCGGCGTTGGCAAGCTCAAGGGGGGAGAGCCGCAGGCATCCACCTACCAGCCGGCCGGCGTGGTGCAGGTGCTGGGAGCGGGGCCGTTGACGGCACCGCAGCTGCAGGCGCTCACGCCGAGCGAGCGGCGCGGTTTGCAGCCTTGAGCGGAGTTTTATGAACATTTGATGACATTCGACAGTCGCCGCGCGCGGCGACTGTCTAGGCATCAGTAGATCAGCATTAGCAGAAAAAAATACGCCGGCCCAGCGCCGCAACACAGGGCAACCGTTTGATTTTAAGGTGAATGGAAGATGCGTGAAATGACAACCAAGGGCAGGGACGTGCCGCCAGCGGCGCCTGCGACCGCCTTGACGATGCTGTGCCTGGCCATGCTGGCGCTGCCCGGCATGGCGCGCGCGCAGGACGCGGTCCCGGCGGCCGCTCCTGTGGCCTCACCGGAACGGCAGGTGACGATCGAGGAATATTTGGTGCGCGGCAATACCGTGCTCGATGCGCGTGCCATCGAAGAGGCGGTCACGCCCTTCCTGGGGCCGGGCCGCACCCTGAAGGACGTGGAAGGGGCGCGCGACGCCCTCGTTGCTGCCTATCAAGCGCGCGGCTACCAGTCCGTCTACGTGGACTTGCCGGAGCAGCAGGTGGAGCAGGGCGTGGTGGTGCTGCAGGTGAGCGAAACGAAGGTAGGGCGCTTGCGCGTGGTCGGTGCGCAATACAACTCGCCGCTCGACGTGCGCCAGCAAGTGCCGGCCTTGACGGAAGGCAAGGTGCCGGACTTTACGCAGGCGCAAGTGGAACTGACGGCCCTGAACCGCGGTCCCAAGCGCCAGGTGATGCCGCTGGTCAAGCAGGGCAGCCTGCCCGGCACCATGGACGTGGACTTGAAAGTGGACGACAGCAGCCCGTGGCGCGCCAGCATCGGCTTGAACAACGACTACAGCGCCGATACCAAGAAGCTGCGCAGCAGCATGTCGGTCGGCCACGACAACCTGTGGCAGATGGGGCATAGCGCGACCATCAGCTTTTTCGGTACGCCGGGCGACCTGAACCAGACCAAGGTGTGGTCCGCCTCGTACGTGGCGCCGATCGGCACGCAGGGCTGGAGCGTGGAAGCGACCGGCTACCAGTCGAACAGCAATGTGGCCAGCACGGGCGGCACCAGCGTGCTGGGCAAGGGCCACGCGCTGGGCATGAAAGTCAACTACACGGTGCCCAACAGCGGCATCTGGTGGCACAGCTTTTCTGCCGGCATCGATTTCAAGGATAACCAGGAAGCCTTGAAACTCAATGGCACGGGCAGCAATATTCCGCTGAAATACGTGCCGCTCAGCGTGGCCTACAACGGCTTTGCGCAGACGGATGCGGCGACGTACGGCCTGGGCCTGTCGCTGGTGGCCGGCACGCGCGCCGCGTTCGGCTATGGCAGCAACAGCGCCGCCTACGACAACAAGCGCTACAAGGCGTCGCCCAGCTTCCTCGTGCTGAAGGGCGACGCCAACGCCACCTACACCCTGGGCAGCGGCGCGCAGCTGCACGGGCGCATGTCGGGCCAGCTGGCTGACGCGGCGCTCGTGTCGGGCGAGCAGATGGCCGCCGGCGGCGCCAATTCCGTGCGCGGCTACCTGTCGGCCGAAGCGACGGGCGACTACGGCATTTCCGGCACCGTCGAATGGCGCACGCCCCAGCTGACGTATTTCAGCCGCCTGGAAAACTGGCGCCTGTTTGCCTTTGCCGATGGCGCGCGCTTGCGCCTGCGCGATCCGATGATCGAGCAGAAAGACCTGTTCGGCCTGGCCTCCGTGGGCGTGGGCAGCAGCTTCCAGTTCCTGCGCTACCTGAATGGCCGCATCGATTTCGCTTACCCGCTGCGCGATGGCCCGCGCACGCACAAACACGTGCGCCGCATCAATTTCAACCTGTCGGCCAGCTACTGACGGGCCAGCTCACCAGCACTGCACTTTTTTAGACTTTTCTTCGGAGAATCACTGTCATGCAACGTTTTCTTTTTCTGCTCACGATCCTGGGCACGCTCGTTCCCGGCCTGGCGCATGCCTGGTGGCAGCCCGACTGGGCTTACCGCAAACCCGTCACCGTCGACGCCGGCCCGAAGGCGGGCGCCGTGGGCGGCGATCCCGGCCGCATTCCCGTGCTGCTGCGCTTGCATTCCGGTAACTTCAACTTCGAAGGCGTCAGCGACAACGGCGCCGACCTGCGCTTCGTGGCGGGCGACGACAAGACGGTGCTGAACCACCAGATCGAACAGTTCAACCCGCTGCTGGGCATCGCCCTGATCTGGGTCGACGTGCCGGCCCTGACGGCGGGCACGCCGCAGCAGCTGTGGATGTACTACGGCAATCCGAAGGCGCCCGCTTCCGGCAATGGCCAGCGTACTTTCGACCCCGACTACAGCCTGGTATACCACTTCACGGAGCCTGGCGTGCCTTCGCGCGACAGCACCGCCTACGGCAACCATGCCCAGACGGCAGTGCCGGCGCTGGACGGTTCCGTCATCGGCGCCGGCGCCCGCCTGGGCACGGCACCGCTGATGCTGCCTGCCTCGCCTTCGCTGGCGCTGGCCGCCGGCGCGCCATTCACCTTTTCCGCCTGGGTGCGTCCCGACAACCTGGGCCCGCAGCAAGTGCTGTATGCGCGCCGCGATGGCGCCAATGAATTGCTGATCGGCGTCGACCAGGGCGTGCCTTTCGTGCAGGTGAATGGCCAGCGCAGCAAGCCCGGCCAACCGATCCAGGCCGCGCAATGGTCGCACCTGGCCGTGAAAGCCGATAAAACCAACGTGGCCCTGTACGTGGGCGGCCGTCCGGCCGTGTCGCTGGCCACCGCGCTGCCAGCCTTCACGACGGCCGCCTCGGTGGGCGCCGATGCGCCGCCGGTCGCCTCCGGTACCTCCACCCTGAACAACTTCACGGGCGCCATCGACGAGCTGCGCCTGTCGCGCACGGCCCGTCCCGATGCCCTGCTGCTGGCCGACGCCGTCTCGCAAGGTTCCGAATCGCGCCTGGCCGTGTTTGGCGCCGATGAACAGCAGGCGGGCAAAAGCCATTTCGGCTTCATCATCGCCGCCATGCCGCTCGACGCGTGGATCGTCGTCGGCGTGCTGGGCCTGATGATGGTCTTGTCGTGGATCATCATGATCGGCAAGGGCCGCAGCTATGGCGCCATCTCGCGCGCCAATGCGCAATTCATGCAGTCGTTCCACGAAGCGGCCGGCGCGCCGCTCGACCACCTGGCGCGCAACGGCAAGCTGAGCGCTTCCGTGAAGACGGATTCCTCGCTGTGGCGCCTGTATGACGTGGCCATCGACGAAATGCGCCGCCGCCACGACCGCGGCTACGACTTGAACGCCGTCTCGAACGCGACCATCGGCGCCATCCGCGCCGCCATGGATGGCGTGATGGTGCGCGAAAGCGAACGCATGTCGAAACGCATGATCTGGCTCTCGACCACCATCGAAGGCGCGCCATATGTCGGCCTGTTCGGCACCGTGATCGGCATCATGCTGGTGTTCGTCGTGGCGGCCATGGCCGGCGCCGTGGACATCAACTCGGTGGCGCCGGGCATGGCGGCAGCGCTGCTGTGTACGGCGGCCGGCCTGGGTGTGGCGATTCCCGCCCTGTTCGGCTATAACTGGCTGTCCTCGCGTTCGGACGCCATCGTCGCCGATATGGCTGTCTTCGTCGATGAATTCGCCACGCGCCTGGCTGAAGAGCAGGGCGACGGACGCCAGATGCGTCCCGTGCTGCAACAGGCGTGAGGGGCGCATAACCATGGCCACCTCCGCCAAGTTTACCCCCCGCAAGCGTAGCGGCGGCATCAACATCACGCCCTTCGTCGACGTGCTGCTGGTGGTGCTGGTGATCTTCATCTTGACCAGCAACGCCAGCATTCCCGGCATCAAGGTCGACCTGCCCAAGGCCAGTTCGGCCATGGCGCTGGAAAAACCGAAGACCAAGGCCATCACCATCGACAACGCGGGCCAGGTCTTCCTCGACGCCTATCCCGTCACCTTGCCCGAGCTGGAAGAGCGCCTGCGCACGGAAAAGGCCCTGACGCCCGACTTCCCCGTGATCGTGCGCGGCGATGCCGCCGTGCAATACGCGAAAGTGGTCGAAGTGCTGGACTTGTTGCGCCGCATCGACCTGAACCAGGTGGGCCTGGTGACCGGCAAGCCGGCATGAGGAGCGCAAGGTGAAGCGTGACGACATGATGAAGATGGCCGCCTCGGAATCGTCGGGCGCGGCGCAGTGGTGGCGCCGCTGGGGCGGCGTGACCGGCGGCGTGCTGCTGGCTGGCGCGCTGGCCGCGCTGGTCTGGTACTTGCTGTCGGACACGGCGGCCACCAAGCGCGAAGTGGCGGCGCCGCCGATGCTGATGCTGCCTCCTCCTCCGCCACCGCCGCCGGAACCGGAAAAACTGCCGGAACCGACGCCGGACAAGGTGGTGCCGGAAGTGTCGGAGCCGGAACCGACGCCGGCCGACAAGCCCATGGATGACGCGCCGGAAAGCCCGTCGCCGGACAAGGGCGACCCTGTCACCATCGACGGCGCGGCGCAGGCCGGCAGCGATGCCTTCGGCATCCAGGCCGGGCGCGGCGGCGGCATGACGGGCGGCGGCAGTGGCGGCGGCCTCGGCGCGGGATCGTATGGCCGCTATGTGGCCAACGCGCTGCAGCTGGCCTTTGCCCGCGACCCGCGCACGCGCCAGCTGGCGTTTAGCGACATCCGCGTCGACCTGTGGCTCGATACGGAAGGCAAGACGACAAAGGTGCAGCTGGTGCAAGGCACGGGCAATGCGCAGACGGATGAGCAAGTGCTGGCCATGGTGCGCGACTTCCGCGCCGATGAGCGGCCACCGGCATCCCTGCGTTTCCCGGCCCGCGTATCCATTAAAGGTCGGCGCCCGTAAGCGCATGAACTAATTCCTCATTTACCGAAAGAAGCGATGAATTCCTTATTTTCTCCCTCACAGCGCATGCGCCGCCTTCCGCTGGCGCTGGCTGCCCTGGCCCTGAGCATGGCGGCAGGCGCAGTACAAGCCCAGTCCGCGGCACCGGCCGACAGTACCATGGTCAAACTGATCCGCGGCCTGATCCAGAGCGGCGCCCTGAACAAGGATGCCGGCGAAGCGCTGCTGGCGCAGGCGCAGAGCGAAGCGCTGGCCGCGGCGCAAGCCCGCCCTGCCGCCGCACCGGCGGCCCTGGCGCAGGTACAGCCGGGCGACGTGCGCGTGCCGTATATTTCGCAAACTGTGCGCGAGCAGATCCGCGACGAGATCAAGGGGCAAGTGCTGGCCGAAGCGAAGGCGGGCGGCTGGGCGGCGCCGAATGAAACGCCGGCCTGGACCAAGCGCATCCGCCTGGAAGGCGATGTGCGCGCGCGCTACGAATCGCGCTATTACGACATGGCCAACAGCAATATCGAGATCGACTGGCGCTCGCTCAACAGCGGCAGCGGTTACGACGTCAATTCGAATACTAACCTGGCCCTGCCAGCGCTGCTGAACACGCGCGAAGACCGCAAGCACTTGCTGCGCGCCCGCGCCCGCCTGGGCATCCTGGCCGACATTTCCGACAGCACGCAAGCGGGCATCCGCCTGGCCAGCGGCAATGACGACAGCCCCGTGTCCACCACGCAAACCCTGGGCGGCGGCCTGGGCAAGAAAAACATCTGGCTGGACCAGGCCTGGCTGTCGTACCAGCCCGCTTCCTGGCTGAAACTGACGGCGGGCCGTTTCGACAATCCGTTCGTCTCCGGCGATGAACTGTTTTCCAGCGAACTCAATTTCGACGGCATCGCCGCCAAGGTGCAGCAACCCCTCGGCGACAGCAAGGACGTCACCGTCTTCGGTACCCTGGGCCTGATTCCGCTCGAGTATTCGTCCGACAATGCGCCGAGCCGCAGCCAGGCAAAAATGTCCAGCGAGAACAAGTGGCTGCTGGGCGCGCAAGTGGGCGCGTCGTGGAAGATCAATAGCGACCATCAGTTGCGCGGCGCACTGGCTTACTACAACTTCCGCAATATCAGCGGCGAGTATTCGCAGCCGTGCGCGCTGTACGCGGGCGCCGATGGCTGCAGCACGGACTGGTCGCGTCCGTCGAGCATGCAAAAGGGCAATAGCTTGATGCTGCTGCGCAATATCGCCCTGAACCCGCTGGACCCGGCGAATACGCCGCAGCCGCAATTCGTGGGCCTGGCCTCGAAATTCCGCCTGGCCAACCTGAATGCGCGCTGGGATAGCAAGGTTGCCGGCGGCACGGACTTGCGCATCGAAGGCGATTATGTGCGCAACATGGCTTACGACAAGAACGCCATGTGGGCGCGCGCCAAGGGCGGCATCATGAACAACTTCGGCGGCACGGGCGGTGTGTCGCAAGCCGATTTCAGGAGCGGCGGCAATGCCTACATGCTGCAGGCGACGCTGGGCAAGGCCAGCCCGGCGGCGCGCGGCGACTGGAACGTGTTGCTCGGCTACAAGCGCATCGAACCGGATGCCTTGCCTGACGCCTACAACGATTCCACCTTCCACCTGGGCGGCACGAATGCGCGCGGCTACTACCTGGGCGGCGCGTATGCGCTCGACAAGAATACCTGGCTGAACGGCCGCTGGACGTCGAGCCGCGAAGTGTTCGGTTCGGCACTGTCGATCGACACCCTGCAAATCGAATTGAACGCGCGTTTTTAAGGAGCCATGATGTTGATATCCAACAAAATGCGCCTGCCTTTACTGCTGCTGAGTTTGCTGGCCGCCAGCACGGCCCAGGCGCAGAAAGGGCAGAGCATGGAAGAGCGCTTGCGGGCCGAGTTGCGCAATGTCACGGCGCAATTGCATCAGACGCGCGGCGAGCTGGAATTGCTCAAGGCTAAGGGCGTGCCTGCCGCCAAGGCGGCGCCGGCTGCCGCCGCGCCCGCCAGCGATGGCTTGAAAAAGGAGCTGGCGCGCAGCCAGTCGCAACTGGCGCAGGAGCGTGCGCAGCGGGAAAAACTGGGCGAGCAGCAACAGCGCAGCGCCGCCGCCGCGCAAGAGGCAAGCGCCAGCCTGGCGCAGTACCGCCAGGCCAGCGAACAGCTGGCCGCCACGGGCAAGCAGATCGAAGCGGAGCGTGCGCGCCTCGACGGCGAAGTGACGGCCCAGCGGGGCGCGCTGGCACGCTGCGAAAGCAAGAATGCCCAGCTGTATGCGGCCGGACAGGAAATCCTGCAAGCGTATGAGGGTCTCAATGTGCTGGACGTCATGAAGGCGCGCCAGCCGTTCGCCGCGCAAAGCAGGGTGAAACTCGAGCAAATCGCGCAGCAGTACGGCGACCAGCTATACCAGGGCCGCTTTGATGCGCGTCAAACCGAAGCGGCAGCAACGCCGGCCGCGCCCGCGCCGGCTCCCCAGTAATTTTACTTTTTGAAATGAATGGAATGACGATGGAAAACACGAATAGCTTGCTGACCACCCTGAATGCGGAACAAACGGCCGAGGCCATCAAGGCGGCCGGCTGCGCCGTGACCAGCATCGAACACGACGGTGTCGTGCGCCTGCACAGCGCCAGCCATGGCATCGGCTTTCAGGTGCTGTGGGGCAATGAAGCATCGCCTGGTCAGTACGCGGACCTGACCCTGAGCTGCCCGCTGCGCGTGCAGGGCGGCGACTTGCCGGCCGGCTTGCTGGCCGAATGGCACCGCAGCAAGCGTTTTGCCCGCGTGGCCCAGCATGGCGATTTCGTCGTGCTGGAAATGGATGTGCTGGTCGCCGGCGGCGTCAGCCGCGAGTACCTGAATATCAATCTGCAACTGTGGACGCAGATGATGGGCCAGTTCTTCTTGTTTTTGCGCAACTTTACGCCGGCCGATACGAGCACCGCACCGCTCGTCGAAGCCGTCAACGTGGCAGAAGAAGAAACTGTGCCAGCCTGATAAGCGGGCCAAAGGCAGCAAAAAAGGCCCGTGACGGGCCTTTTTTGCTGCCGGCGGGTCCCAAGTGTCGTATTAAATACTTATTTTTTAGGCATCGCGCATTAAAACTGCTCAAAGAGCGTGTGTGAATCAAGCCAGCAACGGCTGTATGGCGGATAATATTGCCTGTTGCCGATTTGGATACGACCTTTACACAAAAATGCGCCCCATGGATTTTACCCGCGACGAAACCAGTGAAACCCCAGTTGCCCCGGCCAGTGCGCCGGGAGCGCCTTTGCCGTATGCCGTCGCCACCTGGCTGCAGCGGGTGGAGGCTGCCGCCCATCCGAAGGCCGTGCTGACCATTGCCGAGCCTGATCCCAAACTCAACCAGCACCGGCTGATCTACGTGCTGGCGCCCACCAGCGGTGGCCGCCACGTGGCCCTGTGCCTGTACAAGGCGCGGCTGCGGCCGAATGGCGACGTGGCGGCGGCTTCTCCCATCAGCGAAATCTTTTCCCTGCTGTCGGCGCCGCCCACGTTCCTGACGCCAGCCGACGAAGACCTCGTGCGTTTCTTCGTGGCCATGCGCAGCGGGCAGAATTCGCAGACGGGCAGCGCCACGGAGCCGAAGGGCAAGGTGGGCGCGGCCCTGCTGAAAATGCTGGCCGAGCAGGATAAATTGTTGTGGGCCAATTCCTGGGCCGACGTGGGCAATGGCCTTGTGTATCCGCTGAAGGAAGGTCCCGTGCGTCCCGCGCGCCTGTTCTGGCGCGACGAAGGCAAGACCATGCGCCTGGGCTGGCAAGTGGACCCGCCGGAAGGCGCGAAGCACCATGGCGCCGACCAGATCGACTACATGTTGCCCACCGATCCGCCGTGGTACATCGACAACCTGTCGTGCGGCGTGCTGGAATTGAACCAGGGCGGCTCCGACATTTCCCTGGCCGACTTGCAGGCGCTGGTGGCGCAGGCGCCGCCGTTGAACGCGAACGACAAGGTGCGCGTGTCGCAATTGCTGCTGGCGCAGGGCTTGCAGCATTTGATGCCGCTGCCGCAGCCGTTGCCGCAGCGCTTGCGCAAGGATGTGCCGGCGCAGCCGGTCTTGCTGCTCGACAGCGCCATGCTGGCCGATGGCAGCGCGCAGCGCTGGAGCGACTTCGCCGTGCTGTCCTACGACTACGATGGCGAGCGCGTCGCGTTCGACCCGTCGCAGCGCGTGGTGCGCCAAGTGGGCGACGTGACGGAAATTATCCAGAGAAATACGGTCGATGAAGCGCGCGCGCTGGCGACGCTGGCCGAGCTGCAATTCAAGAAGCCGGGTTCCGCCCCCTTGAGCGGCTTGAAGGGTGCCTTGCAACTGCCTTCCCAGGCGGAATGGCTGCGTTTTGCCGAGTCCGGCATCGACGCCTTGCGCAAACAGGGCTGGATCGTGGAAAAGACGGCCAAGTACCGCTATGACGTGAGCGACGTGGGCGAATGGTATGCGGAGATCGACGACCAGGATCCGGACAGCGGCAACGCCTGGTTCGAGCTGGAACTGGGCATCGTCGTCAACCACGAGCGCGTGCCGCTGCTGCCCGTGCTGGTGCAGCTGATCCGCAACGCGCCCAACGATTTCAACCCGAAAGTCATCGAAGCGCATGCGGACGATGACCAGATGCTGGCGACCTTGCAGGACGGCACGCGCGTGGCCCTGCCGTGGGGCAGAGTGCGCCCCATCCTGAACACGCTGGGCGAACTGTATTTCAGCGACAAGATCAAGCATGCCGTGCGCATGTCGACCCTGGATGCGGCGCGCCTGGAAGAGCTGGCGCGCGGCCTGGACATGGAATGGACGGGCGGCGAACAGCTGCGCGCCATGGGCCGCAAGCTGAGCCAGTTCGGTTCCGTGCAAAAAGTGGCGGCCCCAGCCGGCTTGCAGGCGACCCTGCGCGACTACCAGGCCGATGGCCTGGCGTGGATGCAATTCCTGCGCGACCATGACCTGGCGGGGATTCTGGCCGATGACATGGGACTCGGCAAGACCGTGCAGACCCTGGCGCATATCCTGGTGGAAAAGGAAGCGGGCCGTTTGACGCATCCGGCCCTGGTGATTGCACCGACGAGTTTGATGGGCAACTGGCAGGACGAAGCGGCAAAATTTGCGCCCAGCCTGAAAGTGCTGCTGTTGCAAGGCAAGGACCGCGCCCAGCAATTCGACCAGATCGACCAATGCGACCTGGTGCTGACCACCTACGCCCTGTTGCCGCGCGACGAGGAAACCCTGCGCGAGCACGATTTCCACCTGGTCATCCTCGACGAATCACACTACATCAAGAATACGCGCAGCAAGGCGGCGCAAAGCGCGGGCCTGTTGCGCGCGCGCCACCGCCTGTGCCTGTCCGGCACGCCGCTGGAAAATCACCTGGGCGAGCTGTGGTCGCAATTCCACTTCCTGCTGCCGGGCTTGCTGGGCGACGAGAAGACCTTCAATACGCAATTCCGCCATCCGATCGAGCGCCAGGACGACCCGCTGCGCCGCATGCTCCTGAACCGCCGCATCAAGCCTTTCCTGCTGCGCCGCACGAAGGACAATGTGGCCAAAGAGCTCCCGCCGAAAACGGAAATGGTGCGCAAGGTGGAATTGACGGGGCCGCAACGCGACCTGTATGAAACCGTGCGTCTGGCGATGGATCAAAAGGTGCGCGAAGAAATCGACAAGAAGGGCGTGGCGCGCAGCCAGATCGTCATCCTCGAAGCGCTGCTGAAACTGCGGCAAGTGTGCTGCGATCCGCGCCTGGTGAAATCCTTGCCGGCGAAGAAGCAGTCGGCCGGCTCGGCCAAGCTGCTCGACCTGATGCAGATGGTGGAAGACTTGCTCGACGAAGGGCGCAAGATCCTCGTGTTCTCGCAATTTACCAGCATGCTGGAATTGATCGAGGAAGAACTGGAATCGCGCGACATTCCCTACGCCTTGCTGACAGGCGAAACGAAAGACCGGGGCGCGCAAGTGGCGGCTTTCCAGCAGGGCGCCGTGCCGATCTTCCTGATCAGCCTGAAAGCGGGCGGCGTCGGCTTGAACCTGACGGCCGCCGACACGGTCATCCACTACGATCCGTGGTGGAATCCGGCGGCGGAAAACCAGGCCACGGACCGCGCCTGGCGCATCGGCCAGGACAAGCCAGTGTTCGTCTACAAGCTGATCGCGAAGGGCACGCTGGAAGAAAAAATCCAGCTGCTGCAGCAAAAGAAATCGGAGCTGGCGCAATCGATCCTGGCCGAAGGCGAATCGCAGAAGATGGCCCTCACGCAGGAAGACTTGCAGCAGATTTTTGCCCCGCTGGAAGATTAACGCTGCCGCACGCTTATACTTGGCGATTCTTTCTTGCCAGGTATAACGCATGCTGCCCTTTCTCCTTCTGCTGCTTGCCGGCGCCATCCTCATGGCGCTGCGCTTCGTCCAGTTGCGTCGCGCCCTGCTGCGCGCGCGGGCGGGCGAAACGCAGTTCCGCCTGCTGGCCGAGCACGGGCGCGACGCGGCCTTCCTGCTCGACGCCACGACCCTGGAATTGCTCTACATCAGCCCCGCCGCGCAGCGCCTGACGGGCCACGACTTGCCTGCCTTGCGCGCGCACGCGGCGCAGCTGGCGGCGGACGTGCCGGCCCGGCTGCAGCGCTGGCGCGATGGCGACGCCAGCCGTTTGACCCTGTTGCGCGAAGTGGAATTGCCGCACGCCGACGGCCACCAGCTGGCCCTGGAAATCCACTCCACCATCGTGCCTGCGGCGGCAGGGCGGGGCTTGACCTTGGCGGGCACGGTGCGCGACGTCAGCGCCGTCCAGGCGCAGGAAGCCGAGCGGGAAAAGGAGCAGAAGCGCTTTGCCTCGATGCTGTCGCACGAATTCCGCACGCCGCTGGCCACGATTGATGGCGCCATCCAGCGCCTCGTCTCGACGTCCACCGAGGCGGACGAGGCCACGCGCAAGCGCTACGTGAAAATCCAGACGGCCGTCGACCGTTTGTTGTCCATGATTGACGATTATTTGTCACCCGAACGCATGGCGGCCATCGGCCGCGAGCGGGCCGCCGACGGCATCGCGCCGCTGGCCCTGCTGCAACAGGCGGCCGCCACCGTGCCGGCCAGCCACCGCGTGCAGCTGGAACTGGACGAGGACTTGCCGGCCAGGTTGCGCTGCGACGTGCCCGGCATGGCGCTGTGCCTGAAAATCCTGCTCGACAACGCCGTCAAGTTCAGCCCGCCTGGCAGTGCCATCACCGTGTCGGCCAAGCTGGTGCCCGAGGGCGGCGTGGCCCTGTGCGTGCGCGATGCGGGGCCTGGCTTGCGGGAAGACGAACTGGCGCAGTTGTTCGAAAAAGGAAGCCGTGGAACCTATGCCACGCATCCGGGCGCGGGACTGGGCCTGTACATGGCGCGCGCCGTGGTGGACGTGCATGGCGGGAGTTTGCAGGGGCATAATCTGCCCGAAGGCGGGGCACTTTTCCGCATTTGGCTGCCGCTTCCTGTCTAGACAAGGAAAAGCCTTGCTTCCGCTGAAGGCAACCGTGATAATTCCTTGACGTAAACCTATTGTGCCGTCCATCATGGTGTAGAAGTGAATGGCATGGTTTGCCCACGGTAGCTCACTAACGGAAGAATGGCGTTGCAATGACGAAAATACTGATCGTCGAAGACAATCTGGACTACGCCGAAGACATGGCGGAGTTTCTCGTTGAGCTCGAACACGAAGTTCATATCACCAGCTCCGCTGGCGGGATGTGGACGGCGTTGAGCCATGGTAATGTTGGCGTGGTGGTACTGGACCTGGGCTTGCCCGATGAGGATGGCTTCAACGTCATTCCCCGCATGCGCCAGCTGTATCCGCAAATTGGCGTGCTGGTGCTGACGGGGCGTGTCGCTTTCGACAGCCGCATCCTGGGCTTGCGCCTGGGTGCCGACCACTATCTGACCAAGCCGATCAAATTCCCCGAATTGGCCGCCCACATCGAAGCGCTCGACCGCCGCGTCGGCCCGCAAGATCCCGTGCCCGAGCCGGGCAAGTGGACCTTGAAGGTCAGCGCGCGCCAACTTGAGCTGATGGGTTCAGTCATCGCCCTGACGGAAAAAGAATTCAACTTCCTGCACTTGCTCACCATCAATACCCGCCCGGTGCCGCGCGACGTCATCGTGGCCGGCATGGGCGGCGAAGATCCCGATGCGGGCCGCCGGGTCGACATGCTCGTGTATCGCCTGCGCAAGAAAGCCAAGACGGGCCTGGGCCAGGACTTGCCGCTGCGCAGCGCGTATGGCGAAGGCTACAGTTTGTCGGCCAGTTTCAATTTGTCCTGACCAGCAGAGGCGGTCGGGATGAAATGGCGTGTTCTGCTTGGGCTATTGCTGATCGTTGGCTTGTCCTGTGCGGTCCTGTTGCTGCGTCAGGAATGGAAAATCGACAGCTGTCTCGACAATGGTGGCCGCTGGAACTATTCACTTGCCGTTTGCGACGGCGCATGAGTATTCTGCTCTGAAATTAAGGGACGGAGTCAACCGCTTTTTTCTGCATCTCAAATAAAACAGGGTCAGAGTCGCGCCTTGCGCGCACAAGTGTGTAAAATCAAGGTCTTAGCCTTCTTTTTACCGATTCCGCCATGGCCCGTTTACCCCGCCTCATTATTCCAGCACTACCCCATTATGTGATCCAGCGCGGCAGCAACCGCCAGAGCGTGTTCCAGGATGCGGCCGACTACGCGCAATTCCTTTCCTGGCTGAAAACCGGGGCAAAAATGTTCAAGGTGGCCATCCATGCCTACGTTTTATTGCCTGATCAGCTACATTTGCTGGCCACGCCCAGCGATGCGACGGGTCTGGGGCAGCTGATGCAGTGGCTGGGACGCTATTACGTGCCGTATTTCAACCAGAAATACGGCCGCGAGGGGGCACTGTGGCAGGGACGCTACAAAACTTCCGTCATCGATCCCGACAATTTCTTCCTCACTTGCTGCCGCTACCTGGAATGCGTACCCGTGCAAACGGGTTTGGCGGGCCAGACGCTGGACTATAGCTGGTCCAGCTATGCCCACCATGCGGGCGTGCGTCCCGATCCCGTCATCACCGACCATGCGCTGTACTGGGCGCTCGGCAATACGCCGTTCGACCGCGAAGCGGCCTATCTGCGCCTGTTCGAGCAAGGCCTGGGCCGCAGCCAGGTCAAGGTGGTGGAAGAGGCTGTATTGAAGGGCTGGCCGCTGGGTTCCGACGCTTTCAAGCAGGCGCTGGAGCACAAAATGCAGCGGCAAGTGCTGCCGGCCAAGCGGGGCCGTCCCCGCAAAATCGTGGCCGACGCGGACGCCAATTGAAAAGCATTCGCATTTAAAACAAAAAATGGTTTCTTTCTCACGTTTTATTGAAATTGCTTTGACTATGTCCCTATTAAATTTTTAGAGCGACGGAATCGAATTTAATTCGACTCCGACCCTAATTTTTCTGGTTGAGTTTTTTGTTGCGTTGCACTACTCTAGTTTTTCGATAGTCATATGCAGCGGAGAAGCCCATGAAAGCGCAAGGCCTGTACGACCCAGCCAATGAACACGATGCCTGCGGCGTCGGTTTCGTCGCCCATATCAAGGGCAACAAGACCCATTCGATCGTCGAACAGGGTTTGCTGATTCTGAAAAACCTCGATCACCGGGGCGCCGTGGGCGCCGATGCGCTGATGGGCGATGGTGCCGGCATCCTGATCCAGATTCCCGACCAGTACTACCGCGAAGAAATGGCCAAGCAGGGCGTGGAATTGCCGCCGCCTGGCGAATACGGTGTGGGCATGGTCTTCTTGCCGAAGGAACATGCGTCGCGCATCGCGTGCGAACAGGAAATCGAACGCGCCGTGCGCATCGAGGGACAAGTCGTGCTGGGCTGGCGCAACGTGCCCATCGATACGGACATGCCGATGTCGCCCACCGTGCGCGCCAAGGAACCGGTCATCCGCCAGATTTTCATCGGCCGCGGCCCGGACATCATGGTCACCGACGCGCTCGAGCGCAAACTGTATGTGATCCGCAAATCGTCGGGCCACGCCATCCAGGCCTTGAAACTGTTGCACGGCAAGGAATTCTTCGTGCCGTCGATGTCGGCGCGCACCATTGTCTATAAGGGCTTGCTGCTGGCCGACCAGGTGGGCGTGTATTACAAGGACTTGCAGGATGCGCGCTGCATCTCGGCCCTGGCCCTCGTGCACCAGCGTTTCTCGACGAATACTTTCCCGGAATGGCCGCTGGCCCACCCGTACCGTCTGATCGCGCATAACGGCGAGATCAACACCGTCAAGGGCAACTTCAACTGGATGCGCGCGCGCGAAGGCGTGATGAAGTCGGCCGTGCTGGGCGACGACCTGCAAAAATTGTTCCCCCTGATCTATGAAGGCCAGTCCGACACGGCGTGCTTCGATAATGCGCTGGAACTGCTGTTGATGGCCGGCTACCCGATCGCCCAGGCGATGATGATGATGATTCCGGAAGCGTGGGAAAACCACACGACGATGGACGACAACCGCCGCGCCTTCTATGAATACCACGCGGCCATGATGGAACCGTGGGACGGCCCCGCCGCCATGGCGTTCACGGACGGCCGCCACATCGGCGGTACCCTGGACCGCAACGGCTTGCGTCCCGCGCGCTACATCGTCACGGACGACGACCTGGTGGTGATGGCGTCGGAATCGGGCGTGCTGCCGATTCCCGAGTCGAAGATCATCCAGAAATGGCGCTTGCAGCCTGGCAAGATGTTCCTGATCGACTTGGAAGCGGGCCGCATCATCGACGACCAGGAACTGAAAAACACCTACGCCAACGCCAAGCCATATAAAGCGTGGATCAACTCGGTGCGCATCAAGCTCGACGAGATCAAGCTGGCCGAAGGACAAGCCAAGCTGGACCGCGCGCAAGGCGAAAAAGAGCAGCCATCGTTGCTCGACCGCCAGCAGGCGTTCGGCTATACGCAGGAAGACTTGAAATTCCTCATGGCGCCCATGGCCGTGGCCGGCGAAGAGGCGACGGGCTCGATGGGCAATGACTCGCCGCTGGCCGTCATGTCGAACAAGCTCAAACCGCTGTATAACTACTTCAAGCAACTGTTCGCGCAAGTGACGAATCCGCCGATCGACCCGATCCGCGAAGCGATGGTGATGTCGCTCGTGTCCTTCATCGGCCCGAAACCGAACTTGCTCGATACGAATAACGTCAACCCGCCGATGCGCCTGGAAGTGGCGCAGCCCGTGCTGGGCTTTGACGACATGGCCCGCTTGCGCAACATCAGCGCCCACACGGGCGGCAAGTTCAAGTCGTACGAACTGGACATCTGCTACCCGCTGGCCTGGGGCAAGGAAGGCGTGGAAGCGTGCCTGGCCTCGCTGTGCGCGGAAGCCGTCGACGCCGTCAAGTCGGGCCACAATATTTTGATCGTCTCGGACCGCGCCATTTGCGCCGACCAGGTGGCGATCCCCGCGCTGCTGGCCACCTCCACCGTGCATCAGCACCTGGTGAGCAAGGGCTTGCGCGCCTCCACCGGCCTCGTCGTGGAAACGGGCTCGGCCCGCGAAACGCACCACTTCGCCTTGCTGGCCGGCTACGGCGCGGAAGCCGTCCACCCATATCTGGCCATGGAAACCCTGGTCGAGATGGCGCACGGCTTGCCAGGCGACTTGTCGGGCGACAAAGCCATCTACAACTACACCAAGGCGGTGGGCAAAGGCTTGATGAAGGTCATGTCGAAGATGGGCATTTCGACGTACATGTCGTACTGCGGCGCGCAAATCTTCGAAGCCATCGGCTTGAATAAATCGCTGGTCGACAAATACTTCAAGGGCACGGCCTCGAACGTGGAAGGCATCGGCGTGTTTGAAGTGGCGGAAGAAGCGCTGCGCCTGCACGCGCTGGCCTTCGGCAACGATCCCGTGCTGGCCGACAAGCTCGACGCGGGTGGCGAGTATGCATTCCGCGTGCGCGGCGAAGACCACATGTGGACGCCGGACGCGATTGCCAAGCTGCAGCATTCCACGCGCAGCAACAATTTCTCCAGCTATAAAGAGTATGCGCAAATCATCAACGACCAGAGCCGTCGCCACCTGACCCTGCGCGGCCTGTTCGAGTTCAAGCTCGACCCGACCAAGGCCATCCCGCTCGATGAAGTGGAACCGGCCAAGGAAATCGTCAAGCGCTTTGCCACGGGCGCGATGTCGCTCGGCTCGATCAGCACGGAAGCGCACGCCACGCTGGCCGTGGCCATGAACCGCATCGGCGGCAAGTCGAACACGGGCGAGGGCGGCGAAGATCCGAACCGCTACACGCAGGAATTGAAGGGTATCCCGATCCGCCAGGGCGACACCATGGCTTCCGTCGTGGGCGCCGAGCAGATCGTCGTCGACATTCCGCTGCAGGAAGGCGATTCCATGCGTTCGCGCATCAAGCAGGTGGCGTCGGGACGTTTCGGCGTCACGGCCGCCTACCTGAATTCGGCCGACCAGATCCAGATCAAGATGGCGCAGGGCGCCAAGCCGGGCGAAGGCGGCCAGTTGCCGGGCCATAAAGTGTCGGAATACATCGCCAGCCTGCGCTTTTCCGTGCCGGGCGTGGGCTTGATTTCGCCGCCGCCGCACCACGACATCTATTCGATTGAAGATCTGGCGCAGCTGATCCATGACTTGAAGAATGCCAATCCGCGCGCTTCGATCTCCGTGAAGCTGGTGTCGGAAGTGGGCATCGGCACGGTGGCTGCCGGCGTCACCAAGGCGAAAGCCGACCACGTGGTCGTCGCCGGCCATGACGGCGGCACGGGCGCTTCGCCATTGTCGTCCGTGAAACATGCGGGCACGCCGTGGGAGCTGGGTCTGGCAGAAACGCAACAAACGCTGGTACTGAACGGCTTGCGCAGCCGCATCCGCGTGCAGGCCGACGGCCAGATGAAGACGGGCCGCGACGTGGTCATCGCCGCCCTGCTGGGCGCCGACGAGATCGGCTTCGCCACGGCGCCGCTGGTGGTCGAGGGCTGCATCATGATGCGCAAATGCCACTTGAATACCTGCCCGGTAGGCGTTGCCACGCAAGATCCTGTGCTGCGCGCCAAGTTCTCGGGCAAACCCGAGTATGTCGTCAATTACTTCTTCTTCGTTGCCGAAGAAGCCCGTCAATTGATGGCGCAGCTGGGCATCCGCACATATGACGAACTGATCGGCCGCGTGGACTTGCTGGACAAGTCGAAGGCGATTTCGCACTGGAAGGCGCAGGGCCTGGACTTCTCGGCCATCTTCCACAAACCGGAAACGCCGGATGGCCAAGCCTGTCGCCACGTGGAATTCCAGGACCATGCGCTGGAAAAAGCGCTCGACCACAAGCTGATCGCGCAAGCGCGCGCGGCGCTGGAGAAGGGCGAGCGCGTCTCCTTCATCTCGCCCGTGCGCAACCTGAACCGCACGGTGGGTACCATGCTGTCCGGTGAAGTGGCGAAGAAATACGGCCATGCCGGCTTGCCGGACGACACCATCCACATCCAGCTGCAAGGCACGGCGGGCCAGTCGGCCTGCGCCTTCCTGGCGCACGGCATCACGATCGACCTGGTGGGCGAGGGCAACGATTACGTGGGCAAGGGCCTGTCGGGCGGGCGCATCATCGTGCGGCCGAATACGGAATTCCGTGGCTGGGCCGTGGATAACATCATCATCGGCAATACGGTGCTGTACGGCGCCATCGCCGGCGAAGCCTTTTTCAATGGCGTGGCCGGCGAACGCTTTGCCGTGCGCAACTCGGGCGCCACCACGGTGGTCGAGGGCCTGGGCGACCATGGCTGCGAATATATGACGGGCGGCACGGTGGTGGTCCTGGGCAACACGGGACGCAACTTCGCGGCCGGCATGTCGGGCGGCATCGCCTATGTGTATGACCCGGCCGGCGACTTTGCCAGCAAGTGCAACACGGCCATGGTCAGCCTGGACAAGGTCGTGTCCGCAGCGGAACAGCATCTCGACCGCGATGCCTGGCATACGCAGCACCGCGACGGCGTGCCGGAAGCCGACGAGGTCATCCTCAAGCGCCTGATCGAGCGTCACTTCAAGCACACGGGCAGCACCCGCGCCCGTGTCCTGCTGGACGACTGGGCCGCGGCGCGCGGCAAGTTCGTGAAAGTCTTCCCGAACGAATACAAGCGCGCGCTGATTGAAATGGCTGCCGATGCCGCCATGGAAGTCCAAGCCGTCGCCGCCTGAGCCAGCCAAGATCAATCGCATAGAGCAATGACAGGGAGCGGCCAAGCCGCTCCCAGCCAGCAAATACAAAGGAAACATCGTGGGTAAAATTACCGGCTTCATGGAATTCAAGCGCCAGGACGAACACTATCTGGAGCCTGCCGCGCGTCTGAAGAACTACAAGGAATTCGTGCTGCACCTGTCGGACGCGCAAGCGACCGTGCAAGGCGCGCGCTGCATGGATTGCGGCATTCCCTTCTGTACTACGGGTTGCCCCGTGAATAACATCATTCCCGATTGGAATGACCTGGTGTACCGCGGCGCCTACCGCGAAGCGCTGGACATCTTGCATTCGACGAATAACTTCCCGGAATTTACGGGCCGCATCTGCCCGGCGCCGTGCGAATCGGCGTGCACCCTGGGCATCCACGAAGATCCGGTCGGCATCAAGTCGATCGAACATAAAATCATCGACATGGGCTGGGAACACGGCTGGGTCACGCCGCAGCCGGCGGGATTCAGCACCGGCAAGAAAGTGGCCATCGTCGGTTCCGGCCCTGCGGGCCTGGCGGCGGCGCAGCAGCTGGCGCGCGCCGGCCATGCCGTCACCGTTTTTGAAAAGAGCGACCGGGTCGGTGGCTTGCTGCGTTACGGCATCCCTGACTTCAAGATGGAAAAATCGCACATCGACCTGCGCGTGAAACAGATGGAAGCCGAAGGCGTGGTCTTCCGCACCAGCGTGCTGGTCGGCAAGGATTTCCCTGCCCACGTCAACAACTGGGCCAAGGAAACCATTTTCCCGGAAGACCTGGAAAAAGAATTCGACGCCGTCATCATGGCCGGCGGCGCCGAGCAGCCGCGCGACTTGCCCGTGCCGGGCCGCGAGCTGAAAGGCGTGCATTTCGCCATGGATTTCCTGCCGCTGCAAAACAAGGTCAACGCGGGCGACAAGCTCAAGGACCAGATCAAGGCGACGGGCAAGCACGTGGTGGTGATCGGCGGCGGCGACACGGGTTCCGACTGCGTCGGCACCTCGAACCGCCATGGCGCCGCCTCGGTGGCCCAGTTCGAACTGATGCCGCAGCCGCCGGAACAGGAAAACAAGCCGCTGGTCTGGCCTTACTGGCCGACCAAGCTGCGCACCTCGTCCTCGCACGAGGAAGGCTGCGAGCGCGACTGGGCCGTGGCCACCAAGCGTTTCGAAGGCAAGGGCGGCAAGGTGGAAAAGCTGATCGCCTGCCGCGTCGAGTGGAAGGACGGCAAGATGAGCGAAGTGCCGAACTCGGAATTCGAGATGAAGGCGGATCTGGTCTTCCTGGCCATGGGATTTGTTTCCCCCGTGCAACAAGTGCTGGAAGCGTTCGGCGTCGATACGGATGCGCGCGGCAATGTCAAGGCGACAACGGATGGCGCCGGCTGCTACCAGACGTCGGTGGCCAAGGTGTTTGCGGCAGGCGACATGCGCCGTGGCCAGTCGCTGGTGGTCTGGGCCATCCGCGAAGGGCGCCAGTGCGCGCGCGCCGTCGATGAGTTCCTGATGGGCGCATCCCTGCTGCCGCGCTAAAAAACGAGCAATTGTTCGTTTTTTTGCCAAGGCCACGGCGCGGATCGCGACGTGGCCTTTGTTCTTTTTACTTGTCAAGTCAACAGCCATGCATGCCATCGGGCAGGGACGCGATGTGGCGGCCGAATTTCCACTACAATATCTGACTTTCGATTCATTAGTGTTGTATTCTTCCCCTTTACGGGGCTGTCCCAAGGGGTGTCTCAGCAGAGGTTGGCGTTTCTGCACTACAATACGCCATTAAAATAGTGAGCTTCGTCGTGCCAAATCTTGTTGAGATCCGTGATTTACACTTTGCCTATGGAGAACGTTCGATTTTATCGGGCCTTCAAATGGATTTCCCACGTGGAAAAGTTGTGGCCGTCATGGGTGGCTCCGGCAGTGGCAAGACGACCGTATTGCGCCTAATCGGCGGGCAGCTACGCCCCAGTTCCGGTTCCGTGAATGTCGACGGGCAGATCGTGCATACGCTGGGGACCGACGAGTTATACCAGCTGCGCCGCAAGATGGGCATGCTGTTCCAGCACGGCGCCCTGTTTACGGACTTGACGGCGTTCGAGAACGTGGCGTTTCCCCTGCGCGAACATACGGACTTGAATGAAGAGCTGATCCGCACCCTGGTGCTGATGAAGCTGCACGCCGTGGGACTGCGCAATGCGGCGCAATTGAAGCCGGCCGAGATCTCGGGCGGCATGGGCCGCCGCGTCGCGCTGGCGCGCGCCATCGCGCTCGACCCCGAACTGATCATGTATGACGAGCCGTTCGCCGGCCTGGACCCGATTTCCATGGGCGTGACGGCGAATTTGATCCGCAATCTGAACGATGCGCTGGGCTCCACGTCTATCCTGGTATCGCACGATGTGAAGGAGTGTTTCGCCATCGCTGATTATGTCTATTTTCTGTCATCGGGCAAGATCGTGGCGCACGGCACGCCGGCCGAGATGGCCGTGTCGACGCATCCGTACGTCAAGCAGTTCGTCAATGCCGAGGCCGATGGCCCCGTGCCGTTCCATTATCCGGGCAAGTCGCTGGCCGACGACCTGGGTCTGCAGACGGGGGGCGGCCGATGATCGCGCGTTTCCTGGCGGCGATCGGTGCATGGTTGCGCAATTCGGTACAAGACCTCGGCTTTGCCGTGCGTTCGTTTTTTATCATCATCGCCTCGTCGGGCGGGCTGTGGCGCCGTCCGCGTCTGGTGATTGAGCAACTGTTTTTTATCGGTAACCGCTCTCTGGTGATTACCGCCGTCTCCGGCCTGTTTGTCGGCATGGTGCTGGGCTTGCAAGGGTATTACACCTTGACCACGTACGGCGCCGAACAGTCGCTGGGCTTGCTGGTGGCGCTGTCCCTGACGCGCGAACTGGGCCCGGTCGTCACGGCGCTGCTGTTCGCGGGCCGCGCCGGCACGTCGCTGACGGCGGAAATCGGCCTGATGAAGGCGGGCGAGCAATTGTCGGCCATGGAAATGATGGCCGTAAACCCGATCCAGCGCGTGCTGGCGCCCCGTTTCTGGGCCGGCGTGATCGCCATGCCGATCCTGGGCGCCATCTTTACGGCCGTCGGCATCATCGGCAGCTATCTGGTCGGCGTGGTGCTGATCGGCGTCGATGAAGGCTCGTTCTGGTCGCAGATGCAAGGCGGCGTGGATGTCTGGAAGGAAGTCGGCAATGGCACCATCAAGAGCCTGGTGTTCGGTATTGCCGTGACCTTCATCGCGCTGTTCCAGGGTTACCAGGCACAGCCGACGCCGGAAGACGTGTCCGGCGCCACCACGCGCACGGTGGTCATTTCATCGTTGATGGTGTGGTGGCTCGATTTCATGATGACGGCGTTGATGTTTAGCAAGTAATTGCCGATCAGCTACAAACAGCGGGCCTGGGCAAGATGTTGCGCAGGCGGCAGCAAGTAAAAATTATTTAGGATTGTTTATGCAACGTAAATCTTTGGATGTCTGGGTCGGCTTGTTCGTCTTGCTGGGTGTGGCGGCATTGATGTTTCTGGCGCTCAAGGCCGGCAATATGAGCTCGCTGTCTTTCAGCAAGACGTATACCATTAGCGCCAAGTTCGACAATATTGGCGGCCTCAAGCCGCAGGCGCCCGTCAAGGGTGCCGGCGTGGTCGTGGGCCGGGTCTCGGAAATCGTCTTTGACGACAAGACCTACCAGGCGCTGGTGAAACTCGACATCGAAGATGGCTACAAATTTCCGAAAGACAGCTCGGCCAAGATTTTGACGGCCGGTTTGCTGGGTGAGCAATATATCGGCCTGGAAGCAGGCGGCGATTTGGCGAACCTGGCAGAGGGCGACAAGATCGCCCGTACTCAATCGGCCACAGTGCTGGAAGACCTGATCAATCAGTTCATCTACAGCAAGGCAGCGGAAGGAAAGGACAGCAAATGAGCGAGTCGACCAAGCAATCCCAAGGCAGCCTGGTACGTATCGGCCTGGCCATGGCCATCGCCGCCAGCGTGAGCGCTTGCGCCACCGGCACCAACCCGCGCGACCCGCTGGAAGGGTATAACCGCGCCATGTTCAAGTTCAACGACACCGTTGACCAGGTGGCCCTGAAACCGGTCGCCACGGCTTACAAGAAAGTCACGCCATCGTTCGTGCAAACGGGCGTGGGCAACTTCTTCGGCAACTTGTCCGACGTGTGGAGCGCCGTAAACAACTTATTGCAAGGCAAAGGTGAAGCGGGCTTGCAAGACGTCGTGCGCGTCAGCATGAACTCGACTTTCGGTATCCTTGGCCTGATCGATATCGCCTCGCAGGCGGGCATCCCCAAGCATAGCGAAGACTTTGGCCAGACCCTGGGCTGGTATGGCGTCCAGTCTGGTCCGTACGTGATGCTGCCGCTGCTGGGCCCATCGACCGTGCGCGACACGGCGGCCCTGCCGCTCGATATCGCGGGCGACCCATGGCGCTACAAGGATCCGGTCAATGTGCGCAATATCGGCACGGTGACGCGCGTGGTCGACAAGCGCGCTGCGCTGCTCGACGCGACCAACCTGATGGAAGCCGCCGCGCTCGACCGTTATGAATTCATCCGCGACGGCTTCCTGCAGGCGCGCGAAAGCAAGGTTTTCGATGGCGATACGGACCGCCGCGACCGCAAAGTGCCAAAAAACGACACCAGCGATTACGAGCCGGAGTACGATGCGAAACCCCAGGCGGCCCCGGTAGAAGCGCCGCCCGCCAAGGTTGCCGCCCAGCTGGCACCTGCGGACCTCGTAACATCTGGTAGCAATACCGTTGCATCCGAGGCCAAGTCGCAGGAGTAAACTCCGGTACAGGAACACCACGGCTGCGATCAACGCCAGCCGGTGCATAGCAACACCATGAAAGGTAAACCATGAAATTGATGAAACAACTGCTGGCGATGGCCACCATCGCCTTTGCCACCGCCGCCCAGGCCGCCCCCGCCGTGGAAGCGCCGGACGTATTGGTCAAACGCATCAGCCAGGACGTGATCGACACGGCCAAGTCGGACAAGGCCATCCAGGCTGGCGATATCAAGCGCGTCACGGAATTGGTGGAAAGCAAGATCTTGCCGTACGTGGATTTCCAGCGCATGACGGCCCTGGCCGCTGGCCGCCACTGGCGCGATGCCACGCCCGACCAGCAAAAGCAGCTGGCCGCGGAATTCCGCACCCTGCTGATCTACACGTACTCGGGCGCCCTGTCGCAGATCAAGAACGAGACCGTGGAATTCAAGCCGCTGCGCGCCGATCCTAGCGATACGGAAGTGGAGGTGCGCTCGCAGGTGAACGTGGCGCGCGGCGAACCGGTGCCCCTGAACTACCGCGTGGCGAAAACCCCGTCCGGCTGGAAGATCTATGACATCAACGTGCTTGGCGCGTGGCTGGTGGAAACGTACAAAAGCAGCTTTGCCAGCGAGATCAGCAAAGGCGGCATCGATGGCCTGATCAAGACCCTGGCCGCGAAAAACAAGGCCCTGGCCAGCCGTCCCGCTGCCAAAGCCAAATAATCGGCTATCATATAGCTCCTGACCCAGCTCCAGACCAGCGCAGCCCGACGCCATGCCAGACTCTCTCGACACCTTGCAGTCCCTGACTTCCCTGACCGTGCACAATGCCACTTCGGCATTGGAGCAGGGTCTGGACGCCATCCGCTCGGGGCAGACGAAGTTTGACTTGCGCAACGTCAAGGCCGTCGATTCGGCAGCCGTCTCCGTCATGCTGACGTGGCAACGCGCCGCGCAGGATGCCGGCGGCGTGCTGGAGCTGAAAAACCTGCCGAACAACCTGAAAAACCTCACCAAGCTGTATGGCGTCTGCTCGCTCGTCTCGAGCACCCTGAGCGCCGACGACTGCGCCAGCGCCGGCGGCCACGCCGAACGCAGCCCGTCCGACCTGCATCATCATTGATCCTGTCCCACTCCCCGCATCAGCAGTAGCTTTCAAGCCGGCAGGCCAGCAGCGCCGCCGGATTGATCTCCAAGTGTTCCACGAATTTTCCAACTATAATTGACTGTTGCGCCGTCCTCGCCTGAAGGCGGCGCCCTGCACCGGCCTGCCGGCCTGGATGTCTCCGGCAACTGGCGCATCACACCAGACGCATTACACTTGAAACAAGCACATGACCGCAATTCAAATAACGAATGTAGAAAAGAGCTATAAATCGCTCAAGGCGCTGGGCGGCGTGTCGCTGGCCATCGAGGAAGGCGAATTTTTCGGCCTGCTCGGCCCGAATGGCGCCGGCAAGACGACCCTCATTTCCATCATCGCCGGCCTGATACGCCCCGACGCGGGCACCGTCAAGATCCACGGCCACGATGTCGTCACGGACTTCCGCAATGCGCGCCGCAACCTGGGCGTGGTGCCGCAGGAACTGGTGTTCGACCCGTTCTTCACCGTGCGCGAAACCCTGCGTTTGCAGTCCGGTTACTTCGGCCTGCCGAACAACGACAAGTGGATCGACGAGGTCATGGAAAACCTCGACCTCACCGGCAAGGCCGACACGAATATGCGCGCCCTGTCCGGCGGCATGAAGCGCCGCGTGCTGGTGGCCCAGGCGCTGGTGCACAAGCCGCCCGTGATCGTGCTCGATGAGCCGACTGCCGGCGTCGACGTGGAACTGCGCCAGACTCTGTGGAAGTTCATCTCGCGCCTGAACCGCGAAGGCGGCCACACGGTCGTCCTGACCACCCACTACCTGGAAGAGGCGCAAGCCATGTGCCAGCGCGTGGCCATGCTGAAGACGGGCAAGGTGGTGGCGCTCGACACCATGTCGGCCCTGATCCGCCGCATCGCCGGCTCGCAGCTGCAGGTGCACCTGAAACACGGCGCCTTGCCGGCCGACCTGCAGCACCTGGTGCTGCACCCGGAAGAACAGCAGGCGCCGAACAAGTTCAGCCTGCGCGTCAACGAATACAGCGAAGTCGAAAAAATCCTCGCCCGCCTGCGCGAAGCGGGCACCGAGATCGATGAAATGCAATTGCAACAAGCCGACCTGGAAGATATCTTCTTGCAGATCATGGATAAAGGTACCGTATGATTTCGACAGGATTTCGCACCCTCGTCTACAAAGAGACGCTGCGCTTCTGGAAAGTGGCGACGCAAACCGTGGCCGCGCCCGTGCTCACGTCGATGCTGTACCTGCTGGTATTCGGCCATGTGCTCGATGGCCGCGTGGAGCCGAGTCCCGGCGTCAGCTACACGGCCTTCCTGATCCCCGGCCTGGTGATGATGAGCGTGCTGCAAAACGCGTTTGCCAATTCCTCGTCCTCGCTGATCCAGTCGAAGATCACGGGCAACCTGGTGTTCGTGCTGCTGACGCCCCTGTCGCACTGGGAAATCTTCTCGGCGTATGTACTCGCTTCCGTCGCGCGCGGCCTGGCCGTGGGCTTTGGCGTGTTTGCCATCACTTGCTGGTTCGCCGACCTGTCGTATGTCGCGCCGCTGTGGATCGTCGTCTTCGCGTTTCTTGGCGCCGCGATGCTGGGCACCATGGGCCTGATCGCCGGCATCTGGGCCGAGAAATTCGACCAGCTGGCCGCCTTCCAGAACTTCCTGATCATGCCGGCCACCTTCTTGTCGGGCGTGTTCTATTCGATCCATTCGCTGCCGCCATTCTGGCAGACGGTGTCGCACCTGAACCCCTTCTTCTACATGATCGACGGCTTCCGCTACGGCTTCTTCGGCGTGTCCGACGTCAGCCCGTGGCTCAGCCTGTCCATCGTCGCCGGCTTCCTCGTGATTCTGGCGCTGGCGTCGATCCGCCTGCTGAAAAGCGGTTACCGATTACGCCACTAATTGCGGCACACCCCATCACTACATTATTCAATATCAAGGACTTATCGTGACCACCACTCCAGAACTGATCCACGGCTATCTGTCGGCCGGCCTCGAATGCACGCACCTCGAAGTGGAGGGCGATGGCCAGCACTTCCAGGCCGTGATCGTCTCGCCCGCGTTTGCCGGCAAGCGTTTGATCCAGCGCCACCAGATCGTCTACGCGGCGCTGGGCGACCGCATGCGCGAAGAAATCCACGCGCTGTCGATGAAAACCCTGACACCTGAAGAATTCCAAGGATAAGCACATGGACAAGCTCCTCATCAACGGCGGCAACCGCCTGAACGGCGACATCGCCATCTCCGGCGCGAAAAACGCCGCCCTGCCCATCCTGTGCGCCGGTCTGCTGACCGCGGGCGACCTGGACCTGACCAACGTGCCGCATTTGCACGACGTGGCCACCATGTTGAAACTGCTGGGCCAGACGGGCTTGAAAGTGCGGCAGGACGGCGACCGCGTGGTCCTCAACGGCAGCGCCATCGACACCCTGGAAGCGCCGTATGAACTGGTGAAAACCATGCGCGCCTCGATCCTCGTGCTGGGCCCCATGCTGGCGCGCTTCGGCGAAGCCAAGGTCTCGCTGCCGGGCGGCTGCGCCATCGGTTCGCGCCCCGTCGACCAGCACATCAAGGGCCTGGAAGCGCTGGGCGCCGAGATCCGCATCGAGGCGGGCTACATCTACGCCAAGTGCGCCAAGCTGAAAGGCGCGCGCATCGTCACCGACATGATCACCGTCACCGGCACCGAGAACCTGCTGATGGCCGCGACCCTGGCCGAAGGCGAGACCATCCTGGAAAACGCCGCCTGCGAACCGGAAGTGACCGACCTGGCGCACCTGCTGGTGGCCATGGGCGCGAAGATCGACGGCATCGGCACCAGCCGCCTGGTGATCCAGGGCGTGGACGCCTTGCACGGCGCTTCCCACGCGGTGATCGCCGACCGTATCGAAACGGGCACCTTCCTGTGCGCCGTGGCGGCCACCGGCGGCGACATCACCCTGCGCAATGTGCGCACCGATATCCTCGACGCGGCGCTCGACAAGCTGCGCGCCATGGGCCTGACGATGACCTTCGGCGCCGACTGGATCCGCGCCGAGATGTCGGCACGTCCGAACCCCGTCAGCTTCCGCACCACGGAATACCCGGGCTTCCCGACCGACATGCAGGCGCAGTTCATGGCCGTGAACACGATCGCCAACGGCGCCAGCCGCGTCACCGAGACGATTTTCGAGAACCGCTTCATGCACGTGCAGGAAATGAACCGCCTGGGCGCCGACATCACCATCGAGGGCAACACGGCCATCATCGCCGGCGTCAAGCAGCTGCGCGGCGCGCCCGTGATGGCGACCGACCTGCGCGCCTCGGCGTCGCTGGTGATCGCGGCCCTGGCCGCCGACGGCGAAACGCTGATCGACCGCATCTATCACCTCGACCGCGGCTACGACCGCATGGAAGTGAAGCTCTCCGCCGTCGGCGCGAACATCGTACGCATCAAATAACAAGGAACGAGCATGAACGGATCGAACACGGGCGACAATTCGCAGCTGATACTGGCGCTCTCGAAAGGCCGCATTTTTGAGGACACCATGCCGCTGCTGGAAGCGGCCGGCATCCGGGTGCTGGAAAACCCGGAGACCTCGCGCAAGCTGATTTTGGCCACCAACGATCCGAACGTGCGCGTCATCATCGTGCGCGCCAGCGACGTGCCGACCTACGTGCAGTACGGCGCGGCCGATTTCGGCGTGGCGGGCAAGGATGTCCTGCTCGAACACGGCGGCGAAGGCCTGTACCAGCCGATCGATCTGAATATCGCTGCCTGCCGCATGTCGGTGGCGGTGCAGGCCGGTTTTGATTACGAAAAGGCCGTGCACCAGGGCGCGCGCCTGCGCGTGGCCACCAAGTTCGTGCACACGGCGCGCGAGCACTTCGCCGCCAAGGGCGTGCACGTCGACCTGATCAAGCTGTATGGCTCGATGGAGTTGGCGCCTTTGGTCGGCTTGTCCGATGCCATCGTCGACCTGGTCAGCACGGGCAGCACCTTGCGCGCGAATAACCTCGTCGAGGTCGAGCACATCATGGAAATCTCGTCGCGCCTGGTGGTCAACCAGGCTGCGCTCAAGCTCAAGCGCGAGCGCTTGCAGCCGATTATCGAGGCGTTTGAACGCGCCTCGCAAGCCTAGACACATTCAGTAGCAGAAAGCCGATTATGCCGATACAGATACGCAAGCTCGATTCAAGCCAGGATGGTTTCCAACAATCGCTCGACACGCTGCTGGCGTTCGAGGCGGGCACCGATGCAGCGATTGAAATGTCGGTCGCGAAAATCCTGGCCGATGTGAAAACGCGCGGCGATGCCGCCGTACTGGAATACACCAACCGTTTCGACCGCATCCCGCATGGCGGCGCGGCGGAAATGGCGGCCTTTGATATTTCGCAAGCCGAATTGCAGGCGGCCCTGAACGGCTTGCCATCGGCGCAGCGCGAGGCGCTGCAGATCGCCGCACAGCGCATCCGCGCCTTCCACGAACGCCAGCGCGAGGAATTGCGCGGTTTTACCTATACCGAGCCCGATGGCACTGTGCTGGGCCAGAAGATCACGCCGCTCGACCGGGTCGGCATCTACGTCCCGGGCGGCAAGGCCGCCTACCCGTCGTCCGTGCTGATGAACGCCATTCCCGCACACGTGGCGGGCGTGGGCGAGATCATCATGGTGGTGCCGACGCCGGACGGCGTGAAAAACCAGATGGTGCTGGCCGCCGCGGCGATTGCCGGCGTGACGCGCGTGATCACCATCGGCGGCGCGCAGGCCGTTGGCGCGCTGGCCTACGGCACGCAGACGATTGCCGCCGTGGATAAAATCGTCGGCCCCGGCAACGCCTATGTGGCCGCCGCCAAGCGCCGCGTGTTCGGCATCGTCGGCATCGACATGATTGCCGGGCCATCGGAAATCCTGGTGCTGTGTGACGGCACGACGGACCCGGACTGGGTCGCGATGGATCTGTTTTCGCAGGCCGAGCACGACGAACTGGCGCAGGCGATTCTGCTGTGCCCTGACGCCGACTACATCGCCCAAGTCGAAGAGAGCATCGCCAAGCTGCTGCCGACGATGCCGCGCCAGGCCACCATCAGCACCTCGCTGCAGGACAGGGGGGCGCTGATCAAGGTGCGCAGCATGGAGGAAGCGTGCGAGATCGCCAACAGCATCGCCGCGGAACACCTGGAAATCTCGGCGGAAAACCCGCAGCAGTGGGCCGAGCAGATTCGCCATGCGGGCGCCATGTTCCTGGGCCGCTTCTCGTCCGAATCGCTGGGCGACTATTGCTGCGGTCCCAATCACGTGCTGCCGACTTCGCGCACGGCGCGCTTTTCGTCGCCGCTGGGCGTGTACGATTTCCAGAAGCGCTCGTCCATCATTCACGTCAGTGAAGCGGGCGCGCAAACCCTGGGCCGCGTCGCCGCCACGCTGGCGTATGGCGAAGGCTTGCAAGCGCACGCACGCAGCGCCGAACTGCGTCTGAAGCCGCAGCCATGACGAATATGGCGGAGCAGCCGGACTGGGTCAACCGGGTCTATTGCGAAGATGCGCTGGCAGGGCTGGCGCGCATTCCCGATGGCTCGGTGGACCTGATCCTGACGGATCCGCCGTACAACCTGGGCAAGGATTACGGCAATGCCTCGGACCAGCAGTCGGTGGCCGACTACCTGTGCTGGACGGAAGAATGGATCGATGCGGCGCTGCCCAAGCTGAAAGCCAACGGCAGCCTGTATATCTTCCTCACCTGGCGCTATTCGCCAGAGATCTTCGTCATGCTGAAACAGCGCATGGCGATGATGAATGAAATCATCTGGGACCGCCGCGTGCCGTCCATGGGCGGCAGCGTGCGCAGCTTTTCATCGGTGCACGACACCATCGGCTTCTTCGTCAAGCGCAAGGATTACTACTTCGACCTTGACGCGGTGCGCATCGCCTACGACGCGGCCACCAAGAAAGCCCGTTCACGCTCGATCTTCATCGGCGCGAAATGGCTGGAAGTGGGCTACAACCCGAAAGACTTGTGGAGCGTGTCGCGCCTGCACAAGGAACACCCGGAACGGGCCGACCACCCGACGCAAAAGCCGCTCGAGATCATCGAGCGCATGCTCAAGGCGTCGTGCCCGCCCGGCGGCGTGGTGCTCGACCTGTTCATGGGCAGCGGCACCACGGCCCTGGCTGCGAAGCGCTGCGGGCGCGATTTCGTCGGCTTTGAACTGAACCCCGACTACTGCGCCATCATCGAACAGCGGCTGGCGGCATTGACGCAGGAACTGGCCGCGCCGGCCGCGACCAAGCCCGCCAAGGCGGCAGCGAAGAAACCGGCAGCGGCCAAAAAACCGGCCGCCGTGAAGAAACCGCCCGCCGTGAAAAAAGCGCCGGCCCGCAAGGCGCGCAGCGCCGCCGTGCCGGAAGACGTCGTCATTTAGTCTCCATTTAATTCCATCAGGAGTGTTTGCAGCATGTCTTTCCTCGATCAGTTAATCAGCAACACCGTGCGCTCCGATGTGCGGGCCGTCAAAAGCTACCAGGTAGCCGATGCCAGCGGTTACATCAAACTCGATGCGATGGAAAACCCGTATCCGCTGCCGCAGCATCTGCGCGAGGAGCTGGGCGCGCGCCTGGCCGGCGTGGCGCTGAACCGCTATCCACCGTCGTACGCCAGCCTGCAGGCGGCCATCTGCGCCAAGCTGGGCGTGCCCGCCGGCTTTGACGTCATGCTGGGCAACGGCTCCGATGAACTCATTTCCATCCTGGCCATGGCATGCGCCCGCCAGGAGCCGGGCAAGCGCGCCGTGCTGCTGGCGCCCGTGCCCGCCTTCGTCATGTATGCGCGCTCGGCGCAGTTTGCCGGCATGGATTTCGTCGGCGTGCCCTTGCAGGCCGACTTCAGCCTGGACATGCCGGCCATGCTGGCGGCGATCGAAGAGCACCGTCCGGCGCTGGTCTTCCTCGCCTATCCGAACAACCCGACGGGCAACCTGTTTGCCGCTGCCGATATCGAACGCATCCTGGCGGCCCTGGGCGACACGGGCATCGCCGTCGTCGACGAAGCGTATGAGCCGTTCGCGCAGCACAGCTTCATGGGCCGCCTGCCCGAGTTCGAAAACCTGGTGGTGATGCGCACCGTGTCGAAACTGGGCCTGGCCGGCATCCGCCTCGGCTACATGTCGGCCGCGCCGGCCCTGCTGGCGCAATTTGAAAAAGTGCGCCCGCCGTATAACGTGAATGTGCTGACGCAGGCGGCGGCCGAATTCGCGCTCGATCATCTCGACGTGCTCAATGCCCAGGCGGCCCTGCTCAACAGCGCGCGCGACGACCTGGCGCTGCGCCTGGCGGAACTGCCCGGCGTGACCGTGTTTCCCTCGAAGGCAAATTTTCTTCTGATTCGTGTGGCTGATTCCGACGATGTTTGCGCAAAACTGCTTGCCCGCAGGGTTTTAATTAAAAATATGAGTAAAATGCATGTTGCGCTGGCCAATTGCCTGCGCATCAGCGTCAGCACCCCGGAAGAAAATTCCCTTTTTTACGATGCCTTCAAGGCATCCCTCGTTTAGCCTATCGCCAGAGCCTCCCATGAACCGCACCGCAGAAATCACGCGCAACACCAATGAGACGCAAGTTCGCGTCGCCCTCAACCTGGACGGCACGGGCCAGCAAAAGCTCAATACGGGCGTGCCCTTCCTCGACCATATGCTGGACCAGATCGCCCGCCACGGCTTGATCGACCTGGATATCGAAGCGACGGGCGACGTGCATATCGACAACCACCATACGGTGGAAGACGTGGGCATCACCCTGGGCATGGCCGTGGCCAAGGCCATCGGCGACAAGAAGGGCATCCGCCGCTACGGCCACGCGTATGTGCCGCTGGACGAGGCGCTGTCGCGCGTGGTGCTCGATTTCTCGGGCCGCCCGGGCATCGAATACCACATCCCGTTTACGCGCGCCATGATCGCCGGCTTCGACGTCGACCTGACCCTGGAATTTTTCCGCGGCTTCGTCAACCATGCGGGCGTGACATTGCATATCGACAACCTGCGCGGCACGAATGCCCACCATCAATGCGAAACCGTGTTCAAGGCCTTTGGCCGCGCGCTGCGCATGGCTGCCGAGCTCGACGAGCGCGCGGCCGGCATCATTCCATCGACCAAGGGCAGCCTGTAAGCGCCGCTCTCGCTATATTGTAGATTCCGGGATCAAACATGAATAAAATTGTGGTGGTGGATTACGGCATGGGCAATTTGCGCTCGGTAGCGCAAGCGCTGCGCGCCGTGGCGCCGGAAGCCGACGTACGTATTTCCGGCACGGTGGAAGATATCGACAGCGCCGACCGCATCGTCTTGCCGGGCCAGGGCGCCATGCCTGACTGCATGCGCAGCCTGCGCGAATCGGGCGTGCTCGAAGCGCTGCTGCGCGCCGCCGACAGCAAGCCCGTGCTGGGCGTATGCATCGGCGAGCAAATGTTGTTCGACGGCAGCGAAGAGGGCAATGCGGCCGGTCTGGGCTTGTTGCCAGGCAAAGTCGTGCGCTTTCAGCTCGACGGCCAGGTGCAGGAAGATGGCTCGCGCTTCAAGGTGCCGCAAATGGGCTGGAACCAAGTGCGGCAGACGGCGTCCCATGTCATGTGGGATGGCATTGCCGACAACGCGTATTTTTACTTCGTGCACAGCTATTTTGCTCAACCTCAAGAGGCGGCGCACACGGTGGGCGAGACTGTCTATGGTGCGCCGTTCGCTTGCGCCGTCGCCCGTGATAATATTTTCGCGACACAGTTTCACCCTGAAAAAAGTGCTGCCGCTGGCTTGCAGCTGTACAAGAACTTCGTTCACTGGCAACCTTAACGTTGGCTCTCCGGCTTTTTTTCCGCCTCTCACTCACTTTTAAACCACACTGACCATGCTGCTTATTCCCGCCATCGACCTGAAAGACGGTCACTGCGTACGCCTGAAACAAGGCGATATGGAACTCGCCACTGTATTTTCCGAAGACCCGGCCGACATGGCCCGCCATTGGCTGATGCAAGGCGCGCGCCGGCTGCACCTGGTCGACTTGAACGGCGCCTTTGCCGGCAAGCCGAAGAACGAAGGCGCCGTCAAGGCCATCCTGAAAGCCGTGCAGGATTTCGCCGTGGAAAACGACATCGAGGAAATCCCCGTGCAGCTGGGCGGCGGCATCCGTGACCTCGACACCATCGAGCGCTACCTCGACGCCGGCATCACCTACATCATCATCGGCACGGCGGCCGTGAAAAGCCCCGGTTTCCTGCACGACGCCTGCAGCGCCTTCCCGGGCCACATCATCGTCGGTCTCGATGCCAAGGATGGCAAAGTGGCAACGGATGGCTGGAGCAAGATGTCGGGCCACGAAGTGATCGACCTGGCGAAAAAATTCGAAGCCTACGGCGTCGAATCGATCATCTATACGGACATCGGCCGCGACGGCATGATGGGCGGCATCAATATCGAGGCCACCGTCAAGCTGGCGCAAGCCGTCAAGATCCCCGTCATCGCCTCGGGCGGCCTGCACAATATCGGCGACGTGGAAGCGCTGTGCGCGGTCCAGGCCGAAGGCATCGAAGGCGTGATCTGCGGCCGTTCCATCTATGAAGGCACGATAGACCTGGCGCAGGCGCAGGAACGCGCCGACGAACTGACCGACGCCGCCGTTTAAGCCTGCCTGGCCGGGGCGTGCGCGTGCATGCCCTGGCCTGGCGACAATCTGGATACCATCATGCTTGCAAAACGTATCATCCCCTGCCTCGACGTGACGAATGGCCGCGTTGTCAAAGGCGTCAATTTCACGGAATTGCGCGACGCCGGCGACCCGGTGGAAATTGCCCGCCGTTATGACGAGCAGGGCGCCGATGAAATCACTTTCCTCGACATTACCGCGTCCAGCGACAACCGCGGCCTGATCTTCGACATCATCGAAGCCGTGGCGTCGCAAGTGTTCATTCCGCTGACCGTGGGCGGCGGCGTGCGCGTGGTGGAAGACGTGCGCCGGCTGCTCAACGCGGGCGCCGACAAGGTCAGCATCAACACCTCGGCCGTGACGAATCCCCAACTGGTGTACGAAGCTTCGCAAAAGCACGGCTCGCAATGCATCGTCGTCGCCATCGACGCCAAGCAGGTGTCGCCCGGCAAGTGGGAAGTGTTTACCCATGGCGGACGCACTGCCACGGGCCTGGACGCGTTCGAGTGGGCGCGTAAAATGGAAAGCCTGGGCGCCGGCGAAATCTTGCTCACCAGCATGGACCGCGATGGCACCAAGGTCGGCTTCGACCTGGGCTTGACGCGCGGCGTGTCCGACGCCGTCAGCATCCCTGTCATCGCGTCGGGCGGCGTGGGCGGCTTGCAGGATCTGGTCGATGGCATCAAGGTGGGCCGCGCGGACGCCGTGCTGGCCGCCAGCATCTTCCACTATGGCCAGCACACGGTACAGGAAGCCAAGCGTTTCATGGCGCAGCAGGGCATTCCCATGCGCCTGGCGTAAAGATCAGCAGTAAATACAGGCAGGATAGAAGAACATGCAAAACGGAACCATCGTAGCAAGCAATGCCAAGTGGCTGAAAAAGGTCAAATGGGACGAGCACGGCCTGGTGCCCGTGATCGCGCAGGAAGCGGGCAGCAATGACGTGCTGATGTTCGCCTGGATGAACCGCGACGCGCTGGCGCGCACGGTGGAGCTGGGCGAGGCCGTGTACTGGAGCCGTTCGCGCAAGAAACTGTGGCACAAGGGCGAAGAATCGGGCCACACGCAAAAGGTGCTGGAAATCCGCCTCGATTGCGACGAAGACGTGGTCTTGCTGAAAATCGAGCAAGCGGGTGGCATCGCCTGCCATACGGGCCGCCATTCGTGCTTCTTCCAGAAGTTCGAAGGCGATGAAAAAACGGGTGAATGGCAAGTCACCGACCCCGTCCTGAAAGACCCCGAGACGATTTACGCGGAAAGCAAGAGCAAATGAGTGAAACGTTAAAACGCCTGGCCGCCGTGATCGAATCGCGCAAGCTGGCCAATGGCGGCGACCCCGCCACGTCGTATGTCGCGCGCCTGTTTGCCAAGGGCGATGACGCCATCCTGAAAAAAATCGGCGAAGAGGCGACGGAAACCGTGATGGCCGCCAAGGATGCGCGCCGCGACAACGACTCGTCGAAGGTTCTGTATGAATGCGCCGACCTGTGGTTCCACTCGCTGGTGATGCTGGCGCAGTTCGACCTGACGCCGCAGCAGGTGCTCGACGAGCTGGCGCGCCGCGAAGGCCTGTCCGGCCTGGAAGAAAAGGCGGCGCGCAAGGATGAGCTGCGCGACGCCGGCGAGACAGACAAACACTGACCTGATTGGAGCGTGCGTGGATAACTGCATTTTTTGCAAGATTGCTGCAAAACAAATTCCCTCGACCATCGTGTATGAGGACGAGGACTTGCTGGCCTTCAAGGACATCAACCCGGCCGCCCCCGTGCATCTGCTGTTGATCCCGAAGCGCCACGTGGCCAGCCTGTCCGATTGTGACGATAGCCATACGGAAATGCTAGGCAAGCTGCTGCGCCTGGCGCCGAAACTCGCCGTCGAGTTCGGCTGCGCCGTCAGCTATGACGCCGATGGCGCGCCTGCCGGCGGCTTCAAAACCATGATCAACAGCGGCCCGAACGGCGGGCAAGAGGTGTATCACCTGCACATGCACGTGTACGGTGGCCCCCGTCCCTGGCGCGGCCAGCACTGATTTCGCCGTGCGCCGGGTTCACGTGTATACTACCGGCATTGGTTGACGCTATTCGGGCACCGTCCCGCAAGGAGAATGTGATGGGTTCATTGAGTATTTGGCACTGGGTGATCGTTCTGGTCATTGTGATGCTGGTCTTCGGCACCAAGAAACTGGGCAATATCGGCGGTGATATCGGCAAGGCCGTCAAAGGCTTCAAGGATGGCGTCAAGGGCGAAGATGACGCTCCGGCAGCCAATACCCCTCCTGCTGCGCCATCGCAAGTGGCCGACAAAAGCACCATCGACGTCGAGACGAAAGAGAAAAGCAAGTTCTGATAGCGTGGCGGGGCGCTTGCCTCGTCCGGTAACAGCCCTTGTCCGCTTATGATCGATCTCGGTCTCTCTAAAATCGCCATCATCGGCGTGGTTGCGTTGATAGTCATCGGCCCTGAAAAGTTGCCGAGAGTGGCGCGCATGGCCGGTACCCTGTATGGCCGCGCGCAACGCTATCTGAACCAGGTGAAATCCGAAGTGTCGCGCGAAATTGAGATGGAAGAGCTGAAAAACCTGCAGAAGGAAGTGCAGGATGCGGCCCATTCCGTCAAGCAAAGCGTGGAGAAATCCATGCATGGCGTGGAAAACTCGATCTCCGGCAACCTGGCCGAGGTGGAAAACGCCTGGCGCGGCGATTCCAGCTCGTATGAGGGGCATCACGATGCCCATGAAGCCATGCTGCGCGCCACCAACGATGACCTGGCCCGCAAGGCGCGCGAATTCCGCCGCAAGAAGCTGGTGCGCAATTCCGCCATCCCTGGCTGGTACAAGCAGCGCCATGGCGGCAAGCTGCACGTGCAGTCGGCGGCCGCCCGCGTGGCGCGCTTCCGTCCGCGCGCCAGTTCCTCCTCCTTTTACTCATGAGTAGCAAATCTCCGGTGGAAGAAACTTTTATCTCGCATCTGGTCGAGCTGCGCAACCGTCTGGTCAAGGCCTCGATCGGCATCGCCGTCGTCTGTGCCGTGCTGTTCTACTGGCCCGGCCCCTCGCAAATCTACGATTTTATTGCGGAGCCGATGATCGCCTCGCTGCCGGCCGGTTCGAAAATGATCGCCACCGGCGTCATTTCGCCGTTCCTCGTGCCGATGAAAGTGACGCTGGTGATCGCCTTCATCGTCGCTTTGCCCTGGGTGCTGTACCAGATGTGGGCCTTCATCGCCCCCGGTCTGTACACGCATGAAAAGCGCCTGATCGCGCCGCTGGTCATCTCGTCGTCGCTGCTGTTCATCGCAGGCGTGGCCTTCTGCTATTTCTTCGTGTTTGGCCGCGTCTTTCACTTCATCAGCGACTTTTCGCCATCGTCGATCGCGGTGACTCCCGATATCGAAAACTATCTCGATTTCGTCATGTCGATGTGTCTGGCCTTTGGCGCCACCTTCGAAGTGCCCGTGGTGGTGGTGATCCTTGTGCGCATGGGACTTGTTTCCATTGCGAAACTCAAGGAAGTGCGTCCCTACATCATCGTGGGCGCCTTTGTGATTGCTGCCATCGTCACGCCGCCGGACGTGGTCAGCCAGTTCTCGCTGGCCATCCCGATGTGCCTGCTGTTCGAGCTGGGCTTGCTGGTGGCGCCCATCTTCGTCAAGGCAACCCAGGCGCCGGAAGAAGCGTCCTAGACGGCCCGCAACGTGTGCCGATACGAGCCGCTGGCCTCCCTCGGGAGCCGCGGCTTTTTTATCGCCAAGAAAGTTGGTGGGTGCTTACTGCAGCATCAGTTTGCTGAGGATGCCCAGGTTGAGCAGGATCAGGGTGCTCATCATCCAGTACACGTGTTTCATGTCCGCGCCATGGCGCAAGTCCAGGCGTTCCAGGCGGGCATCGAGTTTTTGCTCCAATGCCTCTAATTTGGTATCGAATTTTTGTTCCAATGCGTCTAACCTGGTATTGAATTTGCGCTCCAGCGCATCGATCCGCGTATCGAGTCTGAGTTCCAGCGCACCGATCTTCAACTCCAGGGCGCCCGCTTGGGTGTCGATCTTTTGCGCCACCAGCTTGATTTCCCCCAGCAGATTGCGCTCCAGCGCCGCCAGCTCGCCATGCACGACCACGGCCGAACCCAGTACTTCACCCAGCGCCGTCGCATGCGCTTCCGCCTGCTGGGTGGGCACGCCGGCCGAGGCGAGGCGTTTGGCGTAATCGAGGGTGTCGAACTGGATGGGCATATGCATGGACGCTCCTGATATCCAGCCTAGCAGGAAAATCGGCAATTGCCAGTGAGGAGTGCGGTGGCGCCTGCCTTCACAGCAGATTAACGCCCATGGGCCGCGACGGTTTGCGCTGGCGCAAATGCTGATGCAAAGGCGAAAAAAAGGGCGCCGCGGCGCCCTTTGCAAGCTGATGGCGAGTGCCAGTTAATTCATCAATTCCTTGATGACTTTCACAGGCGCGCTGCCGTAGCTGAGGAATTGCTCATGGAAATCCTTCAGCACGAATTTGTTGCCCAGCGCTTGCTTGCGCTGTTCGCGCAAGTCCATGATTTCGCTGTAGCCGCTGAAATAGCTGGTCAGTTGTACCGAGCTCAGCTGCACGCGGCGCCATTTCTCTGTTGCTTCACGCTTGGTCTGGAAAGCCTGGCGCGTCAGCAGGTCGAGCGCTTGCGCTTCCGTCATGCCCAGCACGTGCACGCTGTAGTCGAGGATGGTATTGGTGACGCTGCGCAAGTTCCACTTCGAATACATCAGCCACATTTCCGGCGCGTTATTGCCATAGCCCGATTCGAGCATCATGCGTTCGCCATACACGGCCCAGCCTTCGATCATGGCGCCATTGCCGAAGATGGACTTGACCAGCGACGGCGACTTGTTGGCGTACACGAGCTGCGTGTAGTGGCCGGGAATGGCTTCGTGGATATTCAGGATCTGCAAGATCCAGTGGTTGTATTCGCGCAAGCTGCTTTCCGCCTGCTCCGGTGTTTCGCCATCGAGCGGCGTCACGTTGTAATAGGTGCGGTCTTGCGGACGGTACGGGCCGGGCGCCTCGATGCTGGCGCCAGCCACGCCGCGCTGGTAGGCAGGGGTTTCACGCACGACCAGGGGCTTTTTCGGATCCATCGTCAGCAGGTTGTGGCTGGTCACCCATTCCTGCAATTGCGGGATCTGGCGGCGGATTTCCGGCACGAAATCGGCGGCCGCCACGTGGTTGCTGGACAGCTTGTCGATCACCATGCCGATCTTTGCCGTGCGGTCCGCCGGCTTGGCCGTATTGCCCATGGTTTTCACCCACAGCTCGTCGGACAGGCTATCCATGTGTTCGAGCAGCTTTTCGCGCGCGGCCAGGGCTTTCTGGTACATCTGCTCGGCGCTCACGCTGGCCTGGATATCGTAGGCGAATTTCTGCTCATACAGTTCCTTGCCGATGCGGAAGGAGCGCGCGTTGCCGTTCTGCGCCAGCGCTGCATCCTGTTCCGTCAGCCAGGCCGCGTAGCCTTGCACGGCCGTGCGGGCCGCGGCGATGCGCGCGTTGTACAGCTGTTTTTCCGCCGGCGTCAGGATGGAGCCCTGTGCCGTCTTGTTCAGGTCATCAAGTACGCTGAGCACGCCGGCGCTCTGGGCGATGGCCAGTTGCGTGTGTTCGCGCGTGGGATTGACGATGCTGGCGCGCGCGGCCGCATAGTATTGCGGTACGCTGGCGATGCGCTTGAGCAAGGTGCGCAGGCGCTGCGGCTGGGCCGCATATTCCGTGTTCAGGATAAAGTCGATGGAGCCGGCCACGTTGTACTGGGCGGGATTCCATTCGAATTCGCGGAAGGTGGTCAGATACCAGCGGTCCGCTTGCAGTTTATTCGTCAGCAAGGCCAGGTCGGTACGTTGCTTGTCCGACATTTTTCCGGCATTCAGCTTGCCGAACTTGCCCAGCCATTCTTCGATGAAGGCCAGTTGCTTCTGGCGGCTGGCCGCGTCAGGAATGCTCAGGTTGGCTGCGCCATCGTACTTGCCGACGGAAATCGCGCTTTCCGGATCCAGGCGCCACAGGGCCGTGAGGAACTGGCCGCTCAGGTTATTCATGGAACGGTCGCTGCTGTTCTCGCTGGCCACGGCCGCTACCGTGGCTGCCGTGGCGGCGCTGACGACGGCCGCCTTCTTGGCGACGGTTTTTTTCTTGCTGCTGCTGCTGCTGCTCGTTGCCTTGCCTTGCTTCTGCGGCTTCTTGGCGGCGCTGGCCGGTGCCAGGGTAAAGGCCATCATCAATGCGGCGAGCGCAACTTTATTTTTTATCAGCATAGTTTATCTCTTGAATATTTTGCCGTTTGTCCTCATCAGAAAATAATAAACTGATAATATAAGTAACAAACAACTATTGAAAGGTTGGCCTTGCTTGCCTGGGCGGCCCAAAGATTAGCATTAATTGCCGCCGCTGCGCAGTTTTTTGCGCCGGGCGCGCGCGGCGCTAGACGACGATGGCGCTGCCGCGCAGCATCTCCTGATGGCGCGCATTCAGGGCCGCCACGGCATCCTTGCCGCGCGCCATGCCGGTGGCGTGGATTTCCGTTTCCTGCGTGTAGCGTTGGCTGACACGCACCGTATAGGACTGGAACAGCCAGCTCCAGAAGTTCGTTTCATAGACGGCTTCATCCATGTCGCGCCATTTCACGCCCGCGAGTTTCTTTTTCCAAGGCAAGATGCCGGACGCCAGCCATACGCCCGCTTCATCGTAGTACAGCTGGTAGCTGCGGATGGTCAGCAGACGGTAGCCGACGATCAGGGCCGAGCCGATCAGCACCACGAAGGCGGCGCGCGCGTTGTACTTGAAGGCCAGCGGCAGGGCGGCAAAGAATAGCAGCACGGCAATCAGGAAGGTGCTGACGTAGGCGGTCCAGGATTTGCCGCATAAAAAGGTGGCGCGCTGGCCGGCGCTGGTGGCGATATAGTCGGTCATGGCATGGGAGGGCAACAGGGAAAAACGATCATCGCATGGAACGCGGTGGCGCCGCTCATTTTTTCAATCTCATTGCTTCAAGCCCTCCTGCAGCATGCCCAGCATGTCATTGGCCGACATGCGCGCGGCCGCATCGCTGCCTTCCAGCAAGCTGTCGGCCAGGTCGCGCTTGTGCTGGTGCAATTCGACGATGCCTTCCTCGATCGTGTGTTTCGCCACCAGGCGGTAAATGGTGACGGGGCGCAATTGCCCCATGCGGTGGGCGCGGTCCGAGGCTTGGTCTTCCACGGCCGGGTTCCACCACGGGTCCATGTGGATCACGTAATCGGCCGCCGTCAAATTGATGCCCATGCCGCCCGCCTTCAGGCTGATCAGGAAAACGTCGCCCTCACCCGCCTGGAAGGCGTCCACGCGGCGCTTGCGCTCCTGCATGGGCGTGCTGCCATCGAGATACTGGTAGCGCACGTCATGCTGCTCCAGGTGCTGGCGGATCAGGGTCAAATGGTCGACGAACTGGCTGAAGACGAGCACCTTGTGGCGGTTTTCCAGCAAGCCCGACAGCAATTGGGCGAACGCCGCCAGCTTGCTGCTGGCCAGGCCCAGCTCGGGTGCCACCAGTTGCGGATTGCAGCAGGCGCGGCGCAGTTTCATGATTTCCGCCAGGATCTGGATGGCTTTCTTCGATGCCGGCCCTTCCACCATGGCCAGCTTTTCCAGCGCTTCGCGGCGCAAGGATTCGTACAGCGCTGTTTCCTGCGGCGACAATTCCACTTCCAGCACGATTTCCGTGCGCGACGGCAATTCCGACAGCACTTGCGTCTTCGTACGGCGCAAGATGAATGGCGCGATCAGGCGGCGCAATCGCAGGCGCGCGCCGGCCGCCGCCCGCTTGTCTTGATCTTTCTCAATGGGTCCGGCGAAGCGCAAATTAAACTGGTCGAGGGTCCCCAGCAAGCCGGGGTTGATGAAGCGGAACAGGTTCCACAATTCGCCCAGGTGGTTTTCCAGCGGCGTGCCGCTGGCCACCATGCGGAAGTCGCCCTGCAGGGCCATCACGGCTTGCGAGCGCTTGGTGGCGCCATTCTTGATGGCTTGCGCTTCGTCGAGCACGATCGTATGCCAGCGCACGCCGGCAAACATAGTGGCTTCCTGCTGCAGCAAGCCATAGCTGGCCACCACCACGTCGAAGGGCAGCAACGTTTCCAGCATGTCGGCGCGGTCGCCGCTGCCGAACAGTTTGATGTTCAAGGTGGGCGCGAAGCGCTGCGCTTCGCTGATCCAGTTCATGCACACGGACGTGGGGGCGACGACGAGGGTGGGGCCGTGCGGCGCGCGCGCCAGGATCAGGGCCAGCGCCTGCAAGGTCTTGCCGAGTCCCATATCGTCGGCCAGGCAGGCGCCCACGCCCCAGTGCGCCAGCCGCGCCAGCCAGTTAAAACCGGCCAGCTGGTAATCGCGCAAGTCCGCCTGCAAGGTGCTGGGCAACTGCGGTTGATAGTCGTCGAGGGCGCGCAGGCGCAGCAAGTGTTCGCGCCACAGTTTGTCGGCTTTGACGCCGCCCGCATCGTTGGCCAGCTCTTCCAGCGCGAAGGCGGCCAGCGGGTGGATGTGTACGCCGTCGGCATGCGCCTCGCCATATGCGGCCAGCTCGGACAGGCGGCGGTGCAATTCGTCGCTCAGAGCCAGGAACTGGTTGTCGCCCAGGGCCACGAAGCGGCTTTTGTTGTTCTGCATCAAGTCGAGCAGGGCGCGCAAATCCATTACCTTGTCTTCGTCGATCTGCACTTCGCCGCTGGCGGCAAACCAGTCTTTTTCGCTCTTGATATTCAGGCGCATCTGGCCGCTATCGATGCGTTTCGACACACGCATGGTTTCGCCTTCGGGCCACGCCAGCACCATGCCGTCTGGCTCCAGCGCCTGCAATTCCACCAGCAATTGCAGGCCCAGCGCAGGCTGGCCCAGCAGCCACTCGCCATGCTCTTCCTCCGCTTCTTCCAGCACCAGGCAACGTCCGATCAGCTGGCGCTGCGCCTCGCGTTCCGCATTCAGGTCGCGCCGCGCCTGCACTGCCCGGCCCGCCACGTCGGCAAACACGCTTTCGGCGCCGCTGCCGGGGGCGTAATAGGCGCCGTTGTCGAGCAGAGGACGCACGAGGATCTGCATTTTCAGGCCCTGCTGGTAGGGCAGCAGGTGCACGTGCAGGCGGTGGTCGGCCGTGATCGCTTCCGCGTCGCCGGCGCCGCCGCCGATGTCCGATTGCACGGTCACCATGGACGAAATGGCGCCGATCGCCTGCATCACCTGTTTCTCGGCATGCAGGGGCACGGACAGGCCCAGGCCCACGATGGCGCCGATGCGCCGGTGCTCGTCGAGGATGTGCACCACGCGCAAACGCGTCGGCGTTTCGCGCTGCACCATCACATTGCTGCCGTTGTCGGGCAGCGGCGGTTGCATGCCCAGCCACAGCTGCCCTTCGTGCGACTTGATCAGGAGCTCGGGCGCGCCGGCGATCAGTTCCACGCGCGTGTCGGGATGGTCGAGCCAGAACACGAGCGGATGGCCCACCAGCAAGACGGCGGCCTTGTCGAGCTCGATTTCATAGCGGGGCGCCGACGAATAATACTGTTTGAACGGCGCGATGCTGCCCGCCACGCGCGCGTCTTGCGGCGTGAGAAAATCGATGTCGCCGGCCTCTTCGGCCAGGCGTTTGAGACCCATGGCGCGGCCCTTGCTCCAGCCGCCCCGCGCGTCGCGCTTCTGCTCGCGCACTTCCACGGCCGTGAGGCCGAAGCGCGGGTCGAATGCCACCAGCCACACGAGGCGCGAGACGCCGCCCAGCGCTTCGGCGGGCGCGTTCTGCTGCAGGTTGATCAGCGCGCTCAGCTGGCGCTGCCACGCCTCCTGGCGCTCGAACCACGGCGCCATGTCCGTCAAGCCGTGTTGCGCCCGCTTGGCCGTCGCATAGCGCTCCTGCTGCGGCTCGCCCATCAATCCCAGCAAGCCGGCCGCCTGCGCCGCGATCAGGTCGTAGCCAGCCGCGTCCGCTTGCTGCACCAGTGACCGCAGCTGGTCCTTGCGTTCGCTCAATTGCGGTAGCGCCAGCCAGTAGTACAGCAAACCCTGGAACAGCTGCGCCTGCAAGCCCGTTTCCCAGCTGCGCGTGGGGATGCTTTCCGCCAGTTGCACGCCGGCGCGCACCAGGCGCAAGGTGTTCAGTTGCTGGTAGACGATGCTGTCGTGGTTCGGCTGCGCGTGCAGCGCGATATCGAGGTAGGTTTCCGCGCTCTTCAGCAGCTTGGCGTCGTTACCGCGCAGCAAGGCCAGCACGTACAGGTGGCCGCCGATGCCCGTGAAGCACAGCTTGCGCTTGCCTGCCTCCTTGCGCAGTCCTTTCAAGGCTGTCTCGAAGCCCGCCACGGCGTGCGCGTGTTCGCCGCGCAACAGGGCGATGCTGCTGTCGACAAACAGCGCCTGCGGTCCCTGCTGGCCCGCCAGGTAGCGCGCGGCTGCGTCGAGTTCGCCGCACAGCAGGGCGTCTTCGGCCAGGGCCAATGGCAGGGCGGCGCCGATATGGTCGCCGGCGGCCGCCTGGCGCGCATGATGCGCGCGCGCGTACGCGCGGATGGCGTGCGCCGTGGCCGGCTCGCGCGGGGCGTTGCCCAGCAGCACGGCGAGGATGTCATCCTGCAGTTGCGGCATGACGAAAGACAACATTTCCGGTTCGAACGGCCGGCCGAAGATCTCGATCAGCGGATGCAACTGCTGCGCTTCATAGCACGCCATGCAGGCGGCCAGGATGGCGGCCACGTGGCGCACCTCGTCATTGCGCAGCAGGGCGATGCGCAGGCGCGCCACGCCTTGGCGGTAGCTGCGCAATTCCACATAGCCATCCCAGTTGCGGCGCACGGGATTGATCAGCTCGATGGCCTGGCACAGGTCGCGAAACACCAGGTGTTCGATGGCGGCGCGCATGGCGGGCCAGCGCAGCCTCGCTTCGCAGGCGAAGCCCCGTCCCACGATTTCCGACGCCAGCGCCAGGCGCGTCAGCCGCAGCAGCATATTCGTCACCACCAGCAGGGAAAACGGCGTGCCGTCCGGTTCGACGACATTGGCGCGCTGCAAGTGTTCATACACGGCATGCTTGCCCACCGGTTCGCCCGTGATCGCCAGCAAGGCCAGGATCATCTGTTCATGCTGCTCCAGTGCGGCGAACTCGTCCAGCAGGTGTTGGTCACCATTCTGCTCGCTCATGCGGACAAGTTGGCGATCTGCACGGGAGGCTCGCCGGCCGCCACGGGCAGGCCGAACACGCGCTGGTAGAAATACAGTTCCGCCTCCAGGGTGCGCACGATGTTTTCCGCCTTGCGGAAGCCGTGCCCCTCGCCTTCCAGCGGTACATACGCGACGGGTACGCCGCGCGCCTGCAAGGCGTCGACCATCAGCTGCGACTGCTGCGGCGGCACGACCTTGTCATCGAGGCCCTGGAAGAAGATCATCGGGCGCGACAATTTATCCGTGTGGTGGATGGGCGAGCGCTCGCGGTACAGCGCCTCGGCCTGCGGTTGCGAAGCGATCAGGTAATCCGTGTAGCGCGATTCGAATTTGTGCGAATCGTCGTCCAGGCCCTTCAGATCGGACACGCCATAGTAGCTGGCGCCCGCCTTGAAGACGTCGTGGAACGTCAACGCGCACAGGGTGGTCAGGCCGCCCGCGCTGCCGCCGCGGATGATCAGGCGCTCGGGGTCGGCCAGGCCGTTGGCCGCCAGGTAGCGCGCGCCGGCGATGCAGTCTTCCACGTCGACGATGCCCCATTGCCCGCGCAGCGCGTCGCGGTATTCGCGGCCAAAGCCGCTGCTGCCGCCATAGTTGACGTCGAGCACGCCGATACCGCGGCTGGTCCAGTACTGCGTTGCCAGTTTCAAGGTATTGCTGGCCATGCTGGTGGGGCCGCCGTGGCTGATGACGATGACGGGCGGTAATGTTCCTGCCGGCGCCTGCACGTCGCCATTCGTGGGCGCATAAAAGAAGGCGTGCGCCGTGCGGCCATTGCTGCTGGTAAAACTCAAGCTGCGCGGCACGGAGAGATAGTCGAGCGCGGGCAAGTGTGCGATCGATTGCGCCAGCACTTCCAGCTCATGGTTAGACAAATCGATGCGCGCCAGTTCCAGCGCAATGGTGGGGCTGCCGCCCAGCAGTGCGACGAAGCCGGGCCCCACGCGCAGTTCGCGGATTTCCTGGTATGGGTGGGAAATCGGCTCCAGCTTGGCCGCCGCCACATTCAATTGCGCCAGGTAGCTGATGCCGGCCTGGATATACGTGCAGACGATCTCGTCGTCGGAAAGAAAACCGTACATGCTGCCGCCGAAGGTCCAGTGCGGCGTGGCAAATTCCGCTTCCATCGGGCACAGTGCCTCGATGTCGACGCCGTGCAGGCGGTACAGATTCCACCAGCCGCTGCTGTCGGAGACGAAGTGCAGCAAGCCGCTGGGCGACCATTCCGGCTGGCAGATCGATTCGCGCGCGCCGCCGGCGATCAGGCGCGGCGAGCCGAGGCTGCCGTCCGCATGCACGTCGGCCAGCCACAGTTCCGTGCCTTGCCATGGCAGGCGCGGGTGATCCCAGCTGATCCAGGCCAGCTGGCTGCCGTCCGGCGACAAACGCGGCGCCGCATAAAAGTCGTGGCCGCGCGCCAGCACCGTTTCGCGCCCGTCGAAGCCGACGGCCACCAGGCAGTTTTCCGGATGCGCGTGGCCTTCCGCCGGATGCTGCTCGCGCACGGCGATCAGGCGGGAACGGTCCGCATCGACCACAAAATCCGCATGGCGCGTGCTGCCGCCCGTGGTGAATGCTTCCGGGGTGCCGTCGCCGTCCACGCGGTACAGGCAATTATCGGCGAAATGCGAGAAATACACGCTATCGCCCGCAACGGCATACGCGCCGCCGCCGTATTCATGCACGCGGGTGCGCACATTGAAGGGCGCCGGCGTCAGTTCATCGACACGCGCGCCGCGCTGGCGCAGCAGGGTGTTGCGGCCCGCCTCGCTGGCGCGTCCGGCCAGCCAGAACACGTCGCTGCCATCCGCACCGCCCAGGGCCAGCTGCGTCAGCGGCGAGGCGCCGGCGGCGACGATGGCCGCGCTGATCGGCGATGGCCAGATGCCATAAGGGGTGCTGGATGCGGTCGAGGTCATGCGGGCTCCGTGTAGTGAGGGGATCAAGGGCCGCCAGGCAGGGTCAGGGCGCGCGGCGGCGTGCATCATCATAATGGAAGGGCAGGCACAACGAAAGTCATCGCTGTGCGTGGCAAATGCTGCAAAGCGGCACTGGAATCAATGAAATGGCGGCGATTGGATGCGATAATACCGCTTCTCCAAGCTATTGATTGCCTTCCATGCCACAATTTGCTCCGCTCCAGAATGATACTTTCCTGCGCGCCTTGCTGCGCCAGCCGACCGAGCATACCCCTGTCTGGCTGATGCGCCAGGCGGGCCGCTACTTGCCCGAATACCGCGCCACGCGCGAGCGGGCTGGCTCCTTCCTGGGCCTGGCAAAGAATCCCGATTACGCGACGGAAGTCACCTTGCAGCCCCTGGAGCGTTTCCCGCTCGACGCGGCGATTTTGTTTTCCGACATCCTGACGGTGCCCGACGCGATGGGCCTGGGCCTGTATTTCGCCGATGGCGAAGGCCCGAAGTTCGAGCGCCCGCTGCGCACGGAACAGGACGTGAAGGCCTTGCAAGTGCCGGACCTGGCATCGCTCGACTACGTCTTCAAGGCCGTCACGCAAATCCGCACGGAACTCAACGGCCGCGTGCCGCTGATCGGTTTTTCCGGCAGCCCGTGGACCCTGGCCTGCTACATGGTGGAAGGCGGCGGCTCGAAAGAGTTCCATACCATCAAGAAGATGCTGTACAACCGCCCGGACCTGATGCACCACATCCTGGCGATTAACGCCACCTCCGTGGCGCAGTACCTGAACGCGCAAATTGATGCCGGCGCGCAAGCCGTGATGATTTTCGATTCCTGGGGCGGTGCGCTGGCTGACGGCGCCTACCAGGAATTCTCGCTGGCCTACATGCAGCAAGTGGTGGCGCAGCTGAAACGCGACAAGGATGGCGTCAAGATTCCCGCCATCGTGTTTACCAAGGGCGGTGGCCAATGGATCGAGCAGATCGCCGATATCGGCGCCGATGCCGTGGGCCTGGACTGGACCGTCAACCTGACGCGCGCGCGCCAGCTGGTCGGCCATAAAGTGGGTTTGCAGGGCAATCTCGACCCGGCCATCCTGTTCGCCAGCCCCGAGCAGATCCGCGCCGAAGTGGCGAAAGTGCTCAACGCCTTTGGCGCGCCATCGGCCGGCACGGGCCATGTATTCAACCTGGGCCATGGCATTTCCCAGTTCACGCCACCGGAATCCGTTGAAGCGATGGTGGAAGCCGTGCACAGCATGAGCCGCGCCATGCGCAGCGGGCAGTAATTTCAGCGCCTCTCCTCGCGCAGGGACAGAAAAGGCAGGCTTTCCAGCGGAAGCCTGCCTTTTTCTTTGCTGCGCCCTAGCAAGAAATACCGACTTATGCACAATTTTTTTTGCTGCGGAAATAAGAGGCAGTCGAAAAGCCATGCCCGGGGATGCTTTGCAAGTGCTTGATTATTAAGAAATAAAAAATGCCTTGTTCGGCGGACTTTGTTGCTATTGATAAGGTTATTCTTTCGTTCGCAGGCCTTATTCCTTCATTGTCCACAAAGTTATCAACAGATTCTGTGGATAAAATTGAAAAGTAATTTGTTAACCGATACTTAGCGTCGATGCTCAGGTTTCACGTGAAGTGTATGTTGCAGCGCATGATAATTGAACAATGTTTCGCCGCCCGGCTGGTAAAAACGAACGCTTGCCCGGCAATTGTCAACTTTGCCGCAAGCCGCCCCCGTTTTTCCCAAACGGGTGCCTCAAAGTGGTGCTGATTTCTGTATAAATAAATTACAAATGGTTCAGTTATGCACAGCGGCGGAAATGTCCTGTGGATTTGTAGCCTCCCGGGCATCAATTTTTAAGCCATTGATTTTAAATGGTTAATTTTTCTTGCGTGCCGCTCTTGACGGCGATCGAAATTTTCTGTCCACATTTTTCTGAAAGTTAATTTTGCTTTGTCCACAAAGTTATCCACAGAATTTTCTTCAGGCATGATGACATGCTGTCCTGTCCGCCGTTAGGCGTTTGATAGGTGAAACAAGTATCATGGCCCGCTGGCTTGATGCCGGACATCCCGCGCGCCATTTCCCCTGCGGCGCGCTTTTTTATTGAGATAGGCCCTACTTCCATGTCGCAGTGCATTTTGACGTCGTGCATCCTGAAAATCGCGCTCGACACGCCCTTGAACGCCCTGTTCGACTACCGCTGGAACGCGGCGGTGGATGCCGGTGCGGACGCTGTCGTGGTACTGCCGCAAGTGGGGCAGCTGGCGCTGGTGCCGTTCGGCCGGCGCGAAGTGATGGGGCTGATTGTCGGCGTGTCCGACAGCACCGACGTGCCCGCCGCGAAACTGAAGGACGTGCTGGCCGTGCGCCACCAGCTGGCGCCCCTGTCGGAACAGTGGCTGGCGCTGGCCGCCTTTGCCGCCGATTACTACCAGCGTCCGCTCGGTGAAGTGGCGCTGCCGGGTTTACCGAAAAATCTGCGCGTGCTGACCACCGTGGCGCTCGACCGCGCCATCAAGAAGCTGGGCAAGCTGGCCGACGCGCATGACGGCACGCCGTCGAACATGCCGGCGCTCAACCCGGCACAGCAGGAAGCGGCGGACGCCATCGGCGGCGCCCAGGGTTTCAAGCCAACCCTGCTGTACGGCGTGACGGGCAGCGGCAAGACGGAAGTGTATCTGCAAGCCTGTGCCCAGGTGCTGGCGCGCGAGGACGATGCGCAAATCCTGATTTTGGTGCCGGAAATTAACCTCACGCCCCAGCTGGAAGGCAATATCCGCGCGCGCTTTCCCGGCGTCATGCTGGCGACCCTGCACAGCAGCCTGTCCGAAGGCGAGCGCATGCTGCACTGGCTGGCCGCGCACCAGGGCCAGGCGCGCATCGTGCTCGGCACGCGATTGGCCATCCTGGCGTCCTTGCCGAAACTCAAACTGATCGTCATCGACGAGGAACACGACCCGTCCTACAAGCAACAGGAAGGCTTGCGCTATTCGGCGCGCGACCTGGCCGTGTGGCGCGCCTGGCAATTACAGATCCCCATCGTGCTCGGTTCGGCCACGCCGTCGCTGGAAAGCTGGCACCATGCACAGACGGGGCGCTACCGCAAGCTGGAATTGCGCGAACGGGCCGTCAAGAATGCGGTGTTGCCGCGCGTCAAGATTTTGGACATGGAGCGCGACAAGCCGAAAGACGGCCTGACTTCGCATCTGGTAGCCGCCTTGAAACTGCGCATGGAGCGCGGAGAGCAGTCGCTGCTGTTCTTGAACCGGCGCGGCTATTCGCCCGTGATCTGCTGCGAATCGTGCGGCTGGATCAGCAATTGCACGCGCTGCACCTCGTTCATGGTGCTGCACAAGCCCGAGCACCGCTTGCGCTGCCACCATTGCAGCCTGGAATTGCGCATTCCCCGCCATTGCCCCACCTGCGGCAACGTCGACCTGCAGCCGCTGGGACGCGGCACGCAGCGGGTGGAAGAGGGCTTGCAGCAATTGTTTCCCGAGGCGCGGATCTTGCGCATCGACGCCGATTCCACGCGCAAGAAGGGCAGCGCGCAGGAAGCGTTCGACACCGTGCACCGGGGCGAAGTGGATATCTTGATCGGCACGCAGATGGTGGCCAAGGGCCACGATTTCAAAAAGCTGACCCTGGTCGGTATCTTGAATCCGGACACGGCCCTGTTTTCCCAGGATTACCGGGCCAGCGAACGGCTGTTCGCCCAGCTGATGCAGGTGGCGGGCCGGGCCGGGCGCGCCGCGCAGACGGAAGGGGGCAGCGTGTCCGAGGTGCTGATCCAGACGCGCTATGCGCGCCATCCCCTGTACGACGCCGTCGTCAACCACGATTACGACCACTTTGCCACCACCTTGCTGGAAGAGCGGACGCAGGCGGCGCTGCCGCCGTACCTGTTCCAGGCCCTGCTGCGCGCGGAAGCACCCGAGCTGGCCACGGCCATCGAGTTCCTGCAGGCAGCCAAGGAATGCATGGAACACCCGCAGGTGACCATCAACGATCCGATTCCCATGAGCATGACGCGCGTCTACAACGTGGACCGCGCCCAGCTGCTGCTCGAGTCCGCCTCGCGTCCCGCCCTGCAGGCGTTTTTAAAGGAATGGCTGATGGAGTTGCGCGCCATGAAGACGCGCGTGAAATGGTCGCTGGAAGTGGACCCGCTGGATATTTAAATCAAGTCACTGAATTAGTTCAGATAGTCGCGCGCGGACTTGACGATCTGCTCGGACAGCAGCTTGGTAAACGGCGTGTCCAGGGTCCACGCATGCCAGCTCAGCGGTACGTCCAGGGTGCTGCCCGGCATCAGATCCACGAGACGGTCCGTCGCCAGCGCCTGTGCGGCCAGGCGCTGCGGCATCAAGCCGTAGGCCAGGCCATCCTGGACGCAGCCGCGGCGCGCCGCTTCCACCGGCAAGGTGTGGTGCGGAAACGGTTCACGCATGCTCAATTGTTCCGCGAGGAAACGCGCCAGCAAGCCGTGCTGGCCCACGACGGCCGGCGCCAGTTGCACCGCTTCGGCAATAAAACCGTCGCCGAACCAGTGCCCGGCAAACACGGGCGTGGCCACGCAGACATAGCGCAAGGTGCCCAGCGGCGTGACGCTGGTGGCGGCCGCCGCGTCGATCGCTGTGCCGGACTCGGCCGCCACGCAGCCGAACACGGAGCCGTCGCGCACCATCTGCAAGGCGCTGTCGCTGTTGGCCAGGCGCACGTCGAGCTGGCAGCGCGGTGGCGCCAGCAGGGCTGATAACGTGTCGGGGAACCATGTGGCCAGGCTGTCGGCATCGATGGCGATGGCGATTTCCGGCATGCTGACGCTGTTGCCCAGGTCGATGTCGAGCGAGGCTTCCATCAGCTTGACGTTGCGGTGATGCACGATCAGGCGCTGGCCCAGGCCCGTCGGCACGGCTGGCTGGCCACGGATGATCAAGAGGCGCCCGCTGGCGTCTTCCAGCGCCTTGATGCGCTGCGAGACGGCCGACTGGGTGATGCCCAACGCCAGGGCGGCCTTGTCGAAACTGCCATGGCTGGCAACGGCGTCCAGCACGGCCAGCGCGCGATAATCGAGTGATCCCATTAGCTCAGCTTATAAATTTTGAAAATGATTAGTTATACTAATGCATATATTGCTGCAAAGTAAAACCTTATTTTTGGCAAACGGGTAGTATCAAACGCTGTGAGCAACCTCAGTGGATGGATAACACCATGAAGACGATACGAGTGGATGTGGCCGTGATCGGCAGCGGTACGGCCGGCATGACGGCGCACAAGGCGGCGCGCATGCAGGGCAAGCGCGTGCTGATGATCGAAAGCGGACCGTACGGCACGACTTGCGCGAGGGTGGGCTGCATGCCCAGCAAACTCTTGATCGCGGCGGCCGAGGCGGCCCATGCCGTGGCTGCCGCGCCGGCTTTTGGCGTGCACCCGGGCCCCGTGCGCATCGATGGCCGGCAAGTGATGGCCAGGGTGCGCAGCGAGCGCGACCGTTTTGTCGGCTTCGTGCTCGACGGCGTCAACGCCATCCCTGACGAAGAAAAACTGCGTGGCCATGCACGTTTTATTTCCCCCGGCACATTGCAGGTGGATGAGCATACGCTTGTCGAGGCCACCAGCGTGGTGATCGCCACCGGATCCACGCCCATCGTGCCGCCCGAGTGGCAGGCGGCGGGAGACAGGGTCATCACCAGCGACGCCGTGTTCGAGTGGACGGACTTGCCCGCTTCCGTGGCCGTGGTCGGCAGCGGCGTGATCGGGCTGGAACTGGGCCAGGCGCTGGCGCGGCTGGGCGTGCGCGTGACCTTGTTTGCGCGCGGCAATAAAGTCGCGCAGCTGACGGACCCGCTGGTGCTGTGGGAGGCGGATGCCGTGCTGGCGCGCGAACTCGATATCCGATTCATGACCAAGGTCGCGCACATGGCAAAAGCGCCGGACGGCAGCGGCATCCTGCTCACCAGCAGCGATGCCGCCGGCGTGGAAAAAACCGAGCAGTTCGAGTATGTGCTGGCCGCCATCGGCCGGGCGCCGAACGTGGACAAGATCGGCCTGGAAACGGCGCAAATCGAACTCGACCGCCACGGCATTCCCCTGCATGACCCGCATACCATGCAGTGTGGCAAGAGCGCCATCTTCATTGCCGGGGATGCCGACAATGCACTGCCGCTGCTGCCCGAAGCGGCCGACGAGGGCCGCATCGCGGGCGACAACGCGGCGCGCTTTCCTGACGTCAAACCAGGCTTGCGCCGCACGCCGTTGACGATTGCCTTCACGGAGCCGCAGATCGCCACCCTGGGCGCGACGTACCAGCAATTGTGCGTGAGCCATGCAGGCCGCTTCGCCGTCGGTGCCGTTTCATTCGGCAACCAGGGCCGCAGCCGCGTGATGCTGCAAAACCAGGGCTTGCTGCGCGTGTATGCGGAATTTGGCAGCAAGCGCTTTCTTGGCGCCGAGCTGATCGGCCCAAGGGCGGAACACCTGGGCCATCTGCTGGCCTGGGCATGTCAGGCGCAGCTGACGGTGCCAGCCATGCTCGACATGCCGTTTTACCACCCCGTCATCGAGGAAGGCGTGCGCACGGCCTTGCGCGAACTGGCGCTGCACCTGGAAAAAGACCCGGAACACGCGCCCGGCTGCGCCGATTGCACACCTGGGCCCTGAATGCAACTTTATGATTTATATAATTTTGTAGACAGGCTCACATGATTGCGCGATCATCGCTGCCACATTGAAATATTGATTAAAAGCAAAAAACATTTCAATTGGCACATGCCGCCCATGCCGCAATGGTAAAAAGGGTAGCGGCTGGCGATGACACGGAGACGATGTGAAAATTCGGCGCATTTACGCGGGGGAACTCGCCCTGGGCGTGGCCCTGCCCTGGGACGTGCACGGCGAGACGGGCAGCCTGCTGGCCAGGCTGGGCCATGTCATCAGCAGCGAGAACCAGATCGCATTGCTGCTGGCGCATGGCGTCATCGCCGATACCAGTGCGGACGTGCCGCGCACGGCCACGGAAGCGCCGTCGGCCCTGCGCATGCTGAACCTTGTCACGGCAGGGCTGGCCCTCGTCCTGCCGGCCATTGCCGCCGGGCAGGCGGGCAGCCACCTATCCCTCGCGCCGCTGGCGCAGCTGGTGGAAGAGGCTGTTGCGCTGGATGCGGACGTGGCGCTGGCTTGCATCCTGCACAACCAGGGCGCGGGCGACTTTGCCGTGCGCCACAGCGTCGACACGGCCGTCATCACGGCCCTGCTGGCGCGCGCCCTGAAACTCGATGATGGCGTGATCCGCAGCGTGGTGCTGGCCGCGCTGAGCATGAATGTGGGCATGCTGGAACGCCATGCGGATTTCCAGCACAAGGCGGGGCCGCTGGACGCGCAGGAGCGGGTCTATTTGCGTGCTCATCCGCAAGCCGGTGTCGACCTGCTGCGCGCGGCGGGCGTCACGGACGCCGTCTGGCTGCAGGCCGTGCTGCAGCACCATGAAAATATCGATGGCAGCGGCTATCCGCTGGGCACGCAAGGCGAGGCGATCGGCATCGGCGCGCGCCTGATCATGCTGGCCGACCGCTATTGCGCGCGCGTTTCGAAGCGCAGCTACCGCCAGCCCTTGCTGCCGAACGTGGCCCTGCGCGAAATGCTGATGGCCGACAAGGCCACGCTGGATGCGCCGCTGGCGTCCCTGCTGGTGCGCGAGCTGGGCATCTACCCGGTCGGCACCTTCGTCAAACTGCTCAATGGGGAAATCGGCGTCGTCACGCGCAAGGGCTTGAATGCCGCCACGCCGCACGTGCAGTCACTGATCGGCCCCCGCGGCGCGCGCCTGGACGTGCCGCTGCGGCGCGATACGCGCGTGGACTTGCACGCGATCCGCGAAGTGCTCAGTGCGGAGCAGGCGGGTTTGCAGTTTCGCCCTGATCAGCTGTGGGGCCGCAGCGCGCGAATGTAGCCCAGGCGCTTAGTTCAGCAAGCCCGCATCCAGCCGTCCTTCGACTGCCAGTTCGCGCATGATGCGCACGGTGTCGATGTCGGACTCCTTGTAGGCGGAACGGCGGAAGTCGTCGTACAGGGCGTTGGCCGCATCGGTGGCCGCGTCGTGGCCGTCGTCGTACTGGAAGCGTACCCACATGCTCGCTTCGTCGGGCATTTCGATGGTCATCACCAGCGAGGACGCGCTGATATCCTTTTGCGCCGGCACTTCGTAGCGCACCTGCAGTTGCGGCACCAGCACCACCCTGTCGTTGATGACCAGCTCGCCATAGCGCAGGCTGCGCGCGAAGCCGGTATCGCTGCGCTCGCTGATCTGGCATTCATCGAGGTGCGGCACGAACAGCTTGGGCGACTCGGCGCGCAAGACCAGGCCGCGCCAGACTTGCTCCAGGGTCAAGGTGTCGATCAGCGGGTTCAAAGGATCGTTGATTTCAATCAGGTGTTCAAATTTCATGGGACTGCCATTCGGTAAGTGGGCGCACACGGGCGATATAGGCGGAATGGTACTCCAGGCGTGGCCGTGCCGCACGCATTGCATGGGTCAAGATGGCGTCAGATGGCGATATATCAATGCCATTGCCTGTTTTTCAGGCATGACCCGCCATGCAAATAGCCTGCGCGACGCTGTTACAATGGGCTGCTGTTCCCTGCGGAAATACCCTGATGTCCAAAGCACCACAGTTCGGTCTGAATGCGCCCCAAAGCGAAGCGGTTACCTATCTCGACGGCCCTTGCCTGGTGCTGGCGGGCGCCGGCTCGGGCAAGACGCGCGTGATCACGCAAAAGATCGCCCATCTGATCGAAGACCGGGGCTATGACCCGCGCACCATCGCCGCCTTGACCTTCACCAACAAGGCGGCGCTGGAAATGCAGGAGCGCATCGCCAAGCTGTTGAAACAGCCGCGCCAGGCCAAGCAGTTGACGGTGTCGACCTTCCACTCGCTGGGCGTGAAAATCCTGCGCCAGGAAGCCAATGGCGTGGGGCTGAAGGACCGCTTTTCCATCATGGACAGCGACGACTGTTTTTCGCTGGTGCAAGACCTCGCCATTACCACCGATAAACAGGTCATTCGCGGGATCCAGAACGCCATGTCCTTGTGGAAAAATGGCTTGATCGACCCGGACATGGCGCTGGCACAAGCCAAGGACGAGGACGAGGCGAACGCGGCGCGCATCTACCGCAGCTATGTGGCCACCTTGTCTGCCTACCAGGCCGTCGATTTCGACGACCTGATCCGCTTGCCGGTGGAACTGTTCCGCAACAACGGTCCCGTGCGCGACAAGTGGCAGCGCCGCCTGCGCTATCTGCTCGTCGATGAATACCAGGATACGAACACGTGCCAGTACGAACTGGTGAAACTGATGGTGACGGGCATCGGCAAGAAGCCGATGTTTACGGCCGTGGGCGACGACGACCAGGCGATCTATGCGTGGCGCGGCGCCACCGTGGAAAACCTGAAGACCCTGGAGACGGATTTCCCCGATTTGCGCGTGATCAAGCTGGAGCAGAATTACCGCTCCACCATGCGCGTGCTCAATGCAGCCAATGCCGTCATCGGCAACAATCCTAAACTGTTTGAAAAGTCGCTGTGGTCCGAACATGGCCTGGGCGAGCCGATCAAGGTGCTGGGCATGCAGACGGACGAGCAGGAGGCGGAGCAGGTCGCCATCATGATCTCGGCCGACCATTTTGAACGCAAGAACAAATTTTCCGATTACGCCATTTTGTACCGAGGCAATCACCAGGCGCGCATCATCGAGCAGTGTTTGCGCAAGGAACGCATTCCGTACACGATTTCGGGCGGCCAGAGTTTCTTTGACAAGGCCGAGATCAAGGACATCATTAGCTATTTGCGCTTGCTGGCCAACGAGGATGACGATCCGGCTTTCATCCGCGCCGTGACGACGCCGCGCCGTGGCGTGGGGCAGTCGACCCTGGAGGTGCTGGGCGCGTTCTCGGGGCAGTGGCAGTGCTCGCTGTTCCAGGCCGTGTTCAAGGGCGGCATCGAGGCCAAGCTGACGGACCGCCAGTTGGGGCCGCTGCGCGACTTCTGCAACTTCATCAATGACCTGGAATCGCGCGCCAGCCGTCCGGGTGCGGCCGGCAGCGGCGACAACGCGGCCGAAGTGCTGGATGACATGATGAAGGAAATCCACTACGAATCGTATCTGTACGATGCCTTCGAGGAACGCCAAGCGCAAAGCAAGTGGCAGAACGTGCTGGAATTCGTCAACTGGCTCAAGGAACGGGGCCGGGGCGGCAAGGACCGCGATGGCGAAGAAAAGAACGTGCTGGAATTGACGCAGATGGTGGCCTTGATGACCATGCTCGAGGGCAAGGACGAGGAGCAGGACGCCGTGCGCATGTCGACCCTGCACGCGTCGAAAGGTCTCGAGTTTCCGCACGTGTTTCTGGTCGGCGTGGAAGAGGGCATCTTGCCGCACAAGGGCGATCCTGACGCGCCGGCCGAAACCATCGCCGCGCGCATCCAGGAAGAGCGGCGTTTGATGTATGTGGGCATTACGCGGGCCCAGCGCACCTTGCACATTACGTGGTGCAAGAAGCGCAAGCGGGCTGGCGAGCAAGTCCATTGCGACCCGTCGCGCTTCATCAAGGAAATGGAACTCGACGTGGGCGACGCCGTGCCGACGGAAGCGGAAGTGATTTCGCCCAAGGAGCGTTTGGCGCGCATGAAGGCGCTGTTGGCCGCGCCGAAAGGGTAAGCGGCGCTCAGGCTTCCACGGCGCCGTCCGGCGCGGTTTTTGGCACGATGGCCAGCTGCATACCCAGCGCATCGAGCATCTTTAAAATGGTTTCGAAGCGCGGCTTGCTGCCTTCGCGCAAGGCTTTATAGGCGCCTTCGCGCGTGATGTCGGCCCTGGCCGCCACCTTGCCCATGCCGTAGGCACGCACCACGTCGTTCATGGCGGACTGGAACAGTTCGGCATTGCCGGTGGCGACGATTTCGCTCATGTAGGCGGCCACAGCGGCCTTGCTGGTCAGGTGTTGTGTCGGGTCAAATTTGCTCAGTCCCAATGCTTCCAGGTCGTCGAGGTCGAAGGTGTCGTGGTCGATGTCGTGGTTCATTTCTTTCGTGCTCCTGTGGAGGGGCTTGCCGCCGCTTTTTTGAGGGCCGCCTGCCGGGCTTTCAGCTCCCGGAGGATCGCTTGCGCCTGCTTGATGTCGCGCTGCTGGCTGGATTTGTTGCCGCCCAACAGCAGCAAGATCAGGGTGCCCCCGTTCGTTTCATGAAAATACACGCGCCAGCCCGGTCCCGTCTGTAAAAAGCGCAGCTCGCACACGCCTTCACCCACTGGCCGCCAGTCGCCACCGTGCTGCAAGTGCTTGATGCGCGCGTCGATGGCGGCGGCCGCAACATCGTGCAGCGAGTCTTCCCAGCGCCGGTATTCGGCCGTCTTGCGCGTGTCGATCAGCGGTGGTTCGGGTGGCGTGGATGCAGTCATTGTAATCGTTTGTTCTCATTCGTCAAGCGATTTGAGAGGGCCAAACGAAAGAATAGGCAGCAATGGCCGTCTGACCGATGGCGAATGGACGAGGTTTGTCCTGGCTCACGCTACTGCGGCGGTAGAATGCCGCTTTCAGTCAGAAATGAGCAGAAGCAACATGGACAATGCAGAACAGATGGAAGTACGTTTCGTCGATATTGAAATCAAGCTGGCGCAGCAGGAAGACCTGGTCGAGTCGCTGAACCAGATGGTGTACCAGCAGGGCAAGCGCATCGACCAGCTTGAGGCGATGCTGCACAAGCTGGGCGAACATGTGCGCGATGGGGCGCAGCAGGCAAATGGCGGGCTGGTCAACGAACGTCCGCCGCATTACTAAATCGGCATCGTGGAGCGGGACGCATGAAAACCATTCATTACCCGCCCACCCGTTAAGGTCAGTCGTTGCGGGTGACGCAAGTGTGTCAGGCTGTTATTATTTCAAGCTGGCCCGCGACACAATCGCGGCTCTCTTGCGTTCCTAGAAAGTAGACATGACCCGTCCAACAATGCTCGTCATCGCCGCCAGCCTGATGCTGGCGCCAGCCGCTGCCGCTTTTGCCGCCACCGCCACCACAGCACCTGCCACTGCCGCTACCGCGGCGGCAACGCTGCCCGCTTCGAACCCGTTTGCGCAGGCCAGCAGCCTGCCATTCAACTATCCGCCGTTCGACAAGGTGCAGGACGCCGACTATGCGCCCGCCTTTACGGCAGGCATGGCCGCCAACCTGGCGGAAATCAACGCGATTGCGAATAACAAGAAGCCAGCTACCTTCGACAACACCATCGTGGCCATGGAACGCTCGGGCCAGTTGCTGAGCCGCGTGCGCACCGTGTTTTCCGTGATGTCCGGTTCGAATACGAATGAGACGATCCAGGGCCTGGAACGCGAACTGGCGCCGAAAATGGCGGCCCATAGCGACGCGATCATGCTCAACGACAAATTGTTCAAGCGCATCGACACCCTGTACGCCAAGCGCGACAAGCTGGGCCTGGATGCGGAATCGAAACGCCTGCTGGAACGCTACCACACCGATTTTGTACGCGCCGGCGCCAAGCTGTCGGTGGCCGACAAGGAAAAGCTGCGCGCCTATAACGGCCAGCTGGCTGCCCTGTCGACCAAGTTCGCGCAGAACGTGCTGAAGGAATTGAACGCCTCGGCCGTCGTCGTCGATACGCGCGAAGAGCTGGACGGCCTGTCGCCGGCCGCCATCGAGGTGGCTGCCGGCCTGGCCAAGAAGCGCGGCCTGGATGGCAAGTATGTGATCGCTCTCGTCAATACGACGGGCCAGGCGCCGCTGTCGCTGCTGACCAACCGCGCCCTGCGCGAACGCATCATGGCCGCTTCGCAAGCGCGCGGCAGCCGTGGCGGTGAATTCGACAATACCCAGGAAGTGCTGGAACTCGCAAAACTGCGCGCCGAACGTGCCGCGCTGATGGGCTACCCGAACTACGCGGCGTATTCGCTGGAAGACCAGACGGCGCACGACACGACCGCCGTGAACGCTTTGCTGGGCGAACTGGCGAAGCCGGCCGTCGTCAACGCGCGCCGTGAAGCGGACGATATCCAGAAGGTCATCGATGCAGGCAAAGGCGGCTTCAAGGTGGGCGCTGCCGACTGGGCCTTCTATAGCGACAAGGTGCGCGCCGAACGCTATAACTTCGACGAGACTCAGTTGAAACCGTACTTTGAAATGCACAGCGTGCTGACCAAGGGCGTGTTCTTTGCTGCTGGCAAATTGTATGGCTTGACCTTCAAGCAGCGCACCGACTTGCCTGTCTACACGTCCGACATGCTGGTGTACGACGTCTTCAATGAAGACGGCACGCAGCTGGCCATCTTTACGCTCGACCCTTACGCGCGCAGCAACAAGCGCGGCGGCGCTTGGGCGAATGCCTACGTGGGCCAGTCGGCCTTGCTGAACCGCAAGCCGGTGATTGCGAATAACCTCAACATTCCGAAGCCGGAAGCGGGTCAGCCGACCCTGATGACGTTTGACGAAGTCAACACCATGTTCCACGAATTCGGCCATGCGCTGCACGGCATGTTCTCGAACGTGAAATACCCGCGCTTTGCCGGCACCAGCGTGCCGCGCGACTTCGTCGAATACCCGTCGCAAGTCAATGAAATGTGGGCGCTGTGGCCGGAAGTGCTGCAAAACTATGCCAAGCACTATCAGACGGGCGCGGCTATCCCGGCCGAACTGCTGGCGAAAGTGACGGCAGCCGACAATTTCAACCAGGGCTATAAAACCACGGAATACCTGGCATCGGCCCTGCTGGACCAGCGCTGGCACCAGCTGACCCCGGCACAGATCCCGACCGACGTGCTGGCGTTTGAAAAAGCCGCCTTGACGGATGCCGGCGTCGATTTCGCCCCGGCGCCGCCGCGCTACCGCACCACGTATTTCTCGCATGCGTTCGCGGGCGGCTATTCGGCCGGCTACTACGCGTATCTGTGGTCGGAAAAGCTCGATGCCGACACGGTCGAGTGGTTCAAGGAAAACGGCGGCCTGACGCGCAAGAACGGCGACTGGTTCCGCAATAAACTGCTGTCGCGCGGCGGCAGCGCCGATGCGCTCGACATCTACCGCAACTTCCGCGGCCGCGATGCGAAGATCGAGCCGCTGCTGGAGCGCCGTGGCTTGAACGCCAAGTAATACCCGTTCACCGGCCCGGCCGGTACTGAACATCGATGGCCGCCCCGTAACGGGCGGCCATTTTTATTTGGAGTTTTTGATTGTAAACCGTGGTAAACCGCGCATTTTGCGTGATGCACCACAGGATCGCCCATGTTGGATGACGCCTGTGTGACAGGCTGCTATGATCTGCCACTGGCCCGCGACGCGATCGCGGTTCTTCCCCGCGCTTCCTGAAAGATGTCATGATCCGTCCACAACTGCTCGTCATCGCCGCCAGCGTCATGCTGGCCCACGCCGCTCCGTCCGCCATGGCTGCCGCCACCGCAAAATCCGCGCCCGCCGCCGCCGTCAGCGCCCAGAACCCCCTGCTCAAAGCGAGCCCGCTGCCATTCCAGATGCCGCAGTTCGGCCTGATCAAGGACGCGCACTATGCGCCGGCGTTTGCCGAAGGCATGAAACGCCAGCTGGCCGAAGTCAACGCGATTGCCAGCAACCGCCAGGCGCCCACGTTCGAGAACACCATCGTGGCCCTCGAGCGCACGGGGCAGTTGCTGCACCGCGTGCAAAGCATCTTCAGCAATATGACCTCGACCAACACGAACAGCGTGCTGGAAGCGGTGGAAGTGGACGTGTCGCCGAAGCTGGCCGCGCACGCCGATGCGATTACCCTGAATCCGAAACTGTTTACCCGCATCGACACCCTGTACGCCAAGCGCGACAAGCTGGGCCTCGATGCCGAATCCCTGCGCTTGCTGGAACGCTACCACACGGATTTCGTGCGCGCCGGCGCCAAGCTGTCCGATGCGGACAAGGAAAAATTGAAAGCCTACAACGCCGAGCAGGCGGGCCTGGAAACTGCCTTCGCGCAAAACGTGCTGAAGGAAACGAATGCCAAGAGCATCGTCGTCGACACGCGCGCCGAACTGGCCGGCATGACGGACAGCGATATCGATATGGCCGCCTCGGCAGCCAAGGAGCGCGGCTTGACGGGCAAGTTCGTCATCGCCCTCGTCAACACCAGCGGCCAGCCGCCGCTGGCTGTATTGACGGATCGCAAGACGCGCCAGCGCCTGATGGATGCGTCGCTGAACCGCGGCAGCCAGGGCGGCGAGTTCGACAACCGCGCCATCGTGCTGAAGCTGGCCAAATTGCGCGCCGAACGGGCCACCTTGCTCGGTTATGCCAATTACGCCGCCTACTCGCTGGAAGACCAGACGGCCAAGACGACCACGGCCGTCAACACCCTGCTGTCGGAATTGGCGAAACCGGCCGTTGCCAACGCGCGCCGCGAAGCGGCCGACCTGCAGCAAGTGGTCGATGCCGAGAAGGGCGGCTTCCAGGTGGCGGCCGCCGACTGGGCCATCTACACGGACAAGCTGCGCAAGCAGCGTTTCAATTTCGATGAAAACGAGCTGAAACCGTACCTGGAATTGAACAGCGTGCTGAACAATGGCGTCTTCTTTGCCGCCAATAAACTCTACGGCATCAGCTTCAAGCAGCGCACTGATCTACCGGTGTACAACCCGGACGTGCGCGTCTACGACGTGCTCGACGCCAACGGCAAGCCGCTGGCCCTGTTCATCGCCGACTTCTATGCGCGCGGCAACAAGCATGGCGGCGCGTGGATGAATGAATACGTGTCGCAATCGTCGTTGATGGGCACGCATCCGGTGGTGGCCAACCAATTGAACATTCCGAAGCCGCCCGCCGGCCAGCCGACCTTGCTGACGTTCGATGAAGTGACGACCATGTTCCACGAATTCGGCCATGCGCTGCACGGCATGTTTTCGAACGTGAAATATCCGCGCTTTGCCGGCACCAGCGTGCCGAGCGACTTCGTCGAGTATCCATCGCAAGTCAATGAAATGTGGGCCGTCTGGCCGGAAGTGCTGCAAAACTATGCCAAGCACTACCAGAGCGGCGCGGCGATGCCGCAGGAATTGCTCGACAAGGTCACGGCGGCGAAGAAATTCAACCAGGGTTTCATGACGACGGAATACCTGTCGGCGGCCCTGCTGGATCAGCGCTGGCACCAGCTGGCGCCGAGCCAGATCCCGACCGACGTGCTGGCTTTTGAAGCTGCCTCGCTGAAGGATGCAGGCGTCGATTACGCACCCGTGCCACCGCGCTACCGCACCAGCTATTTCTCGCACAGCTTCTCCGGCGGCTACTCGGCAGCGTATTACGCCTACCTGTGGTCGGAAAAGCTGGACGCGGAATCGGTTAACTGGTTCAAGGAAAACGGCGGCCTGACGCGCAAGAATGGCGACTGGTTCCGCAGCAAATTGCTGTCGCGCGGCGGCAGCGTCGATGCGCTGCAACTGTTCCGCGACTTCCGCGGCCGCGATGCCACCGTGGAACCATTGCTGGAACGCCGCGGCTTGAACGCGAAGTAAGGCGTCCCCATCTGAAGCTTGCGTTGCGTTGACATGGCGCACGCAAGCTTTCCGTGCCGGCGGCGTAGAATTGAGTAAGATGTAAATAAGAAGGCAGTCGAAAGAGTATATGAGTCAGCAAGATTTGAATGGCATTACCCTGGAAGGTATCGTGACGCGTCTGCAGGCCCATTACGGCTGGGATGGCTTGGCCAAGCACATCGATATCAATTGCTTCATCAGCGATCCCAGCATCAAGTCGAGCCTGAAGTTTTTGCGCAAGACCCCGTGGGCCAGGAGCAAGGTGGAACAGCTGTACCTGGACACGCAATTTACTGACTGACAGGAAAAAACATGGATAGCAAACTCAAGGAATCGCTGCAACAACTGCATTCGACACTGGAAACCAGCGGCCCCGTCGATGAAGAACTGCATGGTTTGCTGCAAAAACTCGATGTCGACATCAAGTTGCTGATGGAAAAGCGCGCCGCGCAGGAACAGGAAGAAGAATCGACCACCTATGGACTGGCCGAGCGCAGCCAGGAATTGTCGGCCAAGTTTGCCGTCAAGCATCCGAAACTGGAGCCGGCCTTACGCGAATTGGGTGAGATTTTAGCCAATATGGGCATTTAAGCAAGTTGTGGGAAATGTCGGGCCTTGTCCTGCCGGGACGGGCCTTCTTTCCCCAAGTGATTGAAAAATAAACGTTTTTTGTACTGAAATCCAACAGTAAAAAGCAGGCCGTCAGGTTGGAAATGGCCAATTCCGGTACAATCCGTACCCTATGAGCTCCCCTACCAATTTATTTGCGACCGTTCCCAAGCGGTCTGCCCGCGCTGCCGTGGCGCCTTTCCTGCCGATGTCGCGTGCCGAGATGGACGCGCTGGGCTGGGACCAGTGCGACGTCATCCTCGTCACGGGCGACGCCTACATCGACCATCCGAGTTTCGGCATGGCCCTGGTCGGCCGTCTGCTCGAAGCGCAGGGTTACCGCGTCGGCATCATCAGCCAGCCGGACTGGCTGTCGGCCGACGCGTTCCGCATCCTCGGCAAGCCGCGCCTGTACTATGGCATTACCGCCGGCAACATGGATTCCATGGTCAACCAGTATACGGCCGACCGCAAGATCCGCTCCGACGACGCCTACACGGCGAATGCCGAACCGAACAAGCGCCCGGACCGCGCCGTCACCGTGTACGCCCAGCGCGCGCGCGAAGCGTATCCCGACGTGCCCGTGGTCATCGGCAGCATCGAGGCATCCCTGCGCCGCATCGCCCATTACGATTACTGGTCGGACAAGGTCCGCCGTTCCGTCTTGCCCGATTCCAAGGCTGATTTGTTGATCTTCGGTAATGCCGAGCGGGCGCTGGTCGACCTGACCCATCGCCTGGCCGCCGGCGAATCGATCAAGGATATCCGTGACTTGCGCGGCACGGCCTTCATGGTGCCGTCCGGCTGGTTGCCCGGCGACGATTGGGGCGTGCACAATTCCACCCGCGTCGACGTGCCCGGCAAGATCGATCCGCACTACAGCCCGTACGAGATGGTGCAGGAAGACAAGACCGCCTGCGCCACGGAAAATGCGTCGAAATCGGCCGAAGTCATCAAGCCGATCCGCATCATGAGCCGCGAAGAGCGCCTGGCCATGGCCAAGGAAAAGCACGACAAGACGGTGGTGCGCCTGCCTGCCTACGACGTCGTCAAGGATGATCCCGTCATGTATGCGCACGCGTCGCGCGTGTTCCACCTGGAATCGAATCCCGGCAATGCGCGCGCCATGGTGCAGGCGCACGGCGAACGCGACGTGTGGCTCAACCCGCCGCCGCTGCCGCTGGCCATGGACGAGATGGATGGCGTGTACGACATGAATTATGCGCGCGCCCCGCATCCGAGCTATGGCAAGGCGCATATCCCTGCCTGGGAAATGATCCGCTTTTCCGTCAACATCATGCGCGGCTGCTTCGGCGGCTGTACTTTCTGCTCGATCACGGAACATGAAGGCCGCATCATCCAGAGCCGTTCGGAACCGTCGATCCTGCGCGAAATCGAGCATATCCGCGATAAAACCAAAGGCTTTACGGGCACCATTTCCGATATGGGTGGTCCGACGGCGAATATGTACCGCCTGGCGTGCAAGGAAAAAGAGATCGAAGTCTCGTGCCGCCGCCTGTCCTGCGTGTATCCGTCCATCTGCGTGAACCTGGGCACGGACCACAGCAAGCTCATTTCACTGTACCGCAAGGCGCGTGCCATTCCCGGCATCAAGAAAGTGTTGATCAGCTCGGGCTTGCGTTATGACCTGGCCGTCCGTTCCCCCGAGTACGTGAAGGAACTGGTGACGCACCACGTGGGTGGCCTGTTGAAAATTGCGCCCGAGCACACGGAAGAGGGCACCTTGTCGAAGATGATGAAGCCCGGCATCGGCGCGTATGACGAGTTCAAGGAAATGTTCGACCGTTTCTCCCTGGAAGCGGGCAAGAAGCAGTATTTGATCCCCTACTTTATCGCCGCCCATCCGGGCACGACGGACACGGACATGCTGAATTTGGCCCTGTGGCTGAAGAAAAACAATTTCAAGCTGGACCAGGTGCAAACCTTCATGCCCACGCCGATGGCCATGGCGACGACCATGTATCACACGCGCAAGAATCCTTTGCGCAAGGTGACGGCAGACTCGGAAGTGGTGGAAACGGCCCGCAGCGGCAAGATCCGCCGCACCCATAAAGCGTTCCTACGCTATCAGGACCCGGCCAACTGGCCGATCCTGCGCGAAGCACTGGTCAACATGGGCCGTGGCGACTTGATCGGCAATGGCGACAAGCATTTGATCCCGGCCTGGACGTCGTCGGAATCGGGCGGCCTGGCCGCAGGCGAACGCAGCCGCCAGACGCATGGCGCCGGCACGCCGGACAAGTTCAAGGTCACGCCAGGCAAGAACCGCATCGCCCTGGGCGGCACGGCCGCCGCACCGAAGGCGAGCGCCGTCGAATCGAAAGTACGTCCATCGATCTTGTCGACCATCAAGACCAAGGCCAAGCCGGCCGCCGTGCCGATGGGCCGTGGCAGCAAGCCGCCAGCCAAGGGTGGCCATCCCGCGCCGGCACGGGGCGGGCGCAAGTAAGCCAGCGTCACTGTTCCCTGCACCTGGGGCATCCTCTCGAAACCCGGCAACGCGTACTGCGTTGCCGGGTTTTTTGCTATCTGCGCCCCGGGATGGCGTGGCGGCTAGCCTTGGCAGCAGGATTTTTACCAATATTTAAAAAATGAATAGAGCAAAAGGCAATTTTCCCTTGTGGCAACTCGGTGTTTGAAAATATACTCGTTGGATATTTAGCCGTACGGCAACAAAGCTGCCATTCTGGCAAGCGCCAGCGTACGCGCCACCCAGTGTTTAGATGAAAAGAGATGCCAATTGAAATGCCTTTCCTGCCAGGCCGAGAATAAGCCGGGCGCAAAATTCTGCTCTTCCTGCGGCACGACGTTTGCCGCCGCTCCTGCCGCCGTCCCGCTGCCGGGCAAAGCCTGTGGCCAATGCGGCCATGACTGCAAGCCCGATGCCAAGTTCTGCCCCAAGTGCGCATTCAGCTTTGCCGTGGCGCCAGTGGTGTCGCCGGCACCGGTTCTTGAGCCGATTCCTGAGCCGATTCCTGAACCAGTGCGTGTGTTCGTTCCTGAGCCCCTGCCGGTGGCAGAAGTGGTCGCGGAAGCTGTCCCGGAACCGATTCCCGTTGCCATCCCGGCGCCTGTCGCGCCGCCGCCACCGCCCGTGCTGGAAAAGCGCCGTGCCGATCCCGTGCCTGCACCGGAACCAGAAGCCACTCCCGCACCCGTGGCAGACAACGTTCCCGACATGCCGGTTGACAGCCAAACGGGCGGCAAGCGCATGAAACTGGTCGCCGCAGCCGTCGCCGCGGTGGTGCTGCTGGGCGGTGCGGGCGCTTACTATTTCTTGTCCGGCAAGCCAGCTGCACCGGCATCCGAACCCGCTCCAGCCTTGCCCGCGCTGGAGGACCCTGCGCCTGCCGCCGAGCAGCCGCTGGCCATCAGCGACCCTGCGCTCGATGGCCCCGCGACGGCCGATTTTGCCGCGACACCTGCCGCGGCTGCGGACGAACCCGCGTCAGTACCGGCGGCAGCACCTGCACCGGTGCCTGCTCCGGCACCGGCACCGGCACCCGTCGTGGAAAAACCAGCCAAGCCCGTCAAGGTGACCCCGCCACCGGCGCCTGTCAAACAGACGACCGGCCTGGAAAGCGTCATCACGGAGAGCCTGTCGGAAGCGAGCCATTGCATGAGCCAGCGCAAATACGACTGTGCCATTGCCAACGCGAATGCCGTGTTGCGCATGGACACGGGCAACCGCTACGCGCTCGATATCAAGCGCAAGGCGAAAGAAGCGCAGGACAAGGCGCTGTCGCAAATCCAGATCGAGTAAGCCGCGCTGCTTGCCTTCCATTCCTATTTTGATCTTTCCGGAGAATAACGTGAAAAACTTGAAACAAATTGCCAAGCCCATGGTGGCGATGCTGGTCGTGTCCTCGATGCTGGCCGGCTGCGCCGCGCCGGGCGGCCCTGGCGCCACCGGCAATACCACCACCGCAGGCACGGAAGCGGCCAGCGGCGAATGCAATACGGCCATGCTGGCCGGCATCGGCGCCGTCGTGGGCGGCTTGCTGGGCGGCGGCAACAATACCGTGCGCGGCGCGGCGCTGGGCGCCAGCCTGGGCGCGCTTGCCTGCGTGGCCTTGAATTATCAAAGCCAGCAAGTCAAGACGGCGCAGCAGGTGCAGACCGACTACAAGGTGGCCAACAAGGGCAAGCTGCCCGAGCAGTCGACCCTGGTGAAGTACGAGACGGGCTTTACGCCATCTTCCGTGCGTCCGGGCCAGAAGGCGCAGACCAATTCGTATATCGAAGTGGCGGCCGGCACGCGCGATCCGAACCCGCTGGTGGAAGAGGAATTGAGCCTGTACAAGCCAAATGGCGAGCTGATCAAGACTGTGCGCAAGGTCGTCAGCAGCAATAACGGCAGCGGCGCTTACAAGGGCGGCTTCTCGATTCCCATGCCGGAAGGCGTGCCGCAGGGCATTTACCCGGTGCGCACGGCGCTGTACCTGAATAGCAAGCGCGTCGGCGGCCAGGACGTCAAGCTGCAGATCGTCCAGCGCCAGGCGCCCGCGAGCGAGCTGCAACTGGCGCTCGCCTACTAACACCTTGGTACCACGGGGCGGCCCGGCAGGCCGCTCCATTCCCGATTCATTTCCACTAGGCTTTACATGACCACTTCCACCGAAGCACATAATCCTCTTCCCTTTTCTTCCGCCGTGGGCTCGCTGATCGAAGCGACCGATGCCATCAAGAACTTCCGTGCGATTGCCCTGCTGGCCCTGACCTTCATCGGCGCCGTGCTTGTCGGTGGCGTGCTGGCGACGCTTGCCGGCGGCATGAGCAGTCCGCTGCTGGCCTTTTTCGGCGGCTTGATGGCCTTCCTCGTGATGTTCTACGGTTCCAACGCCGTGGGCATCCTGCTGATGCGCGATGCGCAAGGCCAGCCGGGCATGAGCCTGGTGGATGCCGTGCTCGTTTCGCTGTACACGAGCCACCGCCTGATCGCGGTCGTCTTCCTTGAATTCCTGATCGTGCTGGCGGCCATGATCGCCATCGCCATCATCTTGTTCGTCTGCAAGATCCCCGTGCTCGGCCCCGTGCTGTACACGGTTGTCTTCCCGCTGTCGGCCATCGTGCTGGGCGTGCTGGTGTTTGCGCTGTTCTACGTGATGCTGCCGCTGGCCGGTCCTGCCGCCTGGTCGGGTGCCAGCGTGTTCCAGATCATTGCCCGTCTGAACCTGATCGTGCGCACCAAGCTGGTGTCCGTGATCTTGCTGGAAGTGCTGCTGTTCCTGATCACCTCGTTTGTGGCCCTGCTGATCTTTGGCGTGCTCGGTACCGGCGTGTCGCTGACCAGCGGCATGTCCGCAGGCATCCTGGGCCTGGGCGGCCAGATGAATATGTATTCCCTGGCTTCGGGTCTGAGTGGCGGTTCCGGCTACATCATCGCAGCCGGCCTGGGCGGCGGCTTGCTGCTGGCGGCCGCGGCCGTAGTGCCTGGCCTGATCTTTACCAAGGGCGTGTGCATCATTTACCTGAACGCCACGCGCAATGTCGATTTCAGCGCCTCCGAAGCAAGCCTGAACGACGGCCTGGCCACGGTCAAGAAAAAAGCCGAGGAAGCGCGTGAACGCGCGCGTGCCCTGGCCGAGCAGGCGACTGCCCCAGCCGCACCTGCCACGCCGGCGGCCGTACCTGTTGACAGCCTGCAATGCCCAAGCTGCAAGGCACCGGTCGCGTCCGATGACGTGTTCTGCGGCGAATGCGCGCATAAACTCAAGTAAGGCATACCATGGCTCACTTCTGCACCAAATGCGGCACCGCCTATGTCCCCGGCGCGCGCTTCTGCGATGAATGCGGCAATGCCGTGAACGCCGCCGCAGCCGCGCCGGCGCCCGCCGCGCCGGCCAGGCCGGCTGGTGTGCAGCGGCGCCACCTCATCCTTGCCGGCGGTGCGCTGGCGGTGGTCATCGTGGCCGGTGGCGTCCTGGCGTGGCTGCTGGCGCCAGAGGCGGCCTCGGCCAGCAGTTTCAGCCGCGCCATCGATACCCACCTGGCGGCCGACGAGGCGGTGCGCGACAAGTTGCTGTGCCTCACCAACTTGCCGTACCAGAAGGAAGAGATCCGCGTTGCCTCGTACGACACTTCTACCCGGCAATGGCTCGATATTCTCGTGCGTAGCGGGCTGTACAGTGCACCCGTGGAGCAAAGCAGCGGTGGCTGGGTTGCGCAATCGCAATTTGTCTACGCGCTGGCTGCCCCGGGCAAGGCGGCCTTGCGCGGCGACAAGCTGTGCGTGGCCAAGGGCGTGAAAGTGGCCAAGGTCAGCGGCTACGACCAGGTGCGCGACCTGGGCGCACAGCAAGTGGCGATGGCCAAGGCCACCCTGGCATTGACCGATGAGGCGGCATGGTTCGCCAAGTCGGCGGACCGCGCGCTGATCCTGCAACGCTTGCCGGATGGCGACCTGGAAGTACGGTTGCCGCTGGCGCTGGTCGACAAGCATTGGCAAGTCATCGACGAAGCGCAGATGAGCCAGGCGGCCATGACCGGTGTGATAGGCACAGCGCCGGCCGGGCAGGGCGCCGGCATGCTGGACAAGCTGAAGAGCGCGTTCCGCTTTGGCGGCCACCCGGCGGTGGGGAAATGGCAGGCGGCGATGGGCAATGTCCTGGAATTTACAAGTGACAGCGTGATCAATAACGGGACGTCGACCAAGGCCACCTTCACCACCAAGGGCAATACCGTGACGATCACGCCGGAAGGCGCGGGCGAGGCGGCCATGGACATCATCGTCAGCGACGATGGCAGCACGGCGCAGATCAGCATGGGCGGCATGCGGGTGACGACCCTGCGGCGCATGCGCGATTAAGCGGCGATCCAGGCGGTGCAGCTTGCCGCCTCGTATCCATCACAGAGCCCGGCCATGCCGGGCTTTTTTACGCTTGTCAGCCGACGGTGCGGCGGATGGTTTATCTTGACATCAAGATAGTTCGCGCCCACACTCGCTTTATCTTAATATCGAGATAGTTGTATGGCCTCTTCCTCCGTCCGTCCCGCCTGGGGCGACATTCTGCTCACGGCGCTGGCGCCCCTGATCTGGGGTTCCACGTACATCGTCACGTCCGAACTGCTGCCGCCCGACCGGCCCTTCACGGCGGCCCTGATCCGCGTGCTGCCGGCCGGCTTGCTGTTGCTGCTGCTCATGCGGCGCCTACCCGCGCGGCGCGACTGGATCCGCGTACTGCTCCTGTCCGCGCTGAATATCGGCGTGTTCCAGGCCCTGCTGTTCGTGGCCGCCTACCGCTTGCCGGGCGGCCTGGCGGCCGTGGTGGGGGCCATCCAGCCGCTGCTGGTGATGGGCCTGGCCTGGGGTGTGGAAGGGCGCCGTCCGGCCCGCCTGGCCTTGCTTGCCAGCGTGCTGGGTGTGGCCGGCATGGGCGTTTTATTGTTGTCGCCGCGCACGGTATGGGAACCCGTCGGCATCGCCGCCGCGCTGGGCGGCACGGCGTGCATGGCGGCCGGCACCTATCTGACGCGGCGCTGGAAGCCGGACTTGCCCGTGCTGGCGCTGACGGGCTGGCAATTACTGCTCGGCGGCCTGATGCTGGCGCCCGTCGCCTGGCTGGCCGACGCACCGCTGCCGGCCTTGTCGCTGCAGCAAGTATTGGCCTACGCCTATCTGTGCCTGGCCGGCGCCCTGCTGGCGTATGCGCTGTGGTTCCGCGGTATCGCCAGGCTGTCGCCCGTGGCCGTGTCCTCGCTGGGACTGCTCAGTCCCCTGATGGCCGTCGTGCTGGGCTGGGCCTTGCTGGGCCAGGCCATGACGGGCTGGTCGATGCTGGGCTTGCTGCTGGTACTGGCCAGCGTGCTGGCCGTGCAGTGGGTCAGCGCCCGTCCCGCAACAAAATCCTGACTGTCGCGCATTTCCCCTCGGCAGGCTGATCGCATCAGCCTGCCCCTTTCCCTCTGGGCGCTGCCTTTTTGCTGCACCGCACATACAGTTTTGCTTGCACTGGTATGGGGCATTGAGGCACTATTCGCTTCGCGCAAACGTTTGCGCGCAACGAATTTCCTAAAAAGCATGCAGTACACGTGCTTGACCAACAACTCTGGAGACGCTCATGACATCCCGTATTCGCCTGAAAATGATTGCCGCCGCTGTCCTCGTGTGTGCCTTGCCCGCCGTGCCGGCGATGGCGCAGACGCCAGCCAAACCAAAGGTGGCATTGGTGATGAAGTCGCTCGCCAATGAATTTTTCCTGACCATGGAAAATGGCGCCAAGGCGCATCAGAAGGCCAATGCCGCCAAGTACGACTTGCTGTCGAACGGCATCAAGGATGAGACGGATACGTCGAGCCAGATCAAGCTGGTCGAGCAAATGATCGTTTCGCGCGTCAACGCGCTGGTGATCGCCCCGGCCGACTCGAAAGCGCTGGTGCCGGTGCTGAAGAAAGCCATCGACGCGGGCATCATCGTCGTCAATATCGACAACAAGCTCGACGCGGGCGCCCTGAAAGAGAAGGGCATTTCCGTGCCATTCGTCGGCCCGGACAACCGCAAGGGCGCCAAGGTGGTCGGCGATTACCTGGCGCAGCAAATCAAGAAGGGCGACCCCGTCGGCATCATCGAAGGCGTGTCCACCACCTACAACGCGCAGCAGCGCACTTTGGGCTTCCAGGACGCCATGAATGCGGCCGGCGCAAAAGTTGTCAGCGTGCAGTCGGGTCAGTGGGAAATCGCTCCTGCCAACACGGTGGCGGCCGCCATGCTGAACGCCAATCCGAATATCAAGGCTTTGCTGTGCGGTAACGACAACATGGCCATCGGCGCCATTTCCGCCATCAAGGCGGCCGGCAAGACGGGCAAAGTGCTCGTCGTCGGCTACGACAACATCAACGCCATCAAGCCGATGCTGGCCGATGGCCGCGTGCTGGCTACCGCCGACCAGTTCGGTTCGCAGCAAGCCGTGTTCGGCATCGAGACCGTGCTGAAAGCCCTGGCGCAGAAGAAGAAACAGGCCGAGCTTGGTGGCGTCATCGAAACCAAGGTCGAACTGGTCGCCAAGGGCGCCAAGTCCTGATCGTTTGATCCCGCCGGGGCCGGCGCCTGCGTACTCACCGAGTAGGCGGCGCCGGCCCCGCCGCCACTACCGCGGAGTTTTATCATGCCCACCGACATTTCACCGGCGCCAGCCGCCATCCCCTTGTTAACGCTCGACAACATCGGCAAGTCCTATGTCGGCCCCGTCCTCGGTGGCGTGGGTCTGCGCTTTGCCCCTGGCCAGGTGCTGGCGCTGACGGGAGAGAACGGCGCGGGCAAGAGCACGCTGTCGAAGATCATCTGCGGCCTGGAGCAAGCCACCACGGGCACGATGCTGCTCGACGGCAAGCCTTACCAGCCCGCCTCGCGCGGCGCCGCCGAAGCGCTGGGCATCCGCATGGTGATGCAGGAACTCAATCTGATTCCCACCCTGTCGATCGCGGAAAACCTGTACCTGAAAAACCTGCCGCAGCGTTTCGGTTTCATCGACCGTACGCGCCTGGAGCGCGACGCGCGCGAACAGATGGAGAAAGTGGGCCTGGGCGGTCTCGACCCGTGGACTTTGGTCGGCGAACTGGGCATCGGCCACCAGCAGATGATCGAGATCGCGCGCAATCTGATCGGCGCCTGCCGCCTGCTGGTGCTCGACGAGCCGACGGCCATGCTGACGCACCGCGAAGTGGAATTGCTGTTCCTGCAAATCGAACGCCTGAAAGCCGAAGGCGTGTGCATCATCTATATTTCCCACCGCCTGGAAGAACTCAAGCGCGTGGCCGACCGCATCGCCGTGCTGCGCGATGGCCAGCTCGTGTGCGACGACGATATCGCGGGCCACTCCGCCGCCGACCTGGTCAGCCTGATGGTGGGCCGCTCGGCCGACGATGCCGTCGACTTGAGCGGCCGCACCATCGGCGCGCCGCTGCTGCGCGTGCGTGGCTTGGCGCGCGGCAAGGTCGTCAACCCGACCTCGTTTGACCTGCGCGCCGGCGAGATCCTCGGTATCGCCGGCCTGATCGGCTCGGGCCGCACGGAATTGCTGCGCCTGATCTTTGGCGCCGACCGCGCCGATGCCGGCGAGGTGTTCCTCGGCGACAGCGCGACGCCCGCCGCCTTGCACTCGCCGCAGGCAGCAGTGAAAGCCGGCATCGCCATGATCACGGAAGACCGCAAGGGACAAGGCTTGTTGCTGCGCCAGTCGATTGCCGTCAACACGACCCTGGCGTCGCTCGATACCGTCAGCGGCGCCGGCTGGCTCAACGATACGGCCGAAGCATCGGTGGCCGACGACTACATCCAACGCCTGGGTATCCGCTCGCGCAACAGCGCGCAAACGGTGGCCGAGCTATCCGGCGGCAACCAGCAAAAGGTGGTGATCGCCCGCTGGCTGTACCGCGACTGCCCCGTGATGCTGTTCGACGAGCCCACGCGCGGCATCGATATCGGCGCCAAGTTTGATATTTATCAGGTGCTGGCCGAACAGGCGCGCCAGGGCAAGGGCCTCGTCATCGTTTCGAGCGACTTGCGCGAACTGATGCTGATCTGCGACCGCATCGCCGTCATGAGCGCGGGCAGCATCGTCGACACCTTCGAGCGCGGCGCCTGGAGCCAGGACGCTCTGCTGTCGGCCGCCTTCTCCGGCTATTTGACCCCCACTTCCACTCCAGCTGCGGCCTGATCGCCGGAAAGATTCCCATGACCACCAATTCCTCTCCTTCGTATCTGCAGCGCAGCCTGGCCGACCTGAAAAACTATGCGGGCCTGATCGGCGCCCTGGTCGCCATGTGCGTGCTGTTCTCGTTTGCCAGCGAAAACTTCTTTACCTTGGCGACCTTGAGCACCCTGTCGAACAACATCCCCACCCTGGTGGTGATGGCGGTCGGCATGACGTTTGTACTGATCATCGGCGGCATCGATTTATCGGTCGGTTCCGTGATGGCGCTGGCCGCTTCCGTGCTGTCGCTGGCCGTCGTGCACTGGGGCTGGCCCGTGTGGAGCGCCGCCCTGCTGGGCATGTTCGTTGCCGCCCTGTGCGGCGCCACCACGGGCTTGATTTCCGTCGGCTGGCGCATTCCCTCGTTCATCGTCTCGCTGGGCGTGCTGGAAATGGCACGGGGCCTCGCGTATCAAGTGACGAATTCGCGCACGGAATACATCGGCAGCGCCGTTGACGGCATCAGTTCGCCGATCGCCTTCGGCCTGTCGCCCGCCTTCATCGCCTCGATCGCCATCGTTGTCATCGGCCACCTGGTGCTCACGCGCACGGTGCTGGGCCGCCACTGGATCGGCATCGGCACGAATGAAGAAGCCGTGCGTTTGTCCGGCATCAATACAAAACCGTCGAAAGTACTGGTGTTTGCCTTGATGGGCTTTCTCGCCGGCGTGGGCGCGCTGTTCCAGGTGTCGCGCCTGGAAGCGGCCGACCCGAACGGCGGCGTGGGCATGGAATTGCAAGTGATCGCCGCCGTCGTGATCGGTGGCACGAGCCTGATGGGTGGGCGCGGTTCCGTCATCAGCACCTTTATCGGCGTATTGATCATTTCCGTGCTGGAAGCGGGCCTGGCGCAAGTGGGCGTGTCCGAACCCGTGAAACGCATCGTCACGGGCCTGGTGATCGTCGCGGCCGTGGTGCTCGACACCTACCGCCGCCGCGGCGAACGCGCCTAAGCGCCACATCGCCCATGGCAACCATCAAGCAAGTGGCGCAGGCGGCGGGGGTGTCGTTTACCACCGTCTCGCACGTCCTCAACAATACCCGCCCCGTCAGCGACGAGGCGCGCCGCGCCGTGCTGGCGGCGGCGGAGCAATTGCATTACGTGCCCAGCGCGCTGGCGCGTTCCCTGCGCAGCCGCAGCACGGGCACTATCGGCCTGATCATTCCGAATAATACGAACCCGTATTTCTCGGAAGTGGCGCGCGGCATCGAGGACAGTTGCTACGCGGCCGGCTACAGCGTGATCCTGTGCAATTCCGATGACGACCCCGTCAAGCAGCGCGACTATCTGAACGTGCTGCTGACCAAGCGCTGCGACGGCCTGATTCTGTCCGCGCTGGCCGACAGCGATGGCGAATTGCTGCGCAAGATGAAGGTGCCGGCCGTGCTGCTCGACCGCGCGCCCAGCGACCTGTCCATCGATGCCGTGGCCGTCGACAACCGCGCCGGCGGTGCCCTTGCCGCGCGCCATCTGCTGGAGCTGGGACGCCGGCGCCTCGCCTGCATCGCCGGTCCCCGTGAAGTGAGCATCTCGAATGACCGCATAGCCGGCGTGCGTAGCGCCATGGCGGAGGCGGGCGTGGCTCTGGCCGATACGCTGTGCCGCCATGGCGATTTTACGAGTGCGGGCGGCTATGCGGCCGCGCTGGACTTGCTGGCGCTGCCGCCAGGCCAGCGCCCGGACGCCTTGTTCTGCTGCAATGATTTGATGGCCTTCGGCGCCTTGCGCGCCGCCGCCGAGCGCGGGATTGCCGTGCCGGGCGAACTGGCCGTCGTCGGCTTCGACGATATCGACCTGGCCAGCTTCGTGCATCCGGCCTTGACCAGCGTGGCGCAAAATACGCGCGAACTGGGCCGCATCACGGCCGCCTGCCTGCTGGCGCGCATCGCCGATCCCGCCTTGCCGCGCCAGCAGCGCAGCATTGCCCCGGAACTGCACGTGCGCGGCTCCAGCGCGGCCGTCACGCTACCTTCTTCCGCACCTACTTCTTCACCTGCAACTGAACTGATGGGAATGACATCATGATCGTGGTTATCGGCAGCATCAATATGGACCTGGTCTTGCGCGTGCCGCGCATGCCCCTCCCCGGCGAGACCCTGACGGGCGGCGCTTTTCGAACCATTCCTGGAGGCAAGGGCGCCAACCAGGCCGTCGCCTGCGCCCGCCTGAGCGGCAAAGTGGCGGGCGCCCAGCAAGTGGCCATGGTCGCTTGCGTGGGCGACGACGCGTTCGGTACCACCTTGCGCGCGGCGCTGGTGGGCGACGGCATCATCGACAGCCACATCACCACCTTGCCGGGCGTGGCGTCCGGCATCGCTTCCATCCTGGTGGACGACAACGGCCAGAACAGTATCGTGATCGCCGGCGGCGCCAACGATCTGCTCAGCCCTGCGCACATCGACGCGGCGCAAGGCTTGATCGAACAGGCGGATATTGTCGTGCTGCAGCTGGAAACGCCGATGGCCACCGTCGTGCACGCGATCAAGCTGGCCCGTTCGCTGGGCAAGACCGTGGTGCTGAACCCGGCCCCGGCCGCCAGCCTGCCGGAAGGCGTGCTGGAACTGGTTGACTACCTGATCCCGAATGAAATCGAAGCGGCCATGCTGGCCGGCGTCAGCCCGGAAGGCGCGGATGCCAAGGCGCTGGCCGCCGCGCTGCAAAAGCTGGGCAGCGACAACGTCATCATCACCTTGGGCTCCAAGGGCGTGCACGCGGCCCTGTACGGCGGCGACTTCACCTTCCCCGCCGAAGTGGTGAAAGCCGTCGACACGACGGCCGCCGGCGACACCTTCATCGGCGGTTTTGTGGCAGGCCTGGCATCCGGCATGGACGAGGCGGAAGCGATCCAGCAAGGCCAGCGCGCGGCCGCCTGGAGCGTCACCAAGCCCGGCGCGCAAACGTCGATCCCCCACTTGCACGAGCTGTTCTAACGACACCACGCCCATGAAAAAATCACCGCTGCTCAATATCGCACTGTCGCAACTGATCGCGTCGCTGGGCCATGGCGACATGCTCGTCATCGGCGACGCGGGCTTGCCGTCGCAACCGGGCGTGCCCCTGATCGACCTGGCCCTGACGCGCGGCATCCCCGGCTTCATCGATACCGTCAACACGGTATTAAGCGAAATGCAGGTGGAATACCATTTGCTCGCCAGCGAGTTGCCGCAGCATAATCCGGCCATGGCGGCGCAGGTGGCGGCCCTGGCTTTGCCCGATGCGCGCCAGGTGACGCACGACGAGTTCAAGCAATTGAGCAAGGGCGCGCGCGCCATCGTGCGTACGGGCGAGTGCAGTCCGTACGCCAACGTGATTTTGGTGGCCGGCGTCGTGTTCTAGCGCAAACAAACGCGAAATTGTTTGCCAAAAACATCAACGCTATTGTCCTCACTGAAATAATTATCCATCGGCAAAAGGGGCGGCTACAATAGCCTTACCCCTGCCAGCTCGGCAGCTTCCTGTGGTGTTCCGCCATGCCGATGAAAGCCCCCGACGCTTTCCGCTTTGTCTTGCCGCTCGCCGGCAGGCTGGCGCACGGCTGGCGCGGCTTTTTCCTCCTGCTGCTGTGCCTGGCCACACCAGCCCGGGCGCTGGAACCCGTTACCCTGCAACTCAATTTCACGCACCAGTTCCAGTTCGCCGGCTATTATGCGGCCATCGAGCAAGGCTATTACCGCGAGGCGGGGCTGGAGGTGAAGCTGGTCGAAGGCGGTGGCGGACGGCTGGCCGAGGCGGCCGTGCTGACGGGCCAGGCCGAGTATGGCGTGGGCAACAGCACCTTGTTGCTCAGCCGGCTGGCGGGCAAGCCCGTGGTGGTGCTGGCCGTGGTGTTCCAGCATTCGCCCAGCGTGCTGCTGATGCGCCAGCATGGCGGCGCGCCCGACGTGCGCAAGCTGGTGGGGGCGCCCGTCATGATCGGTGCGGCCACCGACGTGGCGCTTGCAGCCGATGAAGTGTCGCTGTTCCTGGCGAAAATGGGCGTCGCGCCGCAGCAGATGCGCCACTTGCCGCCCAGCTACCGTATCGAGGATTTGATCGATGGCAAGGTCGATGCGATTGCCGCATATTCCACCAACGAACCGGATTACCTGGATCGGGCGGGCTTTTCCTACTACCAGTTTACGCCGCGCACGGCCGGCATCGATTTCTACGGCGACAACTTGTTTACCAGCGAGCACGAAATGCGCCGCCATCCCGAGCGTGTCAAAGCGTTCCGCGCGGCCAGCTTGCGCGGCTGGCAATATGCGATGGCGCACCGCGAGGAAATGGCGCGCGTGATCCTTGCCAAGTACAGCCAGCGCCACGACCGCGCGCACCTGCTGTACGAAGCGCAGCAGATGGAATTGCTGCTGCAGCCCGTGCTGGTGGAGCTCGGCTACATGAATCCCCAGCGCTGGCAGCACATCGCCGACACGTATGCCAGCATGGGCGTGCTGCCGCGCAATGCCACGGACAGCCGCGTCTACAAGGGGTTTTTGTACCGTGCCGTGCCAGGCGCCGACCTGGGCTGGCTGTACCTGTCGCTGGGCCTGGCGGGCAGCTTGCTGGCCGTGTCGGCCGCCTTTCACTTCAACAACCTGGCGCGCGAGCGCCGCCGCACGGAGGACACCATCCGCCAGGGAGAATTGCGCTTTCGCACCATGTTCGAGGAAGCGCCCATGGGCATCGCCCTGATCGATACCGTGAGCGGACAGTTTCTCGACATCAATCCGCGCTACCTGGCCATCAGCGGGCGCAGCCTGGAACACATGAAGCAAACGAGCTGGATGGAAATCAGCCATCCCGACGATGTGGCCGGCGAGCAAGAGCAGGTGGCGCAGTTGCTGGCGCGCAGTCTGCAGGGCTTTCGCCATGCCAAGCGGATCGTGCGGCCCGATGGCGGCGTGGTGTGGGTCGACGCTTCCGTGACGGCCATCGCCACGGCGCGTCACGGCGGCCCGCACCACCTGTGCATGCTGGAAGACGTGACGGACAAGCGGCAAACGGAAGCGCTGATCTGGCAGCAAGCCAATTTCGATACCCTGACGCAATTGCCGAACCGGCGCATGTTCCACGAGCGCTTGCGCCAGGCGCTGGCCCAGGGGCGGCGCGATGCGAGCCGCGTGGCCATCCTGTTCATCGACCTCGACCACTTCAAGGAAGTCAACGACACCCTGGGCCACCACCAGGGCGATATCTTGCTGATCGAGGCGGCGCGGCGCATCCGCGTGGGCGTGCGCGAGACGGATACGGTGGCGCGCCTGGGCGGCGATGAATTCACGGTAATCCTGTCCGACCTTGATGATCTGCAGCAAGTTGACCGCATCGCGCGGCAGATACTCGACGGCTTGCTGGCGCCGTTTCTGCTGGGACAGGAGCAGGCGTTCGTCTCGGCCTCGATCGGCATCACCCTGTATCCGGACGACGCGGGCACGATCGAGGACTTGCTCAAGCAGGCGGACCAGGCCATGTATGTGTCGAAAGGGGCGGGGCGCAACCGCTACAGTTACTTTACGCCTGCCATGCAGGTGGCGGCCGTCAACCGCATGCGCATGGGGGCGGATTTGCGCACGGCCCTGCGGGAACAGCAGATGCAGCTGTATTACCAGCCCATCGTCGAGCTGCATAGCGGCAAGCTTGCCAAGGCGGAAGCCTTGCTGCGCTGGCACCATCCGCAGCGGGGTGTGGTCTGCCCGCCGGATTTCCTGGCGCTGGCCGAAAGCAGCGGCCTGATCGTGGAGATCGGCGACTGGGTGCTGCACACGGCGGCCGCGCAACTGCTGCACTGGCGCGCGCAGGGCCATGCCATCGGTTTGCCGGGCCTGCAACTGTGCCTGAACCAGTCGCCGCTGGAGCTGCAGCGCGAAGTGGAGGCGCCCGGCACCTGGCTGCGCCAACTGATGGCGCTCGATGTGCCGGCCTCGGCCATCGTGCTCGACATGCGCGAAGATGTACTTTTACCTAGCGGCAATAGCATGGCGCCCCGCCTGCAGCACTTGCGCGAAGCGGGCCTGCAGATCGCCCTCGACGACTTCGGCAGCGGCCATGCCTCGCTGACGCAGCTGCAGCAGTGCGGCATCGATTACCTGAAGCTCGATGGCGTGCTGGTGCGCAAGCTGGCGCCCGGTGCCAGCGAACTGGTGCTGTGCGAAGCCATCGTCACCATGGCCCACAAGCTGGGTTTGCAGGTCATTGCCGAAGGGGTGGAGACCGAAGAGCAGCGCGCGCGGCTGCTGGAGATCGGCTGCGATTTTGCGCAAGGCGAGCTGTTTGCGCCGCCGCTGACCATCGAAGCGTTCGATGCCCTGCTGCATGCGCAGCGGCCCTTGCACCCTTGAAACAGGCGTCGCCGGCCACCAGATCTGACGCAAGCCTGCGGGACAGGGCTCCCGGCTTGAACGGGCTTATACTCGACGGGCTGGCGCCTGCGCCCAGCTTTGCTGTCACCGGTACCTACACCGGGTGCGCAGGCAATATTTCTTCCATTCACTCAACTCGAGGTGACCTCATGGGCATTTTCAGCAATATCTACAACAAGATCTTCCACCATTCGTCCGACGCTGCCTCGGCAGCCACGCCGGCCGCCGCCACGACAGCACCTGCCGCAGCACCGGCGGCCGCACCTGCACCTGCTGCGCCAGCGGCTGCCGTGCCCGTGGTGGACGTGGAAGTGGTGCTGGTCGACCTGGCCAGCAAGAACGCGGAAAAACTCAATTGGCGCACGTCCATCGTCGACCTGATGAAACTGCTTCAACTCGACAGCAGCCTCGCTTCGCGCAAGGAACTGGCGCAAGAGCTGCATTTCACGGGTGACACCAATGATTCGGCCAGCATGAATATCTGGCTGCACCGCCAGGTGATGATCAAGCTGGCGGAAAACGGCGGCAAGGTACCGGACGAACTGAAGAACTAAACACCTGGCGGTGGCAGGGGTATCCACTGTCACCGCTATCCAATCCTGTGGGAACTGCCTATCATGGAGTTCCCATGGCGTCGTGATAGCTAAAACTAATTGAAACTATTGTGACAATCAATTTTGCATATGGAATAAAACCCCTTACACTAGGGTCTTACTGATTCACCACACGAGAGGAAATGACTATGTCGCTCATCAATACCCAAGTTAAACCATTCAAGGCAACCGCATTCCACAATGGCAAATTCGTCGACCTGACGGAAGCGTCGTTGAAAGGCAAGTGGTCGGTATTCGTGTTCTACCCAGCCGACTTCACCTTCGTTTGCCCAACCGAACTGGAAGATCTGGCCGATCACCACGCTGAATTCCAGAAGCTGGGCGTCGATGTCTACGGCATCTCGACCGATTCGCATTTCGCGCACAAAGCATGGCACGACACCTCGGACGCGATCAAGAAAGTGCAATACGCACTGATCGGCGACCCAACCGGTACCCTGTCGCGCAACTTCGAAGTCATGATCGAAGAAGAAGGCATGGCACTGCGCGGTACCTTCGTCATCAACCCGGACGGTTTCATCAAAGTACTGGAAGTGCATGACAACGGCATCGGCCGTGACGCATCGGAACTGTTGCGCAAAGTTAAGGCAGCTCAATACGTTGCCGCTCACCCAGGCGAAGTTTGCCCAGCCAAATGGACGGAAGGCGCAGCAACCCTGACCCCATCGCTGGACCTGGTTGGCAAGATCTAAGTCTCGATGCAGCACGTAGCAAACAAGTAGTTACCGCGATGCCGGACCGGGCGTCCGGCCCGGCATTCGCCTAAATATTTGTAAAGGAAGAAAAAATCATGTTAGATGCAACCCTCAAAACCCAACTGAAATCCTACCTGGAAAAAGTGGTGTATCCGCTTGAGCTGGTCGCCTCTCTCGATGACAGCGCAAAAGCCCGCGAGATGAAGGAATTGCTCCAGGAGATAGTCCTGTTGAGCGACAAGATCACGCTGGTCGAGCGCCTTGACGCTGGCGTACGGGCCCCGTCGTTCAGCATCAACCGTACCGGCTCCGACATCGGCGTGCGTTTCGCCGGCGTGCCGCTGGGCCACGAATTTACCTCGCTGGTGCTGGCGCTGCTGCAAGTGGGCGGCCACACCATCAAGTTCGACGACGCCGTGATCGAGCAGATCCGCAACCTCGACGGCGATTACGAGTTTGAAACATTTATTTCGCTCTCCTGCCATAACTGCCCGGAAGTGGTGCAGGCATTGAATGCCATGGCCGTGATCAACCCGCGCATCAAGGTCACCACCATCGATGGCGGCGTGTTCCCGAAAGAAGTGGAAGCGCGCCAGATCATGGCCGTGCCGATGATGTTCCTGAATGGCGAGCACTTTGGCCAGGGACGCACGAATGTCGAGGAAATCCTCGCCAAGCTCGACACCAATGCCGGTGCACGCCAGGCGGAAGCGCTGAACAAGAAAGACGTCTTTGATGTACTGATCGTCGGCGGCGGCCCTGCCGGCGCGGCAGCGGCCATCTACGCGGCCCGCAAAGGCATCAAGACGGGCGTGCTGGCCGAGCGTTTCGGCGGCCAGGTGCTCGATACCCTTGCCATCGAGAATTTTATTTCGGTCAAGGAAACGGATGGTCCGAAGTTCGCCATGGCGCTGGAACAGCACGTCAAGGAATACGAAGTCGACATCATGAACACCCAGCGCGCCGCGAAATTGACGCCAGGCAAGTTGGTGCAGATTGAAACGGCCAATGGCGCCATCTTGAAAGCCAAGACCGTCATCCTGGCCACGGGTGCCCGCTGGCGCGAAATCAACGTGCCGGGCGAGAAGGAATACCGCAACCACGGTGTCGCCTACTGCCCGCACTGCGATGGTCCGCTGTTCAAGGGCAAGCGCGTGGCCGTGATCGGCGGCGGCAACTCGGGCGTGGAAGCGGCGATCGACCTGGCCGGCCTGGTGAAGCACGTGACCCTGATCGAATTCGGCGCGGAACTGCGCGCCGATGCGGTGCTGCAACGCAAGCTGCACAGCTTGCCTAACGTGACCGTGATCACGTCGGCGCAAACCACCGAAATCCACGGCGACGGCAAGATCGTCAATGGCCTGAGCTACACGGACCGGGTCAGCGGCGAGTCGAAAAAGGTCGAGCTGGAAGGCGTCTTCGTGCAAATCGGCCTGGTGCCAAACACGGAGTGGCTGAAAGGCACGGTAGCGTTGTCGCGCCACGGCGAAATCGAAGTCGATGCACGTGGCCAGACTTCGGTCCCCGGCGTGTTTGCGGCCGGCGACGTCACCACGGTGCCGTACAAGCAGATCATCATCGCCACCGGCGAAGGCGCCAAGGCAGCTTTGTCCGCCTTTGACCACCTGATCCGCTCGGATGACGAGGAAGTGGTCGAAGAGTCTGCCGCCAAGGAAGCGCTGACGGCGTAACTATTGAGCCGTATCAAAAAAAACCGGAACGCCGCAAGGTGGTTCCGGTTTTTTTATGAGCGCAGGAAATCAGCTACCCGCGTACAGCGGGTTGCCGGCCACATACACTTGAATCCCATCGACGGGCATGTCCTTCGGTGCGATGTCGGCCAGGGCGAAGACGGTCCTGTTGTTGAAGGTTTGCACGTGCCACGTAAAGCGCTGGCCGGCGCGCGCGATGGTGACGGTTTCGCCGTGCGTGACGTTGATGTGGCGCGTGTCGGGCTGCAGGTCGATGCTGCGCTGGGCGGCGGCGTGCGGGGCGCTGCTGCCATAGTCGGCGGGCGTGCCTGTCGGACCGGCCGCGATGGCCGAGGCGGCGAAGGCGGCGCACAAAATCGCCAGGGCGCTGCGGTGGGTGTTCAACATAGTAATCTCCAAGAATAAGCCTGGCGCGGTGAATAAGCGCGCCGTGTTATGGGTAATGGCTGCACCGGGATCGCCGGATTTTGCAACACGGCATCGTAAGCTGTCCTTGGTCGATCTGCAAAGCTGTATTTCCTGTCTATATTTCCACCGTGGCTGCCAGCGGCACGTCCGGCGCCAGGTGGCTGGTCAGCACGATGCACTGGCGCGCCAGGCGGGCCGGATCGGCCAGGCGCGCGCGCAGGTGCAGCATGGCCGCCGCATCGAGGCCGTTGAACGGTTCATCGATCAGCAGCAGGCGCACGGGCAGGGCCAGGGCCAGCGCCAGTTGCAGTTTTTTATGCTGGCCCAGGGACAGGGCGTTGATGCTTTGCTGCAAGGTCGACGTCATGGCAAACGCGCTCAGCTCGTCGTTCAGCAGGGACTGGTCGCTGCCCGGATACAGGGCCAGATGCAGGTCGAGAAATTCGTGCACTTGCAGCCAGGGCAGGGCGGGCGCGTCGCCGCCACAATAGGACGCTTGCGCGCGGTAGGCCAGCGGCATGAAGCCGCTGTCGATACCGTCCAGGCGGATGGCGCCGCGCGCGGGCAGCAGGGCGCCGCCTGCCAGCTTCAGCAAGGTCGTCTTGCCGGCCCCGTTCGCGCCGCGCAGCCAGGTGATGCCGGGGCCGAATTGCAGATTGCAGCCCTGGAAGACGCTGTGCGTGGGGAAGTGGAAATCGAGGTGTTCGATCTGCAGGGTGGGGGACGACAGGTTCAATTCCATAATTCGCTTCCGATGGCGCTCAAGGCAAGGATGGACAGGACGACGAGGGTGACTCGCCCGCGCGCCGTGAGGCGGGGCAGGCCGACGATGGCCAGCAGGGCCAGGCTGGCGGTGATGGCGTACACGCTGGTGACGCGCTGCCGCAAGGCGGCTGGATCTATGCAATACAGCAAGACGCCAGCGCCCAGCAGCACGGCAAAGGCGGGCAGCAGGCTGGCCGCGCAAGCCAGGCGCGTCAAGGCCGTGCTGGCCATGGGCCAGGCGTTCAGCGTGGGGCGCAGCACGGCGATCTGCTCGCGCACGGCCTTGTCGCCCCGGTCCGTCAGAATGACCAGGCTGGCGCTGGCCAGCAAACCGAGCAGCGGCGCCGGCACGAGCGGTGCGCGCAGCAGCCAGGCCAGCATGCTGGCGCCAGCCGTGGCCAGCAGCACGCTTTGCTGCAGGCCGATCACATTGTCATTGCGCCAGAATGGCAGCCAGAACAGCTGACGCCACAGGAACACGGTGCGCCAGCGGGGCCGTTGCGGCACATACGCGGTCATCGTTGGCGGGCGCGCCCTTTGTGTGGGCTGCGGCGCGCGCAGGCGCTGCGCCACGATGAGCGTCGTCAGCAGCCACGCCAGCAGCCAGACGATAAGGGTGGCAGCCATGCCGGGGGCGGCAATCGGGCGCAGCCAGGGAGGCGACTGCGCCAGCCAGATGCTGGCCGAGACGGCATAGGCGAGTCCCAGCGGCAGCATCAGCAGGCCGGCCACGGCGACGTCGGCTTGCCAGCGCAGGCGACGCGGCAAGGGCAGCTGGCGCAGCCAGGCGGCGAGGGGGGCCGGCAACAATCGCTTGCGCAGCAGCCAGGCGGGCAGGCAGGCAAGTGAACAACGCTTGCGCGCCCAGCAGGGCCAGGGCGGCGGGCCAGGGCAAGGTGATGGCGAGAAAACCGGGCAGGGCGATGACGCTGAGCAAGCCCAGCAAGACGGGGCCGGCCAGGAAAAAGAAGATTTCCATGGAACTGGTCAGGCTGGCGGCAAATTGCAGCAAAGCATGATGGGCCAGGCGCAGCCGCAGAGCGATATAGGGATGAGTACTACGGGGCAAGCGCATCGAGGCAGGAGCGGCAGAGTCAGCAGGAGCGCTGATTCTAGAGCATTTGTGGTCCCAGAATGGGAAAAGCCCTTCGGTTCCGGGAACCAAAGGGCTTTTCTTTTATTGGCGGAGCGGACGGGACTCGAACCCGCGACCCCCGACGTGACAGGCCGGTATTCTAACCAACTGAACTACCACTCCAAGCTCGTATGATCTGTGTTGCTGATCCATGAAGCACTGGATAATTTTCTGTATTGGTGGTGGGTGCTGAGAGGCTCGAACTCCCGACCTACGCCTTGTAAGGGCGCCGCTCTACCAACTGAGCTAAGCACCCGCATACCCAGAAAACTATCCCGACGTTTGTCACCACGTCTGGAAGAGGCACTATTATAGGGGGCGCTTTCCCCCTTGTGCAACTATTCTTATGGGATAAAAGCATTTTTTTGCTGAAAAACGCAAAAATATTCGGGGCGAGGGAGGGCTGACGCTTTTTCTGCTTCCGAAATGGGAAAAGCCCTTCGGTTCAGAGAACCAAAGGGCTTTTCTTTTATTGGCGGAGCGGACGGGACTCGAACCCGCGACCCCCGACGTGACAGGCCGGTATTCTAACCAACTGAACTACCACTCCAAGCTCGTATGATCTGTATTGCTGATCCATGAAGCACTGGACAGTTTTCTGATTTGGTGGGTGCTGAGAGGCTCGAACTCCCGACCTACGCCTTGTAAGGGCGCCGCTCTACCAACTGAGCTAAGCACCCGTTGCTTGTCTCAGAAAACCATCCCGACGTTTGTCACCACGTCTGGAAGAGGCGCTATTATAGGACGGGCGAAATCCTTCTGCAAGCGCTTTTTTTCACTTTACTCTGTAATACCCCATTGCGACAGCATCCACGCCATATTGAACGCATTCTCGGCGATGGCGTTATAGCGGCCCGAGGCGCCGCCGTGGCCAGCGCCCATATTCGTTTTCAGCAGCAGGGGATTGCCATCCGTTTTGTACGCGCGCAGCTTGGCCACATACTTGGCCGGTTCCCAGTACATGACCTGGCTGTCGTTGAGGCCCGTCGTCACCAGCATGGCTGGGTAATTCTTGCGCGCAATGTTGTCGTACGGCGAGTAGCTGAGCATGTAGTCGTAGGCCGCCTTCTGGTTCGGGTCGCCCCATTCCAGGTACTCACCCGTCGTCAGCGGCAGGCTGGCGTCCATCATGGTGTTCATCACGTCGACAAACGGCACGGCCGCATGCACGGCGTGGAACAGGTCCGGGCGCATGTTGACGACGGCGCCCATCAGCAAGCCGCCCGCGCTGCCGCCCTGGATGATCAGGCGGTTCGGGCTGGTCCATTTTTCACGCACCAGGTAGTCGGCGCTGTCGATGAAGTCATTGAAGGTGTTTTTCTTCTTCATCAGCATGCCGTCTTCATGCCAGGCTTCGCCCATGTCCGTGCCGCCGCGGATATGCGCCTGCGCATAGATGACGCCACGGTCCAGCAGGCTGATGCGGCTGATGGCAAAACTGGCTTCCGTGGAAATGCCATACGAACCATACGAGTACAGCAGCAGCGGCGCGGAACCGTCGAGCTTGACGCCTTTCTTGTAGACGATCCACAGCGGTACTTGCACGCCATCGCGCGCCTTCACCCACAGGCGCTGCGTGGTGTAGCGGCTGCCGTCAAAGCCGCCGACGATTTCCTGCTGCTTCAGCACCGTGCGCTTGCCGTCTTGCATGCTGACGTCGATGATGGTGGGCGGCGTGACGGGCGACTGGTAGGACATGCGAAATTGCGTGGACGAAAATTCCGGTGTACCGACGGATGTCGCCAGATAGACGGGGTCGTCGAACTGCACCGTTTTCCAGTTTTTATGCGCGAAATCAAGGATGCGCGCGCGGTTCAGGGCACGGGCCTTTTCCATCACCACCAGGTAGCCCTGGAAGACGTCGATGGACTGGATCACGGCATCCTTGTTGTGCGGCACGACGGGCTTCCAGTTCTGCGGCTGCGGCGCGGACAGCGGCGCGCTGACGACACGGAAATTCTTCGCCTCCTTGTTGGTCAGAATATACAGCTGGCCATCGCGGTGCTCGATGCCGTAGCGGTGGCCTTTTTCACGTTTCAGCACGGATTGAAAAGTGCCTTGCGGCGTGCTCGTTGGCAGCAGCAGCACTTCGCTCGTATCCGTGCTGCGCGCGGTGAGCACAAAGTAGCGATGGTCGCGCGTGCGGCTCACGCCGATGGCGAACTGTTCCACCGGCTCGTGATAGACCTGCTGCAAGGTGCCGCCCAGCGGCAGGCGGAACAATCGGTCCGCGCGCTTGGTGGTGGCGTCTTCCTGCGTCAGCATCAGGGTGGCATTGTCCGCCGCCCAGGCCAGGGACGTGACTCGAGGCATGGTATCGCCCAGCAACTTGCCCGTCTTCAAATCCTTGACATGCAGCTCGTACTGGCGGAAACCCGTCGTGTCGGTGGTGTAGGCCAGCAACTGTTCATTCGGGCTGATGCTGAATGCGCGCACGGCAAAGAACTTCTGGCCTTCGGCCAATTGATTCTGATCCAGCAAGATTTCCTCAGCCGCCTGCGCATCGTAGGCGCCGTTTTTGCCGACCGGGCGGCGGCAGTGAATCGGGTATTGTTTGCCCGCTTCCGTGCGCGTGTAATAGTAGAAATTGCCTTGGCGCGCAGGCACGGACAGGTCCACTTCCTGCATGCGGCCCTTGACCTCCGCAGTCACCTTGTCGGCCAGCGGCTGGATCGGGGCCGTGACGGCGGCCGTGTAGGCGTTTTCCGCATTCAGGTAATCGATCACGGCAGGATCGGTTTTCTTTTGCAGCCAGCGGTAGTCGTCCGTGACGACCGTGCCGTGGCGCGTTTCCTGCCACGCCGTCTTGGCGGCGACAGGCGCGGTGGCGAGGGTGGCGGCAACGGTGTTGGTGGCGTCGGCCAGCGCGGATGGCGCCAGTGTGGACAGCAGCAGGGCCGGCAGGATGGATAACCAGGCGGACCGGCGGCGCGAAGCGTGATGGGCGATGGACAAGGCGATTCCCTTTCATAGTTGTGTCAGGATTGTAATCTTGCTATTGAGAAAAGCAACCGCCGTGCTTATGCGTTTCAACTTGCATCCACGGACATTTGCAGTGATACTGTATATAATTACAGTATTCGACAGCATCCCGCCGCGAGGTGCCCTTGACCACATCTGCCCTTACATTGCCTGAAACCCGCCGCTGGATTGCCCACCTGGACATGGATGCCTTCTTTGCCTCCGTGGAACTTTTAAAATATCCGGAACTGCGCGGCGAAGCCGTCGTCATCGGCGGCGGGCGCTTGCAGCAGCCCGTGCTGCAGGAAGACGGCACGCGGCAGTTTGCGCGCATGCGCGATTACGTGGGGCGCGGCGTCGTCACCACGTCGACCTATGCGGCGCGCGCGTTTGGCGTGTTTTCCGCCATGGGCATCATGAAGGCGGCCAAGCTGGCGCCCGACAGCATCCTGTTGCCGGCCGACTTCGAAGCTTACCGCGAGTATTCGGCGCGCTTCAAGCAGGCCGTGGCCCAGCTGTGCCCCATCATCCAGAACGTGGGCATCGATGAAATCTATGTCGACCTGACGGAGTATGGCGAGCAGGCGCCGGCCATGGCGGCGCGCCTGAAGGCGGCCGTGTCCGAGGCGACGGGCCTGTCGTGCTCGATTGGCCTGGCCCCCAACAAATTGCTGGCGAAAATCTGTTCCGACCTGGAAAAACCGGACGGTCTCACCATTTTGCAGCCCGAGGATATCGAAGCGCGCGTGTGGCCCTTGCCGGCGAAAAAGATCAATGGCATCGGCCCGAAGGCGACGGCCAAGCTGGAGGCCCTGGGCATCGTCACCATCGGCGAGCTGGCACGGGCCGACATGGCCATGCTGCGCACGCAGTTTGGCGACTTGTACACGGGCTGGCTGCGCCAGGCGGCGCTGGGCATCGATGACCGGCCTGTGCAGACGAGCCGGGAAACCAAGTCCGTCAGCCGCGAAACGACGTTCGAGCGCGACTTGCAGGTGGTGCGCGACCGCGCCACCCTGTCGGAAAAGCTGGAAAGCCTGTGCACGCGCGTGGCCGGTGACCTCGACAAGCAGTCGCTGGCCGGGCGCACGGTGGGCATCAAGCTGCGCTTCGAGGATTTCAGCACCGTCACGCGCGACATCACCTTGCCCAGCGCCACGGCGGACGCGGCCGCCATCCTGCGCGCCAGCCGCGATTGCTTGCGGCGCGTGCCATTTGAAAAGAAAATTCGCCTGCTGGGCGTGCGTATCTCGACCTTGTCCGATCCGGCCATCGTGACGCGGCAGGCGCCGGCCCAGGCGGAGCTGTTTCCCGCCCTGTAGCGGCATTCCCCACGCATCAACAACACCGCGCCAGTCCGCGCTTTTGACGGCATTCCCGTGTCGAAAGTGTAGAATGGCGTTCCCCTGGCACTACTGAAACAAACGGAAGACAAAAACTATGTGGTTCAAGAATCTTCAGATTTACCGCCTGCCCGCACCATGGGCCTATACGCCAGAACAACTGGAAGAGGCCTTGTCCTCGAACAAATTTACGCCGGCGACCAGCATGGATCTGATGCGCCAGGGCTGGGATACGCCACGCCCGAACGGCGGTCTGGTCCACGTGGTCAACAAGCAGATGCTGATCTTGCTGGGCACGGAAAAGAAACTGCTGCCAGCGACCGTCATCAATCAGGTGGCCAAGGCCCGCGCTGCCGAGATGGAAGAAGCACAAGGCTTTGCGCCTGGCAAGAAAGCCATGAAGGAATTGAAGGAGCGCGTGGCCGACGAGTTGCTGCCGCGCGCCTTCAGCATCCGCAGCAACGTCTGGACGTGGATCGACCCCGTCAATGGCTGGCTGGTGGTCGATGCCGCCAGCCCGGCAAAGGCCGATGAAGTCATCAAGCTGCTGTTGAAAGCCGTCGACAAATTACCGCTGGAAAGCCTGCGCGTGCAGCGCTCGCCCGTGGCGGTGATGACGGAATGGCTGCAGGCCGACGACGCGCCTGCCGGCTTCACGGTCGACATGGATACGGAATTGCGCGCCACGGGCGAAAGCAAGGCCACCGTGCGCTATGTGCGCCACACTCTGGAAGCGGACGACGTGCGCCGCCACATCGCGGCCGGCAAGCAGTGCACGCGCCTGGCGATGACGTGGAACGACAAGATTTCGTTCGTGCTGACGGAATCGCTGGCCATCAAGAGCGTCAAGCCGCTGGACGTGATCAAGGAAACGGAATCGAGCACGAAGAACGACGAAGAACGTTTCGACGGCGACGTGATGCTGATGACGGGCGAACTGAGCAAGCTGATGGCCGACGTGGTCGAGGCATTGGGCGGCGAAGCGACGGCGTAACAGCAGCCATGCTGCTACAAAAAAAGGAGCTGCGGCTCCTTTTTTTTCGCCTGTGCAATATGTTGCAACATAAAAAAAGCGCCTTGCACGGTGAGGTGCAAGGCGCTTTCAGGACAATCTAATTTAAGACATCAAATTAGAACTTGTAGCTACCGGTGAAGTAGAACGAACGCATCATTGGATCGGCGTAGCGTGGATCGAAGCCAACCTGGTGGCCCGACGAAGCGCGCAGCGACAGAGGCGGTTCACGGTCAAACAGGTTCTTGATACCAGCGCGCAGCGTCACAGCCGAGTTGAAGGCATAGCGGCCTTGCAGATCGACGGTGGTGTACGAAGGAACTTCCAGACGGATCGTTTCCAGTTTCCTGGTATCGACGTTCAGTACCGAAGCGGCTGCATCGGTGTAGCCGTTACGATAGCTGACAACCATGGTGCTGGTCAGTTTGCCGGTTTCCAGGCTCATGTTCAGCTTGACCAGGTTACGGAACGTGACTGCATCGGTGATGCCGAAGTAGTTCATGTTGGTCGTCCACTGATTCTTGGTGCCTGGCACGGTGTAGTCAGCCTTGAGCATGTGGGTGCCGCTCAGGTTGGCCGTCAGGTTACCGAAATCAAAGCGATGACGCGCCGTCATGTCCCAGTCGATACCGCGGTTATGCGTCTGGCCGATGTTCATCGACAGCGATTTGAAGGCGAAGTAAGGCAGGCCGGTCGATGGCTCGATGTAGGTACCGAACAGGTCTTTGTACAGCGTTGGATTGCCGAAGGCCTGGGTTTCGCTGACGGCCGAGACCGCGTCGGTGATCTTCACGTCCCACAGGTCGGCGCCGAACGAGAATGCCGAGCTAGGTTCGATACGGAAACCGACGGTGTATTGCTTCGATTTTTCCGGTTTCAGGTTTTCGTTACCACCAGCCAATTGGTTGTACTGGGTTGCTGCTGGACGGCACATGGCGTCGCCTGGGAACGGGCAGTTCCATGGTTTTGCCGTGAAGCCGTTGTTGACCAGCGGCTGGCCGATGTCCAGCATGCTCGGTGCCTTGAAGCCCGTGCCGTACGAACCGCGCAGCAGTACTTGCTGCACTGGCTGCCAGCGTGCCGTCACTTTGTAGGTGCTGGCGCTTTGGTCTTTACCGATGGACTTGTTCACCACACCGTTGTCGATCTTGGTGATGGTGTCGTAACGGCCAGCCAGGCTCACTTCCACCGTTTTGGTGACAGGTGCCAGCAACTCGGCGAACACGCCGTAGGTTTCGCGGCTCAGGTCGTAACGTGGCGAGGTGTTGAAGTTGTAGATCGTGCTGGTGCTGGCACCGGCGCTTGGCGATTGCTCGTACTTGTATTCGCGGTAGTCGCCGCCGATACCGATATTGGCCTTGCCGCCTGGCAGGGTGAACAGTTCGCGCGAACCGTGCGCATCGATACCGCGCATGGTGGTCGATGCCGTACGGATCGAACCGTTGAATTGCGAATCGTTGATCAGCTTTTGCAGTTCTGGCGATGCGTTACCGGCTGGCAAGAATGGGTTGAACTGCGGATTGCTCTGCATCTTGACGAAGTCGGCGTTCTTGGCATAGCCGCCCACGTAGCGCTCGTCGATCGCGTTTTGCGACCAGGTCAGGGCCGATTCCACGTTCCATTCGCCGACTTCGCCTTCCACGCCGACGACGAAATGCTTGGTGTCGGTGATGGTGTTGCTGGCGCGGGTGCCCCAGTCGACCATGCGGTAGTTGGCGGTAACGGATTTCACGTCGTCATGCTGTGCTTGTGTCAGGCCTGGGCGCACGTACTGGTTGTACAGTGCGCTGTTCTTGGCGATGCTGATCGGTACCGGGTTGGCGGCGATACGTGCCGTCAGGTCAAAGCGCGACAGGGCCACTTCGGCAAACGCATTCAGGTTGTCCGTCAGTTTGTAGGTACCGCGGGCGAACAGGCTGTCGCGTTTCGATTCTGGAACGATTTCAACCGTCGAGCCGCCATCGAAACCGCAAGCCTTGCTATTGGTTGCCGTGACGTAGTTGGTCGGACCGCAATCGTTGCGGGGGCCACTGGCTGCCAGGTACGGATTGAACATGATCGGTTGCGTCGCGCTATTGTTGAACGCAACGGTGGCATTCGCTGGCGCGGTCGAGGTGCTGGTACGGTCGTAGATGTAGTTCTTGCCGCCATAGCTGACAGGAATGAACGACGAACGAGCGAACGAACGGTCCGTTGCGCGCAGTTTCGACTGCTCATCGTGGCGGTACGATACCAGCACGTTGAAACGGTCTTCGTCCAGGTCGCCGAAGCCGTAGGTGACGTTGGTGTTCCAGGCGTTGCCGCCTTTATTTTCCGGGCCGCCATAGGTGGCTTCCAGAGTGCCGCCTTGGACATTTTTCTTCAGAATGAAGTTGATCACGCCGGCAATAGCGTCCGAGCCGTACAGTGCCGAAGCGCCGTCGGTCAGGATTTCGACGCGCTCAACCGCGCTCATTGGAATGGCGTTCAGGTTGACGGAGGTGCCCGAGCCTTGTGGCGCGATGCGGCGGCCGTTCAACAGGACCAGGGTGTAGCTTTCGCCGATGTCATGGATCGACGCGCTGGTGCGGCCGCCCGAGTTGGAACCGGCAGCCACGGCGCCGATGGTGAAACCTTGCATGGCTGGCAGGCTTTGTACCAGGTCAGCCACGGTGGTAGCGCCGGTACGGGCGATCGCTTCTTGCGTCAGGCGCTGCACTGGCAGTGCGCCTTCGACGGCGATACGTTTGATACTCGAACCGGTAATTTCAACTTTTTGAATTGCTTCGTCCGCCATGGATTGGCCAGAGAACAAGACACTACCTGCCAGGACGGTCAGGGCCAGGCGTACGCTGCGCACGCCAATTTTTTCTTTAAATGCCATTATAACAATTACTCCGTAGTAGTTTTAATAACGACAAGCAGTACACGAGCACCGCTCAAGCCATCGGATGGATGGCCAGCGGAGGCGTGTACGGTAGGCGGAACCACGTCTGGGGGAGGTGGAAGACTACTTAGCGCAATATTGTTATAAATGCACTTCTTACTTGTCGAGGCAAACATTATGTCGTCTCAGCAAGAAAAAATGCACCTCAACCGTGTCGGATTTGGCAATAAATTGTGGATACAGAAGAATATTTAATTTAACTGTTAAATTACAGTTTTATATTTATATATATCGTCGTTTTTAAAAATTATCAATGGTGTTTTTTTACAACATAAAATTATTCTATTGGCAATTCGATGTTTTACCTACAATAATTCGAGAAAAACTATTGCTTTGCAGAATTTATGAAAGGTAAAAAAACGTAAAAAAAGCCCGTTAAAACGGGCTGGTCGAATTGTGACAGAGTGTCAGTCAGACCGTGTGCCGGTCCGCTTGCCGCGCCCCGTCTGCCAAAGGCTTACAAGGGTTGGAATACGCCGGCGGCGCGGTTCTTTTGCACATTGTCCCAGGCGAAGATCTGGCCATTCATGGCCACGTATACGCCGGCTGGCAAGGTTTGCGCCACACCGCAGGCAAAGCCCAGGTTGAACAAGGCATCGGAGTTGTCGATTTCGTAGGGAATCATGGCGCCCGTCAAGATCACCGTTTGCTGCAGGTTCGCCGCGCCCAGCACTTGCGCCGTTTCGCGCATGGTGTCGGTGCCATGGATGATGACGATGGCTTTTTCCTGTGCCGCGCGGCACGAGGCCAGCACGCGCTGGCGGTCCGCATCCTGCATGTCGAGCGAATCGAGCAGGGGCAGTTGCTCCAGCGCCACGGGCGCCGTCATGCGCGCACGGGCAATCGCTGCCGGCAAATGACTGTCGGAAAAGCCCAGGGTACCGTTCAATTCGTTGTAGTGTTTGTCGAAAGTGCCGCCAGTGGCGAGTATGCGCAAAGTCATGATGTGGTCACGATGTCAGTGGAGAATGACGCGCATGATAGCGTGGATTGGCACCGTTGCGTGAATGCCGCCGCAGATGGGGCAGCGTGCTTGCCGCCCTGCTGCCGCGCCGCATCTGGAAAATTTGGCCATCTGTGAGTACACTGGTTTCTTTGTTTGCCTGCCACCCCCGACTCCGTATGAAAGCGCTCGCTCCCGGCACCGTCATTTTTCACCGCCACCGCGGCTACGGGGTGATTACGTCCGTCAATTTGCTGACGGGCTGGATTGCCGCCCGTTTCGGTAGCGAAGCGCGGACCCTGGACCTGAACCTGTCGACCGACGACGTGCAATTCGCCGATGGCGAAGCGATCCTGTTTCGCCGCGCGCCGCCGGACCGCATGCCGCATGCACGCCTGATGGCCATGGTGCGCGAGCTGCACCAGGCCGGCTATCAGAAACTGTATCTGTATTCCTGGCCCAAGCCTTCCGGCCTGCACTGGCGCTGGCATTTGTTTGCGGGGCCGCGCGACTGGATGCAGCGGCCCTGGCGCGAAGGCTGGTACGGCTCGGGCGCCGATTACAACGTCAACCCCGTGATGGGCTGGGGTGATACGCCCGGCGCCACCACTGGCGAGTTGATCGATGCCCTGGCCCGTTTCGATCCGCAAGGCCTGGCGCAGGCGCTGGGGCGCGACGACGACCATAGCGACTGGTTTGCCCGCGTCTGCGATGCTTTATTGCCCAATTACATGTACAGCCTGGACATGCAGCGCACGCCAGGCGAGCCCTTGCAAGACATGCCGCCCGTGCCGGTCGTCGCCGTGCGCGCCGGCGTGGCGCCGTACAGTGGGCCGGACCTCGCCTGGCCGCCCGGCTGGGCCGGCCTGTGGCGCGGCCGGCACGTGCTGCCGGCGCCCGGCATCCGTATCACGGGCGAGCCCGATTTGTTGAAGGGCTTTCAGCGCTCCTGAGGGGCTTGCCGCGCGTGTTGCAATGCCTCGGGATTGAGCAGGCGCGTGCATTGGCCTTGCGCAAAATCGACGATGTTTTGCAAGGCGTAGCGGAAATACAGTTCATAGCTGTCACGCTCGACGTAGCCCAGGTGTGGCGTGGCCAGCACGTTCGGCAGCAGCAGCAATGGCGAGCTTGGCGGCAGCGGCTCGTCCGTAAACACGTCCAGCGCCGCGGCGCCCGGGCGTCCCTGCGGCAGTGCCGCTTCCAGTGCCCCATCGGCGACCAGTTCGGCGCGGCTGGTGTTGACGAACAGGGAAGTCGGTTTCATGCGCGCCAGGTCCTCTTTTGTGACCAGGCCGCGCGTCTTGTCGGACAGGCGCAGGTGCAAGCTCAGCACGTCTGCCTGCTCGAAGAAGGCTACACGCGATGCCGCCGCCGTATCGCCGGCCGCCACGGCTGCCGCGCGGCTCGCTTCGCTGCCCCACACGAGGATGGTCATGCCGAAGGCGCGGCCATAGCCGGCGATCAATTGACCGATCTTGCCGTAGCCCCAGATGGCCAGGGTGCGCCCTTTCAATACCGTGCCGAGCGTGTTGCGCGCCGGCTCGATGGATGACGTTTGCCACAGCCCTTCCTGTAAATGTTGCGCGTACGGCACGATCTTGCGCTGCGCCGCCATGATCAGCGCCCACGTCAGTTCGGCCGGCGCAGTGGGCGAGCCGATGCCTTCCGCGATGGCGATGCCCAGCTCGGTGGCGGCCGGTACATCGATGTGTCCGCTGACCTTGCCCGTTTGCGAAATCAGTTTCAAATTCGGCAGTTTCGACAGCAAGGCCCGGTTGAAACTGCTGCGTTCGCGGATCAGCACCAGCGCATCGAACGGCGCCAGACGGATCGCCAGCTGGCCCAGGCCCCGCGCCGTATTGCTGAACACTTTGACCTCATGGCCATCTAGTAACTGGAAACAATCGAGGCTGCGCACGGCATCCTGGTAATCATCAAGTATGGCAATTTTCATGGTGGATGGCCGATTTTAGTGAGGATTTGGTAGGGAAATAACAGGATACGGGAAATGCTGAATAGCCTACTACATTAGTCAAGCTATTCTCCTACATTTTTGCGAGAATAGCTGTTTGGCGGGTGTACAATCGCCGGCACTTTTGAAGCTTCCTGATTATAGTTATAGCGCAAACTGTTCTTGCAGCCTGGGAGCATGATCCAGGTAAATGCCGCTGGCGCGAACGCCGCGGCTGACACGACACCAGAGCCCTGCCCGCGTGAACACGCCGCCCGCAGTGAGCCGCAGCCACCTCTCAACGATGCTGCCTGTCTTGCAGAACGACCAGAATTTCTTTTATTGGTATTGGAGGTAATATGAATCAGCCCGTCATGGGTGGCGTCGCCGCACTCAACGTCCCAGCTTATATTAAACAACAGAAACTGATCAACTGGGTGGCCGACATTGCTGCGCTGACCAAGCCAGAGCGCATCTACTGGTGCGATGGTTCGCAAGAAGAGTACGAGCGCCTGTGCGCCGAAATGGTTGCCAGTGGCACCATGAAAAAACTGAATGCGCAAAAGCGCCCGAATTCCTACCTGGCCTGCTCCGACCCGAGCGACGTGGCCCGCGTCGAAGACCGCACGTATATCTGCTCGGCAACGAAAGAAGCGGCCGGCCCGACGAATAACTGGACCGAGCCCGGCGAAATGCGCCATACCTTGAACGGCCTGTTCGATGGCTGCATGCGCGGCCGCACCATGTACGTAGTGCCCTTCTCGATGGGCCCGCTGGGCTCGCCAATCGCGCACATCGGCGTGGAACTGTCCGATTCGCCTTATGTCGCCGTCAACATGAAGATCATGACCCGCATGGGCCGTGCCGTGTACGACGTGCTGGGCACCGATGGCGCATTCGTGCCATGCGTGCACAGCGTGGGCGCACCGCTGGCCGCCGGCCAGGCCGACGTGAAATGGCCGTGCAACAGCACCAAATACATCGTGCATTTCCCGGAAACGCGTGAAATCTGGTCCTTCGGTTCGGGCTACGGCGGCAACGCCTTGCTGGGCAAGAAATGTTTCGCCCTGCGCATCGCCTCGAACATGGGCTACCAGGAAGCGCAATCGGCCGATAACAATCCCGGCTGGCTGGCCGAACACATGCTGATCCTCGGCGTGGAATCGCCGGAAGGCAAGAAACACTACGTGGCGGCAGCGTTCCCGTCCGCTTGCGGCAAGACCAACTTCGCCATGCTGATCCCGCCGGCAAGTTTTAACGGCTGGAAAGTGACTACCATCGGCGACGATATCGCCTGGATCAAGCCGGGCGCGGATGGCCGCCTGTACGCCATCAACCCGGAAGCGGGCTACTTTGGCGTGGCGCCGGGCACGAACGAAAAAACCAATTACAACTGCATGGCGTCCATGCGCGACAACACGATCTTCACCAACGTGGCGCTGACGGACGATGGCGACGTCTGGTGGGAAGGCTTGACCAAGGAAGCACCAAGCCACCTGATCGATTGGCAGGGCAAGGACTGGACGCCTGCGTCCGGCACCAAGGCGGCGCACCCGAACGCGCGCTTCACTGTTGCTGCTACGCAAAACCCGGTGATTGACGCTGCCTGGGACGATCCGGCCGGCGTGCCGATCTCGGCCTTCATCTTCGGCGGCCGCCGCTCGACCACCGTGCCGCTGGTCACGGAAGCGCGCAACTGGGTTGAAGGCGTCTACATGGCCGCCACCATGGGCTCGGAAACGACGGCCGCCGCCGTGGGCCAGATGGGCGTCGTGCGCCGCGATCCATTTGCCATGTTGCCGTTTATCGGCTATAACATGAGCGATTACTTCCAGCACTGGCTGGACATGGGCGTCAAGGTGGGCAAGGTCAACCCGGCCGCCCTGCCGAAGATCTACTGCGTCAACTGGTTCCGTACGGACGAGGCAGGCAAATTCGTCTGGCCTGGCTTTGGCGACAATATGCGCGTGCTGAAATGGATGCTCGAGCGTATCGAAGGCAAGGCGGGCGGCGTGGAAAACCTGTTCGGCACGACACCGCAGTATGGCGACCTGAACTGGGATGGCTTGCCATTCACGCAGGAACAGTTCGACACCATCACCTCGATCGACAAGGCCGCGTGGGTGGAAGAATTGAAATTGCATACGGAGTTGTTTGAAAAACTCGCGTATCATCTGCCGCAAGAATTGGCAGATAACAAGGCTGCGCTGGAAAAGCGGCTGAGTGCATAAATAAGTTAGCGTAAAGCGCGCCTGACAAGCTTGTCAGGTGTGGAGAGTTGTAGTGGGGGAGAAACACGCCGGCAAAGACTGGCGTGCGATAAATGACACGCCGGCAATGACTGGGGTGCTAGCAAAAAGAGAAACGGCGCGGATTGCATGAGCAATCCGCGCCGTTTTTTATTGCGCTGCCGTCGTTACTGCTTCAGCAGCGGTCCCAGGTACTTGCCCGTCACGCTGGCCGGGTTCAGTGACACGTCTTCCGGCGTGCCCGTGGCGATGATCTGCCCGCCGCCGGCGCCGCCTTCGGGACCCAGGTCGACGATCCAGTCGGCCGTCTTGATGACGTCGAGGTTGTGCTCGATGATGACGAGGGTGTTGCCCTGGTCGCGCAGGCGGTGGATGACTTTCAGCAGCAAGTCGATATCGTGGAAGTGCAAGCCCGTCGTCGGTTCATCGAGGATGTACAGGGTGCGGCCCGTGTCGCGCTTGGACAGTTCCAGCGACAATTTCACGCGCTGCGCTTCGCCGCCGGACAGGGTGGTGGCGCTCTGGCCCAGCTTGATGTAGCCGAGGCCCACGTCGAGCAGGGTTTGCAGCTTGCGCGCGATCAGTGGCACCGGCTTGAAGAATTCATGCGCCTCTTCCACCGTCATGCCCAGCACTTCCGTGATGTTCTTGCCCTTGTATTGCACTTCCAGGGTTTCGCGGTTGTAGCGCTTGCCGTGGCAGACGTCGCATGGCACGTAGACGTCGGGCAAGAAATGCATCTCGACCTTGATCACGCCATCGCCCTGGCACGCTTCGCAGCGTCCGCCCTTGACGTTGAACGAGAAGCGGCCCGCGCTGTAACCGCGTTCCTTGGCTGTCGGCACGGTGGAGAACAGGTCGCGGATCGGCGTAAACAATCCCGTGTAGGTGGCCGGATTCGAACGTGGCGTGCGGCCGATCGGTGCCTGGTCGACGGAAATGACCTTGTCGAAATGCTCGAGGCCGCTGATCGAATCGTGCGGCGCCGGTTCCGTCTGCGAACCATACAAATGGCGCGACAGGGCAGGATACAGGGTATCGTTGACCAGCGACGATTTGCCTGAACCGGACACGCCCGTCACGCAGGTCATCAAGCCCACCGGCAAGCTCAGCGACACCTTTTTCAGGTTGTTGCCCGTCGCGCCAGTAATGACCAGTTGTTTTTCCGGATTGCTGGCGTGGCGCTTGGCGGGCACGGCGATTTTCAGCTTGCCGTTCAGGTATTGCGCCGTCAGCGATTTCTTGTTCTTCAAGATCTCGGGCAGGGTGCCTTCGGCGATGATTTCGCCGCCGTGCACGCCCGCGCCGATGCCCATGTCGACGATATAGTCGGCCGTGCGGATGGCGTCTTCGTCATGCTCGACCACCAGTACGCTGTTGCCGATGTCGCGCAAGTGTTTCAGTGTTTCGATCAGGCGGTCATTATCGCGCTGGTGCAAGCCGATCGACGGTTCATCGAGCACATACATGACGCCCGTCAAACCGGAGCCGATTTGCGATGCGAGGCGGATGCGTTGTGCTTCGCCGCCGGAAAGCGTGTCGGCGCTGCGGTCCAGCGACAGGTAGTCGAGGCCCACGTTGTTGAGGAATTTCAGGCGCGAAATGATTTCCTTGACGACCCTGTCGGCGATCTCTTTCTTGGCGCCCGTCAGTTTCAGTTTTTCAAAGAATTCCAGCGTCTCGCGCAACGGCTTTTCCGCCACTTCATAGATGGCCCGTTGCTGCTTGCCCGTGCCGACCTTGACGAAGCGCGCTTCCACGCGCAGTCGCGCGCCATCGCATGAGGGGCAGCATTTTTCATTGATGAACTTGGCCAGCTCTTCCTTGACGGCCATCGAATCCGTCTCGCGGTAGCGGCGCTGCAGATTGTTGACCACCCCTTCGAACGTGTGTTCCTTGATGACGGTGCGGCCCCGTTCGTTGACATAGCTAAACGGAATCACTTGCTTGCCGGAACCGTACAACACGGCTTGCTGTGAGTTCAAGTCCAGCTGCTCGAACGGCATGTCCAGGTCGAACTCGTAATACGCGGCCAGGTTCGACAGCATCTGGAAGTAAAACTGGTTGCGGCGGTCCCAGCCCTTGACGGCGCCGGAAGCGAGCGACAGGTTCGGGAACGCGACGATGCGTTTCGGGTCAAAGAATTCAATGTGTCCCAGGCCGTCGCATTCGGGGCAGGCGCCCATGGGGTTGTTGAACGAGAACAGACGCGGTTCCAGTTCCTGCAGGGAATAGCCACACACATTGCAGGCAAACTTGTTGGAGTACACGTGTTCTTGGGCGGTATCCATTTCGTAGGCAATGGCGCGGCCATCGGCCAGACGCAGGGCCGTCTCGAAACTTTCCGCCAGGCGCTGCTTGATCTCCTGGTTCACCTTGACCCGGTCGATGACGACGTCGATCGTGTGTTTTTCCGTTTTCTTCAGTTTCGGGAGGTCATCGACTTCATAGATCTTGGCCGCATGCGTGCCGCTCTGCACGCGAAAGCGCACGAAGCCCTGCGCCTGCATCTGCTCGAACAGGTCGACATGTTCGCCTTTGCGGTTGGCGACGACGGGCGCCAGTATCATCAGCTTGGTGTCTTCCGGCATGGCCAGCACGGCATCGACCATTTGCGATACGGACTGGGCCGCCAGCGCGTTTTCCGGGTGGTCGGGGCAGTAGGGTGTGCCCACGCGCGCATACAGCAGGCGCAGATAATCGTGGATTTCCGTCACGGTGCCCACCGTCGAGCGCGGGTTGTGCGAAGTTGCCTTCTGTTCGATGGAGATGGCGGGGGATAGGCCCTCGATCAGGTCGACGTCGGGTTTTTCCATCAATTGCAGGAACTGGCGCGCATAGGCCGACAGCGATTCGACATAGCGGCGCTGCCCTTCCGCGTACAAGGTGTCGAAGGCCAGCGAAGACTTGCCGGAGCCGGACAAGCCGGTAATCACGATCAGCTTATTGCGCGGCAAATCGAGATTGATATTCTTGAGGTTATGCGTGCGAGCGCCGCGAATGCGGATCTGTTCCATGTGATTGCCTTGCTTTCAGTGAGTGGTGCGGCCGGCGCATTGTGCCTGGGTGCGGATGAGGAGCCACAACGGGTCAACCTGTAACTATAGCCGGGTTTTGCTCTGCATGCCTGGGGCAGCCACGGGCGGATTGCGCCGCCAGGCGAACGTGCCCTGACAAAGTTTGATACAGATGCGTGCAGACGTTTAAACACTGTATATAATACCAGTATTCAAGTTTCTTGTTTTCACCTGCCGTGAAAAAAACGTGCTGCCGCACGGCAGAGGGCGTCCGCCAGAAAGCGGGTGCTTTGCGCCGCGTGGTCGCTTATAATCCTCGTTTAGTACACTAAACTAACGCGCGGGACACGGGCTCCCGCCGCAGTTCATCAGGAGTTATTCATGGCATCAGTCAACAAAGTCATCATCGTCGGCAATCTGGGCCGTGACCCGGAAATCCGCTACATGCCTAGCGGCGACGCGATCGCCAACATCGCCGTGGCCACTTCGTACAAATCGAAGGACCGCAACACGGGCGAACAAAAAGAATTGACAGAGTGGCACCGTATCTCGTTCTTCGGCCGCCTGGCGGAAATCGTCGGCCAATACCTGAAAAAAGGTTCGTCCGTCTACGTCGAAGGCCGTCTGCAAACCCGTAAATACACGGACAAGGACGGCGTCGAGAAGTACGCAACCGACATCATCGCGGAACAGATGCAAATGCTGGGCGGCCGTTCCGGCATGGGCGGCGACGCCGGCGGTGGCGATGACAGCTACGGCGGTGGCGGCGGCTACGAAGCCCCGGCCCCGCGCCAGGCACCGGCTCCGCGCCCAGCCCCGGCACCGGCGCCACGCCCGGCACCGAAGCCAGCACCGAACTTCTCGGATATGGACGACGACATCCCGTTCTGATCGGAACACATCATGTCATCAGCAATGCCCTGCACATCCTTGATGTGCAGGGCATTTTTCTTTGGCGCGGCACAAGCGCGCACGTCTAGCGCACAGGCCGAAGCGCACTATTGTTTGAGGGAGCCAAAACCGCTGTCGATACAGTTTACTGCCCGGTGGTGACAAAACGAGAGAATGTCGTAGATGAAAGCTTATAAAATAATCTACGCCGCCCTTTGCCGGTGGCCGGAAGCGTGCATTTTTTGCGGTTCCGAGCGCAGGTCCATCACTCAAGGAGAAACTTATGATTAGTAACACTCAAGTGGTTCATGGTACCGGGTCTTTCAATACCTCTGGCTATTCCCTGAAACGCGCCAGCCGCGATATCGCTCCTGCCAGCAATGTCGCCGTTGCCGCACTGGATATTGCCGCGCTGGAAAACAGCCGCATGCACGGCGCCGCTCCGAAATGCTCGCGCAACAACCTCGAGTGCATCGTTGGCCCGAGCACCGTACTGTCGTCGATGTAATCACTGACTGTGCCCAAGGTGGTGCTAGGCCTAGCCCGCCTTGGGCTTTATCCGAGGGAAGCTCAATGAATCGAGAATTAATTGTAGTAACGACCCATGGAACATCCAGTTTTGACATCGGCGAAGACGAGCGCGTGCTCGATGCCCTGGCGCGCAATCATGTGCCCTGGACGGCGGTGGCGACCTATCTGCGCGACCCATCCGGCGCCTATACCCTTTTTCCTTGCCTGAGTGAAACTGGCAGTTCGATTCCGCCGGACCGGCAAGTCTTTGCATTTTTTCAAAGAAATATTGATCCTTTCCTGCACACCAACAACACCTTGCAGGTTTCCCCGCCAGCCAACAATGAAGAAGCCGTTGCCGAATATATCTACGCCAACGGCGCGGCAAAGGGCGGCCCGAATATCCTGAAACGCCTCTCGTCGAACGAGTGCAAGCTGGCCGTGCGCGATGCCGTGGCGCAAACGCTGCGCGACACCCTGTCGCCTGGCGACAAGCTGGTGGTCGGCGTGAGTGGCGGAGGCGACAGCAATGCCCTGCTGTATGCCCTGTCGCAATTTGACGAGTTCCCTATTGACATCCATCCGGTCATTATCGAAGGACCGGGCGAGTGGAATTCCGGCGTTCCGCGCGCGCGCGAGCTGGCGCAGGCCTACAATCTGCCGCTGACCGTGGTATCGGAAGAAGAATCGAAAGCGATACTCGGCGCCAGCGCTGGCGGCCTGGGCATCACGGACCGGTTTGCCCGGGAATTTCCCGACGATGATTTCGAATTCCTCGGCACCCTGATCATCCGGCGCGTACTGACGAGCGTGGCCAAATCGCTCGATGCGAAATTCATCGCCACCGGCCTGAATTTCGAAGACTTGCTGGGCGAGATGTTCGCGATCATGGCGACGGAACGCCGTTTATTGCCCCTGCCGGCCCGTCCGATCGGCGACGTCACCCTCGTCTATCCCCTGTGGATGACGCCCAAGAAAATCATCGATGGCTGCTTCCCCAAGTATTCGTTCTCGAATTACGCAGACCGTTATCCCGGCTATGCGGAGGGACGCAACGCATACTATTCGATGGCGTACTGGATGGCGTCGGCGTTTCCTGGCTTGCCCGAGAAAATGTTGCGCTGGGCGGCAAAGGAAGGTTCTGCCGGGGAGACGGTGTTCCCTGTGGATGAGGTGCTGGGCTATGAGACGCTCGAGCCCGTGAACTGGGCACTGAGGGAGCGCTTCCTCAGGATGTTGCGTACCACCGCCTAGCCTGCCGGACAACCGCTGGCGCGCCTTGCCCCGGGCATCCTTCGCATTGCCGCGCGCCACGGTTGTTCAGATGCTGTTGATACTCCATTAGCTACCGTTGGGAATGATATGTCCGTCATCAAAGAACACACGGCACACCTGGCTGCCGCCGCCCACGCCCTCGCGGCCATCCGGAACGCCTCGGCGCACGCGTTGATTACGGAACGCGAGGTGGCTGGCAAGATCGCGTGGTCCATGACCTTGCATGCGGCGCAGCAGGCACTGTCGACGTTACAGGATTGCTGCCAGAGCTTTGCCCTGGGCGAAGCGCCAGGCGCCCCGCATGGCGGGGACGAGGGCGTGCACATCGACGCGCATTTCGCCGCCCTCCGGCACAGCATGCAGGCGCTCGCCTCGCTCGGCTTGTGGGTCAAGAGCGAGCTGGCGGCACAGAAGGTCTTGTGGTTACTGCCTGCCATGCAGAGCGGCTGCCAGCGCCTCGAAGGCCAGGTGCTGCCGGCGCAGTGGGATTGTCCCGAGCTGCCCGGGCGCCCCGAGCAGCTGGAGATCGTCGACTACGTGCGCTATGAGCTGGACCGTGATTATCCGCGCAGGAAATTGCACCAGCAGATTTTCAATGTGGAAGTATGCGCCGGCGAAGTGTGCGCCATGCTGGTGCTGCGATTCCCGGAGTTGCCGGGCGCCGTGGCCGAATCGCTGACCCTGCAGTGCGCTGAAGAATTCCGCCACGCGCAGCTGCTGCTGGGCGCATTGGCGAATGAGGGGGGCCGCATCGGCGAAACGCCAGTATCCCTGGGCATCTGGAAAAGTTGCCGGGCGGCGCAGAATGCGGCAGACTGCATCGGCCTCGAGCAAGTGATCGGCGAAGGCTTTTCGCTGGGCGCCGACCTGTACTATGCGGAGCTGTACCGTGCCATCGGGCGCGCTGATATTTCCCTGCTGCATGAATGCATTTATATCGACGAGGTCAACCACGTGAAGAATGGCCTGGCCAGTTTTCATACCCTGCTCGGTGCGCAGGCCGTGCCGCGTTTGCGCACCTTGGAAGAGTCGTCCAAGGTGAGCGTGATCGGCGGGCGGTTTTTCAATGCCGCCGCGCGCCAGTATGTCGGTTTCAGCGCGACGGAAATCGAACGCCAGCGGGACCGTTCGCAAGCGGTGGAGTTACCTGATCTGCAGGGGATGATGGAATGAATTTCGACGCAGCCCGCCAGTTGGTGGAACAACACATCCTGCCCGCCTATCCGCATGCCCAGGCGGCGATCATCGGCGGTTCCATCGCGCGCGGCCAGGGAACGGCCACCTCGGATATCGACCTTCTGATCCTGTTCGAGAACGTGCCGCATGCCTGGCGCGAGACGCTCAAGCTGGGCCAGCAGACGGTGGAATTGTATGGCCATGACTTGCGCTCCTTCGATTACTTTTGCCGCAAGATGGACCGTCCCGGTGGCCGGATCCCGATGGCGATGATGGTCATCGAGGGCAGAAATCTCTTGCCGCAGACGAGCGCGTCCGTCGCCCTGTACCAGCTGGCGCAAGCCATTTACGATGAAGGCCCGCCAGCGCTGACGCCCGATGCCCTGGCCAGCCGGCGCTATGAAATCACGACCTTGCTGGAAGACCTCGTTGACAGCACGGTAGCCGAGGAAACACTGGCGATCGCCACCAAGCTGTACGATGTGCTGGCCAATTTCGTGCTGCGTGCCGGGGGCGCGTGGAGCGGCGTCGGCAAGCATCTGGCGCGCCGGCTCAGGGCCCATAGCCCGTCGATTGCGGATGACCTGCATGCCGCCATGCGCGCGACCCTGCTCGATCCACCCGCCGGCAAGCAGGCGTTTGGCGGCCTGGTCGCGCGTGCGCTGCAGCCGTATGGCGGACCTTTGCTCGACGGGTATGCCTTGCATGCGCCCGCGGAATGGAAGAGTGACACGCCCGCGCTTGCCGCCTGAGACGGCTGGCACTGTGTTGATGCGCACGGTGCAGGGCCGTCCGGTACAGCTGTTCGGTTTTCCGCTGGTCTTCATGACCGTCCTGATCGACGTCCTGTGCGCGGGACTGGTGGCCCCTGTCTTGCCGCGCCTGTTGCTGCAATTGAGGGACAGTCCCGCCCAGCCCGTGTTATGGCTCGGTTATCTGGGGATGCTGTTTTCGCTGTCGCAAATGTTTGCCTTGCCACTGCTGGGAGCATTGTCGGACCGCTTTGGCCGGCGCCCGCTGCTGTTATTGTCGAACCTGGGCGTGGCCGTGTATTTCTTTTGCCTGGCGGATACTGAAACGCTGGGCCAATTGGTGCTGGGGCGTATCTTGTGCGGCATCACCGCCTCCAGCTTTGGTATCGCCTATGCATTTATTGCGGACTGTTCCGAAGGCGCCGCGCGCACCCGCGCGTTTGCCTCGATGGGGGCGGCGTACAGCATGGGACTGGTGGCGGGGCCGGCCCTGGGCGGCTGGCTGGGCAATATCGATGTGCGCTTACCCTTTTACCTTGCCGGCTGGCTGTCGCTCGGCAATCTCCTGTATGGCGTGCTGGTCTTGCCCGAGTCTTTGCCGCCGGACAAGCGCGTTCCCGTCAGCTGGCGCATGAGCAATCCATTCGGTGCCGTGTTCGAGCTGGCCAGGCGTCCCGAACTGCGTTTCCTGACGCTCGCGTATCTGCTGGTGGCCAGCGCGCACTGGTCGATTTCCGTGGCGTTCGTGTTTTACACGCAACAGCGGTATGGCTGGGACTCGACCCAGGTCGGCTTGATGCTTGCCGTGCTGGCAGGCTGGGGCGGCGTGGCGCAGATGAAATGTGCACCGTTTCTGATGACACGATACGGCCCGCGGCGCACGGCCATGCTGGCCTATGCCGGCTGCTGTGCCGGCTTCCTGTGCCTTGCCCTGTCGCGCCAGTCGGCGGGGGCATATTTGGCCATTTTCCTGCTCGGCGTGGGAGAGATGGCCAACCCGGCCCTGCAGGGTCTGCTGACCAGTGCCGTATCGGCGCGGCAGCAGGGCTGGCTGCAGGGCGCCGTCAAGAGTGCCGGCAGCCTGGCGGGGCTGGCGACACCGGCCCTGTTCGCCATGCTGGTCGCCGTTGATCCTGCCAGCCACGACAGCGGTGCGGCATTTGTCCTGGCCGCCATCCTGTTGCTGGCCGCCTGCCTGGCGATCGCTGCCAGTAAATACTCGGCTGGCAGCAAGCCGGCATGATGCGCATCAATGCGCTGCGGCTTCTTTGATGCTCATTTCCAGGCTGTAATTCGCCACCGCATTCCTGCGCGCCGCATTGCGCATCAAATACACCTGCACCGTGTACTCGCCATCGGCCGGCAGTGCCGCCTGGTAAGTGTTGCCGCTGGTCGAGCCGATGAACAGGGCTTCATCCTGGCCTGGCTGGCGGAGGTTGAAGTAGTTCGATGGCTGATTGGTTTTCAGCTTGACGCTGAGGGTCTGTCCCGCCTTGCCTGACACCGTGTATTCGGCCGTGGCGTAGCCCTTGATCTTGCCCTTGACCGTATGCGTGGCCTGGTTCGCCGTCAACGTCACGCTTTCCTTGTGGATGGGATCGGCGCTCCAGGCGGGCGTGGCAAAGACGAGTGCCGCCAGCAGCAGGCTGGCGCGGATGGGCAGTGGACGATGCGGCATGCGGTTTTCCCCTTGAAGTGGACACCAGCACGGTTGCTGGCGACGCTTGCCATCTTACGCCAGGCACAAAAACCGGCCGCGCACTGGTCGAAGGCGCGGCCGGTTTGCGTTGCGTCAAGCACGTTGACGCAAGCCTTAATTGAAACTGACTTCCTTGCGGTTATCGCGCGAGACCCGGTCGATCATCTTGTTGTACGGATCGACACCCACTTCAAACGGTTTTTCCTTCACCGTGATGGTGATCACCGGGTCGCTGCCGGACAACATGCGCTTGTCGGTGAACACGACTTTTTCATCTTTCTCCTTGGCGCCCGGCGCGCGCGCGAAGATGGCGATTTCCACCGGCTCGTCATAGGCGCGCGCGCTTTCCTTGCCCTTGCCGTCGGACTCCAGTTTGGCCAGGTGCAACTGCATGGTGACATCCCACTGGCCATCCGGGCGCTTGACGGCCGTCGCTTGCGTGACGCGGTTGTCGTAGAAGACGATCTTTTCGAACAGGTCCGTGATCAGGGCTTGCTTGTCCTGCGGCGCTTCGGCGCGGATGTACGCCAGCAATTCCGACGAGGTGGTGAACGGCGCCTGCTGGTAGCCCTTGTCCTGCAGATAGCGTTTCAGGGCACGGTTCAGCGCCTCTTCGCCGAGCTCGTCGCGCAGGCGGTAGAACACCAGGCTGCCCTTGTTGTAGTGGATGTATTGCTGTCCTTCCACGCGCGCCAGCGGCAATTCCTCGATGGCTTCGCCGCCGCGTCCGCTCAGGTAGCGGTCCAGTTCATAGCGCAGGAAGCGGCGCATTTTGTCGCGGCCATATTCCTTTTCCATCACCATCAGAGCCGAGTATTGCGACAGCGATTCCATCAGCATGCTGGCGCCTTGCACGTTTGCGCCGATCACCTGGTGGCCCCACCACTGGTGCGCCATTTCATGTGCCGTGACGTAGAACACATAGTCGATGTCATCCTTGTCGCGCAGGTCGGCGATGAAGCCGATGCCTTCCGAATACGGAATCGTATTGGCAAACGACTGTGCAAAGCTCTGGTAGCCGGGGAATTCCAGGATGCGTACCTGCTTGTGCTGGTAGGGCGTGAATTGGGTCGTGTAATAGTCGAGCGACTTTTGCACGGAAGTGATCATGCGGTCCGTGTTGTAGCCGTGTTTCTTGTCGACATAGATTTCGATCGGCAAGCCGTGCCACTCGCCTTTTTTGACTTCCCAGCGCGCCGACAGGTAGGCAAAGAAGGGCAGCATCGGCTGGTCCATCTTGTAGCGGTAGTAGCGGCGGCCATCCTTTTCCCAGCTGCCTTGCAGATAGCCGGGCGCCAGGGCGATCTGCTCGCCGCTGGTGGACACCGTCGTGTCGAAATGGATCCAGTCGGCATCGCCGCCCAGCACCGTGTTGCCATACGCGGAAGAGTCTTCCAGCTTGGCCATGCGCTGCGGCTCGCCCAGGCCCCGCTTGCGGCGCTCATTGCGGTCCAGCAATTCCATTTCCTTGGCATAGCCGAAGTGGGGGAAAAAGGCCTGGTTGTTGAAGAAGCTGCCGTTCAGGTTGAGCTGGTCCGGCGCGCCGCTGTTGGTGAAACCCTGGTGCGTGACGGCCACCGTGAAGTCCAGCGGCAGCGTGGCGCCGGGCGCCAGGGGCTGGGCCAGCTTGAGGATGCTGAAACCGAGTTCCTTGTCGTCCAGTTCGACCTTGTGCGCGGGCAAGTTCAGCCATGCCGTTTTCAGCTCGGGGTCGAGCTGGATGCGCAGGGTGTCGAGCGCTTGCGATGTCTTGTTTTGCAGCACGTAGTGGCCCTTGATCAGCACCTTGCGTTGCTCAGGATAAATATCCACGTCGGCCTGGACCTCCGTGATCTTCGGCTGCGGCAAGTGCTGGTACCGCTTGTACAATTTTTCGTAGCGCGCCTGCTTGTCCATGCCGATGTTCGATGTCTCGTACCGGTTCAGCACATTCGTGTTGTAGAAGATCCAGCTGCCCGTGCCTATCCAGCACAGCAGCACCGCTGCCAGCGCGGCACCCGTACGGCCTTGCAATCGCTGGCCTGCCAGGCGCACGCGTGCCCGCCAGCCGTTGGACAGGCCGCGCACCCAGAACGCTTGCGCCAGCATGACGAGGGCCACGGTAAACAGGCTCCAGTACAGCGCAAACCAGGCCCAGCCCGTCAGGAAGTGGCCATAGCCGTTCATGTCTGAATACTTGATGGACGGCGTGGCGGCGAAGTTGTACAGCTTGTGTTCGAAGTGCAGCATGCCCTGCACGGCTTGCGCCACCATCAGCATTATCACCAGCAGGTAGCCGATGAACTTGTTGTTCGACAGCACTTGCAGGGTCAGGGCGCACAAGCCCATCAGCACGAAGAAGAGGGCACCCAGCAAGGTGCCTTGCAGGTACAGTCCCAGTTCCACGGGCGCACCTCCCTTGACGAGCTGGAAGCCGATGGCCGTGAGGACGCCCGCCAGCAGGTAGCCGGCGATGACGCCGATTAAAGCCGTGCATTTGGCCAGCAGGGGCACCCAGTCGGGCACGGGCATGGCGTCGCCGACGTCGGCGATCCTGGCTTGTCGTTCCTTGAAGATCAGCTCGCCTGCATAGAAGGTGACGATGATGATCAGGAGGAAGCTGAAGCTGTTGCTGATTTGCTGCAACAGCAAATGCGTCATCGGATACACGGCCGTGCCATACATGTTCTTGTCGACATTGGCGGCAGCGATCAGGTTGATCATGCCGAACAGCAGCATGACGAGGAAGGGCAGGCTCTTGAAGACGCCGGCGGCGTCGAAGCGCAGGATGTGCCACCACTGGCGCCAGGCTGTCGCGGCGGTAAATGCGGGAGTGCTGCGCGGCAGGTGCAGCGGCGCCGTGACGGCCGGTGCGGCGGCCACGGCCTTGGCCTTGCCGAACAGGCGTTTTCCCGTCCCCGTGCGCTGCGGCTTGAACAGCACGACGGTGGCGAGGAATAGCAGCGCCGTGATGCCCAGCCACAGCAAGCGGTTGGCCAGCAGGAAACCGGAAAACGGCGGCAGGCCCGCGTTCGATTCGGCGGAGGTGAAGTAGCGCGTCATGCGGCCAAAGGCGCGCACGCCGAACGGGTCGAGCAGGACGGCAAGCCATTCGTTGTTGATGTCGCGGGTAAAGGCGCCGGCCACGGCCCACAGCACGAAGAATCCCAGCACGCCCACGTAGACGAGCATCATCGAACGCGTGGTGGCGGCCAGCAGCATCAGCAGGGCGCCGATGAAGAGCAGGTTGGGGATGACCAGGACGGCGAAGCTCCACGCATAGGTGTGCAGCGAGAACGCGCCCACGCGCTGGGGATCGACCCATGGCATGAGGGGACCCAGCATGGTGGCCAGGGCGATGGCGACAAAGATCACCAGGCAGGCGACGAAGCCGGCGCCGAAGCGGCCGAACAGGTAATCCCACTTGCGCATGGGCGTGGCGAACAGCATGTCGGCCATGCCGACTTCGCTGTCGCGCAACACGGCGCCGGCGATGAAGACGGTGACGAGAAACATCGCCAGCAGGCTGAAGATCCCCAGCATCTGCGCCACCACGGTGGGCGCATTGCGGTTGATATTGCCGATGGCGCCGCCGATCTGGATCGAATCGCTGCTGCTGGCGCCAAAGGCCATCAAGGCCATGACGGCGGCAAATACCCACAGCAGCGGCTGTTTCAGCTGATAGCCGAGGTCAAACTTGAAAAATTCCTTCCACATGGTGTGCTCCTTACGCCGCAACGGCGGATGGTGCCTCGGCGGGAACGGCAGCGCCGTCGCAGGCCGCGTTGCGCACGTGCAGGAAGTACACGTCTTCCAGGTCCGGAGCGATCTGCACGAAGCCGCTGTCGGGCTGGCTGTCGGCATACACATTGATTTGCGGTTTGCCGCCCACCAGGCGCGTCGACAGCACATTGTGCGACTGCTGGTACTGCGCCAGTTCTTCCATGCTGACGCTGCGGCGCCACACCTTGTTGTGCAAGGTGTCGATGGCCGCCTGCGGTTCGCCCTGCACCAGCACTTGACCCTTGACGATCATGGCCATGCGCGGGCACAGGTCCGTCACGTCGTCGACGATGTGGGTCGACAGGATCACCACCACCTGCTCGCCGATCTTTGCCAGCAGGTTCAGGAAGCGGTTGCGCTCGTCCGGGTCCAGGCCGGCAGTGGGCTCGTCGACGATCACCAGGCGCGGCGCGCCCAGCAGTGCCTGGGCGATGCCGAAGCGCTGGCGCATGCCGCCCGAATACGTGCCCAGGTTGCGCTTGCGCGCTTCCCACAGATTGGTTTGCTGCAACAAGGCTTCCACCGCCTCCTTGCGCGGCCCCTTTTCCGTCAAGCCTTTCAAGACGGCAAAGTGGTTGAGCAGGGTTTCCGCGCTGACCTTCGGATACACGCCGAAATCCTGCGGCAGATAGCCGAGCTGGCGGCGCAGGCCGGCCTTGTCCTGCAACACATCGACGCCGTCGAAATGGATGCTGCCGCTATCGGGATCTTGCAATGTCGCAATGGTACGCATCAGCGAAGACTTGCCTGCGCCATTCGGCCCCAGCAAGCCGAACATTCCATTGGGAATTTCCAGGCTGACATTGTTGATGGCCTTGACGCCATTGGCATATGTTTTGTTCAGCTGTTTGATCTTTAGCATGCAGCACTCTCCAGGACATGGGTCTAAAAGCCGGCAGATGCATGCCTGCCGGCCTGTGGAAGGGGATCACCCTTGTTTTTATCAGCCGCGATGGCGGACGTTACTTAAAAACAATAATGTATATGCAACTGAAAGGAAAAGAATGGTTTTGCGACCAAGGGAGGAAATGCAGGCATGAAATGCCGGAGGGCGGGGATGAGTGACGGTGATAAGATCGCGGACTGGATCAACGCCATCGTGCGGGAAAGTTCTTCATGCATGCAATAAACAAGGTCATCGCATTGCGCGCCATTGCCCCGGGCGAAGAGGGCGCATTGGCGCAGCTGTTCCAGCTCTACTGTTATGACAATTCCGCCTGGAGCGGCGAGGCGCTGCTGGCCGACGGCCGCTATGAGGTGTGCGATGCGGGGCTGGCGTCGTATGTGCATGGCGCCGGCCACACGGCCAGCTGGATCGAGGTCGATGGCGAACTGGCCGGTTTTTTCATCACGGAGCCTGGCATGGCGGGTGAGCTGGCCGTGCAGGAGTTCAGCGACTTTTTCATCCTGAAGAAATACCGGCGCCGGGGCGTGGCGCTGGAAGTGGTGCGGCGCGTGCTGCTGGACAGCGCGCAGACGTGGCTGTTGGCGACGTTTCGCGACGATGCCGCTGCCTGCGCATTCTGGCGGCAGGCGTTTGCGCGCCTGCCGTTTGCCAGCGTCGAGGCGTGGGACGATCCGGACTTGCCGCAGTTCCAGCTGACTTTGCTGAAACCGGCGGCTTGAACTCGTTTAGAAGCGCACTTTCACATACGCCGACGGCCCCGTCAGGCGCACGTTTAAGTCGGCATCGCGTTCGCTGTCGCGGTGCAGCTTGATTTTCGAGATGCCGTAATCGGCCACGAAGCCAATGTTCTTGAACGGAAACCATTCCACGCCAATATTGCCGCCGTAGATGTGGCCATTGATGCGCCCGCCATTTTTCTTGATGCCCGACGCTTCCGCATACATGCGCAAGTCCGGCGTGAAGGCGTGGCGCCAGCCTACTTCCAGCAGCGGCGCGAACGCGTGCTCGCCGATGGAATCGCGCGCCGTGGCCGTTTCGCCATTGACGACGCCGGTGGCCGTGCCGTTCAGGTTGGCATTGTAGTAGGCGGCACCCAGGCCGATGCCGAAGGTGTCGTTGCCGCTGCCCAGCCACCAGCGGTAGGACATCTTGGCCAGGTCCAGCTTCAGGTCGGCGTCCGCCTTGGCGGTGCCGGAAACCGGCTGGCCATTGATGGTGGTCTGGCCGGTCAGCGTTGGCGTGTAGGATTTGTCGTAGCGGTAGTAGTCGAATGCCAGGGCATGATGATCGCCGATCAGCAATTCGGCCTTGATGCGGGGAATGGTGGTGCGGCTGGGATTCGATTCGGGCGCGTCGATGCGGCCAAACTGCGTGTCGGCGCCGACATTGATGCGCGGATCGGCGGAAAACGCTCCCACCGAAATGCTGACACGGTCCAGGGTGGGCGACGGTTCGGCCCGCGCCGTGGCGGCGGCCGTGGCAATGCCCAGCATGCCCAGCATCATGGCGCCGCGCAAGGCGAGGTGGTGCGGGCGTGGTGGGGACAGGCGGGTGGACACGGACATGGCAAACATGGGGCTACTCCTCAAGATAAAGTGAAAACTGTTGCGACGCTTTGGGCAACAGTGCAATGAGGAAATGGTAGCAATTGTTACTTTTAAATTACGTAGCCGCACGTCGCAAGTGGCCGTCGGACTTGTCCTACCGCCGGTAAATCCACTGTAACGACTGGTAAGGAAGGGATGGAAACGATGCAGGAAATCATGGAACTGGTGACGCCGCGACTGGTGCTGCGGCAATGGCGCGACAGCGACCTGGCGCCGTTCGCGGCCCTGAATGCCGATCCCCGCGTGATGGCATATTTCCCGGCGGCCCTGTCGCGCGACGCCAGCGACGCCATGGCGCGGCGCTGTAGCGGCTTGATCGACGAGCGGGGCTGGGGCTTATGGGCCGTTGCCTTGCGAGAAAACGATGCCTTCATCGGCATGACGGGCTTGCATATTCCCGCTGCGCAACTGCCATGTTCGCCGTGCGTGGAAATCGGCTGGCGCCTGGCGTTCGATTACTGGGGACAAGGTTACGCGCAGGAAGCGGCGCAGGCCGCCTTGCAGGCAGGTTACGAGCGCTTGCAGCTGCCGGAAATCGTCGCGTTTACGGCGCTGCCCAACTTGCGCTCGAGCGCGCTGATGGCGCGTCTGGGCATGCGCCGCGAGGCCGGCACTTTCGAGCATCCGGCCTTACCGCCAGGACATGCATTGCGCACGCATTGCCTGTATCGTCTGACGCGTGCAGAATGGTTGCACAGGGAGGTAACATGAGAATCGCCGCTATTTCCGATATCCACGGCAACCTGGATGCGCTTGAGGCCGTGCTGGACGACATCGCCCGGCGTGGCGTGGACGTGACTGTCAACCTTGGCGATATCGTTTCGGGCCATTTGCAGCCGCGCGCCACGGCGGCGCGTCTGATGGCGCTCGATCTGCCCACCATCCGCGGCAACCACGAGCGCCAGTTACTGGGCGATCCGGCCCGCATGGGCGTCTCGGACGCCTATGCGCGCGCCCAACTGCTGCCGCAGCAGCTGGACTGGATCGCGGCGCTGCCCGCCACCGTGCGCCTGCGGCAGGACGTGCTGCTCGTGCATGGCACGCCCAACAGCGACCTCGTGTATTTTCTCGACAGCGTCACACCGCACGGCAGCCGCGCCGCCACACCGGAGGAGGTGGCCGAACGGGCCGGTATGACGGACGCTGCCTTGATCCTGTGCGGCCATACGCACATGCCGCGCCAGGTGCGCCTGCCCGATGGGCGGCTGATCGTCAATCCGGGCAGCGTGGGCTTGCAAGCCTACGACGACGACCATGGTTATCCGCACGTGATGGAAAACGGCACGCCGCATGCGCGCTATGCCATCGCCGAACAGGGAAGCGATGGTGCCTGGACGGCGCAGTTGCATGCCGTGGCATATGACTGGGAAAAGGCGGCCCGGCTGGCGCTGGCGAACGGGCGGCCCGACTGGGTCACGCCCTTGCGCACGGGCCGGGTCGGCTGATTAGCGGAACTCTTCCGCCACCAGGTTGTACTTCTGCATCTTGTGATACAAGGTCTGTTTCGGCAAGCCGAGCACTGTGCTCACTTCGCTGACGTTGCCGGAATATGCGCGCAGTTCCTGTTCGATCAGCGCGCGTTCGAAGCCGTTGACCTGTTCCGCCAGCGACAGGGGGCTGGCCAGTCCGGCCGCCAGCAGGCTCGAGGCGCCACCGGCGATGCCCAGCACGAAGCGGTCGGCGATATTGCGCAACTCGCGCACATTGCCGGGCCAGGAATGCGCCATCAGGTTGCGCATCTGCGCGCTGGAGACGACGGGCGCGGCGCGGTTGTAGCGGGCGGCGGCGGCCAGCACGAAGTGCTCGAACAGGATGGGAATATCCTCGCGCCGCTCGCGCAGCGGCGGCAGGTGCAGCACGATCAGATTCAGGCGGTAGTACAGGTCGCTGCGGAATTTCTGTTGCTGCGACAAGTCTTCCAGGTCCAGCTTGGCTGCCGCGATGACGCGCACGTCGACGGGCGTGGGCACGTTCGAGCCCAGGCGCTCGATATAGCGTTCCTGCAGCACGCGCAGCAATTTGACTTGCAGCGACAGGGGCAGGCTTTCGATTTCGTCGAGGAAAAAAGTGCCTTGATCCGCGTGCTCGATCTTGCCCACCTGCCGCTTGGCCGCGCCCGTAAACGCGCCCGGTTCGTGGCCGAAGACCTCGCTTTCAAATATGCTTTCCGGAATCGCGCCGCAGTTCACGGCGACGAAGTTGTGCTTGCGGCGGTGGCTGAAGTCGTGCAGGCAGCGGGCCACCATTTCCTTGCCTGTGCCCGTGTCGCCATAGATCAGCACGTCGGCCGGTTCGTCCGCAACGTCGAGGATCAAACGCCGTATGTCGCGCATTGCCACGGAATTACCCAGTAACCGCGATTCGATGCCGCCGCCGTCTTCCAGTTGCCGGCGCAAGCTGTGCACTTCCAGGGTCAGGCGCCGCGTTTCCAGCGCGCGCAGGATGACGTCGACCAGTTGCTCGGACGAATACGGCTTTTCGATGAAATCGTAGGCGCCCGTGCGCATGGCGTGCACTGCCATCGTGATGTCGCCGTGGCCCGTGACGAGGATCACGGGCAGGTTGGCATCGAGTGTCTTGACCGCTTGCAGCAATTCCAGGCCGCTCATGCCGGGCAGGCGCACGTCGCTGACCACGATGCCGGGAAAATCCGGCGTCAGCAGTTTATAGGCCAGCTCGGCCGAGTGAAACGCCAGCACGTCCAGGCCGGCCAGCTGCAGTGCCTGCTCGCTGCCCTCGCGTACGGTGGGGTCGTCCTCGACCAGCAAGACCTTCAAGCCGTCAAACATGTTTTTCCTCCTGCGTTGCAATCTGTAGTTCGATGGTGAAGATGGCGCCGCCGCCGGGGGCGTTCTCGGCGCGCAGCACGCCGCCGAACTGGCGCGTGATCTGTTCGGAAATGGCCAGTCCCAGGCCCAGTCCCAGGCCTTGCGGCTTGGTCGTGAAGAACGGTTCGAACAGGTGTTCGCACACTTCCGTGGACAAGCCGGGCCCCGTGTCGGCCACGTGGATCAGCACGTGCTCGGGCGTGCATTCCACGGCCACGCGCAGGCTGCGCACGTCGCTGCCATTCATGGCGTCGAGCGCATTGGCATACAGGTTCACCAGCACCTGCTCCAGGCGGTTGCTTTCGCACATGGCGAAAATGTCTTCGGGCGGCAGTTGCAGGGTGAAACGCACATTTTCCACCTGCAGCCGGCGTTCGACGAGGAACAGGGCGTTGCTGATTGCCGTAGGGATCGAGACGGAGGTCAGGCTGGTGGTCGACTTGCGCGCAAAAATCTTCAATTGGCCCGTAATGGTTCCCATCCTGGCCGCAATTTGCGAAATCTTCGCCAGATTGCGCCGCGCGTCGTCGAGCCGTCCCCGTTCCAGCAGGATGACGGCATTGTCGGACATGGTGCGCAGCGCCGTCAGTGGCTGGTTGAGTTCATGCGTGATGCTGGCCGACATTTGTCCCAGCACCGCCATCTTACCTGCTTGAAACAGTTCGTTTTGCGTGATGTGCAGCTTTTGCTCGGCCTTGCTGCGCACCTCGATTTCCTGGCTCAGACTTTGCGTCATGGCATTGAGTTCCGAGGTGCGTTCCTCGACCATGGCTTCCAGGTTGTCATAGGCATGCTGCAGGTCTTCGCGGGCGCGCAGTTTTTGCGCCACGGCCGCGCGGCGCTGGCGCAGGTAAAAGAACAGCAGCATGAAAAAGCCCAGCAGCACGCAAGAGAAGGCGGCCGCAGCGCGCGCGCTGGCCTTCGCTTGCGCCAGGTCGGACAAATAAATAAAAGTCCAGCCTTGCGGGGATTTGAGCTTGATCTGCGTCATCACGCTGGAACTGATCTTCGGTGGCGTGTCGGCATGTTCCTGTTCGCGCACACTGATCACGCGCGCCCCATTGCCCAGCTGGCGGTCGGAAACGAAGGGGATGGCTGCGAGCTGCTTCGAATAATACTGGCGCGTGCGGTTGAGTTCCTCGACGATCGCGGGCGACAGCGGCGCCAGGGTCTTGTACTTCCAGTCCGCCATGGAGCTCAGGAAGATCACGCCATGCTCGTCGGCCAGCATGACCTTGTCGGCGCCTTGCACCCAGCGTTTTTCCAGGTTTTCCAGGTTCACCTTCACCGTTGCCAGGCCCAGCATGTGGCCATTCTGGTAGATGCCGTGGGCAAAGAAGTAACCGGGCTCCAGCCGCGTCGTGCCCACGCCATAGAAGCGGCCCGGCGTGCCGCGCAACGCGTCCTGGGCGTAGGGGCGGAACGAGATATTGTCGCCAATAAAGCTGTCGGGCTGCTGCCAGTTGCTGGCGGCCCGCGTGTTGCCGTCGAGGTTGCTGATGAAAATGGTCGAGGATTTTGCCTGGTCATTCATCTGCTCGAGGTAGTGGTTGACCGTATCGACCAGCACCGGGTCTTCCGGGTGCTGCAGCAGGCGAATCACGTCGCGGTTCAGCTCCAGGGTCTTGGGCAGGAAGTCGTATTTCTCCAGCGCATTTTCCAGGCTGCTGACATACACTTCCAGGCGTTGCGCACCGCTGGCCTGCAGCTTGCCGATGGCGATGCGTTCGGTCCAGAAATACACGAGCCAGACGGTGGCCAGACAGGCGGCCAGCACCACGCCCCAGGCCAGCGTTTCGCGGCCCGACCGTTGCGACAGGCGCTGGCGCCAGGAAAGGGAGGGTTTCGTAGTACTGCTATTCATAAAATCAGCTGCCAACTTGCAAGAACCCACAGTATCGCATTTAAATATTGCGTAAAAAGAAAAAGCCGCCGGATATGCATCCGGCGGCTCACACTTCTATGTCACGGACAGCTCGACGTCCTTAGAAGGTATGGCGCATGCCTAAATTGAAACCGCTGTTGCCGGTGCCATTGTCGGTGGCATTGCCGACGACGAAGGTGGCGCCGTTCTTGTTGCTGATGTGGCCGTAACCGGTGTACAGGTCGCTGCGCTTGGACAGGGCGTAGAAGGCGCCGATGGCCCACTGCTGGGCGTCACGGTTGGCATTGCTCTTGTCGTTGTGGCGGATGTAGGACGCGACCAGCTTGGTGGCGCCGAACGGTGCGCTGAAGCCGACCAGGATGTCGTTGCTCTTGCTGTTGTCGAGGGCGCGGTTGTCGGCGTAGCCGAAGTTGCCTTGCAGCACGCCAAAGTCGTAGCGCGTGGCCAGCAGGGTGTTGCGCGTTTGCTGGGTCGCCAGCGCATTTTCCTTGCGGTGGTGCGTCAGGGTCACGTTCAGCGGGCCGTCGATGTAATGCACGGCGCCGCCCATGCTGCGGTTTTTCGCATTGTCGCCAGCCACTTCGCCAAAGCCATACGCCAGGTCGGCCGACAGGTGGCTATAGGTTGGCGTGGTGTATTGCACCATGTTGTCAACGCGGATATTCGTCGCCATCAGGTTCGATGCCGTGCCGGCCAGGCCGATGACAAACGGATCGGCCACGTCGCGCAGGGCCAGGTAGTACGGGGAATATTGGCGGCCCAGGGTGACGGCTCCGGCGCTGCCGGTCAGGCCGACATATGCCTGGCGGCCGAACAGCAAGCCGCCCTGGCCCGAGGTGCCGGTGTCGATATTGAAACCGCTTTCCAGCACGAAGGTTGCGGCCAGGCCGCCGCCCAGGTCTTCCTTGCCTTTGAAGCCGATGCGCGAGCCCGAGGCTACGCCGGAAGCGACGCGGTTCAGGCGGTCTCCAGCCGCATCCTTGTCGAACACCAGGCCGGCGTCAGCCACGCCATAGATGGTCACGCTCGATTGGGCCAGCGCGCCGCCGGAAGCTGCGCCAAGGGCCAGCAGGGTAAACAGGACTTTTTTCATGAAAATCTCTCTAATAAGTTGGGATGACTACTGATCGCACTACCTGACTGCTTGTTACTCAACATGGACAACAAATAAATGGCCCGCTTGTGGCGGGCCATGGCGCTATCAGGCTTTGCTAGCGTGATCCGCTTCGCCCCAATGGCTTTCCGTGTTCTGGCTGGCCGCGTTGGCCGCGGCTGCCTCTTCCTCGGTGGCCAGGCCACCTTCCCACTTGGCGACGACGGCCGTGGCGACGGCATTGCCGACCGCGTTGGTTGCCGAACGGCCCATGTCGAGGAATTGGTCGACGCCCATCAGCAGCAGCAGGCCCGCTTCCGGAATATTGAACTGGTTCAGGGTAGCGGCAATCACCACCAGCGAGGCGCGCGGTACGCCGGCCATGCCTTTCGAGGTCAGCATCAGCAGCAGCAGCATGGTGATCTGGGTGCCGATCGACAGGTCGATACCATAGGCTTGCGCAATGAACAGCACGGCAAAGGTGCAGTACATCATCGAACCATCGAGGTTGAAGGAGTAGCCCATCGGCAGTACGAAGCTGGAAATCTTGCGGTCCACGCCGAACTGGTCGAGCGCCGTCAGCAGTTTCGGATACGCCGCTTCCGAGCTGGCCGTCGAGAATGCCAGCAAGAACGGTTCGCGGATCAGGCCGACCAGTTTGAAGATGCGCGGGCCGATGACGACGAAGCCGGCGCCGATCAGCAGGGCCCACAGGCACAGCAGGCCTACGTAGAAGCCGCCCATGAACTTGGCAAACGTGACCAGCACGCCCAGGCCGTGGGTGGTAATGACGGAGGCCATGGCAGCGAACACGGCCAGCGGGGCCAGGTTCATGATGGTGCCGGTGATGCGCAGCATGACTTGTGCCAGCTGGTCGACGACGGCCGTCAGGGTCTTGCCCGATTCGCCCAGGCCGGCCAGTGCGCCGCCGAAGAAGATCGAGAACACCAGTACTTGCAGGATTTCATTGTTGGCCATGGCCTCGATCGGCGACTTCGGCACCAGGTGCGTGAAGAAATCTTTCAAGGTGAAGGCGGCCGTTTTCAGATTCGTCGACGCGTGGATGTCCGGCAATGGCAAACCGAGGTTGGTTCCCAGCTGCATCAGGTTCGACAGCACCATGCCCAGCGCCAGCGACACCAGCGAGGCAACGACGAACCAGCACATGGCTTTCAGGCCGATACGGCCCGCCGTCTTGCCGTCGCCCATGTGGGCGATACCGACCGTCAGGGTGGAGAACACCAGCAGCGCAATGATCATCTTGATCAGGCGCAGGAAGACGTCGGTAACGATGGAAATATTGCCAGCGATCTGAGCGCTGAGCTTGGCATCAGGGAAGGCGGTGTTGCATCCATAGCCCACGGCAATGCCGAGGATCATGGCAATCAGGATGTACAGGGTTAATGGCCGTTTCTTTTTCATTTTGACTCCTCCGGTGAAACGCCGCTGTGAGCGGATTATTGATAGCGAGCAACTCAAGCTTGGAGTCAATATTTCTCAAAAACAAGCCCTTGCGTGCCAGCGATTATTTGCAGCAAAACCTGTACATAGCAAAGGATATGCCTGAAATGGGAATTTGGAACCTAACTTCTTAAGTTGTTGATTTAAGGAAGCTTTTTTGTTGTTTAGATGTCGCAACTTGGCGTGCTTGCGCGAAATATTGGACGCGGCGGGATATCGCTGTATGACTTTTCATACGCTAGTCGCGGCAGGGCGGCGGTGCGCCAAAAAGACAAGATTGGCAGGACAATAAAAAAGCCCCTCCGAAGAGGGGCTTGATGTGGTGGAGTTTCTGTTCTATTGATTTCAGAACTTGATATTTGCCGTCAGGCTGAACGAACGCGGCTGGCCCGGGGTGTAGCGGAAGCCGGATTTGTTGATGGCCGCCACATAGGTCTTGTCGGCCAAGTTGTAGGCGTTCAGCTGCAAGTCGAGGTTCTTGTTGACGGTATAGGTTGCCATGGCATCGAAGACCCAGTAGGCATCCACGCGTGCCGGCGTGCCGACGGCGCCATCGGTGCCGCGCAGCATTTCACCCACGTAACGCGCGCCGCCGCCGATTTTCAGGCCGAACGGCAGGGTGTACGAGGTCCAGCTGGTGAACGCCTGTTTTGGCGTGTAGCTGAGGTTATTGATGCCGCTGGCCGTGACGACCTTGCCCGACTCGACCTTGGTATTCATGCGCGTGTAGCCGGCGCTGACCAGCCAGTTCGGCATGATTTCGCCCACCACGCCCAGTTCCAGGCCTTCCACACGCTTCTTGCCGGTCTGGTAATAAATGGTCGGGATGACAGGGTCCTGTTCCACTTCATTCTTGACGGTGGTCTGGTAGACGGCCGCCGACAGCGACAGTTTTTGCTTCAGGAAGTCCCACTTGGTGCCGATTTCCTTGGTGATAGTTTCCTGCGGGTCATAGTTCGGGTTTTGCGCGCTGCTGGCGCCCGTGCTCAGGGCGAAGTTGACGCCAGGCGGCGCTTTCGACGTGGCCAGCAAGGCGTACACGCTGCTGTCCGGCGTCGGTTTGTACATGGCCGAGATCTTGCCGTTGGCCAGGGTGTCGCTCAGGGTCAGGTGGGTAGGAATCGGCGTGCCCACTGGCAATGGCTGTACCGCGGGCGCAGTCACGGCCGTTTGCAGGGTGATGGCGTCATACGTGGTATTGAAATGGTCGAAGCGCACGCCGCCGTTGAACAGCCACTTGTCGCCGACCTTGATGGTGTCGAAGACATACAGGCTTTGCGTGTTGACTTCGCCTTCCGTGAAGGCGCCGCTGCGTACGGGGTTATGGCCGGTGACGGTGTCACGCGGATTCGGGTTGTACAGGTTCGCTGCCGGCAAGGTACCCAGGCTGGCGGGCACATAGCTGTAGTTGGTCTGTTTTTCGCTGGTGAACTCGGCGCCGGCTACCAGGGAGTGCTTCAGCACGCCCGTGTCGAATTGCGCGCTGACCACGGTCTGGTTGGTCAGGATCGTGTTTTCCTGGTCCTTGACGGTGCGCAGCGAGCGCGCCAGGGTCCACGTTGATGGATCGGTGGTGACTGGTGTCTTCAGGTTGGCGGTGTTGGCCATGAAGGCCGTCAGCAGATAGTCCTGCTGGGTCTTGCCATAGCGCGTGGTGTTCTGGATCTGCACGTTCGGCGAGAAATCATGGTCGATGCGCAAGGTGCCCATGTCGGCCTTGATTTTGTCGTAGTCCGAGGTGGAACCGTAGAAATTCTTCGGATCGACCTTGGTCGCGCCGTTCAGGAAGGTGCGGATGACCTTGTTCGTTGGCGTGATGGTGTCCGGTGTCGAGTAGCCAGGCAGGCCGATGGTCGGCACGCCGCCGTCGGGCACATTGTTTTGATCCACGTGCAGGTAGCTGGCCGTGATGCGCGTTGGTTTACCGATGCCGAAGGTGACGGTGGGCGCGAAGGCCCAGCGCTTGTTCTTGACTTCATCGCGCGCCGGGTTGCCGCTGTCCTGCGTCATCAGGTTCAGGCGCAATGCCGTGCCCGAGTCGCTGTCGAGGATGCGGTTCCAGTCGGCCGTGGCGCGTTTCTGCTTGCCGCTGCCCGCCGTCAGCAGCGAATTGAATTTGTTTTCCATGGTCGCCGTCTTGCTGACCAGGTTGATCGAGCCGGTGGGCGAACCGCGGCCGCTGTCCGTGCCCGCCGGGCCCTTCAGTACATCGATCTGTTCGATGTTGAAGACGTCGCGCGAGATGGAGCCCACGTCGCGCACGCCATCGACATAGATGCTGCCGGACGAATCGAAACCGCGCATGTAGACGGCGTCGCCCGTATTCGTGTTGCCGTTTTCACCGAGGAAGAAAGTACCGACGCCAGGCGTGTTGCGCAGCGCGTCCGTCAGGGTCAGCGCGCCTTGCTGTTCGATCAATTCCTTCTTGATCACGACGATGGTTTGCGGCGTATTGACCAGCTCTTCCGTGTATTTTGGCGACGAGGCTTTTTCGGCCTTGAAGTCGTTTTCCTTGGAACCAATGACCTTGACTTCGTTCAGGGTTTGCTGCGATGCGGGGGCGCTCTGGCCGGCCGGGTCTGCCGCCTGGGCGGCGACGGGCAGCAGCATCACGGCCAGGGCGGCGCCGATGTGCTGGTTGAAACGGGTTGGGGCGTGTTTGCGGCTCTTGATTGCCATCTTGCTCTCTCGATAAGGTCAGGTAGTGGTTCCTGGCTGGCTCTGCGCCGCTGTGCTGTGGCAAGCGGGCAAGTGGCTGGCGATGGACGGGTTGGCAGACATTGTAATTATTGGGCACTCATTCGTAAATGAGAATCGTTATCAGTCTCGTTTACGCAACGGATTGGGTGTGCCGCAAAAAAAACACTGTCATGGCTCATGAATGCTTGCTTTGCGGCCTGGCCGCTGCTATGCGCGCAGGCGTCCGCCGGCGGGAGTATGATAAGCAACCTTTACAAATTTCCGCCAAGCATGCTGCAAACTCCCGAAGCCTTTGTCCCCCTGATCGATGCGCCCGAACCGGCCCCGGCGGCAGCCGACACGCTCACATTCGTCTTTCACCGCGGGCGTTTATTGTTGCGCACGTCCGAGCTGTCCTTGCCCAATGCCGCCGAGGCGGCCGCGCTCGATATCGACCTCAGCCGCGCCCAGCCCGTGGGCCTGTGGCAGGGCCGTTATTGCCAGACCGTCTGGACGGATGAGGAGCTGTTGCCCGCCGATAGCACTCTGGCCTGGCACGGCATGCGTTCGCTGTTTAATGCCGTCGACGATGCTTTCCTGGGCCTGGCCAGCCGCGCCGCGCAACTGGCCGAGTGGGCGCGCACGCACCGCCATTGCGGCGTATGCGCCACACCCATGCAGCGCACGCCTGGCGAGCGCTGCTTCACATGCGCCGCCTGCGGCATGCTCGCGTATCCGCGTATTTCGCCAGCCATGATGGTACTCATCCGCAAGGGCGACCAGGTGCTGCTGGCCATGCACAAGCATTCGCCATCGCAGCGTTTCAGTCCGCTGGCCGGCTTCCTGGAAGCGGGCGAATCGATCGAGGAAGCCGTGCACCGCGAAGTGATGGAAGAGGTGGGCTTGCGCGTGCATAACTTGCAGTACTTCATGAGCCAATCCTGGCCGTTTCCCCATTCGCTGATGATCGCGTTTACGGCCGATTATCTCGATGGCGAGATTCGCCTCGACGAGAATGAAATCGCCGAGGCGCGCTGGTTCGGCCCCGGCGATGCGTGGCCGGAAGCGAGTTCGAGCGTGTCGATTTCCGCGCTGCTGGTCGGCGCCCACCGTCCGCCGGCAGTGTCGTAAAGCGGGGACTGCTCGGGCAGCTTGCCGCATTTTCTATATACTGGCGGCAATTGAAAATTTTAGGGTGGTTTAGCATGTCTCAAGAAGAATTCTCCGAAAACGACTGGCGCCGGTTGATCAGCAGCCTTGGCGAAGATCCGCAGCGTCCTGGCTTGCTGGAAACGCCGGCGCGCGTGGCAAAAGCCTGGAAACACTGGACGTCCGGTTATGGCCAGGATCCGGTGGACTTACTGAAAGCCTTCGAAGATGGCGCGGAACAGTACAACGAGCTGATCGTCGTGCGCGGCATTCCCGTCTACAGCCATTGCGAGCACCATCTGGCGCCGTTCTTCGGCAAGGCCACCATCGGCTACGTGCCCAACGGCAAGATCGTCGGCCTGTCGAAACTGACGCGCCTCGTCGATTGCTTCTCCAAGCGCCTGCAAGTGCAGGAACGCATGACGATGCAGATCGCCAATGCCCTGATGGAAGTGCTGGAACCGAAATCGGTGGGCGTGGTCGTACGTTGCCGCCACCTGTGCATGGAAAGCCGCGGCATCCGCACGCCGGGCGAAGAAACCATCACCTCGGCCATGCTGGGCGAGATGCAGCCGAACCTGGCGCTGCGCACGGAATTTCTGGCGCTGGCGCGCGAAGTCTGATTTTCAGCGACGATGCAGGATGAAGGCGGAATATGCCGCCTTTTTTTATGCGTTTTATATTCTCTTCGATTCCCGTTCCGCCAGGTAGCGCGCCGGCGGCTTGCCCACGGCCTTGCGGAACATGGTGACGAAACCGCTGGTATTTTCATAACCGAGTTCCAGCGCCACCGCTTTCACGCTGCGCCCTTGCGCCAACCGTTGCAAGGCAAGGATGACGTGCAATTGCCGGCGCCAGCGGCCTACACTCATGCCCATTTCCTCCAGTGACTGCCGGGTCATGCTGCGCTCGCTCATGCCGATGCGGCTGGCCCATTCGGCCAAGGTCCTTTTATCGGCAGGCTGCGCCAGCAGCAGGGAAGCCAGGCAGCGCAAACGCGCATCGCGCGGCATCGGCAGATGCAAGTCTTCCACGGGCGCGGCCGCCAGCTCGTCGAGCAAAGTGAGCACGAGGCGTTCCTGCGCGCCCTGCAGCACGGTCAGGGTGGGAAAAACGGTCGCCTTGGCGATCAGTTCGCGCAGCAAGGGCGAAACGGCCACGGTACAGCAGACGGCCGGCAAGGCTGGCGCCATGGCCGGCTCGATAAACAGGCAATAACATTCCGCCTCGCCCACGCCCTGCGCAGCATGCATCAGACCGCCTGGTATCCACACGGCGCACTGCGGTGGCACGATCCACACGCCGCTTTCCACCTCGCAATGAATCACGCCCCGCGTGGCATACAGCAACTGCCCCTTGCGGTGCTGATGCGGCGCCTGCTCCGCATCCTCGGGCACGCTGGCCAGGCCCACGGCCAGCAAGGGGCGCAGCACGCCATCGACGTCGAAATCGAGGATGGAAGCGTCGTCGTCCAGACCCAGGTGGGCCGTCAGCATGCTGGGCAAGAGGGGATGGGGCATGGGAGTACTTTGGCTGGATTGAATAATATTGTGGCTATTTTATGCAATGACGCGCAGCGCTGCCAACGCTATCGTATGGGCATCCGCAGCCCCGCTTCAACGGCAACCGCCGCCGCCCGTGTTCTGATGAAGGTGAGGAGGAACGGCAACCCCCTTGAAGGAGTCATTACCATGCAGCTTGATCTATCCACTTTCCCCCTCGTCTGGATGCGCCGCGAGGCAGCACCTGTCCAGCCCGATATTCTGTTTGCCCAGTTTGACGCGCTGCTGGCGCGCCGCCAGGCGTTTGTCATCCTCAGCGAAGAAGGCTTTGACGAGGACGGGCATGAACACCCGCAGGAAGAGCGCAAGCGGGCTTCACTATGGATGAAGCAGAACAAGGCGGCCATCCGCGCGTATATCCAGGGCATGGTGCTGGTCGAACCGAGCGCCGCCAAGCGCCTGGCCGGCAAGGCCTTTGCCGTGATGTTCGGCAAGTTCTGGGGCTATCCCCTGCATTTCGGCACCAGCCGCGACGACGCGCTCGACATCGCGCAGCATTTGCTCAGGGCGTGGCTGCCGCCCCACAATGATCCGACAAGGCGTCACGACGCCTGACCAAACCGTCGCGAGCGGAAGGGAGAGGTAGCCGAGAAGCGCAACCGTACTCTAGTACGGTGAGCATCGCAGGCTGCCTATACCGACGCGCAGCAGGTTGGGTCAGGTGGGACTAGTAGCGATAGTCGTTGACGAAATGCTTGGTGAAGTTGTACTTGCTGCCGCCGTCGAGCAAGTCGACCAGGCGTTTCGGCGCCGAGGCCGACATGAAGACGTCGGCCGCGCCGCCCGTGCTGCGGAACTTCATGCCGGGGCTGAGGATCTGGTTGGCGCCGATTTTCAGGTGCTGGAAGCTTTTCGTTTTTTCATTGTTGAGGATGAAGTGCAATTCCTGCTTGAACGTCAGGAAGGGGATCTTCAGCCACCAGCCTTCGTCCGTGCCATAGCTGGCGACGCTGGCAAAATGCGTGTTCTTGTCCGTCAGGGTGGGTTTGCCCAGGCGGTCGTTGATGCGTTTCATGGCTTCATTCTTGGTCATGCTGTTCTTTCGTGATTCGATCTATGCGGCGTGCATTCTGACACAGGCGCGCCGCCGCGTGCCGGGGAATGCATTACAACAGCAAAATCAGCGAGCCGAGCACGATCAAGCCGCCGCCGATGGCCGCTTTCACGGTGAACGGTTCGCCCAGCACGAGCCAGCCGGCCAGCATCACCAGCGCCACGCTGAGTTTGTCGACGGGCGCCACCAGCGAGACGGGCCCCAGCTGCAGCGCACGGAAATAGCAGAGCCACGACAGCCCCGTGGCCGCGCCCGAAGCGATCAGGCAAGTCCAGCCCACCCAATTGCCGCCGGACGGGCGCTGCCATTCCGCGCGCAGCGAGATGATGGCTGCCGTCACCAGCAGGATGACGCCAGTGCGTATCAAGGTGGCCATATTGCTGTTCAGGTGGGCTACGCCCAGCTTGCCCAGGATGGCCGTCAGGGCCGCGAACACGGCCGACAGGATGGCAAAGCCTTGCCAGCTCATGGTGGTCGACATGGGACTCCTCGCGCGGTGGGGAATGGCAGTGACTGTAGCGCAAAAGAACGGCGGCCGCTGGCCGCATTTTTATTGCAATGCAGCATCAATTCTCATCAATTGTCGCAACGCATTAACAACACTGGGCAAAATTCATTGCTTCCCGGCATTGTAAATATCGGTCGTTCGAGCGTATGCTGAAGCAGTCTGAACGGTGCCGCCAGAGCACCGTCGCCGCCGCATTCCTGGCTTGCAGGGCAGGAAGCGGGCCACGCCCCATCGCCGCAAATAGATAGTTGGAGACACAGCATGAAGAAATTGACGTTCCAGCAGAAGTTATGGATTCCCCTGATTTGCAGCTTGTTGTGCATCACCGTTATTTTTGTCTATAACGCGCTGGAAGTTCGCAAGATCCGCATCGAAGAGCGCAGCGCCGACCTGAGCAATGCCGCCGACCTGGGCCTGGGCGCCGTCAAGATGTTCGGCGACCTGGCCGCCAGCGGCGCCTTGACGAAGGAAGAAGCGCAGAAGCAGGCCACGGCCGTCATCAAGAGCATGCGTTTCGGCGAAACCGGTTATTTGTCCATCATCAACCTCGATGCCGTCGTCGTGATGAATCCCGCCGCACCGCAAACCGATGGCAAGAACATGTCGGATTTTAAAGATGCCAACGGCACTTATCTGTACCGCGACATCGTTGCCGTCGGCAAGACCGATGCAGGCAAGGGCTTCGTCCACTATTATTTCCCCCGTCCCGGCCAGAAGACCCCGGAACCGAAGATGAGCCGCGTGGTGGCCTACAAGCCATGGGCCTGGACCCTGGTGGTGGGCGTGTACATGGATGATATCGATGCGGCCTTCCGCCAGTCGCTGCTGACTTCGCTGGGCGTGCTGGTCCTCGTGTGCGCGCTGCTGGCCGCCGTCGTCGTCGTGATCAACCGCAGCTTGCGCCATGCGCTGGGCGGCGATCCCGAGTATGCGGCCGACGTGGCCGAAAAGATCGCGAATAACGATTTGAGCGGCGTCGTGCGCACGCATGCCAACGACCGCCACAGCGTGCTGTACGCAATGAAAACCATGCAAGCCAACCTGGTCGATGCGATCAGTGAAATCCGCCACAGCGCCGAGACGATTGCCACGGCATCGAGCGAGATTGCCAGCGGCAATATGGACTTGTCGGCACGCACGGAAATGCAAGCCAGTTCGCTGGAAGAAACGGCGGCCTCGATGGAGGAATTGACCTCGACCGTGACACAAAACGCGGGCAACGCCGTGCAGGCGAATGAACTGGCGCAGTCCGCTTCCGCCGTGGCCCGCCAGGGCGGCGCCGTGGTGGCGCAAGTGATCGGCACCATGGATACCATCAACGCTTCGTCGCGCAAGATCGTCGACATCATCGGCGTCATCGATGGCATCGCTTTCCAGACGAATATCCTGGCGCTTAACGCGGCCGTGGAAGCGGCGCGCGCCGGCGAGCAGGGACGCGGCTTTGCCGTCGTGGCGTCGGAAGTGCGTAATCTGGCCCAACGGTCCGCTGGCGCGGCGAAGGAAATCAAGGAACTCATCGGCGCTTCCGTCGACAGCATCGCGGCCGGCAGCACGCTCGTCGCACAGGCGGGCACGACCATGGATCAGGTGGTCGCTTCCGTTTCGCGCGTGACCGACATCATGGCCGACATCACGGCCGCTTCGCACGAGCAAAGCACGGGTATCGGCCACGTCAACCAGGCGATCACGGAGATGGATAGCGTGACGCAGCAAAATGCGGCACTGGTGGAAGAGGCGGCGGCCGCGGCGTCGAGCATGCAGGACCAGGCGGCCGTGCTGGCGCAACTGGTGGCGCGCTTCAAGCTGTCGGCGCAGGAGCCTGGGACGGGGACGTCGCCGCGCCTGGCGGCAAGTTCTGCTGGCGCGCCACGCGCCGTGGCGAAAAAGCCGCTGCGCAGCCTGGCGGCGCGCTAGGATTTTATTGGGCTGGCGCCGCCGCTTGCGGCGCCGGTTCGAATTCCAGTTTGTCATCGACGACCACGAATTGCCCGACCGGCTGGCCCAGGTCGGCTTTCGGGTCGTTTTCCATTTCCGTCAGCGCATTGCAGGTATTCGTTTCCGCCTGCCACAGCTGCTTGCCCATGCGGATATTCCAGATGCCATCGCCGGCTGCAAACAGCTCGACGGTGATGTCGGCTGGCGCATCCGTCGACAGGGTATGCAGGCGCTGGCATTGCGGCAAATTGGTCGCCATCAGCTGCACTTCCACGGTATCTTGCCAAAAATAACGTTGCTGGCGGCGCACGGTCAGGGAATGGTCCTGTCCATCGAACATGTAGATGGCGAAGTCCTGGACACAGCCTGACAGCAGGACGGACAGCGTGACGATCAGGAGTTTGCGCATGGTCGGCTTTCTTGGTTGGTGCTCGGGAATGTCGGGATGCCTGCGTGACGGCGCTAGTGAATGCTTGCGCCGTCTTGTTTTTCGCTTACGTGGCATTATATCCATGCATATCAGTTGCGGCGCGACAATAGTGATGCGGAGGCCGCCTGCCCTACTTATCTACCTGGAAAGACCACGATGATCGACCTGTATTACTGGACCACGCCCAACGGGCACAAAGTGACGATGTTCCTGGAAGAAGCGGGCATCCCCTACAACATTATTCCCGTGCATATCGGCAAGGGCGAGCAGTTCAAGCCCGAGTTTCTCGCCATCGCGCCGAACAACCGCATCCCCGCCATCGTCGACCAGGCACCGGAAGATGGCGGCGCGCCCTTGTCCCTGTTCGAGTCGGGCGCGATTTTGCAATACCTGGCCGAGAAAAGCGGGCAATTCCTGCCGGACGACGTGCGGGGACGCGCCGAAGTGATGCAGTGGCTGTTCTGGCAAATGGGCGGCCTTGGCCCCATGGCCGGGCAAAACCACCATTTCGTGCAATATGCGCCCGAACCCATCGATTACGCCATCACGCGCTACGTCAACGAAACGAACCGGCTATACGGGGTGCTGAACAAGCGCCTGGCGGACCGCGCATTCGTGGCCGGCGACACGTATTCCATCGCCGACATGGCGATCTACCCGTGGATCGTGCCGCACGAGCGCCAGCGCCAGAAGCTGGAAGATTTCCCGCACCTGGCGCGCTGGTTCGCGGCCATTGCCGCCCGTCCCGCCACCGTGCGCGCGTATGCGCGGGCGGCTGAAATCAATGTGCAGCCCACCGTCAGCGGCGACGCGAAAAGCGTGCTGTTCGGGCAGACGGCGAAGACGGTGGCGTGATCAACGGTCAGTTTCCTCGGTAAGTGGAAAAACCGAAAGGACTGAGCAGCAAGGGAATGTGATAGTGCTGGTCGGTCTTTTCCACGTGGAATTGCACGGGGATTTCCGGGAAGAAGGTTTCCTGTTTCAGGCGCGCATAGTGCTCGCCTGTCTTGAACACGATGCGGTAATCGCCCGCCTGCATGGGAGCATCCTCCGGATACATGGCCGCGATGCGCCCCTGCGCATTCGTCACGGCGCTGGCCAGCTGTTGCCAGCCTTCGCCTTTCTTTTGCTCCAGGGTGACCGTCACGCCCGCTGTCGGCTGGCCGCTCTGCAAGTCGAGGATGTGCACGCTCAAGGGATTGGCGGCGGCCAGGGCCATGCTGGACAGGCTGGCGAAGGCCAGGGCGGCGGTGATCTTTTTCAGGTACGTCATCGTCGTGTCTTTCAAAGGGTGGGAGAATCGAGTTCGGGGATGGCGGCCAGGGCAGCCTGGGCGCAGGCACGGTCTTGCTGCGCGCCACCGCCACCGGCCACGCCGATGGCGCCGACCACTTCGCCCTGGGCTCGCAAGGGCAGGCCGCCGCCCAGCAGCAATAGTTCCGGCACGGTAGTCAGGTTGCGCATCTCCGGATTGGCGTTCGCGGCCACGGCCAGCGCATAGGTATCGCTCTTGGTGGACAGCGCCGTATACGCCTTGCGCCGGCTGGCTTCCGTGTTGTGCGGTCCGACGCCGTCGGCGCGCTGCACCGTCATGATATTGCCGCCACGGTCCAGCACGGTAACGACGATATGCCGGCCCTGCGCCAGGCAAGCGGCCATGGCCGCATCGGCCAGCTTGTTGGCCGCTGGCAGAGAAAGATCATCGACCTTGCGCAACTGGGCGTGTGCGGGGCTGGCCAGCACGCATAGCAGGGTACTGCCGAAAAGAAGGGTTTTCATGTGGCGTCCAGGGAATCAAGTGACGCCAGTATGGCCAGTGTTACCCTACGCGAAGATGATCGCCGCATGACATTTTTATCATCCGCGGCGCTGTGCGCGCGGCGTAGAATGGTCTTATATTCTCTTTAGAAAGTGGCCATGCGTATCCTGGTAATCGAAGACGAACCGAAGACGGGCGATTACCTGCTGCGCGGCTTGGCCGAGTCCGGCTTTACGGTGAGCCTGGCGCGCAACGGCCGCGACGGCTTGCACATGGCCGGTACGGAGTCACCCGATCTCATCGTGCTCGACGTCATGCTGCCCATCATGGATGGCTGGCAAGTCTTGCGCGCGCTGCGGCTGCAGGAGGGCGGTGCGGACGTGCCCGTGATTTTCCTCACGGCGCGCGACGAAGTGCAAGACCGGGTCAAAGGGCTGGAATTGGGGGCCGACGATTACCTGGTGAAACCATTCGCCTTTGCCGAGCTGGTGGCGCGCATCCGCACCTTGCTGCGGCGCGGGCCGCCGCGCGAGGACGACGTGATCCGTATCGGCGACATGGAAATCGACGTGATGAAACGCAAGGTCAGCCGGCAAGGCCAGCGCATCACTCTGACGGCCAAGGAATTCGGCTTGCTGCATTTATTGGCGCGGCGTCAGGGCGAAGTCTTGTCGCGCTCCATCATCGCCTCGCAAGTGTGGGACATCAATTTCGAGAGCGACACCAACGTCATCGATGCTGCCATCCGCCGCCTGCGCAGCAAGCTCGACGACCCGTTCGAACCCAAGCTGATCCACACCTTGCGTGGCATGGGCTATGTCTGCGAATTGCGCGCGCCTACCGTGCCCAACAGCGGCGCCACGCAATGAAGCTGGCGCAACTCCGCCGCTCGCTGACGCTGCGCGTCACGCTCGTGTTCGTGCTGATCGTGGCGCTCGTGTCGGCCGGGCTGGGCATGCATTTGTACCGCTCGTTCGTCGCGGAAATCGAGCGCCGCGATGACATTTTGTTGCTGGGAAAACTGCGGCAGATCCAGCAACTGCTGGGCAATGCGGGCACCCTCGACATCATCCGCGAGCGGCCCCAGTATTTCCGCGACACCATGAGCGGGCAAGAAAATTCCCTGGTCCGCATCGTGCGCGCCGATGGCACGCGTTTGATCGATGTCAATCCAAACGGCGAGACGGTGGCGCATCCTGTTCCCGTGGCCGTCGATGCGCCCGTCACGGACAGCGCCATCGTCAGCTGGACCAGCCGCGACGGTTATCCGGCCAGGGTGGTGGCGGCCAGCGCGCGCATTGGCGACCCGGCGCAGATGGCCGACATCTCCGTCGCCAGGGTCTATGGCGACCGCACGGCCATGTTTGCCGCCTACCGCTGGCAGATCGTCGTGTCCGTTGCCGTCAGCGCGCTGGTGGCGGCATTGTTGGCGAGCTTGATGCTGTTGCGGGGCTTGCGGCCGCTGCGCAATATCGCCGCCCATGCGGCCCTCGTGCGGCCGGGCAAGCTGGAGCAGCAACTCGATGCGCGCGGCGCGCCTACGGAATTGCTGCCCCTGATCCAGGCCTTGAATGCCATGCTGGCGCGGCTGCAGGAAGGCTATGCGCGGCTGTCGCAGTTTTCCGCCGACCTGGCGCATGAATTCCGTACGCCCGTCACCAATTTGCTGGGACAAAGCCAGGTGATGCTGGCCCGCCCGCGCAGTGCGCAAGACTATGAACAGCTGGTGTCATCGAATGTGGAAGAGCTGGAACGGCTGTCGCGCATGATCGACAGCATGTTGTTTCTGGCGCGCGCGCAGCAGGATGAAATGGTGCTCGTCAAGCAAGCCTTGCCCGTGCAGGACGAGTTTTTGCGCCTGGCCGATTTCTTTGAGGGACTAGCCGAAGAGCGCGGGCTGGCGCTGGCTTGCCACGGCAGCGGCAATGTGACGGCCGAGCCGCAACTGCTGCGCCGCGCGCTGGGCAATCTGCTGTCGAATGCCATCCGCCACGCGGCGCCGGGCAGCACGATACTGCTGCGCTCGCACGCGACGAACGAGGGGGTGGAATTGAGTGTGAGCAACTTGGGGTCCGCCATCCCCGCGCGCCACTTGCCGCACCTGTTCGAGCGCTTCTACCGCGCCGACCCGGCCCGCAGCGATTCGGCCGCCTCCACAGGGTTAGGGCTGGCCATTGTCACGGCCATCATGCAGTTGCATGGCGGCAGCGCGACCGTGGCGTCGGACGCGGCCGCCACGACGTTTACCCTGGTTTTTCCGGCGTAATTGACTGGGGTGGTGTCGGATTACGCTACGCCTCGGCGGCCCCGCTAATCCGACCTACGCCGCATTCCGGCGCAGGGTAGGTCGGATTAGCGAGGCGAAGCTACGCGTAATCCGACAAGAGCCGCCAACAATGTTGTCGGATTACGCGTTGGCAGCCTCGGCGGCCCCCGCTAATCCGACCTACCCCATCTCCACCAAAAACTCATGCATGCCCGTATGCGGCAATTGCGCACACGCCGGTGCAAAGTGCGGCAACTGCCCCCACAGCAGCGGGTTGCCGACGATGTACACATAGTGCTGCGCGCGCGTCAGGGCCACGTTGAGCAGGTTCGGCGTGGCGGCCGCCCACTGGGCGGCGCCTACCGTGCTGTCGTCGGCACCGAGGACCAGCATCACCACGCTTTGTTCCTTGCCCTGGAAGGTGTGCACGGTGCCCACCATCTGGCTGCTCCATTGGCGCAATTCGCGCGCCGTCGGTGCCTTGCCGTAGCCGAGGCGGCGGTCCCAGTCCATGTCGACGATGCGCGAACGCAATTCGTTGCGCACGGCCTTGAACGGCGTAATCACATACATGGCGGGCAGCTTGCCGTCGCGGCGATACAGTTTCAGCAGCACTTCCAGCACGAAATCGAGCTGCACGGGCACCACCTGTTTGTAGCTGACGGGGCCAAGAGCGTCGATCCAGCGGCTCGGGCCTTTCGTGAGGCCCCGCGCGCCGGCCGGCGGCGTGCGTTCGCTCAAGGCGTAGACCATCTTGTCTTCGTAGGCGATGCTATTGGCCAGCGAAAACATCGGCTCCACGCAGCGGCGGTGCACGCGCAAGGGGCTGCCGATCCATAGCGGCTGTGCGCTGCCGGCGCCGACGACGGCGCCATAGCGGTTGGCCTTGTCTGCCAGGGTCTGCACGGAAACGGAGGTTGGCGCGTAACTGCCATCCTGCGTGTGCGGCGACAGGGCGGATAACGTTTGCACGAGGCGGCCCGGCACCGTGAAGACAGGTTCGATCTGCAGCGGGTCGCCGACGACGACAGCACGTTTCGCGCGCCACAGGCTGCCCAGCGCCGCTTGCGGCACGGCCTGGCCCGCCTCATCGATGAACAGCCAGCCCAGCGATTCAGGGCCCATGCCCTGGAACTGGCGCGCGAACGAGGCGAACGTGGTCGACACGACGGGCACCACCATGAACAGGCTGTGCCAGACCATGGCGATGTGCGACTGGTCATAGGCGCGCTTGTTTTTCAGCAATTTCGACACGGCCAGCAAGTTGCCGCCAAAGCCGGGACCACCCTTCTTTGCCACTTCCGCCAGCCACGCTTCATGCAGGGCCAGGGCCTTGGCGAACAGGCGCGAGCGCAGGCGGGCCAGGGCCGGCTCATGCCACAGGCCGCCAATTTGCAGGGCGTCGCCGTCCAGCTCGTCCAGGGTGGCCGGCGCGATGATGGTGGGAAAACGCATGCGCGCGCGGCGCAGCAGTTCCGTGCTGTCATCCCATTCGCGCTGGCGCGACTGCGCCGTGCGCCGGGCGATGTGCAGGCTGTTGCGGGCGCGCTCGCAGCGCGGCTCCAGCTCGCCCTTGAGCAGCAGTTTGATGGCGGACACGTCGCGCGCGGCCTGGCGTTGCGCCTCGGCATTGGCGACGACGGCATCCTTGTAGGCGCGCGCCGGTGCCGTGCGGAACAGCCGGGCAAAGAAGCCGGGCTGCGTCAGCGCCACCAGGCGTTCTTCTTCCAGCAATTCCTTCTTGCTGGCGAGCAGGGTGTCCTGCTGCGCCAGCGCGTCGGTCAGGGCGCCATTCGCCGCATCCATCTCTTGCTCAGCCGCAATCAGCGCTTGCTGGCTGGCCTGCATGAAGTCTGCTTCCGTGCAGGTGCCCACGGCTTGCCACAGGGCCGCGTACTGGGCGTGCTCGGCCAGGGCTTTTTCCACCACGTGTTCCGTTTCGCGAAACTCGCGCGCCGCCTGGGCGAAGCTGACGCCCTGGTAGCTGGCCAGCCACTGGCGGATATTCTGCGCGTTCGGCGTCTTGCGCGCCGTGGTCTTGTCCCAGTCGTCGTCATAAAAATTGCTGACGAAGCGGCGGCGGTTGGCGCTATTGCCCAGCGCACAAGACATCAAGCCCCACGGCGCTTCCGCCTCGCCCAGGGCGCGGTTGGCGCCATTGCCGTCTGCCACGACCCGCCGCGCCACGCTTTCAAAGTAGCGCGTGCGCGCCCATTCCTTGCCCAGCTGCTTGGGTTTTGGCAGGTCGCCAGAAATGTTTTCCACCGCTGCATTGTTCGACGAGGCGACGACCATTTCAAAGCCCGTCAGTTCCGGACGCAGGCGGGCGATGGTAATCGGGTCGCGCACACCTTCGAAGGCCACTGCCACCTTGCCGATGAAGGCATCGCCAGCGCGGTCCAGGCAGGACAGCACGCTGGCGCGGCGCACGATATTGTCAGCAAACAATTCGCGCAGCAACGTGGTCTTGCCCGTGCCCGGCGGACCGTTGACGGAAAAGATGCCGCGCTCGCTCACGCCCGTGCGCGCACCGTGGATGGCGAACTGCTGCATCAGGCTCATGGCGTAGCTGGCGTCTTCCAGCCAGTGTCCCCGGTTCATGTTCGCCGGATTGAGCATGGCGGCCAGCGCCTGGCGTCCGGCCGGGCTGTACAGGTCGATGCGTTCATCCTGCGCCAGCGGCGTCAGATAGGCGGCGACCGTCGCGGGTAGCTTGCCGCCACGCAGGGCGCGGATGATCTGTTCCAGGTCATCGAGGTAAAAACTGTTGAGGATATCGATCGATGGTTCCACCGTGTCGCCGAAGTCCAGGCTGCGGTTCTGGCTGGACTCAAGCGCATCGGCTTCCGTCACGGCGGCGCGTTTCTTGCGCGTGCGCAATTCCAGCACGGCCAGCGGCTGGCCGGCCGACGGGTGGAAGCCGGCCCAGTCGCGCAGCAGATCGGCCAGGGCCGCGATTTCCATGCCGGACAGGGGCGACGAGACATTGCCCGCTTCGTCCGTCACTTGCTGCGGGGCACGCGCGGCGGCGAAGTTGCGCAGGCTGTCTTGCAGCGCCAGCTGGCTGTCGCTGAAGGCGTCCAGGCTCAGCCCCGACCAGTCCGGCGTGCGGGCGCGGCCCAGCGCCCACGGCAAGGTCGACACGGACACGGGGTCGAACTGCGGCTCGCCCAGCGCATTGAGGTTCAGGCGGGCAAAGCACGAGCGTCCCAGCAGTTCTGTTTTTTCTGTTTCGGCCATGTTTTCCGGGCCGTTGGCCGGCGGACAAGCCTTGTTGATTTCGGCTTTGTCGAACACGCCGAGGAACAGCGAGAAGCCGTCGATCTCGCGGTCGGACGGCACTTGCCATTGCGTGGCGAACTGCAGCGGCAATTGCGCCAGCTGTTCGCGGTGCAGGAGGCGCACGGTGGACTGGTCTTCAACGTCCGTGATTTGATTCAGGTCAAACGGGATAAAGAATTCGATCTTGTGCCAATACTCCAGGATAGCCAGGAGGCGCTGCTGTTCTGCCTGATTCATGATGACCAATATTTTGTAAAGCGAGCGAGGATTGTAAAGCGTATGCGCGGTGCACGTTTTGCACTTTTGTCTATTGCGCGGGCTTTGCCGCAAAAAAAGTGGCGATTGCGGACGAAAAAAAGCCAGGCAGCAACTTCCTGCCTGGCTTTCTTGCGGGGAGGATGTTGCTATTCGTTAAAACTCTTCCCATTCGCTCTCGGCAGCCGCATTGCTGCGGCGTGCCGGCGCGGCTGCGACGGCCTTGCGCGTGGGTGCGGGCCGGGCTGCGGGAGGCGCGATTTTTGCCGCGGCTGGCGCGGCGCGTACAGGCGTCAGCTTGGTTGCGCTGGCAACATGGTTGCCGGTTTTAAAGAAGCCCACCACGTGCGCCAGTTCGCCCGCCTGTTCCTGCATGCTTTGCGAGGCGGCCGCCGCTTCTTCCACCAGTGCCGCGTTTTGCTGCGTGACTTCATCCATCTGGGCAATGGCCATGTTGATCTGCTCGATGCCGATGGTTTGCTCGTGCGTGGCGGAAGTGATTTCTCCCATGATGTCGGTCACGCGCACGATGCTGTCGACGATGTCGCCCATGGTTTGGCCCGCTTCATTGACGAGGCGCGAACCCGTGTCCACGTTGGCGACCGAGGCGGCGATCAATTCCTTGATTTCCTTGGCAGCCGAGGCCGAACGGTGCGCGAGGTTGCGTACTTCCGTGGCAACGACGGCGAAGCCGCGGCCCTGTTCGCCCGCGCGCGCCGCTTCGACGGCCGCGTTCAAGGCCAAGATATTCGTCTGGAAGGCGATGCCGTCGATGACGCCGATGATGTCGACGATTTTCTTCGACGAGGCGTTGATGGTGCCCATGGTGTCGACCACTTGCGAGACGATGCTGCCGCCGCGCACGGCCACTTCCGACGCGCTTTTCGCCAGCTGGTTGGCCTGGCGCGCATTGTCCGCGTTCTGTTTCACGGTCGAGGTCAGCTCTTCCATGGCCGACGCCGTTTCTTCCAGCGAACTGGCTTGCTCTTCCGTGCGGGACGACAGGTCGAGGTTGCCGGCGGCAATTTCGCTCGATGCCGTGGAGATCGCATCCGTGCCGTTGCGCACTTGCGCCACCACGCCCAACAGGCTGTCGTTCATGGCTTTCAGGGCGCCCAGCAGGCGGCCCGTTTCATCGCTGGAATTGACGACGATGTGCGACGACAAGTCGCCCGAGGCCACGGTTTCGGCCACGCCCACGGCTGCATTGATGGGGCGGGTGATCGAGCGCGTGATGATCCAGGCAACAAAAGCGCCCAGCAGCACGGCCACGCTGCCCAGGGCAATCATGGAGGCGCGCGCGCTGGCGCTCAGCGTCTCGGCATCCGTCGCCGCCTGCGCCGCCTGCTCGCCTTCATACGCGACGAGGCTGTCGAGTGCGCCCAGCACGCGCTTCAGGCTCGGTGCCGCCTGCTGCGTCAAGAAGGCGATCGCTTCTTCCGTCTGGCCCGCATTGCGCAGCTCGATGACCTTGTTGTTCAGCGGCGCGCCCGATTTCAGGGCTGCGTCCAGTTCGGCCATCAGCGCCGTTTCCTTGTCCGTCGAGATTTTCTTTTGCAAGGTTTCCTTGGCGGCACCATATTTCTTGCGCGCTTCGCCAATCTTTGCCAGTTCCGCCTGCACCAGCGCTTCCGTCGGCGCCACCACGATGCTCGTGATCGCCAGGGTAATGTTGCGCACGTTGTCGCTCATGGTATTGGCGGCCGCCATCTTGACGTTCTTGTCGGCCACGATGTCGTGCGTGCGCGCGCTCAGTTGTCCCATGGAGTACAGGCCGACGAGCAAGACAGCTACCAGCAGGCCGAGAACGACAGCAAACCCGATCCCGAGCCGGGTGCCGATTTTGAATTGTGTGAGTGACATGATTGCTTTCGTGTTGCGGAAGTGAAGGAAAACGTCGACAGGCCAGGGCTACGGGTTTATACGTAAGGGCGGCCAGCCTGTAATTGTTCCTCAAAATTCCGCACTGCAATACAAAAACTTGTATCAAGTCAGCGAAAAGTTTAAAAATTGGTAGCAAATTAAATAAGTTGTCGTGTGGAAACAACGAGCGCGGCGCCGGACGCGGACTCATCTTTCCGGAAACACGCGGGTGGCCAGGAAGTCGATGAAGGCGCGCAGTTTCGGCGTCAGGTGGCGGCTGCTGGGCCACAGGATGCGAAAGGCGCCGTCGTGCTGGCGGTGCGCGTCCAGCACGCGCTGCAAGCGGCCTGCGGATAGGCGTGCGCCAATGCGGCCAGCAGGCTGCCCACCTGCGGCAGCTTGACGCGCAGGCGTCCTCGGGGTGCAGCTCTTGCTGCTGGATAATTCCTGCTCGGCCGCGTCGATCTCGCCCAGGAGGCGCCGGCAGCGTGCGAGAGACACGGTTCCCTCGCTCGTCATTGTGACGGAACTGTGGCAAACCGAGTATGCGGCAAAGGAAATGCCATGACTCTGCCGCATCCCATTGTCTTTCTTGCGCTGGCCTTGATCCTGCTCAAAGCATGGCGCTACCGCCCGTCGTCAGTCGGCAATATGGTTGGGGATGCGAAACAGTAGATCCGTGTCGCTGATGTCCACGTCCGCTTGCGACAGCAGGGTGCTGGCCTGGCCCCGATGGTGCGTCTGGTGGTTGAAGAAATGCATGAGCAGGCTGAAAAACTCGCGCCGGTTCGGGCCCTTGCTGTTGCGGTAGTCGAGCAAATGGTCGAGGTCGGCTTCCGTGATCGAGGCGGTCCAGTCGATGATGAGCTGGTCCAGCCATTGCCGGTGCGCGTGCATGGCGGCAAAATCGTCGGCCGCGAACAGCGGGTGCGTGAGCGACGCGGGCGGCGTGATGGCGCGGATGGGATCGAGCAGGGGGAAGCCGGCTGGATGCTTCGCATAGCGCTGCAGCCACAGGGTGTCGCCCACCATCACGTGGTTCAGGGTGGCCAGCAGGGAGCCGAAGAAGGCGCCCCGCTCGCGCTGCAGCTCGCCGGGTGGCAGGCTGGCCGCCGCCGCGTACACCTTGGCATTCATCCACTGGTTGTAATCGGCCATCAGGAAAATGTGGGCGCAACGGCTCATGGTGATGAATGTTCTATATCAGACGGATTTCAAAAACGCGCGTATGCCGGCCAGCAGCATTTCAATGGCCATCGCCGTCAGGATCAAGCCCATCAGGCGTTCAAACGCCGTCATGACTCTTGGACCCAGGGCCCGCTGCAAGCGTTCGGCGCACAGGAAGACGGCCAGCCAGACGACGGCCACAGCCGTCAGCCCCGCCACGTGGGCAATGACTTCGTTCATTTCATGCGAGGAAAACAGCAGCACGGTGGCCAGCGCCGACGGGCCGGCCAGCGCGGGGATGGCCAGCGGCACGATGAACGGTTCACCGCCCATCTCGTGGTCGCTATTGCCGGCGTTGGGTTGCGGAAAGACCATGCGCATGGCGATCAGGAACAGGATCACGCCGCCGCCGATGCGCAGCGCCACTTCCGACAATTGCAAGGCGTTCAGGAAATGGCGGCCGAAGAACATAAACAGCAGCAAGATGCCGAAGGCAATCAGGCATTCGCGCACCACGACTTTCCAGCGCCGCTCGATGGGCACCCGTTTCAGGGCATTGACGAACAGGGAAACGTTGCCGAACGGATCGGTCACGAGCAAGAGCAGGATAAATGTCTGGAAAAAATTCTGTGTCATGGTGATGTGATTGAGGTCAACACCGCTGCCAGGATGGGCGCGGTGCGATAAGGCTTGCGATGATAACAAGAGCGGCGGCTATCGCCCATGATTATTGATGCATAGCAGCATTTTTTTTACGCAGCGATGACTTTTGCCTGGTAAAACGCGCTGGGCGTGGTGCCGAAATGCTTCTTGAACATGGCCGTGAAGGCACTCTGGCTCGTATAGCCATTGTCCATGGCCACGTCGATGACCTTGCTGCCGTGCGCCAATTGTTCCAGCGCCCGCAGCAATCGCGCCTGCTGGCGCCACTGGCCAAAGCGCATGCCTGTCTGTTTCTGGAACAGCCGGTGCAGGCTGCGCTCGGTGATCGCCAGTTCCTGCGCCCAGTGCGCCACCGTCTGCTGTTCGCCCGGCTGCGCCATCAGCCGCGCGCAGATGCCGCGCAGGCGCGCATCGGCAGGCAGCGGCAGATACAGGGGCAGCACGGGCAGGCTGTCGAGCTCGTGCAACAGCAATTGCAGCAGATGCCAGTCGCGGCTGCCTTCCGTGAAATCGGGCGCGATGTCGACGGCTGCCACGATCAATTGCCGCAGCAGGGGGCTGATGTCGAGCACGCAACTGTGGCGCGGCAGCAGCGGTGAGCTGGCGCAGTCGATGAAGACGGTGCGCATTTTCACCGCGCCGCTCATGCGTACCTGGTGCGCGATGCCGGGCTGCAGCCACACGCCGCGCGTGGGCGGCACCACCCAGCGCCCGCCTTGGGCCTCGATGGTCATTACGCCCTCGATGGCATACAGCAATTGTGCATGCGTGTGGCGGTGCACGGAAATCACGTGGCCATGCGCATAGTCGACGGCCAGCGCCATGGCGCGCGCCGTGACGGGCAGCAATTCCTGAAAGGCGGGGGAGGTGCAATCCATGAAAATGATGTCAGTTTTGCGATAGGTCCAGACATTTTAGCGCGAGAAGGCGCGGCGCGCCTGCGGCATGATGGTTTCCCGCAACTATTCCTGGAGCTTCGCATGCCTGTGCGCGCCTATCTGTATCCGTTTCTGGCCATGCTGCTGTGGGCCGGCAACGTCGTCGTCTCGAAGCTGGCCGCGTCCAGCATCGCCCCCACCGCCATCACTTTTTACCGCCTGGTGCTGGTCTTGCTGGTGATGACGCCGTTTATCGCTCGCCCCCTGTGGCGCAACCGCGCCGCCATCCGCCGCCAATGGTGGCAGCTGGCCCTGTGCGGCGTGATGTCGATGGCGCTGTTCCAGAGCCTGTCCTACCGCGCCGCCGAATCGACGACGGCGACGAATATGGCCATCGTCACGGCGCTGGCGCCGCTGATGACGGCCTTGCTCAGCGTGCTGCTGCTGGGCGAGCGGTTGACAGTCGGCATGGCGGCCGGCGGCGTGCTGTCGTTTGGCGGCTTGCTGTACCTGGTGGGGCGCGGCGACGTGCTGGCCTTGCTGCATCAAGGCGTGCATGCGGGCGATGCGCTGATGCTGCTGGCTTGCCTGAGTTTTGCCCTGTATGGCGTGCTGCTGCGCCGCTGGCGTCTGTCCATTCCCGCCTGGCAAGCCATTTATTGCCAGGCGCTGGCGGCGCTGGCGTGCATGCTGCCGCTGTTCCTGCTGCTGCCGGCCGGCAGCGCCAGGCTGGACGCTACGACCTTGCCGCTGATCGGCTATGCCGGCATCGGCTCGTCCATCGTGCTGTCCTACCTGTGGATTGAAGGGGTAAAACTGCTGGGACCGAACCGCTGCAGCATTTACATCAACCTGCTGCCCCTGCTGACGGCCTTGCTGGCCATCGTCTGGCTGCACGAAAGCATGCATGTGTACCACCTGGTCGGCGGCGGCATTTCGCTGCTGGGCGTGCTGCTGGCGCAGACGGTGCAGCGGCCCCTGTGGCGCCAGCGTCCTGGCGTGTCCGGTCTTGCCTGAACAGCCATGCATAATGGCGGTTTTCAGGCAGTGGAGTTGGCATGCGGCAAACATTTTGGATCAGCACGATGGCGGCGCTGCTGGCGCTGGGCACCTTGGCGCCGGCGCAGGCGGCAGTCCGGTTCTACGAAGGTCAAGCGATGGCCACCGCCAGCGTTGTCGAGCGCCGCGATGGCGGCGTGGTGCTGGCCTTCCTGCGGGAAAATGGCGAAGTCAACGGCTACTATTGCCAGTGCAACGGGGATAGCGAGAAGCGCATGAACCTGGACAAGTATGGCAAGGCCAGCATCGCGGCCGTGTTCCAGCTTGACCTCGACAGCGAAGGCGAAACCACGTTCGTGCTCAGCCGCAGCAGCGATAAGCTCTTTGGCTTGCATGCCTACCGCTACGAGCGCAGCGGCGGCAGGATGTTCAAGGTGGCCACCCTGCAGCCGACCCTGGACGCCATCGTGCGCGGCGCGAAAACCATGGACGAGGCGCGGGTGCGCGCCGCGCTGGCCCGCTTGCAGCTGATCGACTACAGCATCGCGTACGCACCCACGGGCGTGGCCGAGTTCGACGCCATCGAGCATGGCCACGGCACCCTGGTCGGCTATTTCAATATCGATGGCGAGTTATTGCCCGGCAAGCCGACGGACGCCCCGGCGTTTGCCTATAAAAAAACTTTCCAGGAAAAAGAGGGCCATTTCCTCACGGTGACCTATCTGCTGGGCAAGGGCTGGGAAGGCGGGCGCGCGCCCAGTTATCACGTCAAGTGGATCACCTGGGAAACGCAGCCGCAGCGCTTCGCCGCCAGCCAGGATGGGCTGCTCATCGAATACGACGTGAATTGTTGCACGGGCAACGTGTATGCCCGTGGCCGGTATGCGCAAGGCAAGCGCACTGGGCAGTGGCACTATGAAGAGCCGCTCACCATCCGCTCGGTTGGCGCGTTTGTCGACGACAAGGCCGAAGGGCCGTGGACGTATGAAAGCGGCGAGGAAACGACAACGGGCATGATGCAGCGGGGCCAGCGCACGGGCCGCTGGGAAGTGAGCCCGGGCGTGGACGAATGGCGCGACGAGGGCAAGGGCAATTACCAGGGTTTCGATACCTACGTCAAAGACAGGCTGGACGGCCCCAGCGAGCGCCGTATCGGTACGCTGGTGCACTGGCAGGGCAACTATGTGAATGGCAAGAAGCAGGGCCAGTGGATCGAGCCGGGCGGTGGCGGCCTGTATGTCGATGACATCAAGCAGGGGCCGTGGAAGAAGGCGACGCCGGATGGCGGCTGGCAAGTGCTGACCATGCGCGATGGCGAACCGGACGGCAAGCTGGAACAATATGCGGCCGGTGGCCAGCTGGAACTGGTCGAACATTACCGCTTTGGCGAGCTCGAGGGCCCGATGGAGAGTTTTTATCCGGATGGCAAGCGGCGTTACCAGGGCTCGTTTGCCAACGGCAAGCGCGATGGGGCGGAAACCCTGTTTTATCCCGATGGCGAAGTGCCGCAATTTCACCGCAACTGGCACAAGGGCGTGCTGCATGGCGTCAATATCGAGAATTTCCAGAACGGGAAACCAAAGCGGATAGGCGCCTACAACATGGGCATGAAAACGGGCCGGTTCCAGTATTTCCGCGACGATGGCCAGCTCATCGAAGAAACCATGTATTAACTTGTTAGCTAGCATAAATGGCATTCCCACGCGACCTTGCACGGCAGTGGAATGCCAGTTCTGCGCAAAAAACATCATCCGCTTGTTACAAAGCGTGAAAATCAATACTGGATGTTGCTACTAGTAAACTTTCCCTGTATCTTGCAGTCAGGAAATTAAAAGTACAGGAAACCTCGACCTCGTTGCCCTGTATTGCACTCCTGACGATATGCGCGGGCCGCCTTCCCCCCTGCCGCCTTACACGCCGTATCGATCTGTCCTGAACAATTCACGTGACCCGCCCCATTGGCGTTTGCCGCTATCTCGTCCGGCATGCGCAGGCAAGGTTGCGCCCTTACCAAGGAAACTGCATGCTGTCGAACATAACAATAAAAATGCGCCTGATCGCCACCATGAGTGTGCTGGGCTTGCTGATCGCTGTCTTGGGCGCGATGAGTATCATCAGCCTGAAATCGGCCAACAACAGCCTCAACGAGGTCTACAGCAATCAGCTGGCATCGACGCAAGCCATCGGCGAGTCGCAGATTCTGCTGGGCCGCGCCCGTTTCACGATGGACCGCGTGATGGTGCACCCCGAAGCGGCCGACGCCAAGGATATCCTGGCCCGTGCCGAACAATTCATGGAAGCCTCCAACAAGTCCTGGAAGGTGTACCTGGCCTTGCCGCAAAGCACGGACGAAAAGCGCCTGTCCGACGACATGGACAAGAAACGCAGCGATTACATGAGCAACGGCTTGCTGGTCATGAGCAAGGCTTTGCGTGAAGGCAACGTCGCTCAAGCGGACGGTTTGATGATGACGGGGCTGACGCCGCTGTACCGCACCCTGGACCAGGCAGCCGAAACATTGACGCAATACCAGGCCACGTCGGCCGCCGCGATGTATGCGACCAGCCAGTCCAGTTACCGCACCCAGGTGGCCATGGCCATCGGCGGTATGATCGTCGGCGCCTTGCTGACGATTATTTCCAGCATCTTGCTGCTGCGCGCCATCTTCGGCCCGCTGGACCAGGCCCTGCGCCATTTCGGCGCCATTTCCGACGGCAACCTGGCCAACGATATCGTCATCACGCGCAACGACGAGATGGGCGCCTTGCTGACGGGCTTGCAGAAAATGCAGGAACGCCTGTCGAACACCGTGCGCGGCGTGCGCGACGGCAGCGGCGCCATCGCCACGGCCAGCAATGAAATCGCTTCGGGCAACCTGGATCTGTCCAGCCGCACGGAGCAGCAAGCGTCGAGCCTGGAAGAAACGGCCTCCTCGCTGGAAGAGCTGACCTCGACCGTCAAGCAGAATTCCGACAATGCGCGCCAGGCAAACCAGCTGGCCGTGTCCGCATCGGACGTGGCCATCAAGGGTGGCGCGCTGGTGGCACAAGTGGTCGATACCATGGGCACCATCAGCGAATCGTCGAAAAAGATTGCCGACATCATCGGCGTGATCGATGGCATCGCCTTCCAGACCAACATCCTGGCCTTGAATGCGGCCGTGGAAGCGGCGCGTGCCGGCGAACAGGGCCGTGGCTTTGCCGTCGTCGCCACGGAAGTGCGCAACCTGGCGCACCGCTCGGCCAGCGCCGCCAAGGACATCAAGATGCTGATCGAAGCGTCGGTACAGAACGTGGGCGCCGGTAGCGAACTGGTCAGCCAGACGGGCACGACGATGGACGAGATCGTGGCCAGCATCCGCCGCGTGACGGACATCATGGGCGAAATCAGCGCCGCCGGCCGCGAGCAGGAACTGGGCATCGGCCAGATCAATCAAGCCGTGGCGGAAATGGATACCGTGACGCAACAGAATGCGGCGCTGGTGGAAGAAGCGGCAGCCGCTTCGGAATCCATGCAGGAGCAGGCGGCCGCGCTGGCCGAGATGGTCAGCATTTTTAAACTCGACGCCAACCATAGCGGTCCGGCAGCGGCCAAGCCTGCCTTGCGCAAGCCTGTCGTGGCCGCCGCCAGCACGGGCTTGAAACGCCCGGCGCTGCGCCTGGCGCCGGCCCGCGCCGCTGCTGCACCTGTCGCTGCCGCAAAACCGCGTCCCGCCAAGCCTGCTGCCGATAACAGCGGCGAGTGGGAAGAGTTCTAAGTTACTGCGCTGGCAGGGTGGCCTTGCTACCCTGTTCCTGCAAGCGCGCCGCCTCGGCCAAGGCCTGGGCGCGCGCTTCTTCCGCCGCCTGTTCCGCTTTCTCATGCGCATCATGGCGCGCCTGCAAGGCTGCCCTGGCACGCACGAAGACGATCTTGATGGCCGCCATCACGGGCACGGACAGGAAGATGCCGACCACGCCACCCAACTGGTCGCCGGCCAGCAAGCCGACGATCACCATCAGCGGGCTTACTTCCACGCCTTCGCTCATCAAGTATGGGTTGACCACGTAATCCTGGAACAAACGGTAGGCGGCGATAAAGCCGATCAGCCAGAACACGTGCTCGAAGCCGCTGAAACCGGCCACGACCACGGCGATGACGGCCGCCGCCAGCGGGCCGGCAAACGGGATGAATTCCAGCAAGGCGGCCGCGCCGGCCAGCAGAAGGCTGTACGGCACGCCCATCAGGGAAAAGGCGATGCTGTAGGACACAAAGGTGGCGATCGACAACAGCAGCAGGGCGCGCACATAGCGCGACAGCAAGATGTCGAGGTCATCGATGATGGCGCCCCAGAGTTTCTTGTTCGGGCGGTTCAGCAAGGAGAGCAAGCCGTCGCGCATGTCCGGCCCTTCCTTGATCAGCAAAAAGCTCAGCACGGGCACCAGCACCAGATAGATCAGGTTGCTGGCCGCATGCATGACGGTCAAGCCCAGTTCTTTCGCCAGCGGCATGGCTTGTCCCGTACCGCTGCTCAGCTGTGTCTGCATGAACGACAGCAGGCGCGCGCGCAACGGTTCCATGAATTCCGGCAAAGGAATGCGCTCGGCAAAATTATTCCCCTTGAGTAAGGTCGGCAATTGATCGCTGAGCTTGATCGCCTCTTCCTCGATCCGCGCCCCGAAGATCGACCCCAGCACCGCCACCAGCAAGATCACCACCAGGAAGACGATGCCGATACTGGCCGTGCGCGGTAGGCGCTTCGGCCCATACCGCTCCAGCAGCCCGATCAGCGGATACACGAGGTAGCTGAAGAACACCGCGAACACCACCACGATCAGGGTCGACGATACCTTGTACGTGATGAATAACAAAAAAGCGACGAGAAAAGCCGTCCACACCATCTTGGCGACGCGCAAGTTAAAACCGAACATATGAATTCCTTAGGGCAGGATGCTACGCAAGCGTGGCTGGCTTGAAGGACAGGGTGGGCAAGGCAGGGATCGGGCCGCGCCGCACGGCCGGAAATCATACCGCAAAATGCCAAAATGCCATGCCCTTGTGCGGAATGGCAATGTTTTCCCTGTGTGCCTCCGCTTATTTTGTCCGCCAGTTGGCTACGGTAATGAAGACGCCGTTTTCCTTGTCCGGCTCGCGCAAGGTCACCGTGTAGCGGCCGCTCGTATCGCTGCCCGTGAACACGACCTTCTCCTCATGCCCCTTCACTTGCGCACCCTTGGCCAGTTTGGCGTAGGTGTTGAGTACCCAATGGAAATCGGCATAGCTGCGCAGGGTGATGCTGGCATCGGGCATGGGCTCGTCGCCGGCCTCGGCCGCTTCCGTCGGTGTGCGCATGGGCAAACCCGCCAGGCCCGCCGGCGCGATGAGTTTGCCACCACTGGAACTGCTGTTGAGTTCCGCATTCGGCAGCAGCAGGTGCAGCAAACTGGCGGGAAAGCCGGGCGGCACGTCGCGCTGTTCCCAGCCGGGCTGGCCGGGGCGGGTCGTGATGTATTCCACCACAGCAATGCTTTGCCGCTGTTCCGGCGCAGCCTGTGCCAGCATAGTCGGCAACTGCCGCGCCCAGACCAGCAGCGGCGCGGCCATCTCGTCCTCCGCGCCGGGCGCCAGGAACAGTGTCAGCACGGCATGCGTGGATGGCAGGCAGGCGGGCGCGGCGTCGCCGATGGCGGCCTGGCAATGGCCGTTGACAAGGCCCAGCGCCAACAGCTTGCGTTGCGGATCGAACAGCATGGCGGCGCGCCATGCACCGTCGGTGCTGGCATCGATGGAGGCCAGCACCGAGCGCCCGTCGGGCAGCATGGTGCGCGTGATGTCATCGAGTGAATGCATGCTGTCGAGCACCTGGCGCGCGATCAGGGTATCGCCCTGCGTATAGCTGCCGCGCGCATAGCCGAGCAGTTTCAAGACGTCGGCGCGGATCTCGGGATGTGCGCTCAGGCGCAGCGGCGGCGATGGGACAGGCACGGTGGCGGCCACGAAGGCGGCATCCTCGGCAGGAATGGCTTGCGCCATGCTGGAAAGCGGCAGGCACAGGGCGGCGCACAGCGACAGCATGCGAAAAGTGATGTTTCCTGGGGTGTTCAATGGCAATCCTTGTCGAGACGCCATGCCGGACGGCTTGCCGGCATGCGCGGGCAGCGATCTTAGCATTTCAGGAATAAATCTCTTTCTGCTAAGCTTGGCTATTGAATCACTGTTCCCGTTTCCATGGCCCAGATTACTATTTCCTGCAGTATCCCTGTCGACGATGCGGCAGTGACCGAGTTCCTGCACAAATATCTGGGCCGCTCGCTCGTCGGCTCGGCCAAACTGTTGCGTATGGGAGAGACGGGCTGTTTTTATACCTGTCCCTTGTTTCTGAATGACCACGCCAAGGTAAGCCGTTTGATCCGCCGCATGCTGGCGTTCTTTGAGAGCAAGGACATCCCCTTGACGATCCTCAAGATCGGGGCCCAGGACAGCTGGTACGAGGTAGATCCCAAGCAGCGCGATCCCTGGAAGATTTCCCCGCAAGCCTTGCTGGCGCTGCTCGATGCCAAGCAGGACGCCAATGCCTAGGCGGCGTTGAGCACGTAGCGGTTCTTGCCGTTTTTCTTGGCCTGGTACAAGGATTCATCGGCGCGCCGGTAGCTGTGCGACAAGTCCGTTTCCTTGATCAGTTCCGCGATGCCGATGCTGACGGACACCTTGCGTTCCGGCACAAAGGCCGCTTCGACGGCATCGACCAGTTGCGCGGCAAAGGCGCAGGCCGCGTTCTTTTCGCCCAGGTAAATCACGGCAAACTCCTCGCCGCCCAGGCGGCCGCACAGGTGCTCGCCCGCTAGCCCACCGATGACCTCGGCGATCTTTTTCAGCACCTCGTCGCCCACGTCATGGCCATACACATCGTTGATCTGCTTGAAGTCGTCGATGTCGATCATCAGGAAATACGCGGGTGTGCGCGCCGTGCGCTGCAAGGTGCGGGCGCTTTGCGTGAACATGCGCCGGTTGTTGAGTCCGGTCAAGCCATCCTTGTAGGCCATGGTCGCCAGTTCGCGCTGGGAACGGTAGTTATGGATGCGCAAGACGAGAAAATAGATGTTCAGCGCCAGGCCGATGATCACGCTGATGGTGACGGCCAGCACGGGCCAATGCTGGTCAGCCTGGCCCGCATGCACGGGAAACTGCCCCAGCCCAAGGATGGCCCACACGCACAGCGATACGCCCAGGTAGTACGCGATGCCGCTGAAGATGGGCGCCGTCGTCAGGGTGATCATCACGCCCAGCGGCAATACCCAGAAAGCGGGATCGTCCGTACCCAGCATCAGCACGCGAAAGCTGAAAGCGATGAACAGCACGCTGATGGTGCCGCTGACGATGATCGCTTGCAGCGACTTCGCATATTTGGTCAGTACCAGCCCGACCACCATGCCCGTCACGCCCAGCGCCGCTTGCGCATGATCGAGCGAGGCGCGCGACAAGGTCAGGCTGAACGTGACCAGCCAGCAAGCCAGGCCAAACGTCAGGATCGCTATCGAAATGAAATGCAGTTCCCTGAAAAAGCGCTGCTGCTGTTCCCGTTCTCCTGAAAAGAACAGGTAATAGAAGGCAGGAGACAGGCTGCGCGAAGTGAACATGACATTTGTCCAGGCAGACAACACGCCTTGCGGCAGGGGCACCTCCCGGCAACGGCAGGCGGCATGGCGCGCGCACAAAATTAGTTGCGCTCAGGAACTAGTGTACTGGTTTCTTGGGGGGAAGGGGGATACGGGCGAGGAAATTGGCGGCCACTGTCCTCGTGCCGCCACAGTCGCTTTCACCTCAGAAGCTGGCAAGCGCCTGCTTACAGGTCACGCGCCAGCACCTGACCGACCAAATCCTTGCCAAAGCTGTGATGCGCCTCTTCCTCGACCAGCTGGAAGCCGGCCTTGTCGTAGATGCGGCGTGCGCCGGTGAGGATGCTGTTGGTCCATAACACCATTTTCGTATAGCCAGCCTGGCGGCTGAAGCGCAGGCATTCATCGACCAGGCGGCCGCCGATGCCCAGGCCGCGCGCGCAGGGATCGACATATAGCAGGCGCAGCTTGGCCGTTGTGTCGTCCTGGCGCACGATGAAGACGGAGCCAATTACCTTGCCGTCCTTCTCTGCTATCCAGCAGCGCTCGCGGACCGGGTCGAATTCCTGCACGAACTTGGCGAGGATGTCGGCAACGAGTGCCTCGTACTCGTTGTTCCAGCCATATTCCTGCGCATACAGCACGGCTTGCCGGTGGATGATCCAGCCCATGTCACCCGGCTGCGGATTGCGCAGGATATAAACGGGCGATGGTTCCCCCAGCAAACCCTGGATTTGCTCCATGGCAGCAACTAGCTCCTGTTGCGCCGTCGGCGGCAAGCGTTCCAGCATGGCGGCCACTTCGCGCCGAGAGGCGTCGACCAGGGGGGCGAGGGTGCGCTGTCCCTGTTCGGTCAGCTGCAACTGCGCCGCGCGCGCATCCGTGGGCGAGCGCGTCTTGGCGATCAGCCCCTGCTTTTCGAACCCGGCAATGACCCGGCTCAGATAGCCCGCATTCAAGCCCAGCTCGCGGCACAGGTCCGCGCTGGTCAGTTGTGCCTGATGCGCCAGTTCATACAGGATGCGCACCTCTGTCAGCGAAAACGCGCTGTCCAGCAAGTGTTCATGCAGTACGCCAATCTGACGCGTATAGAAACGGTTAAAACGACGCACGATCTCCGTGCGTTCGCCGAGTTGATCCGCCTGCATATGCTATCTCCCATTTACTTGCTTATGGCAGATTATTGCTTGCTTTTGGCAAGTATGTCAATCTGGCGGCAGGATACTTGCGTGCATAAAAAAAGCGGCCCTGAAGAGGGCCGCCTTGGCTGCAACGAAAACCAGGGACGCTGACTTACACGTCGATATTCCCCGCACGCAGCGCGTTGTTTTCGATGAAGGCGCGGCGTGGTTCCACGTCGTCGCCCATCAGGGTGGTGAAGATTTGATCCGCCGCAATGGCGTCTTCGATCTGCACTTTCAGCAGGCGGCGGACGGTCGGGTCCATCGTTGTTTCCCACAGCTGGTCCGGGTTCATTTCGCCCAGACCTTTGTAGCGCTGTTTCGAGACGGTGCGTTCGGCTTCGTCGCGCAGCCATTGCATGGCCTGGTGGAAGTCGACCACGGCGATTTCCTTGATGCGCTCGCCTTCGCCGCGGCGGACAAACGCGCCTTCGCCGATCAAGCCTTCGAAGGTGGCGGCGCCGCTGCTCAGTACGGCGTAGTCGGGGCCTTGCACGAAGTCGGCGTCGATGGCGCTGACTTTCACGTTGCCGTGGTGCATGCGCTCGATGCGCAGCATGTGTTTTTCCGACAAGTCGTCGGAACGTACATGCACGCGCACGGCGCTGTCGTTGATGGCCGTCTGCAGGGCCAGGGCGGAGGTTTCCGCCAGGTCCAGGGTCGACAGGTCGAGCTGTACGCCCGTCATGATGGCCGTCAGGGCGGCGCGGTCGATGACGCGCGTCAGACGGGTCATGATGGTGTTCGACAGGTTGAACTTGCGCACCAGTTCCGTCAGGGTCTCGCCGGAAATGCCTTCCGCGCCTGTGCGCGGCACCAGCACGGCCGTGTTCAGCGCCACGGTCATCATGTAGCTCGCTTCCTCGGCGTCATCTTTCAGATAGCGCTCGTCGCGGCCGGCCTTCACCTTGTACAGCGGCGGTTGCGCGATGTAGATGTGGCCGCGTTCGACCAGTTGCGGCATCTGGCGGTAGAACAGGGTCAGCAGCAGGGTACGGATGTGGGCGCCGTCGACGTCCGCATCGGTCATGATGATGATGCGGTGGTAGCGCAGTTTTTCGACGTTGAATTCGTCCGGTCCGATCGAGGTGCCGAGCGTGGCGATCAGGGTGGTGATCTGCTCCGACGACAGCATTTTCTCGAAACGGGCTTTTTCCACGTTCAAGACCTTGCCGCGCAGCGGCAAGATGGCCTGGAACTTGCGGTCGCGTCCTTGTTTTGCCGAGCCGCCTGCCGAGTCACCCTCGACGATGTACAGTTCGCACAGGGCGGGGTCTTTTTCCTGGCAGTCGGCCAGCTTGGCCGACAGGCCCAGGCCGTCCATGATACCCTTGCGGCGCGTCAGATCGCGGGCCTTGCGTGCCGCTTCGCGCGCGCGCGCCGCTTCGACGATCTTGCCGCAAATGATTTTGGCGTCGTTCGGTTTTTCCTGCAGGTAGTCGGCCAGGGTCTTGGCGACGATCTCTTCGACGGGACCGCGCACTTCGCTCGACACCAGCTTGTCTTTCGTCTGCGACGAGAATTTCGGTTCCGGCACTTTCACCGACAAGACGCAGGTCAGGCCTTCGCGCATGTCGTCGCCGCTGATTTCCACTTTCGCCTTCTTGGCGAACTCGTGTTCATCGATGTATTTGTTGATCACGCGCGTCATCGCCGCGCGCAAGCCCGTCAGGTGGGTACCGCCGTCGCGCTGCGGGATATTGTTCGTGAAGCACAGCACCTGTTCGTTGTAGGCATCGTTCCACTGCATCGACACGTCGACCGAGATGTTCGTGCCCTGGTCCGACAGGCGTTCGCCCGTGGCCTGGAAAATGGTCGGGTGCAAGACCGATTTGGCCTTGTTGATGTATTCGACGAAGCCGCGCGTGCCGCCTTCGAAGGCGAAGATTTCTTCCTTGCCCGTGCGCTGGTCGGACAACTTGATGTTGACGCCATTGTTCAGGAAGGACAGTTCGCGGATGCGCTTGGCCAGGATTTCATAGTGGAATTCTACGTGCGTGAAAATCTCTTCATCGGCCCAGAAATGCACGTCGGTGCCGCGCTTGTCCGTGTCGCCGATGACCTTGATCGGCGAGGTGGCGATGTCGCCGACCATGACGATCTGGCGGTCTTGCGGCACGCCGCGCACGAATTCCATGTGATGCACTTTGCCGTCGCGGCGGATGGTCAGTTTCAGCAGTTTCGACAGGCCATTCACGCAAGACACGCCCACGCCATGCAAGCCGCCCGAGACTTTGTACGAGTTCTGGTCGAACTTGCCGCCCGCGTGCAATTCGGTCATGACGATTTCCGCCGCCGAACGCTTCGGATCGTGCTTGTCGTCCATTTTCAGGCCGGTCGGCACGCCGCGGCCATTGTCGGTGATCGAGATCGAATTGTCGCTGTGGATGGTGACGTGGATTTCCGTGCAGTGGCCGGCCAGCGATTCGTCGATCGAGTTGTCCAGCACTTCGAATACCAGATGGTGCAAGCCGGTGCCGTCCGAGGTGTCGCCAATGTACATGCCCGGGCGTTTGCGTACGGCTTCCAGGCCTTCCAGGATCTGGATGGAGGCGGCGCCGTATTCTTCCGTTTTGGCCTGGATCGGGGTGTCTTGTGGATTCTCGGACATGGACTGCTTTCTCAAATAACGATTGCTGATTGATTCGGGGCTGCTGGCTGATGACCGTCTGTCGGGTTGGCCGGAACGGCGTAACCCGACAGACGGCGATTCAGCATGTCGGATTACGCTGCGCTAATCCGACCTACGTCACTGCTGTGGTCTTTAGATGCGCATCGGCATGACGACATACTTGAAGTCGGCATTGTCCGGGATGGAGATCAGGGCGGACGAGTTCGAATCGCCCAGCGCGATGTTGACGTATTCGCATTTCAGGTTGTTCAGCACGTCCAGCAGATACGTCACGTTGAAGCCGATGTCGACGGAGTCGCCGCCGTAGTCGATTTCCAGCTCTTCGACGGCTTCTTCCTGGTCCGCATTGGTCGAGCTGATCTTCATGCTGCCCGGGGTGATGATGCAGCGCACGCCCTTGAACTTGTCGCTGGTCATGATGGCGGCACGTTGTAGCGAGCGCAGCAGTTCATCGCGGCCGATGGTGAAGTCGTTTTTGTAGCCTTTTGGAATCACGCGCGTGTAGTCGGGGAACTTGCCTTCCACCAGCTTCGAGATCAGCTCGATGTCGGCAAAGGTCAGTTTCACCTGGTTGGCGGCGATGTCCAGCTGCACCGGCTCATCGTTCTCTTCCAGCAGGCGCTGCAGTTCGATGATGGTCTTGCGCGGAATAATCACTTCCTGGCGCGCGAACGTCTGCTCGGTGGCGACCTGGCAAAACGCCAGGCGGTGGCCGTCGGTGGCCACGGCGATGACATTATTGCCATCCAGAACCAGCAGCAAGCCGTTCAGGTAGTAGCGGATGTCTTGCTGCGCCATCGAGAAATGCACCATGTTGAACAGGTGCTTCAGCGTTTTTTGGGGCAGGGTGACGGACGCGTTGTAGCTTTCCGCCTGTTGCACGGTTGGAAACTCTTCCGCCGCCAGCGTTTGCAGGGCGAAGCGCGACTTGCCCGTTTGCACGGTCAGGCGCTTGTTCAGCAGGGTCATGGTGACGTCGCCCGATTCCGGCAGGGCGCGCAAAATGTCCAGCAGCTTGCGCGCGGCCACGGTGGTGCCGGTGACGTCCGCGCCGGAACCGATTTCCGCGTGCGTGGTGATCTGCACTTCGGTGTCGGTCGACAGGAAGGAGACATTTTCACCGTCTTTGCGGATGAGGATATTGGCCAGAATCGGCATAGTGTGCCGACGCTCGACAATACCGCTCACGATCTGCAGTGGCCGGAGAAGGGTATCTCGGGTGGTTTTGACCAATTGCATATTTATCCTCAATGTATAGGTTGAACAGTACGACGTTTAACGTATTAATTTAACAATTGTTGCCATGGGAAGCCCCGACAGACCGGCTGCGGTGCCCTCCCAGATAATAAGGGTAAAGCACGTTTTGAGCCAGTCTTGCCAAAGCCGTGCTTAGCCCTTCAACGTTTGCTCCAGCACATGCAACTCGTGGTTGCATTCCGGGTTCTTGGTACGGTCCAGCGCGATCTTGCGCACGGCATGCAGCACCGTGGTGTGGTCGCGGCCGCCGAACAGCTCGCCGATTTCTGGCAGGCTCTTCTGTGTCAATTCCTTGGCCAGGTACATGGCGATCTGGCGCGGCCGGGCGATATTCGCGGGGCGGCGCTTCGAATACATGTCGGCAACCTTGATATTGAAGAAGTCGGCCACCGTTTTCTGGATGTTTTCCACGGAAATCTGGCGGTTCTGCACCGACAGCAAGTCCTTCAGGGCTTCCTTGACGATATCGATGGTGATGTCTTTGCCATGGAAACGCGAATACGCCAAAATTTTGCGCAGCGCGCCTTCCAGCTCGCGCACGTTCGAGCGCAAATGCTTGGCGACAAAGAAGGCCACGTCGTCAGAGAAGGTCACGCCTTCCTGTTTGGCTTTTTTCAGCAGAATCGCCACGCGCATTTCCAGTTCCGGCGGTTCGATGGCCACCGTCAGGCCCGAGTCGAAGCGCGAGATCAAGCGGTCGTCCATGCCCGTGATTTCCTTCGGATAGGTATCCGAGGTGATGATGATTTGTTTCTTCGCGGCAATTAATGCCTCGAACGCATAGAAAAACTCTTCCTGCGTGCGGCTCTTGCCGCCAAAGAACTGGATATCATCGATCAGCAGCATGTCGAGCGAGTGATAGTAATGCTTGAAGTCGTCGAAACCCTTGCGCTGGTAAGCGGTCACTACGTCGCGAACGTACTGTTCCGCGTGGATGTAGCGGATCTTCGCGCCCGGATTGTCGGCCATCACCTGGTTGCCGATGGCGTGGATCAAGTGGGTCTTACCCAGGCCGACGCCGCCGTAGAAGAACAGCGGGTTGTACGACACGCCCGGATTGTTCGCCACCTGGATGGCGGCGGCGCGCGCCAGCTGGTTGGCTTTACCCGTCACGAAGCTGTCGAAGGTCAGGTCGGTGTTGATGCGGCTCTGCTCGCGGCGCGGCGCGGCGCCAATGCTCAGTTCCGGCACGCTGGGCTGCGGCTCCGCGGCGCGCGCGCTGGGCGCGCCGCCATTCGGATCGCTGGCCGGGGTGCTGGCGGTGACGGGTTTCTTCGGCAGGGCCAGGCGCGGGTCGAGCACGAACTGCACTTCCGTCGGCGCTTCGAAGTACTGAATGGCCAGGGCAGTGATGCGGCTGGCGAACTGGGTCTTGACCCAATCGAGCTTGAAGCGATTGGGCGCAGCAATGCGCAGCTTGCCCTCTTCGTAATCGAGAGGGATAAGCGGTTTGATCCACGCACTGAATTGTTGCGGTGTCAGCTCCAGTTCCAACTGCGCGGAACAGGCCTGCCAGAAATTATCCATGTATGTCTATGTGAAAAGGTGTGGGAGGGCGTATCGATTCTGCCCTGCGTTCACCGTGTTGCAAGGCCGGCGTCGCGCGAGGGCTCGCCACACGTAACGCGCTATTCTACTCCCGACTGCGAAAGTTATCCACAGGCACGGCTGTTATTTTTGTGTGGCGGGGTGGGGCGCCGTGTGCATAAGAGGCGACTTATCCCCGGGTTATCCCGTTACAGGCAGTGCTGGCGCGGCCTGTGGCGGGGCCTTGCCGGCAGATGGGGGACGGCGCGCAAATTTCCAGGCGATCACGGCAATCCTTGACAAGAGGGGGGCATATGCTGAATAATTCAGGGTTCCCCGCCCGTATTCCGTGTTTATTCATTTGGAACGACAATATGGACTAAGCGTGGATTAAGCGGGCGATGAGATTGGCCAGCTTGTGCCTTGGCATAAGTGCGCGATTGTCATTGGCACCAAAAACTGACGGGACGTCAGACCCGATTTTGCATTTTTTTTGTTTTTAGCGAGACCAACATGAAACGTACTTACCAACCTTCCGTCGTTCGCCGCAAGCGTACGCACGGCTTCCGCGCTCGTATGGCTACCCGTGGTGGCCGTGATGTGCTCAACGCACGTCGCGCAAAGGGCCGCAAACGTCTGGCCGTCTAGGCTTGTCGTTGACAGCTGATCGCGTGGCTAGCTGTACTCCAGTCGGCAATCAACGCGAAGGTTCACACGACTTCGCGCGCGTTCGGCGTATCGTTAAAACGGATGAATTTTCATCCGTTTTTCGTTTGCGCCCTTCGCAAAAAACAGCGCATTTTGTGCTGTACACCCGACACAATCAATTGCCGCATGCGCGGCTGGGCGTCGTTGTGGCCAAGCGTTTCGCGCCGCGCGCGGCGACCCGCAACACGATCAAGCGCGTCACGCGCGAGCTGTTTCGCAACAGCGCGATGCCGCCGGTCGACTGCGTGGTGCGTTTGTCGCGCGCCGTCAACAGCAAGGATGGCCCGGCCACCACGACCCGGCTCAAAGCCGAGCTGCGTGAGGAATTGAGCCGCCTGTTCGCGGCGCAAATCGCCGCCCAGGCCCGTTCTGTTGCTGCGCCACCACCATCCGCGCCATGAAAACCCTGCTGCTGTTCCTGCTGCGCGCTTATCAGTTGCTGATCAGCCCCATGCTGGGACAGAATTGCCGTTTCTATCCGAGCTGTTCGCATTACGCGATGGAAGCGCTGCGCGTGCACGGCACGGCCAAGGGCAGCCTGCTGGCTGCCAAGCGCCTGTGCCGTTGCCACCCCTGGAATGAAGGGGGCGTCGACCCGGTGCCGCCGGCCGATGGCAAACAATCTTCAACGACCGCTTGCGGTTGCAACCACTCCTGACAAATACCCTAATGGATATCAATAAACGTACCATCCTGTGGATCGTGTTTTCCGTCTCGCTGGTAATTCTCTGGAACGAATGGATGATCTCGAACGGCAAGCCGTCGATGTTCTCCGCGAACACGGAACAAACCGCCAAGGCGCCTGCGACCCCTGCCAAGACGGCTGCCCTGCCAGCTGCGGCAGGCGTGCCTGCCCTGCCGGGCGAGGCTGTCGATCCCGCCGCGTTCAAGCGCGAAGTGATTACCATCACCACCGACGTCATCAAGGTCGATATCGACACCCTGGGCGGCCAGGTCAAGCGTCTGGAATTGCTGAAATTCAAGGGCGCGGGCAATCCGGGCTGGTTCGGCGGTTGCTTCGGCCTGTTCAAATGGTGCCAGCCGGACGACGGCAAGCAAAACGAAGTGCTGTTCGACGAAGGCGCGAACCACACCTACCTGGCGCAATCGGGCCTGGTCGGCGGTCCATTCCCTACCCACGCGAGCGGCTTCACTGTGCAGCCTGGCGTACGTACCCTGGCCGATGGCAAGCAGATCCAACTGGTGATGGAAGCGGTAGAAGGCGGCGTCAAGCTGACCAAGACGTTTACCTTCAAGCGCGGCGACTACGTCATCGACGTGCGCCACGACGTGTCCAACGTGGGCGCGGCGCCTGTCACGCCGCAGCTGTATCTGCAACTGACCCATGACGGCAACAAGCCGGTCGGCGATTCGTTCTTCAACAGCAGCTTCACTGGTCCGACCTTGTACACGCCACAGGACAAGTACCAGAAGCTGACGTTCGAGAAAATCGAAAAAGCGGCTGCAGAAGACGAGAAGAAGGGCAACGACAATGCCATGAAGGGCTTGCACCCGGCGACGGCGAATGGCGGCTGGTTTGCGATTTCACAACACTTCTTCGTGTCCGCTTTCGTTCCGCCTGAGAACGCCAAGCGCGACATCTTCACGAAGAAGGTCGGCCCCAACCTGTACGCCATCGGCAACGTGCTGCCCCTGCCTACCCTGGCGCCTGGCGCCTCGGCCAGCATGGACAGCAAGCTGTACTCGGGTCCGCAAATCGCGCATCTGCTGGAAAACGTCTCGCCTGGCCTGGAACTGGTCAAGGATTATGGCTGGCTGACCATCATCGCCAAGCCGATGTTCTGGGTCATGGAACAGATCCACAGCGTGCTGGGCAACTGGGGCTGGACCATCATCGCCTTCACGATCCTGATCAAGCTGCTGTTCTTCCCGCTGTCGGCCGCCGGCTACCGCAGCATGGCCAAGATGAAACTGGTCACGCCGAAGATGCAAGCCATCCGCGAACGCTTCAAGGGCGATCCGCAAAAGATGAACCAGGCCACGATGGAGCTGTACAAGACGGAAAAGATCAATCCGCTGGGCGGCTGCCTGCCGATTTTGATCCAGATGCCCGTCTTTATCGCCCTGTACTGGGTCTTGAACGCGTCCGTGGAAATCCGCGGCGCGCCATGGATCGGCTGGATCACCGACCTGGCCCAGCATGACCCATGGTGCATCCTGCCCGTGCTGTATGCGATCTCGATGTTCATCACGACCAAGCTGAACCCGGCCCCGGCCGATCCGATGCAAGCGAAGATGATGCTGTTCATGCCACTGGCATTCTCGGTGATGTTCTTCTTCTTCCCGTCGGGCTTGGTACTCTACTGGGTCGTCAACAACGTCCTGTCGATCGGCCAGCAATGGGTGATCACCAAGAAATACGCGCCTGCCGTCAAGTAAGTCCGGCCAGCGACCAGAAAGCCCGCCTAGTGCGGGCTTTTTAATTCTTGTAGGTCGGATTAGCGTGGCAAGGCCACGCGTAATCCGACACTATCGCCAGCGTGTGCTGCGTCGGCTTACGCGCTGCGCGCTAAGCCGACCTACGTTGCTGCACCTTCCCTTGCCGTACCTATTACAATATCCCCATGAAACTCGACTCTTCCCCTATCGCCGCCATCGCCACCGCTCCCGGACGCGGCGGCATCGGCGTGGTACGCGCCTCCGGCAAAAATCTCGCCCCTTTGATGGCCGCCCTGTTCGGCGCGCAGCAACTGAAACCGCGCCACGCCACCTATCTACCATTCACGGAAAGCGACGGCGCCATCATCGACCAGGGCATCGCCATCCACTTCAAGGGTCCGCATTCGTACACGGGCGAAGACGTGCTGGAATTGCAGGGCCATGGCGGCCCCGTGGTGCTGCAGCTGCTGCTGGCGCGCGTGCTGGAAGCGGGCCGTGACAGCGGCTTGCGCCTGGCCGAACCGGGCGAATTCACGCGCCGCGCGTTTTTGAATGACAAGCTTGATCTGGCGCAAGCCGAAGCCGTGGCCGATCTGATCGATGCCTCCACGGAAGCGGCCGCCAAGTCCGCTTCGCAATCGCTGTCGGGCGCGTTTTCCAACACGATCCACGCGCTGGTGGAGCAGGTGACGGGATTGCGCATGCTGGTTGAAGCAACCCTGGATTTCCCGGAAGAAGAAATCGATTTCCTGGAAAAATCGAATGCGCGCGGTCAATTGAAGGCCGTCATCGAAGCGTTGCATAAAGTGTTTGCGCAGGCGGCGCAGGGCGCGCTGCTGCGCGAAGGCCTCAATGTCGTGCTGGCGGGCCAGCCCAACGTGGGCAAGTCGTCGCTGCTGAACGCGCTGGCGGGCGCCGACGTGGCGATCGTTACGCCGATCGCCGGCACCACGCGCGACAAGGTCAGCGAAACCATCCAGATCGAGGGCATTCCGCTCAACATCATCGACACGGCCGGCATCCGCAGCGCGGGCGACACCATCGACGCCGTCGAGCGCATCGGCATCGAACGCACGTGGGGAGAGATCGGCAAGGCCGACGTGATCCTGCACCTGTTGGATGCCGACCATGGCCCCACCCTGGCCGATGAAACCATCGTTGCCGCCTTCCCCGAAGGCGTGCCCGTGGTGCGCGTGTGGAACAAGATCGACCTGTCGGGCCACAAGCCCAGCGTCGACAGCTTGCCCGATGCCACGCACGTGTATCTGTCGGCGCACGAGCACATCGGCATTGACCTCTTGCGCGCCGAGCTCTTGCGCATCGCCGGCTGGCAGCAGACGGGCGAATCGCTGTATCTGGCGCGCGAACGCCATCTGATCGCCTTGAAATCGGCCGGCAAGCACCTGGACATCGCCGCCGAGCACGCGGCGCAGGACGACCAGTCGCTGGACCTGTTCGCCGAAGAACTGCGCCTGGCGCAGGTGCAGCTGTCGAGCATCACGGGCGAGTTTTCGCCTGACGATCTGCTGGGCGTGATCTTCAGCCGTTTCTGTATCGGCAAGTAAGGGGAAGCGATGAAAATGTTGATTGCTGCCGCACTGTGCTGTCTACCCTTGCTGGCTCAGGCAGAGGAAAAGCTGCCGCGCGACGTGGCGCAGTTCATTGAGCATGCGCAAATGTGCGAACACTTTGCCGGCGAATGGGATGACAACGACAAGGCGCGCCAGCGTGAGATCACGCAAGCCGTGGCCGACTCGTGCGGGAAGGCGCAGCGGCAGTGGAAACGGCTGTCCGCCAAGTATGCAGGGCAGCCGACGCTGCAAAAAATCATTGCCGATAATGCCAATGACGCGGTGCGCAGTTTCCGGAAATAGCGGCTGCCCTGACTTGCGGCAGCTCAGCTCTTCTTGTGCTTGGCCTGCTCTTCCCTGAATTTCTGGAACGTTTCGATATGCTCTGCGCGGCGCAGCACGCGCGAGTGCGGGTCGAGCGTGTACGTGGCGCCAGCCGGCAGGGGCAGTTCGCCAAAGCCCAGCGACATGGAAACGGTATGGATTTCCTTGCCGATACGTACTTCCACCGGCATCGGGAAGGCAATGTCGGCAGGTGTCTTCCATAGCAGGCGCAGGGTGTCGCCGTCACGCACGGCGGACAGTTCCGGCAGCGCGGCCTGGTACAGATAGGCCTGGAAGAACCAGTCGTAATTGCTGCCCGTGACTTTGTTGACGATGGCCATGAACTCCGTCGTGCTGCCATAGCGCGGCTGGAACTGGCCCGGCTGCGGTCGTTCCGTGCCGTAGACGAGCAGGCGCACGGCGCGGAAGAACGCGTCGTCGCCGATCAGGCCGCGCAAGGTGTGCAGCACCAGCGCCCCTTTCACATAAATGTCGCCGCCCGGCCCGCCCTTCTTCAGGTCGTAGACTTCTTCCTCGCTTTTCGGCTTGCCCGAGACCATGGGGGCCTTGTTGACGATGCCGGCGCGCATTTGCTGCAACGAAGCAAAATACTCCTGTTCTCCCCGCAGATACTGCATGTACAGCGGTTGCATATACGTGCCGAAGCCTTCGTGCAGCCACATATCGTCCCAGTTGCTGTTGGTCAGCTGGTTGCCGAACCATTCATGCGCGAATTCATGCTGCAGCAGTTCATCGTAGCCATAGCTGGTCTTGGCGAATTTGTTGCCATAGGCATTGATGGTCTGGTGTTCCATGCCCTTGTGCGGCGTTTCGGCGATACCGACTTTTTCATCGCCAAACGGGTAGGGGCCGATGACGCTTTCAAAAAAATCTAGCATGGGCGGCAATTCCGCGAACAGGGCGCCCGCCTTCGCCTCGCTTTCCGGCAAGTACCAGAACTGCAGGGGGATGCGGTTGCCGTAGCGGCTCGCATACTCGCCCTGCAGGCTGCGGTAGGGCGCCACGTTGAGGGCGATGCCATACGTGCTCGGGTGTTTGGCGCGCCAGTGCCAGGTGCGCCAGCCGTCGGCCTCATCCATGCCGAGCGCGATGCCGTTGCCGGCCGCCACCAGCGGCGCCGGTACCTGGATATGCTGGTCGATCAGCTGGGCCTTGCCCATCGGATGGTCGATGCAGGGCCAGAACAGGTCGCAGCCCTCGCCCTGCACGGCGCTGGCGATCCACGGCGCGCCATCGGCCGTGCTCGACCACACCATGCCGCCATCCCACGGCGCTTTCACGGCGACGTGCGGCACGCCGTGGTAGACGATGCGGATGGTGGTGCGCGCGCCTGCCGCGAGGGTGGCCGGCAAGGTCATGCTCAGGCGCCCGTCCGGGTTGGTATAGTCTTGCGGCCGCAGCGCCTTGCCGTCGATTTCGATGGCATCGACCGGCAGGTTGCGGTCCAGGTCCAGCGCGAAACGCGAGATCGGCTGCGTGGCCAGGAAGGTCAGGCGCGCGTCGCCGGCGATGCTGCGGCTGGCCGGATCGATGCGCAAGGTCAGGTCGGCGTGTTCGAACACCACCGCCAATTGCTCCGGCGTGCGTTCGGCGCCCGAATTGAGGGTATAGGCGGTGGGCGCGCGCGTGGCGCAGGCGCTGAGCAGCAAGCAGGAGAGTAGCAGAGGGATGTGTTTCATGGCGAGCGCGCAAGTGAACGGAACACTGATTGTAGTGTGAAGTGATAACGTTGTCGTTTGGAAATTTCAAAGTGCCGATGGGGCAAGCGGGGCCGCCGTTGAGAAATGTCATGGGCTTCAAACTGTGCTGACGTAATCTTGCTGAGCGGCCTTGAAGTGCCGCTAGGAAAGGAAGCGCCATGGACAGCAAACAGCCGGACGTCGTGGAACGCGAGGGAGAGGTGCTGGCGGCATTGCCCGCCATGCCGGAATTGATCGCTACCTTGCCGCCAAAAGGCGCGTGCTGGTACTGCGACAAGCCGCTCGACGCCGTGCGCCGCTTTTGCGGCAAGAGTTGCGGCATGGCTTACGCGGAAGAGGCGCAATACCACCGTTGAGCGTGGAAACTAGCGGCGCCGCAGCAGTGCCGCCAGCGCGCCGTCGAAATCGAACTCGTGCGCGGCGGCTGCCACTTCCTGATAGACGTTGACGCCCAGGCTGGCCGCCAGCAGGCTGGCCGAGTTTTCCAGGATGTCGATGGCCGCCCCGTCGCCTTCGCGCAGATGGCTGGCCAGGCGCGCCAGCAGCAGCTGTATGGCGGGCGCGGCCGGATCGGGCGCCACGTCCTGCGCCGCCGTGTGGGTTGCCTCCGGCGTGCCCAGCATGCTGCTGACCGCGCCCAGCAATTGATCCTGCGCCAGTTCCAGCTGCAGCATTTGCCGGGCCAGGTCGGGCGCTTGCGCACGCAGTGCCGACTCCAGCGTTTCGGCCAGGCCATGCACGTGGCGCGCACCGATCATGCCGGCGGCGCCCTTCAAGGTATGCGCCTTCAGGCGCGCGGAGGCATAGTTGCCCGTGTCGAATTCGGCGCGGATCTGGCACGGCGTGGTGCCGTGGTCATGCAGGAAGCGGCGCAGGATTTTCAGGTACAGGATGCGGTCGCCCATGATGCGGCCCAGTCCGTTCTCGACATCGAGAATGCGGACCATGTCGGATGCCGCAACGGCGGCATCATCATCGCAAGTGGCGTGTGGTTTCAGCATGCTGTGCAGAGCGCCCGAAAACTTGTCAATTGCCGTAAAGCAGGAACAGCTATTCTACATCCAGTCGTACCCGACGCTGCGCCCGCTTGGCAGTCGGCAAAATCGCTAGCGTGTCGTGAATGACCAGCTCTGCGTGACGTCCGCACCATTGACTTTGCCGATGAAACTCACGTCATAGGCCGTGTTCGCCAGCAGCGGCGCCAGCGGGATGATGGACGCGGCCGAGACTGGCGTATGTGCATCATTGCCGCTGGTGAGCAGGCGCACCGTCAAGTCCGCGGCGGCACCGCGCTGGCGCACGCTGAACGCCGTCACGCTGACGGTCGTGCCGTAGTTGGCATGCACGCTGATCGGGTAGCCGACCACGTCCTGGTTCGGCACGGGATCGGGTGCTTCGTTATCGCTGGAAAAATTGACGGCTACCTTTTGCTGGCCGCCGAATGGGTAGGTGACGATTTTCCCTGCCGCCAGCCCGGAGCCATAGCTGCGGTTACCGGCCAGGTCGGTGGTGAAATACGCATAGCCGGCGCCACTGACGGCCGCGCCCGCGCCCCCTTCCTTGAAGAGGGGCTCGAAAATGACGAAGCGGTGATAAATGGCCGTGACCAGTTCCTCGGCCAGGTAAAAGCCGGACGTATTGCTGGCGCCGGCGATGACTTCGCCCTGCAGCGACGTGACGACGTAGCCGGCCTTGGCCAGGCGGTCGCCCAGTTTGACGCCGGTAAAGCCGGGCTTGCCCTGCACTTGCTCGTGCGCCACTGTATTGTTGAGATTCAAGTAGTTGGAATGGCCCAGGGCCGCGCTGTCGATCAAGCCATTGCGCACCATTGGCGACAGGCCGATCTGGCTGCGCCGGTAGTTGAACCAGTTGAAGCCATCGGTGGCAATATTGTTGCTGAGGACGGGAGCACCGGGCTCCTGTGTCAGCTGCCCGGCCGGGGTCGAGGTGCTCAGCGACGTCTTGTCGCCGCTATCGCCGCCACCACAGGCGCTCAGCAGGGCTGCGCTCAGCAGGGCGGGTATCCAGTATTTCCAACGCAGTGACGAGACAATCAAGTTGACTCCTGTATAGGTAGGCGGACAGCGGTAAGCCAACGTGCTGCCCTGTAAAACGATTCTAAGGCATTTTTATATGCCGTAGAGCATCCATGACAAGATATGTCGCGCGCTCGTGCGCGGACGGTGCCGCAGCTGCGCAGGGTAGAATGAGCATAGTGCAGCGTTTGCCGCTGCGTAGCCTCATTACCGATTTCTTTGATTGCCCACAAATTTGAACACATTGCCCAAGTCGCGCCTGCAGCGCGCCAAGTACGCCTTGCCCAGCATGGTGACTTTGCTTTCGATAGCCTGCGGTTTTGCCAGCATCGTCATTTCCGTCGATAACGCGACTGTCGGCGACGCGGATGCCTACCGCCTGGCCGCCGCCTTGCTGGTACTCGCGGGTGTGTTCGATGCGCTCGACGGCTATGTCGCGCGCCTGACGAACACCAGTTCGCAGTTTGGCGTGCAGCTCGATTCCATCGCCGACGTGATGAATTTCGGCTGCGCCCCGGCCGTCCTGTTGTACTGCTACGGTTTTGTGCAGATGGGCGTGCACGATCCGCTGCTGCTGCGCTTTGGCGGCATGGCCAGCTTCTTCTTTGTCGCGTGCGGCGCCATGCGCCTGGCGCGTTTCAATGTGAACGTGGGGCGTACCGATCCCCTGTATTTCGTCGGCATGCCTATCACGGCCGGGGCCGCTTGCGTGGCGGCCGTGGTGGTGGCGTGGCCGGCGCCCATCGATTCCATGCTGCACAGCTATCTGCTGATGCTGCTGCTGGTGGGCGTGGGCAGCCTGATGGTGTCGACCTTGCGTTTCCCCAGCTCCAAGCAAAAGAAAAGCCTGGCCGCGCTGCTGGTGCTGATCGTCGCCATCGCCCTGCTGGTGTGGCTGAAGACCAGCTTCTTCGCGCTGTTCTTCGCCGTCTACATCGCCGCCACCCTGCTGCTCAACCTGGCGTGGTACCTGGGCTGGCGCGGTATTGCGCTGCCGCAGGTATTCAACGACCCTGACGAGATCGATTAAATTCTAAGCCACCTCGTGCCCGCGCGCGGCACGCAGGATGGCGAACCAGTCGCTGCGGCTGAGCGTGAACTGCGTGCCTTCCACGGCCACGCCCACGGCCTCGATGCGGCCCGTGCCCGTCAGCGGCAGGGGACGGCATGGCAGTTGCATGATCCAAGCAAACACCACGCTGGCAAACGGACGCTGCAGCTGGTCGGCGATCTGCTTGATGACATTGCGCAAATTCTCCACATTCGCGTCGCCGCCCTGGAACAGGCGGCCACCGGCCAGCGGCGACCAGATCATCGGCGCCACCCCCACATCCTGCAAGCCGTCGAAGGTTTCGTCGAACAGGGGCGCCACGTGCAGCGGCGAAAACTCCACCTGGTTCGTCACCAGTGGGAAGCGCCGGTGCAGGCACTCGAACTGGTGGCGGCTGAAATTCGACACGCCAAAGTGCAAGACCTTGCCCGCCTGCTGCAGCTGGGTGAAGGCGCCTGCGATCTCGTCAAAATCCATCAGGGGGTCGGGACGGTGGATCAGCAGCAAGTCCAGGCGGTCCGTGTGCAACTGGCGCAAGGTGTGTTCCACGGAACTGGTGATGTGCGCCGCGCTCGTGTCGTAATGCTGGATGGCGTGGCCGGGCCGGTGCGGCGACAGCAGCTTGATGCCGCATTTGCTGACCAGTTCCATCTTGTCGCGCAAGCCCGGCTGCAGGGCCAGCGCTTCGCCGAACAGGCCTTCGGCGCTGTAATCGCCATAGATATCGGCATGGTCGAAACTGGTCACGCCCAGCGCCAGGCATTGCTCGATGAAGGCCAGGCGCTGCTGCGCCGACATATTCCACTCGCCGATGCGCCACATGCCGGCGACGATGCGCGACAGTTCGGGACCGTTGCTGCTTAAACGGCTGCGCGGCGCTTGCAGGCTGGCGGGAAATACATGGCTCATGGGCTGGCTTTCTGATGGTGGCGAAGAAGGTGACGCCCCGATTATATCCAGTGCTACAGCATGCTGCGTATAAAGCGGCAGCAACGTTCCTGCAGGGTAGCGTCGAGCTGGCCGCCCAGTTGCATCTGGTACACCAGCGCCGATTGCAGCATGAAGGCAAACAGGCGCAGATCGAGGTCGGCGCGCACGCCGATATTGACCAGGCGCTGCACCACCAGGGTGATCCACGGCGCGACGATCTGCTCGCGGAAGCGCAGCTGCGCCGCCGCATCATTGTGGATCAGCACCAGGAGATCGCAGGTGAAGCGGCCATCGGCGTTCAGGTTGTCGAAGATGCGCGCGCAGATCGCCTCGATTTCCTGGCCGTCCGGCATGTCGAGCGCGCGCTGCAGCTTTTCCGCCGTGCGCTTGACGAGCGCGTCAAGCAGCATGTCTTCGCGGCGCGGCCAGCGCCGGTAGATCGTCTGACGCCCCACGCCGGCCACGTTGGCCACCATCTGTATCGTCACGGCGTCGAGCCCATGCTGGCGCACCAGCATGACGATCGCTTCCAGTACCGCATCTTCCACGCCCGCCTTGCGCGGGCGGCCACGCACCGCTGCCTCTTTTTTAATCACGTCGAACCTGTCTCTGAATGTTTCTTTTAATTATGGTACGATGCGTACCGTAAATGCAAAGCAACTGCTTGTCAATCATGTTGGTCAATTAACCGGCAGGTTGATGCAGCGCGCCGCGATACTCCAGTCATCTCTACGTGAAATCTGCAATCTCAGCGGCGCGTGCCCGCATTTTCTTTCTGACTCCCACATCCATCACTGTGGCGGCTCGTGCCGCCTGAGGAAAACCTATGAAAATCATCGGGATTTCGCCCCACCGGCGTAACTTCCTGCGCAAGGCCGTCGGCGCCGCGCCTGCCGTGGCCTTGCTGGCCGGCGCCGGCGGCGGCCTGGCCATGGCCGTCTCCAAGGACCAGCCTGCCTACAAACCGCGCTTTTTCGACGCCACCGAATGGGCCACATTGTGCGCACTGGTCGACCGGCTGATCCCGGCCGACGGCGAAGGGCCGGGCGCGCTGGAATCGGGTGCGCATGAATTCATCGACTTGCAGATGAACACGCCGTACGCGTATGGCGCGCTGTGGTACATGCAGGGGCCGTTCGTGCCCTCGATCGAACAGTTCGGCTACCAGTTCCACATGGCGCCGCGCGAGCTGTACAAGAGCGCCCTGGCCGGCGTCAATGCAGCCGTCAATAAACAGTCCGGCAAGCCTTTCGTGCAGCTGAATGCGGCCGAGCGCGACGCCGTCATCACGCAATTGCAAAAGGGAAGCCTGGACATCGGCGCAGTGCCGGCCAAGGTCTTCTTCAACCAGTTGCTGCAAAACACGCGCGAAGGCTACTTTTGCGACCCCGTCCACGGTGGCAACAAGGACATGCTGGCCTGGAAGATGGTGGGATTCCCCGGCGCGCGCGCAGATTACATGGATTGGGTGGAACAGTATGGCAAGAAATACCCGCTGCCGCCTGTTTCTATCGCATAAGACTTTTTGTAGCAGATCAAAGAAAAAGAAAAACCATCATGAGTGATATCAAACCAGATGTAAAAATGAAGCCTGTCGATGCCGTGATTGTCGGCTTTGGCTGGACCGGCGCCATCATGGCCAAGGAAATGACGGAAGCGGGCCTGAACGTGGTCGCGCTGGAACGCGGCGAGTACCGCGACACCTATCCCGACGGCGCCTATCCGAAGACCCTCGACGAGCTGACCTACATCCAGCGCAGCAAGCTGTTCCAGGATATGTCGAAGAGCACGTTCACCTTCCGCCACAGCATCACGGGCGTGGCCGTGCCGTACCGCCAGATCGGCGCCTTCAAGCCCGGCACGGGCGTGGGCGGCGCGGGCTTGCACTGGTCGGGCATGCACTGGCGCGTCTTGCCGGAAGAGCTGCAAATCCGCAGCCACTACGAACGCCGCTACGGCAAGAAATTCATCCCCGAAGGCATGACGATCCAGGACTTCGGCGTGACCTACGCCGAGCTGGAGCCGCACTTCGATTTCGTGGAAAAAGTCTTCGGCACTTCGGGCCAGGCGTATAAGGTCAACGGCATCGTCGTCGGCGACGGCAATGTGTTCGAGGGCGACCGCTCCGACAATTACGCGCTGGCGCCGCAAAAAGTGCCGTACACGGCCGAACTGTTCCGCCGCGCGGCCAAGGCCGTCGGTTATCACCCGTTCGTCAACGCTTCGTCGAACGCGTCCGGCCCGTACACGAACCCCTATGGCTGCCAGATGGGACCGTGCAATTTCTGCGGTTTCTGCTCCGGTTACGCCTGCTACAACTATTCCAAGGCGTCGCCCAACGTCAACATCATGCCGGCCCTGCGCATGGTCTCCAATTTTGAATTGCGCGCCAATTGCAACGTCGTGCGCATCAATCTCGACGGCAGCAAGAAACGCGCTACCGGCGTAACCTACATCAATGCGGACGGCAAGGCCGTCGAGCAGCCGGCCGACCTGGTCATCGCCAGTGCCTTTGCCTACAACAACGCGCATCTGTTTTTGCTCTCGGGCATCGGCAAGCCGTACGACCCCGTCAGCAATGAAGGCGTGGTGGGGCGCAATATCGCCTACCAGATGATGTCCACCATCCAGACCTTCTTCAAGGAAGACACGAACACCAACCCCTTCATCGGCGCCGGCGGCACGGGCGTCGCCCTCGATGACTGGAATGGCGACAATTTCGACCATGGCCCGCTGGGCTTTGTCGGCGGCTCGCCCGCCTGGTGCAACCCGGCCGGCTCTAAGCCCATCTCGGGCATCGCCACGCCGGACGGCACGCCCGCCTGGGGTTCTGCCTGGAAAAAAGCCGTCAAGAAGAGCTATCTGAACACGGTCTCCTTCGACTGTCACGGCGCCAACATGACGTATCGCGACTGCTATGTCGACCTCGACCCGACCTACACGGACAAGTATGGCCAGCAATTGCTGCGCTTTACCTTCGACTGGAAGGAAAACGATATCAAGATGAGCCGTTTCGTCACCGACAAGATGATGAAGGTGGCCGAGGCCATGAATCCGGAAGCGATCAAGGTGTCCGTCAAGAGCGTGGGCGACCACCTCGACTTGCGCAACTACCAGACTACCCACTGGGCGGGCGGCACGGCCATGGGCGCGGATCGCAAGACCAGCGTCGTCAACCGCTATCTGCAGAGCTGGGACGTGCACAACGTGTTTGCCGTCGGTTCCAGCGTGTTCCCGGTCGGTATCGGCTACAACCCGACGGGCCTCGCTTGCGCGCTGACCTACTGGTCGGCCAAGGCCATCCGCGAGCAATACCTGAAAGATCCCCGTCCCCTGGTCGCCTGATAAAGAACAAGAAGATGAACAACACATTCACCCATACCGTGGGCGCGCTGTTGCTGGCGCTCGCCTCCAGTGCCTCCAACGCCGCCACCACCACCCCGAACGCCCAGCTGATACGCCAGGGCGAATACCTGGCCCGCGCCGGCGACTGCATCGCCTGCCATACGGCCGGCACGAAAGGCCAGCCGTTCGCGGGCGGCCTGGGCATGGAAACACCGATCGGCAAGGTGTATTCCACGAATATCACGCCGGATAAAAAGGCCGGCATAGGCGACTGGAGCTTTGCCGATTTCGACAAACTGATGCGTACCGGCGTGACCAAGCACGGCTACACCGTGTATCCGGCCATGCCGTACCCGTCGTACTCGCGCCTGAGCGAGGCGGATATGCAGGCCCTGTACGCCTACTTCATGCATGGCGTGAAGGCGGACCCGACGCCGAACAAGGCGGCCGATATTCCATGGCCGCTATCGATGCGTTTCCCCTTGACCATCTGGCGCTGGGCGTTTGCCCCCACGCCGCAGCCCTACAAGGCGCCAGCCACGGGCGACGCGCAATTGCTGCGCGGCGCCTACCTGGTGCAGGGCCTGGGCCACTGCGGCGCCTGCCATACGGCGCGCGGTGTGGGCATGCAGGAAAAATCGCTGACGGACGAGGGTAATACCACCTTCCTGGCCGGCGGCGGCGTCATCGACGGCTGGTCCGTGCCCTCGCTGCGCAATGAGCATGGCGGCGGCCTGGCGCGCTGGAGCGCGGCGGAGATCGCCGAATTCCTCAAAACGGGCCGCAACAGCCATACGGCATCGTTTGGCGCCATGAACGATGTGGTGGCCCATTCCATGCAGCACATGACGGATGGCGACCTGGCGGCGATGGCGAAATACCTGAAGTCCCTGCCGCCGTCGAATCCAGCCACGCCGGCCTTCGTGGCCGATGACAAGCTGGGCAAGCAATTGTTCAGCGGTATCGTCAATTCCAAGGGCGCGCAGCTGTACCTGGACCGCTGCGCCGGCTGCCACCGCTCCGACGGCAAGGGCTACGACAAGGCTTTCCCTGCGCTGGCCGGCAATGCCGTGCTGCAGACGAACGATCCTACGTCGTCCATCAACATCGTGCTGTCGGGTGGCGCCGTGCCGGCCACGCGCACGGCGCCGTCGGCGCTGACGATGGCGCCGTATGCCGACATTTTTAATGACGAGCAGACTGCCCAGGTGGTGACCTTCATCCAGACCAGCTGGGGCAACCGCGGCACACCAGTAACGGCGGCGCAGGTGGCCAAGGTGCGCAAGGTGTCCGTGCCGGTGGAGGCATCGCAGACGGAAGCGACGTTTGCGGCAGGCCGCCACGGCACCTTCCCGCCCGTGGCGCGCAAGCCGCACCTGAAGGATGCGCCGGCGAAGTAAAGTCTACGGACGAAAAAAATGCCCGCAGCATCTGCGGGCATTTTTTATGGGGGGGCTAACTGCTTATTTCATCCACAGGCGCATCGAATCCCAGGCGCGGCCGAAGATCGTGGCCTGGTTGATGGTTTCCAGCGCCACGACAGGCAGTTCCAGCAGGACCTTGTCGTCGACCATCATTTTCAGTTTGCCGACAGGGGCGTTTTCAGCCAATGGCGCGACCAGCGGGTCCTTGCGTTCCAGCACCGGTTTCATCTTGGCAGCCGTGCCTTTGGGTACGGTGACGAGCACATCGCGGGCGAAACCGATTTTCACGGTGCCTTTCGAGCCCTTCCACACTTCCGGCGTGGCCACGGCCTGGCCCTTCGAGTACAGCTTGACCGTATCGAAGTTCTGGAAGCCCCAGTTCAGCAGCTTCTGGCTTTCCTGCGTGCGGGCCTGGTCCGACGAGGTGCCCAGCACCACGGAGATCAGACGGCGCTCGCCCGTGCCGCCTGGACGGCGGGCCGACGCGATCATGCAATAGCCGGCCGCTTCCGTGTGGCCCGTCTTCATGCCATCGACGGTTGGGTCCAGCCACAGCAGGCGGTTGCGGTTAGGCTGGGTAATCTTGTTGTACGTAAAACTTTTGATGGAATCGATTTTGTAGAATTCCGGGTAGTCGGCGATCACGCGCTTGGCCAGCACGGACAGGTCTTGCGCCGTGGAATAGTTATCGGGGCTAGGCAAGCCATGCGGATTGGCAAAACGCGTGTTTTTCAAGCCCATGCGTTGCGCTTCGCGATTCATCAGCACGACGAACGTGCCTTCATCGCCAGCAACGGCTTCAGCCAGCGCCACGGCGGCGTCGTTACCCGATTGAATCATCAGGCCGTGCAGCAAATCGTCGATCGAGACAGGGGTAGCCGGGTCGATGAACATCTTCGAGCTGCTCGAATCGACTTTCCAGGCGCGCACGGACACGTTCACTTTTTGGTCCAGTGCCAGTTTCTTTTCGCGGATGGCGGCAAACGTCAGGTAAGCCGTCATGATCTTGGTCAACGATGCCGGCTCGATGCGCGCGTCCGGATCTTGCGACGCAATGATCTGGCCACTGGTGGCGTCAAGCAACAGCCAGGACTTGGCGGCGATGGTCGGGGCTGGCACGCTCTGGGCGTAGGCGGCGGAAAAGAAAAATACACTGGAGGCCAGTGCCGCTAAAAGTTTTTTCATGGGGCTGGTCTGCGAGAAAAAGATGAAGGCTGAGGGCCATGCTGTTGCTACCTGCATGGCCGCGTGGAAAAAACGGATCAATTATAGCCGTGGAGGCGCTAGTAAGCCCACACTTCAATGATCATCTGCTGCGATTGCGGGTTTGTCACCATGCCACAGGGCAATCACGAGGTTCTTGATGTGGTTGAGCTTGCGGTGGAAAAAGTGGTCGGCGCCGGGGATCACGATCACGGGAATGTCTTGTGGACGGGCCCAGTCGAAGACGGCGGACAGGGGAATCGTGTCGTCCAGTTCGCCGTGGATCAAGATGGTGTCGGCGGGAATATCGGCCATGGCCCACTTGCCGGCCGCGCTGCCGATCAGCGCCAGGCGCTCGGCGGGTGTGCCTGCGGCAGCCAGGCGCTCCTGCAGTTTCGATTGCACGAAGGTGCCGAACGAGAAACCGGACAAGGCCACGGGCAAGCCCGGGTACAGGCCGCGCATGTGTTCATACAGCAATTGCATGTCGTCCGTCTCTCCCGCGCCATGGTCATGCACGCCTTCGGAAGCGCCGACGCCGCGGAAGTTGATGCGCGCTACCACGTAACCGAGGGCGACAAACGCGCGCGCCAGGGTTTGCGTGACCTTGTTATCCATCGTGCCGCCATACAGCGGATGCGGATGGGCCACAAGGGCGATGCCGCGCGGGGTGTCTGCCGGGAAATCGAGCAAGCCTTCCATGCTGCCTGCATGGCCGGCGAGGGTAAATTTTTCCGAGTTTCTGTTCATGATGCTCATACTGGTGGGTATCTCTTAAATTGGCATTAAATCTTGAGGCGTTCGACAATTTTGCCGCCCACCAGGTGCGTATCGATGATTTCATCGATATCGCTGGTGTCGACATAGGTGTACCAGGTCGCTTCCGGGTAGATCACCAGCAGCGGGCCTTCTTCGCAGCGGTCCATGCAGCCGGCCTGGTTGATGCGGATCTTGCCCGCGCCATTCATGTCGAGTTCCTTGATGCGGCGCTTGCAATGCTTTTGCGCCGCTTCCGCGCCATGGTCGCCGCAGCTGTTGCGGCCGTCTTCACGTTTATTCATGCAGAAAAAAACGTGGCGTTCAAAATACGGTGCGTCGCTCATACTATTCTCCTGCTGATTCATCAATGCGCCATGATAACGCTTATGGGTGGTCTTCGCGACGCTGGCGCTGCACGTCCTCCTGCCGGTTCAGGCGGTGCGAGGGCAGACACAGGAACCACAGGGCCATGAAGGGCCACAGCAAGGCGAGGAATTGCGCCGCGCCATTGAAGTTCAGGAACTTGCCTTGCACCCAGCCTTGCAAGGTTGACATGAAGTACGGGTTGATCGGCGTCGTATTCACCATCACCAGGCTCAGCAGCAAGGTGGCGGCCGCGATGCGGCGCTGCGCCACGTGCGGGGCGAACGCCAGGCCGCCCAGCATGATCAGGCCGATCAGGAAACCGCCCTGGGCGCCCGGCGTGATCCAGACGAAGGCGTTTTCGGGCGAAAACAGCAGCGCGCTGGCCATCGAGCGCACGGTCAGGGCGGCGGCGATGAGGATCAGCATCAGCACGGTGCGGGGCGCCGCGCGGCGCAGCAGGCACAGCAAGGTAAGCACGGCGCCCGTCATGCCGCACGCCGTGATAATGGTTTCCGAAAGCCAATATTGCTCGACAGTTAAGATCACGTCGGGACGCAGATACGTGGCCAGGTCGATCTCCATGCCCGCCAGGCGCGACAGCCAGTCCGACAGGATGGGCAGCAGCTGGCCCAGGCCGAACAGATAGCCTTGCGGATAGATCTGCGCCAGCGGCCACAGGGCCACCAGCACCAGGCCCTGGCTGGCGTGCTGGGCAAACCAGCGCTGGCGCAAGCGGTACAAATGGCTATGGTCGAGCAGCTTGCGCGCCGTCAGGGCGCCGATGATGGAACCGATGCAGCAGCCGGCCGAATTCGTATAAAAGTCCAGATTCGACGATACGCGGCTGGGCAAATAGGTTTGCACGGCTTCCATGCTGCCGGAAATCAACATGCCGCACAGGCTGGCGACGATGACGGCAAAGAAACCCGTGATGCGTGGAAACAGTGAATACACGATCAAGGCGCCCAGCGGGATGTAGCCGACGACATTGATGCCCACGTCAAAGCCCGTCCAGTAGCGGGGCATGCGCGTGTTTTCCAGGAACGTCAGCGGCGACAGGCCATTGCTGTGCCAACCCGTGAATGGAAACCAGCTGGCGTACACGATCAGGAAGACGTAGGCGAGCAGGGTCGCGCGCGACACGGGCGAGGAGCGGACGGGCGGCAGTGGTGCCGCCGGACTGGCGGGGGAAGCTGGCGCCGTCATTCTTTCGGGATGGTCAGCGTGCCCAGCCAGGTCAGCAGGTCAGCGGCGATGGCGTCCGAGGCCGCCGCCAGCGCCTGCGCGCCCCCTTGCGCGTCGGCGCTGCTTGCCGGGCCGCTGCGGCTGAAGGTTTTCTGGTCGATCAGGCGGTGGCCGCGGAACAGCGAGGCGCGCAGCGAGACATGGCCGCTGCTCTGCGTCTGCGTATCGAAAGCTTGCGAAAAATCATCGACGTCGATGCGCAGCAGGGGCATGCCGGCGGCCGCGTCCGTGGTCGACAGCACTTTCACGCCGCTTTGCGCCACGCGGGTTTTCAGGCGTTGGCTCAGCAGTTGCAGCGGCGGCGTGTTCCAGCGGTTGTAGGCGTACGGGCGCGATTGCTGCGCATCGGCGTACAGCAAGCGGTAATACATGCGCTGGCTGTCCAGCCAGGATGGACCGTTGGCGTCGGCGATTACCAGCACGGGCACGGCTGGCGCCGCCGGCTGCGCGGCGGCCAGCGGCGCGGCCGGGCCGAAATCATAAAACGTGGGGACGGGGCCGCGGCTGGCGCAACCGCCCAGCAGGAATGCGGCGGCCAGGACGAGTGCGCTGAGATTGCGTGGGATAGGCATGCGGTGTTCTCCTTATTTGCCCGGTGCCGAAAAACCGGGCTCGCCCGGGCCGGGCGGGATGTCTGGGGCGCCGAACAAGATGCTCTGCGGCTGTTCATTGAGCGTGCTCATGGTGGTTTTCAGGGCGCGCATCGAAGAGCGCGCTTCGCCGCTCAGCTCGATTACCTGCGGCAAGACTTCCAGCGATACGCCATTGGCCACCGTTTCCACCGAGTTGCCGACCCGGTCGACCGTGCCATTGACCTTGTCGAGCACGCCGCCGGGCGCCTGGATATCGTTGCCCAGTTTTTTCCACGTGGCCGTCAAGTCCGACACGTTCTTGCCGGCCGTGCTGACGGCCGTCAGGGTTTGCCGCGTCTGTTCCGTCAGTTGCGGCAATTGCGTCAGGGTCGGCTCGAGCTGCTGCGGAATGGCGCCAAAGGCCTTGGCCGCCTTGCCCACTTCATTGAAGGCGCCCAGCATGGCCGCCTGGTTCTCGGGGCTGAGCAGGTTGTTGACCTTGTTGGTGATCTGTTCGGCCTGGTCGAGGATGCGTTTGCCGCGCTTTTCCAGCTGGTCGAGCAAGCCCGCGCGCAGGGGAATCAGCGACGGCTTGTCCTTGCTGGTGCCCAGCAGTTTCGAGCCCACCTGTTCATCGTCGAGCTGGATGTAGGCAATGCCCGTCACGCCCTGGTAGCCGAGGGTGGCAAAGGTGGTGTTGGTGACGGGGGTATCGGGCGCCACGCTGATGTGCACGAGGATTTGCCCCGCCTTTTGCGTGTCGAAGTCGATGGCGTCGACCTTGCCCACTTCCAGGCCCCGGTAGCGCACGGTCGCCTGCGGGTTCAGGCCCGGCACGGACAGGGTGGTGGCGAGCAGGTAAGGCACCCGTTCCACGCGGTCGCGGTTGAACCAGACGCCAAACAGAATGGCGGCCACCAGCAGGGTGAGCGTAAAAAATCCCGTCATCAGGGCATGTGATCTGTTTTCCATTACTTCTCCGCTTTCTTGTCTGTGCCGGCATCGTCGCCTGGCTGGGCCGCATTGCCCGCCGCCGCCTGTTTCTCATCGAGGACGGCCAGCGCGCGCTTGCCGCGGTCGCCGAGGAAAAATTGCTTGATGAACGGGTGGTCGACTTCGATCACCTCGCGCGTGGGGCCGATGGCGATCACGTGTTTTTCCGCCAGCACGGCGATGCGCGTGGACAGGGCGAACAAAGTGTCTAGGTCATGCGTGACCATCACCACTGTCAAGCCCAGTTCGCGGTGCAGCGACTGGATCAGGGCGACAAAACTTTCCGACAGGTCCGGGTCCAGGCCCGCCGTGGGTTCGTCGAGGAATAATAATTTCGGTTCCAGCGCCAGGGCGCGCGCCAGCGCCACGCGCTTGATCATGCCGCCCGACAAGTCCGAGGGCATTTTCAGCGCATGTTCCGGGCCCAGGCCCACCATGTTCATCTTTAATAGTACCGCGTCGTGCACCAAGGCTTCGGGCAGCACGCGCAATTCGCGCATGGGCTGGGCCACATTGTCGAACACGGTCAGGGCCGAATACAGGGCGCCTTGCTGGAACAGCATGCCCCAGTGGTTGCGCAACTGTTGCAGCTGGTCGGAACTTGCCTGGTTGATATCTTCGCCAAAGACCTTGACGCATCCCCGCGCCGGATGTTCCAGGCCCAGCATCTGGCGCAGCAGCACCGTCTTGCCCGTGCCGGAGCCGCCCACGATGGACAGGATCTCGCCCCGTTCGATTTCCAGGTTCAAATCCTGGTGCACGACGGTGCGGCCGAACTTGGTCCACAGATTGGTGATGTCCACCACGGGCGCGTCGCCGTGCAGGTTGAACTGGCCTTCCTTGCCGGTGCCGCAAGCGATATTGGTGTCGTCCGCCATCAGTAGCCCACTCCATTGAAGACGATGGCGAACACGGCGTCGGCCAGGATCACGACCGTGATGGCCGTGACGACGGCGGTGGTGGTGCCGCGCCCCAGGCTTTCCGTGTTGGCCTTGATGCGCAGGCCGAAGTGGCACGAGACCAGCGCGATCAGCATGCCGAAGATGACGCCCTTGCCCAGGCCGATCATGTAGTTGGCCAGCGGCACGGCGTCGGGCAGCTTCTGGATGAAGTAGCGCGCCGACAGGTTCAGTTCCACCTTGGCCGCCACCATGCCGCCGATCAGCGCGGCCGTATCCGTCCAGATGACGAGCAGGGGCATGGAAATGGCCAGGGCCAGCACTTTCGGCATGATCAGGCGGAATCCGTGCGAAATGCCCATCACCAGCATGGCGTCGAGCTCTTCCGTGACGCGCATGACGCCCAGCTGGGCCGTGATGGACGAGCCCGAGCGGCCCGCGACGAGGATGGCGGCGAGCAGCGGCCCCAGTTCGCGAATGACGCTCATGCCCAGCAGGTTGACCAGATAGATGTCGCCGCCAAAGGCGCGCAGCTGCTGCGCGGACAGATAGGACAGCACCACGCCGATCAGAAAGCCGACGAGGGCCGTGATGCCCAGCGCCTGGAAGCCCGCATGGAAGATATTGGCGGAAATTTCACGCCATGGCCCGCGCATCGGATGGCGCGCGAAGCGGCCGATATCCTGCGTCACCTGGCCCACGAGGGCAATAAAACCCTTCAAATGTTCGAAAAACAGCAGGATGGCCATGCCCAGTTTCATCACGGGCGTGAGGCGGTTGGCGCGCGAGGGCGGCGTTTCCAACGGCCCCGTTTCTTCGATGCGCCTGAAAAACTCTTCCTGCGACGGCGCCAGGGTCAGCTGCGCCGGACGCTGCTTGCCCCAGGCATTCCAGAACAGCTGGGCGCCGATATGGTCCATGCTGTCGATGGCCGACAGGTCCCATTGCGCCTTGGTATCGCCCTGCAAGGGCCTGAGCTGGGCATCGATGGCCTTGATGGCATTGTCATGCGCCAGCGCGTGCACCTGCCAGGTGCCGCTGGCAGTGACAAGGGCTCCCTGTTGGGAGCTGGTCTGGGAGAGGGTCAGTTTCGGCGATTGTACAGTCGGCATCGTGCCAGTTTAAGGGAGAATGGCGCAGACCGCCACCGCTGTTCAATCGCCAGCCTGTCAGGAAGCCAGATGGCGTGCCTGCCGCTGCGGCAGGGCCACGTCCGGGCGCACCTTGGCGCCGCTAGTACTCACTTCGCTTGGCTTGCCATGCGCGGCCGCCTGCGCGCCGCCCGCATAGTCGCTGGCCAGCAGGGCATTGGCCTCGACCGCGCTCATGCCGCGCGTCTGCAGCCATTGCGCCACCAGCTTGGCCAGGCGTTCCATGGCGATGCGGTGGGTGGCATCCGTGTGGGCGTACAGCCAGTTCGAAAAATCCATGAAGTTTTCAAACGGCGCATCACCGAGCATCCATTGCACCGTATTGGCGAAGCGGCCCGAGTTGGCCACCAGGTCCCAGTAGCGGGCGAAGCGCACGAGGCGCTGCATGCTCATGAAATCGAGCTGTTTATTCGCCAGGATGGTGTAGGGCGGGTGCGGATCGAACACCATGCCGTAGTTTTCCGTATGGCGGATGATGGGCGTGCCGCGCAGCCGCTTTAATATGCCGAACTGGATTTCATGCGGTTTCAAGGCCACCAGCTTGTTGAAGCCGGCCGCGAAACTCGCTTCATCCTCGCCCGGCAAGCCGGCGATCAAGTCCACGTGCAGGTGGGCGTTCGATTCCTCGCACAGCCAGCGGATGTTGTCGGCCGCCTTTTGATTGTCCTGCTTGCGGCTGACCAGCGATTGCACGTCCGGATTGAAGCTCTGGATGCCGATCTCGAACTGCAGCGCGCCGGGCGGGAACTTGCTGATGCCTTCTTTCAAGGCATCGGGCAAGTGGTCGGGCACCAGTTCGAAGTGGGCATAGATGGGATCGTCCGGGTTCGCCTCGATCTTGTCCAGAAAGAACTGCATGATCTTCAAGCTGGTCTTGATGTTCAGGTTGAAGGTGCGGTCGACGAACTTGAACAGGCGGGCGCCGCGCGCATGCAGGGATTCCATCTCGGCCAGGAAATTTTCCAGGGCGAAGGGCCAGGCCGTCTTGTCCAGCGCGGACAGACAGAATTCGCACTTGAACGGGCAGCCGCGCGATGCTTCCACGTAAATCGTGCGGTGGCGGATATCGTCGTCTGTATACAAGGAGTAGGGCAGTTGCAGTTCCGCCAGCGGCGCTTGCACGCCGGCATGGATCTTCATCAGCGGCTTCGGCCCGTTGAGGATCTCGCCGCACAGCTTGGGGAAGGTGACGTCGCCCCAGCCCGTGATCAGGTAGTCGGCCAGTTTGACGATCTCTTGCTCGCCCGCTTCATGCGACACTTCCGGCCCGCCCAGCACGATGATGACCTCGGGCGCCACGCGCTTGAGCATGGCCACCAGCTTCGTTGTTTCCTCGACGTTCCATATATACACGCCAAAACCGATGATGCGCGGCTTGTTGACGAGGATGCGCTCGACCAGTTCCGTGGTTTTCGTGCCGATGACGAATTCCTGCAGCCGCGTCTGCGCCTGCAATGGCCCCATATTGGCCAGCAAATAGCGCAATCCCAGCGAGGCGTGGGTGTAGCGGGCGTTCAGGGTGGAGAGCAGGATGGTCATGGGAGGCGATGGAAACGGCGAAACCGCTATTTTACGCTGTCGCGTCACCGGTGCGCTGCGGCCAGAAATGCCATGTTACCATTTGTCAATAATTACTAACTTGTCAATGCTACGGCAGGGTAAAGGAATACACGGTGCTGGCGAAAAAAGTACAAGATAAAAAAGTGCTTAGTAAAAAAGTCCTGGTCGGGGCACTTGCCGGGGTGGCGCTGGTGGCGGCCGCGCTGGTCGGCTACCGCGTCTTCGGCTGGGGCGCGATGGGGCCGGTCAACGGCCTGAAGCTGGATTTATCCCGGCCCGACGCGCTGGTCCGGACGAAAAGCCTGTCGACCTTGCCGCGCGACCTGCTGACGGTGCCGCTGGCGCGCGACGTGCTGCGCGAGGATTTCCTCTTCTATTACGAGCAGAGCGAAGACCGGCTGGGCCTGAAGGGCAGCTTGCGCCGCATCGCCTACGAACATGAGCTGGGATGGGGCGACCAGTTGCTGCGCATGGTGCTGGACCAGCCTGCGGAAGTGGCCCTGTGGCGCGACGCCGACGGCTCGCTCAAGCACTTCGCCATCGCCGTGTCGCGTGGCCAGTTGACGCGCCTTCTCGAGGAAGCGGGAAAGATCGCCTTGAAGGATACGCAAATGCGCGTGGCCGGCAGCTTGCGCGTCGATGGCGGCCAGGTGCCGGTGTACGCGCTCAATTACGCCTACCAGCGCACCTTGCTGTTTGCCGCGCACGGCCAGCGCCTCGTTATCCTGTCCCATCCCGGCATGCTGTATGGCGGCAGTGATGGCAAGAATGGCGATGGCACGGCCGAGAAAACCGTGGCCAGCCTGCTGGCGCCGGAGCCGGCCAAACAGAATGTCTTTCATCCGCAGTTCCATCTCGACAGCGCCGCGCCCGAGGGCCACAGCATCGCCGTCAAGGCGGATTTCCTGTCATTCGGTTACCAACCCTTCTTTGGCGCGCTTGAAGCGCTGCGCTTCGATTTCAGCAAGGGCGCCTGGCAGTCCAAGGTGCTGCTCAATGCCGACAAATTGAACAAGAGCGGCAAGGGCGGCTACGACAGCAGCGCCTTGTGGCCCGTGCTGCCGCACAACCCGAGCGCCTGTTTCAGCGTGCCGGTGGACTGGACCGCGCTGCAGCCCGTGCTCAAGCGCCTGGGCGACAAGACATCGGCGCCGGTGGTACCGCTGGCCGGACATTTGCAAGGCCCTGCCGCCGCATGCTGGTACGGTACTTCGCGCCTGCATACGCCGGTGTTTGTCGCCACCCGCAGTGCGCAGGCCGGTGATGACGCTGTATATGGCAGCCTGTTCGAGGCGGCCATCGGCGGCAAGGACCCCGTGCGCAAGACCACTGGCAAGGATGGCGCCGTTCGTTGGGAGCGCAGCGTCGCCACGGCCCTGGGCCAGTCCACGCCGGCGCTGGCCGTGGCCGGCAATACGGTGGTCTTTTCCGCCGACGGCAAGCTGGTGGACCAGGTGCTGGCCGTGCGCCGCAAGCAGGCGCCGGCCGCCAGCGACCTGCTGTCCGATGGCGCGCGCACCATTGGCCTGATCGCGCCGGCATCGCTGGCCCGGCTGATCCAGCTGGAAGCCTTCGATACTCTGCCGGCGAATAACGAACCGGTACTGCGCGCAGCCGCCAACGAACACCTGGTGCCGCGCCTGAACGCCTTGAAAAAATACCCGCCGCTGCGCATGGTGCTCAAGCGGCAGCCAGCCAGCGGCACGTCATGGGAAACGCTGGAATGGCAGGAGACCGCGCGATGACGGTGTGGCACGCGCGCCGCGCCACCTTGCGCCGGCTCGTGGCTTGTGCCGCCACCGCGGCAGTGCCCCAGGCGTGGGCCCTGCGCGCGGCCGCCGAACCGCAAGTGCAGCTGTCGCAGGCCCAGAGCCGCGCCTTCCAGGCCTGGATGCTGCGCATCGTCAATGCGCAGATCGAACGCGGGCCGTCACCGCGCTGGACGCACCGCGATTGCGCCGGCCTGGTGCGCTTTGCCGTCAACGAAGCCTTGACCGTGCATGACGCGAAGTGGCTGCATGCGAACGGCATCGCCAGCGACCGGCGCCTGCCGCCCGAGCTGGAACTGGACGCGAAGCAGGCAGCTTTGCGCAACCGCTGGGTGCAGACGGGCGGCAGCGTCGGCCACTTCGTCACGGCGCTGGCGCTGGTGCAGCACAACAGCCGTTTCATCGCCCGCGAAATCAGCCAGGCGCTGCCCGGCGACCTGCTGTTTTTCGACCAGGGCGACGAACAGCACCTGATGGTCTGGATGGGGGCGCGCATCGCCTACCACACCGGCACCGTCACCCCCGACGACAATGGTCTGCGGACCGTCGATATCAAAGAACTTACGAGCTGGAAGGACACGCGGTGGCAACCTGTGGTCAACAATCCGAATTTCGCCGGTGTGTTCCGGCTGGCGTTCCTGTCATGAAGCTTCTCATGAAGCTGTTATTTGCCGGCCTGCTGGCGCTGGTGCTCATAGGCGGTGCCTCCGCGCAGCAGCGCGAAGCGAGCAACTACAGCACCTTCAAGGGCGAGCCCTTCTTCCTGCTGTCGGACGCCAGCTACGGCAGTCTTGATGAAGCGCGCGTGCGGCTGGAAGTGCCGGGCCGCGATATGGGACGCATGAACCTGGAAGCGTATTCGGGCGCCGACATCGTCGTCTACCGCGTGCCCGAACCGATGGAATTCCTGAAGAAACAGCGCAATCTGCACCGCATCCAGGTTGAAGGCAATTACCAGGGCGAGGGCCTGGCCAATACGCTGAGCTTTCTGTGGGATAGCTGGTGGAAGCAGTCGCGCCTGGCCTGGCGCAAGCTGTTTTCCGGCGAGGCGCGCCGCGCCGTCACGAAAGAGCAGCCGCAACTGGCGACGAATGACGCGATCCGCAAGCCGACCGTGTTTGCCAACCATCCGCAGTACAAGCCGATCAAGGGCATGGAGCTGGTCGAGAGCTTCCGCTATCCGATCTGGCAAGCCAAGGCCATCGCGCCGCCGAAAGGCGTCAAGCTCGATGGCTCCAGCAGCGACTTCATCGTCGCCGGCGCCGGCAACGTGATGATACCGCTGGGCAAACGCAAGCCGGGCTTGTACCTGATCGAAGCGATCATCGGCGAGCACCGCGCCACCACCCTGGTGTTCGTGTCGGACACGGTGGCCGTCACCAAGGTATCGTCCGGCCAGATGCTGGTGTGGACGGCGCGGCGCGACAACAGCGCCGCCGTGGCTGGCGCCAGCGTGGCGTGGACGGACGGCACCGGCGTGCTGCAGTCGGCCACTACGGGGGCAGATGGCGTCGCCTCGCTCGAGCGCGGCAGCCCGGAACATACGTATGTGCTGGGCCAGGACCGCGACGGCGGCGTGTTCGTGTCCGAGAATTTTTACTATGACAGCGAAATCTATAACACCAAGATTTATGCGGTAACCGACCGGCCCCTGTACCGGCCCGGCGACGAAGTCAATGTCAAGTTTTTGGGGCGAGAATTCACTTCGGCGCGCGCATCGCAGGCGGCCGCTGCTGCGCCGCTGAGCCTGACCGTGCTCAATCCGAACGGCACGCCGCTGCTGACGCAAACGCTGCAGCTGTCCGGTGACATGGGCGCCGACACGCGCTTCCGCCTGCCCACGGAAGCCACCGCCGGCGGCTATGAGCTGCGCTTCAATTACAAGGATGGCGTGTATGGCGCGGCCTTCCGCGTGGCCGAATACGTCAAGCCGCATTTTGAAATCAACGTCCAGCCATCGAAACCGGAATTCAAGACGGGCGAGGCGGTCAAGGGCAGCATCGCGCTGCGCTACCCCGATGGCAAACCGGTGAAAAACGCGAAGATGACCTTGTCGCTGCGCAGCCAGCAAAACACCATGGTCGAGGGCGAACTGCGTTACAGCGGCCTGTTCCCCGTGGCGCTGAAAACCGAGGAAGTGACGAGCGATGGCAGCGGCAATGTGGACTTCACCTTGCCGCCCGCCGCCGATCCGTCGCGCTACATCCTGACCGTGCTGGCGACCGATGGCGCGGCCTACCGCGTCAAGACGACGCGCGAGCTGATGATAGAACGTTCGAGCAGCAGCTACCAGCTGAAGGCCGCGCGCCAGTTTTCCGATCCGGGACAAAACGTGCATTTCGACCTGGTGGCCGATGGCCAAAGCGCGGCCAAGCCCGTGCGCTGGGAGATGGTGCAGCTGGAAAAACAGGGCAAGACCGAGGGCGCATTTGATCCGGCCGCCAAGGGCTGGGATGTGACATTCCCCGCATCGGGCTCGTATCAGCTGGCGCTGCGCGACGAGCGCGGCAACTTGCTGGCCGCCGCCAGCCACTGGGTGTCGGGTGACGGCGTGCAGGCGACGCCGGGCAGCATCGAGATCGTGCTGGACCGCGCCCGCTATCGTCCCGGCGACACCGCCGAAGCGCTGATCACGTTTTCCGACAAGGTCGACCAGGCGCTGTTCACGCTCGAGCGCGACAAGGTGGAGCACCATGGCTTGATGGCCGGCGCCGCTGATTGGTACCAGGCGAAGCGCGTGGCGCCGCGGCAGTGGCGCGTGCGCATTCCCGTCAAGGAGGAGCATGGGCCGAACATGACGTTCTCGGTAGCCTATACCCGCAATGGCGATTTCGTCTTTGAGAACGCGGGCCTGCAAGTGATCGAGCCGCGCGTCGCGCTGCAGTTCAAGAGCGACAAGGAGGTCTACCAGCCGGGCGAGAAGGTCACCCTGGACGTCAAGGCGACCCTGGACGGCAAGCCCCTGAGCACCCTGGTGGCGCTGGGCGTGGTCGATGAAATGATCTATGTGCTGCAGCCGGAAATCGCGCCGGACATCGGCGACTTCTTCTATCATCCGCGCCGCAACAACGTGCGCACCACGGCCAGCCTGTCTTTCATCAGCTACGACATGGCCCAGGGGCGCACCGCGGGCGCACCGGCGCGCCACAACTACAACGAGCGGGGCGTCAAGGTACTCGAACGTCCGCGCCGCGACAATATCGATACCGCGTACTGGGCGCCATCGCTGAAGACCGATGCCAATGGCAATGCGCGCGTGAGCTTCATCATGCCCGACGCGCTGACCCGCTGGAGGATCACGGGCCGCGCGATGGATGAGCAGGGACGGGTCGGCCAGCGCACCGCCTATCTGCGTTCGGACAAGAATTACTATGCCAAGTGGACCGCGCCGGACTGGATGCGCGCCGGCGATGCGCCGCGCGCTTCGGTGGCCGTGTTCAACCAGACGGGCAAGGAGCAGGCGCTCGACGTGGTGCTTTCCGGCGGTGCAGGCGGCACGCAAGCGAAGACGGAAAAACTGACCGCCAAACCGGGCGTCAATTACGTTGAATTTCCGCTCGCTGCAGGCGCTGCCGGACCGCTGCGCCTGGAGGTAAAACAGAACGGCAAACTGGTCGACGCGCTGGATACCGCTATGCAGACGCTGCCCGCCACCTGGAGCAGCCCGCGCACGCTGGTGCTGCCGCTCGATGGCGCCGCTGGTGAGATTCCCCTCAAACTGCCGGCGGATGCGCGCAATATCCGCCTCTCGTTCGCGCAAGGAGCCGCCAGCCACTTCGCACGCATTGCCGACGATTTGATCGACTATCCATATGGCTGCGTGGAGCAGACGGCGAGCCGCCTGATTCCGCTGGCGCTGGCCACGCAAAGCCTGGGAGCGGATGCCGGCGCGGCAAGCGAGCGCCTGCAAACGCTGCTGACTGCGCAGCGCCTGCGCCTGGTGTCCATGGCCGGTCCGAATGCCGTCTTCGGCTGGTGGGGCAATGCCACGGCCGGCAATGCCTTGATGACGGCCTATGCCTATTACGCCGACTGGTACGCTGCGCGCGCGCTGCGCATCGAGCTGCCGCCCGAACACTGGAACAAGCTGCTGGCCGTCTACAGCGAACATGGCTTGAAGGACGCGATGGGCGACCGCGCGCTGGTGCTGTGGATGGCGCGCGAGATGGGTCTGCCCACGCAGACGCTGGCGGCGGGCCTGGTGGACGACAGCGCTATCGCCGTCCTGGGCGGCAAGCCGCGCCAGGCGGGCGACAGCGGCAGCCTGCTGCTGGGCGGTGCTTCTGACCGCGAAGCGCAAGCGATGTCGCTGGGCCTGGTGGCGCTGGTCGCCGCCCAGAACGGCATCGCCTTGCCGCATTCGCTGCAGCTGCAAGTGGCCAGCGCGTGGCAGGTGCTGCGCGAATCGAAAGCGCCGGTGGCGCAGGCCCTGCTGATGCTGGCTGGCGAAGTGCCGGCTACCCAGGCCGAGGCGGTGCTGGCCAGCGTGCGCGCCGAGATGCCGACCCTGGACCGCGCGATGACCTTGTTGTGGGTGCAAAAAAAGCTGGGCGGGGCATCGTTTGGCAAGGGGCCGGCCGTCGCGCCGGACGGTGCATGGCAAAAACGCGACAGCCGCGGCGGCCAGCCGCTCTGGCGTTGGAGCGATGCCAAGGGCCTGCCTGACAAACTGCGTCTCGCTGCATCGACCCCGGCGCCAGCCGGCACGGTGGCTGTGCTGCAGTACGACAGCCACGCCGCCGAAACGCAGACCTTGCCGGTCACCGTCGAACGGCGCATCCTGCGCATGAAGGCGGGCAAGGGCGGCTACACGACGGAGCTGGTCAAGCCGGGCGAGGCGCTCAGCACGGACGCGCTGTACCTCGATGAAATCACCTTGAAAGCGGCGGCGGGCGCGAAGCACCGCTTTGGCTTGCTGGAAGTGGCGCTGCCGCCGGGCGCCATGGTCGAATCGACCACCTGGGGCATGGTCATGGCGGGCGACAAGCCGGCCGCGCTGGAACGCGCGCGCCACACCGAGCGCCGCGACGGCTATGCGGTGCCGATCGAGCCTTTGGCCGGCGACGTGACCGTGCGCCATTTGATTCGCTTTGCACAGAAGGGCAGTTATGTGCTGCCGCCAGCGCGCTTTTATCGCATGTACCAGCCGGAGCAGAAAGCCCTCGAGGGCGGCGGCAAGGCCACGCGCGCGTTGAAAGTCGAGTGATGCGTGTGGTACTTCCTGCGTTGATGGCGGCCCTGCTGCTGGCCGCTCCTGCCCGGTCTGCATCGCTGGATGTCGCCTGGTGGCGCGACGGCAAGACGGAAGTGCGGCAGCTGCGCCAGGGCGGTGCTGCGCCGCCGCCGTTTGACGGCGCGCGGCAGGTGCCGCTGGCCAGCCTGTGGAAGCTGTTCGTATATGTGTACGCGAGCGATAGCAAGGTGGCGATGCCGGACTACCGCTGCGGCGGCCGCGATCCGGAAGAAGTGTATTGCTGCGATGCGGGCCAGAGCATCGGCCACGACGCGGCGCTGGCGCAGTCCTGCGGCCCCTTTTTCTCGCCCAGGCGTCTGATGATCGCGCCGGCTTCATGGCGCCAGTACTGGACGGGCCGCCTGGGTAGCGCACCCACAGGCGATTTTGCCTGGCTGTCCGACCCCGCGCAGCTGGCGCCGGCGCGCATGGTGCGCCTGGACAGCCTGCTGCGCGCGCTGGGCAGCATCCCGGCTGCCAGCCGCGCGGATGCCGAAGCGGCGCTGCTGCGCGTGGTGCTCGATGGGCGCGGCTTTGGTGCGGCGCGCTGGTTCGGCAGCCAGCTGCGCGTGAAGACGTATTCCTGGCACGAGCAGCGCCGGGCAGAAGAGCGTATCGGCGGCGCGGCCGGCTGGCTGGCCGACGGCACGCCGATCTGGTTTGGCGGCGCGGGCGGCAGCAGCAATGTCTTTGCACAGTGGGCGCCCAGACTGGCCGCCAGCTTGCCGCCAGTGGGCGCGGCCGACGATGGCGGCTGCGTGGTGGTCGATTACTTCAAGCGCTATCCGATCCGTGCCGTGCGCGGCGAGCGTGGTGCAGCCGCACCTGGCCCGCTCAATGGCCGCTACCATGTGCAATTCGAAAATGGCCAGAACCTGGCCCTGCGCAGCAGCGGCGAGTTGATGCTGCTGCAGGAGAAGGGCGGCCGCCCGCAATTGCGCGGCCGCTTCGGCGTCAATGAATATGTGGCGCGCGTGCTCGACCGCGAAGCGAATGCCGGCGAGCCGGAAGCGGCCAAGGCGCTGGCGATTGCCGCGCGCACGTATCTGCAGCAGAACGCCGTGACCGTGGCAGGCTGCCAGCAGATCGCCGACAGCAGTGCGACCCAGCGCGTCAGTCCCAGCCCCGCCACGCCGGCGGCGCTGGCGATTGCGCGCTGGACCGACCAGTTAATCGTCGATGGCGTCACCGTGCGCTATCACACGAACTTGCCGTCCGAGGGCACCATGGCATGGAGCGAGGCGGTGCGCCAGGCCAAACAGGGCAAGCACTATGATGAATTGCTGGCGGCAGCTTATCCCGGCGGCGCATTGACTACCTTTGGCAATACCGGCGCGCGTTGCCAGCGCCTGGCGCAGAACGAGGATTGGCTAGCGCGGTCCGTGCCGCGCTGGCAGCGCGTGCTGCTGCGCGAGGCCGGCTACGAGGCGCCGCCACAAGCGCCGCTGGTCTGCGCCTTGCAGAGTGGCGCGCCGTATTCGGAGCAGTCGCGCAACCGTATCTTCATGCGGCCGCTGGCCACGCGCGAAGACCGCATCACCCTGGCCCATGAATACCTGCATCTTGGCCTGCGCCGTCATCCGCGCGGCCAGGACGAAGAATATGTCGAGCGGCTGGCCCGCCGGCTCGTCGACCTTAACCTGGAGGCCCTGTGAGTTTTTATATCCGTTGCTCGATTCCCCTGATGCTATTGCCACTCTGGGCTCAGGCCCAGGTCACCATCGATGCACCGAAGGGCGGCTGGCGCAATTCGGCCGGCGCGCGCGAGGACTATACGCAAGCGGTGAATTACCCCGCCGCGTCCGTCAACCTGCAGCCGGGCCAGGCCGAGACGGCGCAGATACGGGGACGCATCGCGGGCGCCGTCAAGGGCAAGCCCGCTACTTTGGTAGTCAATGGCGTGGCGATGCCAATGGAAGTGGGCGAGGATGGCAGCTACGGACGTCCGTATGGCTTCGGCAGCGGCTCGAACAGCGTGGAAGTGCGCTCGCCGGATGGCAGGAGCCGTGCGCGCACCCAGTTTGTCGACAGCTACCAGGGCAAGACGCAGGCGCGCTTGCGTATCGTGCTGTCCTGGGACAGCGCCGGCACGGACCTCGATATGCACGTGGTCACGCCGGACGGTGGCCACGCCTGGTACGGCAATCGCGTCTTGAAAGATGGCGGCGCGCTGGATGTGGACGTGACCACCGGTTATGGCCCGGAGATCTTTTCCAGCGCGGCACCCCTGAAGGGCAATTATCACGTCTATGTCAATTACTACGGCAGCGGCGAGAACACCGCCATGCTGACTGTCGCCCGCATATCGGTCATCACCAACGAAGGCACGCCGCGTGAAAAGCTGCAGAGCTTCCAGGTACCGATGCGGGCTGCTGGCGAGCTGACCTTGGTGAAATCGTTCGTCTTGCCATAAATGGTCGCAAATGGCTCTTGCGGAGCCGCAGCACTATGGCTATAATTCGCCCCCTCGCTGAACGACGCATGCAAATGCAGCGTAAAGTGAGAAAAAAGAAGGAGTTGACGGACGTAGCGAAATGCTTCATACTCTTCCTTCTTCGCAGCTGACAAACACAACGC
>NZ_PDZK01000005.1:0-272654 GCF_002735655.1 Janthinobacterium sp. BJB446 | reverse complement strand
CTGATGACCATAGCAAGTTGGTCCCACCCCTTCCCATCCCGAACAGGACCGTGAAACAACTTTGCGCCGATGATAGTGCTGCAACCAGTGTGAAAGTAGGTTATCGTCAGGCTTGTTATTCGCAGTAGAGAAAAACCCGATCAGCAATGGTCGGGTTTTTTTTCGTTTGACGCTTTTATCGCTATAAAAGCCCACATTTAGTCCCATCTTCAGGCAAATTGCTATATAATTCGCCTCCTCAGATCAGATGGTTTGCTGCCCCGTTGGGAGCAGGCTGTTGAAAAAGTTATGCCTGATGACCATAGCAAGTTGGTCCCACCCCTTCCCATCCCGAACAGGACCGTGAAACAACTTTGCGCCGATGATAGTGCTGCAACCAGTGTGAAAGTAGGTTATCGTCAGGCTTGTGATATAAAAAAACCCCGCGTGTGCGGGGTTTTTTTTCGTCTGCAGCATTCATCGGATCAGATGCCCCAGGTGATGCTTTCATTTTCCGCCTTGGCCGAGCGCAGCATTTCCATCAACGGATAGGCGCGCTGCGAAAAATGCACTTTTTGCGCGCGCGCATGGGCGCCCGTTTCGCCATCTTCCAGGGTTTCCGGGGTATGTGCATCGTGTTCGATGTCGTTTTCCGGATGCAATTTGCTTTCCGCGACTTCTTTTTCCAGCAGGGCCAGGGCATCGCCCGCTTCAGCTGGCGTGATGACGCCGCGCGTGGGGTTCTTGTGCAGGATGTCGAGGATGCGTTGGGCATGTTCCTGGTACATCAGCACTTCTGGGGAGGATTTGGATTTGAATGAGATCAACATAAGCGCTTTCTGAAACTTGTTGTTAGTGTCGAAACAATATCACGACTTGAAATGTCGCACAGGCCGTCCGATTGCCCGGATTGCACATTTGCAAGCCGGATAGGGCCATCTGTTGGACACCGCACGCATTTACAAGAGCTTGTTTATCGTGAAAACACCCGTTTAAGCGATCGTTAAGTCTCAATCCAGTTTCACGGAGTCCATGAAGGTGTCGATGGTGTCACGCGACAGCTTGCTTTCTTCACCGAGAATGATGACCTGGAAGATGCGTTTGTCCTGCGCCACAAAACGGCCGACCAGCAGGACGGGCTTGCCCTGCTGCGTTCCCGTCGCTTCGATGCTCAGCGAACTGCGTTGATGGTTGCCGGCCGCCGTGCTGCTGGCCGCCGACGCCGATTTTTCGCTGCGCACGGTACCGTTGATATTTTTCAACAGGGCCGTCTGCATGGCGGGCAGGGCCGTTTGTGCCTGTTCCACACTGTCGAGCACGGCGCTGCCAATGGCGAAGGTATTGCCATCGACCTCGCTGGCCGTCATGGTCAGGCTGACTTTCTTGCCATCGAGATCGATCTCGCGCGTCAGCACGGCCGGCTTGCCTGGAAACAGGGCCGTGAACTGGGCATCGGGGCTGCGATAGTCGCGCCAGTCGAATTTCGGACTACAGGCAGACAGGACGCCGGCGGCCGCGAGCGTCGCCAGAAAGAGGGCAATTGATGTTTTTTTCATCAGCAGATGGTAGCAGCGCCGTCCATCACGCGCAATCGCGCACGCGTGGGGCTCATTGGGCGCCTTATATTTCACGCAGTACGCGCCGGTACTGGATCGCTTCGGCAACATGCGGCTGCGCGATGGCCGGGCTGTCCGCCAGGTCCGCGATGCTGCGCGCCACGCGCAGTACCCGGTGGTAGGTGCGCGCGGACCAGTGCAGGCGCGTCATGGCGCCATGCAGCAACTGTTCTCCATGCGTTTCAAGGCGACAATGCTGCTCGATTTCCGTGTTGCTCAGCCGCTGGTTCGATTTTCCCTGGCGCGCCAGCTGCAAGGCATAGGCTGCCGCTACCCGCGTGGCGATCCGCTGCGTGCATTCTCCGGCACCGGCCTGCCGGCCCAGCGCGGCCGGCGGCATGGCGGCCACTTCAATCTGCAGGTCGATACGGTCGAGCAGCGGGCCGGACAGGCGATTGTGATAGCGCAGCACGGCGTCTGGCGTACAGCGGCAACGGCCGGAAGCGTGCCCCAGATAGCCGCACGGGCAGGGATTCATGGCGGCGATCAGTTGAAAGCGGGCAGGAAACTCGGCCTGGCGGGCCGCGCGTGAAATGCTGATCACGCCCGACTCCATGGGCTGGCGCAGCACATCGAGTATCCGGCGCTGGAATTCGGCAATTTCATCGAGAAACAGCACGCCGCAGTGGGCCAGCGAGATTTCTCCCGGGCGCGGCACGTTGCCGCCACCCACCAGTGCCACGCCGGATGCTGTCTGGTGCGGGGAGCGATAGGGCCGCCGTTTCCAGTGTTCCACCTTGAAGTGGCCGCCCAGCGAATGCACGGCAGCCGATTCCAGCGCTTCTTCATCGCTCATGGGCGGCAGCACGCCGGGAAAGCGGCTGGCCAGCATGGTCTTGCCTGCGCCTGGCGGCCCCACCATCAAGACGTTGTGACCGCCCGCTGCCGCCACTTCCAGTGCCCGCCGCGCCTGCTGCTGCCCCTGCACGTCGGCAAAGTCGGGATACGGAAAAGCGTGCGCTGCCAGCACGGGCTGGTGGCGTTGCAGGGCGGTCTGGCTGGTATGCGCGGCAAAATGCGCGCAGACCTCGAGCAGGCTGTGGGCGGGATAGATGCAGGCATCGCCGACGAGAGCGGCCTCGTCCGCGTTTGCCTGCGGCAGGATGAAGGCGCGTGGCGCGCCCGACTGGCTGCGCTGCATGGCAAAGGTCATGGCCAGGGCGCCGCGGATGGGGCGCAACTGGCCTGAGAGCGACAGTTCGCCCGCGAATTCATAGTGATGTAATTGATCGCCCGGCAACTGGCCGGAGGCGGCCAGGATGCCCAGTGCAATGGGCAAGTCGAAGCGGCCCGATTCCTTGGGCAAGTCTGCTGGCGCCAGATTGGCCGTGATGCGCCGGGCCGGCATTTCAAAGCCGCAGTTTTGCAACGCGGCACGAACACGGTCGCGCGACTCCTTCACTTCCGTATCCGGCAAGCCGACAATCGTAAACGAAGGCAAGCCGTTGGCAAGGTGGACTTCGACACTTACCTCGGGCGCCTCCATGCCGGCCAGGGCGCGGCTTTTCAGGACGGCCAGGCTCATCAGACTCCCCTGTAGCGCGGGCGCGGGCAGGATCAGTCTAGCGCTTGAAACGCCGCCAGGCTTGAGGTATGCCAGCAAGGCCGTCAATAACGGGCCCTGCCGGCCGCACTTTACGCCTTGGTGTCGTTCAGGCGCGTTTCCAGTTCGATCAGGCGCAATTCCAGTGCGTCCAGTTTGGCGCGGGTCTTGGCCAGTACTTGCGCCTGGATATCGAATTCCTCGCGCGTGACGAGATCGAGGCGGGCGAAGCCCTGGGTCATCATCGACTTCACGTTTTTCTCGATATCCTTGGCCGGCGAGTTTTCGATGGCTTGATGGATCTTGCCTTGCAAATCGTTAAAGAAGGTATTCATGTCCATGGTCAGTCCTTTTATGGTGCGGCCTGTGCATCGCACCATTGCGGTGCACAGCGGCGTTAATCTGGTGCGAATCTGGGCAAATTCACAATGCTTTAGCAGCCCGTACCCGCATGCCCAGAGGCTTGCAGGGTATGTATGGCCGGAAACGCACCTGTCAAGGTGGCAATGGAGCTGGCACGTATTCTGCTAAAGAAGGTATGAACGCTTTGTGATCTCCAGCCAAGATTTTAAACCTCAACCGCTTTAAAAGTTCAATAAAAGGGAATCGCCATGAAGAATCTGTCCAAGAACATGACTTTAGCTGCAGCGTTGACGCTGGCCATGACCGCCATGTGCGGTAGCGCCATAGCCCAGGATGCAGTGGCGGCGCCTGCTGCGGCCAAAGCCGTGCCTGATAACGTGGTGAGCTATAACGTGGCGCTGACCAGCGACTACCGTTACCGCGGCCTGTCGCAAAGCCGCTTGAAACCGGCCATCAGCGGCGGCGCCGACTATACCCATAACCCGACGGGCCTGTATGTGGGCACCTGGTTGTCGAGTATCAAATGGATCAAGGATGGCGGCGGCGACACCAATCTGGAATGGGATATCTACGGCGGCAAGCGGGGCGAGATCAGCAAGGATTTTACCTATGACGTGGGCGGCCTGTACTATTTCTATCCCTCGAATGGACTGAGCACCAATGCCAACACCTTCGAGCTGTACGGCCAACTCGGCTATGGCCCGATATATGTCAAATACTCGCATTCGACGACGAATCTGTTCGGTGTCGCCGACAGCAAGAACAGCGGCTACCTCGACGTGGGTGCCAACGTCGAGGTGCATGATGGCTACATGCTGAACCTGCATGTCGGACGTCAGAAGGTCGAGCACAACGATTCTCTCAGCTACAGCGATTACAAGATTGGCGTGACCAAGGACTTCGGCGTGGCGACCGTTTCCCTGGCAGCCGTCAAGGCCAATAACGTATCGCTGGCTCCGAACGGCAAGAATCTGGCGAAATCCGGTCTCGTGCTGACCGTGTCCAAAACCTTTTAAGCGAGACTGCCATGAAAATGATTACTGCAATCATTAAACCGTTCAAACTGGACGAAGTACGCGAAGCTTTGTCGGCTATCAATGTGCAAGGCATTACCGTCACGGAAGTCAAGGGCTTCGGCCGCCAGAAAGGCCACACGGAACTCTACCGTGGCGCCGAGTATGTCGTTGATTTCTTGCCAAAGACCAAGATTGAAGCGGCCGTCGATGACGCCATTGTCGACCAGGCCATCGAAGCGATCGAAGGTGCCGCGCGTACCGGTAAAATCGGTGATGGCAAGATTTTCGTCTACAACCTGGAACAGGTCATCCGCATCCGTACCGGTGAAACCGGCAACGAAGCGCTCTAAGGGGAATATTGATGCATAAAAATATAACAAAATTGCTAGCTGGGATAGCCTGCCTGTGTGCGTTTGGCATTGCCACGCCAAGCTTTGCCGATGCGCCCGCCAAGACGGAGGCGGCCACAACCACGGCCGTCGCCGCTCCCGCCGTCACGCCGGTTCCTGACGCAGCGCCTGCCGCCGCCGCTCCGGCCCCGGCGGCTGCCGCGCCAGCCGCCGCGCCTGTCGCCAACAAGGGCGACACCAGTTTCATGATGATCAGCACCTTGCTGGTGATCTTGATGACGATCCCCGGCCTGGCCCTGTTCTACGGCGGGCTGGTGCGCTCGAAAAACATGCTGTCGGTGCTGATGCAGGTGTTCATGGTGTTCGCGCTGGTCATCGTGCTGTGGTGTATCTACGGCTACTCGATCGCCTTCACGGAAAAAACCGCCTTCTTCGGTGGCTTCGACCGCCTGTTCCTGAATGGTATCTGGGATCCGGCCAAGGGTACGTTTGCCGCCGCCGCCACCTTCAGCAAGGGCGTCGTCATTCCCGAGTTCGTCTTCGTTGCTTTCCAGGGCACGTTTGCCGCCATCACCTGCGCACTGATCGTTGGCGCCTTTGCCGAGCGTGCCAAGTTTTCCGCCGTGCTGGCCTTCGTCGTGCTGTGGTTCACGTTCGCCTACCTGCCAGCGGCCCACATGGTGTGGTTCTGGACCGGGCCTGACCTGATCACCAGCGCCGCCACCTCGGCCAGCGAAGCCCTGAAAGCGGGCTGGATCTGGCAAAAAGGCGCGCTGGACTTCGCCGGCGGCACCGTGGTGCACATCAATGCCGCTGTCGCCGGCCTGGTGGGCGCCATCATGATCGGTAAACGCGTCGGCTACGGCCGCGAATCGATGGCACCGCACTCGCTGACGATGACCATGATCGGCGCGTCGCTGCTGTGGGTGGGCTGGTTCGGTTTCAATGCCGGCTCCTCGATGGAAGCGGGCGACGTGGCTGCCCTGGCCTTCGTCAACACCTTGCTGGCAACGGCTGCCGCCACCCTGTCGTGGGTGTTTGGCGAGTGGATCAGCAAAGGCAAGCCTTCCATGCTCGGTGGCGCGTCCGGCGCCGTGGCCGGCCTGGTGGCGATCACCCCGGCGGCCGGCTTTGTCGGCCCGATGGGCGGCCTGGTCATCGGCTTGCTGGCCGGTGTCGTCTGCCTGTGGGGCGTGAATGGCCTGAAACGCCTGATCGGCGCCGACGATTCGCTCGACGTGTTCGGCGTGCATGGCGTGGGCGGTATCCTCGGTGCCTTGCTGACGGGTGTGTTTGCTGCGCCACAACTGGGCGGCCAGGGCGTATTCGACTATGTCACCAACAAGATGTCGGCGGATCCGTACTCGATCGGCCACCAGGTGTGGGTGCAGGCGCAAGCGGTCGGCACCACCATCCTCTGGTCGGCCATCGTCTCCGTCATTGCCTATAAACTGGTCGACATCGTCATCGGCCTGCGCGTACCGGAAGAAGAAGAGCGCGAAGGCCTCGATATCACCAGCCACGGCGAGCAAGCGTATCATGGCTAAATAGTCATTATCTGGCACGCCAGCGCCCCGGCGCGGCATGTCCAGCTGGAAAAGGCACCTCATTGAGGTGCCTTTTTTTCGTTGTGGGAATGTAAAAGGTCTTTAAAACAAGGCTTTTGCCCCGATTTGGGGTACTTACACGGTAATATAGTCGGCAGTTCTGTGTGCTTTTTTGAATACTGCACATAATTTAAGGATGTAACTATGGTTCCCCATCTCGTCACGGCCCTGACCGGACCGCTGCTCGACCTCGAAAAAAAGATTCTGGCCGCGACGCCGGCCATTGAGCGCTGGTTTCGCATGGAGTGGCAAGAACACACGCCGCCCTTCTATTGCTCGGTAGACTTGCGTAACGCCGGCTACAAGCTGGCGCCCGTCGATACCAATCTGTTCCCAGGCGGTTTCCATAACCTGGCCACGGAAATGCTGCCCTTGTCCGTGCAGGCGGCCATGGCCGCCATCGACAAGTATTGCCCGGACGCCCGCAACCTGCTGATCGTGCCGGAATTGCACAACACTACGCCGCAGTACCTGCAAAACGTGGCGCGCCTGATGCAGATCTTCCGCCAGACGGGGCTGCACGTGCGTTTCGGCTCCTGGTCGCCCGACATCACCCAGCCGACACCCTTGGCGTTGCCAGATGGCAACATGCTCGTCATCGAGCCGCTCGTGCGTCTGAACAATGGCCGCCGCCTGGGCTTGAAGGATTTCGACCCGTGCACGATTCTGCTGAATAACGACTTGTCGGACGGCATCCCCGATATCTTGCAAAATATTCATGAGCAAAGCCTGCTGCCGCCCTTGCACGCGGGCTGGGCCTTGCGCCGCAAGAGCAACCACTACACGGCTTACGATGAAGTGGTGAAAAAATTCGGCAAGATGATCGATGTCGATCCGTGGATGCTCAACCCCTTCCACGCCAAGTGCAGCGACGTCAACTTCCAGGAAGGCGAGGGCGAAGATGCGCTGGCCGCCAGCGTCGACGTGCTGCTGGCCAAGATCCGCAAGAAATACAAGGAATACGGCATCAAGGAAAAGCCTTTCGTCATCGTCAAGCCCGATGCGGGCACGTATGGCACGGGCATCATGACGGTGCGCGACGCCAGCGAAGTGCGCGACCTGTCGCGCAAGCAGCGCGACAAGATGTCCATCGTCAAGGATGGCAAAGTCGTCACCGACGTGATCATCCAGGAAGGCGTGCCGACCTTTGAAAGCATCAAGGATGCCGTGGCCGAACCGGTCGTCTACATGATCGACCGCTACGTGGTGGGCGGTTTCTACCGCGTACATGCTGAGCGTGGCGTGGACCAGAACCTGAACGCGCCCGGTTCGCAGTACGTGCCGCTGGCATTTGCCCAGCAGCATGCCGTGCCGGACTTGAAGGCCAAGCCGGGCACGGCCGCGCCGAACCGCTTCTATGTGTATGGCGTGGTGGCGCGCCTGGCCTTGCTGGCCGCGTCGCTGGAAATGGAGCGCACGGACCCGAATCCCGAGGTGTATTGATCCACCAATGAGGCTTGCCGGGCGCGCCGACTACCGCGCCTGGCGATCTCGGCTAGAATCAAGCATTCCTTATCCAGGCTCCCCGATTGGACGCACCATGAAAATTGCATTCCTTGCCGACCCGCTGGCAGGCTTCAAGACTTACAAAGATTCCACTTTCGCCATGATGCGCGAGGCGGCCAAACGCGGCCACGCCGTGTACGCCTTCGAACAGAAAGACATGGCGCTGGAAGAGGGCATCGTCACGGCACGGGTACAGCACATCGAGCTGACGGGCGACGAACACGACTGGTACAAGGTGGTCTCCACCGAGGAAGTACGCCTGTCGGCCCTGGATGCCATCATCGAGCGCAAGGATCCGCCGTTCGACATGGAATACGTGTACGGCACGTATCTGCTGGAGCTGGCGGAAAAGCAGGGCGCTTGCGTCTTCAACAAGCCGTCCGCCATCCGCGACAACAATGAAAAACTGGCCATCGCCCAGTTTTCCGAATTCACCTCGCCGACCCTGGTGACGTCGAACGAAGCGCGCCTGCGCGCCTTCCACGCCAAGCACCAGGACGTCATCTTCAAGCCGCTCGACGGCATGGGCGGCACGGGCATCTTCCGCGTCAAGGCCGATGGCCTGAACCTGGGCGCCATCATCGAGACCCTTAGCGAGAACGGCGCGCAAACCATCATGGCGCAGCGGTTTATCCCCGACATCGACAAGGGCGACAAGCGCATCCTCGTCATCGGCGGCAAGCCGGTGCCATTTTCGCTGGCGCGCATCCCGCAGGCGGGCGAAGTGCGGGGCAACCTGGCCGCCGGCGGCACGGGCGTAGCGCAGCCATTGACGGCGCGCGACCTGGAAATCGCTGAAAAGCTGGGTCCGATCCTGGCCGCGCGCGGCCTGATGCTGGTAGGATTGGACGTGATCGGCGACTATCTGACGGAAGTCAATGTCACCAGCCCGACCTGCTTCCAGGAAATCATGCAGCAGACGGGTTTTGACGTGGCTGCCATGTTTGTCGACGCCGTCGAGCATGGCGTTGCGCAAACGCAGCAGCGCTAGAAAGTGGAATGGCTATGGTAGGGATTTTGCTCATGACACATGCACCGCTGGGACAGGCATTCATCGCCGCTTGCGCGCATGTGTTTCGCGGGCCAACGGAACGTTTTGAAGCCATCGACGTCGTCGCCGACCAGGACCTGGCGGAAGTGCAGAAGCTGGCGTCGGATGCCATCTGCCGCCTCGATGACGGCTCCGGCGTGCTGGTGATTACCGACGTGAAGGGCGGCACGCCGTCGAACTGCTGCAACAAGCTGGCCGATGCGGGTCGAGTGGAAGTCATCGCCGGCATCAGCCTGCCGATGCTGCTGCGCGCCATCACGTATCGCCGCGACACGCTCGACGTGGTGGTGGAGATGGCGCTGGCCGGTGCGCAAAGCGGCGCCGTGCGCGTCGATAACCGCATCCGCGTGGGCGAATAAGGAAGTACATGGCCGCCGCCCTGAAGGCGGCGGGTTTTATAGGCCAAGATTGTCATCAGCGTAGTGCATTCAGGGATAGAGACCATACAAAAATGATTCAAAAAGAACTCGAAATCATCAACAAGCTGGGATTGCACGCACGCGCTTCCGCCAAATTTACCCAGCTCGCCGCCAAGTTCAAGAGCGACGTCTGGCTGACCCGCAACGCGCGCCGCATCAACGCCAAGTCCATCATGGGCGTGATGATGCTGGCCGCCGGCAAGGGCGCGAAAGTGACCCTGGAAGCCGAGGGCGATGATGAGCTGGCATGTGTCGATGCGCTCACCGCCCTGATTAATGACAGGTTTGGCGAAGGCGAGTAATGCCCGCCGAACGCAGCCGCAGCCGCATTCCGACAGGTCACCCCATGGCATCTTTCACGCTCCACGGCATCCCGGTCTCCCGCGGCATCGCCATTGGCCGCGCGCATCTGCTGGCGCCGGCCGCCCTTGACGTCAAACATTACCTGGTCGCCCAGGAACAGATCGAAGCCGAAGTCCAGCGCCTGCAAAGCGCCATCGCCACCGTCCACAAAGAACTGCAAACCCTGTGGAACGAGCTGCCCAAGGATGCGCCCACGGAACTGGGCGCTTTCATCGACGTGCACGCGCTGATCCTGTCCGATCCGATGATTTCCGAAGCGCCGCTCGACATCATCCGCAAGCGCCACTACAACGCCGAATGGGCGCTGCTCACGCAGATCGATGAATTGTCGGCCCAGTTCGACGAAATCGAAGACCCGTACCTGCGCGAACGCAAGGCCGACATCCAGCAGGTTGCCGAACGCGTCTTGAAAGTCTTGCTGGGCACCGAGCAGCTGTTGCCCAAGGCGGCCGCCGAAGATGAATTGATGGCGCAGATGATCGTCGTCGCGCACGATATCTCGCCGGCCGACATGCTGCAGTTCCGCGACCGTTCCTTCATCGGCTTCATCACCGACGTGGGCGGGCAGAACTCGCACACGGCCATCGTCGCGCGCAGCCTGGATATCCCGGCCGCCGTCGGCATGTCGCAGGCGTCGATGCTGATCGAGCAGGACGACTGGCTGATCATCGACGGCGATGCCGGCGTCGTCATCGCCAACCCCAGCGCCCTGGTGCTGGAACAGTACCGCGAGCGCCAGACGGCCATGCAGCGCGCGCGCAAAAAGCTGGGCAAGCTGAAAAAGACGCCGGCCGTGACCAAATGCGGCACGCCCATCACCCTGCTGGCGAATATCGAGTTGCCCGAGGATTGCCCGTTTGCGCTGGAATCGGGCGCCAGCGGCGTGGGCCTGTTCCGCTCCGAATTCCTGTTCATGGGCCGCGCCCACAAGATACCCACCGAGGACGAGCAGTTCGAGGCTTACCGCAACACGGTGCAGTCGATGAAGGGACGCGTGGTGACGATCCGCACCTTGGACATCGGCGCCGACAAGCCGCTCGACCAGGCCGACCATACGGCATTGAATCCCGCCCTGGGCTTGCGCGCCATCCGTTACTGCCTGGCCGAGCCGCAACTGTTCCTGACGCAGCTGCGGGCCATTCTGCGCGCCTCCGCCTTTGGCAAGGTGCGCATCCTGATTCCCATGCTGGCGCATGCGTTCGAGATCGACCAGTCGCTGGCCATGATCGCGCAAGCCAAGGCCAGCCTGCGCGAGGAGGGCGTCAAGTTCGACGACGAGGTCGAAGTGGGCGCCATGATCGAGATCCCGGCCGCGGCGCTGGCCCTGCCCATGTTTGTCAAGCGCATGGATTTCCTGTCGATCGGCACGAATGACTTGATCCAGTACACGCTGGCCATCGACCGCGTCGATTATGAGGTGGCGCATTTGTACAATCCGCTGCACCCGGCCGTGCTGCAACTGATCTCCATGACGATCGCCGCCGGCCACAAGGCGGGCATCGACGTCGCCGTCTGTGGTGAAATGGCGGGCGACGTGAAGCTCACGCGCTTGCTGCTGGGCATGGGGCTGCGCGAGTTTTCCATGCATCCGGCGCAACTATTGGCGGTCAAGCAAGAGATACTCAACAGCGACCTGGGCCTGATTGCGCCACAAATGCGCAAAATTATGCGTTCCATGGAACCAAATGTGATCGCGGAAGCCGTACAACAGTTGCAGCTCATGTAAACTGTCACCCTATCAGCATCAGGACACATCGCGCGCGGCAAGATGTGTCCTGATGCTAAAGTTGCAGCACCTATCATCGCGGTGCTGCATCGACTATGGCCCGTGGGGCCAACCTCCTTTTATAAACCGACACACATGTCATCCATTGGAATCGTTTCGCCGCAAACCATGTATTTTGCGCAACCCTTGCAGCTGCAAAGCGGAGCATCGCTGCAAGACTATATGTTGATGTATGAAACCTACGGCACCCTGAACGCCGACAAATCGAACGCGGTGCTGGTCTGCCACGCCCTGAACGCCTCGCACCACGTGGCCGGCGTCTACGCGGACGAACCGAAAAGCACGGGCTGGTGGGACAATATGGTTGGTCCCGGCAAGCCGCTCGACACCAACAAATTCTTCGTCATCGGCGTCAACAACCTGGGTTCCTGCTTCGGTTCGACGGGCCCCATGCACACCAATCCCGCCACCGGCAAGCCGTATGGCGCCTCCTTCCCCGTCGTCACGGTGGAAGACTGGGTCAGCGCGCAGGCGCGCCTGGCCGATGAACTGGGCGTCAAGCAGTTTGCCGCCGTGATGGGGGGATCCCTGGGCGGCATGCAGGCGCTGGCGTGGAGCATCATGTTCCCAGAGCGCCTGCGCCACTGCGTGGTAATCGCCTCGACGGCCAAGCTGTCGGCGCAGAATATCGCCTTCAATGACGTGGCGCGCCAGGCCATCCTGTCCGATCCCGATTACCATGGCGGCGATTTCTATGCCCATGGCGTGGTGCCGAAGAACGGCTTGCGCGTGGCGCGCATGGTGGGCCACATCACGTATCTGTCGAACGATGACATGGCCGAGAAATTCGGCCGCAAGCTGCGCGACGCGGCGCAGACGGGCGACTACAAATTCGGCTTCGGCATCGACTTCGAGATCGAATCGTATCTGCGCTACCAGGGCGACAAGTTTTCCGAATACTTCGACGCCAACACGTATCTCTTGATCACCAAGGCGCTCGATTATTTCGATCCGGCGCGCGCGCATGGCGGCGACCTGGCCAAGGCCCTGTCGGGCACGAAGGCCAAGTTCTTCCTCGCCTCGTTTTCCACCGACTGGCGCTTTTCGCCCGAGCGCAGCCGGGAGATTGTCGAAGCGCTCGTATGCAACCGCCGCCAGGTCACGTATGCGGAAATCGATGCGCCGCACGGCCACGACGCCTTCCTGCTGGAAGATGCGCGCTACATGAACATGGTGCGCGCCTATTATGGCCAGGTATGGAACGACATCGGGGCGGGCTTGCCCGCTCCTGCACAGCACACCGCCGTCCGCCAGGGCGCGAAGGAGACCGCATGACTTTTGACGAATTGAGCGCGCTGCGCCCCGACCTGGCCTTCATCGCCCACTGGGTGCCGAACAACGCGCATGTGCTGGACGTGGGCTGCGGCGAAGGCGTGATGCTGCAGTATCTGCAAAGCGACAAGGAGTGCAGCGGCTACGGCATCGAGATCGCCGATGACAAGGTACTGGCCAGTACCGTGCGCGGCGTCAACGTGATCCAGCAAGACATGGAGAAGGGCCTGGCCATCTTTGGCGACAACAGCTTCGATACGGTGCTATGCCTGTCGTCCTTGCAGATGATGAAGCAGGTCGAGCCGCTGCTGCGCGACATCGTGCGCGTGGGCGCCGAGGCCATCGTCTCGTTCCCCAACTTCGCCTACTGGCCGCACCGCGTGGCGCTGCTCAAGGGCCGCATGCCCGTGTCGAAATCGCTGCCTTACCAGTGGTATGACACGCCCAACGTACGCTGCGCAACCATCAATGACTTCCGCGAGCTGGCCGAGGAATGCGGCCTGGAAGTGATCGAATGCGTGGCCCTGGCCGAAGGCAAGATGGTCTCCGTGCTGCCGAACCTGCGCGGCGACCTGGCCGTCTTCCGCCTGCGTAAAAAAGCGGTGCATTGATGACCACAAGCCCGGCGCCAGGCTGGCGTTCCTATGCCAATGGCCGCATGCTGGCCGTGCTGGTGCTGGGCTTCAGTTCCGGCTTGCCCCTGTTCATCCTGCTGTACCTGCTGCAGGCATGGCTGGCCAAGTCGGGCTTGAATGTCAAGGCGCTGGGGCTGTTCGCCCTGGTGCAGTTCCCGTACATCTGGAAATTCCTGTGGGCGCCCCTGATGGACCGCTACCGCATCCTGGGACTGGGACGCCGGCGCGGCTGGATGGCCCTGACGCAGGTGGCGCTGTTCTTTTCCATCGGCGGCATGGGCATGCTCGATCCGCTCACGCAGATCGGCCTGATCGCGGCCGCCGCTGGCGGCGTGGCCTTCCTGTCGGCCAGCCAGGATATCGTCATCGACGCCTACCGGCGCGAAATCCTCAGCGATAACGAGCAGGGCCTGGGCGCCGCCGTCATCGTCAACGCGTATAAAGTGGCGGGCATGGTGCCGGGGGCGCTGTCGCTGATCCTGGCCGACCGCATGCCGTGGCAACCCGTTTTCTGGATCACGGCCGCGTTCATGCTGCCAGGCCTCGTGTGCACCTTGCTGATCAGGGAGCCGACCGTGTATGGCTCGCCGCCGAAGACCATGCGCGAAGCGATCATCTTGCCGTTCCAGGAATTCATCGCGCGCGATGGTTGGCGTAACGCAATGTGGATCCTCGCCTTCGTATTACTCTACAAAATCGGCGACAGCATGGCCACGGCGCTGGCGACGAAGTTTTATCTCGACCTGGGTTTTTCCATGACGCAGATCGGCCTGGCCGCCAATACCACGGGTTTCTGGGCCAGCCTGGCCGGCGGCGTGGTGGGCGGCATTTGGATGCTCAAGCTGGGCATCAACCGTGGCCTGTGGGTGTTTGGCGCGCTGCAGGCCATCGCCATCCTCGGATTCGCCTGGCTGGCGCAGGTGGGGCCGAACACCATGCTATTGAGCGCCGTGATCGGCTTCGAAGCTTTCGCCAGCCTGGGCCTGGGTGCGGCCGCCTTTGTCGCGTTCCTGTCGCGCACCACGGACCCGCGCTACACGGCCACGCAATATGCGCTGTTTTCCAGCCTGAGCGCCGTGCCGCGCACCCTGATCAATGCCTCGGTGGGCTTCCTCGTCGCCGAGCTGGGCTGGTTCTCGTTTTTCATCGTTTGCTTCTTCCTGGCCTTCCCGGCCATGATGATGCTGCCTAAAATCGCTCCATGGAGGTCTGCCAATGGCACCAATATCCCTTAAACGTTACACCGTCCTGGCCAGCCTGTGCGCGGCCACCGCGCTGGCGCCCCTGTCCGTCTCCGCCCAGCAGGCGACAGTACAGGATGGCATCAAGGTGCGTCCCTTGTCGACCTCGCGCATCTTTGCCGGCGGCGCCGATTTCAATGCACAGTCGAAGCAGCAATATACGCAGCTGGTCAACGAAGCGAAGGAAAAAAATGCGCTGGTGCCGGACAGCGATCCGCAAGTGAAGCGCCTGCGCGCCATCGCCCAGCGCATCATCCCGTTCGCCACGCGCTGGAACGAGGCGGCGGCCAGCTGGAACTGGCAGATCAACCTGCTCAACTCGGACGAGGTCAACGCCTTTTGCATGCCGGGCGGGCAGATCGCCTTTTACAGCGGCATCATCACCAAGCTGAACTTGACCGACGATGAAGTGGCCGTCGTCATGGGCCATGAAATCTCGCACGCCTTGCGCGAACACTCGCAGGCGCAGGCCGGCAAGGGCAACCTGGCCGCCGTCGGCGCCAAGCTGGCCGGCGCCGGCCTGTCGGCCTGGCTCGGCGTCGACCCGAATCTGACCAGTACCGCCACGAATATGGCGGCCAAGGGTGTGATGCTGAAATTCTCGCGCGACGATGAACGCGAAGCGGACCTGATCGGCATGGACCTGGCCGCGCGCGCCGGCTTCGATCCGCGCGCCGGCGTGGTGCTGTGGCAGAAGATGGCGGCCGTGAGCGCGGGCGCGCCGCCGGAATTCCTCTCGACCCACCCGTCGGGCAAGGACCGCATCTCGCAGATGAACAGCCACATGACGCAAGTGCTGCCCCTGTACGCGCGCAGCAAGGGCGTCAGCGTGGAAGCCTTGCCGCCATACCGCAGCAACGCCATCGCGCAGCGCTAGGATGTCGAACCGCCACACCGCCGCACCCTTGCCCATGCGCGACGGTGTGGCGCCCAGCTACCTGTGGCTGCCGGAAGGGCAGTGGCCCGACATGCTGGCGTTTCTGCTCGAGCGCTATCCGCAGATCAGCGCCGCGCAATGGCGGGACCGCATGGCGCGCGGCGAAGTGGTCAACGGTGACGGCGCCGTGCTGGCGCCCGACAGCGCATACCGGCGCGGCATGCGTATTTTTTACTACCGCGAGCTGGAGCGCGAAACGCCGATCCCGTTCCAGGAAGAGATCCTGTTCCAGGACGAGCATTTGATCGTGGTCGACAAGCCGCACTTCCTGCCCATGACGCCGGCCGGGCGTTTCGTGCAGGAGACCCTGCTGACGCGCCTGAAGAAAAAGCTGGACTGCGCCGAGCTGACGCCGATCCATCGCCTTGACCGCGAGACGGCCGGCGTGGTGATTTTTTCGCGCCAGATCGCCAGCCGCGGCGCGTATCAATCGCTGTTCCAGCGCCGCGAAGTGCGCAAGACGTACGAGGCGCTGGCGCCGCGCCTCGATGGCCGCGATTTTCCATTTGCTTACCGCAGCCGCATGGTCGAAGGCGCGCAGTTTTTCCTCATGCGCGAGGAAGCAGGCGAGCCAAATTCGGAAACCATCATCGACGTGATCGAAGAGCGCGGCGATGTGAGCCTGTACCGGCTGCAGCCGCACACGGGGCGCAAGCACCAGCTGCGCGTGCACCTGGCGTCGCTGGGCATCCCCATCGTCAACGATGCGTTTTACCCGGTGGCCCTGCCGTGCAAGGAGGACGACATGTCGCAGCCCTTGCAGCTGCTGGCGCGGGCCATCGAATTTGTCGACCCGTTGACGGGCGAGATGCGCCATTTCGAAAGCCGGCGCGTGCTCGCGTAACCCACACCACCAAGGACACAGCCAACAATGTTGTCGGATTACGCTCCTGCGGACCTAATCCGACCTACGGCAGATCAGGCGTAAGCCGACACCACCCGCGACGTGTCAAAGATCAGCTCTTGAGCGTGTAATCGATGATCAGCGGCGCATGGTCGGAAAAACGCTCGTCCTTGTAGACGCTGACCGTATGCGCCTGGGCCGCGATGCCGGGCGTGGCGACGTGGTAGTCGATGCGCCAGCCCACGTTCTTCGCGTAGGCTTGTCCCCGGTTGCTCCACCAGGTGTACTGGTCTTCGCGCTTGTCCAGGCCGCGGTGTACGTCGACAAAGCCCACTTCGTCGAAGACGCGCGTCAGCCATGCGCGTTCCTCGGGCAGGAAGCCGGAATTCTTCTTGTTGCCCTTCCAGTTTTTCAGGTCGATTTCATGGTGGGCGATGTTCCAGTCGCCGCAGATGACCACTTCGCGGCCCAGCGCCTTCAATGCCAGCAGGTGCGGCAGGAACAGTTCCATGAAGCGGAACTTGGCTTCCTGGCGTTCCGGGCCGGACGAGCCGGACGGGCAGTACACGGAAATGACGGACAGGTTGCCAAAATCACAGCGCACATAGCGGCCTTCGGCATCGAATTCGGGGCTGCCGAAGCCAATATGCACGGCGTCCGGTTCGACCTTGCTGTACACGCCCGTGCCGGAATAGCCCTTTTTCTCGGCGTAGTGGAAATGGCCATGGTAGCCGTGCGGGTTGAGGAATTCCGGCGTCATGTCGGGCAGTTGCGCCTTCAATTCCTGCACGCAGATGAAATCGGCCGTTTGCGTGCCCATCCAGTTGAAAAAGCCTTTTTTGGCGGCGGAACGGATGCCGTTCAGGTTGGCGGAGATAATTTTTGGCATAGGTCGAGAGTGAAAAGGGCGCTGGACGGGGCCGGCGGGCGCGGCATGGCGATTGTCTCGCCGGTGCGCGCGGATTAAAATACAGGCACTTTTAAAAAATGAGGCTAATGTGAATAATTTACGCCAGCAGTTTATCGCGTTTTCAGTATCCAAGGGAGTCTTGCGGTTTGGCGAGTTCACCACCAAGGCCGGACGCCAGTCGCCGTACTTCTTCAATGCGGGCCTGTTCCACGACGGCGCCACCCTGGCCGAGCTGGCGCAGTTCTACGCGCAGACCCTGCTGGACTCGGGCGTGGAATTCGACATGCTGTTCGGTCCCGCCTACAAGGGCATCACCCTGGCGTCGGCCACCGCCGTGGCGCTGGCCGGCAAGGGCCGCAACACTTCGTTCGCCTTCAACCGCAAGGAAGCCAAGGACCATGGCGAAGGCGGCACCATCGTCGGCGCCAAATTGCATGGCAAAGTCGTCATCATTGACGATGTGATCTCGGCCGGTACCTCGGTGCGCGAATCGGTGGACATGATCCGTGCCGCCGGCGCCGAGCCATGCGCCGTGCTGATCGCCCTGGACCGCATGGAGCGTTCCGGCCCGGACGGCCAGCTGTCGCCAAGTTCGGCGGTGCAGGAAGTATCGAAACAGTACGGCATCCCCGTCATCTCGATCGGCAATCTGGACGACTTGTTCGGCTACCTGAATGGCGCGGGTGCCGATCCGGAACTGCTGAAACATAAAGAGGCTGTTTCCGCCTACCGCACCAAGTATGGCATTTAAGTAGTCTTGTCCAGCAGCGCCCGCAGCCGCGGGTCGCTGCAGGCGGTGGCAGCTTGCGGATGGCATTGCAGTAGCCGCCGCAGCAGCGCGCCGCCGATGCCGCGCCGCCGGAATGGCGGCTTCACGAACAGCATGTTCACCGTCACCCCGTCTGCGCACTTGCTGATGTCGAGCATGGCCACCTGCTGGCCGTCGATCCACGCGCACAGCGCGCTGTCCCCTTGCCAGTCTATCTGCATCACGCCGCCAGCCATGGCTTGAGCGCCGCATGCAAGCCCAGGGCGAACAGCCCGGCAAAAAAACACCGTTTGAATACCTGCTGCGCGATGCGTCCGCGCAGCCATTGACCGGCCAGCATGCCGGCCAGCGCCGGCAGCAGCGCATACGCGGAAGCACCCGCCGCGCCCAGGCTGAAGTCGCCGTGCAGGGCCAGGCTGGCCGCCAGCGCCACGGTCGATGCCGTAAACGCCAGGCCCAGCGCCTGCACCAGCGCATCGCGCGCCAGCCCCAGTCCCTGCAGGTATGGCACGGCGGGGATGACGAACACGCCCGTGGCGGCCGTCACCAGCCCTGTCGCCGCGCCCGCGACGGGCCCCAGCCACGCTTCGTGCCGGGCCGTTACGCGCAACTGCAGCGAGAACAGGCCGGCCAGCGCGTACAGCATCAGCGCCACGCCCAGCGCGACGACGGCCCAGGCCCCGCCGTCGGTCGGCAGCAGGGCGCCGCCCGCCAGGGTGCCCGCCATGACGGCCGCCAGCATGGGCCACAAACGGCGCAGCAGGGCGCGCAGGCCGGGACCCGCCGCCAGTTGCCAGACGTTCGTCACCATCGATGGCACGATCAGCAGGGCAGCCGCCTGCACGGGCGGCATGACAAGGCTGAGCGTGCCCATGGCCACCGTCGGCAAGCCCAGTCCGACTACGCCCTTGACGAAGCCAGCGACGAGGAAGCTGGCGCCGACGGCCAGCAGGAATGACGTCTCCATCTTTTTTATCCAGAGTGATTTTGCGTGGATTCTGCGCTTGCCCGGGGATTTCGCCAAGGTGGATTATTTTGAGTCAGCCTTAGTAAAATACGAAGGCTGATAAGATGGCGAAAAGGAGAGCCGCCATGCGCTTTGATCTGGTCGATTTGCAGCTGTTTGTCAACGTGGTGGAGGCGGGCAGCCTGACGGCGGGCGCCGCGCGCAGCCATCTCGCATTGGCCTCCAGCAGCGCGCGCGTGCGCGGCATGGAAGAGATGCTGGGCATGCCCCTGCTGCTGCGCGGGCGGCGCGGTGTGGAGCCGACGCCCGTGGGCCAGACCTTGCTGCATCATGCCCGCCTGGTGCTGCTGCAAATGGAGAAAATGCGCGGCGAGCTTGGCGAATTTGCGCGCGGCTTGAAAGGGCAGTTGCGGCTGCTGTGCAATACGGCCGCGCTCAGCGAGTTCTTGCCCGAGGCGCTCGGCGCTTTTCTCGACCGCCATCCGAACCTGACCATCGACCTGGAAGAGCGCCTCAGTTACGATATCGTCAAGGCTGTCTCGGAAGGGCTGGCCGACATGGGCATCGTGTCCGACTCGGTCGACATGCGCGGCTTGCAGACGTTCTTGTTCCGCCCCGACCGGCTGGTGGTCATCGCCGCGGCCGACGGCGTGCACCACCGCGCGTTGGGCCAGGATGGCGTCGTCGATTTTGCCAGCGTGCTGGATCACGATTTCATCGGCCTGGCCGACGACAGCGCGATGCAGCAGTACCTGGGCATGCATGCGGCGCGCCTGGGGCGTCCGTTGAAGGTGCGCGTGCGCCTGCGCAGTTTCGATGCCGTCTGCCGCATGGTGGCCAGCGGCGTGGGCATCAGCGTGGTGCCGCTGGCGGCGGCCAGCCGCTGCCAGCAGACGATGGCGCTGCGCTGCCTTGAATTATCCGATCCCTGGTCGGTACGCAATCTGACAATCTGCGTGCGCCAGTTCAGTGAATTACCCCTGTATGCGCGCCAGTTGATCGATCATCTGAAGGCGTGACAGGGCATGACAGGAGCAGCGATGCGTTTTTCAGAAGACAAGATGGCCAGCCTGCGGTGCAGCGACCAGGTCGAGCGGCCAATCCACATCTGGCAGCCGGAGCAGCCACGTGCAGTGATCCTGGCGATCCACGGCGGCATGGCGCATGCGGGCGACTACGTCACGCCGGCGCTGTATTTCCGCCAGCACGGTTTCGCCACCGTCAGCTTCGACATGGTGGGCCACGATGGCAAGCGCAAGGTCGATATCCCTTCGTTCGATGCCTTCCTCGACGACGCGGAGCTGTTCCTCGCCTGGGTCAAGCAGGCGTATCCGGGCTTGCCGGTATTCGTCATGGGCCATTCCATGGGCGGCCTGATCGCCACGCACCTGGGGCTGCGGCGCTTCGCGGGCGACCCGGCGATCAAAGGCTTCATCATCTCATCGCCGTATTACGTGAATGCGATTCCCGTGCCGAAGGTGCTGCAGATGCTGTCGGGCTGGCTGGCGCGGCGCTTCCCCATGATGAAGGTGCCGCTAGGAAATTTGACCATGCTGCTGACGCACGATCAAACCATCACCGCGCGCCATTTCCAGGACGAGCGCGATGGCATACGCGCCAGTGCGGCGTCGGTGCGCTTTGCCCATGCGCTGACGTCGGCGCAAAAGGAATTGGCGGGTGGCTTGTCGGACTGGCGCTTCCCCCTGTTCGCCGTGGTGGCGGGCGACGACAAGCTGGCCAACAGTCGCGCCACGGAGAGCATGCTGCGCAGCGTGCCCGATGGCCTGCTCGACTATCATTACTATCCGGCCAACTACCACGAGAACTTCAATGAAGTGAACCGCGACGTGATCTTCGCGGCCATTCTGGCGTGGATGGAGAAACTGCTGGCACCCGTAGCGCCGTGAGGCGCCAGTATCGTTATAATCGGTTCGACTGAATTCACCGCCGGCGCATGCCGGCCCGGTCCCCGCGGTACAGGGGAATACTCAAGGAACGAACGATGCGCTTGCTGATTGCCCTGTTACTCCCGTGGCTGACCTTTTTCACGATCGGCCGTCCGATCGCCGGCATCATTTGCCTGATCCTGCAAATCACCTTGATCGGCTGGCTGCCAGCGACGATCTGGGCCGTGTATGCGCTGAGCCAGTACAAGACGGACCAGAAGATCGCCGAGGCCATGCGCCGGCGCTAACCTAAGACTGGCCTAAGCTGCGCTTCCTATCTTGATTCAACCGACATGAGGAGAGTGAGATGGCACCAGACAGACGCGGTACCTTGAACCTGGCGGCGGTAATGCTGGCCGCCGGGCTGTTGCTGGGAAGTGCGGCGCAGGCCCAAACCGACAGCGCACTGCCGCCCGTGCAGAAAAGCGGGGCGGTGGAATACCTGAGCGGCGGCATCGGCCTCGATGAATCGACGGCCATCCAGAGCGCCAGCCGGCATTGGCCCCTGAGCCTCGTGTTTTCCGTGCAGGCGGCGGGCAAGGCGGAATTTGCCTCCGACGTGAAGCTGGAGATACGCGACGCCAAGGGTGGCGTGGCGCTGGAAACGACGGCCAGCGGACCGTTCCTGCTGGCAAAGCTGCCGCCAGGCAGCTACAGCCTGCGCGCCACGCTGGCCGGCAAGGCACTGGAACGCAAGGTGCAGGTCAAGGCGGGATCGTCCGCGCGCGTGGAACTGGTCTGGCCGGCGGGAACGAACCAGGGCCGGCCTTGATGCCGGGCGACGGCAAGGCGCCCGAACGGGGCGTGCCGGCGCGGGGTTTGTCTGCCCATATCCTGCCCACGTCGGCGACGATGGTCGGCGTGTGCATGACGGTGCTGTCGATCGGGCACCTGGCACCACGCGGCGAGGTGCGCGTGGCCATCGACAAGCTGCTGGCCATCGATGCCATCGTCTTTCTCGTCAGCGCCGTGCTCTCGTTCATGTCGCTGCGCCCCGGCCAGTCGCGCTTGCGCCACGAATGGTGGGGCGAACTGCTGTTCCTTTGCGGCCTGGCCCTGCTGGCGCTGGGCGCCGTGGTGCTGGCCTTCGTTATCAACTGACCGCGAGCACGCGCCCTTCGGCCGCGCTTTGCAGCGCCAGTTCGATCAGGCGTATCGTCGCTGCCGCATCTTCGGCTGCCACGGGCGCCGCTGCGCCGTGCCGGATGGCGTCGGCCATGCCCTGGTAAAAGTCCTGGTAGCGGCCCGCCTGCATCTCGAGATGTTCGACATGGCCGTCCGGCTGCGTGCCTAGATGCAGCGCGCCGCGCACGGGGTCCACGCCCCAGCCGGGCTGTCCCGGCCTGCCGCCCGCCTTCAGGGCATCTTCCTGCGGATCGAGGCCAAACTTCACGAAACTGCCCTTGTCGCCATGCACGGCGAAGCGCGCCGTCGGCGCCTTCACCAGGCAGCCCGCTTGCAGTACCACGCGCAGCCGGTCGTAGTACAGGACGATGTGCATGTAGTCGACGGCTTGCGCGCCATCGCGCTGCAGGACGATATCGGCGTACAGCTTTTCCGGCTGGCCGAACAGCTGCATGGCCTGGTCCAGCATGTGCGGGCCCAGGTCGTACAGCAAACCGCCGCCCGGCGCGCCGGACTCGCGCCAGCGCTGGCGGATCTCGGGGCGGAAGCGGTCGAAATGCGATTCGACGCTGGCGATACGGCCCAGGGTACCCTGGGCCAGCAGCGCTTTCAGGGTCAGGAAGTCGCCATCCCAGCGGCGGTTGTGATACACGCTGAGCACCAGCTTGCGCTCTTTTGCCAGCGCGATCAGGCTCTGTGCTTCGGTGCTGGAAATGGTGAATGGCTTGTCGACCACCACGTGCTTGCCCGCTTGCAGGGCCGCTTGCGCCAGGCTGAAATGCGCTTCGTTGGGCGCGGCGATGACGACCAGTTCGATGGACGGATCGGCAAATAGTTGCGCGGGCTCCGCATACACGGTCGCGTGCGGCCAATCCTTGTGTACGAGCTCCGGCTTGCTGGAAGCGACGGCCGTCAGTTCCAGGGCTTCGATGGTGGAGAGCACAGGCGCGTGGAAGGTGGAGCCGGCAAAGCCGTAGCCCACCAGGCCGGTTTTGATCTTGTTCATGGCGTGTTCACAGGTGCGTGGAAGAATCCATGATCATACCCGCAAGCGGGCGGCGGCAGCGCTGCTGCAATGTTGCAACGCCGCCGCCGCTGCTTTAGTTCAGGCTCCAGACGTATTGCACCTTGACGCTGGCGCTGACCGGCTTGCCGCCAGCGAGGGCTGGCTTGAACGTGCACTTGGCGATGCCGCTGCGCGCCGCCTCGTCGAGGGCCGGATGGCCGCTGCTTTTGACCACGCTCGATCCCGTTACCTTGCCGGTGGCATTCACGTCGAAGGACATGTTGACCGTGCCCTCTTCCTTTGCCTGCAGCGATGCGGCTGGCCAGACCGGCTTGCCGCAGACGCCAAAGTCGATGACGGGGCGGCGCTCCAGCACGGGCGCGCTGTCGGCGGCCATGGCCTGGCCGTAGATGCCGAGGCAGGCGCCGGCCAGGGCCAGCAGCGGTATGGCCGCTTTCCAGTTCAGGGTTTGTGGTGCGGGGCGCAGCAATCGTTTGATACGTGACATAAGATCTCCTCCGTTGGCCGCCTGGGCCAGGTGGTGGGTTGAGAACTGGAGGCGTTCCAGTTCCGAGAGTGCAAGAGCCAGACGCCGCGGTTCGCCCAGTTGTCTTGCTGCGAAATCATCTGCAATGTGTTCGCGTTCGAGGCGCACGCCGCGTGAAATCCACCAGACGGCCGGGTGGAAGAACAGCAGCGCCTCGATGGCGTTTTGCAGCAGGTTGATCAGATAGTCGTGGCGCCGGATATGCGCCAGTTCGTGCGCCAGCAGCGCGTCGAGCAGGTGCGGCGGCATGCCGGTGACCAGCGAAGCGGGCACCAGCACCATGGGGCGCCAGATGCCGGCCGTGAGCGGGCTGGCGATGCCGTTTAGCACGCGCAGCCGCACGGGCCGCGTCACGCCGGCATCCTGGGCCATGCGCGACAGCCTTGTCTGCAGTTGTCCATGCGTGGCGCCGGTGTTCCTGGCGCTGCGCTCTATCCACAGCATGCCCAGCGCCATGCGTACGGCCAGCACGGCGGCGCACAGCGCCCACACGCCGACGATGGCGCGCAGCAGCAAGTTCAGGTCGGGCAGGCTGTCGGGCGCCAGCAGGGCGGTCGGCAGCAAGGCGCTGGAGTACGGGGCGCCCGTGGCATCGCCGCCGGCCAGGCGCAGATACAAGCCCGCCGCCGGCCATGCCAGGCAGGCCAGCAGGGCGCCGCAACCGACGGCGTAGCGCGCCTCCGCACGCGCATTGCGCAGGGCCGCCCACGCCAGCGCCGTGGCGCAGCCGATCAGCAAGCCTTGCCACAGGAAGTGCAGCAGGGTCCAGCCCAGCGCCGGCACGAAGCCGTTCATGACTGATCGTCCCTGAGCATTTTTTCGATTTCCTCGCGTTCGGCGCGCGACACGCCCGTGCGCAGCGCCGCCAGCACCAGTGCCTTGGCCGAACCGGCAAAGGCTTTCTGCATCAATTCCTTGAGCAGATTCGTCTGAAGGCTGTCCTGCGCCTGGGCCGGCGCATACACGTGCGAACGCTGGCTTGCGTCGCGGATCAGCAAGCCCTTGCCGTGCATGATCTGCATCAGGCGCAACACGGTGCCATACGTGATGGCAGGCTTGGCCAGCGCCATCGCCTCGTGCACCTGCTTGGCCGTGGCGGCGCCCAGCGGCCACAGTGCCTGCAGCAGATCGAGTTCGGCTGCCGTCGGTTTCGGGATGTCGTGCGTCTTGGCCATGCTGTTTTCCTCTTGCCTGAAATTCAATATGGCTAGATTAAACCTTGTAGACAAAAATGTATACTTTAATTTCTGGCGGTCTGAAAACGCCCTTCAGTGCGGAGGGAAAGTCTAGACAAGACTGTTTATAAACGATACGTACAGGCGAAAAAAAAGACGCCGCAGCGTCTTTTTTTTGGGATGGGGAGAGTTAGCTCGCCAGCTTGGCCTTCAGCAGTTCCGTCAGCTGGGCCGGGTTGGCCTTGCCCTTGGACGCCTTCATGGCCTGGCCGATCAGCGCGTTGATGGCCGCTTCCTTGCCGGCGCGGTATTGCTCCACCGACTTGGCGTTGGCCGCCAGTACTTCATCGACGATGGCTTCCAGCGCGCCCGAATCCGAGATCTGCTTCAGACCCTTGGCGTCGATGATGGCGTCGACCAGGTGCTCGTCGCTGGACTTCGCTTCCCACATGCCGGCGAAGACTTCCTTCGCCGCCTTGTTCGAGATCGTGCCGTCGGCGATGCGCTTGAGCATGGCGGCCAGCTGCGCGGCGGAGACGGGCGCGTCATCCAGGTCCACGCCTTCGCGGTTCAGGGTCGACGACACGTCGCCCATCAGCCAGTTGGCGGCGGCCTTGGCGTTTTCCTTGCCGGCCTTGTCGACCACGGCGACGAAATAGGTGGCCATGGCTTTTGATTGCGTCAGCACCAGCGCATCGTAGTCCGGCAGCGCGTATTCGCTGATGAAACGGGCGCGCATGGCGGCCGGCAGTTCCGGCATCGAGGCCTTGACGGTGTCGATCCACGCTTGCGAGATGACCAGTGGCGGCAGGTCAGGATCCGGGAAATAGCGGTAATCCTGGGCGTCTTCCTTGCTGCGCATTTCGCGCGTTTCCTTGCGGTCCGGATCATACAGGCGCGTCGCCTGCACGACCTTGCCGCCATCTTCGATCAGTTCGATCTGGCGGCGCACTTCCACGTGTACGGCTTCCTCGATGAAGCGGAAGGAGTTCAGGTTCTTGATTTCGCAGCGGGTGCCGAATTCCTTCTGGCCGACGGGGCGCACGGAAACGTTGACGTCGCAGCGGAACGAGCCTTCCTGCATGTTGCCGTCGCACACGCCCAACCACATGACCAGCGAGTGCAGCGCCTTGGCGTAGGCCACGGCTTCGGCGGCGCTGCGGATTTCCGGTTCCGAGACGATTTCCAGCAGCGGCGTGCCGGCGCGGTTCAAGTCGATGCCGCTCATGCCTGCGTAATCTTCGTGCAGCGATTTGCCGGCGTCTTCTTCCAGGTGGGCGCGCGTCAGGTTGACCGTCTTGGTGACGAATTCGCCATCCTTTTCATAGCCGAAGGTCAGGGCGCCGCCGATGACGACGGGGTCTTCGAATTGGCTGATCTGGTAGCCCTTCGGCGAATCCGGATAAAAATAGTTTTTGCGCGCGAAGACCGAGTGCGGTGCGACGGTGGCGCCGACGGCCAGGCCGAAGCGGATCGCGCGGTCGACGGCCTGCTTGTTCATCACCGGCAGCACGCCTGGCAGCGCCAGGTCGACTGGGCTCGCTTGCGTGTTGGCTTCGGCGCCGTACTTGATCGGCGAACCGCTGAAAATTTTGGATTCGGTCGTGAGCTGCACGTGGTTCTCAAGACCGATGACGACTTCCCATTGCATAGTGTTCTCGCTTATTTTTTGGTGGCGCCGCTCGGGCGGCGCAAATTTTTTCTTAAATGCCTGCAGGGCTGCGCGTATGCCAGTCCGTCACTTGCTGGAACTGGTGCGCCACGTTCAGCAGTTTGGCTTCGCCGAAGTAATTGCCGATGATTTGCAGTCCGACGGGGCGCTTGCTGTTTTTCTCGCCGTCGCCAAAGCCGCATGGAATCGACATGCCGGGCAGGCCGGCCAGGCTGGTCGACAGGGTGTAGATGTCGGCCAGGTAGTTCGCCACCGGGTCATCCGTCTTGTCGCCCAGGTCCCAGGCGACGGTCGGCGCGACCGGTCCCATGATGACGTCGCAGACGGCGTTCGGGCCATTCAGCACGGCGTCGAAATCCTGCGCGATCAGGCGACGGATCTTTTGCGCCTTCAGGTAGTAGGCGTCGTAGTAGCCGTGGCACAGCACATAGGTGCCGACCATGATGCGGCGCTGTACTTCCGGGCCGAAGCCCTGCGCGCGCGACTTCTTGTACATGTCCTGCAAGTCCTTGTACTCGGTGGCGCGGTGGCCATAGCGCACGCCGTCGTAGCGCGACAGGTTCGACGACGCTTCGGCCGGCGCGATCATGTAGTAGGCGGGAATCGACAGGGCCGTGTTCGGCAGCGAGATATCGACCAGGGTGGCGCCCAGCTTTTCATACTGCGCCAGCGCGCCGCGCACGGCCGCTTCCACGTCCTTGGCCAAGCCCTCGCCAAAGTACTCGCGCGGCACGCCGATGCGCAAGCCCGTGAGCGGCTGCTCAAGATCGCGCGAAAAATCTTCCGCCACGCCGCCCTGTTCCGGCGACAGGCTGGTCGAGTCGCGTTCGTCGAAGCCGGCCATGGCGCTCAAGAGCAGGGCGCAGTCTTCGGCCGAGCGGGCCATCGGGCCGCCCTGGTCCAGCGACGAGGCAAAGGCGATCATGCCGAAGCGCGAGACGCGGCCATACGTGGGCTTGATGCCGGTGATGCCGCAAAAAGCGGCAGGCTGGCGGATCGAGCCGCCCGTGTCGGTGCCGGTGGCTGCCGGCGTCAGGCCAGCCGCGACGGCGGCGGCCGAGCCGCCCGACGAGCCGCCTGGTACCGCATTCTTGTCCCACGGATTCTGCACGGCGCCGAAGGCCGAGTTCTCGTTGCCGGAGCCCATGGCAAATTCATCGCAATTGACCTTGCCCAGGGTGACCATGCCGGCCGCGCGGAATTTCTCCACCACGGTGGCGTCAAACGGGCTGGCGTAGTCGGCCAGCATTTTCGAGCCGGCCGTCGTGCGCCAGCCTTGGGTGACGAACAAGTCCTTGTGCGCGATCGGCACGCCCGTCAATGGCGTGGCCGTGCCTGCGGCGATGCGTGCGTCCGCTTCGGCAGCCTGCGCCAGGGTCAGGGCACGGTCGACGTGCAAAAAGGCGTTCGAGTTGTCCGCTTCGATGCGGTCGAGGAAATGCGTCGCCAGCGCAACGGCGGAAATTTCCTTGTTCTGCAAGAGCGTGGACAGCTGTTTGATGGATTTTGTATGCATGGCGTTTCTATTTTTATCTATTCGGCAAGGTTGGGATTCGTGCACTGAGCCGTTCTAGCGCCTGACAGAAGCGTAGCGAGCGGAAGTGAGTTGTGGCCGAGAAGCGGAGCTGTGCTTTAGCACAGTGAGCATCGCAGGCCGCAAATCGCGACGCGCAGTAGCTTATGTCAGGTGCCAGTTACTCGATGACCTTGGGCACGAGATACAGGCCATCCTGTACCTTCGGCGCCACGGCCTGGTAGGCATCGCGGCGGTTTTGTTCCGTGGCGATGTCCTCGCGCAGACGCAGGGCGATATTGTCCATATGGGCGGCCAGCGGATGGCTCAGGGGCGCCACGCCATCGGTATTGACGGCTTGCATTTGTTCTGCCAGTGCAAAAATCTTGTTCAGTTGGGCCAAAGACGTGACGGCCTGGTCGTCGGCCATTTCAAGTTGGGCCAGGTGGGCGATGCGTTTTACGTCGGAGAGTGTCAGGGACATGGCGAATGGCGCGGAGTGCCGCGCATTAGTATTAAGTTGGCGTTTTGATAAAACGCGGGTATTTACTGCTATTTTGCTCACAAAAATCGAGGAATGCCGCGTAACTCGCGGCTGCAAGAGTCGCACTTTTCCATGGTTTTTGAGCAAATCGCATTCAAATTATAAGGTAGAATGGCGGGTTAATGCGTTGCCGGCGCTGATGGACTGCTGCCGCAGCATAGAAAAGATTGCGCAAGCGCCAAGCGAAACCCGGAAAAATCGCCTTTTGGATTTTCAGGGTGCCTGAAAGCGCCCGCTTTGAAACTCCCCATAAACAGCTTTTGCGCAGCTCGATGCGCTACAGGACACTCATGTTTGGTTTTTTACGCAGGTATATCTCCACCGATCTGGCCATTGACTTGGGCACGGCCAACACCCTTATTTATGTACGCGGCCTCGGTATCGTCCTGGACGAGCCATCCGTTGTCGCCATCCGCCAGGAAGGCGGTCCGAATGGCAAGAAGACCATTCAGGCAGTCGGCAAGGAAGCCAAGCAGATGCTGGGCAAAGTGCCGGGCAATATCGAAGCGATTCGTCCGATGAAAGATGGCGTGATCGCCGACTTCACCGTGACCGAGCAGATGCTCAAGCAATTCATCCGCATGGTGCACGACTCGAAATTCTTCCGTCCATCGCCGCGCATCATCATTTGCGTGCCGTGCGGTTCGACCCAGGTTGAGCGCCGCGCGATCCGCGAATCGGCCCTGGGCGCCGGCGCCTCGCAGGTGTACCTGATCGAAGAACCGATGGCTGCGGCCATCGGCGCGGGCTTGCCCGTGTCCGAAGCGACCGGCTCGATGGTGGTCGACATCGGCGGCGGCACCACCGAAGTGGGCATCATTTCGCTGGGCGGCATGGTCTACAAGGGTTCCGTGCGCGTCGGCGGCGACAAATTCGATGAAGCCATCGTCAACTACATCCGCCGCAACTACGGCATGCTGATCGGCGAACAGACGGCTGAAGCCATCAAGAAGGCCATCGGTTCGGCCTTCCCTGGCTCGGAAGTGAAGGAAATGGAAGTCAAGGGCCGCAACCTGTCCGAAGGCATCCCGCGTTCGTTCACCATCTCCAGCAACGAAATCCTCGAAGCGCTGACCGACCCGCTGAACAACATCGTCTCGGCCGTGAAAAACGCGCTGGAACAGACGCCGCCGGAACTGGGTGCCGACATCGCCGAAAAAGGCATGATGCTGACGGGCGGCGGCGCACTGCTGCGCGACCTGGACCGCCTGCTGATGGAGGAAACCGGCCTGCCGGTGCTGGTGGCCGAGGATCCGCTCACCTGCGTGGTGCGCGGTTCCGGGATGGCCCTGGAACGTATGGACAAGCTCGGCTCGATCTTTTCCTACGAATAATCTGACAGAAGGGCCGGAAACCAACTCCGGCCTTTTTTTGGTTTTGGCGCCGGCGTTTGACCGGGGCCTGCACGTTGGCGCACTGCGCCTGGCCTGATTATTGGAAGTCATGGAATACAGTCCTCCGCCACTTTTCAAACAAGGCGCCTCCGCCCGCGTCAAGATGATGGTGTTCGCCGGCATTTCAATCGCCCTGCTGCTGGTCGATTCGCGCATGCACGCGCTGACGGCCGTGCGCCAGGCCGTCGGCACCGTGCTGTATCCGGTGCAGATGGCAGCCCTGGTGCCGCGCGATGTGGCGGTTGGTGTCGGCAACTACTTCTCTTCGCTGTCCGCCCTGGAAAAACAGGTGCGCGACCTGAAACACGAACAGATCGCCTCGGCGCAGATCCTGCAGCAGGCGCAGCTCAACATCGTTGAAAACAACCACCTGCGCAAGTTGATGGAAGCGCGCGAGCGCGTGCCCGTCAAGACCATGATGGCCGAAGTGCTGTACGACACGCGCGATTCGGCTACGCGCAAGATCGTGCTCGACCGGGGCATCCAGCATGGCGTGGAACTGGGCCGCCCCGTGATCGACAACCTGGGCGTGGTGGGACAAGTCACGCGCGTGTTCCCGTTCACCTCCGAAGTGACGCTCCTGACCGATGAAGAGCAGGCCATTCCCGTGCAGCTGCTGCGCAATGGCGTGCGCAGCGTGGCCATCGGGCGCGGCAAGTCCGGCACCATGGAGCTGCGCTTCACGGCCCCCAGCGCCGACATCCAGATCGGCGACATCGTCATTACCTCGGGCCTCGACGGCCTGTATCCGGCCGGCCTGGCCGTGGCGCGCGTGACCCTGGTCGAGCGCAATGCGCATGGCCCGTTCGGCCGCGTCGTGTGCCAGCCGCTGGCCGGCATTGAACGCAACACCCAGCTGCTCATCCTGATGACGTCGCCGGAAATTCCGCCGCGTCCGCCCGCTGAAGAAGTCAAGACGGGGCGCAAGATCGCCGGCAAGATGGCGCCGATCAAGGATCCCGCCAAGGAGCCTGCCGCTGCGGCACCAGCGGCCGCCAATGCGGCGACCGCGCCGGCCGCGAAACCGCCTGCCAGCCCGGCGCCGAAACCGGCGGCGCCTGCCGCAACACCAGCAGCAACGCCAACACCTGCCGCCGTGCCACCGAAGGAAGCGACACGATGAACCGCCCGCATTACATCCTGCTGCCGGTCAGCCCCCTGTTCATCGGGTTTTCCCTGCTGTGCGCTTTCCTGCTGAACCTGCTTCCATGGGGGCAGTTCGTCGGCGTGCCCGATTTCGTCGCCCTGGTGCTGGTCTTCTGGGGCATCCACCAGCCGCGCAAGGTCGGTATCGGCGTGGCGTTTTTCATGGGCCTGATGATGGACGTGCACGACTCGACCCTGCTGGGCGAGAATGCGCTGGCCTATACCTTGCTGTCGTACTTCGCCATCATGATGCACCGCCGCGTGCTGTGGTTCCCCATCATGACGCAGGCGCTGCACGTGCTGCCGCTGCTGCTGCTGACGCAGGCGCTGCAATTGCTGACGCGTCTGATCGTCTCGGGCCGCTTCCCCGGCTGGCTCAATTTCATCGAGAGCTTCGTCGCCGTCGCCCTGTGGCCCATCGTCACGTGGATCTTGCTGGCACCGCAGCGCCGCGCTGTGGACCGCGACCATAACCGGCCGATTTGACGGGCGCCTGCAATGACTGAACTTAAGAACACCGAGCGCGAACTGCATTTTTTCCGCATGCGCCTGACCATCCTGGGCGCGCTCGTCTTCGTCTGCTTTTCGCTGCTGCTGGCGCGCTTCATCTGGCTGCAGGTGATCAAGCACGAGGACTACGCGACCAAGGCCGAGGACAACCGTATCGCCGTGGTGCCCATCGTGCCCACGCGCGGCCTGATCCTCGACCGCAACGGCGTGGTCCTGGCGCGCAATTACTCGGCCTATACGCTGGAAATCACGCCATCGAAATTGAGCGCCAGCCTCGATTCCGTGATCGACGAGCTGTCGACCCTGGTGCAGATCGACATCAAGGACCGCCGCCGCTTCAAGAAACTGCTGGAAGAATCCAAGAACTTCGTCAGCGTGCCGCTGCGCACGCGATTGACGGACGAGGAAGTGGCGCGCTTCACGGCGCAGCGTTTCCGCTTCCCTGGCGTCGAGGTGCAGGCGCGCCTGTTCCGCCAGTATCCGATGGGCGAGGTGGCGTCGCATGTGGTGGGCTTCATCGGCCGCATCAACCGCAATGAAGCGAAGGCGCTGGAAGAGGGCGAGGACGCGGCCAATTACAACGGCACCGACCATATCGGCAAGGAAGGCCTGGAAAAAAGCTACGAAAAGCAGCTGCATGGCACCACCGGCTATGAAGAGGTGGAAGTGTCGGCCGGCGGGCGCGCCATGCGCACCCTGTCGCGCACGGCCGCCACTCCTGGCAACAATCTGATCCTGTCGATCGACATCGAGCTGCAGAAGGTGGTCGAGGAAGCGTTCGGCGAATGGCGCGGCGCGGCCGTGGCCATCGACCCGGCCACGGGTGACATCCTCGCTTACGTGTCCAAGCCAGGCTACGATCCGAACCTGTTCGTCGACGGCATCGACCAGCAAAGCTGGAACGAACTCAATACCTCGCTGGACCGGCCGATGGTCAACCGTCCCCTGTCCGGCACCTACGCGCCCGGCTCGACCTTCAAGCCCTTCATGGCGCTGGCCGCACTCGAATTGGGCAAGCGCACGCCGAGCCAGTCAATTTCCGATCCCGGTTTCTTCATCCTCGGCGGCCACACCTTCCGCGATGACAAGGTGGGCGGCCATGGCACGGTGGACATGCACAAGTCCATCGTCGTTTCGTGCAACACCTATTACTACCAGCTGGGCCGCGACATGGGCATCGATGCCATCCACGACTTCATGAAACCGTTCGGTTTCGGCCAGCTGACGGGCATCGACCTGAATAACGAAAAGACGGGCGTGCTGCCGTCGACGGAATGGAAGCGTAACCGCTTCAAGACGCCGCAGCAGAAAAAATGGGTGGGCGGCGACACGATTTCGGTGAGTAACGGCTCCGGCTACAATTCGTATACGCCGCTGCAGATCGCCCACGCGACGGCCAACCTGGCCAATAACGGCGTGGTGATGAAGCCGCATCTGGTGAAGATCATCGAGGACGCGGCTACGCGCGCGCGCACCCTGACGGTGCCGAAGGAAAGCTACCGCATCGCGCTCAAGCAGGAAAACATCGACGTCATCAAGCGCGCCATGGTGGGCGTGACCAGCGAGCAGGGTGGCACGGCCGCGCGTATCTTCACCGGCGTGCAGTACACGGTGGGCGGCAAGACGGGTACGGCGCAGGTGGTGGGTATCAAGAAAAACGAGAAGTACAATGCCAAGCTGCTGGCCGAACGCTTGCGCGACAACGCCCTGTTTACGGCCTTTGCGCCGGCCGACAAGCCGCGCATCGCGATCGCCATCGTGGTGGAAAACGCGGGCTTCGGCGCCGGCGTGGCCGCGCCGATCGCGCGCAAGGCGCTCGACTACTACCTGCTGGGCAAGCGCCCGAGCGACAAGGAAAAGGACACCACCAAGGTGCCCAAGGAAGATGTCGACGAAGTGCGCACCCTGGAAGAAATCACTGACGAGCAGGCCGCCCCGGCGGTACCTGCCAGGCAATAAGGAAGCACATGCCCATTAACGAGAGGCGCTCGCTGTGGCGGCGCGCCAAACCCTATCTGGCGGTGTTCGATCCGCCGCTGATGATCATCATCCTGATGCTGCTCAGTACCAGCTTGCTGACCCTGTATTCGGCCAGCATCGGCATTCCGGGCAAGATCGAAGACCACCTGCGCAATATTTTGCTGTGCTTTTTCGTCATGTGGGTGGCGGCCAACGTCACGCCGCAGATGATGATGCGCATCGCCGTGCCGGCGTACACGATATCGGTGATCTTGCTGGTGGCCGTGGCGCTGTTCGGCACCATCAAGCTCGGTGCGCGGCGCTGGCTGCATATCGGCGTGATCGACATCCAGCCGTCCGAATTCCTGAAGATCGCCACGCCGCTGATGCTGGCCTGGTTCTTCCAGCACAATGCGGGCGCCCTGCGCTGGAAATCGTTCCTGATGGCGGCGATACTGTTGCTGGTGCCCGTCTACCTGATTGCGCGCCAGCCCGACCTGGGCACGGCGCTGCTGGTGGTGGCGGCCGGCTTTACCGTCATCTTCCTGGCCGGTTTGTCGTGGAAGGTGCTGGCCGGCTTGCTGATCACCTTTGTTTCATGCCTGCCGATCGCCTGGTCGCACCTGCATGATTATCAGCGCGACCGCGTGATGATGCTGATCGACCCGACCAAGGACCCGCTGGGCAAGGGCTTCCATATCATCCAGTCCATCATCGCCATCGGTTCCGGCGGCATGACGGGCAAGGGCTGGACGCACGGCACGCAAGCCCACCTGGAATTTGTTCCCGAGCGCACGACCGATTTTATTTTTGCCGTATATTCCGAGGAATTCGGCCTGGTCGGTAACTTGATCCTGATGCTGATGTATTTGCTGCTGGTGGGACGGGGGCTGATGATCGCCGCCAACGCCCCCAGTTTTTTCACTCGCCTGCTGGCAGGAGCGATCACTATGATTTTCTTTACTTACGCCTTTGTAAACATGGGCATGGTCAGCGGCATCGTGCCGGTGGTCGGCGTTCCCTTGCCATTCCTTAGCTATGGTGGCACCGCGCTGCTGACCCTGGGCGTGGCCACCGGTATCCTGATGAGCATTCAGCGCCACCGCAAGCTGGTGCAGACCTGATGCGCGCGCCTTTCGATACTCTCGCCATGCGCGGGCTGAGCCTGACGGTCTTGCTGACCCTGGCCGCTTGCGGCACGACGCCGCAAAAGCCCGCATCGAATAACGTGCCGCTGCCGTCCGGCGGCAAGGTCAAGGTGCCCGTGCGCCAGGATCCCACCTTGCCGGCATTGCCGGCGGCCGGCTCCGGGCGCGGCGGCTACTACAAGGATGACGGCCCGGGCGACAATCCGCCGGCCAACCTGCGCGACGTGCCCGATGCGGAAGTGCGCAACGAGCCGTATTCGACGCGCTCGAACCGTCCGTATGTCGTCTTCGGCAAGACCTACACGCCGATCACCGACAATGAGCCCTTCAAGCAAAAGGGCACGGGCACCTGGTATGGCAAGAAATTCCATGGCCAGCGCACCTCGTCGGGTGAGATCTACGATATGTACAAGATGACGGCGGCCCATCCGACCTTGCCGATTCCGTCGTATGCGCGCGTGACGAGCATCGACAGCGGCGAGCAGGTGATCGTGCGCATCAACGACCGCGGCCCCTTCCATGCCACGCGCGTCATCGACGTGTCGTACACGGCGGCGCTGAAACTGGGCTTCCTCGGCAAGGGCAGTCACCAGGTGGTGGTCGAACGGCTGCTGCCTGCCGATATCGACGCCATCCTGGCCGCCCGTGCGGCACCGAAGCCGGTGCCGTCCGTGGTGGCCATCTCCATCGATACGCCGGTGGAAACGGGCGCCGTGGTGCAGCCGGAAGTGTCGTCGCAAATGCTGCCCGTCGACGCGACGGTCGCCGCACCGGCACCGGCGGCGCTGGCCAGCGGTTTCTATCTGCAGCTGGGCGCCTACTCGCGCGCCGACAATGCGGAAACGGGCCGCTCGCGCCTGGAACCCTACGCGGCAGCCCTGGGGACCCTGGGCGTGGTGCAGGCCGGGAATCTGTTCCGCCTGTACGGTGGCCCATTCTCGAGTCGCGCCGATGCGGCGCGGGCGGCGGCCAGCCTGCCTGAATCGACAGGCATCAAGCCCATCGTCATCCAACGATAAAGCACCTGACAAAACCGTAGCGAGCGGAAGGGAGAGGCGGCCGAGAAGCGGAACTGTGCTCAAGCACAGCGAGCATCGCAGGCCGCAAAGCGCGACGCGCAGCAGGTTTGGTCAGGTGCTTATTTGCAGCTGCGCAGTTCCTGGTCAGGGAATTGCGTTTTGATCTTCTCGAGACGCGCGCGTGTTGCGGCGTCGAGGTCGCGGAACTGGTAGGCCAGCTGCTTGCCAGCGCTGTAGCGCGGCGCGACGCGGGCGCTGTGCACGCCCTGTTTGTTGAGCGATGCCAGCTGGCTTTGCGCGCTGGTTTCCGACTTGAACACGCCCAGTGAAATGCCCCAGCGCAGCGGACTGCTTTCATTCATGATGAAGTAATTCGTCACGCCCAGCTGCTTCAATTCACCGGCCTTGCGGTCGGCGCCTTCCTTGCTGCCCTGCGGCGGGATATACACCATGTAGCTGGAAATCTCCTGGCCGGCCACGTTGCGGCGCGACTGGCGGTCGCCCAGGTCCAATGCCGCCACTTGCGCTTCGAAGCGGCGCCCATCGGCCAGGAGGAAATTGCCCACTTCCGTGCAGGCATACGATGTCGGCGGTGCCGGTGCCGGTGCCGTCGGCGTCGCGCCCTCTTCGGCGGCAGGCGCCGTGGCCTGCTCCTGCGTCAGCAAGGTGAGCTTGCCCGCCTGCAGCTGGTTTTTCAGGCGCGCCGGTTCGCGCGTCTCGGTGCGAAAACTGCCCAGATAACCCTGGCCGATGGCCAGCACCAGCAGGTTGACGCCGGCCAGCAGCCAGAAGACGAATTTCAGCATACGTGGTTTCCTTGTGTTCCTGCGGTCCCGGCGCGCGCGGCCGCCTGCAGGCCGAGCATGACGATATTGTCCACCAGATGCAGCGGCACGGCCAGCGCCAGGGCCGGTGCGATGCGCGGTGCGGCGCCGCCCGACAGCAAACAGGCGCTGGCGCCATGCATGCGCACGGCCCGTTCGATGGCGCCCGCCTGTGCCGCCAGGCAGCCGGAAAGGATGGCGTCGTCCGTGTTGTCGGCAAAGCCGGCCGGCAGCAGGGCGTCGCTGGCGATTTGCGGCAGCTGCGCCGTGTTGCGCGCCAGCGAGCTGGCCATCAATCCCAGTCCCGGCAAGATCATCCCGCCGAGGAAAACGCCATCGGCCGTGATGGCGTCGATGGTGGTGGCGGTGCCGCAATTGGCGACGATGACGGCCTGGCCAGGCGCCAGCGCCTGCGCGCCGATGGCGGCGGCAAAGCGGTCGCAACCCAGCTGCGACGGCGCGCGGTAGCCATTCGTGAGGCCCGCCAGCTGCGGCAGCGATACAAAGTCGCGGGCGGCGACCGGCAGCATGGCGCGCAGGCGCGTGCCGATGGCGGCGCCTGCCACGTTCGACAGCAGCGCTTCGCTGATGCCGAGTGTCTCCCACTGCGCGGCCAGGGTGTCGATCTGCGCATGCGCGACGGCGCCGCTGGCCAGCCAGCCGCCGGTGGGACTGCCAGCGGCCACGAGCGCCCATTTGATGCGCGTATTGCCGGCGTCGATCAGTAGTAGCATGCGCTTACTCCCCCGTCAGGCGCAAGGACACGTCGCCGGACATGATTTCCTGCAGGCCGCCATCGGTGCGCAGCAGCAGGCGGCCAAGGTGGTCCACGCCTGCCGCCACGCCTTGCTGCAGCAATTGACCGTTGTCGAGGATTTTCACGTGCTGGCCTTGCCAGGCGTGCAGCGCGTTCCAGCGTTCGGTAAACGGTGCAAAGCCCGTGTCGTCGAATTCGGCCAGCACGCCGGCCAGGCGGCTGAGCAGGGCGGCCACCAGGGTATTGCGTTCCATCTGCGCCAGCCAGGGCACGGCCGAGACGCTGCGCCCGATCTGCCGTTCCAGCGCATCGGGCATCAGCAGATTGATGCCGCAGCCGATGACGGCCCACACGCCGCCGTCTGCTGCCTGCTGGGTCTCGACGAGGATGCCGGCCAGCTTGTGGCCATCCTTGAGCATATCGTTTGGCCACTTCAGCTGCACCGGCACGCCCAGCGATGTCATGGTCTCGGCCAGCGCCACGCCGACGGCCAGCGGCAAGCCGACCAGCTGATGCAGCGGCCCCTTGAAGCGCCAGGCCAGCGAAAACATCAGGCTGGCGTCCGGCTGCGACACCCACGGCCGCCCGGCGCGCCCCCGTCCGGCCGTCTGCTGGCCGGCGATGCGCAGGGTGGGGCCGGCCAGGGTGGCGCAGCGCGCCAGCAGGTCGGCGTTGGTCGATCCCGTTTCGTCGACCACCTCGATGGCCACGTGGGAGGCGCCCGTGGCGCAATGGGCGGCGATGGCCGCGCTGTTCAGGTCTGAGTGCTTCGTCATGGGGAGAGGTTGATTTTACTGGCTGCCGCCGGATGGCTTGCTGCGCGCCTTGTGCGGCGCGTTGGCGAAGGCCATGTCGTAGACGGCATTGGGCAGCGCGCGCAGCAGCTTGGCGACGACGCCCATCTGCCACGGGATCACGCGGTAGCTGTCGCCGTCGGCGATGGCGCGCGCGGCGCGCACGGCGAATTTTTCGGCCGGCATCAGGAATGGCATGCGGTAGGCATTATGGCGCGTCATCGGCGTGTCGATGTAGCCGGGCGTGATGGTGACGACCTTGACGCCCGCCGGTTTCAATTCCAGGCGCAGCGATTCGCAGTAGCTGATGACGGCCGCCTTCGAGGCGCTGTAGGCTTCGGCGCCGGGCAGGCCGCGGATGCCGGCGACGCTGCCGATGCCTACCAGGCGCCCGCTGCCCTGGCTTTTCATGGCGGCGATGAAGGGCGCGAAGGTGGCGACGGTAGCCGTGACGTTGATGGCGATGAGGCGCGCGAAGGCGTCGAGGTCTTCCGCGTGTTCGCTCAAGGTACCGTAGGACACGCCGGCGCTGGCGATGACGACGTCGATGCCGCCCGCATGGGCGATGAAGTCACCGGCTGCGCTTTTCAGGGCGGCGTGGTCGCACACATCGACGGCGTAGGCGCGGTGGCGTTCAGGGTGGGGCAGGGAGGCGATCAGTTGCTGCAGGGTGTCGCCACGGCGCGCCAGCAAGCCCAAATGGGCGCCCTGGCGCGCGTACTGCAGCGCCAGGGCGGCGCCCAATCCGCTCGACGCGCCCGTGATGAAAACGCGATGCATCAGGCGATGCCCGGGCGCGCCAAGGAGGTGGCCATGCTTATTTCTTTTCCGCTTTGGCTTTCGCGACCAGCACGTCCATCACGCTGAGCGCCTGGGCGTTCAGCTGCTCTTCGTTCCTGGCCGACTTGCTGCCCTGATCGGCCTGCGAAGGCGAGGTGATGTAGCGGCCGTCGATGGCGATCATGGGCCAGAACGTCACGTTATAGCCCTGCATCATGGCGTCAGCGCGGCGCACGCGGGCCGAGACGCCCATCGAACGGTAGGTGTCGATGAATTTCTGGCGGTCCACGCCCTGCTTGGCGACGAAATCGAATACGGCGTCGTCCGTGTTCAGGCGGTTGCGTTCCACGTGCATGGCGTGGAATACGCTGGTGTGCAGCTTGTCGACCAGGCCCATGGCTTGCAGGGTGAAGAACAAACGCTGCTGCGGCGCCACGCTGTCATCGCGCGACACGTGCACGCGCTTGAAGACGATGTTGTCGCCCTGTTTCTTGACCCAGGCCGCCAGCTGCGGTTCAAGCACGTTGCAATGCGGGCAGTAATAGGCGAAGAATTCCGTCACTTCGATTTTCTTGCCCGATTCCGTCGCCTGCGGCGTGGGCAGGGTTTCGTATTCGACGCCGTTTTTCGGCTCGGCCGGCGAGGCAGATGCGCCCATGGCGGCGGTGCACAGGGCGGCGGCGAACAGGATTTTCTTCAGAAAACGCATGCTGGTTCCTTATTTTTGGTTGCGGACGACGGCGACATCGATGCCGTTTTCAGACAGTTTGGTGCGTGCGCGGTTCATCGCTTCGAGCTGGTTGAACGGCCCGATACGCACGCGGTGCAGCACGCCGGCGTCGGTGCTGCGGTCGCTGATGGCCGCTTCGAAGCCGAGCAGCGCCAGTTTGCCGCGCGTGCTTTCTGCGTCCGACATGTCATGGAAGGCGCCGGCCTGCAGATAATAAATCCATTTGTCGCTGGCTGCATCGGCCTTGGCCTCTTTTGCGTCGGCCTTGGCTTGCGGCGCGGGCGCCGCTGCCGCTGCCGCCGGCGTTTTCGGCGCCGGCTTGTCCTTCAATGTACCGATCAATTCCTGCAGCGCGTCCGGCTGCTGCGCCTTCGGCTGCTGCGCGGGAGCGGGTGCTGGCGCTGCTGGCTGCGTCGGCGTGACGATCTCGCGCGGTTCCTTGGAGAAGTCGCGCGCCGCTTCCTTGGCCGCTTCCTTGTTGCCGTACATCGGCTTGTTCGGGTCGGCGATCTGGCCGGCCGTCGGTTCGGTCGATTTGCCGGCCTTGCCCGACTTGTCGGTGAAAGGCGAGGCGCCCTTGGTGATCACCAGGGCGACCACCACGGCGATGCCCAGGCCGATGACCAGGCCGATGATGATGCCGACCAGGGTATTGCCTTGCTGGCGCCGGGTCGAAGAGAAGCGGGAAGCGTGATTCATTTTGACGGTTAGACCTTCGCGATTACATTTTGTTTGGCGCGGACACGCCGATCAGTGCCAGGCCGTTGCGCAGTACCTGGCGCGCGGCGATGACGAGGGCCAGGCGGGCCATCTTGACGGCTTCGTCCTCGACCAGCACTTTTTCGGCGAAGTAGAAGCTGTGCAGGTTGGCGGCCAGGTCGCGCAGGTAGAAGGCGACCTGGTGCGGGCCCAGTTCCGCTTGCGCGCGCGCCAGCATTTCCGGGTAGGCGGCCAGGGTCGCCAGCAGGGTCGCTTCAGTCGGCGCTGTCAGGGGAGACAAGTCGACGCCGGCGACCGTGCTGGCATCGCCGCCCCAGTTTTCCAGGATGCGGCAGATGCGCGCATGCGCGTACTGCACGTAATAGACCGGGTTTTCATCGGTGGTTTTCAGCGCCACGTCGACGTCGAAGACGAATTCCGTGTCGGCCTTGCGCGAGATCAGGAAGAAGCGCACGGCGTCGCGGCCCTTGGCGATGTCGCCGCCGCCCGACCATTCGATCAGGTCGCGCACGGTCACGTAGGAGCCGGCGCGCTTGGAAATCTTGACTTCTTCGCCGTCCTTCATGACGGTGACCATCTTGTGCAGCACGTAGTCGGGGTAGCCTTGCGGGATGCCCATGTCGACGGCTTGCAGGCCGGCGCGCACGCGCGCGATGGTGCCGTGGTGGTCGCTGCCCTGGATATTGATGGCCTGCACGAAGCCGCGCTGCCATTTCACCAGGTGATAGGCCACGTCCGGCACGAAATACGTGTAGGTGCCGTCCGTCTTGCGCATCACGCGATCCTTGTCGTCGCCGAAGTCGGTGGTGCGCAGCCACAGCGCGCCATCCTGCTCGTACGTGTGGCCCGCCTTGATCAGGGTTTCCACGGCGCTGTTGACCTTGCCGTCCGCGTACAGCGACGATTCCAGGTAGTAATTGTCGAACTTCACGCCAAACGCCTGCAAGTCGATGTCCTGCTCGTTGCGCAGGTAGGTGACGGCGAACGGGCGGATCGAATCGATGTCTTCCACGTTGCCATTGGCCGTAGCAGGCTGGCCATCGCTGGCCGAGACGGTCTTGCCGGCCTTGAAGTCGCTGGCGATATCGGCAATGTAGTCGCCGTTGTAGGCGGACTCGGGCCATTCTGCGTCGCCCGGCTTGAAGCCGCGCGCGCGCGCCTGCACGGAGTTGGCCAGGGTCTGGATCTGCACGCCGGCGTCGTTATAGTAGAACTCGCGCGTCACTTGGTAGCCTTGCGCGTCGAACAGCGAGGACAGGGCGTCGCCCAGGGCTGCCTGGCGGCCGTGGCCCACGTGCAGCGGACCGGTCGGGTTGGCCGAGACGAATTCCAGGATGACCTGCTTGCCGGCGCCTGCCGTGCTGCGGCCATAGCTGTCGGCCTCGCTCAGGATGGTTTTCACCACGGCTTGCTTGGCGGCGGCGGAGACGCGCACGTTGATGAAGCCGGGGCCGGCGATTTCCACTGCCTCGACCAGGCCCTTGCCGGCCGGATTGGCCAGCACGGCCGCAACGATGGTTTGCGCCAGTTCGCGGGGATTCTGTTTCAGCTGCTTGGCCAGTTGCATGGCGATATTGCAGGCGACGTCGCCATGCGATGCATCGCGTGGTCGCTCGAGCACTACGCTAGGCGCAAGCGAAGTGCCGGCCAGGACGGGAGCGAGGGCGGCCTGGAACAGGGCGATGATTTCTTGTTTCTGTTGGGCGAGCATGAGCAGGATGGCGGTGGAACCGCGTTAAGAATGAATAGAATGAATCAAAAAGCAAAACGGACGGCAAGTACCCAAGCCGCCCAGACTGCGTTAATTATACTGGTTTGCTGCCGGGAACAATACGCCAGCCGGCAGTGTCCCCGCGCCGGCGCGTTTCACGATATTATCAGGACAGCATGCCCATGTTGGTGCACGAAAACATCAGCATGGGACATTCTGCTTGTATATATGCAGTTTTTTGCCGCAATTTACATGTATCGCTGCAATCGCTTGGGTCAGAGGGCGCCACAAACGCTACAATCGACCCTTTATTGATGACGCGCGGCCGCGACTTTGCCACCATGCAGCCCGCCGCGCGCAGCCACACCGGATAACTATGAACAAGCGCCCCACGCTGAAATTGAAAACCAAGCCGGCGCCAGGCCAGGCTCCTGCCGCACCGAAACTGCGTCCCAGCTACCATCCCGACCTGAAACCGGTCTTGCAGCCAGGCTTCCAACCCGATTTGCGTGCTGACTCGCTGGCGTTTTGCCTGCTGGGCGCGGCCAATGCCGTGGCGCAAGTGCGCACGGGCACGGCCCTGCCGCAGGCGCTGGCCAAGGTGTTTGCGCAATCGAATGCCAGCCCGCAGGCGCGCGGCGCCATCCAGGATATTTCCTACCGTACCATGCGCCAGCTGGGCCGCAGCGAAACCCTGGTCGGCCTGATGACGTCGAAGGCGCCCGAGCCGCCGATGCTGGCCGCCCTGCTGTGCTGCGCGCTGTCGCTGATGTCCGCCGAGCCGGGCGAACAGCCGTACGAAGAATTCACGGTGGTCGACCAGGCCGTCACGGTCGCCACTTCGCACCCTGACCTGGCGCATGCCAAGGGCATGGTGAATGCCGTCTTGCGCCGTTTCTTGCGCGAGCGCAAGTCCTTGCTGGAAGCGGCCCTGCAGCAACCTTTGGCGCAATGGAATTATCCGCAGTGGTGGATCGACTCGCTGCGCCTGGCCTATCCGCGCGACTGGCAAGCCATTCTGACGGCCGGCAATGCCGTGCCGCCATTGACCTTGCGCGTGAATCGCCGCAAGAGCACGGTCGAAGCGTATCTGGCCGTGCTGGCCGAGGCGGGCATTGCCGCGCGCCAGGTGGGGCCGTTCGCCGTGCGCCTGGACAAGCCGATCGGCGTGGCCTTGATCCCCGGCTTCGAGCAGGGCGTCGTTTCCGTGCAGGATGCTGGCGCGCAATTGGCCGCGCCGCTGCTGGATTTGCAGGATGGCATGCGCGTGCTGGACGCCTGCGCGGCGCCGGGCGGCAAGACGTGCCATATCCTTGAGCTGGCCGACGTGCAGGTGACCGCCATCGATGCGGACGCCAAGCGCCTGCCGCGCATCGCGGAAAACCTCGAGCGCCTGGGCCTGGACGCCACCTTGAAGGCGCAGGATGCGCAATCGAGCGCGTGGTGGGACGGCCAGCAGTTCGACCGCATCCTGGCCGACGTGCCGTGCACGGCTTCGGGCATCGTGCGCCGCCATCCTGATATCCGCTGGTTGCGCCGCAAGGGCGATGCGTTCCAACTTGCAACACTTTCATCCAAAATTCTGGACAACCTGTGGCAGATGCTGCGCCCCGATGGTAAATTGCTGTTCGTGACATGTTCATTGTGGCCGCAAGAGTCCGAGGCACAGGCGGCGGCATTTGCGGTACGCAATAATGCAACCCGATTGACAGCGCCTGGCCAGCTGTTGCCGACTGGCAGCGCGGAGCAGGACCACGACGGTTTGTTCTATGCGCTATTCCAAAAAAATGCGGCTTGAGCGATTCGTCGATACTTATCCTACGGACTACACCGGCACACTTGTGACAACACGACTCTTCCGACTCCTGGCCCTGCTGCTGATGCTGGCATGTACCATGCCACGCGCGCATGCCGCCGATATGGTCGAGATCACCCGTGCCTACATCGAGTCGAGCGAAGAGGGCTACAAGCTGGCCGCCACGTACTCCTTCGAGCTCAATCACGACCTCGATGATGCGGTACAGCATGGCGTGCCGCTGTATTTCACGACCGAAATCGAACTGACCCGGCCCCGCTGGTACTGGTTCGATGAAAAAGCCATCGTGGCGCGCCAGACCAGCAAGCTGTCCTACAACGTGCTGACGCGCCAGTATCACGTGTCGGGCGTGGGCTTGCAGCAAAGTTTCCCCACCCTCGACGATGCGCTGTTCCTGATCCGCCGTCCCAGCCGCTGGCTGGTGGCGCGGCGCGGCGAGCTGAAAGTGGGGCAGACATATAACGTCACCTTGCGCATGGGCATGGACCGCGACTACCTGCCCAAGCCGATACAGGTCAATGCCTTCAATAACAGCGACTGGCGCCTGGCTTCGAATAAAAAAACCTTCTTGTATACGGCGGAGTAGTGAGTCAAGCATTGCGCTATCTGCTGGTGGTGGGCGGCGGCATCGTCAGTATCCTGCTGTTCCTGCTGGCGTCGGCTTCCGATAATTCCGGCTTTTTCGACCGCTACTACACCTGGCTGCTGGGCTTGAACGCGGCCGTGGCCGTGTCTCTGCTGGCGCTGGTAGGCATTTCCCTGGCGCGCCTGTACGCGCGCTACAAGAGCGGCAAGTTCGGCTCCAAGCTGATGACGCGCCTGGTGATGCTGTTCGCCGCCGTCGGCATTCTGCCGGGCCTGGTGATTTTCCTTGTTTCCGTGCAATTCGTCTCCCATTCCATCGAATCCTGGTTCAACGTCAAGATCGAAGCGGCGCTGGAATCGGGGATTGAGCTGGGCCGTGCCGGCCTCGATGCGGCCTTGGTCGAGCTCGACCACCGGGGCCGCAAGGCCGTCGAAGAACTGGGCGCCGACCCGGTGGCCGGCCCGGCCGTGCTGACCAGCCTGCTGCGCGAAGAGGGCATGCAAAATGTCATGCTTGTCAGCGGCGACGGCGTGCTGCTGGCCAGCGCGGGGCCGCATAGCGCAGCCGACTTGCCTACGCCGGCCATGCTGGTGCAGGCGGCCTTGCCGGCCGGCTATGCCTCCGCCGAGGGCGGGCTGGAGCTGCACGACGATGGCACGGAGTCGGGCGGCGGGGGTTTCCGCTCGGGCTTGCCGGCGTCGGTGGAAACGGCGGCCAGCCTGCGCCTGCGCGTGCTGGTGGCCGTGCCGGGGCCTTCCGTCTCGCCCCGCTACCTGCAATTGCTGCAATCGGTGCCGCCCAAGTTGGCGACGAATGGCGAAGTGCTGCGCGCCGCCTACAGCGAATACAAGGAACGTTTCGTCGCGCGCGTGGGACTGCGCAAGATGTATATGGAAATCCTCACCTTGACCTTGCTGCTGGCCATCTTTGGCGCCATCGGCAGCGCTTTCCTGATCGCGGGCAACCTGGCCCAGCCCCTGCTGCTGCTGGCTGAAGGCACGCGCGCCGTGGCCGAGGGCGACCTGTCGCCGCGCCCCATCGTCGCCACCAAGGATGAACTGGGTACCCTGACGCAATCGTTCAACATCATGACGCGCCAGCTGCTCGATGCGCGCACGGCCGTGGAAAGCAACCGCGCCGCCCTGCAAAACGCCAAGGCCCACCTGGAATCGGTGCTGGCGAACATGTCGGCCGGCGTGATGGTGCTCGACGGCGATTTCAAGCTGGTGACCTGCAACGAGTCGGTCGAGCGCATCCTGCAGCATTCGGGCATGAGCATGGTGGGCCAGCCGCTGGCGCATATTGCTGGAATGGAAGAATTTGGCGGCGCCATCATCAGCGCCTTCACGGCGCAAAGCGCGCAATCGGCATCGGGCCGCAACCAGCAGCGCCTGCACTGGCAGCGCCAGATCGAGATTCCCCGCCGCCTGGGCAGCAGTGCCGATGAGCATGACATCACCTTGCTGGCGCGGGGCTCGCGCCTGCCGCTGGAGTCCGGCAGCGGCTACATCGTCGTGTTCGATGATATTTCCGACGTGATTTCCGCGCAGCGCTCGATCGCCTGGGGCGAAGTGGCGCGTCGCCTGGCGCATGAAATCAAGAATCCGCTCACGCCCATCCAGCTGTCGGCCGAGCGCCTGCAGATGAAGCTCGAAGGCAAGCTGGAGCAGCCGGACGCCGACCTGCTCAGCCGCGCCACTACCACCATCGTCAAGCAGGTCGATGCGATGAAGCGCATGGTCGACGACTTCCGCGACTATGCGCGCACGCCGCCGGCCGTGCTCACGCCGCTGCGCTTGAACGAGCTGATCGAAGAGATACTGAACCTGTACCTGCGCGGCGACGATGGCGACATCATCCACCCGCTGCTGGCGCCGAATCTGCCGATGGTGATGGGCGATCCGACCCAGTTGCGCCAGGTGATCCACAACTTGCTACAGAACGCGCAGGACGCGATGACCGACTTGCCGCCGGACTCGCCGCATCCGCGGATTGACGTAAGGACGGAAGCAATTCATTATCGCAGTGCGGACGGCGGCGTGAATATCGCCGTGCGGCTGGCCATCAGCGACAATGGCCCTGGTTTCGCGCCAAAAATCCTGGCGCGGGCTTTCGAGCCGTATGTGACCTCGAAGGCGCGCGGCACGGGATTGGGCCTGGCGATGGTCAAGAAAATTATCGATGAACACGGCGGACGCATCGATATCGAGAACCGGGTCGACGGCAATGGCGCTTCGGTGGTCATTTTGCTGTTAAAGTTAGCTCCCGACACTCCTGCCCAGGAATTCCTGGCGTGAGGGTCTGGTTTAGTATTTAAAACACTAATAAAATCATAGTTGTCCGCCGCGTGCATCTTGTGCGCGACGGCCGGCGAAATGAGGAAGGCAAGACACGAATGGCAAACATACTCGTAGTGGATGATGAAATGGGTATCCGTGAGTTGCTCTCGGAAATTTTGGGCGACGAAGGACATGCTATCCAGCTGGCCGAAAATGCGCAGCAGGCGCGCGAAGCGCGTGCCGCCGGTGCGCCGGATCTGGTATTGCTGGATATCTGGATGCCCGACACCGACGGCGTCACCCTGCTCAAGGAGTGGCAGCGCGACGGCTTGCTGACCATGCCGGTAATCATGATGTCGGGCCATGCCACCATCGATACGGCGGTCGAGGCGACGCGCATCGGCGCCATGAACTTCCTGGAGAAACCGATTGCCCTGCAAAAACTGCTGAAGGCGGTCCAGCAAGGCTTGACGCGGGCACAGGAAACCGTGCGCGCGCCGAGCGTGGCGCCGCGTCCCGTGGCACCCGTGGTGGCCGAGGAAAGCAGCTATCCCGTGCCCAGCTTTGGCGGCAGCGCGCCGCAACAGCTGATGGTACGCCCGGGCATCGCCGTACCGGCGGTGGCCGAAGGCCATGGCTACAACCTGTCGTTCGACTTGCCCCTGCGCGAGGCGCGCGACGCGTTCGAGCGCATGTATTTCGAACACCACCTGGGGCGCGAAGGCGGCAGCATGACCCGCGTGGCGGAAAAAACGGGCCTCGAACGCACCCATTTGTACCGCAAGCTGAAACAGCTGGGCGTCGAACCGGGCAAGCTGGCCAAGAAAAGCCTGTGACGGCAGCCGTGCGGCGTCCGACGCCGCTGACCCTGGTCAGCGGTGGACGCGCCGCCGGGCGCGAGGCGGCCATCGCGCAAGCCTTGCCGCCGGACCAGCCGGCCGCCGTGATCCTTGAAGGATTGGCTGACGGTAACGGCATCCTGGCCGACCTGGCCGAGCAAGTTTCTCCATCCCCATCATTTCCATTGCAACTGTTGCGCATCGCGCCCGGTTGCCTGTGCTGCAGCGGCAATCTCGTATTGCGTGTAACATTGAATCGTCTGCTGCGCCATCCACCCGCGCGCTTGTTCATCAGCCTGGCCGACGCCTCGCACATCGAACAATTGCGCACCTGGCTCAATGCCAGTCCCTACGATGCCCTGCTGGCGCTGCAAGCAGACATGGTGGTTTCCTGACGATTTCCTGATCGACTTACCGCAAGCGCAGTTTGCATCTCGTTACAACTCTGTAGCCCGCAGGGTGGCATGGCCGCTTGAAATGGCGCCGTGTAACCCCACCTCTGTTCTGACACCGCAGGAGCTTCTCCTGCTTGAGCGAAGGATGCAAAATGAACCTGATCTATAACAGCGAACAATATAGCGTCGTGGAATTCGGCGTCGATGGCAACCTGGAAGCCTTGCGCTTTGGCGGCTATGAAATCGTCGACAAGGGGGGCAAGCGGGAAACGTTTATCGCCGGCATCCTTGCGCAAAACTTCCGCCGCGACGTGACGGAGCTGATCGCCAGCGAACCCAGCATGGAAGAGATCGATGAATTTTTGGGCAGCTATGATTCCCTCATGAGCCAGCCCGTGCTGTTGCATTAGGGTGATGGCTATCGCCGCCATACCAATCCGCCAGGCGGCGTGGTATGGTGGCCGTGTTATCCCGCTGCAAACAGACCATGTGCCAACTTCTTGGAATGAATTGCAATGTCCCTACGGACATTGTCTTTAGTTTTACCGGCTTCGCCATGCGTGGCGGCCATACCGATACCCACCATGATGGCTGGGGCATCGCCTTTTTCGAGGGTGCCGGCGTGCGCCATTTCGTCGACCACCAGGCGGCCATCGCCTCGCCCGTGGCCGAACTGATCAAACGCTACCCCATCAAGTCGCGCAATGTCATCGCGCATATCCGCAAGGCCACGCAAGGCCAGGTGGCGCTGGAAAACTGCCACCCCTTCGTGCGCGAACTGTGGGGCCGCTACTGGGTCTTTGCCCACAATGGCGATTTGAAGGATTTCCACCCCGTGCTGACGGGCAGTTACCGCCCCGTCGGCTGCACGGACAGCGAGCTGGCTTTCTGCTATCTGCTGCAGGAGTTGCATGCGCGCTTTGGCGATGCCCCGCCGGCGTTGCCGCAACTGCATGCCGCCCTGGCGGAGTTGTTGCCTGGCATCGCCGCCCACGGCACCTTCAACATGATGCTGTCGAGCGGCGAGGCGCTGTTTGCCCATTGCTCGACCAGCTTGCACTATCTGGTGCGACAACATCCGTTTCCAACTGCTAAACTCTCCGATGAAGACCTGAGCGTGGACTTTTCCCAGGTGACGACCCCCCAGGACAGAGTGGCCGTGATCGTTACCCAGCCGCTGACGACGAATGAGCAATGGACGGCGTTTGCGCCGGGCGAATTGAAATTATTTGTCGACGGGATGGTGCAAGAAACCCCTGCGCCCTAATTTGTTGACGACAATAAACTGGATTGCTGCCAAAATACCCACAGCGCGGGCGGAATTCAGCTAAAGTATTGTCAATAGTGAACCTTGATGCGGGCGCGGCGCGGCCGGTGTCACTCGACGTGATTGATGAAGAGTTAATGATCGATATTTCCAGCAACGACATCACCCCGAAACCCTTGCGCGTGCGCGAGTTCTATCTGGGGCGACAACCTATCCTTGACCGCAATCAAGCCTTGTTTGGCTATGAGTTGCTTTTCCGCAACGCTCCGGTCGGTCCCGCCAACATCACCAGCGACCTGTCCGCCACGGCATCCGTCATCGCCCACGCTTCCCAGCTGGGCATGGAAAAGGTCATCGGCGACGCGCTCGGTTTCGTCAACGTCGATGCCGACGTGATCATGAGCGACATCTTCGTGTTTCTGCCGCGTGAAAAAGTCGTGCTGGAAATCGTCGAATCGATGCCCGTCACGCCGGAAGTGCGCGCGCGCATCAGCGAACTGGTGGGCCATGGCTTCACCTTCGCGCTGGAAAACGTCGTATCCGATACGTCGCAAGTGCAGGAACTGCTGCCACTGGTGCAGTACGTCAAGATGGACATGAGCACGGTCGATCCGAAAGTGCTGGCAGCGCTGGCGCCCCGTTTCAAGCAGGAAAACAAGAAACTGGTGGCGGAGAAGGTCGAGACGCGCGAAGAATTCAAGTCGGGCCTGGATCTGGGCTTCGATTACTTCCAGGGCTATTACTTTGCCAAGCCGGCCATCATGACGGGCAAGAAGCTGTCGCCGTCGCAACTGGCCGTCATGGAACTGATGACCTTGGTCACGTCGGACGCCGACAACATGGATATCGAGCGCGCCATCAAGCGCGACGTGTCGCTGGCCCTGAACCTGCTGCGCCTGGTCAATACGCCGGCCGTGGGTGCGCGCCAGCGCATCGATTCGCTGAGCCAGGCCGTGACCGTGCTGGGCCGCCGCCAATTGCAGCGCTGGCTGCAAATCATGCTGTACGCGGAACCAAGCAAGCGCGGCCATAGCATGACGCCGCTGCTGATGCTGGCCACCACGCGTGGCCGCCTGCTGGAATTGCTGGCGCATAAACTGCGCCCGAACCACGCCCATTCGGCCGATATCGCCTTTACGGTCGGCATCATGTCCCTGATGGATACCCTGTTCGGCGTGCCGATGTCGGAAATCCTCAGCCAGATCGAAGTGATCGACGAAGTGGCCGAAGCGCTGCTGTCGCGCGAAGGCTTCTACGGCGACCTGCTGCGCCTGGCCGAATGCATCGAGCGCATCGAAGACATGGAAGGCGAGATCGTGCCAACCTTGCGCGACCTGGCCATGTCGCCGGACGACTTGGTGGAGCTGGAAATGGCCGCCTACGAATGGAGCGATAACGTAGTCCGCTACGCGCTGTAGGTCGGATTAGCGCGGCCGCCAGGCCACGCGTCATCCGACGACATTGTTGACGCTGATCGTAGTGATGTCGGATTACGGCCTGCGGCCTAATCCGACCTACCCGATTTATCTAAAAGAGCCCTGCACGGCGTCGCCGTGACAGGGCTTTTTTACGCCGCTACGCGGCAGCACCGGGCCAGTGCTTGTGCAGCTCGGGGTCGGTGCGCAATTCCCACAGTGCCAGCACGACGACGGCAATACCGACGAGCAACTCGTTCCACATGACGACGCGCTGATCGGCCAGCCGCAGCACCCATGGCGAGGCCGCCACCCAGACGCCCACCAGCAGGTTGACGACGACGGCCCAGAAATAGGTCTTGTACAGGTCGAAGGCGGCCAGCAAGGCGATCACCAGGCCCGAGACAAAGGCGTTGATCATCTGCGGTGAACCCTGGGGATAGGAAAAGGCCCAGGGCGAAACGACCAGCCACAGGCCCAGCAACAGGATCACCTGATCCTGCCAGCGTTTCAGTTTGAAGTTGGTTGCCATATTACCTCCTTGCCAATTGAGAACGGGCCGGAGCGGGCATGCAGCATGCCGGCCGGCATACTGCGTTAGTGCGCTGCGGCGCGCGAAAAGTTCCGCGCGCCTTCTCAGCGCTTATGACAGGTTTGGCGCCAGCCAGCGTTCCACGTCCTCGATATTGGCGCCACGGCGCTTGGCCATGTCTTCCACCTGGTCCATGCCGATCTTGCCGACGACGAAGTATTTCGACTCCGGGTGGGCAAAATAGAAGCCGGAGACGGCCGCGCCGGGGAACATGGCATACGATTCCGTCAGCTGCATGCCGATTTCCTCTGCCTGCATGACCTCGAACATCTCCTTCTTGACTGTGTGCTCGGGGCAAGCGGGGTAGCCGGGCGCGGGGCGGATGCCGACATACTTCTCCGCGATCATGTCGTCGTTGCCCAGGTGTTCATCCGGCACATAGCCCCACAAATCCTTGCGCACGCGCTCGTGCAGGTATTCGGCAAATGCCTCGGCCAGGCGGTCGGCCAGCGATTTGAGCATGATGGACGAGTAATCGTCATGCGCATCCTCGAAGCGTTTCTCGTACTTTTCAATGCCCAGGCCGGACGTGACGGCGAACATGCCGATGTAATCCTTGACGCCCGATGCCTTCGGCGCAATGAAGTCGGCCAGGCACTGGTTCGGACGCTGCACGCCGTCGACCACGGGTTTGACGCCCTGCTGGCGCATGCCATAGTAGGTGAACGCCACGGTACTGCGCGTATCGTCCGTGTACACCTCGATATCGTCGTCATTGACGCTGTTGGCCGGCAGCAAGGACACGACGCCATTGGCCGTCAGCCAGCGCCCGTCGATGAGTTTTTTCAGCAAGGCCTGGCCTTCCGCGTACACCTTGGTGGCCGCGTCGCCCACCACTTCATCCGTCAAAATGGCGGGGAAGGGACCGGCCAGGTCCCAGGTCTGGAAGAACGGGCCCCAGTCGATATAGTTGGCCAGGGTGGCCAAGTCGACATTTTTAAACAGGCGGCGGCCGATGAACTTCGGTTTCACAGGCGTACAGGCGCCGTCGAAAGGCACGACCATGCGGTTGGCGCGCGCTTGCGCCAGCGGCAGAATGGGCAGGGCCTTCTTGTTGGCGTGCTGCTCGCGGATGCGCGCGTAATCGATTTCGATGTCTTCCACGTACTTGTCGCGCTGCTCCGGCGTCAACAGCGACTGCGCCACGGACACGGAACGCGAGGCGTCCGGCACGTAGATCACGGGCCCTTCATAGTTGTGGGCGATTTTCACGGCCGTGTGGGCGCGGCTGGTGGTGGCACCGCCGATCAGCAGGGGAATCTTGAGCATGCGGAAATGTTCGTCGCGCTGCATTTCCTTGGCGACATACGCCATTTCCTCCAGCGACGGCGTGATCAGGCCAGAGAGACCAATGATGTCGGCGTTTTCCACCTTGGCGCGGGCGAGGATTTCCGAGCACGGCACCATCACGCCCATATTGACCACTTCGAAGTTATTGCATTGCAGAACGACGGTGACGATATTCTTGCCGATGTCATGCACGTCGCCTTTCACGGTCGCCATGATGATCTTGCCTTTCGGCTTGGCGACGATGCCCGTGCGCTTTTCTTCCAGCAGCTTTTCTTCCTCGATGAACGGAATCAGGTGGGCCACCGCCTGTTTCATCACGCGCGCCGATTTCACCACTTGCGGCAGGAACATTTTGCCTTGGCCAAACAGGTCGCCGACCACGTCCATGCCCGCCATCAAGGGGCCCTCGATCACGTGGATCGGGCGCCCGCCATTGTGCAGCAGCTCCTGGCGCGCTTCTTCCGTGTCTTCCACGATGAACTGCGTGATGCCGTGCACCAGCGCATGCGACAGGCGCGCCTGCACCGTGCCTTCGCGCCAGGCCAGGGTTTGCGCCTCGGCCTTGCCGCCCGCCTTCAGGGTGCCGGCAAATTCGATCATGCGCTCGGTCGAGTCTTCGCGGCGGTTCAGCACCACGTCTTCCACGCGCTCGCGCAATTCCGGGTCCAGGTTGTCGTACACGCCCACCATGCCGGCGTTGACGATGCCCATGGTCATGCCGGCCTTGATGGCGTGGTACAGGAAGACGGTATGGATGGCTTCGCGGGCTGGATCGTTGCCGCGGAAACTGAAGGACACGTTCGACACGCCGCCCGAGATCTTCGCGTATGGCAAGTTTTCCTTGATCCAGCGCGTGGCGTTGATGAAGTCGACGGCGTAGTTGTTGTGCTCTTCGATGCCGGTGGCGACGGCAAAGATGTTCGGATCGAAAATGATGTCTTCCGGCGGGAAGTCCAGCGCATCGATCAGCAGGTGATACGCGCGCGCGCAAATCTCGATCTTGCGCTCGAAGGTATCGGCTTGCCCTTTTTCATCGAAGGCCATGACGATCACGGCGGCGCCGTAGCGGCGGCACAGTTTTGCCTGGCGCAGGAATTCCTCTTCGCCTTCCTTCATGGAAATCGAGTTGACGATGGCCTTGCCCTGCACGCATTTCAGGCCCGCCTCGATGACCGACCATTTCGACGAGTCGACCATGATGGGCACGCGCGAAATATCGGGTTCCGAGGCGATCAGGTTCAAAAAGCGCGTCATGGCGGCGAGCGAATCGAGCATCGCTTCATCCATGTTGATGTCGATCACTTGCGCGCCGTTCTCCACTTGCTGGCGCGCCACGGACAGGGCTTCGTCGTATTGCTCGTTGAGAATCATGCGCGCGAACGCTTTCGAACCCGTGACGTTGGTGCGCTCGCCCACGTTGACGAACAGCGATTCGTCATTGACGACGAACGGTTCCAGGCCCGCCAGGCGCAAGTCGTGCGATGGCGCCGGCACGCTGCGCGGCGTGTTTTTCGACAGCAATTGGCCGATGGCGGCGATGTGCTCGGGCGTGGTGCCGCAGCAGCCGCCCGCCATGTTCAAAAAGCCCGCGTCGGCGAATTCGCGCAGCAGGGCGGACGTGTCGGCTGGCAACTCGTCAAAGCCCGTGTCGCTCATGGGGTTGGGCAAGCCCGCGTTCGGGTAGATACACACGAAGGTGTCGGCGATCTTGGCCAGCTCTTCCGCGTACGGACGCATCAGGGCGGCGCCCAGCGCACAGTTCAGGCCGATGGTCAGCGGTTTTGCGTGGCGCACGGAATTCCAGAAGGCGGGCACGGTCTGGCCCGACAAGATGCGTCCCGAGGCATCCGTGACGGTGCCGGAAATCATCAAGGGCAGGCGCACGACGCCAGGATTCTGCTCGTAGAACAGGTCGATGGCGAACAGGGCCGCCTTGCAGTTCAAGGTATCGAAAATGGTTTCCACCAGCAGCACGTCGGCGCCGCCTTCCACCAGGCCCTGCGTCTGCTGCAGGTAGGCGGCTACCAACTGGTCGAAGGTAACGTTGCGCGCGGCCGGGTCGTTCACGTCCGGCGAGATCGACGCCGTCTTCGGCGTGGGGCCCAGGGCGCCGGCGACGAAGCGCGGCTTGTCCGGGGTGGAATACTTGTCGCAGGCGGCGCGCGCCAGCTTGGCCGCCTGCACGTTCATTTCATAGGCCAGGTGGGCCATGTGGTAATCGTCTTGCGCGATGGTCGTGGCGCCAAAGGTATTCGTTTCGATCAGGTCGGCGCCGGCCGCCAGGTAGCGCTCGTGGATTTCCTGGATGATGTGCGGCTGCGTCAGGGTCAGCAGCTCGTTATTGCCCTTGACGAACAATTCGCGCGCGCCACTGTCTGCCGGCGCGGCGAAATCGATGAAACGGCCGGCGGGGCCGCCGCGGTAGGCTTCTTCGTCGAGCTTGTATTGCTGGATGATCGTGCCCATCGCGCCGTCGAGGATCATGATCCGCTGCGCCAGAATGGCGCGCAAGGTGGCTTCGGTCGGGGACATGGCGGGGATCACGGTATCGTTCATTTCATGCTTTCAATAGGCAAACGGGCGGCGGCGCGGCGACAGGACAGGCAAGAGGCGGATGCGGGCCAGCAGGATCAGCTGACGGAGAGTGCCGGCCGGGTAGGGCAGGCAGAAGGTGGCAATCGCCTGATTTCACCGGGTCTAAAATTATACGGCATCAGGCTGCTTTGGTTTTAAGCAAAAGCGGCCGTTCGCCCCACGGCTGGCCTTCTTGCAACACATCGCCTCTTGCCACGCCTGCTGTTGAAAATTACATTCCTGAAAATCTTACTCAAAACGTTAATTCTTCCGCCAAAGTTGACAGAAAAATACCGCCCTCTAGGCTGTGGAAAAATTTCCACATTATTTGTGCCGCCTCAGCATATTTTTAATGAATTGAATGGCAATAGCTGCAAAGGAAATTAATTTTGATTTAAGCCAATACAGAGTGAGGGAAATAATGCTCAGAATAAATTTTGCCAAGCAGATATTTTAACTATTATCAAAACCAATTGAATCAAAAGCATTAATAGTTGTCTTTGGGAATCGAATTAACCCATAATATTGGTTCTTAGAAATTAAATTCTCACCAAAAGTCACCAATATGTCACATTTATCTCGTGTCCTCCCCGGCATCGCGCTGCACAAACATGGTTGCCAGCCATGAAAAACCATCTGCTCGTAGCATTGTTTGTCGTGCTGGGCCTGTCCGCCTGCGGTGGCGGTGGTGGCGGTGGTGGCGACACGGTGGTGGCGACCACCTCGGGTACGCCCGTCCTGATTCCTGCCGTGACGGCCGTCTCGGCGGCGAATGTTGCCGTGGGCGGCAGCCTGGTGGTCACGGGCACGAATCTGAGTCGCGTGACGGCCTTCCAGGTGGGCGGCGTGACCGTTGCCACCAGTGCCGCCAGCGAGACCAGCGTGACCCTGGCCATGCCTGGCGTGCCCGTCACGGGTGCCTTGAGCCTGGTCAGCGCCAGCGGTACGGCGGCCACCAGCTATAACGTCAATGTGTACCTGCCGTTGAGCGTGGGCAGCGTCGCGCCGGCGACGGGCGGTGTCGGTTCCAGCGTGACGATCACGGGCGGCGGCATGGGCGCCGTGACGGCGGTACAGTTTGGCAATGGCGCGGCAGCAACGCCGCAAAGCCAGACGGCCAGCAGCGTGACAGTGGTGGTGCCTGCGGGCGCAGCGACAGGCGCGCTGACGGTGCGCGGTCCCTACAACGATGTGATCAGCAGCGACGCGTACACGGTCCTGGCCAGCGTGGCAGTGACGTCGATCACGTCGGCCGTCAACGGCGCGACCTTGTCGGTGACGGTGCAGGGCAGCAATCTCGACCAGGTCAGCTCAGCTTCGGTGGGCAATACGCCGGCCGTCATCGTCAGCGCCAGCGCCAGCCAGCTGCTGCTGTCCGCGCCAGCCTCGGCAACGGGCAATGTGATGCTGTCGGCCGCTTCGCGCATCGCCGTGAATGCGGGCACGGTGTCGGCCTTTACTTTGGGCAGCATTGATTTCGCGCAAGTACTGAATTTGAACGCCAGCAATACGGCCTTGCGCCTGACGCGCGGCAAGCCAGCCGCCGTGCGCGTGTCCGTGCTGGCCACGCAGGCGGGCCAGGCCAGCCCGGCCGTGACCTTGAATGCGACCGCCGCCAATGGCAGCAACCTGGGCAGCATCGCGATGACGGGGCCGGCGCTCTTGCCGACGACGAAGAACGATGACAGTTTCAATGGCAATTTCAGTGCCGTCCTGCCCTCCGGCTGGATCTTGCCCGGCGTGCGCGTGCGCGTGACGGCCGTCGGCAATGACGGCGTGCAAGTGAGCCAGGAAGCGGCACCCATGGTGGCCAGCCTGGCCAGGATCCGTTTGGTACTCGTCCCCTTGAGCACCGACGATGGCGTGGCGCAACTGCCGGACGCCGAGGTGGTCCGCGCTGCGCTGTTGCGCGTGTATCCGTATGCGACGGAAAATATCAGCATCACCACGCGCGCCGCGCTGAGCATGCCAGGCAGCAGCACGGCCGACAGCTGGTGGAGCGATACCCTGGGCAAGCTGGAAAACAAGCGCGCGCTGGAAGACAGCGGCGCCTATTACTATGGTTTCGTGCCGAGAATGTCCTCCACCCGCGCCGCCGGCCTGGCCTACATCAACCAGCGCAGCAGCGGCAGCGACTTCACGTCGGCCATCGGCCTGGATGCCCGCTTCAACAGCATCGCATCGGTCGATCCATTCGGCAATCAATGGCCTGAATGGCTGACCACGCTCGTGCACGAGCTGGGCCACAACCACTCGCTGCAGCACGTTGCCTGCGGCGGCCCGGCCGGCGCCGCTGCCGACTACCCGTATGCGGATGGCAATCTGGGCCCGCAACCCCTGTATAACAGCAACTATGCGGGCAGCATCGGCCAGCTGAGCAAGGCAGTCTATGGCAGCACGCCGATGAAAGACGTGATGAGCTATTGCAGCGGCGCCTGGTTCTCCGACTACAGCTATGCGCGGGTGCAGCAATTCCTGGAAAAACGCAGCACGCAGGTGACGGGCAGCAATGTGCTGGCCGCCAGCATGTCCGTGGCCGAGAACGGCTACCTGACCATTTCCGGCCGCATCACGCCAGCCGGCGTGGCCTTGCGCCCAGCCGTTGCCTCGTCGGCGCGCATCGGCGCCGCTGCCAGCGGCAGTGGCCATGCTTATACCTTGCGCGTGTTGACGGCGTCCGGACAGACTATCGACTTGCCCTTCGATGGCGTCTCCGTGGCCGACCATGGCGGCAACGCCATGAGCCACTTCCGCGTCAGCTTCGCCAATCCGGGCGAAATCAGCGATGTGCAAGTGCTGGCAAATGGCAAGGCTTTGGCCAAGCTGGAACGCCCGGCGCGCCGCAGCAAGGCTGCCGCCAACGATGCCACGTTTGATGCGACGCAAAGCGGCGGCCAACTGGCGCTGGTTTGGAATGCCGAGGCGGAACCGTATGCCGCTGTCATGTACGTGGCTGCCGATGGCCGCAAGACGGTGGTTGCCAGTGACTTGACGGGTGGCAAAGCCAATGTCGACGTGAGCGCCGTGCCGGCCGGTGGCCGTTTCGAAGTCAGCCTGTCGTCGTCCGTGGGCGCACGCCTGATGAAGGTGCAGCGCCGCTAAGCGCTGTGGCTGGATACAAAAAAGGCTTGCTGCGGCAAGCCTTTTTTTATGGCCATCGGCATGATGGCGCGGTGCAACCCGGTGAAGTCAGGCGAAGCGTTTGCCTTCGAGGGGGAAGCCCTTGATGAATTCGGCCGCGGGCAGGCGCTTGCCGCCCGGTTTTTGCAGTTCCGTCAGGCGCAGCGAGCCATTGCCGCAGGCCACGACGATGCCGTGCTGGGCGTCGGCTGCCAGCACCTGGCCGGGCGCTTCCTTGCTATCCGCTTCAAGCACGTCGGCGGCCCAGATCTTGATGGTGGTGCCATCGACCTGGCCGCAGGCGCCGGGAAACGGATTGAAGGCGCGGATCTTCAGGCCCAGTTCCAGTGCCGGCAGGCTGAAATCGAGCGCCGCTTCTTCCTTGGCGATCTTTGCCGCGTAGGTGACGCCCGCTTCCGGCTGCGGCACGGCTTCCAGCGGCTGCTGCTGCATCTTGCGCAGGGTTTCGACGATCATCTTGCCGCCCAGGGTGGCCAGCTTGTCGTGCAGGGTGGCGGTGGAATCGCCCGCTTCGATGGGCGTGCGCTCGATGGCCAGCATCGGGCCCGTATCGAGGCCTTCTTCCATCTGCATGATGGTCACGCCCGTTTCATCGTCGCCGGCTTCGATGGCGCGGTGGATGGGCGCCGCGCCGCGCCAGCGCGGCAGCAAGGAACCGTGGATATTGATGCAGGGTTTGATGTCGAGCGTGCTGCGCGGCAAGATCAAGCCGTAGGCCGCCACCACCATCACGTCGTAGTCGGTGGCCAGCAGGCGCGCGTGGGCTGCCTTGGCTTCGGCGGCGCGCTGCGGGTCCTTGCTGTCCATGCGCAGCGACAAGGGCTGCAGCACCTCGATGCCATGCTGCTGCGCATATTGCTTGACAGCCGAGGCGTGCAATTGCATGCCGCGTCCGGCAGGGCGGTCGGGCTGGGTCAGCACCAGCGGAATCTCGAATCCCGCTTCGTGCAAGTCTTTCAGGGCCGTGGCGGCAAATTCAGGCGTGCCTGCGAAGATCACTTTCATATGGTTCCTTGACGTGAGGTGTACAGGCCCGCGCAAAAATGCGCCAGGCTGGCGTGGTGTGACGACTTCTGTTGCGGCTTAGTCTATCAGCAGTGGCTTAGAAGCGGCGGTTCTGAGCGCGCAGGCTCGCTTCGCGCTCGAGACCACGGATTTCCTTGATCATCTTGGTCTTGATGCGGTTGCGCTTGAGCGGCGACAGGTATTCGACGAATACCTTGCCCAGCAAGTGATCCATCTCATGCTGGATGCAGACGGCCAGCAAGCCATCGGCTTCCAGTTCGAACTGCTTGCCGTGGCGGTCCAGGGCGCGCACCTTGATGCGGGCCGGGCGCTCGACGCCATCGTAGACGCCAGGCACGGACAGGCAGCCTTCATCGTAGACCTGCTTTTCTTCGCTGGCCCAGGTGATTTCCGGGTTGATGAACACTTGCAGCTGGTTTTTCTCTTCGGTGATGTCGATCACCATCATCTGGATATGCTCGTCCACTTGCGACGCGGCCAGGCCGACGCCCGGGGCGTCGTACATGGTTTCGGCCATGTCGTCGATCAGGGTTTGCAGGCGCGCGTCAAATTCGGTGACGGGCTTGGCGATCGTGTGCAGGCGAGGATCGGGGTAACGCAGGATATTTAATATGGACATACAGATTCGACTGGTTAAGGTGGGCGCCGGTGCGCCGGATTATTCATGCCTGGGCCATGCGAACGATGGCAGGGCTATTTTATTTGAGTACGCTACGGTTGGGCGCGTATGGCACAACGGCGCTGCAGATGCGTTTGCCAGTGCGCTATTCGTCTGCTGCAAAGGGAAATTTTATCACAGACGCCCATGCTCCTGTGGATGACGGGCCGTTTTGCCCGGCCATCGCACGCATTGTTGCGCGCGTCGGTATCGCGTGCGCGCCATGGCGCCTAGCATGGGATGGCACAGTACACAGCGAGGTTGTCATGCATGCAATTGCCACGACGGCAGACGCGGCCACGGAACTGGCGGGCTGGCTGCGCCTGCAGCATCTGCCAGGCGTGGGGCCGGTGGCGGCGCGTGCCTTGCTGGTCAGCTTCGGCTTGCCGCCGGCCATCTTCAGCGCGTCATTCGAGGCCTTGCGCGAAGTGGTGCCGGCCAGCGTGGCGCGCGCCATCGTGCAGCCGCCCAGGCCGGTGGCCAACAGCCAGCTCGAGCTTACTCTGCAGTGGCTGCAAGGCCCCGGCAATGCCGTGCTGACCCTGGCCGATGCCGCGTATCCGCCCCTGCTGCTGGAAATCGCCGATCCGCCGCTCTTGTTATATGTACGGGGGCGGGTGGAACTGCTGTCGCGTCCCGGCGTGGCCATCATCGGCAGCCGCAATGCCAGCGCGCAAGGCATGCAGAATGCGGCCGCCTTTGCGCAAGCCCTCAGCACGGCAGGCCTGACCATCATTTCCGGGCTGGCGCTGGGCATCGATACGCACGCGCACGAGGGCGGCTTGCGCGGCGCGGGGGCAACCGTCGCCGTGATCGGCACGGGCGCCGATCTGGTGTATCCGCGACGTAACCTTGATCTGGCGCAAAGAATTGCCGAACAGGGTTGCATCGTCAGCGAGTATGCACTGGGGCTGCCCGCCATGCCCGGTAACTTTCCGCGCCGCAACCGCCTGATCAGCGGCCTGGCGCGCGGCGTGCTGGTGGTCGAGGCGGCTGCGCAATCGGGCTCCCTGATCACCGCGCGCCTGGCCGGCGAGCAGGGACGCGATGTGTATGCCTTGCCCGGTTCCATCCATGCCACCCTGGCCAAGGGTTGCCATGCGCTCATCAAGCAGGGCGCCAAGCTGGTCGAGTCAGCCGATGACGTGCTGCAAGAGCTGCAGTGGCTGGGCGGCATCCCCGGCGCGCCGGCCGTGGTGGAAGACGAACCGCCGCTGCTGGCCGCGCTGGGCCATGATCCCCTCGATGCCGATACCCTGGCCGCGCGCAGCGGTCTGGCCATGGGCGCGCTGATGGGCGAACTGCTGGCGCTGGAGCTGGCGGGCCGGGTGGAGCGCTTGCCAGGAGGACTGTTTCAACGCTGTAAATGACAGCTTGTCACTTGTGTGGCGGCCTTGCCGCACGGCGGCGCTTTGTCGGCGCGCACCCTTGTGTCGCAGCGAACTTAGCTGATAGAGTAGAGCCATGTTCGATATCCTGGTGTACCTCTACGAGACTTACTATCGCCCCGATGCCTGCCCCGAGCCGGCAGTCCTGGCGCGCAAACTGTCGGCCGTCGGTTTCGACGACGTGGAGATTTCCGAAGCGCTTGTCTGGCTGACGGATTTGAATGCCATGGCTGGCGTCGAGCAAACCCTGACGGCCACTTCCACGGGCACGCGCTTCTATGTACAGCAGGAAAGCGACGTGCTGGGCACGGCCGCCATCGGCTTCATCCAGTTCCTGGAAAGCGCCAAGGTACTCTCGCCGCTGCAGCGCGAAATCGTCATCGAACGGGCGCTGGCGCTCGACGAGGCACCCGTGTCGCTGGGCAAGCTGAAAGTCATCGTGCTGATGCTGCTGTGGAGCCAGGGCAAGGAACCGGATGCCCTGATGTTCGACGACTTGTTCGTCGACGATGAAGACCTCCCGCCGCGCTTATTGCACTAATATATAGCCGTATTCTTCGCTGTCTGCCCGACCCTGGCGCCGCTGCCGCGCCATCCCCTTTACCATGTGTTGCACCAGCGCGCCCGCCAGCCTGTTGTGTTTGCGCTTGCGCATTCTTGCTTGCAGATAACTTGCCGAATTCTTCAATAGGCGCTTATCATTGGCCGCTTGACAAGACCACAAGTCACACGGCCTTGCGCAGACAAAAGCGTCGGCGCCTGGCAATGCACTGTATGATGCGCATGCTGAAACTATCCTAGAGCATTTTTCGAGACTAAAAAATATGACAAAAACCCTCATCATCGCCGAGAAGCCTTCTGTCGCGAACGATATCGCGAAGACGCTTGGCGGCTTTACCAAGCACGATGAGTACTTTGAATCGGATGAATACGTCCTGTCGTCGGCGGTCGGCCACTTGCTGGAGATCGCCGTACCGGAAGAATTCGACGTGAAGCGCGGCAAATGGAGTTTCGCGCACTTGCCGATGATTCCACCGTATTTCGCGCTGAACCCGATCGCCAAGACGGAAGCGCGCCTCAAAGTATTAAACAAGCTGATCAAACGCAAAGACGTCACCACCCTCATCAACGCATGCGATGCGGGGCGCGAAGGCGAGCTGATTTTCCGCCTGATCGCGCAGAACGCGAAAGCCAAGCAACCGGTCAAGCGCCTGTGGCTGCAGTCGATGACGCCGGGCGCCATCCGCGACGGTTTTTCGCACCTGCGCAGCGACGAAGAAATGCTGCCGCTGGCCGATGCGGCCCGCTGCCGTTCGGAAGCCGATTGGTTGATCGGTATCAATGGCACGCGTGCCATGACGGCGTTTAATTCGAAAGAAGGCGGCTTTTACCTGACCACCGTGGGCCGCGTGCAGACGCCGACCCTTTCGATCGTGGTCGAACGCGAAGATAAAATTAAAAAATTCGTGCCGCGCGACTTCTGGGAAGTGCGCGCTGAATTCGTCTGCGCGGCCGGTATCTATGAAGGCCGCTGGCTCGACACGAAGTTCAAGAAGGACGAGAACGATCCCGAGAAGCGCGCCGAGCGCCTGTGGAGCAAGACGGCTGCCGATTCGATCGCCACCGCCTGCCGCGGCCGCCAAGGCATCGTCACGGAAGAGTCGAAGCCGACCACTTCGATGGCGCCGGGCCTGTTCGACCTGACCAGCCTGCAGCGCGAAGCGAACTCGCGTTTCGGCTTCTCCGCCAAGAACACCCTGGGCCTGGCCCAGGCGCTGTATGAAAAGCACAAGGTATTGACGTATCCGCGTACCGATTCGCGCCACCTGCCGGAAGACTACATGCCGACCGTGCTGCAGGCGCTGGAAACGGTCAAGGACAACAGCAACTACCACCAGTTCGCCAAGCAGATCATCGACAAGGGCTGGGTCAAGCCGAACAAGCGCATCTTCGACAATACCAAGATCTCGGATCACTTCGCGATCATCCCGACGACGATCGCGCCAAAGAACTTGTCCGAGCCGGAACAGAAGCTGTACGACCTGGTCACGCGCCGTTTCATGGCCGTGTTCTTCCCGCCTGCGGAATTCCAAGTCACCACGCGCTACACGGAAGTGTCCGGCCATCAGTTCAAGACTGAAGGCAAGGTCATGACCAATCCGGGCTGGCTGGCCATCTACGGCAAGGAAGCATCGACGGACGCGGACAAGGAAAGCAATGGCAACGGCAACCTGGTGCCGGTCGCCAAGGGCGAGAAAGTGCAGACGGAAAGCGTCAACGCCAACGGCCTGGTCACCAAGCCGCCTGCGCGCTTCACGGAGGCAACGTTGCTGTCGGCCATGGAAGGCGCCGGCAAGCTGATCGACGACGACGAGCTGCGCGATGCGATGGCCGGCAAGGGCCTCGGCACGCCAGCGACGCGCGCGGCCACCATCGAGGGCTTGCTGACGGAACGCTATCTGATCCGCGAAGGCCGCGAACTGATTCCGACGGCCAAGGCGTCGCAGCTGATGACCTTGCTCAAGGGCCTGGGCGTCAACGAATTGACGGCGCCGGAGCTGACGGGCGAGTGGGAATACAAGCTGTCGCAGATGGAAAAAGGCAAGATTTCGCGCGAAGAATTCATGCGCGAAATCGCGCAGATGACGCAAATCATCGTCAAGCGCGCCAAGGAATACGATAACGACACGATCCCCGGCGACTACGCGACCTTGGAAACGCCGTGCCCGAATTGCAGCGGCGTGGTAAAGGAAAACTACCGTCGTTTCGCCTGCACCAAGTGCGAATTCTCGATGAGCAAGACGCCGGGTTCGCGCCAGTTCGAAATCGCCGAAGTGGAGCAATTGCTGAAGGACCGCACCATCGGCCCGCTGCAAGGCTTCCGCTCGAAGATGGGCCGTCCGTTCGCCGCCATCCTGCGCATCGTGCGCGATGAAGAGATCAAGAATTTCAAGCTGGAATTCGATTTCGGCCAGAACGACGAGAGCGAAGATGGCGAAGGCGTCGATTTCACGGGCCAGACGCCTGTGGGACCGTGCCCCAAGTGCAATGCCGGCGTGTACGAAATGGGCCTGGCCTATGTGTGCGAACACAGCGTAGCCAAGCCGAAGACGTGCGATTTCCGCAGCGGCCGCATCATCTTGCAGCAGGAAATCTTGCCGGAACAAATGGCAAAACTGCTCAACGATGGCAAGACGGACTTGCTGCCGGGCTTTGTTTCGCAGCGTACCCGCCGTCCGTTCAAGGCCTTCCTCGTGCGCGGCAAGGATGGCAAGGTGAGCTTCGAGTTTGAAGAGCGCAAGGCCAAGCCGGGCGCGAAGACCAAGGCGGCAGCGACCGAGGCCGAAGGCGAAGAAGGCGCGGCGCCAGCGAAGAAGACGGCCGTCAAGAAAGCGGCAGCCGTCAAAAAGGCGCCGGCCAAGAAAGCCACGGCCGTGAAAAAGCCGGCCGCCAAGAAGGCGCCGGCGAAGAAGGCGGCAGCGGCGGAGTAATCCGGCGCCAGCCAAAAAAAAAGCCAGGGATGTCCCTGGCTTTTTTTACGTCCCGAGGATAGCTAAGAGCCTGTCCCAGTAGATGAATACATCCCCCGCTGGCGCGCCTCAGAAGCGGGGACTGCGTTGCTCGTCGTCGCGTGGCTCGCCACGCGTCCTCCTCACGCCTTGTCCGCGCTCCTGATGTGCTGCCAGCAGAAGACGCTCCCTACTGGGAGAGGCTCTTAGTCCAGATAGTCGGAATACTCGCGCTGCGCGTAATTCTGCAAATTCGCCCACGGCTGCGCCTTGCTGACGGTCGGCTGCAGCTTGACGTCGACCCGGCGATAGAAGGTATTTGCGCGGTCGCCGCTTTCGATGATCAGCGGAATCTGCTTTTGTTCATCCCACAGGATGCGCTGGAACACGCCATTTTTTTCCACTTCGCGCCAGCGCGCGCCCGTCACGTTCGATGCCTGTTTCGACAGCGGCATGGCGGCCACTAGTTTCGGGTCCAGCAGATAGAAACTGTTTTCCCAGGAGCCGTCGAAATTGACGTTTTCGTATTCCGCTTTCGGGATCGCCACCACCACCTTGTCATGCGCATCGATGTATTCCACGCGCACGGTGTTCTTTTCCAGCATCACGTGGCGCGGTATCAGCACGGGATTGAAGTGCTTGTGTTCATGCTGCGTGGCCTTCAGCGCCACTTTGGTGTTGTCTCCGTGCTTGTGGCCTGCATGCGCGTCCGTTGACGGCGCCAGCACGCGCTCGACCCACACGTGGCCGGGGCGGCGCAGCATCTTTTCTTCGTAACGGCTCTCGCGCGTCACGCCTTCCGGCGTCAGGACGCGGCTGTAATAGGTAATGCCCAGGTCCAGGTCGGCAGGAGCGGACGGCGTGGCAGGAGCGGCTTGCGCGCTGGCGGCAAAGCCGGCGGCGAGGAGGACGGCGATCAGGGACGATTTCATGGTGTTGCCTTTACGTGCAGAGGGGCGGAGGGCATACGCCATCCGCCCCGGTGGGGTTGCCGTGTTGATGTGGATCAGAAGCCGAAGGCGGCCTTCAGCAAGTCAAACACCTTGGTATTGTCCAGGGTGCCCTTGAAGGTCTTGGAGCCGGCGCCCGTGGCCAGCAGCTTGACGTCGCCGCCGCCGTGGGTTTCGCTGGCCAGGCGCACGCCTGTTTCCTGCAGGTAGTTGTCTTTCAGGGCCGTGGCGCTGTCGACATTGCTGCGCAGGGCAGGGCGGTTCGGGCCGTTGCCGAACACCAGGGTGGTGTAGGTATTGCCATCGGCATCCTTGCTCGGCTGGTTATCCTTGTAGCCGCGGTTGATGTCGAGGATATGGTTGCCGCGCTTGCCGTAACCGTTGAAGGCCAGGGTATGGTCATGGTCGGCCGTGACGACGATCAGGGTATTTTCCAGTTTCGGATCGGTTTCCCGGATCTTGCCGATGGCTGCCTTGATGGCGTCGTCGAAGGCGATGGTGTCCGTCAGCGCGCGCTTGGCGTTGATGCCGTGCAAGGCGTGGTCGATGCGGCCACCTTCGACCATCAGGAAGTAGCCGTTCGCATTTTTCGACAGCAAGTCGATGGCTTTCAGCGTCATTTCCGACAGGCTAGGCTGGGTCGCGCCTTCGCCCAGCGGTGGCGTTGCCGTGCGGTCCAGTTCATATTCCAGGTGGCTGCGGGTGCTGTACAGGCCGATGAATTTCTTGCCGCTCGGCGCTGCCGCCATTTCCGCTTTCGTCGCGGCCACGGTGTAGCCCTTGGCGGCAAATTCCGTCAACAGGTTGCGGCCATCGGCGCGGCCATACTTGTTGCTTGCCGACCAAGGCGTAAAGTGGTTGCGGCCGCCACCCATCAGCACGTCGACGCCATCGCCCAGGGCCGCGTTGTAGCCCGCGCCGCCTGGCGCCGTTTGCGCGGCGATCGCGTATTGCGCATTGCGGTTGCAGATGTGCGAGAAGGTCGTCGCCGGCGTGGCGTGCGTCAGTTCCGTGGTGGTGATGGCGCCCACGGCCTTGCCCTTGGCTTTTGCCAGTTCCAGGATGGTCGGCGCGCTCTTGCCGCCGGCCGGGCAATTGTCCACACCCAGATTGCCGTTGGCATCGCGGCTGGGTTCCTTGGCGATCGTGTCCTGCGCCATCGAGATGACTTCATTGTTCATCTTGACGCCGGTCATGTAGGCGGCCATCGATGGCGCGCTGTCCGTCGTTTGCGCATCGTTCGAGAACGTCTTGATGCGCGCCGTGCGTTCCAGCGTGTCCATCGTCAGGCTGCCATCTTCCTTGTACTGGTAGATGCGCGCCGCCGTCACGACGGACGGGCCCATGCCGTCGCCGAGGAAGAAGATGACGTTCTTGGCGTCGGCGGCGTAGGCGCTGGCAACGCTGGCGGCCACGAGCGTGGTCAGCAAGGAGAGTTTCAGGGCCGATTTCAGTACGGCGGGTGTCGATGCAAGTTTCATGTGCTTGTCCAATTCTTGTCTCTTGGGGATTACAGACCGCCGGCGGTCTTGACCAGGCCGAATACTTTGGTGTTGTCGATGGTGCCGAGGAAGGTTTCCGAACCCTTGCCGATGGCGCCCAGGAAGACGTCGGTGCCGCCGTGGGTTTCATTGCCCGCCGTGGTGCGGATCACCGCTTCCTGGTGGTAAGTATTGGCGCTGGTGACGGTTTCATCGAGGCTGGCCATGGCGGCGCGGCTCGACTGGGTGCGGTTTTCGCCATTGCCGAAGCCGATGATCGAATACGGTGCGCCGTCGAGGTCTTTCTCGACCGCGCCGGTCACGTAGTTCTTCACCACGCCCAGCACGCCAGGGTTGCCGGCAGCCGTCTTGCCCGTGCGCTTGGCGTAGCCGTTCAGCACCAGGGTGTGGTCATGGTCGGCCGTGACGACGATCAGGGTATTGGCCAGGGTCGGGTCGGTGAGCTTGGCTTTGTCGATGGCCGCCTTGATGGCGTTATCGAATGCGACGGTATCTTGCAGCGCTTTCTTGGCCGTGGTTTCGTGCAGCGCATGGTCGATGCGGCCGCCTTCGACCATCAGGAAATAACCCTTCTTGTTCTTGGCCAATACGTCCATGGCCTTGGTGGTCATTTCCGCCAGGCTAGGCTCTTTGGCTGCATCGCGGTCCAGATCGTAGCTCATGTGGCTGGACGTGAACACGCCGAACAGCCGCTCCGTCTTGGCCGCATCGACGGCCTTGAAGTCGGCGCCCGTGTTAGCGACCGTGTAGCTCTTCGCTTTCAGTTCGGCGAGCAGGTCGCGTCCGTCGGAACGCTTGCCGCCATCCTTGAACGGCTTGAAGAATTGCGCGCCGCCACCGAGGACCACGTCCAGGCCGGCAGTGCCCAGCGCGCTGTTGTAGCCCGTGCCGCCAGGCACCAGGGCCGCGGCGATATCGTTTTCCAGGTCGCGGTGGCAGATGTGCGAATAGGTCGCCGCCGGCGTGGCGTGCGTCACGCGCGCCGTGCTGACGACGCCGGCGGCAAAGCCCTTGGCCTTGGCCAGTTCCAGCAGGGTGGTAGCGGGCGTGCCGTTGCCGGTGCCGCATTTGTTGACCAGCTTGTTGCCGTTCGCATCCGTGCCCGGATCGATGGCGACCGTGTTGGCCGACATCGAGATGACTTCATTGTTCATCTTGACGCCCGTCATGTAGGCGGCCATCGATGGCGCGCTGTCCGTCACTTGCGCATCGTTCGAGAACGTCTTGACGAAGGCCGTTTCCGGCAGGGTGTCCATGGTCAGCGCACCCTCTTCGCCCACCGAATAGATGCGCGCGGCCGTCATGGTGGTCAGGCCCATGCCGTCGCCGAGGAAGAAGATGACGTTTTTCGGCGGTGCTTCAGCCACTACCTCTTCTTTTTTGGCGTCGCTGCCGCAGGCGGCCAGCATCAGGGTGATGGCGACGCTGCAGCCAGCGACGGAAATTTTTCTGCGTGTCATGTGGTTCATCCGGCTAGGTTTGAAAGAGCTAGCAAGATAACAATCCAATGTGACGCCCTCATGACGCTGTGACACATTTGGCCACGCCGGTGCGCGTCCGCCTGGCGTGTTGTTTTAGCGCACGTCCTCGGTGGAAAAGTACACCGTGCCGCGCAAGCGGGCCGTTGTTCCCAGCTGCGCGCGCAAGGCCGCTTGCAAGCTGGCGGCCGGGGTTTCCTGCACGCCCCGCTTGGCTGCCACGATGTCGCCATGCGGCGCCTGCGCAGGGCTGGTCCAGGCGACGATATGTTCGAAATCGGGGCGGCTGTCGATGCGCTTGACGAGGAAGCGCTGCGTGCCGTCGCCCACCTGCAGATAGCGTGCGCTGGCGTGCGCGGCGGGTGCCGGCGACAACTGGCGCATCAGCAGGACGCGCTCGACGATGATGGCGGCAGCGCCGTAGCCGGGTTCGGCTTTTCCAGCCTTCTCGAAGTGCCCGCGCACCACCGTCGCGCGGAACTGGCGCAGCGGCAGCGGCGCGGCGGGCAGCAAGCGCGCCAGCTCGAAATGTTCCGGTTCGAGGGTCCACAGCGCCGTACGGCCATCGAGCTGCTGGCGCAGCCGCGCATCGAGGGCGGCGTCGGCCAGCCGTAGTTGCAGCACCACCTGGTAATCGTGCGGCGCATGGAACATCGGCAGGTGCGAGGCATACAGCCCTTGCTTGCCGCCAAACAGCACCATGCCGTGCAGGCCCCAGGTCGGGGGCGCGGCGTGGGCGAGGCTGGACAGCATCAGGAGCAGGGCGGGAAGGAAGAAACGTAGCATGTGAGGACGTGATGAGTTTTAATACCAGGATGATAGGGGCGGTATCATGGACGGTACAGCAACCATTTTTCACCTTTTGTGTCCCATTTGGAAATCATCATGCACATGAGCCTTGCCGACCTGCGCGTGTTTTGCAGCGCCGCGCGCCAGCCGACCCTGGGCGCGGCGGCGCTGGAATTGCACCTGACGCCATCGGCCGTGTCGAAAGCCTTGCGCCGCCTGGAGGGGGACATGGGCGCACCCCTGTTTGACCGGAGCGGCAAGCAATTGCTGCTCAACGACAGCGGCCGTTTGCTGCTCGAGCGTGCGCGCACCTTGCTGGCGCTGGCCGAACAGGCGCGCCTGGACGTGATGGGCGAACGGGGCGCCATCGATGGCCGCATCGCCGGCCCTGCCTTGCTGCTGTGGCGCCACGCGGAGACCCTGGCGGCGGCGCTGGACGCCTATCCGCAGGCCAGCGTGCGTTTGCAACCGGCTTTCGAGGATGCGGCGCTGGCGGCCCTGGCGCGCGGCGATTGCCATGCGGCACTGGTGACGCAGGACGCCATCGCCCAGCGCGGCGCCGACTGGCCTGTCACCTGGCACAGCACGGCGCTGGGCAGCATGCGCATGCTGCTGGCGGCCGGGCGCGGCCATGTGCTGGCGCGCGGCGTGCCGGCAGCCTGCGCATCCGTGCGCTGCGCCATGCAGGACGTCTTGCCGCACGCGTTTGCCAGCCCTGCCCACTCCCTGCTGTGCGGCGAGGAGCGGGGCCGCCATGCCGATGGCTGGCGCGGGGTGGCAGGGCGCACCATCCGCTACTGGAGCGACGACGTGCAGCTGCTGCTGGGCTATGTGCAGTCCGGCCGGGCGCTGGCCTACCTGCCCGACTTCGCCGTGCGCGCGCACGATTTGCTGCAGGTCGAGTTGGCCGGCAGTGTCGATTGCAGCGAACAGGTGCTGCTCGTGTGGGATGGCGCGCTGGCGGGGCAATGGCTGCATGCGTTGGCGCGGCAGCTGTCTATTCATCCGAAATAAGCAACAAACTATTGCGCTTTAATGGGTTTTTCTGCCGGATTGAGCAACGTAAGATGCATGCATCCCAATCATTTTGTGAAGGCACAGCATGTTCTCCAAATCCATCAGCAGCGTTCTTGTTTCCACCCTGTTTGCCGCCGGCGCCGCGTCGGCCGCTGCCAGCGCTCCCTTGACCCTGGAAGTCTTCAATCCGGGCGAAGCGGCGATCTTCCCTGTCGCTTCCGTGCTGGTTGCGGGCAAGCATGACGCCGTGCTGATCGATGCGCAATTCTCGCGCGCCGAAGCGCAAAAGCTGGTGGAGAAGATACACGCCAGCGGCAAGAAACTGACGACCGTGTATATCAGCCACAGCGATCCCGATTTTTACTTTGGCCTCGACGTGATCAAGGCCGCTTTCCCGCAGGCGAAAATCGTTGCCACGCCGGAAACAGTCGCGGAAATCCGCCGCAAGGCCGACGCCAAGGTCGGCTACTGGGGGCCTATCCTGAAAGACAATGCGCCGAAAAGCATCGTCATTCCCGAAGCGTTGCAAGGCAAGCGCATCAGCCTGGAAGGCCAGTCGCTGGATATCGCCGGCCCGACGCCAGCGCGCACCTATGTGTGGATTCCATCGATCAAGGCCGTCGTCGGCGGCGTGGTACTGTTTGGCAACTTGCACGTGTGGACGGCCGATACGCAAAGCCTGCAATCGCGCCAGGACTGGCTCAAGACACTGGACGGCATCGCCGCCCTGAAACCCGTCACCGTCGTGCCCGGTCACTTCAAGGTGGGTTCGCCCCTGACGCCGGACAGCATCAGTTTTACGCGCGACTATCTGGTGACGTTTGAAGCGGAAACGGCCAAAGCCGCCAATTCGGCCGCCCTGATCGAAGCGATGAAAATGCGCTATCCGAAGTTGGGCCTCGATGGCGCCCTGGAAACCAGCGCCAAGGTGGCCAAGGGCGAAATGAAATGGTAAGCGGCAACAAGGAGCCAAGCATGCCCACACTGCACTACATTTTCGACCCCCTGTGCGGCTGGTGCTACGGTGCCGCGCCGCTGGTCGAGGCGGCGCGCGCCGTGCCCGGACTGACGCTGGCGTTTCACGGCGGCGGCATGATGACGGGCAGTAATCGCCGCCAGATCACGTCCGCCTGGCGCGGCTATGTGCTGCCGCATGACCGGCGCATCGAGCAATTGTCGGGCCAGCCCTTCGGCGACGCCTACGTCAACGGCTTGCTGAACGACACGACGGCCATGCTGGATTCCGAACCGCCGATCACGGCCATCCTGGCGGCCGAATCGCTGGCCGGCAAGGGCCTGGACATGCTGCAGCGCGTGCAACGCGCTCACTACGTGGACGGCTTGCGCATCGCCGACCTGCCCGTGCTGGTGACCTTGGCGCAAGAGCTGGGCATCGATGGGACGGCATTCCAGGCCGCGTATGCGCAACAGGCGGGCGCTGCCACGCAACGGCATATCGATGCCAGCCGCGCCTTGCTGGCGCAGATGGGCGGGCAGGGCTTTCCCACGTTCGTGCTCGACGATGGCAGCGGCACGCTGTCCGTGATCGATATCGGCGGCTTCCTGGGGCAGCCCGCGAAGTTGCAGGCGCAACTGGGTGGCGTGTGCGATGCGCAAGGGTGCGCATTGTAAATAGCTATCGATTCGATAAAATCAATTAACTTTTCCTTTGTTGTTGACCTCGTTACACTGCTTCCATTAGTCAACAACGAAGGAAAAGCAGCATGAGCCAACAGCCGCCATTCAGTACCGCCTCGGGCATCCCCGTCGCCGACAACCAGAATTCCATCAGCGCCGGTCCCCGTGGCCCGCTGCTGCTGCAAGACTTCCACCTGATCGAAAAACTCCAGCATTTCAACCGCGAGCGCATCCCCGAGCGCGTCGTCCACGCAAAAGGTTCGGGCGCCTACGGCACCTTTACCGTCACGCACGACATTTCGCGTTACACCAAGGCCAAGCTGTTCAGTGAAGTGGGCAAGCAGACGGCAACCTTTGCGCGCTTTTCCACCGTCGGAGGCGAACGCGGCAGTGCAGACACGGAACGCGACCCGCGCGGCTTCGCCGTGCGCTTCTATACGGAAGAGGGCAACTGGGATTTGGTTGGCAACAACACGCCCATGTTCTTCATCAAGGATCCGATCAAGTTCCCCGATTTCGTCCACACGCAAAAGCGCGATCCGCAAAGCAACCTGAAATCGGCCGAGATGATGTTCGATTTCTGGAGCCATGCGCCGGAAAGCCTGCACCAGGTCACCATGCTGTTCTCGGACCGCGGCACGCCGGACGGCTACCGCCACATGGATGGCTTCGGCAGCCACACGTATAGCCTGATCAATGCCGACGGCCAGCGCGTGTATGTGAAATGGCACTTCAAGACGCGCCAGGGCATCAGGAATCTGCCTGCCGCGGAAGCGGGCCGCCTGGCCGGCGCCGACCCCGATTACGCCCAGCGCGACCTGTTCGGCGCCATCGAACGCGGTGACTTCCCCCAGTGGGAAGTCAAGCTGCAGGTGGCCACGCAGGAGCAGCTCGATGCATGGGAGCAGCGCACGGGCTGGAACCCGTTCGACCTGACGAAAGTATGGCCGCATGCGGACTTCCCGCTGCTGCCGGTAGGCATCTTCGAGTTGAACCGCAACCCGGACAATTACCACGCGGAAGTCGAGCAGGCGGCCTTTTCGCCGGCCAACGCCGTGCCGGGCATGGGCTATTCGCCGGACAAGATGCTGCAAGGCCGGCTGTTCGCCTACCACGACGCCCAGCTGTACCGGGTCGGCACGAACCACCAGCATCTGCCCGTGAATGCGGCCCGCTGCCCCTTCCATAACCAGCAGCGCGACGGCGGCATGGCGATCCACAATGGCGGCGCGGCGCGCAACTATGCGAACGTGGCGGCGGCGGGCACGCAACCGCAAGGCCTGGGCCATGGCGAGGGGGCGCTGGCGCTCGATGGCGGCGCGGCGCGCTACGATGGCCGCGGCGTGGAAGACGACTTTACGCAGGCCGGCAATCTGTTCCGTTTGATGTCGGCACAGGCCAAGCAGAACCTGTTCGATAACCTGGCCGGTCCCTTGAGCCAGGTGCGGCCGGAAACCTTGCAGCGTCAGCTGGGGCACTTCGACCGGGCCGATGCCGCCTACGGCGCCGGCGTGCGCGCCGCCCTGCAGGCGCGTGGCGTGACCCTGTAAGCGTGTATTGCAGGCGGAACAAGCTGGTTCCGCCTGTTGTTGATCCAGCACAAATTAGAGATGAATACCAAATATTGCCGTATGGACATATTTGCCGCCCATGCGTAGACTTGTCGGTCTGATGATCGCGCCGTCTTCCTGGCGGCGCCCTGACTAGAAAGTCTTGCAATATGAATATGGCGAAGCTGTCGGTGCATGGGGATGACCCCACGCTCAAATCCATCCTTGAAGTCTTGCCCACCGATCCGGAACGGCAATGGCGCAAGGGCGAGGCGAAGGGCGCGGGCCGCGTGCATCTCGATTCCGGCTTCGAGGTGCTGATCGCGCAGGCATCCAAATCGCAAGTGTTGCCCTCGCGCATACGCAGCTACCTGGCCGAATGCCGCTCGCGCGGCGTCAGCTTCAGCATGCCGCGCGTCGTGGCCGAACTGCAACTGGAGTTGAATGGCGACGATACGCTCGATGCGCCGCTCGACCTCTCGCTGGCCGACATGCAGCACCTGACGGAAATGGGCATCAGCCTGAGCCTGGTAACGCGTTCCGCCGCAGCCTGATGAGCGCCTGACACTTAAAAAATGGCCACCTGTTCAGGGTGGCCATTTTTTGTCATGCTTCGGCGATGTCGACGGTGACCATATTGTCGTCCGGCTTGCGGTCGATCAGCTTGTTGTCGGGATCGATGCCCGCCTTGTCGGGGCGGCTGCCGACGATGACGGTATAGCTCGCTTCGCGCTTCGTCATGCGCAGGCGTTCGCGCAGCAGCGGATGGCCATTCGCGTCGTCGACGCCGATCTCGATCCAGTCGTGCAGGGGCGCGTCATGTTCCTCGCCCTGTTCGCCGGCCGTCAATTTGCTCGCCTGCACCTTGATGGTGACGGCGTACTTGCCGTCGCTGCGTTTCGTGGCCGTGGCCGACAGGGCGCGGTTGTCGAACAGCACGATTTTCTCGAACAGGTCGTCGATCAGGTAAGCCTGCTCGGGCGGCGCGACCTGGCGCAAGCCGGCAATCAGGGCTGTCACGCTCGCATACGGTGGGCCTTTCTGGCCATAGGTCTTGAGCAAGTCGCGCAGCACGCCGTTGACCTTGTCTTCGCCGATGATGTCTTGCAGCAAGTACATGGCCAGGCTACCCTTGTTGTAGTGGATATAGGCCTGGTTTTCATTCTCGGCCAGCGGCAATTCCTTCTTGCGCTCTTCGCTGCGCCCCATCAGGTATTGATTCAGGTCATAGCGCAGGAAGCGGCGCATCTTGGCCGGCCCCACGGTTTTCTTCATCACCATCAGGGCCGAATATTCGGCCAGGGTTTCGCTGAGCACGGTAGCGCCGCGCGTATTGCCGCCCACCAATTGATGCGCCCACCACTGATGCGCCACTTCATGCGCCGTGACGTAGAACGGATAATCGATGTCTTTCGGGTTCTTGTCATCCACCTTGGCGATGAAGCCCAGCCCTTCCGAGTACGGTATCGTGTTCGGGAACGATTGCGCAAACGTGGCGTAGCGGGGGAACTCGACGATGCGCAGGATCTTGTGCTGGTAAGGGCCGAAGTTTTTCGTGTAGTACTCGAGCGCTTCCTTGCTGCCGCGCACGAAGCGGTCCAGATTGTATTCATGGCCCGGGTGGTAATACACGTCGATGGCCACGTCTTGCCAGCGCTCGTGCCTGACGGCGTAGCGGGCTGACTGGAACGCGTAGAAATTCAGGATCGGCTGCTCCATCGTGTAGTGGAAGTAATGGCGGCCCTTGGCGATCCAGTCGTTGTCCAGCATGCCAGGCGCGATGGCCGTCTGGCCATCGACGGTGCTGACGGTGGCGTCGAAGTTGATGCGGTCGGCGTCGTTGCTGACGTAATTGTCGGCCAATCCCTTCGCATCGTCGCGCGGCAAGGCCCGTTCGCGCGCGGGCAAGCCGTGTTTCTTGCGGTCGCGCGGGTCCGTCAATTCCTGCTGCGCCTGGTAGCCGATGTGCGGCAGCACGGCATTCGTGAAGAAGGTGCCGTTGGCGACCACGGGCGTGTCCTGGCCCAGGCCGAAGATGCCGCGCGGCGCATAGCGGACGTCGAAATCGAGGCCCAGGGTGGCGCCCGGCGCCAGTGGCGCGGCCAGGCGGTAGCTGTAGAAGCCCAGCTTGCCATCATCGAGGCCGGGATGCACGCGCGCGTCAAAACGCAGGCGCATGGTGGAGGTCGGGTCTTGCTGCACAAAAATGTGGCTGATCGGCAGGCTGGTCTTGTTTTGCAGCACATAGCGGCCCGTGACGGCGAGGGTGCGCTGCGCCGGATAGATGGCCACGTCGAGTTTCACGTCGGTGATTCTCGGCTGCGGCGTGGCGGCAAACTTGCGGTACTGGCGCTCGACACTGGCGCGGTCCGCATCGCGGGCGAATTCGGACTTGTAATCGTTGGCCACGTGGAAGACGTAGAACAGCACCGTGCCGGTGCCGAGGAAGAGCAGGGCGCCGCCGGCAAAGCTGGCCAGTACGCCGTGCGTCAGGCCATGGCGCGCCAGGCGCAGACGGATGCGCCAGCTATCCTGCGCGCCGCGGGGCCAGAACAGCAGGGACAGCACCGTCAGCATGACGGCCGCACCGCTCCAATACAGCAAGTACCAGCGCTCGCGCAACAGATAGTGGCCGGCGCCGTTCATGGCCGAATACACGAGGTCTGGTGTGTTGCCATACAGCAGCAGCGGGTCGCCCAGGCCCAGCGAGGAAAAGCTGATGCTGGCGATGTGGTACAGGATCATGGCGAAATACGCCAGGTACTTGTGGTTGATCAATACCTGCAAAAAGATGGCCAGCACGGCGATCAGCGCGTAGGACGGCAAGTGCGACAGGAACAGCGATTCCAGGTACAGGCCGGGGTCGAGGCGGTAATAGCCCTTGAAGACCTGAATCGACATGCCGCACAGCATGATGACCAGGCTCAGCAGTGCTTGCAGGCCGACCAGCGCAAACAGTTTCGACAGCAGGGGCAGCCAGTTCGGCACGGGCAGGGCGTCGAGCATCTGATACGTGCCCGCTTCCCGTTCGCGCCACACCAGCTCGCCCGCGTAGAAGGTGGTAATGATCAGCATGAACAGGGCGAACGAAGCGTTGACCATGTCCAGCACCTTTTCCGTCACCGGATAGGTATTCGTCCCGTAGATGGAGCCCATGTCCAGCGCGCCCGCATACATGGTCAGCACGCCGGCCAGCACGATGACGACAAAATAGATGTTCTTGATGGTTTCGCGCAAGTTCAGCCAGCTCATCTTGACGAGCAGGGCGGCCAGGCTGCGCTGCGCGAAGTCTGGTGTTTCCTGCGTGGACAGCGAAGCGTTTGACAGGCGCAGCGGGACGTCGCCCTCGCTGCGGCGCTTGCCGGCGCCCGCGTCCGTCGTGGCGTGGAACTGGAAGCGCCAGTAGCCGAGCAGCAATGCCACCAGGGCGAGGCCGGACCAGATGGCGCGGTTCAGCAGGTACACGCCTTCCAAGGTCACCAGGCGCGTGTTGCGCTCCGCGTTTGGCCAGTATTCCGTCAGGCGTATCAGCGCCGTCGTGCCGAAAGGATCGATCAGGGCGGCCAGGGTCTTGTAGTCGAGGTCGCGTGCCAGCGACGGGGCCACCAGGTAGCCGATCAGCATGACCACCGAGCTGATGTATACAGGCAGCATGCGCCGCGTCAGGGCCGCGATGACGAAGAAGATGGCGCCGAAGATGAACAGGTTGGGCAGCAGCGTAAACACATACGGCATCAGGTAGGCCAGCGCCCGTTGTGGCCCCAGCCGTTCCGGATCGATGCCGGGCAGCCAGGCGCCCAGCCAGGCACCGATGACGATGCTGGAAAACACCACGGCCAGCACCAGGTAGGCGCCGAGGAAGCGGCCGAAAACATACTGGTATTTCCTGATCGGCGCGCTGAAGAAGAAATGCTGCATGCCGTATTCGAAATCCTGCTGCACCGAGCGGCCCATCATGGCGGCCACCACCACGGCGCCGAAGCAGCCCAGCAGGCTGCACGTGAACGCCAGCGAGCGGGGCGCGTTGATCAGGAACTTGCCGCCGAAACTGATGCTCGCTTCCTTGAAGACGCCGCCGGCGGCAGCCATCCACAGCATGGCCAGCGCCAGAAACATGGCGAAATACACCCAGGTGGACAGCAGCTTGAGCCGCTGTCGCGCTTCAAAGCGGGCGATGGCAAGCATGGCCGTCCCCTCAGTCGCACTGCGGGGCGACGCGGTGGCGCCCGGCAATGGTGGCGAAATACAGGTCTTCCAGGTCGCCGATGGCTTCCTCGAAGCCGTCGCCCGGGTCGTCGTCGCTGTAGACGTGGATCAAGGTGCGGCCCGACAGCAAGCGCGTGGAAATGACGGCGTGACGCTGCTGGAAGCTGGCCAGCTCCTTCTTCTCGACGAAACGCGCCCAGATCTTGCAGCTGACTTCGTCGATCAGTTCCTGGGTCTTGCCGCACAGTAGCAAATGGCCCTTGTTGATGATGGCCATGTTGGCGCACAGGTCGGCCACGTCGGACACGATGTGAGTCGACAGGATCACCGTCTTGTCTTCGCCGATGTCGGACAGCAGATTATGGAAGCGCACCCGCTCCTGCGGGTCGAGGCCGGCCGTCGGCTCGTCGACGATGATCAGTTTCGGGTCGCCCAGCAGGGCTTGCGCGATGCCGAAGCGCTGGCGCATGCCGCCGGAAAAGCTGCCCAGGCGCTGGTGGCGCACGTCGAACAGATTGGTTTGCTGCAACAGGCCATCGACGACCTCGCGCCGGCGCGCCCGCTGCGACAAGCCTTTCAAGGTGGCGAAGTGATCGAGCAGTTCGTAGGCCGTCACTTTCGGGTACAGGCCGAAGTCTTGCGGCAGGTAGCCCAGCATGCGGCGGATCTCGTCCTTGTCGTCGAGCACGTCGTAGTCGCCGAAGAAGATGGAGCCGGAATCGCATTCCTGCAAGGTGGCCAGGGTGCGCATCAGGGTCGACTTGCCGGCGCCATTCGGGCCCAGCAAGCCAAACATCCCGGGCGGTATCGTCAGCGACACGTTATCCAGCGCCGCCACGCCATTCGCGTAGGTCTTCGACAATTTGCGAATCTGCAATTCCATACAACTCCTAACTCATGCGTTGCAGCCCGATGGTGCAGGGCTTCTCTATGCTGGCATTGTATTGAATTTAAGACGTACTGGGCAGTTACATGCGATACACGGCATTTTCGCGTGGCCAGAGTGCAGATGGGCGGGGTGGACGGCACCCCGCTTCACCCTGGCTGGCGTGTCTAGTTGCGGAACAATACGGATTCCCGGTTGAACCACCAGCGGCACAGCATCAGCAGGGCGCCCGCGATCACCGTGGTCGAGGCCAGGATCACGCCGAACATGCGGTAATCCATGGTGCCCTTGACCAGTTCCTTCATGGCCAGCGACACGTTGGTCAGCGGCACCATGGCCCACATCCAGTTCAGCTCGACGCCGGGCAGCATGGCCGCCACCGTGGGCAGGATGACGAACAGCATCAATGGCGTGATCATGCCGGCCGCTTCCTTGTAGCTTTTCGCGTAGATCGAGATCGACAGCAGCAGCGAGGCGAAGATGGCGGCTGTCGGCACCAGCATCAGGGTCACCATGGCCAGGTCGGGCAAGCCGATGCTGCGCACCATGACGGCCATGTTGCCTTCCAGCGAACTGCCGAAGATGGCCAGCAGGGCGCCCATGCTGCCCACCATCAGCACGGCCGAGGTCATGCCGACCGTAAACAGCACGAGGAACTTGGCCAGCACGATGGCGCTGCGCGGCACGGGCGCCAGCAGCAGGGTTTCCAGCGTGCCCCGCTCCTTTTCGCCGGCGCCCAGGTCGATGGCCGGGTACATGGCCGCCGTCAGGCACACCATCAGCAGCAGATAGGGCAGCATGCCGCCGACGATGGCGCCCATCTGCTCGCGTTCGTTGGCCGTCGATTGCTTGTCGAGCACGATAGGATTGAGGGCAAAGGCCAGCTGGGCAGGACTCAGGTTCAGGGCCGACAGCGTCCCTTCGCGCAGGCTGGCGTTATAGGTTTCGACGATCTCGCGCACCCGCTGCTGGGTCACGTCGACGGTGCTGGCGCTGTTGTAGTGCAGCACCACCTTGGCTTGTTGCTGTTGCTGCAGCGCCTCTTCGAACCGGGGCGGAATGACGACGGCAAACTTGATGGTGTCGTCGCCGATGGCGCGGCGGATATCGCCCTCGCTGGCCAGCGGCACTTCGCGCAGGTTGTGCTGCTGGGTAAAACGCGCGCTCAAGCCCGGCGAATGGTCCTTGCCGAACAGCGTGTAGCGCATTTCCGCCGTCTTGGCATTCTTGAACATATTGTTCGAGACATAGGCGAAGCCGCCAAAGATCAGCGGCATGGCAAAGATGGGGATGAGGATGGTGAAGATCAGCGTCTTGCGGTCGCGCGTGAGTTCCAGCAACTCTTTCAGATAAATGGTCCACATGGCTCAGGCTCCCTGGTTGATGACGCTGACAAAGGCGTCGTACAAGTCCGCGCTGCCGCCCAGGTGGCGCAGTTCGTTGACCGTGCCATTGAAGGCGGTGGTGCCGCGGTTGATGATGCAGACGCGGTCGCACAGCTTTTCCACCTCGTGCAGGTGGTGCGTGGAAAAGATCAGCGGCACGCGCAGCGCCTTGTAGCTGGCGATGAAGTCGAGCAGGATCTTGGCCGACATCACGTCCAGGCCCGTCGTCGGTTCGTCGAGGATCACCACCTGCGGCTCGTGCACGACGGTGCGGGCGATCGCGCACTTCTGTTTCATGCCTGTCGACAACTGATCGGCCCGCTTGCCGCCGTATTCCTCCATCTGCAGAAGTGCAAACAGTTCGTCGCAGCGGCGTTTCAGCTTGTCGGCCGGCATGCCATGCAGGCGGCCGAAATATTCCACGTTCTCGCGCGCCGTCAGGCGGCCGTACAGCCCCGTCGAGCCGGACAGGAAACCGATGCTCTGGCGCGCCACCAGCGGCTGGCGCAGCACATCGACGCCGTTGACGAGGGCGCTGCCCGCGTCCGCTTGCAAGGCCGTCGACAGCAGGCGCAGGGTGGTGGTCTTGCCGGCGCCATTCGGGCCCAGCAGGCCCAGTACTTCGCCGGGGGCGCAGCTGAAACTGACGTCGCGTACGGCGTGAAACCAGCCTTCATGTTCGCGCGGATCGCTGACGTGCACGCCCTTGCCCTTATGGGGCGGCAGGCGAAAACGTTTTGCCAGGTGCTTGACTTCAATCATGTGCTTCATCCATTCGACGGTGAAGAACGAGAGTAGCATGCAAAAAATGTAACTTGCAAGGTGGAAATATCGTTTGGTCTATTGAAAAAAACAGCATCTTCATGCAAGCTGGCCCGGTGGGCGCCGGCGGACGGCGCGGGAGAGCGCAATGCAAACGATCGATCAGGCGATGCAGGACAAGGTACTGGCCGTGGCGCGCGCCGGCATGACCAGTGCCGAAGCCATCGGTTTCTTCCGCGTCAGCCTGGGGCTGTACTACCTGGCCGGCCTGATGACGGAGGAAACCCTCGATTTCAAGCAGATCGACGCGAAGTACAACCGGTTTATCTACCACTCGATAGGTGGCGGGCACAGCATCGCCAGCGTGCTGCAATTCATGAGCGGCGAGAAAGTCTTGCGCGTGCTGCAATCGGAGCGTTTTCGCGCCGCGTTTGCCGAATACTGCCCGGACATCCCCGTCGACAGCATTTCTTTCCTGATTTCACTGAACCTGGGCGTGGCGAAAAGCCTGTCCGGCCTGGACGCCGTCGGCCCCGTGGTGGACTGGATCGAGCAGGAAAAAGCGCGCACAAGTCAATAAAGCCCCGTTCACCCTGCGCGCAGCGTGGGGACGGCTGGCCCTGATCGTCCTATAATCCATGTTTTCCCTTACATGAATAGCCACGATGACCGCGAACCGCCATTTTGACCCCCTGGATCGTTTGATTGTTGGCGCCGACAAAGCCCTGCGCGTCATGGCGGGCGTAGCCTCGGCCTCGCGCCCCACGCCGGCCGCGCATGCGCCCGATGCGGAGCTGAGCCCGGCCGAGCAGCGTCACAGTGCCGGCTTGATGCGCGTCAACCATGTGGGCGAAGTGTGCGCACAAGCCCTGTACAACTCGCAGGCGCGCTATGCGCACAGCCCGGCCATCCGCGCCCAGTTCGACGAAGCGGGACGCGAAGAGGAAGACCACCTGGCCTGGACGGCGCAGCGCCTGACGGAGCTGGGCTCGCGTCTGAGCCTGCTCAATCCCCTGTGGTATGCGGGTTCGTTTGCGCTGGGCACCATCGCCGCGCGCATGGGCGACGGCCGCAGCCTGGGTTTTGTGGTGGAAACGGAACGCCAGGTGGAAGCGCACCTGGCCAGTCACCTGGAAGAATTGCCGCCGCAGGACGCCAAGTCGCGCGCCATTGTGAAACAGATGGCCATCGACGAAGTGGAGCACGGCGCCGCCGCCCAGCGGCTGGGCGCCATCGATACCCCGGCGCCAGTGAAGGCGCTGATGGGCATCATGGGGAAGGTCATGACGAAGACGGCGTATTACTTGTAGGTCGGATTAGCGCGGCAATGCCGCGCGTAATCCGACATATTGTTGACGTTACTGGTGTTGTCGGATTACGCGCTGGCGCGCTAATCCGACCTACTCTTCGATAATCTCGAAGGAATGGGTAATCTCGGCCGTTTTCGCAAGCATGATCGACGCCGAGCAGTATTTGTCATGCGACAAGGCCACGGCCCGTTCCACGGCCGTCGGTTTCAGGGCCTTGCCCCGCACGGTGAAGTGGAAGTGGATCTTGGTAAATACTTTCGGGTCGGTGTCGGCGCGGTCGGCCTTCAGGGTCACTTCGCAGCCGCTGACGGCTTCGCGCCCGCGTTTCAGGATCAGCACCACGTCATAGGCGGTGCAGCCGCCCGTGCCCAGCAAGACCATTTCCATGGGGCGTGGCGCCAGGTTGTGGCCGCCGCCATCGGGCGCGCCATCCATGGTCACCAGGTGGCCGGAACCCGTTTCTGCCCGAAAACTCATGCCCGACGGGCCATTCCAGCTGACTTTGCATTCCATCGTACTCTCCGAAAATTGTAAGCGTTTTGTATTGTAATAGAGGAATGCCTGTCCATGTGCCGCCCGCCGGCCCGCAGCCGGCCTCGATTGCGGCTTGACGCGGCAAGGCAAAGCCGCTTATACTTGTCGGCTTTCCGTTCGCTCAGGAAAAGTAAATAAGGCAGAGTCCGCACGGCAGCATAGTCGGAACCACCATTTGAGCGTGTAATCTATTAGGAAGTCAACATGAAAACATTTTCCGCTAAAGGACATGAAGTCCAGCGCGATTGGTTCGTGGTTGACGCGACGGACAAAGTCCTCGGACGTGTTGCCAGCGAAGTGGCACTCCGACTGCGCGGCAAACACAAACCAGAATTTACTCCTCACGTCGATACCGGCGACTTCATCGTCGTCATCAACGCAGGCAAACTGCGTGTGACCGGTACCAAAGCTACTGAGAAAATTTACTACCGTCACTCTGGCTATCCAGGCGGCATCTACGAAACCAACTTCCAGAAAATGCAACAGCGTTTTCCAGGTCGCGCGCTTGAGAAAGCGGTCAAAGGCATGCTGCCTAAAGGCCCACTCGGCTACGCAATGATCAAGAAGCTGAAAGTGTACGCGGAAGGTTCCCATCCGCACGCTGCTCAGCAACCTAAAGCACTTGTTCTCTAAGGAACTGACATGATCGGTAATTACAATTATGGAACCGGCCGTCGCAAAAGTGCAGTGGCTCGGGTTTTTATCAAAGTTGGCACAGGCTTGATCGTTGTTAACGGCAAACCAGCAAACGAATACTTTTCGCGCGAAACGGGTCTGATGGTCATCCGTCAACCACTGGAACTGACCGGCAATGTCGAGCGTTTCGACATCAAAGTCAACGTCCATGGCGGCGGTGAGTCGGGCCAGGCTGGTGCAGTTCGTCACGGCATCACCCGCGCTCTGATCGACTACGATGCAGCGTTGAAACCGGAACTGGCCAAAGCCGGCTTCGTTACCCGCGATGCACGTGAAGTCGAGCGTAAAAAAGTTGGTCTGCGCAAAGCACGTCGCGCAAAGCAATTCTCGAAGCGTTAATTTCTACGCTACGGCACCTTCCGGGGTGCTGGTCGAAAAGCCGCTGGACTTCGGTCCCGCGGCTTTTTTGCATTTCAGCGGGATGCGCCGTTGCGCTGTAAAATACGCGAAAACCCGCAGGGGGAGCGTTTCCCCTCTTCTTTATGCAATCTTATGCAATCTATACACAAGGAAAGAACATGATCAAAGTTGGCATCGTCGGCGGCACTGGATACACGGGCGTGGAGTTGCTGCGCTTGCTCGCTACCCATCCAGATGTCGAGTTGACGGCGATTACTTCGCGCAAGGAAGATGGCTTGCCCGTTGCTGACATGTATCCTTCCCTGCGCGGCCATGTGAAACTGGCGTTTTCCTCGCCGGACAAGGCGAATCTGGAACAGTGCGACGTGGTCTTCTTTGCCACTCCGCATGGTGTTGCTATGGCGCAAGCGCCAGCCTTGCTGGCCGCCGGCGTGAAAGTCATCGACCTGGCTGCCGATTTCCGCCTGAAAGACCAGGCCAAGTTCGAGCAGTGGTACAAGATTCCCCATACGGCTCCCGAGCTGATCGAACAGGCCGTGTATGGCTTGCCGGAACTGAACCGGGAAGACATCAAGCAAGCCAAGCTGATCGCCAACCCCGGTTGCTACCCGACCACCATGCAGCTGGGCTTTTACCCGCTGCTCAAGGCGGGCCTGGTCAACGCGGGCGGCTTGATCGCCGACTGCAAGTCGGGCGTGTCGGGCGCCGGCCGCAAGGCGGAAATCGGCATCCTGTTCTCGGAAAGCAGCGACAGTTTCAAGGCCTACGGCGTGGCCGGCCACCGCCACCTGCCGGAAACGACGGCGCAATTGCAGCGTTTCACGGATGAGAAAGTGGCGCTGACCTTCACGCCGCACCTGGTGCCGATGATCCGCGGCATGCATTCGACCCTGTACGCGCAGCTGAACAAGGATGTCAGCAATGAAGAATTGCAATCCTTGTTTGAAGAGCAATACAAGGATGAGCCTTTCGTCGACGTGATGCCGTTCGGCGCGCACCCGGAAACCCGCTCCACGCGCGGCTCGAACATGCTGCGCCTGGCCTTGCACCGTCCCGAAGGCGGCAATACCGTCATCGTGCTGGTGGTGCAGGACAATCTGGTCAAGGGCGCGTCGGGCCAGGCCGTGCAGTGCATGAACTTGATGTTTGGCTTGAAAGAAACGGCCGGTTTGCAACACATCGCCCTGCTGCCGTAATTATCGGCGCCGCTGCTTGCGCGGGTCCGGCGCCTTTTTGCCGGACCTGTGATAAATTGGACTGCCACGTACCCCGACAGGATGACGTTCATGTTCGAGCGCAATGCGAAAAACCCCATCGACACCCTGATCGGCGCTTCCACGCGGATCGAGGGCGACTTGCTGTTTTGCGGCGGCTTGCGCATCGATGGCCATGTGCGCGGCAACGTCACGGGCGAGCCGGGCGAGCCCACGTATGTGGTGCTGGGCGAGGCGGGCCGCATCGATGGCGAAGTGCGCTGTTCGAGCCTGGTCGTCAGCGGCGAGATCAATGGCCCCGTGTATGTGTCGGAAATGCTTGAAATCCAGCCAAAAGCCCGCATTGTAGGAGAGGTCTATTACAAAGTGCTGGAAATGCACAGCGGCGCATTGGTGCAAGGCAAGCTGAGTCGCCACGACAGCGCCGACCCCGTGCTGCACCTGGCCGTATCGGAAATGTGAGCAGGAACAACACCGTCCAGCCGCATCAGCGGCGGCCGCAGCGCGAGTTGCGCCAACAGTCTATAATGACTTAATGTTTTCTAGTAGGAGTGCCTGATATGAATGCCGTCGCTGAAATGCAAGATGTGATCCCTTCCCCTATTATCTTTACCGATAGCGCCGCCGAAAAAGTCGCGCAGCTGATCGAAGAAGAAGGCAATCCCGACCTGAAATTGCGCGTATTCGTGCAGGGTGGCGGCTGCTCCGGTTTCCAGTATGGCTTCACCTTCGATGAAATCGTCAACGAAGATGACACCACCATGGTCAAGAACGGCGTCCAGCTGTTGATCGACTCCATGAGCTACCAGTACCTGGTCGGCGCGGAAATCGACTACAAGGATGACCTGGAAGGCGCGCAGTTCGTGATCAAAAACCCAACTGCGACCTCCACCTGCGGTTGCGGTTCCTCGTTCTCCGTTTAAGCGCACCTGAGAAAACGTCCATGGCGGCGTTGCATGGGCTTGCCGTACTAGTCGTACTGTCTGCGCCCATGCGCCTTGCCCTGAACATTTTTCAGGCACGCTTGTAAAAATGTTGGGCAAGCAAGACAATAGCGGATCTTCGATCCGCTATTTGTGTTTCTACGCCGGCTCAGCGCGGATACAGCGCGCCCAGTACGCGTAAGCCCTGCGCACCCGTCACGGCCGGCAAGTTGCCCGGCTTGCGCTGGTTAAAACGCCAGGCCAGCCAGGCGAACGCCAAGGCCTCGACCTGGCTGGGCGCCACGCCCAATGCTGCCGTCGATTCCACCGCCATGCCCGGCAATTCACGGGCCAGCGCCGCCATCAGGCTGGCGTTCTGCGCGCCGCCGCCACACACATACACGGTTTCCGCCCGTGCGCCGTCGCGCAGGATGGCGTGCGCCAGGCTGGCCGCCGTCAGCTGGGTCAGGGTCGCCTGCACGTCGGCTGGCCTGGCTTGCGGATAGCTGGCCAGCTTGGCGCCCAGCCAGTCGGCATGGAACAGGTCGCGTCCCGTGCTTTTCGGCGCAGGCAAGTCAAAATAGGGATCGTTGAGCAAATCCGCCAGCAGGGCAGGGATGACCTGGCCCGTGGCGGCCCAGGCGCCGTCGGCGTCGTAGGGCTGGCCCAGGTGCTGCAAGACCCAGCCATCCATCAATGCATTGCCGGGACCCGTGTCGTAGCCCGTCACCGTGCCATCCGCGTGCAGCACGCTGATATTGCTGATGCCGCCGATATTGGCCAGCACGCGCGTGTGGCCCGGCAGATTGAAGATGGCCTGGTGGAAGGCGGGCACCAGCGGCGCGCCCTGGCCGCCGGCCGCCACGTCGCGGCTGCGCAAGTCGGCGATGACGTCGATGCCCGTCAGTTCGGCCAGCAGGGCCGGGTTGTTCAGCTGACGCGTAAAGCCCAGCTCCGGGCGGTGGCGGATGGTCTGGCCATGCGCACCGATGGCGGCGATGGCGTCCGGGCCGATACCCGCGTTGCTCAGAAGCATGGCGACGCAATCGGCGTAATGGCGCACGAGTCCGTTTGCCGCCAGCGCTTCGCGTTCGATTTCATTCTGGCCCGCACTTTGCAGCGCCATCAGGTCGGCGCGCAGGCTGGCGGGAAAGGGAATGTACGCGTCGCCCAGGCTGCGCGTGCCCTCGTCGGAAAAGTCGACCAGCGCACCGTCGACGCCATCGAGACTGGTGCCTGACATTAAACCGATATACAGCATGGGGTATTCCTTGAATGCGTAAGTGGTGAGGTGCATTGTGCCGCATTTGTGCCGGCCGCAGAAGCGCACGGGGAAAAACAAAGGCACCGGCCATTTGCATGGGCGGTGCCTTTCTTTATATGTTGCCCGAAGGCAGTGTTGCTTAGCGCGCAGCCAGTGCCGTGTCGTTCGGACGCAGCAGGGTGAAGCGGTGCATCATGTCGGCCGACACCATGCGGAAACGGCTCAGCTCGGCGGCCGTCAACGGCGCCTGGGCTTGTACGTTCAGCTTGCTTGGATCCTGTGCCACGCCGCCGACGCGGAATTCATAGTGCAAATGGGCGCCGGTCGACCAGCCGGTGGTGCCGACGTAGCCGATCACATCGCCCTGGCTGACTTTTTGACCTTTTTTCAGGCCCGAAGCGAAGCGGCTCATGTGCGCGTAGGCGGTGGAATAGTTGGCCCAGTGTTTCAGGACAACAACATTGCCATAGCCGTTTTGGCTGCCGACGGAATCGACCACGCCATCGCCCGAAGCGCGGATAGGGGTGCCGGTTGCTGCAGCGAAATCGATGCCCTTGTGCGCTTTCCAGTTGCCGGAAATCGGGTGCACGCGCATGGAGAAGCCGGACGAGATGCGGGAGAATTCGAGGGGGGATTTCAGGAAGGCTTTTTTGAGGGACTTGCCGTCGAAACTGTAGTAACCGCCGCCTTGCTTGCTGGCTGGGTCTTCGAACCAAACGGACTGGTAAGTCGTGCCGCGGTTGGTGAATTCACCGGCCAGGATGCGGCCCGCTCGGACAAATTCGCCATCTTGCCAGAATGTTTCGTAGACAACATTAAACGAGTCGCCGCGTTTCAGGTCGGAGCGGAAGTCGATATTGGTGGAGAACATTTCCACGATTTGCGCGGAAATCGAATCTGGCAGGCGGGTGCCGTCCAGGCTGGAGTCGGTGGCGGCGAACAGGGTGGAAGTAATCTTGCGCGCGTGCATTTCAACGCGGCGTTCCAGCTGGGCAGCTACTTCCGTGGCCACGAACTTGTCGCCCTTGCGGGTGATCAGGATGTTCTTGACCGATTTGTCCGTGCCGTCGACGAGCGTGGCGCGCATCCAGTTGAGGTCGCCGTTTTCGGACGTTTGCGCTTGCACGCGCTTGCCCGATTTCAGCAACATCACGCCGCGCGCGATCTTGTCGGTTTTGATGAAATTGGCGGCCGCCGCATCATCCACGCCGAGACGGGTCAGCAGGGTGGCGAGGGTATCGCCAGCGCGGACTTTTTCTTCGTGGGTGAAATTCTGGTCTACCTGTTCCATCGCGGAAATTTGCGAGGCGAGATCAGGCATTTCCAGGTTCTGGGCGATGGACGTGACCGGTAAGTCCGATGCGTCGGGCGCCATGGGCGACACAGCGACCGCGCCGAAGGCGGCCACGGCGAGCAGCACTGCGGAGGCACCGATAATACGTGCCTTGCGTGTCGTCGTCAGCTGTGTGTACAAGCGTGAGCCTGTGATTTTATGTATAGGGTTCATGCAATCAGTTAAAATTTGCCCTTGAACGTGACCTGAACTAATGCTCTTTGTTATTGTTATTTTGGTTCGTTTTCATACGGCAAGATTGATGGGATCGAGCATTATAGCAAACTCCGCAAACCTACTACCATTTTGAGATCTACAGTCAAATTTTATGGAAATCAACACCACCGCATCGCCTACAAAGGCTAACGCCGCTCAGACCGCGCTTCCGCTGTCGGACAGAGTACAAGAAGCCCTCGCGATTACCAAGCGTGGCGTCGACGAACTCTTGATCGAAAGCGAATTTGCGCAAAAATTAGCCCGCTCCGAGAAAACCGGTGTTCCGCTGCGCATCAAACTGGGCCTGGACCCGACTGCACCCGACTTGCATCTGGGCCACACTGTCGTGCTGAACAAGATGCGCCAGCTGCAAAACCTCGGCCATCAAGTCATTTTCCTCATCGGCGACTTCACGTCCATGATCGGCGACCCTTCGGGCCGCAACGTCACGCGCCCGCCGTTGACCAAGGAACAGATCGAGATTAACGCGATGACGTATTTCGCGCAAGCATCTTTGGTGCTGGACGCCAGCAAGACCGAAATCCGCTATAACTCCGAGTGGTGCGATCCGCTGGGCGCGCGCGGCATCATCCAGCTCGCTTCCCACTACACGGTGGCGCGCATGATCGAGCGCGACGATTTCACCAAGCGCTTCCAGGGTGGCATTCCTATTTCCGTGCATGAATTCCTGTACCCGCTGATGCAGGGCTACGATTCGGTGGCCCTGAAGTCGGACCTGGAACTGGGCGGCACGGACCAGAAGTTCAACCTGCTGGTGGGCCGCGAACTGCAAAAGCAGTACGGACAGGAGCAGCAGTGTATTTTGACCATGCCTCTGCTGGAAGGTTTGGACGGCGTGGAAAAAATGTCCAAGTCGAAGAATAACTACATCGGCATCACGGAACCGGGCAACACCATGTTCGCCAAGCTGATGAGCATTTCCGACGTCATGATGTGGCGCTACTACGAGTTGCTGTCGTGGCGCTCGATCGCCGAACTGGCCCAGCTGAAGCGCGAAGTCGAGGAAGGCCGCAATCCGCGCGATGCCAAAGTTGCGTTGGCGCAAGAGATCGTTGCCCGCTTCCACTCGCAGCAGGCGGCGGAAGAGGCGCTGGCCGACTTCGTCAACCGCTCGAAGGGCGGCATCCCCGACGATATCCCGGAAGTGACGCTGGCTGGCGCACCGCTGGGCATCCCGCAATTGCTGAAACAGGCGGGCCTGTGCCCATCGGCGTCGGAAGCCATGCGCAAGATCGACCAGGGCGGCGTGCGCATCGACGGCACCGTCATCAGCGACAAGGGCTTGCAAGTGGCGGCTGGCCAGTTCGTGTTGCAAGTTGGCAAGCGCAGCTTTGCGCGCGTCACCTTGACGGCATGATCGCGCTGCTGCAGCGCGTTACGCAGGCCAAGGTCGACGTGGCCGGCGCCACTATCGGCGCCATCGATGCCGGCCTGATGGTGCTCGTGTGCGCGGAGCGGGGCGATACGGAGAAGGAAGCGGACGCCCTGCTTATAAAACTGCTGGGCTATCGCGTGTTTGCCGACGAGGCGGGCAAGATGAACCGCAGCGTGACGGACGTGGCCGGCGGCTTGCTGCTGGTGCCGCAGTTTACGCTGGCTGCCGACACCAAGTCCGGCACGCGCCCGTCGTTTACGCCGGCGGCCGCGCCGCAGGATGGCTTGCGCCTGTTCACGCATTTCGTGGACCAGGCGCGCAGCCGCCACGCGACCGTGCAAACGGGACAGTTCGGCGCCGACATGCAGGTGTCGCTGACGAACGACGGGCCCGTCACCTTCTGGCTGCAAGTAAACGCAAAGCAATAACTAAAAAATATAAAGAGGAGCAAGCGATGAAATTGTGGAGCGAGACGTTTCGTGATGGCGGCCTGATGCCGGCCGACCATGCCTTTGCCGAGATCGATCCGGCCAGCCGCGTGCGGCTGGCCGGCAACCGCAATCCTCATCTGGCCTGGGACGAGGTGCCCAACGGCACCGAGTCGCTGGCCCTGTTCTGCATCGACCCCGATGCGCCGCAAGACGCCAGCCTGGCCAACCGCGATGACCAATCGCTGCCGCTGACGGCGCCGCGCGGCGACTTTTATCACTGGAGCTTGCTTGATATTCCCCTGGCCATGCGGGTTATTGCCGCCGGTGAGTTTTCCAGCGGCATCACGCCGCGCGGCAAGCCTGCCGCCAGCGGCGGTGCGTTGCCACTGCGCCAGGGCCTCAACGACTATACGGCCTGGTTTGCCGGCGACGCCGCCATGGCCGGGGACTATTACGGCTATGATGGCCCGTGCCCGCCGTGGAATGACGAGCGCATCCACCATTATATTTTTCGCCTGTACGCGCTCGACGTGCCGCGCCTGGCGCTGCCCGAGCGTTTCACGGGGCAGCAAGCCCACGCCGCCCTGTACGGCCACATCCTCGACGAAGCCCAGCTCGTCGTCGCCTACTCGCTCCATCCCGAGTTGGCACTTACCCTGAAGAAATAAAGCATGAGCACCACGATTTTACTGATACGCCATGGCGAGACGGCCTGGAATGCGGGCCGCCGCCTGCAGGGCCATATCGACATCGCCCTGAACGAGGCGGGCCTGGCGCAAGCGGGGGCGCTGGGGCAGGCGTTGGCGGACGAACCGCTGGCCGCCATCATCGCCAGCGATCTGCAGCGCGCGCAGCAGACGGCGCAAGCCGTGGCCGACGTGAAGGATTTACCTGTGCAAACGGATTCCTTGCTGCGCGAGCGCTGCTATGGCGCCTTCGAAGGCTTGCTGTATGCGGACATCGCCGCGCGCTATCCGCACGAATATGCACAGTGGCAATCGCGCCAGATCGATGCCGTGATGCCGTCGGGCGAGCGCCAGGCCGAAAGTTTCCGCCAGTTCTATGCGCGCGCGAACGGCGCCATCGCCCGCTGGGCCGGGAAATATGACGGCCAGACGATCGCCATCGTCGCCCACGGCGGCGTGCTCGAATGCGCCTACCGCGAGGCGGTCGGCATGACGCTCGACAGTCCGCGCGACTTCCAGGTCAAAAATGCCAGCGTCAACCGCTTTTCTTACGCGGACGGCAAGCTGCATTTGGTGCATTGGGGAAATATCGAACACTTGAGCGCGCCCGCGATGGACGAGCTGGGCTAAGAGCCGGGCGAACCGACGGACGGGCTCGCCGAGCCCCTGTTTTGCTGTACTGCACAAGCGCGGCGCCCGCCCAAGCGCACTGAAGCAAAAAAATAGTGCTTATTAATTAGGCAGGGAATCGGTTAAAATAGCAGGTTCCTCCGTCCATTCCAGGTTCTTCAGTGCAAATCGGCCCTCACATTCTGCGCAACAACGTTTTCGTCGCTCCCATGGCGGGTGTGACGGATCGGCCTTTCCGCCAGTTGTGCAAGCAGTTGGGTGCCGGCTACGCCGTGTCGGAAATGGCGGCGTCGAATCCGCGCCTGTGGGCGACGGAAAAAAGCTCGCGCCGCACGGACCACGAAGGCGAAATGGAGCCGAAGGCCGTGCAGATCGCCGGCGCCGATCCGCAAGACCTGGCCGACTGCGCCAAGTTCAATGTGGACCGGGGCGCGCAGATCATCGACATCAACATGGGTTGCCCCGTCAAAAAAGTGTGCAACAGCTGGTGCGGTTCGGCTCTGTTGCAAGATGAAAGCCTCGTCGAAAAGATCTTGCACGCCGTCGTCAATGCCGTCGATGTGCCCGTCACCCTGAAATTCCGCACGGGCTGGAACCGTTCCAACAAGAATGCCCTGACCATCGCCCGCATCGCCGAGCAAGCCGGCATCCAGATGCTGACTTTGCACGGCCGCACGCGCGCCGATGGCTACAAGGGCGATGCCGAATATGAAACGATTGCCGCCGTGAAAGCATCGGTGGGCATCCCCGTGGTGGCTAACGGCGACATTACCAGTCCTGAAAAGGCCCGCTTTGTGCTGGATCAAACGGGCGCCGATGCCGTCATGATCGGCCGTGCGGCGCAGGGTCGGCCGTGGATTTGCCGTGAAATCGACCATTTCCTGCGCACGGGCACCTTGCTGCCGGCGCCGTACGTGGATGAAGTGCGCACCCTGATGGACGAGCATTTGCGCGCCCATTACGCGTTTTATGGCGAATTCCTCGGCGTGCGCACGGCACGCAAGCACATCGGCTGGTATGTCAAGGATCTGGAAGGCGGCGAAGCGTTCCGCCAGCAAATGAACTTGCTGGAATCGACGGATGCGCAATTGCTGGCCGTCGATCAATTTTTTGAGTCGCAATGGAAATTTGGCGAACGGTTACAATACCGCCTCTCCGAATCCAGTGAAAGTGGCCTGATCGATGTGATCAAACCTGTGGCCACGGCAGCATGAGTAGATAGCAAGGCAGTGATATAAGTTATAAGCAATAGTGACAAGCAAGAGTGATAAGCAGTACAAGGGCGAGCGCCTATACAGAGCGTCATGCAATATTAATTACAACACCGAGGCAAGAGGGCAGCACGCGGACCGCATGGGCGGCGCGGCGCCGGATTGCCAGGTGTTCAGCCGGTTGAAGCATAAAAATGAGCAAAGAAAGCATTCAGGAAGTCGTACAGAAAAGTCTAGAAGATTACTTCAATGACCTGGGCGAACAGCAAGCATCGAATATCTATGACATGGTCGTGCTGACCGTGGAAAAGCCCATCCTGGAAGTCGTGATGACACGCGCCGATGGCAACCAGTCGCACGCCGCGCAGATGCTGGGCATCAACCGCAATACCCTGCGTAAGAAATTGCAGGAGCACGGTTTGCTGTAATGCCGGCATGCAAGTGACGCCAAGATTTGAATCCGCCGCAGCCCGGCACCGGGCCTGCGCCATTCGCCAAGAACACTTAACCACCTAGCCACAGCCATGATCAAACAAGCTCTCCTCTCCGTTTCCGACAAGACCGGCGTTCTCGAATTCGCCCGCGCCCTGTCCGCCCTCGGTGTCAACCTCCTGTCCACGGGCGGCACTGCCAAATTGCTGGCTGACAACGGTGTTCCTGTCACGGAAGTTGCCGATTACACGGGTTTCCCGGAGATGCTCGATGGCCGTGTGAAGACCCTGCACCCGAAAGTGCACGGCGGGATCCTGGCGCGCCGCGATTTCCCTGAGCACATGTCGAAACTGGTCGAGCACGACATGCCGACCATCGACATGGTGGTGGTCAACCTGTACCCGTTCCAGGGCACGGTCGCCAAGGCCGATTGCACCCTGGAAGATGCGATCGAAAATATCGATATCGGTGGCCCGACCATGCTGCGTTCGGCAGCCAAGAACCACAAGGACGTGGTTGTCATCTGCGACCCGACCGACTATGACGTGGTGCTGGCGGAAATGCGTGCGGCCGACGGCAAGGCAGGCGACGTCAGCTACGATACCAAGTTCATGCTGGCGAAAAAAGTCTTTGCGCACACGGCGCAATACGATGGCGCCATCACCAACTACCTGACCAGCCTGGGCCCGACGAAAGTGCACGCCGAGCGCGGCGCTTACCCTCAAATCCTCAACGTTGCATTTGAGAAAGTGCAAGACATGCGCTACGGTGAAAACCCGCACCAGAGTGCCGCCTTCTACCGCGACCTGGTCACCACCGATGGCGCGCTGGCCAACTACCGCCAGCTGCAAGGCAAGGAATTGTCGTATAACAACATCGCCGACGCCGATGCTGCCTGGGAATGTGTGAAGAGCATGGGCGGTTTCGAGCAAAGCGCCGCCTGCGTCATCGTCAAGCACGCGAATCCATGCGGCGTCGCCCTGGGCAAGAATGCGGCGGAAGCGTATGCGCGCGCCCTGCAGACGGACCCGACCTCGGCATTCGGCGGCATCATCGCGTTTAATACCGAACTGGATGGCGCCACGGCCGGCGAAATCGCCAAGCTGTTCGTCGAAGTGCTGATCGCCCCGTCGTTCTCCGCAGAAGCGAAACAGATTCTGTCGAGCAAGCAAAACGTGCGCATGCTGGAAATCCCGCTGGGCAGCGGCGTGCACGCCATGGACTTCAAGCGCGTCGGTGGCGGCTTGCTGGTGCAATCGCCGGACGCGAAAAACGTCGGTATCGGCGACTTGCGCGTGGTCAGCAAGCTGCAGCCTACGCCGCAGCAACTGGCCGACCTGATGTTCGCCTGGAAAGTGGCGAAATTCGTCAAGTCGAACGCCATCGTCTTCTGCGGCAATAACATGACCCTGGGCGTGGGCGCTGGCCAGATGAGCCGTATCGACTCGGCCCGCATCGCTTCCATCAAGGCGCACAACGCCGGCCTGTCGCTGACGGGTTCCGTCGTGGCGTCGGACGCCTTCTTCCCGTTCCGCGACGGCCTCGACGTTGTCGTCGACGCGGGCGCAACCTGCGTCATCCACCCGGGCGGCTCCATGCGCGACCAGGAAGTGATCGATGCGGCGGACGAGCGCGGCGTCGTGATGCTTTACACGGGCACGCGTCACTTCCGTCATTAAGAAGGCGGTCTAAACCTACTGCGCGGCGCGCGGCGCGGCCTGCGATGCTCACTGTGCTACAGCACAGTTGCGCTTCTCGGCCACGCCGCATCGCCGCTCGCTACGGTTTATCCCACCTTCTTTGAAGGTGGTTAAACGGCAGGCACCGGTTATTCACCGGTGCCTGCCGTATTCATTATAGAATCTGGCGATGATTATTCTTGGCATCGATCCTGGCCTGCGCACGACCGGCTTTGGGGTCATTGAAAAACACGGCAACAAGCTGCGCTATATCGCGTCGGGTACCGTCAAGACAGGTTCCGAAGGGGAATTGCCGCCGCGCCTGAAGGTCATCCTGCAGGGCGTGAGCGAAATCGTCGGCACCTACCAGCCCGATTGCGCGGCCATCGAGAAAGTGTTTGTCAACGTCAATCCCCAATCGACCTTGCTGCTGGGCCAGGCGCGCGGCGCGGCCATTTGCGCGCTCGTCCATGCCGACCTGTCGGTGGCCGAGTACACGGCGCTGCAAGTGAAGCAGGCTGTCACGGGCCACGGCAAGGCGGCCAAGGAGCAGGTGCAGGAAATGGTGTCGCGGCTGCTGTCCTTGCCCGGCTTGCCCGGCACGGATGCGGCCGATGCCCTGGGCGTGGCCATTTGCCACGCCAACAGCATCGATGCGCTGGCCATGATCGGCGCGCTGGCGCCCCAGCTGCAGGGGCTGCGCATGAAGCGCGGCCGTTTAGTGGGATAGCTGCATGGCCCTCATATATATACACAACATTAGGAACACGCGATGATAGGCCGTCTCTCCGGTATTTTGCTTGAAAAGAATCCACCACAATTGCTGGTCGATTGCCAGGGCGTCGGCTATGAAGTCGACGTGCCGATGAGCACCTTTTACAACCTGCCCCACGTGGGCGAAAAAGTCGTGCTGTTCACGCACCAGGCCATCCGCGAAGATGCGCATCTGCTGTTTGGCTTCGGCAATGCGGCCGAGCGTGCCGTGTTCCGCCAGTTGATCAAGATCACGGGCGTGGGCGCGCGCATGGCCTTGTCGATCCTCTCGGGCATGACGATAGCCGACCTGGCGCAAGCCATCACCCTGCAGGATTCCGGCCGCCTCGTGAAAGTGCCGGGCATCGGCAAGAAAACGGCCGAGCGCCTGCTGCTGGAATTGAAGGACAAGCTGGGTGCCGATATCGGCGCCGGCGGCGCGCATGCGGCGCCGGACGCCCAATCGGACATTTTGAACGCACTGGTGGCGCTCGGCTATTCGGACAAGGAAGCGCTGGCCGCCGTGAAAAACGTGCCGGCTGGCAGCGGCGTGTCGGAAGGCATCAAACTGGCGCTGAAAGCGCTGTCGAAAGGCTGATAAGGCATGAGCATCCAGACCGACAGCTTCACGGAACAGCGCATCATCGACGCGGCGCCCATCTCGCACAACGAAGAGGCCATCGAACGGGCCTTGCGCCCCAAACAGCTCGACGAGTATGTGGGGCAGGAAAAGATCCGCGACCAGCTGGAAATTTTTATTACGGCCGCACGCCAGCGCAAGGAAGCGCTCGACCACACCTTGCTGTTCGGCCCGCCGGGCCTGGGCAAGACGACCCTGGCACACATCATCGCGCGCGAAATGGGCGTCAATCTGCGCCAGACCTCCGGCCCCGTGCTGGAGCGCCCGGGCGACCTGGCGGCGATCCTGACGAACCTGGAAGCGAACGACGTCCTGTTCATCGATGAAATCCACCGGCTGTCGCCCGTCGTGGAAGAGATTTTGTATCCGGCGCTTGAGGATTATCAGATCGATATCATGATCGGCGAAGGCCCGGCCGCCCGCTCCGTGAAACTCGACCTGCAACCGTTTACATTGGTGGGCGCCACCACGCGCGCGGGCATGCTGACCAATCCGCTGCGCGACCGCTTCGGCATCGTCGCGCGCCTGGAGTTTTATAACACGGGCGAATTGACGAAGATCGTCACGCGCAGCGCGGCCTTGCTGAAAGCGCCGATCGACCCGGAAGGCGCGCACGAGATCGCCCAGCGCGCGCGCGGCACGCCCCGCATCGCCAACCGCCTGCTGCGCCGCGTGCGCGATTTCGCGGAAGTCAAAAGCAATGGCGAGATCACCAAGGTGGTGGCCGACCGCGCGCTGGCCATGCTCGATGTCGATTCCGCCGGTTTCGACGTGATGGACCGCAAGCTGCTCGAAGCCGTGCTGTTCAAGTTCGGCGGCGGCCCCGTCGGCATTGGGAATCTGGCGGCAGCCATCGGCGAAGCGGCCGATACCATCGAAGATGTGCTGGAACCGTATCTGATACAGCAAGGTTTCCTGCAGCGCACGCCCCGTGGCCGCGTCGCCACGCCGGCCGCGTACCTGCACTTTGGCGTCAGCGCCCCGCGCATGGGCCCGGGCGGCGAAGCGTGGGAACTGTGATGGCGGAAGGCAGCCAGCAGACCACGCCGGGCATGCAGATATGGATCGACGCTGATGCGTGTCCCGTTGTCATCAAGGAAATCCTGTATCGCGTGGCCGACCGCCTGGAATTGCCGCTCACCCTGGTCGCCAACCAGGGTTTGCGCGTGCCGCCCTCGCGTTTCATCCGCACCGTGCAAGTGCCGTCCGGCGCGGACGTGGCCGACCAGGAAATCGTGCGCCTGTTGAATCCCGGCGATCTCGTCATCACGGGTGACATCCCGCTGGCTGCCGACGTGCTGAGCAAGGGCGGTTTTGCGCTGAACCCGCGCGGCGAGTTTTACACGAAGGACAATATCGCCCAGCAACTGACGATGCGCGCTTTCATGGAAGAATTGCGCAGCGGCGGCGTCGACACGGGCGGTCCGGCCGCCTTCAGCCAGTCCGACCGGCAACAGTTTGCCAATAGCCTGGACCGGCATCTGAGCAAGCATCACCGCAAGCCGGCCCCGGCGCAGTAAGCGGTGGACGAAAAAAACGTGGACGAAAAAAAACCGGCGCAAGCCGGTTTTTTTATGTGCATGCAACTTAGCGTGCAACTTTGCGCGTGCCTACCACTTCCACCGTCACGCGGCGGTTCTTGGCGCGGCCGGCGGCACTCGTGTTGTCGGCCACCGGTTGCGTTTCTCCCTTGCCTTCCGTGTAGACGCGGCTCGTTTCCACGCCTTGCGCCACCAGATAGGCTTTGACGGCTTCGGCGCGGCGCTGCGACAGTTTCTGGTTGTAGGCGTCGGAACCGACGGCATCCGTATGGCCGACCGTGACGATGACTTCCAGATCCATGCCCGTCAATTGACCGAGCAGCTGGTCCAGTGCCGCCTTGCCTTGCGGCTTGAGTGTCGATTGATCGAAATCAAACAGCGCTTCGGAGGCAAACGACACTTTTTCCGCTACAGGGACAGGCGCCGGTGCGGCCACGATGACAGGTGCCGGCATGGCGACGACAGGCGCGACTTCGGGCGCCGGCTGGTAGGCGGGCGTGGCGCTGGCCGGGCGGCCCAGTTTATACACGAGGCTGACGGAATACAGGTCCGCATCGCCGCGGTTGCCGACGGCATCGTTCAAGCGATAACGCTCGAGTTCGCCGCGCAGGGCCAGCGCTTCGCTGAACTTGTATTCCAGGCCGAGGCCCAGCTTGGCATTGAGTTTGCGCTCGCTGGCATGGGTATTGGTCGAACCGAGCAGGCGGTTACCGCTGAACTCCGTGTTGGTCTTGGTGTAGTGCATGCCGACACGGCCCAGCAACGACAGGCGCTGCGACAGCGGCAGCTGGCCCAGCAGGTCCAGGTTCACGCCGCGAAACGCCGCTTGTCCGTTGAGCACGCCGTTGCCGCTGGTGGTCGACTTGAAATCGAACTTGCCCAGGTCAAAGTAGCCCGCTTCCACGGCGACATACTGGTTCAGTTGGCGGCCGACAAACAGCTTATAGCCGGTGTCGCGCTGGTCCTTGCTGAAGCCGGTGACGGTTTCGCCGTTGGCGGCCAGGCTGGCGCGCAGGCGCGGTTCGTCGATGGTGGCGCGCGACTGGCCCACGCCCGCGCCGATGTACCAGGCGCTGTTGGCCCAGTCCGGGTTGATGAAAGTGTTGTCCTGCGCCTGCGCCGATTGCGCCGCCAGCAAGGCGCCGGCCATGACGCTCAGGGCGCCCAGTGTGTGTGCGATAGTCATCGTCATGTCCCGATTATTTGGTGATCTGGTTGTTGCGCAGGGTAACGGCGGCAGCCGTCAGCACGCGGCCATTGAGCAGGGTCGTGTTGTCGCCCACCGTGATGGCAGCCGACTGGCCCAGGATATTGCCCTTGAAGACGCTGTTCGCGGCCAGGGTGGTCGGGCCGACAGGCAGCCAGCTGACGTTGTCGGCCGTGGCGCCGTTATTCAGGGCAACTACCGAATTGACGGTCGAGTCCAGGGTCAGCGCCGTGCGGAAGATGTACACGCCGGGACCGTTCAGTGTCAGCGTACCGGTAATGCTGATGGCACCGGCATAGCAATACACGCCGGGGCCGAAGGTCTGGCCACCGAGGTCGATGCCGCCGGCAAAGGTGACGTCGCAAGTCCGGCTATTGCCGTCCGTGATCGCCGCTTGCAAATCCGTCATGGCGCCGGCCAGGATGGCGCCCGACTTGTAGTTGGTAAAGCCGGCCGCCTGGGTCGGATCGGTGGTCTGCGAAGGCGCGCCGACGTCGCCCGTGATCAGGGTGGTGCCGCCCGAGTTGTTCGTGATCGAGGTGCCGGCCAGTACGCCGAACGGCGCCGCGCGGCCCAGGATGATCGGATTGAGGACGGGCGGGATGGCGACGGCCGTGACCGTCAGCAATGCGCTGCCCGACTGGCCGCCGGCCGTGGCCGTGATGCTGCTGGTGCCGGCGGCGATGCCGGTGGCGACGCCCGTGTTCAGTACGCTGGCGTTGGCAACGGTGCCCGACGTCCAGGCGGCGCTGTTGGTGACGATGGCGTTCGAGCTGTCCGAATACGTTGCGGTGGCAATGAATTGCTGTTGGGCACCAACAGCGATGCTGGCTGTGGCTGGCGTGACGGCGATGCTGACCAGGGTGAGGGCAGGTACGGTCACGGTGGTGCTGGCCGTCTTGCCGTTGAAGCTGGCATTCATGACGCTGGTACCAAAGGCAACGCCGGTGACGAGGCCGCCGCTGGCGACGGTGGCCGAGGCGGGCGTGACCGAAACGAAGGTGCTGCCGGTCGTGACGTCCACGCTGCTGCCATCCGAATACGTGGCAAGGACGGCCAGCTGGCGCGTCGCGGCGGCCGGGATGACGGGGTTTTGCGGCGTGACGGCGATAGCCAGCAGGGTCGCTGGCGTGACGGTCAGCACGGTGCTGGCTGTCAAGGTGCCCGTGGTAGCCGTGATCTGTGTCGTGCCGGCAACCTTACCCAGCGCCAAGCCGCCAGCGGCGATGCTGGCCGTGGTAGGGCTGGCCGAAGCAAAGGTCGACACGGCCGTGACGTCGCGCGTGGCGCCGTCGCTGAAGCTGCCGCTCACCGTGAATTGCTGTGTTGCGGCGATGGCGATGGATGGCGTGAGCGGCGTGATGGCGATCGCCGTCAAGGTGGCCGGCGAGACGGTCAGCTGGGCCGCCGCGCTCTTGCCGCCGAACGCGGCGCTGATGCTGCTGCCGCCGGCAGCGATGCCGGTGCTCAAGCCTGTGGCGCCATTGACTGTCGCACTGGCTGGCGTGGCCGACGTCCAGGCCGACTTGGCGCTGACGTCTTGCGAAGAGCCGTCGCTATACGTGGCGATGGCCGTGAATTGCTGGCCCGCGCCGATCGCGACCGTGGCCGTGGCTGGCGTGACGACCAGGCTGGACAAGGTGGCAGCCGGCAAGCCGAGGATGGGATCGCGTCCCTGGTCGCCGCCGCCACAGCCGGCCAGGGCGGCCATGGCCAGCAGACCTGCCGAGACGAGCAGCGGGTTCAGATATCGCTTGAAGAGATTCATATAATTCCTTTGTGCATGGCAGTCATTGCCGGGCATCCGCGGATGAGGTCATCCGGCAGAGCCATGCCGCCTTTCGCTACAGGGCGATGGCGTCACAGGCATGCACTATTTCATTTAGGAAACTGAAGGTATGTGCGCTGGCGCGCTTAGCTTGTCTTTGACGGGGAATGGGTTCAAAAGGGAACGATTCGGCCTGAAAAACAACGGCCGTGTGCGGAAAGCAGGCACAAAAAAGCCGGCGCAGGGCCGGCTTCGACAGGACGGGGCGGTTGCTTACTCTTCGCGCACCCACGTTTGCGAGCGGCCAAACATCGGCACGCCGACATAGCCGCGCACTTGCAGCTTGGTGCCGCCTTCCGTCAATTCTGCCTTGCTCTTGTAGACCTTGCCGCTGGCCGGGTCCGTGATTTCGCCGCCTGTCCATTCCTTGCCGTCATATTTCAGGCCGGACAGGATCACCAGGCCGATGATGGGCTGGTCCTTGTTGGCGCCCGTGCACTTGTCGCACTTGGGATTTTGATCTTCATTCGGGCCACGGAACAGCTTTTCGATCTTGCCTTGCAAGACACCATTGTTTTCCGTGATGACAACGAGGGATTTCGGCTTGCCGCTGGCGTCATCGATGGTTTTCCACGTGCCGACGGGGGTGTAGTTGCCGTCGCGCGCGGTGGCGCTGCCGGCGATGGCCAGGGCGGCCACCAGTACGCTTGCTTTGAATAGTTTATGCATCGCTAGTCTCCTGTGGTTTTTTTGATCTGTTACGAAACAGTATAGATACCAAGGCAAGACCAGCAGTGCTGCGCGGCGTCAGGAGATGACGCCGCGCAATCCTTCCAAACTTGCCTTATGCGCTGGCTAGTTTAGCAAACTGTTCGCGCAGTTTTTCAATTGTCGCCGAAAAACTGAGCAAACGCTCGTTTTCTTGCGCAACGATGGCGGCAGGGGCGCGCGCAACAAAGCTTTCATTGCCCAACTTGCTGTTGACCTTGGCAATTTCCGCTTCGATGCGGGCGATTTCCTTGCCCAGGCGCTCGCGCTCGGCGGCCACGTCGATTTCCACTTTCAGCATCAGCTTGGTGGTGCCGACGATGGCGACGGCCGCTGGCGAGTCCGGCAGCGCATCGACGATCTGCACTTCAGCCAGCTTGCCCAGCGACTGGATGTACGGTGCGTACGACACCAGCGCGGCTTTTTCCGTGGCATTGCCCGCTTCGACGATCAGCGGCACGCGTACGGAAGGCGAGATCTGCATTTCGCCGCGCAGGTTGCGCGTTGCGTCCGTCAAGGCTTTCAGCTGCTGCATCCACGCTTCCGCGCTTTCATCGATCTTGTCGGTGTTGGCGATCGGATACGGCTGCATCATGATGGAATCACCCTCTGGCTTGAGCGTCTTGCCGGCCAGCGGCGCCACCGTCTGCCACAACGCTTCCGTGACGAACGGGATGATCGGATGGGCCAGGCGCAGCACGACTTCCAGCACGCGCAGCAGGGTGTGGCGGGTGGCACGCTGCTGGCCTTCCGTGCCCTGTTGCACTTGGACTTTCGCGACTTCCAAGTACCAGTCGCAATACTCGTCCCACACGAATTTGTAGATGGTGGCGGCGATATTGTCGAAACGGAAATCTTCAAAGCCCTTGGCCACGTCCAGTTCCGCTTTTTGCAGCAGCGAGATGATCCACTTGTCCGCTTGCGACAGGTCGGCGTCATTCGGCGTGCAGTCCTTGCCTTCCGTATTCATCATGACGAAACGGGTGGCGTTCCACATCTTGTTGCAGAAGTTGCGGTAGCCTTCGCAGCGGCCCAGGTCGAAATTGATGTTGCGGCCCAGCGATGCATAGCTGGCCATGGTGAAGCGCACGGCGTCCGTGCCGTAGGCGGAAATGCCTTCCGGGAATTCCTTGCGCGTTGCCTTGGTGATCTTTTCCGCGTCGCGCGGGTTCATCAAGCCCGTGGTGCGCTTGACGATCAAGCCTTCCAGGTCGATGCCGTCGATCAGGTCGATCGGGTCCAGGGTGTTGCCCTTCGATTTGGACATCTTCTGGCCCGTCGAATCGCGCACGAGGCCGTGCACGTAGACGGTTTCAAACGGCACCTTGCCCGTGAAGTGCGCCGTCATCATGACCATGCGCGCGACCCAGAAGAAGATGATGTCGAAACCCGTCACCAGCACGGACGATGGCAGGAAGGCTTTCATGTCCGGCGTTTCTTCCGGCCAACCCATGGTCGAGAACGGTACGAGCGCCGACGAGAACCACGTGTCGAGCACGTCGTCGTCGCGCTTCAAGGGGCCCGTGCTGCCGGCGACCTGCGCCTTGGCGATGGCTTCCGCTTCCGTCTTGGCAACGAAGATATTGCCGGCATCGTCGTACCACGCCGGGATTTGATGGCCCCACCACAGCTGGCGCGAGATGCACCAGTCCTGGATGTTGTTGAGCCATTGGTTGTAGGTGGTGCTCCAGTTTTCCGGCACAAACTTGATTTCGCCGCTGGCGACCTTGTCCAGCGCCGTTTCCGCGATCGACTTGCCTGGGAAGAAGGTGCCTTCCGGGGCCGGCTTGCTCATGGCAACGAACCACTGGTCCGTCAGCATCGGCTCGATGACGACGCCCGTGCGGTCGCCGCGCGGCACCATCAGCTTGTGCGGCTTGACTTGTTCCAGCAAGCCTTGCGCGTCGAGGTCGGCGACGATCTGCTTGCGCGCGGCGAAGCGGTCCATGCCGCGGTAGGCTGCCGGCGCGTCGTCGGTGATCTTCGCGTCCAGGGTCAGGATGACGATCTGCGCCAGCTTGTGGCGCTGGCCCACGGCGTAATCGTTCATGTCGTGCGCCGGGGTAATCTTCACGCAGCCGGTGCCGAATTCCTTGTCGACGTATTCGTCGGCGATGATGGGGATTTCGCGGTCCGTCAGCGGCAGTTTCAGCATCTTGCCCACCAGCGCCGTGTAGCGCTCGTCCGTCGGATCGACGGCCACGGCCACGTCGCCCAGCATGGTTTCAGGACGGGTCGTGGCCACCGTCAGGAAACCGCTGCCGTCGGCCAGCGGGTACTTGATGTACCACATGGAACCGTCTTCTTCCTCGGACACCACTTCCAGGTCGGACACAGCCGTGCCCAGCACGGGGTCCCAGTTGACGAGGCGCTTGCCGCGGTAGATCAGGCCTTGCTCGAACAGGCGCACGAAGACGTCGGTGACGACTTTCGAGCGCGGCTCGTCCATCGTGAAGTATTCGCGCTGCCAGTCGGCCGAGGCGCCCAGGCGGCGCATCTGGCCGGTGATGATGGAACCGGATTTTTCTTTCCATTCCCACACTTTTTCCACGAATTTCTCGCGGCCCAGGTCATGGCGCGAAATCTTTTGCGCGTCCAGCTGGCGTTGCACGACGATCTGCGTGGCGATGCCCGCGTGGTCGGTGCCGGGTATCCAGGCCGTGTTGTGGCCCAGCATGCGGTGGTAGCGGGTCAGGCCATCCATGATGGTCTGGTTGAACGCATGGCCCATGTGCAGGGTGCCGGTGACGTTCGGCGGCGGCAACTGGATGCTGAAGGAAGGTTTTCCCGCATCGAGGGTGGCGGTAAAGTAACCGCGCTGCTCCCACTCGGTGCGCCAGAATTGTTCAATGTCGGCGGGCTCGAAAGACTTGGCTAATTCCATGATTTGGCGTGTGATTGGCAAAAGGAACCATTATAGATGACGCGGCATCGCCTGCAGCGTGGCAAGCCGCCTTTTTCAGTGTTTTGGCGGCTTTGCGGGCCGTTGACGGGCAACAGAACGGGGATAAAAGCGCTGCCGATGTTATAATGCCGGCCTTGGCGCCTCCTGCCCTATCTTTGCGGACGGCGCCAGCGGGCGCAGTTGTATCAAAGTTTCACTCCAACTCTCGTCCGCGTCACTCGGCCAGCGCATCTGCGATGCCAGCCACTTTCAGAGCGTCCCCTGCGGGCTGGGCGCCTGAGCCACGCGCACCGCCAGCGGTGCACCATTCACGGCGGAATCAAGGCGGCTCGTCATTGCACGCCGCTGCCGCCACAGCTTAGCCAGGAATGTTGTTATCTGGCCCGTCGTCTTTCGATACGGCATGTTCCACAGCGCCTGGCCGCTGTGGCGATGCCATGGCCGCGCGCTTTCCCGGTTTTGCCTGCATAAGGAAACCAGCATGAAAAAACTCTCGATCAGTGTCGGCCTTGTTTCGACCATCGCCACCCTGGGCGCCTTGCCTGCCGCCCATGCCCAGTCCTCCGTCAACGTGTATGGCTTGATGGATGCGGGCCTGGTGCAGGAAGGCGGCGTCAGCAAGCTCACCAGCGGCGTGTCGGCCGGCTCGCGTCTGGGCTTGCGCGGCACGGAATCCCTGGGTAACGGCTTGCAAGCCGTGTTCACGCTGGAAGCGGGCGTCCTGAGCGACACGGGCCGCTCGGACCAGGCAGGCCAGTTGTTTGGCCGCCAGGCGTTTGTCGGCATCGACAGTCCGCTGGGCATGCTGACCGTGGGTCGCCAGTACAACCTGCAGAGCCAGGCGCTGACCGACGTGGCCGATCCATTCGAGGGCGGCATGGCGGGCGCGTCGACCAACCTGGCCGGCTATTCGGCCACGCGCATCGACAATACCGTGCGCTACACCTCGCCCGAGCTGCGCGGCGTCACGGCCACGGTCATGGTCGGTTTTGGCGAACACACGGGGATTGCGGCGGACCAGCGTTCGCTGGGCCTGGCCCTCGGCTATGTCAACGGTCCATTGACCTTGCGCCTGGCGCGCCAGAGCCGTGCCGGCGAGCCGGGCAAGGCCGACGTGAACAACACGATATTGGCCGGTAACTACAACTTCGGCGTGGCCACGGCGTTTGCCGGCTATGGCCGCAATACGGGCGATGGCAGCAGCATGTTCTTTGCCGAGAATCCATACGGTGCGGCGCAGGCGCCGGCCCAGTCCACCGACAGCCGCGACGCCATCGTCGGCGTGTCCGTGCCGCTCGGCGCGACTACCCTGCTGGCCTCGTATGTGCGCAAGGATGACCGCGACGCGGCCAACCGCGATGCGCAGCAGCTGGCCATCGGCGCCACGTATGCCTTGTCCAAGCGCAGCAAGGTGTATGTTGCCTACGCGCACATCCGTAACCGCAACGACGCCGCTTACATGGTGGGCAATGCCACCGAAGTGGGCAGCGGCAACCGCGCCTTCAACGTCGGCCTGCGCCACGCGTTCTAAACCGTCACGCTAGGCGGGCAGCATGCTGCCTTCGTGCAGCAGCGCTTCGAAGGCGGGGGCGGCCAGGGGGCGGCTGAACAAATAGCCCTGCATCTGGTCGCAGCCTTGCTGGCGCAGGAAGGCCAGCTGCTGCTCCGTTTCCACGCCTTCGGCGATGACTTTCAGGCGCAAGCTGTGCGCCAGCGAAATGATGGCGCGCACGATGGCGGCGTCGTCGTCGCTGTGCGTGATGTCGCTGACGAAGGTTTTGTCGATTTTCAGCACGTCGATAGGGAAGTGGCGCAGGTAGGCCAGGCTGGAATAGCCGGTGCCGAAGTCGTCGATGGACAATTGCACGCCCAGCGCCTTCAGGTTGGCCATGATGGCCGTGGCTTGCTCCACGTTATGCATGACCATGCTTTCCGTCAATTCCAGTTCCAGATGGGCCGCATCGAGGCCTGTCTCGGCCAGTGCCTGCGCCACCGCGTGCAGCAGATTCCTTTGCTTGAATTGTCGCGCCGACAGGTTGACGGCCAGGCGCAGCGGGCCATGGCCGGCCAGTTGCCAGGCACGCGTCTGGGCGCACGCCGTGCGCAGCACCCAGTCGCCAATGGGGGTGATCAAGCCCATTTCCTCGGCCAGGCCGATGAAGCTGGCAGGTGGAATACGTCCCAGTTGCGGATGTTGCCAGCGCAGCAGCGCTTCCATGCCCACCACGGCGCCGCTGGCCAGATCCAGCTGGGGCTGGTATTCGAGGTGGAATTGCCCGCGTTCCAGGGCGTGGCGCAACTCGCTCTCCAGCCCAAGGCGCTCCAGGGTGCCCGCATTCATGCCCGAGGCATAGAATTGCCAGTTGCCCCGTCCCTGTTCCTTGGCGCGGTACATGGCGATGTCGGCGTGCTTGATCAGGGTGTCGGCATCGTCGCCATCGTCGGGATACACGGCCACGCCCATGCAGCAGCTGAGAAAAAATTCATATTCGCCCAGTTGCAGCGGCTGCGCCACGGCGTCCTGGATGCGCTGCAGAATGGTCGCGCCCGGTTCGCCATTGCCATGCTGGGGCAGCAGCAGCACGAATTCGTCGCCGCCCAGGCGCGCCACCGTGTCGACTTCGCGCGTGGCGTCGCGCAGGCGTTCGGCCACGCTTTTCAGCACCAGGTCGCCGGCATCATGGCCCAGGGTATCGTTGACGAATTTAAAGCGGTCGAGGTCGATGAAAACCACCCACAGGGGAAGGCCGCTGCGCCGCGTCACGGCCATCGCCTGCTCCAGCCGTTCGCGCAGCAGTGCCCGGTTGGCCAGGCCCGTCAGGATATCGTGCCTGGCCTGAAATTCCATTTCCTGTTCGAAACGCATGACGGTGCTGATGTCGTATTGCGCCACGACAAAGTGACTGAGCGCGCCATCGCCATCGTCGCGCACGGGCGCGACGAACAGCTCGCTCCAGTAGCTGCTGCCATCCTTGCGGAAATTGCGCACGATGGCCTTGCCTTCGCGCTGTTCGCGCAGGGCCGCCGTAATGGCGTGCATGTCTTGCCGCCCCTGCTCGGGACCCTGCAAGTCTTCCAGGCGCTGGCCGATGACTTCGCCGGCCGTATAGCCGGTGATGCGCTCGAAGGCAGGGTTGACGTATTCGATCAGGTAGCCCGGTGCGTCGGCGCTGCACAGGATGATGGCATTGGCCGACACTTCGATGATGCGTTCGCGCAGCCGCAGCGACTTTTCATTGTGCATGCGCGCGGCGATGTCTTCGGACAGACGCAAATTGGCAAACTGCAGCGCCGCCGTGCGCTCGCCCGTGATGCGGGCAATGACCGAATTGCGCGAGACCAGCTGATACACATACGCGGCCGCCAGCAGGCTCGACAGCACACCACCGAGCAGTACATACAGCGAGCCGCGATGGCTGGCGTCCAGGCCCATGCCTTTGGCCGGCAGCAGGGCGGCGCCCAGCGTGTGCCCGCTGGCATGGTACTGCAGCAGCAGCCGGGCACTTTCCGCTTCGATCTGGCGTGCCGAGACGTAGCACAGCGCCGTCAGGCACAGCCCGAACGCCAGGGTGAGCAGGGCCGAGGTAGAAACAGATATGGAGATGCGCTTGAAGAATGATTGCATGGTGGCCCCGTGGCAGCGCCGGTGCCGATCCATGATCAGGCAGGCCGGGCAGTGACTGACTGTAGGGCGGGCGGCGAAATGTCGTCCGTTCGGTAGCGAACGGACGGGCATGCCGACAATAAATATAGTCGGGTCACTGTGCAAGCGCTGTGTTACGCTGCACTACATGGCGACCCTCGTTCGGACGCCTTTCAACTATCCCCTAGCTGACGACTGGAAAACAGGAAACCTGCCCATGTCGAGTCTGCATGCCCAGCTACACAACCCGAATCAAAACCATTTGCTCGCCGCCATGCTCGACGCCGATTTCGCGCGCCTGGCCCCCCACCTGGAGCAAGTATCCATGTTGCTCGGTGACGTGATCTACGATTCGGGCGACAAGCTGCAGCATGTGTATTTCCCCACCACGGCCATCGTTTCCATTCACTACCTGCTGGAAAACGGCGGCTCGTCGGAAATTGCCGGCGTCGGCAATGAAGGCGTCGTGGGCGTGTCGCTGTTCATGGGCGGCAATTCGACGCCGAGCCGCGCCGTCGTGCAGACAGGCGGCGTCGGCTACCGGCTGAAGGCGCATTTGCTGATGGAAGAGTTCGACCGCGCCGGTCCCGTCATGCGCTTGCTGCTGCGCTATACGCAAGCGCTGATCACGCAAATGTCGCAAACGGCCGTCTGCAACCGCCACCATACGGTGGAGCAGCAGCTGTGCCGCTGGCTGCTGCTGACCATGGACCGCCTGCCGAACCGCGAGCTGACGATGACGCAGGAGTTGATTGCCAACATGCTGGGCGTACGCCGCGAAGGCGTGACGGAGGCGGCCGGGCGCCTGCAGGCGCGCGGCTTCATCAGTTACCGGCGCGGCCATATCTCCGTGCTGGACCGTGCCGGCCTCGAAGGCCACGTGTGCGAATGCTATGGCGTGGTCAAAAAGGAATTCACGCGCCTGTTGTCGGATGTGCGCCAGCGCCAGGCGCACTGAACACCGCATCTTTTTTTTATCGTTGTTACAGCTCAGGCTACCCCATGCAATCTGTTGAAAATATTCCCCCGCGCGCACCGTCGCGCTGGCCCATGGCGCTGGCGTTTTCGTTCAGCGCCATCGTGCTGCTGGCCATCGGCCTGCTGGCCTGGCGCGCGCCGTTCGAGACGGCATGCGTCATCGACGCGCTGGTCTTCTTGCTGCTGATGCTGCTTGTCGCGCTGTACCGGCGCACCTTGGCGGCCAGCCTGCCGCGCCAGCTGCTCAAGGCGGGCGCCTTGCAGGATGCGATTTTCAACAGCGCCAATTTCTCGTGCATCGCCACCGATGCGCAGGGCGTGATCCAGATCTTCAACGTGGGCGCCGAACGCATGCTGGGCTATGAAGCGAGCGACGTGGTGGACAAGCTGACGCCGGCCGGTATTTCCGATGCGCAAGAAATCGTCGCGCGCGCGGCCGCCCTCAGTGCCGAACTCGACAGGGTCATCACGCCCGGCGTGGAAGCGCTCGTGTTCAAGGCCACGCGCGGCATCGAAGACATTTATGAACTGACCTACATCCGCAAGGATGGCAGCCGTTTCCCGGCCATCGTCTCCGTGACGGCCTTGCGCGACGTGCAGAACAAGGTCATCGGTTACTTGCTGATCGGCACGGACAATACGGCACGCAAGCAGGTCGAGGCGGAACAGGCGCTGCTGGACCAGCGCCTGCGCGAACAGCAGGCATATACGCGCTCGCTGGTCGAGACCAACAATGCCGAACTGAAGAAGGCGCGCCTGGTGGCGGAAAAGGCCAACCGCGCCAAGTCCGAATTCCTGTCGAGCATGAGCCACGAATTGCGCACGCCCCTGAATGCCGTGCTGGGCTTTGCGCAGCTGATGGCGTCCGACGTGCCGCCGCCGAGTCCGCCGCAGCAGCGCTCGATCGAACAAATCCTCAAGGGCGGCTGGTATCTGTTACGCCTGATTAACGAGATCCTCGACCTGGCCATGATCGAATCGGGCAAGGTCACCTTGTCGCAGGAAGCCATGTCCCTGCTCGACGTGCTGCAGGATTGCCAGGCGATGATCGCGCCACAGGCGGAAAAGCGCGGCATCCGCATGCACTTCCCCCGCTGCGGCCAGGCATTCTATGTGCATGCGGACCGCACGCGCGTGAAACAGGTGATGGTCAACCTGCTGTCGAACGCCATCAAGTACAACCAGGGCGGCGGCACCGTTACCGTCGATTGCAGCCAGCGCGGCGCCAAGGTGCGGGTCAGCGTGCGCGACAGCGGCGTCGGCCTCGATGCGGGCCAGGTGGCACAGTTGTTCCAGCCCTTCAACCGCCTGGGACAGGAAAACAGCACGGAAGAGGGCACGGGCATCGGTCTCGTCGTCACCAAGCAATTGATCGAATTGATGGGCGGCACCATCGGCGTCGACAGCACGGTGGGCGTGGGCACCACGTTCTGGTTCGAGCTCGCTTCGAGCAGCGCGCCGGCATTGGTGCTGGGCGATGGCGACGCGCTGCCGCAGGTGCAGGTGCCGCAGGAAAGCCAGCGCACCTTGCTGTACGTGGAAGACAATCCCGCCAACCTGGCGCTGGTGGAGCAACTGATTGCCCGCCGCAGCGATTTGAAGTTGCTCACAGCCATCGATGCGCACCTGGGCATCGACCTGGCGCGCACGTATCAGCCGGACGTGATCTTGATGGATATCAACCTGCCCGGCATCAGCGGCTTCGGCGCACTGCATATCCTGCACGACGACCCGCTCACCAGCCACATTCCCGTGATGGCCCTGTCGGCCAACGCCGTGCCGCGCGACATCGAGAAAGGCCTGGAAGCGGGTTTCTTCCGCTATTTGACCAAGCCGATCAAGGTCGTCGAGTTCATGGATGCGCTCGACGTGGCCCTGCACCATGCGGCCGCGCACGGCCTGGCCGACGACACTCACGCAGTACGCTAATTCAGCACTTAATTTTAGGAATACCGCCATGCTTCAAGCCACCGAGATCCTGAACGCCAGCATCCTCATCGTTGATGACCAGGAGGCCAACGTCATGCTGCTGGAACAGGTGCTGCGCAATGCCGGCTATACGCGCATCACCTCCACCATGGATCCGCAAGCCGTGCATGCGCTGCACCAGCAGCACCGTTACGACCTGATCCTGCTCGACTTGCAAATGCCGGAAATGGATGGCTTCGAGGTGATGGAAGGCTTGCGCGACATCGAGGCGGGCAGCTATCTGCCCGTGCTGGTGATCACGGCCCAGCCCGGCCACAAGCTGCGCGCGCTGCAAGCGGGCGCCAAGGATTTCGTCAGCAAGCCCTTCGACCTGGTGGAAGTGAAAACGCGCATCCACAACATGCTGGAAGTGCGCTTGCTGTACCAGAAACTGGCCGAATACAACAAGTCGCTGGAACAGATGGTGGAAGCGCGCACGGCGGAGCTGCGCGAAAGCGAAGCGCGCTTCCAGCGCTTCACGGAACTGTCGTCCGACTGGTACTGGGAACAGGATGCGCAAGGCAATCTGACGCGCTTTTCCGGCCCCGTGGCCGAAATGCTGGGCATTGGCAGCGAGGAAGAGCCACAGCGCTGGAACGCCACCGAACGCGCGCTGCTCGACGCAAAAATTGCCGCACGCGAACCGTTCCTTGATTTCATCTACAGCCGCGCCAACCTCGACGGCAGCACGCAGTATCTGCAAGTGAGCGGCGAACCGATGTTCGACAATGGCAGCCGCTTCATCGGCTACCGCGGCATCGGCCTCGATGTCACGGAGCGCTTGCGCATCGCCTGATTTATACTTGCTGCCATCCACATCCACAAGGAAAGCATCATGGCTGACAAATCTCCCTCCTATTGGTTCCCCGCCAAGACCTATGGCTGGGGCTGGGGCTTGCCCATCACCTGGCAAGGCTGGCTGGTGTTCCTGGCCGCGCTGGCGCTGTTCGCCTGCGGCGCTTTCCTGTTTCCGCCGCAAACCATGCTGGTCGGCTATATCGTCTATGAAGTGGCCATCGTTGCCGTGCTCATTTTTATCTGCCAGCTGAAGGGCGAACCGACCAGCTGGCGCTGGGGCAAGAAGAAATAAGCGCGATGGCGCCTGTTGCAATGCAGCAGATGCGCAAAGACGACACCTGCAAGAAATCATCTGGCCACGCGGCGTGAACCGCGTATAATTGGCTCGCTGCCGCAAGGCGGCAAACGCTAGGGGTCCTGCCTTTCGCTGTGGAAACACGGTGCAAGCGCGGGTGAGAAATACCCTCCGAACCTGATCTGGATAATGCCAGCGAAGGGAAGCTTTAGGATGAACGCACCCCGCTTTTCCGCGTGCGCGCAGCCGAACCTCCTTAGCTGGCTCCAGGCTTAAAAACAGTCTAGCCAAGGAGCCAAAATGAACGCCAACCCGAAATTCCTCTCCGCCACCGCCACGGTCGACGAAGCCGCCATCGCGCCGCTGCCCAATTCGCGCAAGATCTACGTGCAAGGCAGCCGGCCCGACATCCGCGTGCCCATGCGCGAGATCAGCCAGTCCGACACGGAAGCGTCGTTCGGCGGCGAAAAGAATCCGCCGATCTACGTCTACGATACGTCCGGCCCCTACACGGACCCGGACGTGCAGATCGACATCCGCTCGGGCCTGGACACGCCGCGCCTGCCGTGGATCATGGAGCGGGCCGACACGGAAGAATTGCCCGGTCCGACCTCCGATTACGGCATCGCCCGCCTGGCGGACCCGAAACTGGCCGAGCTGCGTTTCAACTTGCACCGCAAGCCGCGCCGCGCCATTGCCGGCAAGAACGTGACGCAAATGCATTACGCGCGCCAAGGCATCATCACGCCGGAAATGGAATTCGTTGCCATCCGCGAAAACATGCGCCGGCAGGAATATTTGCGCGAGCTGAAAGCTTCCGGTCCCATGGGCGAACGCCTGGCCGACCTGATGGGCCGCCAGCACCCTGGCCAGTCGTTCGGCGCCAGCATCCCGGCGGAAATCACGCCCGAATTCGTGCGCGAGGAAATCGCCCGCGGCCGCGCCATCATTCCCGCCAACATCAACCACCCGGAAGTGGAACCGATGATCATCGGCCGCAATTTCCTCGTGAAAATCAACGCGAATATCGGCAATTCGGCCGTCACCTCTTCCATCGGCGAGGAAGTGGAAAAGATGACCTGGGCCATCCGCTGGGGCGGCGACAATGTGATGGACCTGTCCACAGGTAAACATATCCACGAGACGCGCGAATGGATCGTGCGCAACAGCCCCGTCCCCATCGGCACCGTGCCCATCTACCAGGCGCTGGAAAAGGTCAATGGCAAGGCCGAAGATCTGACGTGGGAAATTTTCCGCGACACCCTGATCGAGCAGGCCGAGCAGGGCGTCGACTACTTCACCATCCACGCGGGCGTGCTGCTGCGCTATGTGCCGATGACGGCCAAGCGCTTGACGGGCATCGTCTCGCGCGGCGGCTCCATCATGGCGAAATGGTGTCTGGCGCACCACCAGGAATCGTTCCTGTACACGCATTTCGAAGAAATCTGCGAAATCATGAAGGCGTATGACGTGTCGTTCTCGCTGGGCGACGGTTTGCGTCCCGGTTCCATCTACGACGCCAACGACGAGGCGCAGCTGGGCGAACTGAAAACCCTGGGCGAACTGACGCAGGTTGCGTGGAAGCACGACGTGCAGGTGATGATCGAAGGTCCGGGCCACGTACCGATGCAGCTCATCAAGGAAAACATGGACCTGCAGCTGGAGCAGTGCGGCGAAGCGCCGTTCTACACCTTGGGACCGTTGACGACGGATATCGCGCCCGGCTACGACCACATCACCTCGGGCATCGGCGCGGCCATGATCGGCTGGTATGGCACGGCCATGCTGTGCTATGTGACGCCGAAGGAACACCTGGGCCTGCCCAACAAGGCGGACGTCAAGGACGGCATCATCACGTACAAGATCGCGGCGCATGCGGCCGACCTGGCCAAGGGCCATCCGGGCGCGCAAATCCGCGACAACGCGCTGTCGAAAGCCCGCTTCGAATTCCGCTGGGACGACCAGTTCAACATCGGCCTGGACCCGGACAAGGCGCGCGAATTCCACGATGAAACCCTGCCCAAGGATTCGGCCAAGGTGGCGCATTTCTGCTCCATGTGCGGCCCCCATTTCTGCTCGATGAAGATCACGCAGGAGGTGCGCGAATACGCGGCCGGCATGGGTATCGCGGAAGACAAGGCGCTCAAGCAGGGCATGGAAATCAAGGCCATCGAATTCATCAAGAACGGCGCCGAGCTGTACCGCAAGGTCTGAAGGAGAGCGTGATGCCTGCATTGATATCCATCACGCTCAACGGCGCACCGCACCAGGTGCCGCCGGGGCAAACCCTCGATCAATTGATCGCCGCCCTGTCGCTGGAAAACCAGGCGCTGGCGCTGGCCGTCAACCGCAACGTCGTGCCGCGCAAGGCGTGGCAGGACCGGGTCCTGGAAACGCAGGATCACGTGGAAATCGTACGCGCGATTGGCGGCGGTTAAATTGAGAATAGACAAGGAAACGCACATGAACACCGCAACAAACAACGACCTGCTGACCATTGCGGGAAAACAGTATCCATCGCGCCTGCTGGTGGGCAGCGGCAAGTACAGGGATTTGCCGCAGACGCGCGAAGCAACGGATGCGGCCGAGGCGCAGATCATCACGGTGGCGATTCGCAGGGTCAACATTGGTCAGGACCCGAACGCGCCCAGCCTGCTCGATTTCGTGCCACCGGACCAGTACACGATTTTGCCGAACACGGCCGGCTGCTACAACGCAAAAGATGCCATCTACACCCTGCAACTGGCGCGCGAGCTATTGGGCGGGCGCAATCTGGTGAAGCTGGAAGTGCTGGGCGACGAAAAAACCTTGTTTCCGCATATGCCGGAAACCCTGGTCGCGGCAGAAGCGCTGGTCAAGGATGGCTTTGACGTGATGGTCTATTGCAGCGACGACCCCATCCAGGCGAAGATTCTGGAAGACATCGGCTGCGTGGCCGTCATGCCGCTGGCGTCGCTGATCGGCTCGGGCATGGGCATCCTGAATCCGTGGAACTTGTCGCTGATCATCGATCAGGCGAAAGTACCCGTGCTGGTGGACGCAGGCGTGGGCACGGCGTCGGATGCGGCCATTGCCATGGAACTTGGCTGCGATGGCGTGCTGATGAATACAGCCATTGCCGGCGCGCGCGACCCCGTGCGCATGGCGCATGCCATGAAGCTGGCCGTGCGGGCCGGGCGCGAAGCATTCCTGGCGGGACGCATGCCGCGCAAATTTGCTGCTTCGCCATCGTCGCCGATGGCGGGCCGCCTGGCGTGACGATGTCCGGGCGTCTGCCGTGTCGTTCGGTTGTGCTGGTGTTTGCCGGCGCCGATCCGTCGGGCGGCGCCGGCATCGCCGCCGATATCGTGGCGATTGCCGCGCAGGGCGCGCATGCCTTGCCTGTCATCACGGCGCTGACGGTGCAGGACAACGACCGCGTGTTTGCTGTCGAGCCTGTGGCCCCGGAATTGCTGCGCCGACAGGCGCAGACGCTGATCGACAAGATCGCCATCGATGCCGTGAAGATCGGCATTCCCGGCAGCGCCGCGAATGCGGCCGTCATTGCGCAACTGATCGCGCAATTGCGGCTGGTCCGGCCGGATTTGCCTGTCGTGCTTGATCCCGTGCTGGCCAGCGGCCATGGCGACGTGCTCAGCCGGGACGACGCCGTGCTGGCGCTGGCGCCCTTGCTGCCGGTGACTACCGTCATCGTACCGAACGGGCCGGAAGCGGCGGCCCTCGGTGGCGAGAAAAACCTGCGCGCGCAAGGCTGCAAGAACGTGCTGGTGACGGGCGGCCATGGCGAAGGCGAGGTGATCGTCAACCGCTGGCACGATGGTGAGGACAGGGCGCGCGAGTGGTGCTGGCCGCGCCTGCCCGGCGAATTCCACGGCAGCGGCTGTACCCTGGCGTCCGCCATCGCGGCGCGCCTGGCACTGGGCCAGGCATTGCCCGAAGCGCTTGATGGCGCGCAAAGCTATTGCCATGCGACCCTGGCCGGCGCGTATGCGGTTGCGCCAGGCCAGCTGATGCCGCAACGATTCATTCAATAAGGAAAACATCATGCGTGGACTGTATCTGGTTACCCCGAACTGGGATGACACCGACCGCCTGCTCGATATCACGGAACAGGCTTTGCACGGTGGCGTGGCCCTGCTGCAATACCGCCACAAGAGCGCCGACGCGGAACAGCGGCGCGAGCAGGCGGGCGCCTTGCTGGTCCTGGCCCGCAAATATGGCGTGCCTTTCATCATCAACGATTTTATCGAGCTGTGCGAAGAGCTCGACGCGGACGGCGTGCACGTGGGTGGCACGGATGCGTCCGTCGCGCAGGTGCGCGCGCGCCTGGGCAAGGACAAGCTCGTCGGCGCCTCGTGCTATGGCGACATGGCCCTGGCGCGGACGGCAGACGCTGGCGGTGCCAGCTATGTGGCCTTCGGCGGCTTCTATCCCTCGCTGGTGAAAAAGTATCCGGTCACGACACCATTGGATATCGTGCTGCAGGCCAAGCGCGAGATCGCCTTGCCGTGCGTGGTGATCGGCGGCATGACGCCGGAGAACGCGGCGCCGCTGGTCGCGCGCGGCGCCGACATGGTGGCGGCCATCAGCAGCGTCTTTGGCAAAGAATACCAGGCGGACGATGTGAATATTGTGGTGCAGCAATTCAATCACTTGTTTGCGGCATGAGCATGCGGGTGCAGGGCTGGTTTGGGCGGATAATCGGCATATAATAAGAGCATCATTCATTACCGAGGTCCCTTTGCCCATGAGTCAGCCAGCCGCCGCGAAACGCCTTATCCTGATCGTTGACGATGACCAACTCCTGTTGGAATTCCTCGGCGAAGTCCTGCGCCATGCCGGCTACGAGACGGCCCTGGCCCATTCGGCCGAAGTGGCGCTGCAGCTGATCGCCCAGCGCGAGCCCGACCTGGCCTTGCTCGACATCCACATGCCGGGCATGTCCGGCCTGGAGCTGGCCAAGCGTCTGCATGGCGAAACGGCCGTGCCGTTCATGTTCCTGTCCGGCAGCGGCGACAGCGAATCGGGCAAGCAGGCGGCCGCCTATGGCGCCGTCGGCTATGTCGTCAAACCCGTCGATGAAGGCCGCTTGATGCCCGCGTTTGAAGCGGGTCTGGCGCGCGCCGATGAAATCCGCCAACTCCGGCGCACCGAACTGAACCTGAATGCGGCGCTGGCCGCCGGCCGCGAAACCAGCCTAGCTGTCGGTTTGCTGATGGGCAAGTTCCAGACGGACCGCAACACGGCGTTCGAAGTGCTGCGTGACCACGCCCGTTCCAGCCGCCGCAAGATCAATGAAATCGCCAGCCAGCTGCTGCTGGCCGAAGAAACCCTGAACGGCCTGCACGGCGCCTTTTTGAACCGGGCGAAAACCAAGTAAGTGTTTCAAGTAAGCGTTGCACCGGCGCCGGCGTGGCATGTCGGCGCCTGCCTTGTTATGATGTGGCCATACGGCGCGCTGGCGCGCCTGGTTCAACCATAGACAGGACACACATGAAAACCAAAGCAGCGATTGCATGGAAGGCGGGCGCTCCGCTGACGATCGAAGAAGTCGACCTGGCCGGCCCGCGCGAGGGCGAAGTACTGGTCGAGATCAAGGCCACCGGCATTTGCCATACCGATTACTACACCCTGTCGGGCGCCGATCCGGAAGGCATCTTCCCGTCGATCCTCGGCCATGAAGGCGCCGGCATCGTCGTCGACGTGGGCCCGGGCGTGAAAAGCCTGAAGAAGGATGACCACGTCATCCCCCTGTACACGCCGGAATGCCGCCAGTGCAAATTCTGCCTGTCGCAAAAAACCAACCTGTGCCAGTCGATCCGCTCGACCCAGGGCCGCGGCCTGATGCCGGACGCGACTTCGCGCTTTTCCATCGACGGCAAGCCCATCTTCCACTACATGGGCACATCCACCTTCTCGAACTACATCGTCGTGCCGGAAATCGCCCTGGCGAAGATCCGCGAAGATGCGCCATTCGACAAAGTCTGCTACATCGGCTGCGGCGTGACGACGGGCGTGGGCGCCGTGCTGTTTACGGCCAAGGTGGAAGCGGGCGCCAATGTGGTCGTGTTCGGCCTGGGCGGCATCGGCTTGAACGTGATCCAGGCGGCGAAAATGGTTGGCGCCGACAAGATCATCGGCGTGGACATCAACCCGGCGCGCCAGGCCATCGCGCGCAAGTTCGGCATGACGCATTTCGTCAACGCCAACGAGGTGGAAAACGTTGTCGACACTATCGTGCAGCTGACGGACGGCGGCGCCGACTATTCATTCGAATGCATCGGCAACACCACCACCATGCGCCAGTCGCTTGAGTGCTGCCACAAGGGCTGGGGCCAGTCCATCATCATCGGCGTGGCGGCGGCCGGCCAGGAAATTTCCACCCGTCCATTCCAGCTGGTGACGGGACGCGTGTGGAAAGGTTCCGCCTTCGGCGGCGCGCGCGGCCGCACGGACGTGCCGAGGATCGTCGACTGGTATATGGAAGGCAAGCTCAATATCGACGATTTGATCACGCACCGTTTGAAACTGGAAGATATCAACCAGGGTTTCGACCTGATGAAGAGCGGTGAATCGATCCGCTCCGTCGTGCTGTATTAATTGAAATACGCCGTACCACGGCGTTTTTGCGGAGGCTGCGGCCTCCGTTTTTTTGCCGCCGCGTTTGCCATCCATCGGGCCAGGCTGTCGCCTAACCCTTCATCCCGGCACTTCATCGCACGGCGCTGGCGGTGCCGGCCGCCAGCGCTTATCGTGATTCTCGTCGCTGTACCACAGCGGCTTTACGGAGGCCCCTGGCCTCCTTTTTTTTACCCGTGCTTTGCCACTCATCGCGCAAGCCTGCCGTCCAGGTGCGCCTTTTTGCAGCCTGTCGCACCGCGCTGGAGCCGTGAGCTTTCCGTCGTTAAAGTCAATGCTCCACTACTTTTGCGACGAGGCAGCCATGTCCACTTCCCACCGTTTGATCCTCAGCCTGGCCGGTATCCTGCTTGGCGGCAGCGCGCTGGCCGTGCAGCCGCCGCAACCGCCCGCGCCACCGGCCGCACCAGCCGCGCCCAGCGTGCAGGTCAGCCGCTCGCTCGACAAGGGCGAAAGCTATGCGCTGGTCGATGGCACGAGGGATGGCGAGGGCGTCATCGTTGTCGACAGCGATATTCATTCGCAGCAGGTGGAAAAGCTCAAGCGCTCGATCAAGGGCCCCTTCCTGTGGTTCCGCGACCAGGGACAGGCTTACGTGCTGCAGGATACGGCCTTGCTGGGCAAGGTGCGCACGGCATGGCTGCCCTCGAAACAGCTGGGCAAGGAGATGAGCGCGCTTGGCGATCAAATGGGCGCGCACGGCAAGGCCATGGGTGACATGGGCCGCAAGATGGGCGCCCGCAGCCTGGAAAAAGGCAGCGCGCGCGAGTCGGAACAGCTGCGCGCGCTGGGCCGCCAGCAGCAGGAGCTGGGCCGCAAGCTCGGCGACGCCTCGCGCCGCCAGGCGCTGGCAACGAGCGGCACGGCGCGCCGCGCGGCCGAGCGCGACGTGGAACGCCTGCAGCAGCAGATGGAAGATGCGCAGGAAGAAATGGAAGAGATCAACGACCGCATCGCCGACGTGCACGAGCGCGAGGCCGAGAAAATGGAGCAGATGTCGCGCCAGATGGAGCAGCGCAGCAAGCCGATGGAAGCGCTGGGCAAGCAAATGGACGACCTGGGCCGCCAGCAGGAAAAAGTCGTCAAGATCGCCGACAAGACCACGCGCCAGGTGATCGCCCAGGCGCTCAGCGAAGGCAAGGCAAAGCTGGTGCGCTGAATGTTGTGCTGAATCAGCGGGCCAGTGGCTTGCGCATCAGGCAGCGCAGCGCCGGATCGTGCCCGTCCTGCGCTTCGCGCGCCAGCTTGAGCGCGTGACCCGCGCCCAGCGCCGCGGCCTCGATTGCGCTGAAACCGTGGCGCGCATAGTAGGGCGCGTTCCATGGCAGGTGCCGATACGTGCTCAGTGTCAGGCATGCGCAGCCCAGCGCCCGGGCATGGGCCGCCGCCGCGTCGAGCAGGCGCGCCCCCAGGCCCTGCCGTTGATGCGGCAGGGCAACGGACAATTCCACGATGAACCACTGGCCGTCGAGCGGCTGGGCGGCCAGGAAACCCGATGGCCGGTCCAGGCCATCGGCGGCCACCCATACGCCGCCATGCTGCTGCAGCATCTGCAAGGTGCTCAGTGGCAAGGGTTCTCCCTGCGCCAGCCACGCCAGTTCGGGGCCTGCGTGGGCAAACAGGGTTGCGGCGCTGCGCTCGACCTGGGCCAGCAGGGGCAGGTCGGCGCCGGTGGCTGCGCGGATGGCGTAACTCACGGTGTGTTCCACACGGCGGCCACGGCGCGGTATTGCGCCGGCAGCTGCTCTCTGGCGTCGTGCTCGCTGGCATACACCTCATCCTGTACCGTGTCCCAGTGCGCGTCGCAGCTGAAACGGTAGACTTGCGCCTCGTCCCCGTAGCGGCACACGGCCAGGCCGTGAACGGCGATGGGGGCGGCGCCGTCTTCACTGGTGACGTGGCCGAAGGGCAGGCCGGACCAGGCCCAGGCCAGTACGCGGGCGCCATCGAGGTGGCTGGGAGGTGTCATGGGCATGTTTTCGTCAGCTGTGCAGTGATGCCGATTGTAGCGCGCACGCGGCGAATGCGGCGCGACCGCTGGACAAATGCACAGTATTTTTAGCCATGCCGGTATAATCACGGGATGCAAAATCTTCTTCACAATCTCAATCCCGAACAATTGGCTGCCGTCACCTTGCCGGCGCAGCACGCGCTGATCCTGGCAGGCGCCGGTTCGGGCAAGACCCGCGTGCTGACCACCCGCATCGCGTGGCTGATCCAGACCCAGCAGGTATCGCCGCCTGGCATCCTGGCCGTGACGTTTACCAATAAAGCCGCCAAGGAAATGCTCACGCGCCTGTCGGCCATGCTGCCGATCAACACGCGCGGCATGTGGATTGGCACCTTCCACGGCCTGTGCAACCGCTTGCTGCGCACGCACTACCGCGACGCGGCCTTGCCACAGACGTTCCAGATCCTCGATTCCCAGGATCAATTGTCGGTGATCAAGCGTTTGTTGAAGGCAAACAATATCGATGATGAAAAATTCCCGCCGAAGACGGTGATGTATTTCATCAACAATGCCAAGGACCAGGGTTTGCGCGCCACGGACGTGGAAGCGTACGACGCGCACGAGCGCAAGATGGTCGAACTGTATCAGCTGTACGACGACCAGTGCCAGCGCGAAGGCGTCGTCGATTTCGCGGAATTGCTGTTGCGCACGTATGAATTGCTGAGCCGTAACCAGCCCCTGCGTGAACACTACCAGGCCCGTTTCCGCCACATCCTCGTGGACGAGTTCCAGGATACGAATAACCTGCAATACAACTGGCTCAAATTGCTGGCCGGCCACGGCAGCCGCGATGGCGGCGCCCTGTTTGCCGTCGGCGACGATGACCAGAGCATCTATGCGTTCCGCGGCGCCAACGTGGGCAACATGAGCGCCTTCGAGCACGAGTTCCAGGTCAAGAACTTGATCAAGCTGGAGCAGAACTACCGCTCGCACGGCCACATCCTCGACAGCGCCAACGTGCTGATTGCGAACAACAGCAAGCGCCTGGGCAAGAATCTGCGCACGGACGCGGGCCATGGCGAGCAGGTGCGCGTGTATGAAGCCAGTTCCGATCTGCAGGAAGCGCAGTGGATCATCGAAGAGGCGAAAAGCCTGATCGCCGATGGCGCTTCGCGCAGTGAAATCGCCATCTTGTACCGCTCGAATGCGCAGTCGCGCGTGATCGAGCATGCGCTGTTCTCGGCCGCGATTCCGTATCACGTGTATGGCGGCCAGCGCTATTTCCAGCGCGCCGAGGTCAAGCACGCGATTGCCTATTTGCAATTGATGGACAATCCGCACAACGATTCGGCCTTCCTGCGCGTGGTCAATTTCCCCACGCGGGGCATCGGCATGCGCTCGATCGAGCAATTGCAGGCCGCGTCGGAACAGTACGGCATTTCGCTGTATGCGGCCGTGCCGTATGTGGCGGGCAAGGCGGGCAGCGTGCTGGCCGGTTTCGTCAAGCTGATCGAGGGCGTGCGTTTCGAAACGCAGCAATTGTCCTTGCCGGAAATGGTCAGAGTGGTGCTGGAAGCGAGTACCTTGCTGCAACATTATCAAAATGAAAAAGAGGGCGCCGACCGCATCGAGAACTTGGAGCAGATGGTCAGCGCGGCCAGCCAGTTCATTTCCGAAGAAGGTTTCGGCCAGAGCGCGCCGGCCCATCTGGGCCCTGCCGCCCAGGCGCAATCGGGCGCGCCCGTCGTCAACCAGGACGGCATCGAAATCCTCGATGCCGACGCGCCGCTGCCGGCCGTGATGTCGCCGCTGTCCGCCTTCCTGTCGCACGCATCGCTGGAAGCGGGCGACAACCAGGCGCAGGCGGGCCAGGATGCGCTGCAGATGATGACCGTGCACTCGGCCAAGGGCCTGGAATTCGACAATGTCTTCATCACGGGCCTGGAAGAGGGCCTGTTCCCGCACGAAAGCAGCTCGAAGGAAGACAACGGCGTGGAAGAGGAACGCCGGCTGATGTACGTGGCCATCACGCGCGCGCGCAAGCGGCTGTACATGAGCTTTTCGCAGACGCGCATGCTGCATGGCCAGACGCGCTACAACATGAAATCGCGCTTCTTCGACGAATTGCCGGAAGAATCCTTGAAATGGCTGTCGCCGAAGGTGCAGGCGAACTGGTTCGGCAACCGCAAGTCGGCCTGGGACGAGGCGCCCAAGGTGGCTAGCCTGGGTTCGGACAATGCGATTGCACAAAAGATCGCGCAAAAAGCCACGGGCGGCGGCTGGCGCATCGGCGAATCCGTGGCACACGCCAAGTTCGGCGAAGGCGTGATCGTCAATATCGAAGGCGGCGGCGGCAATGCGCGCGCGCAAATCAATTTCGGACAGCACGGCATGAAGGTGCTGGACCTGGGTATCGCGAAACTGGAACGCCTGGGGCGGTAATGGGCGTAGGTCGGATTAGCGGCGGAACGCCGCGTAATCCGACGCTGCGAGGCCAGCAATGGTGTCGGATGACGCCTTCGGCTAATCCGGCCTGTGTGTGGCATTGCAAGGCATTCGGCAAATAAAAAAAGGGCAGCCTGCGCAGGCTGCCCTTTTCTTATGCGGCGTAGCAATCAGTCGTTCGGCTTGTCCAGCGACACCGTCTTGCTCTCATCGACGGGCAAGCCGAAGATCTGGCGGTAGGCGGCGTAGAACGAGCAATGCATGATGATGGTGAGAATCATCGACAGCGGCATCATCAGCTGCATCATCAGCGGCGTGCGGCCAAAGATGACGGCCAGCAACTGGCTGGTGACGACGCTGATGGCGAACCAGGTGGCGGCGAAGACGATGAAGGCCGACAGCGAACGCCAGACGGCGAAAAAGCTGAAGAACAGCGCCTTGCCCAGCCCGGTTTGTTTCCAGTAGATCAGCGGTGCGGCAAAGCAGAAGGCCATGGCGGCCGGCACGTACAGCACGATGGCCAGCAGGATGCCGAGGCCCAGGCGCGATTCGGGGATGGCGGTGCGCGCCGCTTCTTCCGTCAATTGCCCCGTGACCAGTTGCCACAGCAAGCCGTCGTCCACCAGAGTCGAGGCGCCGATGGCCACGATGGCCATCAGGATGTACAGCACGCCCAGGCCGAACAGGGAAGGAAACGCGGGCTTGCGGAAGCCCGAGATCAAGAGGCTGGGCAATACGCGCTTGCCCTGGTCGATGTTCAGGCAGCCTTGCACGAAGGCGACGGAAAAGACGGGGACCAGGATGACGGGCAGCATCTGGCCGAGCACGGGCACGATGCTGACGGCCAGCATGCAGAACATATAGCCGAGAAACAGCATCGACATGCCGCCAGGTTGCTTGCGAAACAGAGCGAAGCCTTGTTTCACCCATTGCCAACCTGTACTTGCAGGTAATTTTTCCATGTTTAAAACAGTTCCGGAGCAGGTGTGGCGATACGTTCGCGCAGAATGCGTTCGAAATGCGTGGGATCGTGCGGGGTCAGCATTTCCGCTTCGCGCGGCTGGTAATAATCGTACAGGCGCGACAGCCAGAAGCGCAGCGCGGCGGCGCGCAGCATCGGTTGCCATGCCGTCTGTTCTTCATGCGTAAACGGACGCACGGCCTGGTAGGCGTCGAGCAGGGCCCGCACGCGCACCGTGTCGAGCACGCCCGTGTCCAGGTCCACGCACCAGTCGTTGACGGTGACGGCCACGTCGAACAGCCAGGTGTCGCAGCCGGCAAAGTAAAAGTCGAAAAAGCCCGTCAGTTGTTCGCCGTCAAACATGACATTGTTGCGGAACAGGTCGGCATGCACGGGACCGCGCGGGATGGCTTTATACGTATCGCAGGCAGCAAAGGCGTCCTGGAAATGGATTTCCGCGCGCAGCAAGTGCGCCTTGGCATCGTCGAGGTGGTGCAGGACGAGGGGCGTGGTGGTGTTCCACCAGTCCAGTCCCCGCAAATTCGGCTGTTGCAGGGGGAAGTCCTGCGCCGCCAGGTGCATCTTCGCCAGCATCGCGCCGACCGCTGCGCAATGCACGGCTTGCGGCGCCATCTGCGAGCTGCCGTCGAGTTTGCTGACGATGGCGGCCGGCTTGCCTTGCAGGGCCGTCACCAGTTCGCCGTCCGCATTGGCGATCGGCGCCGGCACCAGTACGCCCCGGTCCGCCAAATGGCGCATCAGTTGCAGATAAAACGGCAATTGCGCGAAGCTGAGGTTTTCAAAGATCGTCAGCACGTACTCGCCGCGCTCCGTGCTCAGGAAGAAATTGCTGTTTTCGATGCCGGACGCGATGCCCTTGAGCGCCAGAGGTTTGCCGAGTGGAAACTGCGTGATCCACTGGCCGATATCGTCCAGGTGTAGCGCGGTAAAAACTGCCATGGGAAAGAGAGGATTGGTCTAAAAGGTCAAAAAAAGCCGGCTGCCCCGCAGGTGGCCGGGGCAGGGCAGAAGAGAGTGGCTGCTTACTTCGCTGGTGCGGGCGGCGCTGGAGCGTCCGCTGCCTCTTCGTCGCGTTGTTTCTGTTTCTTCTTGCCCAGGTCAAATTCCAGTACTTTCCATTGCGGGCCGCGCAGGGCGCCGCTATGGGCCTGGTCGCCGCCGGCGGCCGGCTTCATGTAATAGGTGCTGCCGCCGCTCGTGACTTTCACTTCGGACGTCACGCCCGCTTCGCGTTTCTCGGTAATCTGCTGCTTGGCCGCGGCCGGTGCCACGGTGATGGGCGCTTCGCCCATTTCCTCGATACGTTCGAGCTGTGGCGGCGCGTCGCTCGGTTTGGCCGGCGTCTGGGCGCTGGCGATGGCCGAACATGCCAGCAGGGGCAGGGCGAGGAATGTCCAGAGTGTCGATGTACGCATCATGATGGGTTCGCTTCCATGTGAGGGACTGCAGCGCGTGCAGTGGTGTAATGCCGTCAATTTATCTATAAGGCATTGTAACAAACTGGTAGGCAATGCTGCTTAATACGGCTGATTAATGCGCCGAAATGGCCCGCAGCGGCCGCCCGCGCGCCCGCACGGGGCTGCCGGGGTGATAAAAACGCCAGGAACGGCACGTGTTGCGGCCGGTGGCGTGGCCCTAAACTCTGCGATAATTGTGCGATATTCCGCCCGTCCGCCGCTGTTTCTTCCCGGCTGGCGCGGCTCACCTTATTTTATTGGCATTATGCAAAACACCCTGCTGTTAGTCGACGGTTCCAGTTACCTTTATCGTGCCTTCCATGCGCTGCCCGACCTGCGCAGCCCGGATGGCTATCCCACGGGCGCCATGCACGGCATGGTCAACATGCTGCGCCGCCTGCGCGCCGATTACCCGGCCGCCTACATCGCCTGCGTGTTCGATGCCAAAGGTAAAACGTTCCGTGACGACATGTATCCGGAATACAAGGCCACGCGCGCCTCGATGCCGGACGACCTGCGCCTGCAGATCGAGCCGATCCACGAAGCCGTGCGCGCCATGGGCTGGCCGATATTGATGGTCGACGGCGTGGAGGCGGACGACGTGATCGGCACGCTGGCCGTGCAGGCGGCCGCCGCCGGCATGAACGTGGTGGTGTCGACTGGCGACAAGGACCTGGCGCAGCTGGTCAACAGCCAGGTGACCCTGATCAATACCATGAGCAACGAAAAGCTCGATGAAGCGGCCGTGCTGGTCAAATTCGGCGTGCCGCCGAACCGCATCATCGATTATCTGTCGCTGATCGGCGATACCGTGGACAACGTGCCGGGCGTATCGAAATGCGGCCCGAAGACGGCCGTCAAATGGCTGACCTTGTACGACAGCCTGGAAGGCGTCATGGAAAACGCGGCCAAGGTGGGCGGCGCCGTGGGGGAAAACCTGCGCACGGCCTTGCCATGGCTGCCACAGGCGCGCGCCTTGATCACCGTCAAGACCGATTGCGACTTGTCCGAACACATGACGACCATCGCCGACTCGCTGGTGGCGAAACACGAAGACAGGGAAGCGCTGCTGGCCTTCTTCCAGCGCTACGGCTTCAAGGCACTGCTGCGCGAACTGGGCGCGGTGCCGCCGCCGATGTCGCCTGTTGGCGCACCGGCAACTGCCGGTGCCGCTGCTGCCAACACGACGGGCGACATGTTCGCCGATGCCGCGCCAGCGGTGGAAGCCGCCTATGAAACCGTGCTGACGGACGAGCAGCTGGACAAATGGATTGCCCTCATCGATGCGGCGCCCCTGACGGCAGTCGACACGGAAACCACCTCGCTGGAGCCGATGACGGCGCAAATGGTCGGCATTTCCCTCTCCGTGGCCGAGCACGCTACCTGCTACATCCCGCTGGCCCACGACTACGCGGGCGCGCCCGAGCAATTAACGCGTGAACACGTGCTGGCGAAATTGCGCCCGTGGCTGGAAGATGCGAACAAGCCCAAGCTGGGGCAGAACCTGAAATACGACAGCCACATCTTCGCCAACCACGGCGTGACGTTGCGCGGCATCGCCCACGATACCCTGCTTGAATCGTATGTGTTTGAATCGCACAAGAAGCACGACATGGACAGCCTGGCCCTGCGCCACCTGAACTACACGACGATCCCGTTCGAGGACGTGTGCGGCAAGGGCGCCAAGCAGATCACGTTCAATCAAGTCGAGGTGGAGCAGGCGGCGAAATACGCGGCCGAGGATGCGGACGTCACCTTGCGCTTGCACAATGCCATGTGGGGCAACGTGGCGAATGATGAAAAGCTGACCTTCATCTATGAAAAGATCGAGATGCCGACGGCCGTGGTCTTGCAAAAAATCGAGCGCAACGGCGTGCTGATCGATGACGAATTGCTCAACATCCAGTCGGCCGAGCTGGCCGTGAAAATCCTCGAACTGGAAAAGAAGGCGTATGAACTGGCCGAGCAGCCATTCAACCTGGGTTCGCCCAAGCAGATCGGCGAAATCTTCTTTGAAAAGCTGAAACTGCCGGTGGTCAAGAAAACCCCGACGGGCGCGCCATCGACGGATGAAGAAGTGCTGCAAAAGCTGGCCGAGGATTATCCATTGCCCAAAGTGCTGCTCGAATACCGCGGCATGGCCAAGCTGAAGTCGACGTACACGGATAAATTGCCGAAAATGATCAACGTCACCACGGGACGCGTGCACACGAACTATGCGCAAGCCGTGGCCGTGACGGGACGATTGGCGTCGAACGACCCGAACTTGCAGAATATCCCCATCCGCAGCGCGGAAGGCCGGCGTATCCGCGAAGCCTTTATTGCGCCGCCGGGCAGCCACATCGTCTCGGCCGACTATTCGCAGATCGAATTGCGCATCATGGCGCACATCTCGGGCGACGAAGCCATGCTGCGCGCATTTGCCGACGGCATCGACATTCACCGCGCCACGGCCGCTGAAATCTTCGGCGTGCCGGCCGCGGAAGTACAAAGCGAACAGCGCCGCTACGCCAAGGTCATCAACTTTGGTTTGATCTACGGCATGAGCGCGTTTGGCCTGGCCGGTAACCTGGGCGTGGACCGCACAGCCGCGCAAAGCTATATCGACCGCTACTTTGCTCGCTTCTCCGGCGTGAAACAGTATATGGAAGACACGCGCCAGCAAGCCAAGGCGCGCGGCTACGTGGAAACCGTGTTCGGCCGCCGTTTGTGGTTACCGGAAATCAATTCGCCGAACGGCCCGCGCCGCCAGGGCGCGGAACGGGCGGCGATCAACGCGCCGATGCAGGGCACGGCCGCCGACCTGATCAAGCTGGCCATGATCGCCGTGCAAGGCTGGCTGGAAGCGGACAACTTGCAAACGAAGATGATCATGCAAGTGCACGATGAACTGGTGCTGGAAGTGCCGGACGCCGAGCTCGAATTGGTCAAGCGCAAGCTGCCGGAACTGATGGCGGGCGTGGCCGCGCTGAAAGTGCCGCTGACGGCCGAGGTGGGCGTCGGCAGGAACTGGGACGAAGCGCATTGATGCTGCGTCGGCTTACGCGGGGCATGCCCCGCTAAGCCGACCTACATGTTTACTTGAGCAATGACCGTAGGTCGGCTTAGCGCAGCGTCAGCCGACATTTCCAAACGCAATACCTTCAGGAGAAACGCATGAGCGACATGATCACCGATTGTGAAAGTTTGCTGGGCCAGAGCAGCTTGTCCGGGCCGGATGGCCGGCGTGGTTTCCTGAAGGTGGCGCTGGGCACTGGCTTTGCCGTGGCCGTCTTGCCCGTGGCGGCGCAAAACGTCATCAAGACGGATTCCGCCGGGCTCGTCACGGGCCACATGTCGGTGATGGTCGATGGCCAGGCCGTGCCCGTGTACGCAGCGCAGCCGGAAGGCAAGACGGGTTTGCCCGTGGTATTGGTCATTTCGGAAATATTTGGCGTGCATGAACATATCGCCGACATGGCGCGCCGTTTTGCCAAGCAGGGTTATCTGGCGCTGGCGCCCGATTTGTTCGTGCGCCAGGGCGATCCCACCAAGGTGGCCAGCATCCCGGAGTTGATGAAAGGCATCATCGCCAAGACGCCGGACGCGCAAGTGATGGCGGACCTCGATGCGGTGGTGGCATGGGCGAAACAGAATGGCGGCGATACGAGCCGTTTGGGCATCACGGGCTTTTGCTGGGGCGGGCGCATCACGTGGCTGTACGCGGCGCACAATCCGGCCGTCAAGGCGGGCGTGGCCTGGTATGGCCGCCTCGTCGGTGAACCGACTGCCTTGCAGCCGAGCAACCCCATCGACATCGCCGCTACCTTGAAGGTTCCCGTACTGGGCTTGTATGGCGGCAAGGATACGGGCATCAGCCAGGAATCGATCGGCAAGATGAAGGACGCGTTGGCCAAGGGTGGCAACCCATCCGAGTTTGTCGTGTATCCCGATGCGGGCCACGCCTTCAACGCCGATTACCGCCCCAGCTATGTGGCGGCCGATGCGAAAGACGGTTATGCGCGCTGCCTGGCCTGGTTCAAAAGCCACGGCGTGGCGTGATCTGCAACAGAAACATACCGCATCTTCCATAAATTGACGCGAAAGCCGCACCGGGCTGTAAAATGCCCGGTGCGCGCCAATGCAGTACAATTGCATCTTCATCGCGCGACGTTGCCGCCAAACGCGCAAAAAATTAGACAATAGATAACAACGCATTCATCAGGCCAGACGCTAGCATCGCGGGCGCCAGTGACCCGGCGCCATTTTGAGGTAAGAAAATCATCGATCCCGTCCTTATATCCATTTTGCTCGCGACCACGATCGCGGGCGTGTTCAGCATTACTGCGGCGGCGATCTTTTCGTTTGCATTCTTGTCCAAAGTGGTCGAGCGCATGGTCAGCTTGTCCGTCGGCATCATGTTGTCGACGTCCCTGCTGCACGCCTTGCCCGAAGCGTTCGAGTCGCAGGCGGACCCGCGCAGCCTGTTCGCCACCCTGCTGGCCGGTTTGCTGGCCTTCTTCATGCTGGAAAAATTCGCCATCCTGCGCCATTCGCACCACCATGAAGGCGACGGCCACCACCATGCGCACGGCCACGACAAGCACGAGGCGGGCAAGGCCGGCTGGATGATTTTAGTGGGCGACGGCATGCACAACTTTACGGACGGCATCCTGATCGCCGCCGCTTTCCTGGCCGACCCGAAACTGGGCCTGGTGACGGGCCTGGCCATCATCGCGCATGAAATCCCGCAGGAAATCGGCGACTTCATCGTGCTGCTCAATGCCGGCTTCTCGCGCCTGCGCGCGTATATCTTCAATCTGCTGTGCAGCCTGATGGCGGTGGCGGGCGGCTTGCTCGGCTATTTCACCCTGGACCGCGCCAGCAATCTGATTCCTTACGTGCTCGTGTTCGCCTCGTCCGGCTTTATCTATATTGCCTTGAGCGACCTGATGCCGCAGATGCAGCGCCGCGCCACCTTGCGCGAAACCATTCCGCAAGTGCTGTTGATCGCACTGGGCGTGTGCATCGTGCTGTTCCTGACGCATAAGCGTCACGGTGGTTGATGCCTGGCGCTGTCGGCGCAGTGCTACCTATGCTATATTGCCTTTCTGACTAACTTGCACAGAAAGGAGGAAAATATCATGGAAGAAAACTTGTTGCTCGCCTTGTGGCGCGCACGCTCTTTAAGCGCATTTGCCAGCTCTTGCCCACGTTCTATCGCGCTGCGATAACCTGGCCAGAGCAAAGTCACCCTCCCAGACGAGTCCTTTCCTGGTACTCCGTTGTCGTTAGCGCTCCTGTTAACGCGGATGCTTGCATCCCGAGCAAAGACAAGAGCCATGACTACCCTTATCTCGACACAAGCTTTGCAACTGGATACCCACGACGGTTTCCTCTTCAACGAACTCGCCTTTACCTTGCGCCAGGGCGACCGCATCGGCCTGATCGGCCACAATGGCTGCGGCAAATCCACCTTGCTGGGATTGCTCAGCGGCACGCGAGAAGCCACTGCCGGCACCATCCACTATGCTCGTGCCTGCCGCTTGCAGCACGTGGAGCAGCACTTGCCGCCAGAACTTGCCAAGCTGAGCCTGTACGACGCCTTGCTGGCCCCCGTACTGGAGCAGCCGGAATTGCATTGGCGGGTCGACAGCCTGCTGGCCGAACTGGGTTTTGACCAAGAAACGGCGCAAGTGCCCGTGCATTCGCTGTCCGGCGGCCAGCACACGAGACTATTGCTGGGGCGTGCCCTGCTGCAGGAGCCGAACGTGCTGCTGCTCGACGAACCGAGCAATCACCTGGACTTGCCATCGCTGCTGTGGCTGGAGCAATTCCTGCTGGCCTGGCGCGGCGCCTTCATCCTCGTCTCGCACGACCAGCGCCTGCTCGACAACGTGGCCACGCGCAGCTGGATCTTGCGCGATAGCCGCCTGTACGATTTCGATTTGCCGTGCGGCCCCGCGCTGGCGGCGCTGGCCGAGGCGGACGTAGCCGCTGCCGCCCGGCATGCGGCCGAACAGAAGGAAATCGACCGCCTGTCGGCCAGCAGCGCCCGCCTGGCCTTGTGGGGCCGCACCTATGACAATGAAGACCTGGCGCGCAAGGCCAAGACCATGCAGCGGCGCATCGACAAGCTGAAGGATGTGCAATCGTTCGTCAGCGACGGCGCGCCCTGGCGCTTGAGTCTGCGCGGCAAGGCGCTGGCAGCCGACCAGCTGCTGGCGCTCGACGGCCTGCAGGTACGCGCCGTGCCCGCGTCTCCCGTGCTGTTCCAGGTCGGCCAGCTGTGGCTGAAACCGGGCGACCGGGTCGCCTTGCTGGGCGCCAATGGCAGCGGCAAATCGTCGCTGCTGCGCCTGTGCTGGCAAGCGATCCAGGCACAGGAGGAGCGCAGCGACTTGCGCTATCACAAGGCGGCGAACATCGGCTATTACGACCAGTCGCTCAAACAACTGGCCGATACGGCCGACCTGTCCGACGCCCTGTACCCGTTCGCCGTGCAAAACGAGGCTGCGCGCAGCCAGGTGGCGCGCAAGCAGGCGCTGATCGCGGCCGGTTTCCCGTATGCGCGCCATGGCCAGACGGTGGCGACCCTGAGCGGCGGTGAGCGGGCGCGGCTGCTGTTCCTGGGGCTGTCGCTGGCCAGCTACCACCTGCTGCTGCTGGACGAGCCCAGCAATCACCTGGACATGCAGGGCAAGGCGGAACTGGGGCAAGCGCTGCTCAGCTTTGCGGGTGGCTGCCTGCTGGTGTCGCACGACCGCGACCTGATCGAGACGGCCTGCAACCGCTACTGGGTGGTGGCCGATGGCGGGCTGGAAGAGTGGCCGGATGCGGCCAGCGCGTATGCACGCCTGCGCCTTGAAGATGGGCAGGCTCCGCCGTCCCCGGCGCGAATGGAAACGGCTGCGCTGGCGCTAGCGCACAGTGACGTGGATCAACAGCTGGAACGCTTGTGCGAACTGGAGCAATTGCTGGCGCAAGACCTGGCGAGAAAACCGCGCCACCAGAAGCCGGCCAGCCAGCAGGCGTGGCAGGACGAGATCGCTTGCCTGAACCGCGCTTTGGGCATCACGGCCTAGATGGCGCTATCCGGGCGATGGTCGCCGTCGCCCATGGACGCTTGCTGGCGATGGCGTCCGCAAGCGGCGGCAGCGCCTTGCGCGTGGTGCATGTCGTCGGCCAGGGCCGCCTTTCCCGTGATGAAACGCAAGGGCGGCAGGTATCAGGACGGCGTTTGCGCCAGCCGTTGCAGTTCAAACAGTGCGTTGCCGTATTCGGCATACATCACCATGCCGGTGGCAACCGTCTTTTCAAAATACTCCCTGGCTTTGCGCCGGTCCTGTTTCAGCAGATAGTATTGGCCGATATTAAAATACGCTTCGCATAAGGACAGCAGGCGCTCGTCGCCCTGCATTGTGTCGGCCGCCGCCAGCACCTGTTCCGGCGTCGAGATGCCGGTGAACAGCCCATAGGCGGGACGCGGCCAGGCGCCGCTGGCGTCGGCGTTCAATTCCTGCCTGAGCGCGTCCGGCAAGGCTAGCCCGGCAGGTCCCAGCGTCCACAGATACCACAGCCTGGCATACGGCTGTGCCTCCATGTTTACCGCCGAGATGGTCAGCGGTTCCAGCTCGTCGAGCGCGCGCCGGTATTGGCCCATCTGGTAATAAGTCTGGCCGCGTTGGTAGGCGACTTCGTAGGCATCGTAGCCCAGCAGCCGCGCCTGTTCCAGCTGCTCGATGGCGGCCTGGAACTGTCCGCGCCGGACCTGGATCGATGCCAGCGTCATATGGTAGACAGCCGTCGATGGTTGCAGCGCCAGCGCCTGCGTCAGGTCGGCCCATGCCAGTTCGGCTTGCTGCAGATCCGCATGGGCCGAGCCGCGCAACCAGTAGGCCTGGGCCAGCTCCTGCTTGTCTTCCTGCTTGCGTGCGATGGTCGCGCTGTGCTCGGCGATGTCTTTTTCCAGGCTGCTGCGCATGCGCTGGCCCGGAGTATTGGCCGCCGTGCCCGGTTTGTTGCTGTTGATCCACATTTCCGGGACACTGAAGGAGCCGCCCATCATCTGGCTGATGTGTTGCAGTTGCGCGAGGAATTTGTCGAGCTCGCGTACCGGCACCGAATCGGCCCGGAAAGAGAGTTCCAGCGTGATCCGCGCCACATTCCCGCGAAATTGCTGGGACTGTTTGTAGGTGAAGAAATCGCCGTTGTAGCGCGTGGTGGTGGGGTCGAGCAAGCCGTTGACGTTGTCAGGCAGGTTGATCTGAAAGGTATAGTTCAGTGTCTTGTCGGTGCCCGGCAAGACAAATGGGACGCCGCGTGCGGACTCGTCCTTGATACGCGTCGCTTGAATGAAATTCACCGGCATGAATGCGAAGATCCAGCCTTTGCCCAAGGCGCTCGCGGCGTGTTCGATCATGTAGCGGTCGACCATCGTGATGTGCGCGCCGGGCCGGTAGTCGGCCAGTTCCGCGACCCCAAGGCGTTGCGCGCCCGGATAGCGCGCCTGGGTCATGGCCTGGTCCGCCTGCGCATAGCCGGCCATGCGCGTCGCTGCGCCTTCCTGCACTTTGTCCGCCAGCAGGCCATCGTAGCTGGTGCGTTTTTCAAGCAGTACCGGCTGGTCGAACGCCCTGACGGTCATGATTTCCTTCAAGTCATACGCGGCGGGTGGTTTTTGCGCGGCGGCAGGCAGGCAAAATGCCAGGCACAAGCCTGCCAGTACGCTCAAGAGGGATCGTTGCATCGGTAATTCCTGATAATGACAAAGGTCGGCGACGGGACGCCGTGCCAGCTGCTTATGCTGTCCCGGTCGCCACGGGCCGCGCCGGATCGGCGCACCATTCGCTCCACGAGCCCGGATACAGGGCCGCGCCAGGCAAACCTGCCACTTCCAGTGCCAGCAGGTTGTGGCAAGCCGTCACGCCGGAACCGCACTGCAGGATGGCTGCCTGCGGCGAGGCGACCAAGGCACTGAAGTCCTGCCTGAGTTCTTCCGCGCTTTTAAAACGGCCGTCTGGCAGCAGGTTGTCCTTGAAGAAACGGTTTTTCGCGCCGGGGATATGGCCACCCACGGGGTCGATGGTTTCGTTTTCGCCGCGATAACGGTCGGGCGCGCGCGCGTCGATCACCGTCAACGCCTGGGTTTCCAGGTTGGCAACGACGTCCTGCACGCTGGCCGTGCGCGTCAGGCTGGCTTTTTCCACCAGGTTGCCGGCAGGGCGGGGCGCCACCGGTGTGACCAGCGGCAAGCCTTGCGCCTGCCAGCCGGCCAGGCCGCCGTCGAGCACGGCCACGGCTGGATGGCCGACCCAGCGCAGCAGCCACCACAAACGGGCGGCGAACATGCCGCCTTGCCCGTCATAGGCGACCACTTGCGTATCGTCATTGATGCCCCAGCCGCGCAGGGTGGCCAGCAGGGCGTTGCGGTCGGGCAGCGGATGGCGTCCGGTAAAGTCCGCGCCGCGCGCCGTCTTGGGGCCGGACAGGGCCGTGTCGATATCGGCGAACTGGGCGTTCTGGATGTGGCCGGCGGCAAACGCATCGCTGCCGGCCGTCGGGTTGAGCAAGTCGTGGCGGCAATCGAGGATGACCCAGTTGCTGTCATTCAGGTGGCTGGACAAATCATTGCTGTTGATCAAGGTCGTATACAAGGTCATGACTCCTTACACTTCGCTGGCGATGGGATCCGTGCGCGCGATCGCTGCGCCACGGGCCGTGTTGCGGGTATTGTAATAGGTTGCCGCGATGCCGGAAGCGAGAATGATGCCGATGCCGGCCCAGCCATGCCAGTCGAACAGGTCGCCAAAGATCACCACGCCCCAGAAGCTGGAAAAGACGATGCCCGTGTATTGCAGGTTTGCCACCACGAGGGTCTTGCCCAGGCGATAGGCGCGCGTCATGGCCATCTGCGCCATGGTGGCGCACAGGCCGATGGCGGCCAGCAAGCCGATGCCGTAGCCGCTCGTGTGCGCGTGCCAGACGACGGGGCCGCCGCCGGCGCTGGCCACGTGGCCGATCACGCCAGCGAGGAAATTGACGACCGAGAAATAAAACACGACCCGGTATTCGGGTTCGCCCAGCAGGCCCAGCTTGCGCACCTGCAGGTAGGCGAGGGCCGACAGCATGCCGGAAATCAAGGCCGTGATGGCGCCAGCCGCCTGGTCCGTCTCGAACACGGGCTGCAGCAGCAGGGTCACGCCGACAAAGCTCATGGCAATGGCCGCCACCAGCGGCCACTCGACTTGCTTCGTCGCTTTCCACCAGCCGCCGGCCAGCAGGATCACGGCGATCCAGATGGGCGCCATATAGTTCAGGGTCATGGCGGTGGCCAGCGGCAGGATGGCGATGGCATAAAACCACAGCCACAGGGCGATCACGCCCACCACGCCACGCCACAGATGCTGGCCCGGCATCGTGGTTTTAAAGCTGCCACCCTGATAGAGGATGGTGCAGCTCATGACGGTCATGCCGATGATGCCGCGGTACATGACGATTTCGGACGTCGAATACATATCCGACGCCAGCTTGACGCACACGCCCATGATGGCGAACATGAAACTTGCAAACAGCATCCAAAGAGATTGCATCTGATTCCTGAAAAACGCGGGGATAAAAAAAGGCCGCACGAGGCGGCCCTTGAGGGACTACAGTTCGATATTGTTGCGGTACCACTCGTGGAAATGCTGCATGCCATCTTCCATCGGCGACTGGTAAGGGCCCACTTCGCTGACGCCGCGCGCCATCAGGGCCTTGCGGCCCGCGTCCATGCGTTGGGCGATTTCATCGTCCTCGACACAGGTTTCCATGTAGGCAGCCCGTTCCGCTTCGACGAAGTCGCGCTCGAACAACACAATTTCTTCCGGGTAATAAAACTCCACCACGTTGCGCGTCTTTTGCGGGCCGTCGGGCCACAGGGTCGAGACGACCAGCACGTGCGGATACCATTCGACCATGATGTTCGGATACAGGGTCAGCCAGATGGCGCCATACGGCGGCGCTTCGCCGCCGCGGAATTGCAGCACCTGCTCCTGCCATTTCTTGTAGGCAGGCGAGCCGGCTTGCTGCAAGCCGCGGTGCACGCCCACCGTTTGCACGCTGTAATCCTTGCCGAATTCCCAGCGCAGGTCGTCGCAGCTGACGAAGCTGCCCAGGCCCGGGTGGAACGGTTCCACGTGATAGTCTTCCAGATAGACTTCGATGAAGGTCTTCCAGTTGTAGTCGCACTCGTGGATTTCCACGTGGTCGAACATATAGCCGGAAAAATCGAGGTCTTTCGAGACGGACAAATCTTTCAATTTTTCCATCACGTTGTAGCCATTTTGCTCGAACAGCAAGCCGTTCCAGCTTTGCAGCGGCGTTTTCGACAGGTTCAGGCAGGGCGTCTCGGGGAAATGCGGCGCGCCGATCAATTCACCCTTGAGATCGTAGGTCCAGCGGTGCAGCGGGCAGACGATATGATTCGCATTGCCGCGGCCATTGAACATCAGCGCCTGCCGGTGACGGCACACGTTGGACAGCACTTCGATGCCATTGGCGTTGCGCACGAGCATGCGCCCTTCGTTCTCAGACGCCAGGGTCGCAAAATCGCCGGTTTCCGGCACCATCAGCTCATGCCCGACATAGCGCGGGCCGGCTTGGAACAATTGCTGCATTTCACGCTGCAACAGCGTTTCGTCAAAATAGACGTGGACCGGAAGTTGCGCGTTTGAACGCGCCAGCTTGGCGTGAGTAGCCAGATCGGACATCCCAACCCCCCATAAATGTACAACGGTCAGCAGTGCCCCAGGCCATTCCCTGGGCAACCGCTACAGAGAGAAAGAATCCGCAAAGACCTGAATTCAAATTTGTTGAAACGGTATTTCGGACAGAACCGGCGATTATAGCGCGGATCGGCCTCGGCATTATCAAACTCCCCCGCGATATAGCCTATTAATGAGAAACATTGTCATTTGGCGCGCAATTTTCGGCAGAGAGGGGGGATTCGGCTAAAATTCACTGACAAGCTGGCAACGCTATTGACTTTGAGCGCGTCGATTGCGCTTTAGTTTTCACTTAATAGTGTGGTTTGTTCTAAAATAACGCTTCTATGCTGGCCGGGAATCCCCGGCGTCTCCCTACAAGCCCCTCGTGCCACGAAGAGATCTGAGTCTATGTCGAAGAAATTAACTGCCGCTGCCGCAGCGCCGGCCTCGTTTGAAGAGGCAATGGCGGAACTGGCGCAGCTGGTAACGCAAATGGAAGCGGGCCAGTTGCCGCTGGAAGCATCGGTCGCGGCGTATCAGCGCGGCTCGGAACTGGTCAAGTATTGCGCAAGCCAGCTCGACAGCGTTGAAGCGCAGGTGAAAGTACTCGAAGGCGACATGTTGAAACCGTTCGTGGATGCCGGCGAGGCCGCCCAATGATGGCCAGCATGCAACAAGATGGCGTGACCTTCGGCGACTGGATGCAAGCCACCCAGTCCGGCGTGGAAGCCCGGCTCGACCAGTTCCTGCCGGCGGCCGATACCGTGCCGCACAAGCTGCACGCTGCCATGCGCTATGCGCTGCTGGGCGGCGGCAAGCGCGTGCGCCCGCTGCTGGTGATGGCGGCTGGCGAACTGTTTGATGCCGATCAGGATACCCTCGCCCGTGCTGCTTGCGCGCTGGAAATGATTCACGTGTATTCGCTCGTGCATGACGACATGCCGTGCATGGATGACGATGCCTTGCGCCGTGGCAAGCCCACCGTGCACATCGCCTACGATGAAGCGACGGCCCTGCTGGTCGGCGACGCGCTGCAATCGCAAGCGTTCATGCTGCTGGCCGATGGCGCTGCCATTCCTCCTGCGCGGCAAATGGCGATGATCAAGCTGCTGGCGCACGCCTCCGGTTCGGCCGGCATGTGCGGCGGCCAGGCGATCGACCTCGACAGCGTCGGCCTGGCCTTGACCTTGCCGCAGCTGGAACAGATGCATCAACTGAAAACGGGCGCCTTGCTGCGCGCGGCCGTGATTCTCGGCGCGCTGGCCGGCAAGGACTTGACGGCGGACGAGATGACGGCGCTGAACGCGTATGCGCGCGCCGTCGGACTGGCGTTCCAGGTGGTCGACGATGTGCTCGACGCAACGGCCGATTCGGCCACCCTGGGCAAGACGGCAGGCAAGGATGCGGCCGCCAACAAGCCCACTTACGTATCGATACTGGGGCTGGAACCATCGCGAGCCCTGGCAGAACAATTGCGGTGCGACGCCCATGCGGCGCTGGCGCCATTCGGGGACAAGGCACGCCGTTTGCGCGAGCTGGCGGACCTGGTCGTGCAGCGGAAGGCATAAATGAAACTGTTAGAAACCATCAATGAACCAGCGCAAGTGCGCAAGCTGGCCCGCTCGCAACTGGTGCCGCTGGCCCAGGAACTGCGCAGCTTCCTGCTCGACTCCGTTTCCAAGACGGGTGGCCACTTGTCGTCCAACCTGGGCACGGTCGAGCTGACTGTCGCGCTGCATTACGTGTTCAACACGCCGCACGACCGCATCGTGTGGGACGTGGGCCACCAGACCTATTCGCACAAGATCCTCACGGGCCGCCGCGAGCGCATGCATACCCTGCGCCAGAAGGATGGCATTTCCGGCTTCCCGAAGCGCGACGAAAGCGAATACGACACCTTCGGCACGGCGCACTCGTCGACGTCGATTTCGGCCGCGCTGGGCATGGCGCAGGCCGCCAAGATCAAGGGTGACCCGCTGCATGCGATCGCCGTGATCGGCGACGGCTCGATGACGGCCGGCATGGCTTTCGAGGCGATGAACAATGCGGGCGTGCAGGAAGACGTCAACTTGCTGGTGATCCTGAACGACAACGACATGTCGATCTCGCCGCCCGTGGGCGCCCTGAACCGCCACCTGGCGCGCCTGATGTCGGGCCAGTTCTACGCGGCAGCGAAAAATGTCGGCAAGTCCGTCTTGCCCGGCCCCGTGCTGGAACTGGCGAAGCGCTTTGAAGAGCACGCCAAAGGCATGGTCGTGCCCGCCACCATGTTCGAAGAGTTCGGTTTTAACTATATCGGTCCCATCGACGGCCACGACCTCGATTCGCTGATCCCGACCTTGCAAAATATCAAGCAATTGAAGGGCCCGCAATTCCTGCACGTGGTCACCAAGAAGGGGCAAGGCTACAAGCTGGCCGAGGCGGAGCCGATCCTGTATCACGGCACGCCGAAGTTCAATCCGCTGGAAGGCATCAAGCCGGCCACGGCGCCGGGCAAGATGACGTACACGGAAGTGTTCGGCAACTGGCTGTGCGACATGGCCGCCCACGACAAGCGCCTGGTGGGCATCACGCCGGCCATGCGCGAAGGTTCGGGCATGGTCAAGTTCGAACAGCAATATCCGAACCGTTACTTTGACGTCGGCATTGCCGAGCAGCATTCCGTGACGTTTGGCGCGGGCCTGGCCTGCGAAGGCCTCAAACCCGTCGTGGCCATCTATTCGACCTTCCTGCAGCGCGCCTACGACCAGCTGATCCACGACGTGGCCCTGCAAAACCTGGACGTGACGTTCGCGCTGGACCGCGCCGGCCTGGTGGGCGCCGATGGCGCCACACACGCGGGCAATTACGACATGGCGTTCCTGCGCTGCATCCCGAACATGGTCATCATGGCCGCGTCCGACGAAAACGAATGCCGGCAAATGCTGACGACGGGCTATCATTATCCTGGCCCGGCCGCGATCCGCTATCCGCGCGGCGCCGGCGCTGGCGTGGCCATCGTGCCGGAACTGACGAGCATTGAAATCGGCAAGGGCGAGATCAAGCGCCAGGGCAAGCGCATCGCCATCCTGGCCTTCGGTTCCATGGTGGCGCCTAGCGTGGCGGCGGGCGAGAAGCTCGACGCGACGGTGGTGAACATGCGCTTCGTCAAGCCGCTCGACGTGGCACTGGTGAAACAGCTGGCCGCCGAGCACGATTACCTGGTGACGGTGGAAGAGGGCTGCATCATGGGCGGCGCTGGCTCGGCCGTGGCCGAGGCGCTGGCAGCGGAAGGCATCGTCAAGCCGATCCTGATGCTGGGCTTGCCCGACACCTTCATCGACCATGGCGACCCCGTGCAGCTGCTGAAAAGCGTGGGCCTGGATGCCACCGGCATCGCCGCGTCGATCGAGCAGCGCTTTGGCGGCACGCAGCCGCCGCGCCTGGCAGCTGTCAGCTAAGCTGGCTTGCATACGGAAAAGCGACATCGCGGTGTCGCTTTTTTTTCGTCTGCTGTCATTTACGTTGCACTGCAACATTTTTCGCCGGGGAATGCTACGATGACGCTTTGATACCTTTCAAAGTCGATATTGCATTTCAGGAAACTTCACCGCCGTTCGCGCGCGCTGGCCAGCCGCTGGCTGACGGGCATGCACGCCTATACCGATACCCTGGCGCAGCGCCGCCCCCTGTGGATGGTCAGCCTGGCCATCGACGAAACGAACCTGTCCGAAGGCTTGCGGGCCGCCTGCGCCTCGAGCGCCATGCTGCTGCTGGGCCTGCTGTTCGACCACCCCGATTTTTCCTGGGCCGCCATCGGCGCCTTCTGGACTTGCCTGGCCGACGCGGCGGGCACGCGGCGCATGCGCTTCGTCTCGATGGTGGGCTTCGGCTTGCTGTCGACCGTGGCCGGCGGCCTGACGGCGCTGGCGGCCGGCCATGGCGTGGCGGCGGCGGCCATCGCCGTGCTGCTGTTTTCCTGGGCCGGCGCGCTGGCGCGCATCTGGGGCGCGGCCACGGCGCAGGTGGCCATCCTGGCCGCCACGGCGTGCGTGGTGATGGTCACGCATCCGCTGGAATCGATGACGCAGACGGCGCCTTTCCTGGGCCTGTACATGTTCGGCTGCCTGTTCGCCACCGTGCTCAGCTTTACCGTCTGGCGCATCCACCCGTTCAGCCCTGCCAGGCGCGCCATTCGCGCCGCGTATTCGCGCCTGGCCGGCATCGCGCGCGACAATGCGCGCTTTCTCGCACATGATGCCGCGCAGGCGGACGCGGCAGCACATGGCGCCAGCTACCGTTCGCAGGCGCGCGCCGCGCTGGAAGCGGCGCGGGTGGCGCTGGCCGCCGTGCCGCCTGCGCGCGCGGGCCGCAGCGCCCTGTACGACAACCTGCTGCTGGCGCTCAGCGACGCCGAGCGCATCTTCGCCTATCTGATCGCCGTCACGCATACGTGCGAGCGCGAGCAGCAGCGCCTGCGCCGGGACCCGCGCGCGCGGCGCAGCCTGGAAGTGATGGCCGTGCTGCTGCGCCGCCTGGGGCAAGCCGTGCAGCGCCAGCCGGAAACGCCGCCGCTGGCCTTGCAGCGCCGCCTGGCCGGCTGCGGACGGCGCCTGGAAGCGGCGCTGGGCGCCTTGCTGCCGCTGCGCCTGAACGTGGACTTCATGGAGCTGGGCTTGCCGCGCGCGGCGCAGCTGCCGTGGCGCGAAGCGGCCTTCCTGGCGCTGGGGCAGGCGTGGCAGACGGCGAAAGTCAACGCCACGCCGCAGTCGCTGAGCTGGCGCCATGCGGCGCGCGTGTCGCTGGCGACGACGGCCGGCTTCCTGCTGGTCGAGGCCTTGCATATACCGTTCGGCTACTGGGCCACCATGGCGACCTTGCTGATATTGCAGCCATCCGTGTCGACCACGTGGCCGCGCGGCATCGAGCGGGTCGCGGGCAGCGTGCTGGGCGCCGTGCTGGCCGTGCTGATCGGCCTGGTCATTTACACGCCGCTCGGTATTTCGCTGGTGGTGTTTCCCCTGATCGTCGCCACCATGGCCTTGCGCCGTGTCAGCTACAGCCTGCACGTGCTGTTCATGACGCCGGCCTTTGTGCTGGTGGCCGATTATGCGGCGCCCGCCAGCGAGATGGTGTATGCGATGAGCCGCCTGGGCAACAATGTGCTGGGCTGCGTGCTGGCCCTGCTGGCCACGTTTTTCCTGTGGCCGGACCGCGAGGCGGACGACCTGGACCAGCGCCTGGCGAAAGCCGTGTCGGCCAACCTGAAATACCTGCTGGCCGTGCTGGCGGCGGGTGGACGCTGGGATAGCGCCATCGCGCGCCTGCGCCGCGAGGCGGGACTGGCCAGCAATAACGCGGAACAGGTCTTGCAGCGCTTGCGCATCGAGCGCCGCCTGGACCGCAGTAGCGGCGTGGGTCTGGCGGCGCTGCGCACCCTGCCGCTGCTGCGCCGCGTGGCGGGCAGCACGGCGCGCATCAGTCTGAGTCCCCAGGCCGAGCCTGCGCCGCCCGAATTGCAACAGTGGATTGCCGCCGTCAGCGGGGAAATCGATGCCTTGCTGCGTGGTGAAGCCGATGCCGGCGCGCCTGCTCCGTGCATTGCCGAGGGATTGACGGCTCTGCAGGCCGATGCCGTGGCCCAGGTGCAGCTGCTGCGCGGCTTGCTGCGCGAGCATGTGCAGGCGCTGGCTGGCGGCGCGCGGTGACGCCATCGTGCTGACGCGTTTTTTCGGCGTCGTGTAGCCGCTCGGCCGGCTGCGCCCGCAACCGGCCTTTACTGATTGCGGCGCCAATATTGTATAGACGTTTGGCGCCTTCCAATCTCTCCAAATTCCACATTTCATGGGCTGTCCCGATATATTTTCCAAACTGGAAATTTATCGAAAGGAAACGTTGACTCTAAAATAAGTGCGGTCTATATTCGATTTTGTAGCAAGCAAAGATGAAATTTCTTACGACTGGTCTGACGCGATTGCCTGGTGCAATAGCTCACATGGAGAGTAGTAAATGAAAAAGATTGCCGCATTTATTTTTACCGTGGGATTGAGTGCTTCCTATGCCATTGCTTCGGATATCGGCTGCTCCAGCTGCGAAGAGGAATTGCGGGAATGCACGATGATGAATGGCGACAGATCCCCCTTTTGCATAGGCAGTTACAAAGCCTGCCTGAAAGTCTGCCAAATCGGCGCCTGATATCCATGTTGCATTGCGAGGCGGCCGGCAAGCGCACGCTGCGCCGGCCGCCCTCGATCATTGACGCCTCTGACAATACTTATGATGCAGAAAAAAATTAAAACCATCGCCATGTATGGCTTGATCCTGGCCGCCGGCCTGGGCAGCGGGTATGGCCTGTCCTTGTTGCCCGGTTTGCTCAAGCCGAATTACACCGAGGGTAACTACGCCGCATATTTCCCGAATGCCCAGGCGAAGGTGGTGCTGTACGGTACGGATTGGTGCGGCTATTGCGCCAAGACGCGCGCGTATTTCAAGGAAAACAAGATCGAATTCGTCGATCTCGATATCGAGAAATCACCGGAAGCGAGAAAAGCCCATGAAGAACTCGGCGGCGGCGGCGTACCCGTGGTCTTGATCGGCAACCGCAAGATCCAGGGTTTCAATACTGGCGCGCTGGAAGCGGCGCTGAAGAAAATCTGACGTTTCAACTTGTCAACTTGAAAGGCTCACCATGTTCAAAAAGATTGCCGCTTTCCTGTTTTCCGCCGGCGCTGCGCTGTCCTTCAGTGTCCATGCCGGTGGCCCTGACTGCACCTTTGTCTGCGAACGCAACCTGCTCGATTGCGTGGAATTCGGCCAGCCGGCCTGCATGGAAAATTATCAGGCTTGCCAGAAGGAATGCCTGCGCCCGCCGCATAACTGACGCGCGGAGGCACTTATGGATGACGCGTAAGGGACGGCGCGCCATGGATGTTGCTCATCGTCTGATATTTCCACAAAGGAGTACCAATGTTTAAAAAACTGGGTTTCTTTTTGTTTGCCATGGGCGTGAGCGCCTCGTATGCCATCGCTGGCGGCGGCGAGCCGGAATGCTACGCGCAGTGTGAGGACGATCTGGCGCAGTGCATGACGGATCATCCGAGGGCGCCAGGCGCTTGCTTCAAGATTCACCAGATGTGCAATAAGAGCTGCGATCCATACTTGCCGTAAATAATGATTGCCGGTCTGCGTCTGCCAGTCTCCTGGCCAGGCCGGCCGAATCAACTCATCCGTCCTGCAGTCTCTCATTTCCAAAAAGGAGTGTGTATGTTCAAAAAGCTGGGTTTCTTTTTGTTTGCCATGGGCGTCAGCGCCTCGTATGCGATGGCCAGTAGTACCGCCGACATTTCCGAATGCCAGTCCGAGTGCTATATGGCGCTCGATGCCTGTGTCATGGAGTTCAGTGTTCCTTCATGCGTCCGCGCCAATAAAGTGTGTCTTCAGGCCTGCGGCTGAGTAACACCCTGCCAGCTGGTAAAGCACGGCGATGCGGTTTGACAGGCATCGCCGTTTTTTATGTCATCCCCGCGTGCGGTCATGCCGCCACAGCACGTCGCTGCCGCCGGCAAAGCGGTTGAGTACGCGCGACAGCACGAACAGCAGGTCCGACAGACGGTTTACGTATTGGCGCGGATGTTCGTGGAGGGGTTCCGCATTGGCCAGCGCGACGATGCTGCGTTCGGCGCGGCGGCACACGGTGCGGCACACATGCGCCAGCGAAGCGGCGCGCGAGCCGGCCGGCAGGATGAATTCACTCAAGGCCGGCAAGTCCGCGTTGTATTTCGCCAGCAGGTCGTCGAGGCGCAGCACATGCTCTTCCTTGATCAACTGGTAGCCGGGGATGCAGATTTCGCCGCCCAGGTCGAACAGGTCGTGCTGGATGGCCACCAGTTCGTCGCGCAAGGCGTCGGGCATGGCTTCGCACAGCAGCAGTCCCAGGTTCGAATTGAGTTCGTCCACGTCGCCCATGGCGTGGATGCGGGCGCTGTCCTTGCTGGTGCGGCTGCCGTCGCCCAGGCCAGTGCTGCCATTGTCGCCCGTGCGCGTGGCGATTTTCGAAAGTCGGTTGCCCATGATGTCGATCCTGTAAAGAAGAATGGGGGCAGCATACGACACCGCGCGCCGCCTGGCCCCGGATTTGCGGGCAAATCGGACAAAAAATGCGGCGCGCGCCACTTTTGTGCTTACAATCGTTGCACGCCCATGCCCATTTGCCCTCCATCTTATGCTCAATGCTGCCCCTGAATCCGGATTGACCGCCGCGCGCCAGCAAGCCGTCGTCGCGGCCCTGCTGGCCGTGCTGCCGGCACGCTGCGTGCTGTCGGACGCGGAAGATACGCGCCCGTATGAATGCGATGGCCTGGCCGCCTACCGCCAGCTGCCGATGGTGGTCACCTTGCCAGACACGGAAGAACAGGTCATCGCCATCCTCGGCGTCTGCCGCGCGTTGAAGGTGCCGATCGTGCCGCGCGGCGCCGGCACGGGCTTGTCGGGCGGCGCCTTGCCGATCGCCGATGGCGTGGTGCTGTCGACGGCGCGTTTGAACCGCATCGTGCGCGTCGATGCGTATGCGCGCACGGCCGTGGTGCAGCCGGGCGTGCGCAACCTGGCCATTTCCGAAGCGGCGGCGCCCCACGCGCTGTATTACGCGCCCGATCCTTCTTCGCAGATCGCCTGCAGCATCGGCGGCAACGTAGCGGAAAACTCGGGCGGCGTGCATTGCCTCAAGTACGGCTTGACCGTGCACAATGTGCTGCGCGTACGCATCGTCACCATCGATGGCGACGTGCTGGAACTGGGCGGCGAATGCCTGGACGCTCCGGGCCTCGACCTGCTGGCCGTCTTCATCGGCTCCGAAGGCATGCTGGGCATCGTCACGGAAGTGACCGTGAAACTGATACCGAAACCGGCCACGGCCAGGGTCATCATGGCATCGTTCGACGACGTCGTCACGGGCGGCAATGCGGTTGCCAACGTGATCGCGGCCGGCATTATCCCGGCCGGGCTGGAAATGATGGACCGGACTTCTTCGCGTATGGTCGAACCATTCGTCAAGGCCGGCTACGACATCGACGCGGCCGCCATTTTGCTGTGCGAAGCGGACGGCACGCACGAGGAAGTGGAAGAGGAAATCGCCCGCATGACGGCCGTGCTGGAAGGGGCGGGCGCCAGCGCCATCGCCGTCTCGCAGTCGGAAGCGGAGCGCATGAAATTCTGGTCCGGCCGCAAGAACGCCTTTCCCGCCGCCGGGCGCATCTCGCCCGACTACTATTGCATGGACGGCACCATCCCGCGCAAGCGCCTGGCGGAAGTGCTGACGGGTATCGCCGGCATGGAAGCGACGCATGGCTTGCGCTGCGCGAACGTGTTCCACGCGGGCGACGGCAATCTGCATCCCCTGATCCTGTTCGACGCCAACATGCCCGGCGAATTCGAGCGCGCCGAAGCGTTTGGCGCGGACATCCTGGCCCTGTGCGTGGCCGTGGGCGGCACCATCACGGGCGAACATGGCGTGGGCATGGAAAAGATCAATTCCATGTGCGTGCAGTTTACGCGCGCCGAACTCGATGCCTTCTTTGCCGTCAAGCGCGCCTTCGATCCCCATACCTTGCTGAACCCGGACAAGGCGATTCCCACCTTGAACCGCTGCGCCGAATTCGGCAAGATGCATGTGACGGCGGGGCGGCTGCCGTTCGCCAACCTGCCCCGTTTTTAATTTTCCGGAGACTCCTTTGCAAGCGATAGCGGAACAATTCAGGCAGCGGATCCTGGCGGCCAGCGCGGCGGGCAGTCCCTTGCGCCTGCGCGGCGGCGGCACGAAAGACTGGTATGGCCAGCAGTTCGATGGCGAGGTGCTCGATACGCGCGCGTATGCGGGCATCATCGACTATGAACCGACGGAGCTGGTGATCACGGCCCGCTGCGGCACGCCGCTGGCGGAAATCGAGGCGGCGCTGGCTGCGCGCAACCAGATGCTGGCATTCGAGCCGCCGCATTTCGGCCAGGACGCCACGGTGGGCGGCGTCGTCGCCAGCGCCTTGTCCGGCCCGCGCCGGGCCAGCGCAGGAGCCTTGCGTGACTTTGTGCTGGGCGCCGTGCTGATGGATGGCCATGGCGAGCGCCTGGCGTTTGGCGGGCAAGTCATGAAGAACGTGGCCGGCTACGATGTCTCGCGTCTGCTGGCGGGGTCCCTGGGCACCCTGGGCCTGATCCTGGAAGTATCGCTGAAAGTGCTGCCCTTGCCGCTGCGCGAAGCGACGTTTCGCGTGGCCTGTGCGGAAATCGCCGCCTTGCGCATGCTCAATGAATGGGCTGGCAAGCCGCTGCCGATATCGGCCAGCTGCTGGCATGACGGCGTGTTGACGGTGCGCCTGTCCGGCGCCGAGGCGGCCGTGTCGGCGGCCCTGCAAGCCTTGAAAGGCGAGCTGCTGGCAGCCGATGACGCGGCCGCCTTCTGGCTGTCCGTGCGCGAGCAAACGCACGATTTCTTTACTGGCGCGGGCAGCCTGTGGCGCTTGTCGTTGCCGCCGCACGCCAGCGCCATGATTCTAAAGGGGCGCCAGCTGATCGAGTGGGGCGGGGCGCAGCGCTGGCTGAAGCTCGATGGCGGCGCCGATGCCGATGGCGCCCGGCACATCCGCCAGGCCGTGGCGGCCGCCGGCGGCCACGCCACCTTGTTCCGCGGCGGCGACAAGGCCGTGGGCGTGTTCCACCCGCTGGCGCCGGCCGTGGCCACCATCCACCAGCGCCTGCGGCAGGCTTTCGACCCGGCCGGCATCTTCAACCCGCACAGAATGTATTGAGCGCGCATGCAAACCAATCTCGCCGATTTCATCAAGAATACGCCGGCAGGCGACGAAGCCGAAGCCATCCTGCGCGCCTGCGTGCATTGCGGCTTTTGCACGGCCACCTGTCCCACCTACCAGCTGCTGGGCGACGAACTCGATGGCCCGCGCGGGCGCATCTATCTGATCAAGCAAGTGCTCGAAGGCGCGCCCGTCACCGCCAAGACGCAGACGCACCTGGACCGCTGCCTGACCTGCCGCAACTGCGAGTCCACCTGTCCGTCCGGGGTGCAGTACGGTCGCCTGGTCGACATCGGGCGCAGCGTCGTCGAGCAGCGCGTGCAGCGGCCCTTGCGCGAACGGGCCTTGCGCTTCGCCCTGAAGGAAGCCTTGCCGCGCCGCTGGCTGTTTACGCCCGTGTACAAGGCGGGGCAGGCGCTGCGGCCGCTGCTGTCGAAAAGCTTGCAGGATAAATTGCGACCCGGCGTCGCCGCTGGCGCATGGCCGGCGCGCCAGCACGCGCGCACCATGCTGCTGCTCGACGGCTGCGTGCAGCCGGCCATGTCGCCGAACATCAACGCGGCCACGGCGCGCGTGCTCGACGCGCTTGGCGTGCAGCTGATCGTCGCGCCGAAGGCGGGCTGCTGCGGCGCGCTGCGCCATCACCTGAACGACCAGGAGGCGGCGCTGGACGACATGCGCCGCAATATCGACGCCTGGTGGCCCTATGTAGACTGCGTGGACAGCGCGGAAGCCATCGTCATGACGGCGTCCGGCTGCGGCGCCACGGTGAAGGAATATGGCCACCTGCTGGCGCACGACGCCCGCTATGCGGAGAAGGCGCGGCGCATCGCCGCACTGACGCGCGATTTGTCCGAGATCATGCCGGCCTTTGAAGCGGAGCTGGTGGCGCTGCTGAAAGGACGCATCGGGAAACGCGTGGCGTACCACCCGCCATGCACCCTGCAGCATGGCCAGCAGGTGCGCGGCAAGGTGGAGCAGGTCTTGCGCGCCGTCGGCGTCGACGTGCGCCTGTGCGCCGACAGCCATCTGTGCTGCGGTTCGGCGGGTACGTATTCGATCTTGCAGCCGGCACTGTCGCAGCAGCTGCGCGACAACAAGGTGGCGAACCTGGAAGCGTGCGAGCCGGAGATGATCGTGTCGGCGAATATCGGTTGCCTGAGCCACCTGCAGTCGGGCACGGAGACCCCCGTGCGGCACTGGATCGAATTGATCGACTCCGCCTTGACCCCGGTCAAATAGGCACTTCGTTGTATTGCGCGATGCGCCATTGCGGCGCAGGGATGAAATTGTTGGCCCACTCCAGCACGGCGTCGGCCGGCATGGGGCGGGCGATGCCGTAGCCTTGCGCCAGGTCGCAGCCCAGCTGGATCAGGCGCGCGCCATGCTCGACGCTTTCCACGCCTTCGGCGATCACCGTCAAGCTGAAGGAACGGGCCAGGCCGATGACGGCGCGCACCAGGTGCAGGTCGTCGCGGTCGTTGAGCATGTTGCGCACGAAGCTCTGGTCGATCTTGACGATATTCGCCGGCAGGCGTTTCAGATACGACATCGACGAGTAGCCGGTGCCGAAATCGTCGAGCGCGAACGTGATGCCCAGCGCCTGGCAGGCGCGGATGATGCGGCGCACGTCTTCGATGTCGTGCAGGGCCGACGATTCGAGGATTTCCAGTTCCAGCATGCTGGCGCGTACGCCGGGAAATTCGCCGAGGATGGTTTCCAGGCGCGAGACGAAGTCAGGTTGCTGGAAGTGGCGCGCCGCGATATTCACGCTGACCACCCAGTGCTTGCCGCAAGCGACCCAGCGCTGCATCTGCCACAGGGCCTGGCGCAGCACCCATTCGCCGATGTCGATGATCAGATCCGTCTGTTCCACCAGCGGCAGGAATTGCGCGGGCGCCAGCACGCCGCGGCGCGGATGCTGCCAGCGCAGCAGCGCTTCCATGCCCACCACCGTGCCGGCCCGCATATTCACCTTGGGCTGGTAGTACAGCCGCAGTTCGCCATTGATCAGGGCCTGGCGCACTTCCGTGCGCTGGTTGTGGTGGGTGCGCACTTCCTCATCGAGATTGGTATCGAAGAAGTGATACTGGTTGCGCCCCGTCAGCTTGGCCTGGTAGACGGCGTGGTCGGCGTGGCGCAGCAGGCTTTCCGTATTCAGGTCCTTGCCCGCGTAGACGGCGATGCCGACGCTGGCCGTCATGTGCAGCGCCTGCTGGTCGCAATGATAGGGGCGGCTCAGTTCCTGCATCAATTGGGTGATGTTCTGTTCGATGCTGGCGATGCTGGCCTGGCCGCACAGCAGCAGGACGAATTCATCGCCGCCCAGGCGCGCCGCGTAATGGATCTGGCCCGTAAAGGCGTGCAGGCGGCCGGCCACCTGCTTGAGGATTTCATCGCCCGCTTCTGCGCCGTAGCGGTCGTTGATGGCCTGGAAATGGTCGAGGTCGAACAGGCAGACGGCCAGCAGGCGCTGGCGTTCGCGCGCCAGGAACAGTTCCTGCTCGAAGCGGGCGGCCAGCGCGGCACGGTTGGGGAGACCCGTCAGCACGTCATTGTAGTTTTGCCAGGACAGCTTTTGCAGCGCCTGCTGCATGTGCACGGTTTCGTTCAGCTGTTCGCCCAGCTGGCGCTGGCTGGTTTTCAGCGAGGTCAGCAGTTCTTCGATATCGCCGGCCATGCCGTTGAACGACTGCGACACGGCTTGCGCCTCGGGCGTGGCGCCAGCCGCCAGGCGCACGGCGAAGTTGCCATCGCGAAAGCGGTCCGTCGCTTGCACGAGCCGCGCCAGCAGCTTGCGGTGCGACGCCAGGATCAAGCCCAGCAGGAGGAAGACGAGGACGATATTGATGGTGCTGAGCACGGCCTGCTCGCGCACCCTTTGCCACACCTGGGCCAGGGGCCGGCCGGGCGTGTAGTGCAGGTCGAGGATGCCGTCGCCGCCGTCCGGCAGCGCCACCGTCAGGCGGCTGCGGATGGCCGCCATGCCTGCCAGGCGCGCAAACCACGCCGGCACGCCGTCGGCCAGCGTATCGCTCAGCTTGTTGTCAGCCAGCACTTCGACATGCGCGCCAGCCGTATCCCAGCGCACGGAGGCGAGGCTGCGGTTCAGTGGCAGGGCGCTGCGCAGCGCTTGCTGCACGCTGTCGTGCATCGCATGCCGGTCCGTATGCACGGCCAGCGGCAGCACGCTATTGGCCAGGAACAGGTCGAGTTGCCGGGCGTCGCTCTGGTAGCGCGCATTGGCCAGCGCCGTTTCCGTACCCAGCAGGGCGTGATAGCGAACAGCGGAAACGGCGAGTATCAGGAAGGTAATAGGGATGAAGAGGCGGGAATAACTACCCATCCGCATCCATGAAGATAATATTTTCCCAAAGACTGGCATCGTTTTATGATCGATATCTGCGAATAATTATGTAAACATTATCACCGATATTTGCTATTTGAAACACAATATTGATATCAGGCATGAAATAAATGCAGTTTTATAGATTTCGCATGATTGTTGTCTTAAATCAAAGTATTGCATTTTTCACTCCTGTAGCAATTGCCGTATGTCGGCTGCCAGACTGGCCGGTTTGCTGGCCGTCGCATAGCGGCGAAAGACGCTGCCATCCTTGCGCACCAAAAACTTGGTGAAATTCCATTTGATCGACTGCGTGCCCAATATGCCGGGCGCCGCCTGTTTTAATTGCGCAAACAGGGGATGGGTATGCGGGCCATTCACGTCGACCTTGCCAAACAGGGGGAAGCTGACGCCGAAGTTTTTCTCGCAAAAGGCGCCGATCTCCGCATTCGAGCCCGGTTCCTGCTGGCGGAATTGATTACAGGGAAAACCCAGCACGACCAGGCCCTGGTCGTGAAATTCGCGGTACAGCGCTTCGAGCCCCTGGTACTGCGGCGTGAAGCCGCAGGCGCTGGCCGTATTGACGATCAGCAGCACCTTGCCCTTGTATTGCGCCAGGTCGATCGGCGTGCCGTCCAGCGCCTCGGCCTGGAAATCGTGGATGCTGGTCATGTCAGAGGAGTCCCAGTTTGGTGGCGCCCGTTTGCGGGGGCGGTTCCGGCGCCGTTGCGCCCTTGAGTTTGATTGTCAGGCGCAGGTCGTTGACGGAGTCCGCATTGCGCAGCGCGTCTTCATAGCTGATGGCGCCCCCTTCGTGCAGGTCGAACAGGGCCTGGTCGAAGGTTTGCATGCCATGCTCGCGCGATTTTTTCATCAGTTCCTTGATCTCGTGCACCTGGCCCTTGAAGATCAGGTCGCTCATCAGCGGCGAATTGAGCAGGATTTCCAGCGCCGCCTTGCGCCCGCCGCCTTCCTTGCTGGGGATCAAGCGCTGCGAAATCATGCCCTTCAAATTGAGCGACAGGTCCATCAGCAATTGCTGGCGCCGCTCTTCGGGGAAGAAATTGATGATGCGGTCCAGCGCCTGGTTGGCGTTGTTCGCGTGCAAGGTCGCCAGGCACAGATGGCCCGTCTCGGCAAACGCGATGGCGTGGTCCATGGTGTCGCGGTCGCGTATTTCTCCGATCTGTATCACGTCGGGCGCCTGGCGCAGGGTGTTTTTCAGGGCCGTGGCCCAGTCGTCCGTATCGACGCCCACTTCGCGCTGGGTGACGATGCAGTTGCCGTGCGGATGGATGAATTCCACGGGGTCTTCGATGGTGATGATGTGGCCGTGGCTGTGCGCGTTGCGGTGGCCCACCATGGCCGCCAGCGTGGTCGACTTGCCGCAGCCCGTGGCGCCCACCATGATGACGAGGCCCCGCTTGCTCATCACGATGTCTTGCAGGATGGGGGGCAAACCCAGTCCATCGAGCGTGGGGATGGCGGTATTGATCAAGCGCAAGACCATGCCTGCCTGGCCCATCTGCACGAAGGCGGATACGCGGAAACGTCCTAGCCCCTCCGGGCTGATGGCGAAATTGGCTTCGCGGCTGGACGCGAACTCGGCCGCCTGGCGTTCGTTCATGACGGCGCGCACGTAGCCGGCCGATTGCTGCGCGTCGAGCGCGCCTTCCGCCAGCGGCGTCAGCTTGCCGTCGAGCTTGATGGCGGGCGGAAAGCCGGCCGTGATGAACAGGTCCGAGCCGCCTCGTGCGCGCATCTGCGCCAGCAGCGCGTGCATGGCGCCATAGTGTTCGTGCGTCGTCTGCATGGCTTATCCGGGGAAGTTTTCAGGCGCCTTGGCGGCCGAGCGGGCCGTTTCCGCCGAGATCGTGCCGCGCCGCACCAGGTCGGTGAGGCACTGGTCCAGGGTCTGCATGCCCACATTGCTGCCCGTCTGGATGGCCGAATACATTTGCGCCACTTTCGCTTCGCGGATCAGGTTGCGCACGGCCGGCGTGGCCAGCATGATTTCATGCGCGGCCACGCGGCCCGCGCCATCCTTGGTTTTCAGCAAGTTCTGCGAAATGACGGCTTGCAAGGATTCGGACAGCATGGCGCGCACCATTTCCTTTTCCTCGGCGGGGAAGACGTCGATGATGCGGTCGATGGATTTCGCCGCCGACGAGGTATGCAGGGTGCCGAACACGAGGTGGCCCGTCTCGGCCGCCGTCAGCGCCAGTCGGATGGTTTCCAGGTCGCGCAACTCGCCCACCAAAATCACGTCGGGGTCTTCGCGCAGGGCCGAGCGCAGCGCATTGCTGAACGAATGCGTGTGCGAGCCCACTTCGCGCTGGTTGATCAGGCATTTCTTCGGTTCATGCACGAATTCGATCGGGTCTTCGATGGTCAATATATGGTGGTTCAGGCGCTCGTTGACGTGGTTCACCATGGCCGCCAGGGTGGTCGACTTGCCGGAGCCCGTCGGCCCCGTCACCAGCACGAGGCCCCGCGGACGCATGGCCAGTTCGCCGAAGATCCGCGGGGCGTTGAGTTCTTCCAGGGTCAGCACCTTCGACGGAATCGTGCGCAGCACGGCCGAGGCACCGCGTTCCTGGTTGTAGGCGTTGACGCGGAAGCGGGCCAGGCCGGGAATCTCGAACGAGAAATCGCATTCCAGCGCTTCTTCATACGCCTTGCGCTGGCTGTCGTTCATGATGTCGTAGATCATGCTGTGCACTTCCTTGTGCTCGAGCGGCGCCACGTTCAGGCGGCGCACGTCGCCGTTGACCCGTATCATCGGCGGCAGGCCGGAAGACAGGTGCAAGTCGGAAGCCTTGTTGCTGACGGAGAAAGCGAGTAGTTCGGAGATGTCCATTTATAATCCCTGTGCCTGCATTGATGGGCTGGCGCACTGTGCCGCCGCCCCTATACACTAGAAAATGATTATGTCCACAATCGAACAGAACTTGCAAGCCGTGCGCGACAGTATTGCGCAGGCCGCCGCTGACGCGCAGCGCGCGCCGGCTGACGTGACCCTGCTGGCCGTGTCAAAAACCTTCGGCGCGGATGCCGTGCTGGCAGCCATGCGCGCGGGCCAGGCGGCGTTTGGCGAAAACTATCTGCAGGAAGCGCTCGACAAGATTGCCTTTGTGAAGGAAGCCGCACCGCAGCAAGCGCCGGCCTGGCATTTCATCGGCCCCATCCAGAGCAACAAGACGCGCCCCATCGCCGAGCATTTCGACTGGGTGCACACGGTGGAACGGGAAAAGATCGCCGCGCGCCTGTCCGAACAGCGCCCGGCTGGCTTGCCGGACCTGAATATCTGCCTGCAAGTCAATATCAGCGGCGAGGCCAGCAAGAGCGGCGTGACGCCGGCCGAATTGCCGGCGCTGGCGCGCGCCGTGGCGCAGCTGCCGCGCTTGCGTTTGCGCGGCCTGATGGCCATCCCTGAGCCGGAAACGGAGCTCCAGCTTCAGCGCGCTGCCTTTGCGCAATTGCGCGCGCTGTACGAACAATTGAATGCCGAAGGGCTGGCGCTCGATACCTTGTCGATGGGCATGTCGGCCGACTTGCGCGCGGCCGTGCTCGAGGGCGCCACCATCGTGCGCGTGGGCAGCGCCATCTTCGGCTCCCGCAACTATTCCTAACTGATTGACAGAAAGCATAACCATGACGACAGAATTGAATATCGCCTTTGTAGGCGGCGGCAACATGGCGGCGGCCCTGATCGCGGGTCTGGCGGGCAAATTGACCCTGGGCGGCAATATCCACGTGATCGACCCGCACGCGCCGGCGCTGGAAAAACTGCAGGCGCAATTCGGCGTCACGACGGCGGCTTCCGCCGGCGAGGCATTGCGCGGCGTGGATGTGATCGTGCTGGCCGTGAAACCGCAAAGCATGCGCGAAGTGGCGGCCCAGTTGCTGCCTTTCCTCGACGGGGATAGGGTGCCGTTGATCCTGTCGATCGCGGCCGGCATCCGCGCGCAGGACCTGTCGCGCTGGCTCGGCGACTACCCCGCCATCGTGCGCTGCATGCCGAACACGCCGGCCCTGATCGGCATGGGCATCACGGGCATGGTGGCCAGCAGCGGCGTCAGCGAGGAACAGAAGAAGATGGCGGACGCCATCCTGCGCGCCGTCGGCCAGACCGTCTGGCTCGATGACGAAGCCAAGATCGACCCCGTCACGGCCGTGTCGGGCAGCGGTCCCGCCTATGTGTTTTACTTTATCGAAGCGATGCAGCAGGCGGCCGCCGAACTGGGCTTGACGCCCGAGCAGGGCACGCAGCTGGCGATTGCCACCTTTACGGGCGCCGCGCAGCTGGCGGCCAATTCCAGCGAGCCCGTGTCCTTGCTGCGCGAGCGGGTCACGTCGAAAGGCGGCACGACGTATGCGGCGCTCACCAGCATGGAAGAGAGCGGCGTGAAAGCGGCCATCGTCAAGGGCATCAAGGCGGCCGCGCAACGGGGGCGCGAGATGGGTGATGAGCTGTCGAAGTAATTAGATCACCTTGACGGCGCGGCCTATGTATAAAATCGGTCCTGTCGGCCGGCCCGTCGGCGAGCCCGCTTCCGGCTCCAGGGTGATTTCAAACAGTTGATCGGCTTGCAGCGGCGGCAGCTTATCCAGGGTCAACTTGAGGCTTTTCCCCGGCTTGACGAGGCCCAGCGAGACGGGCGCGCCCCAATCCTTGCCCTTGGTCCAGAATTGCAGGGCTTTTTGCTGCGGCACGTTTGTCGGACCCAGCGGGATCAGGCTCAGGTCGCGGTTCTTGCCGCCGCGTCCGCCCGCCTGCACGATCCAGCCCGGCGATTTATCCTGCGGCGCCACCAGCACCACCAGATAACCGGGTCCGCCTGGCGCTTGCAGTTGCACGCTGATCAGCACGGCCAGCACGGCTGTCGCCACCAGGCCGCCGCCGGCCAGCAGTCTCCAGAAGGCCAGGCTGTTCCACCACGCTTGCCAGCCGCCCGCCTGCCGCACGGCTTTCGGCGTGAACAGGCTGGCGCTGATGCGCGGCCACAGTTGCGCCGAGGGCGTTTCGGGCGGCGCCAGGGTGGTCAATGGCAGCAAGCGCTGTTCCCAGGCATCGACGGCGTCGCGCAAGGCGGCATCGCGCGGCAAGCGCTGTTCCACTTCCGCCCGTTCGGCCAGCGCCAATGTGCCCAGCACATATTCGCTGGCCAGCCTGTGCAATTCCTCGTCGCTGTTGATCATCCCATGCACTCCCGCAAGGCGGCCAGGCCCCGCTTGACCCAGGCTTTGACGGTCCCCAGCGGCGCTTGCAGGCGCTGCGCGATTTCGCTGTGGGAACAGCCATCGACGTAGGCGTACAGGATGCTATTGCGCTTGGCTTCATCCAGGTGGCCGAGGCAATCGTGCAGCTTGCCCAGGTCCGCCTGGTCGGCATAGGCCTCGCCCGCGTCGTGGCCTTGGCGTTGGTGCAGCAGGGTTTCCACGGTATCCTCGTCGGCTGACAGTTCATGGGCACGGGCGCGCGCCATGTCCAGCGCCTGGTGCCGCACCACCACATAGATCCAGCCCTTGCCGCTGCCGCGCGTGGCGTCGAAGCTGCCGGCGCGGCGCCAGATATTCAGGAAGGCGTCGTGCAGCACGTCTTCGGCCAGGGCCCGCTGGCGCACGATGCGCAGGGCCACGCCCAGAAGGTAGCGGCTTTCCTGCTGGTACAGGCCGTGCAATGCCTGCTGCTCGCCCCTGGCGCAGGCGCGCAGGGCGGCATCGTAATCGTAAGGGGCGGCTAGCGTTGGCAAGGTTGGCGCAATCGTCAAGAGTAAACGGTTAGCAAGTTTTCAAGGCCGAGTATAGGCCAGAAACCCGCTTGCCAACCGTCGCTTTCACTGATTTATGCGGCCTTCCAGAAAATGTAGTCGGCTTGATAGGGCACCCATTGCTTGGTGCCGACGGATTCCATGCCGCAGGGGCTGCTTGGCGCCACGCCGCCGCTGGTGGCCACGCGCTGGATGTAGCTGACGCCCTGCATGGCGCCGCTGCCCGTGGCCGGGTTGGCTTTCACCAGCTGATACGGGATGTTGCCGGCGCCGGCTGGCGCCACGGCCACTTGCGTCGCCGTCACTTTCGAGCCATCCAGGTTGGCCCAGGTGGCGGGTGGGCCGACATACGTGCCGACCTGCATCCCGCTGCGGTCGTTCAGGGCCGCGTCCGGGCCCACGAAGACCCATTCATGGCCCGTCATGTCTTTCTTGGCCTTGCATTCGTAGGCGATCTTGCCCACGCCCACCGTTTGCATGGCCACCTGGTGGCCATCGGGCACCTTGACGGCATTCGGTAATTGTTCCTGCGAATAGCGGGCACTCATGGGGGCACAGGCGGCCACGAGCAGGGCGGCGCACAGCACGGTGAGCGAAGGGGCGGTATGGCGTGGGGCGATGGTGGCAAGCATGGCGAACTCCTGGTAGTTGGCTCAACCGGCTGGTTGATACCATTACTACGCATGGGATTGCCATTTGGATGCAGCCAGGAAAAAATATTCTAGAACGCCTATCAAAACCTACTGCGCGTCGTAATTTGCGGCCTGCGATGCTCACTGTACCTTCGTACAGTTGCGCTTCTCGACCACAACTTCCTTCCGCTCGCTACGGTTTTGTTAGGCGTTGTTAGTCTGGCGTGTCTTTCTTGCTGAACCGCCGCGCCAGGGCCAGCACGACGGGCATGGCGGTGGTGGCGTGCTTGAGCAGCGCGCCGCTCGCCCGCAGCAGCGGCAGGAAACGGCGCGGGCGCACGAGCAGCAAACCCAGCACGGCGCCCCCTATCATCAGGGGAATTTTAAAGCGCGTGGCCAGGGTGTGGCGCAGATTGCCGCCCGTTAAAGGCTCCAGCAATTGGCGCGTCTGCACGCCCAGGGCCAGGCGCTGCAGCGCACATTCGGCCAGCAGCGCGTCGCGCCGCTGTGCCAGGCTGGCGGCCGTGTGCACATGCGATAACTTGGTGGGATGCGTGGTCATGGCCGCTCCGATCCCCGGCGCGCCAGCAGTTGCAGCTCGTCCAGGTCTTTGTTCAGTTCGGAAAGTGTGAAGGACAGCAGTTTCGGCTTGCTGCGGAAACTGGCGCGCACGCCCAGCAGTGTGGCGATGGCGGCGCCGATGAAGACGGCGGCCGTGATGGCGATGGCGGCGATGCGGTGCGTATCCCAGAACAGCACGATGACGAGGAACACGATCAAGACCAGGCCGACAAACAGGCACAGCAGTGCCAGCATGGCCAGCGCCAGATAGGACAGGAAGCGCAGCGACTCTTCTTCCATTTCCACGGCCGCCAGGGCCAGACGGGTCTGGACGATGGCGGCGAGGGTCGCTGCGACTTGGGCGACATGGTGCAAGATAGCCATATGCTGCCTTTCGCGTCAGGAGACGGCCTGCGCCGTCGGTACTGCGTCGTTACTATCTAGCGGCGTGACGAGGAAAGCAGCAGGCCGAACAGCACGCCGATGACGGCGCCCGCGCCCACGGCTTTCCATGGATTGTCCTGCACGTATTCATCGGTGGCCTTGGCCGCCTGCTTGGTACGTTCGAGCAAATCTTCTTCCAGCTTGATCAAGTCTTTCTTGGCCGTTTCCAGGGTGGCGATGAACTTGTCCTTGACGGCTTTGACATTCTCGCCCGTCTGATCCTTGGCGCCATCGAGCCAGCCTTCCGCTTCATTGATGACGGTTTTCAGGTCGCCGACCAGTTTGTCGCGGGCCTTGTCGGCGTCGGCGAGGATGCTGTCGCTGCTGGATTTTCCGGTATGTATCGAGCTCATGTATTACCTCATGGAAGTGAAACTGCACAGTGAAATACCAGTGTAGGCAGCTGCGGCCAGGCCTGTCTTGCGCCGCCTCAAGGGCTGCCGCGGCGCAAGGATCATTGATTAACGGAAAGCAAAGTCCAGTACCACGCCCGCAAACACCGCCGCTCCTAGCCAGTTATTATGCCGGAATGCCGCAAAACACGGCATACGCTCGCGTGCGCGTATCAGGGTGTAGTGGTAAACGGCGCAGCCGGCCGCCACCAGCAAGCCCGCCACGAACCAGTAACGCAAGCCCAGGTACCAGCCGCATGCCAGCCACAGCAGCAGGAAAACGGCATAGCAGGCCATGACGATGGCCACGTCGTAGCGGCCAAAGGTGATGGCCGAGGTCTTGATGCCGATCTTCAGATCGTCGTCGCGGTCGACCATCGCGTATTCCGTATCGTAGGCCACGGCCCAGAAGACATTGCCCAGCAGCAGCAGCCAGGCGACGGCGGGCACGGCATCCGTGATGGCGGCAAAGCCCATGGGGATGCCGAAGCCGAAGGCGATGCCCAGGTACGCTTGCGGGATGGCAAAGAAACGCTTGAAGTAGGGGTAGGTGCCGGCGATGATGACGGCGGCCACCGACAACTGCTTGGTCAGCGCGTTGAGGGGCAGGATCAGGCAAAAGGCCAGCACGGTGAGCACGCCAGCCACGGCCAGCGCTTCCTTGCCGCTGATGCGGCCGCTGGTGATGGGACGCTCGGCCGTGCGCTTGACGAATTTGTCGATATCCTGGTCGGCGTAGTCATTGATGGCGCAGCCTGCCGAGCGCATCAGGAAAGTGCCGAGGGTAAAGATCAGCAGCAGCCGCCAGTCCGGCACGCCCTGCTGCGCCAGCCACAGCGCGCACAGGGTAGGCCACAGCAGCAATACGGTACCGATAGGCTTGTCCAGCCGTATCAGGCGGAAATACAGCGCCAGCTTGTTCATGGAAGACTCGATCTTGTTGAAGAGAAAGGTCGATTATCGCAAATAGTATGTAAATGTACTATTTTGCGCCTGGGGCGCTAGTCTTCGTCCTCGCAGAGCGGCGTAATGCCCGGCAAGTTGCAGCTGGCGATGGCTGCGCACAGGGCGTCGATGGCGGCCTTGCGCGTAAAGCTCTTGCGCCACAGCATCACCACGCGGCGCGATGGCACGGGGGCGGCGAAGGGCCGGTATTCGAGCATGCCGTCGGTGGCGTGCATATTCGCAACGGAGGCGCGCGGCAAGACCGTCAGGCCGATGCCGCTGGCCACCATGTGGCGGATGGTTTCCAGTGAGGAACCTTCGAACGTGCGCTGCATGCCGTTGCCGGGCGAGGAAAAACGCGCCATTTCGGGGCACACTTCCAGTACCTGGTCGCGGAAACAGTGGCCATTGCCCAGCAGCAGCATGGTTTCCGATTTCAAGTCCTGCGCGGCGATTTTGTCGCGCGCCGTCCATGGATGCTGGCGCGGCATGGCGACGACGAACGGTTCGTCATACAGTTCCTGCATGGCCATGCCGTGGTCGGGCAGGGGCAGGGCCATGATGGCTACGTCCAGTTCGCCCTGGCGCAGCAATTCGAGCAGGCGAACCGTGAAGTTTTCCTGCAAGATCAAGGGCATCTGCGGTACCTGGTCTATCATGGCCTTGACCAGCGGCGGCAGCAGGTAGGGGCCGATCGTGTAGATCACGCCCAGGCGCAGGGGGCCGGCCAGCGGATCCTTGTTTTGCTTGGCGAGTTCCTTGATGGCGGCCGTCTGTTCCAGCACGCGCTCGGCTTGCGCAATGATCTGCGCGCCCAGTGGCGTGACGGAGATTTCCGCGCCGCCCCGTTCGAACAGGACCACGCCCAATTCGTCTTCGAGTTTCTTGATGGCCACTGACAGGGTGGGCTGGGCAACGAAGCAAGCTTCGGCGGCATGGCCGAAGTGCTTCGCTCGCGCGACTGCAACGATATATTTCAGTTCAGTCAGTGTCATAGGTTGATTGAAACACAGGAAGTGCTTACTTGCAATGAATGAAAGGTGGCGCAAACGTGAAACTGTGGCGCCGATGGCGTATTGTAGCGGATCGCCCCCTATAATGCGGGACCGGGCAGCGAAGGGAGATGGCGATGGAATTGCACCTGCAGGCGCTGGAAGCGGCAATTAATTACTGGCGTGCCAGGCAACCGGCGCGCGGCAATGAATATGCGCTGTCGCCGTCCGTCAGCCGCCTGGCCGGCGTGTATGCGCTGATGATTTACTACCGGCAAGATTGCATCGCCGAAGAAGGGCTGGACCCGGCAGTCGTGGCCTTGATCGATGCCTGGCGCCGGGATGCCGGCGGCATCCAAGGCGATAGTCACGCCTGAACGTGACCGTATCGTCACCCTATTTAACCCAACAAGAGATATCCATGCCTGATTTTGAAAACAAACTGTGCGGCCGTGACGAACTGCGCGCCCGCGCCGCGGCCCTGCCGAAACCGGTGGTGGTGACGAACGGCGTGTTCGACATTTTGCACCGTGGCCACGTAACGTATCTGGCACAGGCGCGCGCGCTGGGCGCCTCGCTGATCGTTGCCGTGAATACCGATGCTTCAGTGAAACGCCTGGGCAAGGGCGATGACCGCCCCCTGAACAGCTGCGAAGACCGCATGGCCGTGCTGGCTGCCCTGGAAGCGGTGAGCCTGGTCGTGCCGTTCTCGGAAGACAGCGCCCTGGAAGTGGTGCTGGACATCGAACCGGAAATCTATGCCAAGGGCGGCGACTACGACATGGCGGCCATTCCGGAAGGCAAGGCCGTACTGGCGTATGGCGGCCAGGCCGTGGCCATCGATTTCGAGCACGACCGTTCGACCACCAAGCTGTTGACGAAAGTGCGGACGCAGCAGGGCTGAGGAAGCTCGTCAATGTTTCCATACAGATAAAAAGACGTTACTATGAGAACTGCTAGGGCTGCGACCTCGTTTCGTCAGCCCCAGCACGTTCCACCGTCTGAATGCATTGCTTGTCATAGAAAATAAATGGATCATAAAACTTCTGGGGATTGGCCACTGCCCTCCGGCGCCTGGCACGTGGATGACGATGGCGCGTGGAGCATGCAGCGCAGCGCGGACGGCCAGAACGTCTCGCCCTTGGTGAGCCATGCCGATATCGGCAAGCTGATGCTCGCGCGGCGCCTGCCCGCAGCCGCCGGCGCGCCCGTGCGGCAGTTTCCGCCTGAATTTTCGTTCGATCCCGCCTCGGGCGCGGCCTTGCAAGTGCCGCCCGACACGGCCGCCACGCCGCCCTGGGTGCCGCCCTACGGCGCATATCCCGTCAGCGACGTGCCGCCAGCTGGCCCGGCCGGCTTGCGCCAGGCCAGCGTGCCCCTGAAACTGGCCGACCAGCGCGCCCGCGAAGAGCATGCGCAAGCCGATGCCTCGCTGCCCATGCCGCCGCCCGGCGAATACGAATTCTTTTCCGCGCAGTTTGGCACCAGCGCGCCTGCGCTGCTGGCGCTCGACCCGCGCAAGGCCGTCCTGCACGCCTGGCTGCCCGCCTCGAAACGCTGGCTGGCGCTGGACCCCGACTATGGCAGCTTGCTGGCCGAATCGGACCTGGCCCACGGCGCCTGGCGCGCCGAGCTGGTACCGGAGTTCAACAGCGTGCTGGTCTTGCCGACCAGCCATGGCCTGGCTTGCATCCGCCCCGACGTGCCTTCGCTCACCTATGTGGTCGAGCATGTGGGCGGCGCACCTTGCGCGGCCGCGCCCGTCTGGTTCCAGAACCGTTTGTGGGCGCCGCTGCGCGACGACGATGGCCGTATCCGCTTTGTCAACCTTGATGCGGCGCAAAAGCCGGGCAGCGACGTGCTGCTCGACGGCGTGGTTGAGCTGGGTACCGTCAGCGCGCCCGTCGCCTACAACCGCATGGCCGTGTGGCCCTGCGCCAATGGCCAGCTGCGCCTGCAATTGCAGCCGGACGGCAACGTGGCCGCTTCGTTTACGCCTTGGCCCGAAGGGCTGGTGCCGCATTTCGAATTCGGCAGCCCGTACGTGTCGCGCGATGGCGGCCTGTGGCAGCTGTGCTTCGAGCGTGGCCGCGGCACCTATGTCTACGTGAAACTGGGTGCGCAGTCCGAACGGGCCGATGCGCTGGCGCCGCGCCTGTGTTCGGGCAGCTTCAATTACCGCTTCGCCACCAAGCTGAAAACGGCGCCGTGGGAAGAGCCGGAACATGGCGACGATGGCGGCAAGAACCAGGCTGTCATGCCCTTGCTGGAATCGGGTGCCGGCAGCAGCGTCTTTGGCGTGAAGTTTGCCACCAGCGCCGGCCTGTCGAGCGTGCTGCGTTCGAACGAGCGCCTGGCGGCCCAGCTGGTACAGGACGACGAGTTGCGCGAAACCGTGTTTCATACCTTTGCCGTCAGCGAGCCGTGGCGCGTGCGCCTGTTTGTCCATGAAGGCACCTTGTGGGCGTATCACCCGCTGCTGTCGCGCATCGATGGCTGGGCCTTGCAGGCATGAAGGCGCGCGTCCTGATCGCGGCCGGCGCCGCCTTCCTCTCGTTCGCCACCGCCAGCGTGCAGGCGGCCGGCATCCAGCAAGCGTTTCTCGTGCAAAATTCGGGCTGGATGGAGCCGTTTTACACGGATGAGCATTCGCAACTGAAAGCCCTGGTGGGCGCTGTGGCGCAGGCCGCGACGAGCTCGTCCGACAAGGTCTACACGCTGGCCTTCAGCCAGAGCAGCGGCGCGCACGTGTCGCCGTCACTGCTGGGGCAAGGGCAGGGCGGCGCCGGCGTGGCGGGCCAGCTGGCCAATCTCGGCCTGGCGCGCAAGAGCGCCGGCGGCGCGCTGGCCGACACGGATTTCCAGGAAGCCGTGACAAAAACCATCACAGGGCCGTTCCAGTCCGCGTCCGGCATCGTGTGGATATTTACGAATAACAAGAACAGCCCGAACAACGACAGCCAGACGGCCGAGCGCAACCGCGACTTTTACCGCTTGCTGCATCTGGAGCCGTCGATCACCAAGACGGTGGTGTTTCCACTGCGCATGCCCGTGCAGGGCAAGCTGTACAGCGCCAGGGGCTTGATGGTGTATGCGCTGGCGTATGGCCAGCCGGCGTCCGAGGCTTTGACCCGCATCCTGGCCGAAGGGCGGCTGTCGCAAGTGCTGACGCGCCCGCCCGCGCGCCTGAAACCGGTGGACCAGGATGCCGTGCGCATCGTGCCCCAGTCCGTCAAGAACAGCGCCAATGTACACGCCAGCCTGGGCCGCGACGGGCGCACCATCGTGCTCGACGTCGATGCGGCGAACCTGGTGCCGCAAGTGGTGCTGCAGGCGTCCTTGCAAAACATGTTTTTCCCGTACGTGATCGACAGCGCCAGGGTGCACGCCAGCCTGGCCGGGCAGAACGCGCCCTTGCACGTTGCGCCAGATCAAATCCGCCAGTTGCAGCCGGGCGCCAGCCAGTCCGTGCAGGTACAGTTTGCGCTGCCGATGGCGCAAATTCCGTCGCCGTGGTCGGCGCAGGCGATCGCCGCCATGGGCAAGCAGGTGATGCTGCCCATGCAGGCCCAGGTGGGCCTGTCGGAACAGCGGCTGGCGCTGGCGTCCAGCTTTGGCAAGGATTTGCAGGAATTGTTCCCTGGCGACCCGATATCCAGCATGTTCACGCCGCCCGACAGCGTGCGCGCCTCGCAGGCAACGATACCGTTGCTGGTGCGCATACAGTATCCGCTGCTGCCCGTGCTGGTGATACTGGGCGGCGTGCTGGCGCTCGTGCTGGGCTTGCTGGCGCTGGGCCTGGTCGGTACGCGCGCCACGCGCTACAAGGTGCTGGCCGACGGCGTGCAGCGGCAAGTGTTATTAAAACCGTTCAAGAGCGTGCAGATCCGCGATGATGACGGCCGCGACATTGGCGAACTCAAACGGGGCCTCGGCAAGCCGGCCGTCGTGCGCGTGGCCGAAGGCCATACCTTGACCCTGGCCTGAACACAGATTCCTTAAAAATTCCTTCCATTTAACAGAGGCATACCATGGCGCAAGACACTCCAAAAGACAACGCAGGTTTTACCTTGCCGGCCCCGGTAACGGCCCCGGCCTCGGCGCCACCGGCCGCCGACGCACCCGCGGCCAGCGCCGCCACCACCACGGCCACCACGGAACCGGCGCCCGCGTTCGATGCGGCCGGGACGACCGATACCTCGTCGCGCGACACCCTGGTCGGCGGCGTGGTGCTGTTGCTGCTGTTTATCGCCTTTTTCTTTGCCAAGAATGCCTATGCGAATGGCCTGGTGGCCAAGCGCGTGCCGCCGAACAAGGCCAATGCCTCGGGCTGGTGGCTGTTCATCTTCCTGGCCAGTCTGGCGACCGGTGTCGTGTTGGCCGCCGTGAACGCGCATAAATTCCTTGCGCCACTGTTCATGGGACCGCTGGTGCTGGTGGGCCTGGTTGCCCTGTTGCTGACATTTACCTCCAGCCGCCGCTAAGAACACGCCGTTGCACGCATCATCGAAGGAATCACCATGGCAGAGAACCTGAACCAAACCATCACCGGCGGCGCCAGCGAGCGCAAGCAGGACAAGATCATCGAACTGCGCCCGACCCTGTTCATCGGCATCGGCGGCACGGGCATGCAGGTGCTGATGCGCGTGCGCCGGCGTATCCTCAACACCTTGTGGGGCGGCGCGGGCAACCGCACGCGCATCGAGGGGCTGGCCGACTTTCCCATTGCGCAATTCATCCATTTCGACCTCGACAATGGCGCCGTGATCGAAAGCGGCGAGTCGCAGGCGAAGGACTTGCAGTTCGACCAGGTGAAGTTCACGGACGACGACAAGGTGGTCGAATCGTTCGACATGGACAAGTACAGCCGCGATGAAGATTCCCTGGAGAAGTATCCGCACATTAAGGAATGGCTGCCGCTGACGCCGCAGCGCATCCGCGAACTGCGTTTCGACATGAGCAGCGGCGCGGGGCAGATCCGCGCCGTGTCGCGCCTGTATTTCTTCGACAAGTATGCCAAGATCCGCGACAAGATCCGTTTGAAGCTGAAAGCCCTGAAAGCGGGCCTGTCGCACGAGCGCCAGCTGGCCGAACTGGGTTTGCGCATGGAAACGAACCGTTTCCGCATCGTCATCGTCGGTTCCGTGGCGGGCGGCACGGGTTCCGGTTCCTTCCTGGACATGGGCTTGCTGGCGCGCTGGCTGGCGCGCAGCGAAGTGGGTGCGGCCGACGTCGAGCTGATGCTGTTCTTGCCGACCGGCTACACCAAGGCCAACAAGGACCGGGTCGAGGCCAACGGCTACGCGGCGCTGATGGAACTGGAATCGGCCATGATGGGCAACAAGGGCTATGTGGGCCGCTGGGATGCGTATGACCGCCCGGAATTGACGCGCGAGCCGTACAGCGAGGTTTACCTGATCGATTCGGGCAACCTGGCCCAGCAGCACACCAAGGATGTCAGCGACGTCTACCATATGGTGGCCGATTCGCTGTTCGAGGATTTCGCCTCGGCCGACTTCGCGCGCGCCAAGCGCTCGATCGCCGTCAACCAGGCGCAGCACAAGAACTCGCTGTACAACGCGCCCGTGCCGCAAGACCGCTTCGGCGACATGCGCCTGTATTTCTCGAAGCGCTTTTCCTCGTTCGGCATGGCCGTGCTCGATACGCGCCAGGAAGCGGCGCGCGACGAGCGGGCCCACCGCTGGGCCGGCGCCATGCTGCAGGCGTTCTTTGGCGTGGGCGGTACGGATGCGGGCGCCAACCGCGCCACGGATACGCAGCGCGATAATTTCCTCGCAGCCAACATGTTCCTGAAGGGCACGCCGTTCAGCGATTTCCCCGAGTTTTCCGACAAGAGTATCGAACTGAAGCGCTCCAGCGGCGACTTCATCGATTTCCGCGTCGTCGACGAATTGCTGGAAGACCGCCATGGCCACTTGCTGGCCGGCGTGGAAAACCGCGTCAATACGCGCATCAACGATATCCGCACGGGCTTTGACCGCAGCGAATGGCCGGCGCAGGTGCGCGACGCCATGAAGCACCTGGAACGCGACGCCGTGCGCGACCAGGATTCCACGGCCGACACGACGGAAGACCGCATCAGCAAGCGCCGCCGCGAAGTGCTGGAAGACGTCAAGAAAGTCGTGCGCGACCAGCTGTATGGCTACCTGGACAACAAGGAATTCGGCGGCCTCGAATACGTGCTGTCGCTGGTGGAACAGATCAAGGACCGCATCGAGGCGCCGGGCAGCGGCTTGACGGCGCAGATCGGCAACAATGCCGAGCGTTACCGTGAAATCAAGGAAGCCGTGCGCTCGCGCGAATACGAGCGCCTGCTGAACAACCTGGAGCAGACGCGCAGCACCTTCGGCTTCCTCAGCAATGGCGAAAAGCAGGCGGGCGTGGTGATGGACCATCTGCGCACGGAAATGGCGAATGCGCTGAAATTCCATCTGCGCGCCAAGGCGGCGGACGAGTCCGTGCTGCTGCTGGGCGAACTGTCGCGCTGGCTGGGCAACCGTATCGGCGTCGACGCACAAGGCCGCGCGCAGTGGAATGGCCTCGTGGGCGAGCTGCAAACGGGCCGCGAAGGCGTGCTGGCCATGCTGGCGGAATTGAAGACGGCCAATACCATCCTGCAAAAGGACCTGGACAAGGAACACGCGACCCTGATCGTCATTCCCGTCACGGAAAAAGACATCGCGCTGCCATCGGCGGCCACCTTGCGCCAGTGGGCCGATGAAGCGTTCAAGGACATGGGCGGCTCGAAAGCGCTGTTCCCCATGCTGGGCGAACCGGCGCAGCGGGGCTTGATCCTGGCCAAGGTCACGCGCATGGCCGAGAACATGATCGCCACGGCTGGCCTGGCCGAAGGGGCGACGAGCACGCCCGACCCGCTGTTCGAAGCGCTGGAACAGATGGATGTGTCCGAACGCCTGGACCGTTTCCGCAAGCTGCTGGCCTGCTCCATGCCGTGGATCGACGCCAACATGGCGGGCGATTTCACGGTCGTGTCGGACCAGTTCAAGTGCGTGATCGGCGTGGCCAACGCGGCCGCCTTCAAGGCAAAGTTCGGCGCCGAGCTCGAATCGTGCGTGCCGACCCAGGTGGGCATCACGGTGAGCCAGCTGGAAATCGTCGAGACGGGCATTCGCGGGCGCGCCGTCTGCTATTGCGAACTGGCCGGCGTGCCGATGACGGTGCTGCGCGGCCTGGAAGGCTGGCGCACCAGTTACCGCAAGGAAGGCGACAACGACAAGGCGCCGACCCATACGCACATCGATCCGACGCAATTCACGCACCCGATCGCGCCGAACACGGACGAGATGAAGCGCCTGGCGGAAGACTTCGGTGAATTCCTGCAAGCGATCATGCTGGGCGTGCTGACACGCCACACGGGCCGGGTCGTGCCGCCGGGCCAGTACCAGTTTGCCGTCGAACCGGGCGACTTGCGCCGCATCGGCAATGAACGGGCCATTCGCCAGAACGGCATGCCTGCCTCGTACGAGAAGAATATCGCCCTGCGCATCGAAGAAAAATTGACGGCGCTTGATGCCGTGCAGACGGCGGCCATGGCTGCGCTGGCAAAATACTACGAGCGGGGCGTGTATGCGCCCAAGCTGGTGGCGCAAGCCGATGGCTCGCAGCTGCCGTACATCGGCTTTGGCAGCGCCATTTCCGCCGAAGTGGGCGCGCGCCTGCGCGAGTCGGCGCGCCGCAAGGGCATGGCCAGCGACGAGCTAGACCACACGGTGCAAGCCTTGCTGGGACGCCTGAAGGAGTGGGCGAATGTCATCGGCGACTCCGACAGCGATGCCTACGACTGGGAAGTGCGCGAGCCGGAAGCGGACGGCCAGCCCCGCCTGAAATATGCGATCAAGGCGGAAATGCTGGAAGCGGGGCGCCTCGAGCAATTGCTGCGCCCGGCAGGTGCGGCCGCTGCCCCGGCGGCAATCGCGTTCGGCATGCCACCACCGCTGGGCGGCATGCCGCCGCCGCTGGTGGAATACCAGTATTTCCTGGGTATAAACGGCCAGCAGCAGGGACCGTTCACGGCCCAGCAGATCGTGCAGTACGTGCAGGCGGGACAGGTCGTGCCAGCCACCACCAAGGTGTGGCGCGCCGGCTTGCCGGCCTGGGCCGACCTGGCCCAGTTCCCCGAACTGGCGCCTTTGTTCCTCGGCGCGCCGCCACCGTTGATGCCGCCGCCTCTGTGAACGCTGGAATGACGTTGGAATGAAGGATTAGTTTTGGATATCTGCAACAAATGCAAGACGGGCCTGTGGACCGTTGTCAGCCATTGCCCGTACTGTGGTCACGCGGTGGCTGGCGCTGTCCGGGCAGCTGCGGCCGTGCCGCCGCCGCTGCCTGGGCCAGTGCCGGTACCAGCGCCCCCGCCGGTAGCGCCCAAGCCGCCGCCCGTGCCCGTGCCTGTGGCGCCTGTGCCGACGCCGAAACCGCCGCCGGTGTCCGCGCCGGCTGCCGTGCCGCCGCCAGCGCCGCCGAAGCCGGCCCAGCCGAAAGCCGTGCCGAAGCCCGTGCCGGCAGCTCCACCTGCATCAACCGAAGCACCGCCACCGCCACGCAAGTGGCTGCGCTGGCTGGGCGGTATTGCCGTGCTGGCAGCCGTCATCGTCTACATGAATGGCAAGCCGGGCGGAAAGAATGAGTCGGCCTGCAATGACGCCATCGACAGTGGCTTGCAACTGGTGGCGAATGGCAGCCTGGACGGCGCCCGCCAGAAGCTGGCGACGGCGAAGAATGTGTGTACGGGCAAGTCCAGCGCCAAGGCGGACGACTTGCAGGCGGCCATCGGTAAGGCGGGCGCCGCATCGGGCAGCTGCCAGCGGGGCGTGCGCGCCATCGAGCGCCATATTGATGGCCATCAATTGCAAAGCGCGGCCAGGGGCATAGCCGCGCTCGACGCCGATTGCGCGGGCGCTGCCAGCGTGGATTCCCTGCGCAAACAGCTGGCGCGCCAGCAGGCGGCAGCCGCGTCCGTGCTGGTGGGAGTGCGCCAGGCGCTGGACGGCAAGGATGCGGTGGCGGCAAGGAATGGCATCGCCAGGCTGGAAGCGATCGACCGCGAAGCGCTGGAATTGCCGCAGTTGAAGGCCGATGTGCAGGCGCTGTCGGCGGTCGCGGAGCCTGCCCCGGCGCCGGTGGAAACAGCACCCGCCCGCGCCGTGCCAGCGGAACCTGCACCCGCGCGCGCGGTCGAACGTTCAGCGGTGGCCGAACGCCGTCCACCGGAAACGTCGCCCGTCGATAGCGGCGCAGCCATGCGCAACGAGATGGCGCAATCGTTCTTGCGCGATGCCGAGCGTTCTTTGCTGGAAGGGAAGTTCGATGCGGCCAAGACGTATCTGGAAAGCGCGCGCCGCGTCGATCCGGGCAATGCGCGCATCGACAATCTGTCGCGCCGCATCCGCGAGCGCGAACGGCAAGTGCTGCAGACGGAAACAACGATCAATTAGCTATCTGGGGAATCACCATGCTGAACCACACCACCTTGCGCGCAGCCGCTGCGCTGACCATTGCGGCCATGCTGGCCGGCTGCGCCACGGCGCCGATGAACCCGAACGGCGTGCGCCAGGATAGTTCCTATCCGCAGGGTGGAAGCCAGGCGGCCACGGATGAGGACCCGTGCAGCATGGGCGCGACGGCGGCTGCCGGCGCGGCCGTGGGAGCGCTGCTGGGCGCGCTGGCGGGCGGCAAGAATAGCGCGCTGAAGGGCGCGGCCATCGGCGGCGGCCTGGCGGCGGCCGGTTGCCTGGCCATCAATGTCAATTCGCGCCAGACCAAGACGGCGGCGCAGGCGGACCGCGACTACATCCGCACACGCGGCGCGCTGCCGCGCGAACCGCAAGTGGTGTCGTACACGCCGCAGCTGAGCGCATCGACCGTCAAGCGCGGCCAGCCGTTCAAGGTCAATTCGGTGGTGGAGCTGGTCAACGGCAGCGCGCAAAGCGTCAACGACGTGCGCGAAGAGCTGGTGGTGCTCGACCCGCAAGGCCAGCCATTCAAGTCCGGCTCGAAAGCCCTGGCCAGCAACAACAAGTCGGGCGGGCGCTTTGAAAACTCGTTCGAGCTGACCTTGCCGGCCGGCGTGTCGCAGGGCGTGTATGGCGTCAAGACGAATCTGTACGTGAACGGCAAGCTGGCCGCGACGCGCGACCTGCGCACGCAGCTGGTGATGCTGGACGTGGATACGGGCGTTGACGCGCAGCTGGCGCTGCGCTGATTGCCGTATGCAAACGCGTAGGTCGGATTAGCGGGGTAAAGCCCCGCGTAATCCGACAACGCCACTAACGCCAACAATGTTGTCGGATTACGGCCCCTTGGGCCTAATCCGACCTACGCGCCGCCCTGGTACCCATGCTGGCGCCAGGCTTCGTAAACGACGACGGCCACCGTATTCGACAGATTCAAGCTGCGGTTGTCCGGGCGCATCGGCAGGCGGATGCGTTGCTCTGCAGGAAAGCCGTCGCGCAGGGCCGGATCGAGGCCTTTCGTCTCGGAACCAAACACGAACACGTCGCCCGGCAGGAAGGCCACGTCGCCGAACGGGCGCGAGCCGCGCGTCGTCATGGCGAACATGCGGGCCGGGTCGGGCTGGGTGTCGGCCAGGAACGCTGCCCAGTTCTTGTGCACCTTCATCTTGGCGTAATCGTGGTAATCGAGGCCGGCGCGCTTCATCTTGGCATCGTCGAGCGGAAAACCCAGCGGTTCGATCAGGTGCAGCTGCGCGCCCGTGTTGGCGCACAGGCGAATGACGTTGCCCGTATTGGGCGGGATTTCAGGTTCTACCAAAACAACGTGAAACAAAATGCTCTCCTTGGGTCTGTCTGTATCTAATATATAGCGAATTCAATGCGGCGGCGTGCGCGCCACCACCAGTATGCTGACCCTGGCCGCGCCTTCGCTCTTGCAGGCGGCGGCCAGCGCGTTGACGGTGTGGCCGCTGCTCATCACGTCGTCGACGATGCCGACATGGCATCCTTGCAATAATGGCGCGTGTTCCGGCGCGATGGCGAACGCGTGCGCCAGGTTGGCTTGCCGTTCCTGCGGCGCCACGCCGCTTTGCGCCCGGGTTTCGCGCACCCGCAGCGCCAGGCGGGGCTGTAAATGCACGTGCAGCAGGCGCGCCAGCGGGCGGGCAATTTCCAGCGCCTGGTTAAAGCCCCGTTCGGCCAGCCGGGCCGGGCCCAGCGGCACCGGGCACAGCAACTGCGGCGCCTCCCAATCTGGCTGTTGCTGAATGGCAACATGCAGCAATTCTGCCAACAGGGGCGCCAGCGCCAGGCGCGCGCCGAATTTCAGCTGCAGCAGCAACTGGTCGACGGGCGCCGCATAATCAAACGCCGTGACGGTGGCGTCATACGCGGGCCGCTGGCGCAAACAGCGTCCGCACAGCGTTGCCACATCGTCGAGCGGATTGGCGCACTGGCGGCAGCGGTGCCGCAGCAGTCCCAGGTACTGTGCGCGGCAGGGCGGGCACAGCACTTCCGGGCAGCCGATGCCGCACAGCGCGCACTGGGCCGGCAGCAAAGTGGCGCCCAGCCACAGCCGCAGCGCCTGCCACGCGGCATCAAGGCGGTGCTGGGTGGCGGTCCGCATCGCGATGGCGTCGTTCCATGTACACTGCCGACATTATCTCACCTCACCCGATTCAACATGCCAGTTCCCACCAGTCCGCCCAAAATGAGTGCGCCCATCGATGCGGTGCAAGTACGCGATTTCTTTTCCCGTCCGGCGCGCATCGCGCCGTCGGACTTCCTGCGCCGCGAAGTGTCGGCTCGCATGCACGAGCGCCTGGAGCTGGTGAAAATCACGCCGCACCGTGTGCTCGACGCCGGCTGCGGCCCCGGTGCGGACCTGGCGCAGTTGCAAAAGGATTATCCCGCCGCGCAGATTATCGGTCTCGATGCAGCGCAAGCGATGATGCAGGCGGCGCGCGCGCCCGCGTCGAAACTGGCCAGCCTGAACCAGTTCCTCAGCAAACTGCTGCCGGCCAAGGCGGGCGTGGATCTGCTGTGCGGCGACCTCGGCGACCTGCCGCTGGCGCAGGGCAGCATCGACCTCGTGTGGTCCAACCTGGCGCTGCACTGGCATGCCCAGCCCGACCGCGTGTTTGCCGAATGGCGGCGCGCGCTGCGCCTCGATGGCTTGCTGATGTTTTCCTGTTTCGGTCCCGACACCTTCCGCGAAGTGCGCGACGCCTTTGCCGAGGCCGATTTATATCCGCACGCCTTGCCCTTTGTCGACATGCACGACTTTGGCGACATGCTGGTCGAGACGGGTTTTTCCACGCCGGTGCTGGACATGGAAATCATCACCGTCACCTACGATACGGCGGAAAAACTGCTGGCGGACGTGCGCGCCTTCGGCGGCAATCCGCTGACCACGCGCCGGCGCGGCCTGATGGGCAAGGCGGCCTGGCAGCGCATGCTGGCCGCGCTGGAAAAGATGCGCCGTCCCGACGGCAAGCTGGGCCTGAGTTTCGAGGTGATCTATGGCCACGCCTTCCGTCCCGCGCCGCGCGTGACGCGCAATGGCGAGGCGATCATCCGTTTTGATTTGCCGAGAAAGCCCAAATAAAAGGCTAAAGAAACCGACACTTGGTCGCATTCGCGCATGGATGCAGCAGCAAGCGTTGCAAAGCGCGCGGCGGCCAGGAGAAGGGCGCGCACAAAGCCGATTATTGCTTGATGGATTCAAGTTTACTTGATTATAATCGTTGATTGTTTGTCAGCTTGCTAAGTAGAAAAAACAAGGGCTGCATACAAAATAAAAAAAACAAAGCAAGACTAATTCGAAGTTACTGCATTAGTATAGTAACCATCTTCCACACAAGGCCATTTCAGTGTGGGGAAGAAAAACAGGGTTCCAGCATGGTTGCGCGCCGCCGTTTTTGCTGCGGCAGCCAGCATGGAATTCGCTGGTGCTTGACGCACATGGCCGTATTCTGGCCATGTTGCTTTCATGGAGGAGCGGCAGCGGTCCAGTACGGAGAAGTCCGCAGCCGTTTAAAATATCATTATTTTTGGGTGGTTGGGGAAAACATGACACATGCAAAGCGACTTCAATCGTTGCTGCTCGGGCTGTCTTTGACAGCGTTTGGCATCGGGCGATGGGCCACGGCGGCACCGGCTGCCGGCACCTATCCCGGCACCGGCGGTCCCGTGCCGTTCGAAATGAATCTGCAACCGCCGGCGACACAGATCGCCCATGAAATCTACGATTTGCACACCCTGATGATGATCATCTGCCTGGTGATCTTCGTAGCCGTGTTCGGCGTCATGTTTTATTCCATCTTCAAGCACCGCAAGTCCCTGGGCCACAAGCCGGCCACTTTCCACGAAAGCACCACCGTCGAGATCGCCTGGACCGTCGTGCCTTTCCTGATCGTCATCGGCATGGCCCTGCCTGCCACGCGCACCGTCGTCGGCATGAAGGACACCTCGAACGCCGACATCACCATCAAGGCCACCGGCATGCAGTGGAAATGGGGCTATGACTACCTGAAAGGCGAGGGCGAAGGCATTTCCTTCCTCTCCAACCTGGCCACGCCGCGCTCGCAAGTGGGCGCGCCAGGCGTGCCGCCGACGGAAAAGCGGGGCGAAAACTACCTGATCGAGGTCGATAACGAAGTTGTCGTGCCGGTCAACAAGAAGATCCGCGTGGTGCTGACGGCCAACGACGTCATCCACGCCTGGTCCGTGCCCGCCTTCGGCGTCAAGCAGGATGCGATTCCCGGCTTCGTGCGCGACACCTGGTTCAAGGCCGACCATATCGGCACCTTCCGCGGCAATTGCGCCGAGCTGTGCGGCAAGGAACACGCGTTCATGCCCATCGTCGTCAAGGTCGTCTCGGCCGATGACTACAAGGCCTGGGTTGATGTAAAACAAAAGGAAATGGCCGCATTGGCTGATGATCCAAGCAAGGTGTGGACCATCGACGAGTTGAAGGTCAAGGGCGAGAAAGTGTATGCGGCCAACTGCGTGGTCTGCCACCAGGCGACAGGCAAGGGCGTGCCCGGTGCATTCGCGCCGCTGGACGGCTCGGCCGTGGTGAACGGTCCGAAAGCGGAACAGATCCATGTCTTGCTGAACGGGCAAAAGAGCGGCAAGTATCCGGCGGAAATGCCAGCCTGGAAACAGCTGTCCGACACGGAAATTGCCGCAGTGATCACTTACACGCGCAATACCTGGTCGAACAAGGCCGAAGAGAACATCGTTCAACCAGCCGAAATCGTGGCTGCACGCAAGTAATTAGGAGTCGCATATGAGTACTAGCACGAGCACTAGCACCTTGGACCACGCCGGTCACGATCACGACCATGCCCACGATCATCCCACTGGCTACCGCCGCTGGCTGTTTGCCACCAACCACAAGGATATCGGTACTTTGTACCTGTGGTTCTCGTTCATCATGCTGCTGTCGGGCGGCGTGCTGGCCCTGATGATCCGGACGGAACTGTTTCACCCAGGCTTGCAATTCTTTCACCCGGAATTTTTCAATCAACTGACCACCATGCACGGCCTGGTGATGGTGTTTGGTGCCATCATGCCGGCCTTCGTCGGCTACGCCAACTGGATGATCCCGCTGCAAGTGGGCGCGTCCGACATGGCCTTTGCCCGCATGAACAACTTCTCGTTCTGGCTGCTGCCGCCGGCCGCCATCCTGCTGGCCACGTCCTTCCTCGTGCCGGGCGGCGCCACGGCTGCCGGCTGGACCCTGTATGCGCCGCTGTCGACGCAGATGGGCCCCGGCATGGACATGGCGATTTTTGCCATGCACCTGATGGGCGCCTCGTCCATCATGGGTTCGATCAACATCATCGTCACCATCCTGAACATGCGCGCACCAGGCATGACCCTGATGAAAATGCCGATGTTCTGCTGGACCTGGCTGATTACCGCCTATCTGTTGATCGCCGTCATGCCCGTGCTGGCCGGCGCCATCACCATGACCCTGACGGACCGCCATTTCGGCACCTCCTTCTTTAACGCGGCAGGCGGCGGCGACCCCGTCATGTACCAGCACATCTTCTGGTTCTTCGGCCACCCCGAGGTCTACATCATGATTCTGCCGGCTTTCGGCATCGTCTCGCAGATCCTGCCAGCGTTTGCCCGCAAGCCCCTGTTCGGCTACGCGTCGATGGTCTACGCTACCGCTTCCATCGCGATTCTGTCGTTTATCGTCTGGGCGCACCACATGTTTACCACCGGCATGCCGGTGACCAGCCAGCTGTTCTTCATGTACGCGACCATGCTGATCGCCGTGCCGACGGGCGTGAAAGTGTTCAACTGGATCGCCACGATGTGGAAAGGTTCCATGACGTTCGAAACGCCGATGCTGTTCTCGGTCGGCTTCATCTTCGTGTTTACCATGGGCGGCTTCACGGGCCTGATCCTGGCCGTCACGCCGATCGACATCCAGCTGCAGGATACCTATTATGTGGTGGCGCATTTCCACTACGTGCTGGTGGCCGGTTCGCTGTTTGCCCTGTTCGCCGGCTTCTACTACTGGTCGCCGAAATGGACGGGCCACATGTACAACGAGACGCGCGGCAAGATCCACTTCTGGCTGTCCCTGATCACGTTCAACGTGACCTTCTTCCCGATGCACTTCCTGGGCCTGGCCGGCATGCCGCGCCGCTACGCCGACTATCCGGCGCAGTTCACCGACTTCAACATGATCGCCTCGATCGGCGGCTTCGGTTTTGGCCTGATGCAGGTGTACTTCCTGTTCTTCGTGGTCTTGCCGACCATCCGCGGCGGCAAGGCTGCGCCAGCGAAACCATGGGAAGGCGCGGAAGGCCTGGAATGGACCGTGCCGAGCCCGGCGCCTTTCCACACGTTTGAAACGCCGCCGACAGTGAAATAAGGTATCCCGGGCCGGCGTGTTCCGCGGCCCGTCTTGAATAAAGTGCCTGTCATGACCGAACGTAAAAAACCGAACAACCTGCGTACCGGGCTGATACTGGGGGCTCTGGCGGCCTTCTTCTTCCTGTCCGTATTCGTCAAGCGCATGTGGCTCTGACGTGACGACGCCCGACCAACAGGAAACACGCGGCCTGAACCGCAAGATGCTGGGCAAGCTGCTCGTCATTGCCGTGCTGATGTTCGGCTTTGGCTATGCCCTGATTCCCGTCTACAAGCAGATTTGCGAAGTGATGGGCATCAACGTGCTGACGCAAAAAGATGGCACGGTGGCCTATGACAACAATACGCAGGTCGACACGACGCGCAGCATCACCGTCGAGTTCGACGGCAATGCACAGGGGCCATGGCGCTTCCGCCCGACCGTGTCGAGCATGCAGGTGCATCCGGGCGAACTGGTGACCGTCATGTATGAAGTGGTCAACACGCAAAACCGCGTCGTCAACGCGCAAGCCATCCCCAGCTACGCGCCGCAGAGCGCCACGCCGCATTTCAAGAAGGTCGAGTGCTTCTGTTTCAAGCAGCAGACCTTGAAACCGAACGAAGCGCGGCAGATGCCGGTGGTGTTCTTCCTCGATCCGGCCCTGCCGAAAGAGGTGAAAACCATCACCCTGTCGTACACGTTTTTCGAGATAGCCGGTCTGAGCCAGGCTCAGACGCCGGCCGTCCAATAGGAGAGTGGCATGGGCGAATCCAAGCAGCCTGAAAAAGCGTCGTTCCTGTATTCGCTGCGGGCCGTCGTGTGGTCATTCACGGGACTGCGCCGCAAGAGCGATTTCGACACGGATTCGGCCAAGCTCAACCCCGTGCACATCGTCATCGCCGGTTTCCTGGTGGTGGCTTGCCTGATCGGCATATTGATTTCGATTGTCAAATTCGTCGTTTTATAAATTATAAAAAACCACCCTATAAGTTTTTGAGGAGATGATGATGAGTTCCAACCACGCCGCCGTACCTTATTATTTTGTGCCCGGCCCGTCGCGCTGGCCCATGCTGGGCGGCGCCAGCCTGCTGCTGACCATGATCGGCGCCTCGGCCTGGGTCAACGACGTTTCCTGGGGCCCGTACCTGAATTACCTGGGCCTGGCCGGCATCCTGCTGGTGCTGTATTTCTGGTTCGGCGACGCCATCAGCGAATCGGAACAGGGCCTGTACAGCGAGCGCATCGACCACTCCTTCCGCTGGAGCATGAGCTGGTTCATCTTTTCGGAAGTCATGTTCTTCGCCGCCTTCTTCGGCGCCCTGTTCTACGCGCGCAGCATCTCCATGCCGTGGCTGGCCGACCTTGACCACAAGGTGATCTGGCCCGATTTCGCCGCCCACTGGGGCAATACGGGCCCGGCTGGCACGGTGCAGGAATTCACCACCATGACGCCGTTCTGGATTCCGACCATCAACACGGCCTTGCTGCTGCTGTCGGGCGTGACCCTGACCATTTCGCACCATGCGCTGCGCGCCGGCCACCGCGGCATGACGGCCCTGTTCCTGTTCGCCACGATCTTGCTGGGCGCCATCTTCATGGGCTTCCAGGTGTATGAATACATCCACGCTTACAGCGAACTGAACTTGAAATTGACGTCGGGCATCTACGGCGCCACCTTCTTCATGCTGACGGGTTTCCACGGCTTCCACGTGACCCTGGGCGCCATCATGCTGTCCGTCATCCTGTACCGCGTGCTGAAAGGCCACTTCACGCCCGAGCACCACTTCGGCTTCGAAGGCGCCGCCTGGTACTGGCACTTCGTCGACGTCGTCTGGCTGGGCCTGTACGTGGTCGTGTATTGGTTATAATGGCGGGGCAGGGCGCGCGTTGTTGAGGGGCGCGCCGGCACCATAAAAAAAGCCGTACCGGGACATCCTGGGTACGGCTTTTTTCTTAGTCTGAAGAATTTGCCAATCAGGCAAGAAGCTTAGTGTATGCCCGTCGGCTGGATATAGCCGAGCTTGTGCGCCAGCAGGATCAGCAAAAACAGGGTGATCGACAAGCCCACGCGCAGGGCCAGCGCTTGCACGGTGCGGTTGCTCTTGCCCTTGTCGCGCATGAGGAAGAACAGGGCCGAGCCCAGGCTGCCCAGAATCAGGATGAAGGCAATGGCAACGAGGATTTTCATGGATGGTAGCGCCTGGCTTGAGGAGGTTTCATTGTAATGCGTATCCGCTTCCATTTTAGATGGATTCCATTTGTTGTAATGCTGCTACTGGTGGCCCTGGGGTGCTCTTTGGCGCAATGGCAGCAGCGCCGTGGCGACGAGAAAGTCGCCCGCGCCGCCCGGCTCGAGGCGGGCAACCTGGCCGCACCGCTGGCATTGACGGCCGCGCCCATGCTGCCGGCCGATGCGCACGCGATCGAATATCGCCGGATCACCGTCACCGGCCATTTCGTGCCCGCCTGGACCGTGTACCTGGACAACCGTCCCTACAAAGGGCAAGCGGGCTTCCACGTGCTCACGCCATTCCAGATCGACGGTTCTGCCATGCACGTGCTGGTGGCGCAGGGCTGGTTGCCGCGCAACAATGCCGAGCGCACGCGCATTCCCGACTACGCCACGCCGGCCGGAACGGTGACGATTTCCGGCATCGCGCGCTTGAACGCGGGCCATGTGATGGAACTGGGCACGGCACCGGCCCTGGCGCCGCACGCCATCGTGCAAAATGCCGATATCGCCCAGCTGGCCCAGGCGAGCGGCCTGGCCTTGCAGCCATTTATTCTCGAACAAACGGCTGATTCAGTGGATCCTTCAGCGACGGCGCCAGCATCCGGCCAGCTTCCCGTGCGCGACTGGCCGGCGCCGGACCTGGGCGCCGACAAGCACCGCGGCTATGCATTCCAGTGGTATGCACTGGCACTGATGGCCTTTCTATTTTTTGTCTTTACAGGATTTCGACGTGCAAACAAACAGCCCTGACACAACGCAAGACAGCAGCAATAAACAGGCACAAAATACGGGACGGTGGAAATTGCTGGCCGTCGTGGCCGTGTGCGCGTTTCCCATCATCGCCTCGTATTTCACGTATTACATCATCAAGCCCACGGGCCGCAACAATTACGGCGCCCTGATCGACCCGCGCTTGCACCCGATACCGGAAGCGCAATTGCAGGTGACGGAACTGGACGGCAAGGCGGCACCGTTGGCGCAATTCAAGGGCAAGTGGGTGCTGCTGCAAACGGGGCCATCCGATTGCCAGGAAGCATGCAAGAAGCAATTGTTTGACATGCAACAACTGCGCCTCATGCAGGGCAAGGAACGCGAACGCCTGGAACGGGTCTGGCTGGTGACGGATGCCCAGCCGCTCGACACCCTGGTGATGCGTGAATTCGACGGCACCAGCATGCTGCGCGTTAATAGCGACGCCTTGAAAGCGTGGCTGCCCGTGGAGCCGGGCGGCAAGACCAGCGACCATTTTTATTTGATCGATCCGCTGGGCAATCTGATGATGCGCTTCCCGAAAGATGCGGACCCGAACAAGATCAAGAAAGACATCGCCAAGCTGCTCAAAGCTTCGGCGATCGGTTGAGGAGTCTGCATGCCGACGATGCATCTCTCCGCGCTGGCCCAGCTGGGCTTGACGGGTCTGCTGGTGGCGCTGCTGCCGCTGACCATGGTCTGGGTGTCCGCGGACGCCAATAAATACCGCAAGCTCGTGTGGATCGCAGTCTTCCTGACGGTCGACCTGATCATGTTTGGCGGCTTTACGCGCCTGTCCGATTCCGGCCTGGGCTGCCCGGACTGGCCAGGCTGCTATGGCTCGGCCAATCCTTTCCTCGCGCATGAGCACATCGTGGCGGCGGAAACCCTGATGCCGACGGGGCCCGTCACGGTGGTCAAGGCGTGGATTGAAATGACGCACCGCTACCTGGCCATGGCCATCGGCGTCTTGATCGTGGCGATGATGGTGCAGGCGTGGCGCCAGTGGAAGAAAAGCAAACGCGAGGAATTCGCCCCCGCGCTGCCGACGGCGCTGTTTTTGTTCGTCTGCCTGCAGGGCGCGTTCGGCGCCTGGACCGTCACCCTGAAGCTGCAACCGGTGATCGTCACCATCCATTTGCTGCTGGGCATGGGCTTGCTGGCCATGCTGACGTGGCTGGGCGGACGCCAGGACCATGCCGTGGCACCAATCAAGCGCGCCGATGCGGACGAGTCCGTGCTGCGCCCCGTGCGTGCGCTGGCGATTTTTTCGCTGGTGCTGCTGACCGTGCAGATCGCGCTGGGCGGCTGGGTGAGCACCAACTACGCCACGCTGGCCTGCACGGATTTCCCCCTGTGCGGCGGCAAGGTGATTCCGGAGATGGATTTCGAGCATGGTTTTCATCTGTGGCGCGAACTGGGCAAGACGGCCGCCGGCCATTATTTGCCGTTTTCCGCGCTGACGGCCATCCACTGGGTGCATCGCAATTTCGCCTTCATCGTGCTCGCTGGCATCGGCTACACGGTGTTTCGCGCGTGGAAACTGCCGTCCTTGCGCGGCACGGCCCGCTGGGTGGCGCTGGTGCTGGCACTGCAGGCGGCCACGGGCCTGGCGACCATCTACCTGAGCTGGCCATTGTCGATTGCCGTCATGCATAACGGCGGGGCGGCGCTGCTCGTGTTATTGCTGACCATGTTAAACTACAAGGCTAAATTCCAACTCGATGTAGCGCGGAAATCTGCTTCCGCCGCCGCGCCAGTGCCCTCGGCACCAGCCAGTCCTTCCCGTATCGCATAAATGACTACTCAGACCATCAGCCGTAAACCATCCCCCCGCATCGCCCAGTATTGGGCGCTGACCAAGCCCCGCGTGACGCAACTGGCCGTGTTTTGCGCCGTCATCGGCATGTTCCTGGCCAGCGAGGAATTGCCTGACTGGCATGCGGTGGTGTTCGGCACCATCGGCATCTGGCTGCTGGCCGGCGCCGCGTTTGCCGTCAATTGCCTGGCCGAGCGCGAAATCGATGCGCGCATGGCCCGCACGGCGCGCCGACCGATGGCCATGGGCGACATCACCGTGAAACAGACGGTGGTATTCGCGCTGGTGATCGGTGGCCTGGGCATGGCGATCCTGTATCACCTCGTCAATCCGCTGACCATGTGGCTGACCTTTGTCACCTTTGTCGGCTATGCCTTGATCTATACGATGGTGCTCAAACCCGCCACGCCGCAAAACATCGTCATCGGCGGCCTGTCCGGCGCCATGCCGCCCGCGCTGGGCTGGGCCGCCGTCGCCAACGACGTGCCGATGCAGGCGTGGCTGCTGGTCCTGATCATCTTTGTCTGGACGCCGCCGCATTTCTGGGCCCTGGCCATGTACCGCCGCGACGATTACGCGCGCTCGGGCTTGCCCATGCTGCCCGTTACGCACGGCTTGAAGTTTACGCAATTCCACGTCTGGCTGTACTCGATCGCGCTGGCCGCCACCACCTTGCTGCCGTATGCCGTGCGCATGAGCGGCCTGATCTACCTGGCTTCGGCCGTGGTGCTGAACGCCGGCTTCCTGTACTACGCGTGGAAGATGTACCGCCACTACACGGACTTGATCGCGCGCAAGGCCTTTACGTTTTCCATCATCTACCTGGCCTTGCTGTTCGCGGCTTTGCTGGTTGACCACTACATTCCTCTCGGCACATGAAAAAATACCTGACTCTGTTGCTGGCGGCCGCGCTGGTCGCCGTCCTGGCCGGCTGCGGCAAGCCTGCCGCGCCGAAGCTGGCCTTCAAGAACACGGACGTGACGGGCCTCGGCTACGCGCGCGAGTTTGCGCTGACGGACCATACGGGCCATCCGCGCACCCTGGCCGACTACAAGGGCAAGCTGGTGCTGATGTTCTTCGGCTACACGCAATGCCCGGACGTGTGTCCCACCACCATGGCCGACATGGCGCAGGTGATGCAGGAAATGGGCCCGCAGGCGGACCAGGTGCAAGTGCTGTTCGTCACCGTCGACCCCGAGCGCGACACGCAAGCCTTGCTGGCCGAATACGTGCCGGCCTTCGACAAGCGCTTCGTGGGACTGTATGGCGATGCGGCCGCGACGGCCAAGGTAGCCAAGGAATTCAAGGTGTATTACGCCAAGGTCGAGGGCGAGACGGACGAGAGCTACACGGTCGACCACACGGCCGGCACCTATGTCTTCGATCGCGAAGGCAAGATCCGCCTGTTCGTGCGCCACGGCGAAAAGCCTGCCGCCATCGCGCACGATCTTAAACTTCTGCTATCCTGACCTGATCGCGCCCCCGGGCGCCATCTTCAGGATACGCAGTACATGGATAAACGTTTCGAGCCGCACGCCCGCCTGGCAGCCATCATCTTCCTGTTGATCGGCTGCTTTTTCGTCTTGCGGCCCTTCCTCGCCGCCATGCTGTTTGCCGCCTGCGTGGGCATTTCCAGCTGGCCCCTGTATCTGCTGCTGCTCGAACGCCTGAAAGGCCGGCGCAACTGGGCGGCCGCCATCATGACCCTGTCCTTGATCCTGGTCATCGTGCTGCCGCTGGCCCTCGTCACCTACAACCTGGCTGACAATGTGTCGCGCATCTATGAACAGTTGCGCACGGCGCTGGAGTCGGGCGGCCTGCATCCGCCGGCCTGGCTGGCCAGCATTCCCGTGGTGGGCGAAACCATCGCTGGCTACGTGGAGCGCCTGCTCGCCGACCGCGAGGAATTACTGAATTTGGGCAAGACGATGCTGGAACCGGCGCGCCATTTCCTCGCTTCCGGCGGCATCCTGCTGGGCACGGGCCTGGCGCAGACCAGCCTGGCCGTGTTCGTCAGCTTCTTCCTCTACCGCGATGGCCAGCAGCTGAGCCGTGCCCTGATGACGGGCGCCGGCCGCATCATCGGCGACAGCGCGCCTGGCGTGGGCCTGACCATCAGCCGCACCGTGCGCGGCGTCATGTACGGCTTGCTGGGCACGGCGCTGGCGCAAGCCCTGGTGGCCGTGGTGGGTTTCCTGATTGCCGGCGTGCCGGCCGTGGCGCTGCTGGGCGTGGCCACCTTCATCTTTTCGCTGATTCCCGTGGGCCCGCCCTTGATCTGGGGCGGCGCCGCCATCTGGCTGTTCAATGACGGCCAGACGGGCTGGGGCATCTTCATGCTGGTGTGGGGCGGTTTGCTGATCAGCGGCGTGGACAATGTGGTCAAGCCCATGCTGATCAGCCGCGGCAGCAGCCTGCCGTTCCTGCTGGTGCTGCTCGGCGTGCTGGGCGGCGTGCTGGCCTTCGGCTTCGTCGGCATTTTCATCGGGCCGACCCTGCTGGCGGTACTGTACAGCTTGCTGCAAACGTGGACGGTGGGCGAGACCACCGTGCCGCAGGGCAAAGATACGATTACCTTGAAAAAAGATTAATCGCGCAAGTCCGCATCCAGGTCGCGTTCCTGCTTGGGAATCACCTTGATCAGCACGATGCGGGGGCCGTTCATCTTCTTGACGACGATGTCGAAGTCGACAAAGGTGATGCGCTGGCCCTGCTTCGGAATGTCGCCCAGCTTGACCATGATCAAGCCGCCCACCGATTCCACGTCGTCCAGCCCCAGTTCCTCGTTTTCGATATCGATGCCGAGGATGCGTTCGAGCGAGAAGATGGGCAGGCTGGCCTTGCCGATCAGGGTACCGTCGCTTTGCTTGAGCCAGTCGTTTTCATTGCGGCGGAATTCATCGCGGATTTCGCCGACCATGGCGCCGAGCAAGTTATCCAGAGTGATGAACCCCAGCGGGCGCTTGCCCTTTTCGCCGATCAGGGCGAAGTGGGGCGCGCCATCGCGGAAGCGGCGGAACAGTTCCAGCGCCGGCGTGCGCGCGGAAATGATGTCGACGGGACGCAGAAACGGCGTGAGCGAGGTGATTGGTTTGCCTGCCTGCTGGGCAAAGAACAGGTCTTTCAAGTGCACCACGCCCAGCACGTCGTCTTCATTCATGTCGAAATACGGGTAGCGGCTGAAGCGGTTGCGCAGCACCGTGTCGAGGTTTTCTTCCAAGGTGTTGGAAGCGTGCAGGGCGATCACTTCATTGATCGGGCGCATCAGGTCCGACACCGTCATCTGTTCGAAATCAAGCGATTGCGCCAGGATGTTGCGCTCGTCGCGCGTGAATTTCTCGCCCGGCTGGCTGGTGCGCAGGATCAGTTTCAGCTCTTCGGACGAATAATGGGCGTCGTGGCCGCCCTTGCCGGACAGGCCCGCCATGCGCAGCACCCAGTTGGCGCTGGCGTTGAGCAGGTAGATGGCCGGATACATGGCCCAGTAGAAACCGTACAGGGGAATCGCGCTCCACAGGCCGACGGCTTCCGGGTTGCGGATGGCCATCGATTTGGGCGCCAGTTCGCCCACGACGATATGCAGGAAGGAAATCACGCTGAAGGCAACGACAAACGAGACGCCGTGGATCAGCTCTTGCGAGGTGACGCCGATGGCGCCGAACAGCGGTTCGAGCAAGCCGGCAAACGCCGGTTCGCCGACCCAGCCCAGGCCCAGAGAAGCGAGGGTGATGCCCAGCTGGCAGGCCGACAGGTAGGCGTCCAGCTGGCCATGCACCTTGGCCAGGATGCGGCCCCGCAATCCCTGTGTCTTGGCGATGGCGCGGATGCGTGTGCGCCGCAAGGTGACGATGCCAAATTCGGCGGCAACAAAAAAACCGTTCAGCGCGACCAGGAAGAGGGCGAGCAGGACTAGCAAGACATTGTGCATGGGGGCGCTGAAGATGGGCTGTAAAAACGACATCTTAAACGACGAAGGGCGCCATAGCCTAATTTAGCCGCGCTCGCCGCCCGTGCAGGCGGGCGGGCGCGGCAGGTTTTTCACGCTTGTTCAGCCTTTGGCCGCCGTTTGCGGCCCGCCGCGCATGGCAAAGACCATGACGGCCGAGACGATGGCGGGAATGGCGACGACGAGGAAAATCGTGCTGTTGGGCCAGTTCAGGCGGATCAGCTCGCCACCGAGCACGGGGCCGATGATGGAGCCGATGCGCCCGATGCCCAGGCTCCAGCCGATGCCCGTCGAACGCAGGGTGGTCGGATAGTAGCTGGCCGCCAGGGCGTTCACGGCCGGCTGGCCGCCCACTACGCAAAAACCGGCGATGAAGATCGTGATGAACAGGAAAGCGAGCGAGACGTCCGGACGGCCGATCAGGGCAATCGCCACGGCGGCGACGAGGAAGCATGGCAGCAGGATGCGGCGGAAGCTGGAGCGGTCGATCAGCTGGCCCATGACCAGGGTGCCGATGGTGCCGCCCACTTGCAGGGCCGTGCCGGCCAGCACGGCGTTGGCCGTGGACAAGCCCGCTTCCTTGGCAATCGTCGGCAACCAGTTGGACAGGAAATACAAGTTGAGCAAGTTCATGAAGTTGATGACCCACAGCAGGATCGTCATCTTTGCGCGGCCGCCCGTAAACAATTGCAGCACGGGCGCACCCTTGTGCTCTTTCTCGTGCACGAGGTATTGCGTGTCGGCCGTGATGGTGACCGTCGGGTCGATGCGTTTCAGCCACTTGGCCACTTTATCGAGCTTGCGTTTCTTGAGCACCAGGAATTGCATCGATTCCGGCAGCAGGAAGAACATCAGCACGCCAATGGCGAGCGGCACCACGCCGCCCACGTAAAACACGGATTGCCAGCCGAATGCGGGAATCAGCGCGGCGGACAATAAACCGCCCAGCACGGCGCCCAGGGTAAAGCCGCACGAGACCAGCATCATCAGGGTGACTTTCTTGCGCAGGGGGCTGTATTCGCCGGCCAGCGCCATGGCGTTCGGCATCACGGCGCCCAGGCCCAGGCCCGTGATGAAACGGATCAGCTGCAATTGCTCGATGGTGGTGGCCAGCGGCGTGACCAGCATGCACAGCGAAAAGAAGATGGTCGAGCCGATCAGCACGGGGCGGCGGCCGAACTTGTCGGCCGTGATGCTGAAGACGAGCGAGCCGACCAGCATGCCCAGGAGACCCGCGCCGAACACGGGGCCCAGGTTGGCCTTGCTCACATGCCAGTCGGCAATGATGGCAGGCGCCACATAGCCCATCGCCTGCACGTCGAAGCCATCCATGATGACGCACAGCCCGCACAGGATCAGCATGCCGATCTGGAAGGAGCCGATCTTGTTGTTATTGATGAGATCGGGAATATCGATCGTCTTGCCTGCCGTGGACATGGTGCCGCTCCTGTTTTTATGGTGATCGCGCCCTGCCGGCGAGGGACGGGCGCGTGTTTGTCTCAGGCTTTATTACAATCGCTTTTGATTGATTATTCAAACGTTATTTTCGAATGGATTTATCGGATTAGCTAATGAATATGGTGCAAAAGTAATCTTGCCTGCATGCCAAGATCGCGCCATGAAAAATCTGCTCAGCCACTTTCTTGCCTTGCAAGCCAGCCTGCCGGCGCACGGTCCCGGTTTCAGCGCGCTGATCCAGCGCGACGGCGAGACCTTATTGGAACTGCATCATGGCCTGGCGTGCCTGGAACTGGGCGTGCCCCTGACGGCGCAATCGCGCTACTACCTGGCGTCGGAATCGAAGCAATTCACGGCCGCCTGCGTGCTCGACCTGGTGCGCCAGGGCGCCATCGGCCTCGACGACGACGTGGCGCCCCATCTGCCCGAAGTGCGCCAGTTCGGCGCCGCCATCACGGTGCGTCAATTGTTGAATCACACCAGCGGCATTCCCGATTATTTCGACTACCTGGCATGCCAACTGGGCCGCCACGACAGCGATTATTTTGACAATGCGCTGCTGCTGCGCCTGATCGCGCGGATGGAGGATCTGACATTTCCGCCCGGTAGCGCGCATGCCTACAGCAATTGCAATTACATCTTGCTGGCCAAGCTGGTGGAAGCGCTCGCCGGCCAGCCGCTGGCGGCGCAGGCGCGCGAACGCCTGTTCGCGCCGCTGGGCATGCACGCCACGGCTTTCGATGTCGACCGGCAAGCTGTCATGCCCCAGCGCGTGCGCAGTTATAGCGTTGATCCCACGCAGGCGGACGGTTATCGCCAGCACCTGGGCAATGCGAATACGGTCGGTGACGGCGGCGTGTATGCCTCGCTGCACGACCTGGCCCTGTGGGAGCGCGACTGGCAGCGCCAGTACCGCGATTCGTCCAGCCTGGTGCGCGCGCAGCTGGCGGAAACGCCGGGCCCCGATGGCCTGAGCTGGTCCTACCGCTACGGGCTGGAGCAAATCGGGCATGGCGGACGCACGGTGGTGTTCCATGACGGCGGACTGTGGGGTTTCCGGGCCTTGCTGCTGCGCGTGCCCGAGGCGGGCCTGTCCGTGATCCAGCTGGCGAATGTGGACAGTTGCGAGCCGGACCAGGCGGCCTGGCTGGCGGCCATCGCTGCCGACCTGGACGACTGATCAGTGCCGGCTCGGCACGGCTGCCAAAATGACATCGAGTGCCGGGTGCATGATCTTGCGCTCGTTCGAGATGACGTAAAACTGCTCGCGCAGGGACGAGGCGTCGCCGACCAGCACGGCGCCAAATTGCTCCTCGATGTCGGCCGCCAGGCTGGCGGACGCGAAGAACAGGCCCAGGCCCTTGCGGCCGAACGCGTTGAGCATGGCGTTATCCTCGAATTCGCCGACCACGTCGGGGCGCACGCCTTGCTGCACCATCCACTCGTCGATGCGCCCGCGCAGGGCGTTATTGCGCGCGGGCAGCAGGAAGGGGGCGCCACTCAGGCGGTGCGGGAAATCTTCGCGGTAGCGCTCGGCCAGCGCGGGGATGGCGAACAGCTTCATGGCACTCTCTCCCCACAGGTGGCTGGACACGCGCAGGCTGGCGCCGGCCGGCACGGCACGGTCCGTCAAGACCAGGTCCAGCTTGTGCAGGGCCAGGTCGGCCAGCAGGGATTCGAATTCGTCTTCCAAGCACACGAGCTTGACGGGCTTGTCCAGGCTGCGCGTGGCGTCGAGCATGCGATACGCCATCAGTTTCGGCAGCGAGTCGGAAATGCCTACCGTCAGGCGCATCTTTTCCGCGTCGGTGTCGGCCAGCGCTTCCTGCATCTGTTCGCCCAGCAGGAAAATCTGGTCCGCGTAGCCGAGCGCCAGGCGGCCCGCTTCCGTCGGCACCAGGCGCCGTCCCTGCGGCTGCAGCAGGGATCTGCCCAGTTCCTTTTCCAGCAAGGCCAGCTGCGTGCTGATGGTTTGCACGGCCAGTCCCAGCCGTTCGGCCGCGCGCGTCACGCCGCCTTCCTTGGCGACCACCCAAAAGAAGTACAAATGGCGGTAATTGAAGCCCGTGGTTTTCATCGCTTGGTCCTATCTTCTGTTTTTACGAAGTAATACTTCCATTATCTTCTATTTTTAAATGTGTCACACGTCCCTATACTACGTTCCATTGAATTTGGATAAAGGGGAACTATCGATGAAACATTTCAGAGTGTCATTTTTAGTGACATTTATCTGTCTGGGCATTTCCGCCTGGTGGGGTTACACGCACGGTGGCGTGCAGACGATGCTGGCGGCGCTCGGTATCGCGGTGATCCTGGGCGTGATGGAAGTCTCGCTGTCGTTCGACAACGCGGTGGTCAATGCTTCGGTGCTGAAGAATTGGGACAAGTTCTGGCAGGGCCTGTTCCTGGGCGTCGGTATCATCATCGCCGTCTTCGGCATGCGTCTGGTATTCCCGCTGGTTATCGTGGCGCAAGCGGCGGACCTGGGTTTGATGGAAGTATGGAATCTGGCACTGAGCAATCCTGAGCAGTACTCGATGCACTTGACGAATCACCATGCGGAAGTGGCGGCCTTCGGCGGCATCTTCCTGCTACTGGTGTTCCTGAACTTCCTGCTGGACTCGGAAAAAGAAACGCACTGGCTGGGCCGTATTGAAGAAAAACTGGGCGCGCTGGGCAAGATCTCCTCGATTTCCGTGATGATCGCGCTGGGCACCCTGATGGCCAGCCTGTCGATGATCGAAGAAGGCCAGAAACTGGTGGTGCTGACGGCCGGCCTGTGGGGTATCTTGACCTACGTGGGCGTCGATGTGGTCAGCGGCTTGCTGGAAGGCGATAACGGCGACGGCAACGTGGGCGACATCGTCAAGCGCGGCGGTATTGGCGGCTTCCTGTACCTGGAAGTGCTCGATGCTTCGTTCAGCTTTGACGGCGTGATCGGCGCGTTTGCCATCACCAAGGATGTCGTGATCATCATGCTGGGCCTGGCGATTGGCGCGATGTTCGTGCGCTCGATGACGGTGTTCCTGGTCCGCAAGGGCACGCTCGACGAGTTCGTTTATCTGGAGCACGGCGCGCACTATGCGATCGGTATCCTGGCCGTGATCATGTTGGTCAGCATGAAGTTCCACATTCCCGAGATCTTCACGGGTCTGATCGGGGTGGCCTTCATTCTCGCCTCGCTGTGGTCGTCGATCCGCTACAAGCGCAGGATGGCGCTTGAAGAAGGCCAGGCGGAAGTGCTGGAACCGGCCAAGACAGCAGCAGTGTAAAGAATGCGCGGCAAACGACTACACCGGTTTGTCGGCAAGTTGTAGCAAGCGTCGCCGCCGGCCTGGGGAGTCAGGCCGGTGGAGGACGCCAGGTGTTTGGTCATATACAACCCACATAGGAGAAATACATCATGGCAATCAGTCTGCAAAAAGGCGGCAACGTCAACCTGAGCAAGGAAGCCCCTGGCATTTCGAAGATGATCATCGGCCTGGGCTGGGATGCCCGCGCCACCGATGGCGCCGCGTTCGACATCGACGGTTCCGTGTTCCTGTTGAAGGCCGACGGCAAGGTTCGCGCCGACGTCGACATGATTTTCTACAACAACCTGAAATCGAGCGACGGTTCCGTCACCCACTCGGGCGACAACACCACCGGCGCCGGCGATGGCGATGATGAAACCGTCATCGTCGACCTGGCCACGGTGCCAGCCGAGATCGACAAGATCGCCGTCTGCGTCACGATTCACGATGCCGAAGCGCGCAAGCAAAACTTTGGTATGGTATCGAAGGCGTATGTACGCTGCGTGAATGCCAATGGCAACACGGAAATCGCCCGCTTCGACCTGTCGGAAGACGGTTCGGCGGAAACGGCCATGGTCTTCGGTGAAATCTACCGCAATGGCGCCGATTGGAAATTCAAGGCCATCGGCCAGGGCTACAAGGGCGGTCTGGGTCCGCTCGCAGCATCGTTCGGCGTCGGCGTGTAAGGTAGCCACACCAAACCTACTGCGCGGTGCGCTTTGCGGCCGGCGATGCTCACCGGCTCGGCGCCCCCGTACTAAAGTACGGTTGCGCTTCTCGGCCACAAATCACATCCGCTCGCTACGGTTTTGTGCGGCACCGTTATTCTGTAGTAAGGGCGGTTTAGCCCGACCATCATCATCGTTGAGGAAGGAACAGTCAGATGCCAGTTTTTAGTATTACCGGGGACGTCGATCCGTTCCTGCATGTGTCGCTTGCCAAGGGCGAGAAGATTTATTGCGAATCCAACGCGATGGTGATGATGGAAACCAATCTTGAGCTGAAAGGCAAGATGACCGGCGGCATAGGCGCCGCGCTGATGCGCACCTTTGCCAACGGGGAATCGTTCTTTCAGCAGCATATCGAGGCCATGCGGGGCGACGGCGATTGCTTGCTGTCGCCCACCTTGCCTGGCGCGATGCGGGTGCTCGAGGTTGGCGCCCAACAATACATGATCAGCGACGGCGCTTTCGTGGCGGCCACGTCTGGCGTGGAATTGAAGGTGCGCACGCAAAGCCTTGGCAATGCGCTGTTTGCCCAGAGCGGTGGTTTTTTCATCACCGAGACGGCAGGCAGCGGCCAGTTGGCGGTGTCCGGTTTTGGCGCGATGTCGATACTGGAAGTGACGCCTGGCAAGGACGTGGTGATCGATAACTCGCACGTCGTATGCTGGGACAACCGCCTGCAATACGAAATTTCCATGACGACCGGCAGCAGCGGCGGCTTTCTGGGTAACCTGATCAATAGCCAGACCAGCGGCGAGGGCATGGTACTGAAGTTTTCAGGCACGGGAAAAATCCTCGTGTGTTCGCGCAACCGCGCGGCCTTCCTCGCCTGGACCCAAAGCAAGCCGGCGTAAGAGCAGTTGATGCAACCAACCAAACAGGAGCAATGCGTATGTCTGTCAATTTGAGCAAAGGCCAGAAGATTTCTTTGGACAAAGAAGCTGGTACCACCCTGACCCGTATCACCATGGGCCTGGGCTGGGATGCGGCCAAGACCAAGGGTTTCCTCGGTTTCGGTTCGAAGACGGAAGCCGTCGACCTGGACGCGTCGTGCGTCATGTTCGATGAGAACAAGAGCACGTCCGACATCGTCTGGTTCCGCCAGTTGAAAAGCAAGGACGGCAGCATCGTCCACACGGGCGACAACCGCACGGGCGCGGGCGATGGCGACGACGAACAGATCAATGTCGATCTGTCGAAAGTGCCGGCGAACGTGAAAAGCCTGGTCTTCACCGTCAACAGCTTTACTGGCCAGAACTTCTCGCAGGTGGAAAACGCTTATTGCCGCATCTTGAATGCCAGCAATAACCAGGAAGTCGCGCGTTTCAACCTGTCTGTGCAAGGTTCCCACACGGCGCAGATCATGGCCAAGCTGTACCGCCATAACGGCGAATGGAAGATGCACGCCATCGGAGAAAACGGCAACGGTCGCACGTTTGACGACTTAATGCCCCAGATTTCCGTGCATCTATAAAGGTCTGGCCAAATCTGCTGCGCGCCGCGATTTGCGGCCTGTGATGCTCACTGTGCATTCGCACAGCTGCGCTTCTCGGCTGCAACTCGCATTCGCTCGCGACGATTTTGCCAGACTTTATTAAGGAGCAGTACGCAGCGGGCGGGGGACGGACCGGATACCGGCCCTTGTCCGCTGCTCTATATTGAAGGAGAGTATGTCGTGATGCGATTGCTGATAGCCTTGCTACTTCCGTGTCTCACGTTTTTCATGCTGGGGCGCCCGCTGGCCGGTGCCGCCGCCTTGATCTTGCAGTGCACTGTGATCGGCTGGGCGCCGGCGGCCCTGTGGGCCCTGTACACGGTGAACCAGCATAAAACGGAGCAGGAACTGGAAGGTGCGTTAAGCCGCAGCTACATGCGCAGGCGTAGTCGGTTGATCTAGATCAGCCGGGCGCTTGGAATCCTTGCGCTAAAGCCCGCACGAGCGATCGTGCGGGCTTTTTTGTGGGCGCTCACTTCTTGCAGCGGATTGGCACGTTCACGGAATTACCGTCCGAACTCAGGTTGCGGTACTGCAAATCTTCGCTTTCGATGGCAAAGCGGGGCACGGCGTGCACATAGCGCTGCTTGCAGACGGTGTCGTCATTGATCAGCTGGCCCGCCAGCATGTAGTCGCACAGGGCAAAGCGCGATTCTTCGTCGTCGAGGATCAGCACGCGCGCGGCGCTGTACAGGGCCGATTGCAGTACTTCCGGGCTGCAATTTTCCGGACCCGTCAGCTTCAGATGGGTTTTCGTTTGCGTGGCCAGGCGTTGCAGCTTGACGAGGGCGGCGCGCTCTTCCTTGCGCGCACCGTCGACGTGCACGTCCTCGCTGGCCAGGCGCAGCGCCAATGAGGCGATCTGGTCGATGGAAATATGCCAGGCAAAGCCTTCCAGCCGCGTGCGGATCTGGCCGGGCAAGGGATCGGCCGCATCGACTTCGCAGCGGTACTGGCCCAGGTGGGGGCGGCACAGCACGGGAATGGCAAAGGCCGAGGTGCGCTTGCCCTTCACGAATTTCTGGCTCAGGTCGCCAAAGTTTTCATGCGTGATGGTATCGAAGCGGGCTTGGCCAAAGCCCATCTTGACGAGGTTTTCCTTGCGCTGGCGCGAGAACAGGGCGTCGACGGCATCGTAGATATTCTTGTTGAAGATGCGGTCCAGCGGCTGGCGCTCGTCCGACATCTTTTCAAACACGGCGCTGGAATTGGGCGCGTTGGCATCGATGGAAATGAGGATGAATGGCTTGCTGTTCAGGCGCGGCGGCACGACGGCCATGTCGTTGCCGTACAGCTGCGTCAGGGCCACGTCCCACAGGGTTTCCACGCCCAGGTTGTCGGCCGCGCCGCCATCGAACAAATGCACGTACGACGGCGATTCGCGCGATTCGGAGCCGAGTTCCGGCACGAAACTGTTTTTCGGGCGGAAGCGCTCGAAGGTGACGGAATCGAACACGCCGGGAAACGCGGCCGAGGTGGCTACGGCCGTGGCCAGGCGGATATCCTGGATCGGCGAATGCAGGGTGCTGTAAAAATACTCGTAGGAAAACACCACGCGCTTGCCGCCATCGGTGGCGTCCGTTGCGTTGGCCAGGAAGATGGGGCCGTCGTGCGGCAAGTCCTGGTAGGTTTTCTTGTCGTACAGCACATCGTCCAGCACGTCGGACAGGAACGAGGTGCGCGTCTTGTTCGTCAACAACATCGTCGTCAGGTTGGCAGGTTTCAAGATGGTCTGCCCAAAGAAATCCGTTTTCAGCTTGCTGCGCAGCAAGGGCCAGTCCGTCTGCTTGCCATGCAGCGCATAGTAGCCGCCCGCGATGGCGCCGCCCGACACGCCGGAAATGGCCGAGGCGCCGCTGACGAGGCCGAACTGTTCCAGCTGTTCCAGCGAGGCGGCCGAGAAATTGGCTGCGCGGCTGCCCCCGCCGGACAGGGCGATGCCGATGAAGTGGTCATTCGGCATGGGATTCTGGATGCGCGCCTTGGGCGCGTCGATGCGCAGGCGCGGGGTTTCCTGCACGGTAAACGTGCGGTTTTCGACGCCGCGGTTGGGGCGCAGGGCGAGTACCGTGCAGCCGCTCAGCAGCGCAACGAGGATAAATGGGACGAACAAGCGTGGATTCATGCGTGATCTGTGCGTAGTCATTGGTTGGGATACGGACGGAAACGTGTGGGATTCTAGCAAACCCGGCAACAATCAGCTATTCATCTGATAGCCGAGCATGGCGGCATTGTAGAGCGCGTGCACGAGCATGGGCGCCAGCAGCGCGCCGCTGCGCTCGTATGCGATGCCCGTGCACAGGCCCAGCACGAAGACGGGCAGCATGGCGGCCGGTGGATGCACGATGGCAAACAGCGCGGCGGCGAGGCCGATCGCTTGCCAAGCGGGCAGAGAACGGCGCAAGCCGCCCTGCAGCAAGCCGCGGAAGATGAATTCCTCGCACAGGGGCGCGGCCAGCACGCCCGCGGCCAGCAGCCACAGTCCGTCGCTATTGATCTGCATCAATGGTGCAGCGGGCGGCGGCAACAGGGCCGCGTAGCCGATGCCGAACAGCGCCGCGCCACAGGCGCCCGCGACTCCCCGGCGCCACGGCTGGCGGCCCTGTCCGATGCGCGGCACGCCGGCCGTCCTGGCGCGCCAGTAGACGAGGCGCAGCAGCGCATACGTGAGCGCACCGGCCGCGCCGAAGGCGATGGCCAGCTGCGCCAGCGGCGTCGTACTGCTCCCTTTGAGCAAGATCAAGGAAAGTGTTTGCAAGATGAAAAACAGCATGGCCGCGATCAGGCCGTCGGCCGCCCCTACCGTGGCTGGCGGCGAAGCGACCGGATCGAGCAGGCAGGGCAGCGCGTCGCGCGCCTTTTGCCACAGGGCCACGGCCAGCGCGCCCGTGAACACGACAAACACCAGTTGCTGCACCAGGCTGCCGGCGGCCAGCGCGGCGATGTACAGGCCGGTGAGCAGCAAATACAGGTACATATACGTGGGGCGCACCTTTGCCGTGGTTTCCGTGGCCAGCGGGTCGCTGGCAAACACGCCCAGCGCCACGGCGATCAGCGCATACAAGGGGATGCCGGCCAGGGCCAGCAGCATCAGGCCCGCCGTTTGCCACGACCACGCGGGTAGCCAGGCCAGCGCCGCACCGAACAGTATCAATGGATACAGCAGGGCCAGCAGGGCCCACAGCTGCGCCTTTTGCCGCAGCGCCTGTTCGATGGAGACGGGAAACGTGTACAGCAGCCACAGCGCGCCGCCTTCCTTGTTCAGCGTCTGGAAGGCCGACATCAGCAGCACATACGTGCCGAGGAAAAAGCCGGTGGAGGCCAGCAAGACGGGGCTGGCCAGCAGCGCGTGCACGTCGCGCACCTGGCCCGTAAACAGGGCCTGCCCGCCGAGGATCAGCAAGGGCATCAGCAGGGCTTGCACGAGAAAATTGCGGTCGCGCAAGAGCAACGTCAGCTCGCGCCGCTGGATCGCCGTGCCAATGCGCGGGCGCCACCGCTGCGTGGGCGATGGCGCCGCTGCCGGCTTGCGCGCGGCTTCGCGCTGGCCCGCGCCCACGACGCCATGGCGCAACTGGCGGCGCAGGATGGCCATGCCCAGCAGCATCAAGCACAGGCATTGCGCCAGCAGCACGATGGCGGGCAGCAAGGCGGCCACGCCATCGGCATTGAGCAGGCGCAGCAGCAGGCCCGGCGGCGTCCAGCCGCTCCAGGCGGGCATGGCCGCCGCCCAGGCATACGCGAAGCCGCCCGTGCCCATGCCGAACGACATGCCCATATACATGGGCAACAGCCCGGCCAGGGAAATCACTGCCTGCAGGTTGCCCAGCCGGGATGGCGTGAGCGACAGGCGCAAGCCCGTGTCGACCAGGGTGCGCAGCATGGCGGCCAGGGCCAGCAGGACGAGGCTGGCGAGCAGGCCGGACAGTGGCGAAAACCAGCCCTGGCCCGAATACCAGGCGATGACGGTCGTGCTGGGCCACAGGGCCAGCAAGCCGGCCGGATTGACGAGCGTGCGTTCGAGCACGCGCACCCATAGCAGGGTGCTTTTCCTGACGGGCAGGGTGACCAGCCATTCCAGGTCCCAGTCCGGCTTCGATAGTTCCCCCATGCCCAGCGGCAGCAGGACGCTGACCAGCCACAACAGCGTTAGTTGCAGGGTCAGCCCGCCGATCAGCGTCGCGCTGAACGGCGTGGCCATCAGTTGCGTGATGACGGGGTCGAGCAGGCCGCTGTCCGTGTGCAGGCTGCCGCGCGCCTGGCAGGCGGCGACCTGGTCCAGCAAGCAATGCATGTTCAGCACGCTGTGGCGGGCGATGCTGCCAAAGGAAAACAGCATGGGCAGCAATAGCAGCGCCCCCAGCAGCCAGCGTCCGCCGCGCTTGCCCGGCGTGGCGGGGCGGCTTTTACTGTTTTTCTTGAAGGAAAGCCCCCGGCCGCTGATGTTGAGCAGGCGCTGCAGGCGCAAGCGGGTCAGCAGCCAGACGGCGCGCCAGGCGGTGGGCGGCGCCGGTGTCATGCCGTCGACGTTTCATCGGTGAGCTGCAAGAAGAGCTCTTCCAGGCTGCCATCGCTGGACAACTGCTGGCGGATATCGTCCAGGCTGCCCGTGGCGACGAGGGCGCCCCGGTGGATGATGGCGACCCGGCTGCACAGCTTTTGCGCCATATCGAGCAAATGCGTGGACACGAAGATGGTGGCGCCGGCGGCGGCGCGGCGCAGCAGGCGTTCCTGCACGTCGCGCGAGGCACGCGGGTCGAGGCCGTTGATCGGTTCATCGAGGATCAGCACGGCCGGATCGTGGATCAGCGCGCAGGCCAGGCCCAGTTTTTTCTTCATGCCCAGCGAGTAATTGACGGCGAAATCCTCGCTCGCTTCGTCCAGGCCGAATTCCGTCAGCAGGCGCGCCGCGCGGGCGGCCGCTTCCGCGCGCGAAAAACCATGCATTTCAGCCACGAATTGCAGGATTTCACGGCCGCGCAAATAATCGTAAAAGATGGGATTGTCGGGCAGGTAGCCCACCTTGCGCTTGACGGCGGCGCCATCGCGGTGGCAATCGAGGCCATCGACCAGCACGCGCCCGGCGCTGGGCACGAGGATGCCCATCAGCATGCGGATGGTGGTGGTTTTTCCCGCCCCGTTCGGGCCCAGGAAGCCGAAGACCTCTCCTTTTCCTACCTGCAAGGTCAGCGGCTTGACGGCCTCGAACGTGCCGTACTGTTTGGACAAACCTTCGAAGCTGATCATCATGCATCCCAAAAAAGATAGCGTGCAGGATGATAGCCTGATAAGGCGCCGCCAGAGCGCCCCTTAGTGGCGTAACTTAATGCCGCAGCATCACGCCGATGGCGATGCAGGCCAGGATCGCCAGGCTCATGGCGAGGCTGTAGGCGACCATCAATAACAGCCAGCGGCAGACGGTGGCGAGTTTGCCGCTTGGATACACGCGCCACATGGCCCAGGGCAGATAGGCCAGCAGCCAGGCGCCGAGCACGAGGCGGACAAGGTCGACGGGGATCAGGATCATCAGCGCCATCGTGATGAAGGCGAAGGCATTCGTATGCAAGGCGAACAGGAAATGCTCGCCATAGCGGCGTCCGCTGCCCAGGTAAAGGATTTTCAGGAACAGGGCGAACAGCGGCATCAGGCAAAACATGGCGTACGGCGCGTAATGGAAAAAGCTTTCCACCACGAGTTTTTGTTTCTCGGCCGTGGGAAGTTGCTCAAAGTCTTGCCATTGGTGCGGCAGCGTGGGCGTCTGGCCCAGAATGCTGACCTGCATGGTCGATGTCTTGTTTTCCGCAATGTGGCGGGGACCATGGGCGCCTACCTGGGCTTGCTGGTCGTGGACGGTGAGGAACACGCCGGGGCTGCTGAACTTGAGGATGGCAAAGAACAGGATGCTGAAGGTCAGGTAGACGCGCAGCGGCTCGACGTAGCGCACGCGGCGTCCCGCGAGGTATTCATTACTGAGTGCGCCTGGGTGGAACAGCAGCAGGGCCAGGGTACGCCAGAGCTTGCCTTCGAGCGCCACATAATGGGCGACGAATTCATGCAGGAATTCGCGCGCGCTGGGCATGTGCAGGGTAGTCGTTTGGCCGCAGGCGCTGCAGAAGTTGCCTGGCGCATCGGTATTGCAGTTATGGCAGGTGCTGGCGGGACGCGTGCTGGATGACACTGTTTTCAAGATAGACTCTTTCCATGGCCGAAAGGTAAAGATGATCGCTCAAGGGCGCAGCATATGATGAATGAAAAGAATGATAAAAGCACATTTTTTTGCGTTCTAGTTGCTTCCGAGATACAAAATCCTGCGCCGGTCAAGCGCCACCGAAGGCGGCCAGCAGGCGGCGTTCACCGGCCGGCGTGAGGCGCAGGGCGCGGCTGTCGAGTTCGCGCTCGGCCCAGCGCTGGCGCAGGGCCAGCTGCAGGATGGCCGCCCCCAGCGCGCCGCCCAGGTGGGCGCGCCGTTCGCTCCAGTCCAGGCAGGCGCAGGCGAAGCGGCGGCGCTGGCGCTGCAATTGCGGCACGTCGATGCCCAGGGCCGCCATGCCGGCCGCACCCGATGCCGACAGCCGATACTCGCCTTCGCCGCCATCGGCCAGCAGCCAGCCTTGCGCTTGCAACTGGTCATGCAGGGCGACGGCCACCGTGCCGGCCATGTGGTCGTAGCAGGTGCGCGCATGGCGCAAGCGGTCCGGCGTGGTGGGCGTAAACGGCGTTGCCGCCACGCCGGCCACCACCAGCAGCGCTTCGAGGGCCTGGCCCACTTCCGCGCTGGCCAGGCGGTAATAGCGGTGCTTGCCCTGTGCCAACATCGACAGCAAGCCATCGTCGCGCAAGCGCGCCAGATGGGCGCTGGCCGTCGAGGCGCCCACCTCGGCCAGCGCCGCCAATTCCGTGGCCGTGCGCGCATGGCCGTCGAGCAGGCTGCACAGCATGCGCGCGCGGGCCGGTTCGGCGATGGCGCCGGCCAGTTGCGCCAGTCCCATGTCGGCCGAGCGAAGTTTGTCATCCATGATTCGTTCCAGGGCGAAGTGTAGTGGTGGAAGGGGCAGCATACTCGTGTCCCCACCTCACTGCAATGGAATGCGCATGCCGCTCGCCGACTTTGTTATCGACCCCGCCGACCCTTTTTCAGCCCTTACCCACGCGGCGCCGTATGACTACTATCGCCGCCTGGCGGACGGCCCGCCGCTGCGTTTCGATGCGCGGCTCGACTGCTGGCTGGCGACGGGCGCGGCCGGCGTGCGCGCCGTGCTCGAGCATCCCGATTGCCGCGTGCGCCCGACCGGCCAGCCGGTGCCGGATACCCTGGCGGGCACGCCGTGCGGTGCGATTTTTGCGGAATTGGTGCGCATGAATGAAGGCGAACGGCATGCCGTGCCGAAGCAGGTGCTGGCGCGTTCGCTGGGACAGGTGGACCTGGCGCACCTGCAGGCGCGGACGTGGCGCATGGCCAGCGACCGCGTGCCCGACAGCGCCGTGCAATTGAACGGCGCGCTGTTCGAACTGCCCCTGTTTGCCATGGCGGACTTGCTGGGTTTTGCGCCAGCGCAATGGCCGGCGCTGGCCGCCTGGACGCGCGATTTCGTCGCCTGCCTGTCACCGTTGAGTAATGGAGAACAACTGGCTGGCGCGCAAGTGGCTGCAGACGCCTTGCTGCAAGGTTTTACCGTGTTGCTGCGCGAGGCGGATGCATTGCCCGGCAGCTTGCTGGCCAAGGTCGTGTCCGAGGCGGAAGCGCTGGGCTGGCGAGCCTCGGGCGGCGTGCTGGCCAACCTCGTGGGTCTGCTGTCGCAGACCTGCGATGCCACGGCCGGCTTGCTGGGCAATGCCATAGTTGCCTTGCGCACGCAACCGCAGTGGTCCACGCAAGTGCGTGCCGCCCCCCGGCTGTGGCCAGCCCTGCTGCGCGAGGTCAGCCGGCATGACCCCTCCATCCACAACACGCGCCGCTACACGGCGCAAGACGTGGAATTCGATGGCGTGCGCGTGCCGGCCGGGCAGATGATCGTCGTCGTGCTGGCCAGCGCCGGCCATGCGGAGTGCGGCTTTGGCCATGGCCGCCACATTTGTCCGGGCCAGTCCATCGCGCAGGCCATAGCCACGGCTTGCCTGCAGGCGTGGGCCGACGGGCTGGACCGCATGCCGCTGGCGTGGCGTTATCTGCCGTCGCTGAACGCGCGCATTCCTGTTTTTAGCCTGGGAGAAATGAAATGATTGCCGTGATTTTCGAAGTCTGGCCCAGCGTGGAAGGGCGCCAGCAGTATCTGGACCTGGCCGCCGCGCTGCGTCCCTTGCTCGATGAAGTGGACGGTTTCATTTCCATCGAGCGCTTCAGCAGCCTGAGCGAGCCAGGCAAATTGCTGTCGCTATCCTTCTTTCGCGACGAGGCTGCGCTGGCGCAATGGCGGCAGCTGGAAGCGCACCGCGCGGCGCAAACAGCCGGCCGGCAGGGCGTGTTTGACGACTACCGGCTGCGCATTGCCGCCGTCGTACGCGATTACGGCATGCTGGACCGGCAGCAGGCGCCGGCCGACAGCCGGCGGCGTCACAGCGTTTAGCGTGGCAGTGCGCCCTGCGTGATTTTCACTTTGACCCGGTACGTGGGCTCGGCCGCATTCAGGGCGGGCGGCGTGGCCGGATCGACATCGAGCAGGGTAAACGTCAGGTGGTTGACGGTGACGGAACTGGCGGCGCCGGGCATGGAGTCGGACAAGACGATGTCCGTGGCGCCTGCGCTGTTGAGCAAACTGAAACTGTAGCTGACGTAGCCTTTCCACACGCACACGGCGCCCTTGCGGCAGCGACTGTCGTTGACACGTTCGAGTTTCAGGGTGTCGGTGGCCGTGATGGCCACCTGTTCGCCCGGCGAGAGCACGTGGGTGACGCTGCGCGGCGTGTTTTCCGCGTCGCCGGCGCTGCCGGCCGCGCCGCAGCCAGCCAGCACGGCCAGGCAGGCGAAGAACAGGGGAAGCAACACGGTGCGGTAAGAGCGGGTCAGATAATGCATGTTTTTCCTTTCAGGTGGAGCGTCCCCGGCGTGCTTGTTCACGCGTGGGATGAAAATGATAGTAACAAAATGATATTTTTACGGCGCACTATTGGCGTGCTGCCGGTGAATTGATGCGCCAGCCACGCGGCGCGCCGATTACTGCGTAGAATGGCTGTTTTGAAAATCAGGAAACAACCATGAAAAAAACCGACCTGGCCAAAAGCGATGCCAAGAAACTGATGGGAAAGATGAATGTTCCCGGCGCCGGTGCATTCGGTAAGGAAGCGGTGGTCATCGACCGCCGCGAGCAGCGCAAGCGCGATCAGGCCCTGGGCCTGGTGCCATTCGCCGTCAAGCTGAACAGCGATCTGGTCTTGCAATTGCAGACCCTGGCCAAGGAACGCGGCGCGGATCTGAATGAATTGGTCGCCGAGCTGATCACCAAGGGCTTGGCTGCAGCGTAAGGGCTGACAATGTTCATCTGTTGATAAATATCAAGTTGTAAAACTAAAAGGCGCCTTGCGGCGCCTTTTGCATTGCGGCATTGCTTGCGATTACACGTAGGCGGCCAGGGCGCCCTTCATTTTTTTCAGCGCCGCCACTTCGATCTGGCGGATGCGTTCGGCCGATACGCCGAACTCTTCTGCCAGCGCGTGCAGGGTGGCGCCGGAGCCGTCGTCGTTGGCCAGCCAGCGCGCTTCGATGATGCGGCGCGAACGGGCGTCCAGCTTCGACAGTGCCGTTTCCAGGCCTTCCGATTGCAGACGCGTCACTTGTTCCGCTTCCAGTACCTTGGTCGGCTCGCTTTGCTCCGACGACAGATAGGCGATCGGCGAAAACTTGTCGTCCTCATCGTCGGTCGGCGATTCCAGCGCGATGTCGCGGCCGCTCAAGCGGGTTTCCATCTCGATCACTTCTTCGCGCTTCACGTCGAGCAGCTTGGCCAGCGCATCGATCTGCTTTGGCGTCATCGCGTCCAGGCCCGTCTTGTGGCTGCGCAGGTTGAAGAACAGCTTGCGCTGCGCCTTCGTCGTCGCGACCTTGACCAGGCGCCAGTTTTTCAGGATGTACTCGTGCATCTCGGCTTTCACCCAGTGCATGGCGTACGACACCAGGCGCACGCCCTGGTCCGGATCGAAACGCTTCACGGCTTTCATCAAGCCGATATTGCCTTCCTGAATCAGGTCGGCGTGCGGCAAGCCATAGCCCAGGTAGCCGCGGGCAATCGAGACCACCAGGCGCAGGTGCGACAGCACCAGTTCTTGCGCGGCGGCCAGGTCATTTTTTTCACGCAGGCGTGTCGCCAGCGAAATTTCTTCGTCATGGGTCAACATGGGCAGGCGGTTCACGGCCGAAATATAGGCGTCGATATTGCCCAGATTGCCAGTGAACCCGAGGCCCAGCGCATTACTTTTGGTCGGAACCAATGCGGACGTTGCGGACATCATAGTCATGTTTTCTCCCTCGTAGTCTTGCTTTGTTCCAGTTGGCCACGTCACGCGACGTGGCAGCTCGTATCTTCGTTTTTGCGTATTCGGTCTTGCACTTTGCAGATCGCGGCACCATCTTGATCTGGCGTCCATGGCGGTTCTGCTGTTGGTATGTCCCTATATTAGCACTCTCTGCTTGAGAGTGCCAATCAGCACATTTAATCGACCTGATAGCCTAAATGCTATAGCGAATGAATGCTTGATATACATCTTTAAAAAGCGATCTGAACAGCGCTGCAGGCCGCTTTACGACAACATGGCCAGTCTACGGCCTCTGGCTGAAGCGAGCCTTAAGAATACTTGCTTAATGTCAATATAACAGCAATATGGAGATGGCGAGACGCATGGCGGCGCGGGAGCGCCGCCATGGAAAGGAAGGTCAGTTCAGGCGCGCCAGGTGGCGCTGCACGCAGAGGAAGGCGCCGATCAGACCCAGGCCGGCGCTGAGGGCCAGCAAGCCGGCCATCGGCAGCGGCGCCAGCGGCACCAGCTGGAATTCGGACGCATACAGGCGGGCAAACTCGGCAATCGCGGTATTCAGCGGCTGCAAGGCCAGCGCCACGGCGCCCAGGGCCAGCGCACCGGCGCACAGGCCCAGCAGGGCGCCCGTGTAATAGAAGGGACGGTGGATGAAGGTATCGGTGGCACCGATCAATTTCGAGATGCTGATTTCATCGCGCTGCTGCATCACCTGCAGGCGGATGGTGTTGAAGACCACGGCGATCACCGCCACGCCCAGCGTGATCGCCAGCAGCAGCAGCACCAGGCGCAGCACGCCCAGCAGGGCCGCCAGGCGCTTGACCCAGGCCGAATCGACTTGCGCCGATTCCACGAATGGCAGCTGGCGCAACTGTTCCGCCACCGCATCGACATCCTGCGCTTCGCTGGCGCTGCTGAAGGCATCGAGTTTCAGCACATAGCTGTCGGGCAGGGGATTGTCGCCCAGGGTGCTGAGCACATCGGCCAGGCCGCTCTTGTTTTTCAGCGAGTCCAGCGCCTGTTCGCGCGGGATGAAGACGATCTTTGCCTTTTGCGGGCCCACGATCTTGCGCATGGCGCTCGCCAGGGCCACGGCTTGCTCGCGCGGCGTGTCGATCTTCAGGAAGACGCTGATTTCCGGGTCGACCGACATCTGTTCCGACATGGGGCGGACATTGTCGAGCATGGTCAAGCCGGCGAACGGCAGCGACAGGGCGATGGCGACGACGAGCACGTTCAATAGAAAGCCGCCCGGCGACTTGCGCAAGTGAATCAGTGCCGAACCGAGGGCGAAGCGGTGTTGACGGAACCAGCCTCTCATGCCTGCTCTCCCTGCGCGTCGTCCTGGTCGGGAGAGGGCGCAAAATCGGGATCGGGCGGCGCGAAGACGGGCGCCTGCGTGGCCTTGTCGATGGCGACCAGCTGGCCGTTTTTCAGGTGGATCACGCGGGCGGCGGCGTCGAGCATCTGTTCGTCATGGCTGGAAATGAGGCAGGTCACGCCCACGGAGTGGAATGCTTTCAGGGCGTCGAGCACCTTGTTGGCGCTGGCGCGGTCCAGGTTGGCCGTCGGTTCGTCGGCCAGGATGATCTGCGGCCGGTTGACGATGGCGCGCGCGATCGACACGCGCTGCTGTTCCCCGCCCGACAGCGACAGCGGTCGCGCCATGGCGCGGTCCAGCAGTCCCACCTTGTCGAGCGCGGCGCGCGCGCGCTGTTCGGCGGCCGCCTTGTGGGCGCCGACGACGAGCAGCGGCAGCATGACGTTGGCCAGGATGGAGCGGTCGTTGAGCAATTTTTGCTGCTGGAAGATCAAGCCCATGTTACGGCGCAAAAACGGCACGCCGGCCGGCTTGATCTTCGCCATGTCCTGGCCATTGACGATCAGCTTGCCCGACGTGGGGCGTTCCATGGCGGCGATCATTTTCAGCAAGGTGGATTTGCCGGCGCCGGACGGGCCAGCCAGGAACACCAGCTCGCCCTTGGCAATACTGAGCGAAATGTCGCTGAGCGCCACGGCATCGGGGGAGTATTGCTTGGAGACGTGCTGAAATTCAATCATGTATGGGCTTATCCGAGCAGCGCTTCGACAAATTCGGCAGCCACGAAAGGCTGCAAGTCTTCAATTTTCTCACCGATGCCGATGAAATACACGGGCACGGGGCGTACGCGGGCAATTGCCGCCAGCACGCCGCCCTTGGCGGTGCCGTCCAGCTTGGTGATCACCAGGCCGCTCAACTGCAGGGCATCGTCGAAGGCCTTCACTTGCGTGAGGGCGTTCTGGCCCGTGTTGCCGTCGATGACGAGCAAGGTTTCATGCGGTGCGCCATCCATGCCCTTGCCGATCACGCGCTTGATTTTCTTCAATTCTTCCATCAGGTGCAACTGCGTCGGCAAGCGGCCTGCCGTGTCAACCATCACCACGTCGATGCCGCGCGCTTTTGCCGATTGCACGGAGTCGTAAGCCACGGCGGCCGGGTCGCCCGATTCCTGCGAAATCACGGTGACGTTGTTGCGCTCGCCCCAGACCATCAGCTGCTCGCGCGCGGCGGCACGGAAGGTGTCGCCCGCGGCCAGCAGCACGGACTGGTTATTCGACTGCATGTGCTTGGCCAGCTTGCCGATGGTGGTGGTCTTGCCGGCGCCATTCACGCCGGAAATCATCATCACCAGCGGCTTGTGGCGGCCCAGCTCGAAGCGCTTTTCCAGCGGCGAGAGCAGGTCGATCAGCAGCACTTTCAGGGCGGCCTTGACGGCGGCCGCGTCGAGCAGCTTGTCTTCCTTGACCCTCTTCTTCAGTTCCGTCAGCAGGAATTCCGTGGCGTCGATGCCGGCGTCGGACATCAGCAGCGCCGCTTCCAGCTCTTCGTACAGGGCGTCGTCGATCTTCGCGCCGACAAACAGCACGGACAGGGTGTTCGAGGTTTTCGACAGGCCTGCCTTGAGGCGCGTCATCCACGATTTTTTCTCGGGTTCGGCGGCCACGATCACGGGTACGAGCTCGGCCGGCGCACCGCTCAGGGGCGTAGCGGCAGGCTGCGGGGCAGGCGGCGTGGCGGCGGGAAGGACGAGAGGCTCGGCTGGTGCAGCCTCGGAAGCGATGGGTTTTTTCTTGAAGAAACTAAACATGGATGTGTGGTGGCGGGTGCTGACCTAAGGCCCGGCGGCGCCGGACACTGTGTTACGGGCTATTCTACCAGAGCGCGCCCGGCCCTTCATGCTTTACTGTTCGATTGGCAACATTGCGCCGCTATCCACGGAGATCGCCGCAGTTGCCGCGCTTTTCAGCCGGTTCAGTGGGTTTGCAGGGCCAGTGCCTGGTGGCGGCGGCGCCAGTCGGCGATGCTTTCGTCGACTTGCCGCAGGTCCAGCACATGCAAAAAGTGTGGCGGCTGCCTGGTCAGCACAGGACTGCGTCCGCCGGCCCACAATTCCATGTTGGGCGGCAAGCTTGCGTGCAGCTGCTGCAGGCTGTCGCGCGTCTGGCGTTGCTTGCTGGCGCTGGAAAACGACAGCGCCACGATGTCCGCCCGTTGCGCGCGGGCGGCCGCGACGATGTCCGTCAGCGGCGTTTCCACGCCCAGCGACATGCAATGGGCGCCGGCCGCCGCGCACAGCGCCTCGGCCATCAGCAGCCCCAGGCCATGACGCTCCTGCGGCAAGGTACTGAGGACGATGCGTGGAGAGCGCGTGGACGGGCTGCTTGCTTGTGGCAGGGAAAAGATGGCGTGGCGCATCACCGTTTGCAAGGTTTCGCTGTACAGATGCTCCTCATACACGGCCAGTTCGCCGCAAGCCCACGCTTCGCCCACCATGCCGGTGAGGGGGGCGATGACGTCGATGGTGAACGCTTTCAGGCCCAGCACGGCCAGCGCCTTGCGCAGGGCGTCGCCCAGTTCTGCCATCTGGTGGCCACGGCACAGGGACAGGTAGTGTTCGAGCTGGGGGGCTGGCGTTGACGGCGCCGCGCTGCTGGCGCTGGCCAGCTGCTGCAATTGCACGGTGCTGTGCTGCATGATTTTGCCCGGGCGGAATCCGAGGTCCAGCAAGCGCTTGACCATGCGCAACTTCTGCACTTGCTCGGCCGGGTAGCTGCGCTCGCCAAAGGCGTCGCGCTGGGGCTGGGGAAAGGCGTAGCGGCGCTCCCACACACGCAAGGTTTCCTTGGCCAGTCCGGTATCGCGTTCGACATCGCTGATGCTGAAGGCGGAAGTAGGTTGCAGGTCAGTATCCATACCAGAGTGGCTTTGCTCGCATGCGGAAGAACGTGGCATGCATTTTACGCCTTCCGCCGCCCCATACCAAATAGCTGAATCCGATTGGAAATCGCGGGCGTATGAGTTTTGGAGCGGCTCGCACACTCATTGACATGAATCAATATTTCATCGATTATCCATGAAGCTGATTTTGTCCAGGACAAACTTAATGCAGGTGTACTCATGAAAATTGCCGTCGTCGGAGCAGGAATCGCAGGTTTGTCGTGTGCCTATCGCCTGGCGCAATCGGGCCGGGACGTCACCTTGTACGAGGCGGGCGACTATTTTGGCGGCCACAGCCATACGGTGGATGTCACGCTCGATGGCATCACGCATGGCGTCGACACGGGTTTTCTCGTGTTTAACCACGCCACGTATCCGCACCTGGTGCAACTGTTCCAGGAACTGGGCGTCGAGGCGGCCGACAGCGATATGTCGTTTTCCGTGAAGATGCCGCTGGGCGCTGCGCCGGACGTCCGCGTGCTGGAATGGGCTGGCGCCAATCTGGACACCGTGTTTGCCCAGCGCAGCAATCTGCTGCGCCCCGCCTTTCTGCGCATGTTGCGCGACATTCTGCGCTTCAACCGCCAGGCCAGCGCCCTGGCCACGGCCGCCTTGCCGGCGCCGGCCGTGTCGCTGGGCGAGTTTCTCGACCTGCACGGCTATGGCGACGAGTTCCGCCACTGGTATCTGTTGCCGATGGCCGCCTGCATCTGGTCGTGTCCGGCGCGCCAGATGCTGGCCTTTCCCTTGGCCACCTTCATCCGTTTCTGCCACAACCATGGCTTGCTGCAAGTGAGCGACCGGCCGCAATGGCGCACGGTGCGGGGCGGCTCGCGCGTGTACGTGGAAAAATTGCTGGCAGGCATCCCACAGCAGCGCCTGGCTTGCCCCGTGCTGGCCGTGCGCCGCCAGCAGCACGGTGGCGCCCGCATGGTGGAACTGCAGACGGCCGCCGGCGTCGACCACGTCGACCACGTCGTGCTCGCTTGCCATAGCGACCAGTCGCTGGCCCTGCTGGGAGACATCCGCGACGACGAGCGCTCCGTGCTCGAAGCCGTGCGCTACCAGCCCAACCGCGCGGTACTGCATACGGATGCGTCCTGCCTGCCGCAGCGCCGCCGTGCCTGGTCGGCCTGGAATTACCAGGGCCGGCCGGCCGCGCACGGGGATGCGCCGCAAGTGTGCGTGCATTATTTACTGAACCAGTTGCAGCCTTTGCCCTTCACCACGCCTGTCATCGTTTCGCTCAATCCGCTCGACGAGCCCGATCCGGCGACCATCATCGACGAGTTTTCGTATGCCCATCCCGTGTTCGATGGCGCGGCCATTGCGGCCCAGGCGCGCCTGGCCAGCTTCCAGGGCGCGCAGCACACGTGGTTCGCGGGCGCCTGGACTGGCTACGGCTTCCATGAAGACGGCTTGAAGTCGGGCCTGGCCGTGGCCGAAGCACTCAATGGCCTGGCGTCGGCGGAGCTTGGCCATGCCGCGTGATCCCACGCAGCCGCTCCGGCCGCAGCCCCAGCTGTGCCTGGGACGGGTGCGCCATGCGCGGCTGCGTCCGCGCGCGCATGCCTTTGCTTACGGCATGTTTTATTTGCGTTTGCCCTTGCGCAGCCTGGGCGCGCACGATTTTGCTGCCCGTTTGATTTCGCGCAACGGCGCCAATGTGCTGTCCTTCCGCGACAGCGACCATGGCGATGGCACGACGCCGCTGCTGGACTGGATCGACGGCTTGCTGCGCCAGCATGGCGTGGTCGACGCGGGCGGCGAAATCTGGCTGCAAACGATGCCGCGCATGTTCGGCTATGTCTTCAATCCCGTCAGTTTCTGGTTTTGCCACGGGCTTGACGGCGCGCTGCGGGCCGTGCTCTGCGATGTGCGCAATACCTTTGGCGAGCGCCATTTGTACTTGCTCGAGCAGGGCGGCGCGATTGCCTTTGGCAGCGAACTGGTCGCCAAGAAAATTTTCCACGTGTCGCCGTTTTGCAAGGTGGAAGGCCAGTACCGCTTCCGTTTCCTGCGCAATCAGGCTCAGGGCGGCGAGCGCCACCTGGCCAGGGTCGATTACGACGACCTCGACGGCCCGCTGCTGCGGACGAGCTTGTCCGGCACGGCGCAGCCGCTGCGCGATGGCGCCATCGCCTGGGCCTTGCTGCGCTACCCCCTGATGACCTTTGGCGTGATGGCGCGCATCCATTGGCAGGCATTGCGCCTGTGGCTGCGCCGCGTGCCGTTTTTCAGCAAACCCCACCCTCCACAAGAAAAGGTGTCCCGATGAGCTCCGATTCCCTGCCGACCGGCCTGCATGCGCGCAGCAGTTCCACTCCCGTGCATGTGCATGACCATCGTGACATGCCCGCTGCCGGGCGCATGATTGTGCGCTTGCTGGAAAAATTGCAATATGGCGCTTTGCGCCTGCGCACGCCTGATGGCAGCATCTTGCTGTACGGCGATGGCAGCCACCCCGTCACCCTGGACTTGCACAACTGGCGCCTGTGCGCGGCCGTCCTGCGCTCGGGCGACATCGGCTTTGCCGAAACGTTTATCGCGGGGGACTGGCGCACGGATAATTTGCCGGGCTTGATCGAATTGATGATACGCAACCGTGCGCACATCGAATCCCTGATCTACGGCAACTGGTGGGGCAACCTGATCTATAAGGTGCGCCATCTGCTGCACCGCAATTCGCGTGCCGGCAGCAAGAAGAATATCCACGCCCATTACGACATCGGCAACGCCTTTTATCAGCTGTGGCTGGACCCGTCGATGACGTATTCGAGCGCGCTGTTTTCCGAAGGCGCCAGCCTGGAGCAGGCGCAAGGTGCCAAATACCGGCGCATCGCGGACCAGTTGCAACTGCAGCCGGGCCAGCGCGTGCTGGAAATCGGCTGCGGCTGGGGCGGCTTTGCGGAAACGGCGGCGCGCAGCTACGGCGCCCACGTGACGGGCCTGACCTTGTCGACCGAACAGCTCGCCTATGCGCGCCAGCGCCTGCACGATGCGGGGCTGGCAGGGCAGGCCGACCTGCAGCTGTGCGATTACCGCGACAGCCATGGCCAGTACGACGCCATCGCCTCGATCGAGATGTTCGAAGCCGTGGGACAAAGCTACTGGCCCGGCTATTTCGAGTGTGTGGCGCGCAACCTGAAGCCGGGCGGACGCGCCTGCATCCAGACCATCGTCATCGCCGACGAACTGTTCGAGCGCTACAGCAAGAGCACGGATTTCATTCAACAGTACATTTTCCCGGGCGGCATGCTGCCTTCGCCGGCCGGGTTTCGCCGCGCCGCCGAGGCGCAGGGCTTGCGCGTGGAAGACGCCTTCAGCTTTGGCCTCGATTACGCGGAAACCTTGCGCCAGTGGCGCGCCAGCTTCCTGGCCCAGCGCGCGGCGCTGGAAAAGCAGGGTTTCGATGGCCGTTTCCTGCTCACCTGGGAGTTTTACCTCGCGTATTGCGAGGCCGCCTTCCAGGCGCACAACACGGATGTGATGCAATTTACCCTGATCAAGGACTGACCATGCGCCGCCTGCTTGCCACTGTTGTGCTGTCATTGACCATGTTGGGCGCCGCTGCCGCGCCGCCAGCCTTTATCGTTGCCGACGTACCCGAGGCCCGCCTGGCGGGCGAGGGCGAATACACGTGGTTCGGCATGCGTATTTACCGCGCGCAACTTTGGGTGGGACCGCAAGGCTACCAGGGTACGGCATCCGAATCGGCGCCGTTTGTACTGGAACTGCGCTACGCGCGCGCGCTCGACGGCAAGAAAATCGCCGAAGCCAGCTACGAACAGATGCAGAAAATCGGCGCGGGTACGCCGGAGCAGCGCCTGGCCTGGCTGGCCACCATGCAGCGCATCTTTCCTGACGTCAAGGAAGACCAGCGCATCGCAGGCGCCTACCGGGCGGGCATCGCGCCCGGTGTGCGTTTTTATCTCGATGGCAAGGTGCTGGCCGACGTGACGGATGGCGACTTCGCGCGCGCCTTCTTTGCCATCTGGCTGTCGCCGTCGAGCACGGCGCCGAAGCTGCGCGCGGCCTTGCTGCAGAGTGCGGCGCCGCTGCCATGAACGCCGGGGCCAGCGCCTTGACCTTGCCTGCCTTGTTCAGTTATGGCCTGTTCGGCCTGCCGCTGGCCATGCTGGCGCTGCCCATCTATATATATGTGGCGCCGTTTTATGCGCAGCGCAGCAGTCTTGACCTGGCGCAAATCGGTGCCGTGCTGCTGGCGGCACGCATCGCCGCCGCCTTCATCGATCCTGCCCTCGGTGTCTGGATGGCGCGTGGCGGGCGAGGCTATGCAATATATGTTGGCGCCTCGCTGCCCTTGCTGCTGCTGGGCTTTGCTGCCCTGTTCCATCCGCCGGCCATGCGGGAAGCTGCCACCCTGGCCTGGTTCCTGGCCGCCTTGCTGCTCGTGTATGCCGCCTATGGCCTGGCCGGCATCGCGCACCAGAGCTGGGGCGCGGCCCTGAGCCAGCTGCGCGCGCAGCGGGCGCGGGTGACGGCCGTGCGCGAAGGCTGCGGCTTGCTCGGCGTGATCCTGGCAGCGGGGCTCACTTCCTTGCTCGGCTATGACGGCTTGTCGCTGGCCTTTGCCGTCTGCCTGCTGGCGGCGGGGGCGCTGCTGCTGGCGCGCGCGCCGCGTCCAGTGTTGCGCCAAGGCCCGCAGGCGCTGCCCGCTGGCGCCTGGCGCCTGCCGTTTCGCCAGCGCGCCTTTCGCTGGCTGTTTGCCGTCTTGCTCGTCAATGGCGTGGCGGCCGCCATTCCCGCCACCCTGTTCCTGTTCTTTGCCACTGACTACTTGCGCCTGGGCCATTACGCAGGGCCGTTCCTGATCGTCTACTTTTGCGCGGCGGCCGCCTCGATGCCCGTGTGGGTGACCCTGGCGCGACGCTTTGGCGAAGCCCGTGCCTGGTGTGGTGCCATGCTGCTGGCCGCAACCGTGTTTGTCTGGGCGTATGGCCTGGGCGCGGGTGCCGCCTGGGGTTTTGCCGCCATCTGTCTGCTGTCGGGCCTGGCACTGGGCGCCGACCTGGCCTTGCCGCCGGCCCTGCTGGCAGGGCTGATCGGCGCGGCCGGCCATGCCGGGCGGCACGAAGCGGCGTATTTCGGCTGGTGGAACTGGGGCGTGCAGATGAGTCTGGCGCTGGCGGCCGGTATCGCCTTGCCCCTGCTGGCCTGGCTCGGCTATGTGCCGGGCAGCAGCAAAGGCTTGCCGGCCCTGGCTGCCGCCTACGCCTTGCTGCCCTGCGCCTTGAAACTGCTGGCGGCGTTACTGTTGTGGCGTGCACCCTTGCAACATATATATAGTGACCACCTGGAGAATCGCGCATGCGCTTCATGAGTTATTGCAAACGCCGTTTGCCGCTGGCGGTCCTGATGCTGGCGCTGGCCGCCTGCTCCACGCCGCCCACGCCGGCCATGTATGCGCAGGAATTGCCCATACTGGATCTGCAACAGTATTTCAATGGCACGCTCGATGCCCACGGCATCTTCCAGGACCGCTCCGGCAAGGTGGTCAAGCGCTTCACCGTGGTGATGCGGGCCAGCTGGGTGGGCGAGACGGGCACCCTGGATGAAGACTTCACGTATTCGGATGGCAGCCGCCAACGGCGCGTGTGGACCTTGCGCAAGACGGCGCCCGGGCGCTTCATCGGCACGGCGCCCGACGTGATCGGGGAGGCCATCGGCGAAGTGGCCGGCAATGCGCTGCGCTGGCAATACGTGCTGGCGTTGCCCGTCGACGGCACGGTTTACCACGTCGACTTCGAGGACTGGATGTTCCTGATGGATGACAAGGTCATGCTGAACCGCGCCGCCATGAGCAAGTTCGGCTTCAGCCTGGGCGCCGTCACTTTATCGTTCAGCAAGCGTCCGCAGGCGGCCCCATGAATCGCAAGGTTACCAGCTGGGCCGGCAAGCGCGTATGGATCATCGGCGCTTCCAGCGGCATCGGTGCCGCGTGCGCCACCTTGTTGCTGGAGCAGGGCGCCAGCGTGGCCTTGTCAGCCCGCCATCGCGCCAGCCTTGAGCGGCTGTGCGAGGGACAGGCGCTGGCGCAGGCATTGCCGCTCGATATCACCCAGCACGCGCAGCTGCGGGCCGTCTGCGTAGAATTGCAGCAGCAGTGGACGCATATCGACCTGATACTGGTGGTCGCCGGCGGCTATCAGGCCATGCGCGCCGATAGCTTCGACCTCGAGGCGGCCCAGGGCTTGCTGGCCCTGAATGTGGGCGGCGTCTTCAATTGCCTGGAGCAGGCATTGCCGTGGCTATTGCGCCAGGGCAGTGGCGGCATCGGCATCGTCGCTTCGGTGGCCGGGTATGGCGGCTTGCCCAAGGCGCTCGCGTACGGCGCCAGCAAGGCGGCGCTGATCAACCTGACGGAGTCGCTGTACCTGGACTTGCATCCGCGCGGCATCGGCGTGTACCAGATCAATCCCGGTTTCGTCGCCACGCCCCTGACGGCGGACAATGATTTCACCATGCCGGCCCTGATGACGGCGCAGGATGCGGCGGCCGCCATGCTCGACGGTATCGAGCGGGGGCAGTTCCACGTCCACTTTCCGAAACGCTTTACCAATACCATGCGCCTGGCGCGGCTGTTGCCGTACCGCGCCTATTTTTGGCTGATCCGCAAGGTGACGGGCGTATGAGCACAAGCATGCTGGACACGGAAGGCATGGAAGAGGCGCTGGCGCGCCTGGTGGCGTTTTACGAACACCTGAGCCTGGAGGGCCTGGCCCAGCTGGGCGCCGTGTATGCGCCAGACGCCCATTTCAAGGACCCGTTCAACGAGGTGGTGGGGCATGCCGCCATCCTGGCCATCTTCGAGCATATGTTCGTGCAAGTCGATGCGCCACGGTTTGTCGTGCTGGAAAGCCTGGGGCAGGGAGAGCAAGCGTTCCTGACGTGGGAGTTTCGCTTCCGCATGAAACGCCTGGTATCTGGCGAACAATGTATTCGTGGCGCAACCCATGTGCGTTTCGATAGGCAGGGACGGGTGGTAGTGCACCGTGATTATTGGGATGTGGCGGAAGAATTGTATGAAAAACTGCCGGTGCTGGGCCCTTTCATGCGCATGCTCCGCCGCGCAAGCCAGCGTTAAGGCTGATTCTTGATGCTTATAAGCAAAAAATGCGAAAAAGAAAAAGTAAATTGTGTGGTATCGGGTCGGCGAAAACTTGATTTCGGTCAATGTGTCGTTTTTTAGACACAAATATGTCGAAATATTGAGAAGGCAACATTGTAAGAATTTGTTTCAACTGATGCGCAATTTGCAAGCAAGAGTCGTCCTCATCGGTTCTAGGAGGGGGGCTGAAGAGTTAGCCGGAAAACATGAAAAACATTTCTATGTGAGCAATTTAAATTACCGGAAAGTCAGTAATTGTGTTGATACTCTGCCTATTTTCCTGACGCGCGCGCCGACGTCAAAAATGGCGTCTACGCCCCTGAATAATGCGGCAACGCACCAAAACAGGGCGTGATATTTCCCGTTTTTGGGCATCCGGCAGCAAACATTGGCGATGCCGTGTATGCTTCTTTCCGTTTATCCATTATCGCCTGACAAATTGTGCGCTTTGTCGCGTAAATCATGCAGGGTAAATGATGGGTAAAGCATGTTGATGTTTTAATCACGCGCCTGATACTGTTGCACTAATACAACGGGTGTCGACAAGGCATGCGCTATGATGGAATGGTCAATCAGGCCAATGCATTGGTTGGCAAGGGGCACTGGCTCTGTCGCGTAGTACGGTTGGCGATGGTCGGGATGCCTGAAAAAGCCCTCGGCCTGGTACCGGAAGTAACATGTTGGAACTTGATGGAATGTGAAACGGTCGTTATAGTGCCGCTTCCGGTGCCCTTTGAGCACCGAACCGGCGCATCAAAATACGGTCGCTCTGCAGCCTTCAAGCTTATCGGTGCAATAGCGTGCCGATACCGATGTGAATTGTTCCCCTGACCGGAACAGCAATGTGGCAGGTGGAGACCTTGCCCTCACTCATAAAAAGCGCTCTGTTAGAGCGCAGCTCGAGATGCATAGGCTGTATTACTTTTTGCTTCAAAATTAAAGGAAATCGCAATGAAAAAAACTCTGATCACCCTGGCAGTTCTGGCAGCAGCCACTGGCGTAGCCCAAGCTCAATCGAGCGTTGTTATCTACGGTACCGTTGACGCTGGTTTCGTCAGCGAGCGCGGCGGCGCAGCCGGCACCACCAACAAAGTAGACAGCGGCATTGCTTCGGCTTCCCGTCTGGGCTTCAAAGGCACCGAAGATCTGGGCAACGGCCTGTCGGCTCTGTTCGTTCTGGAAGCTGGTTTCGGTGTTGACAGCGGCTCGCAAGGTAAAAACGAAGCCCTGTTCGGTCGTCAATCGTACGTAGGTCTGAGCAGCAAAACGACCGGTACCCTGACCCTGGGTCGTCAATACACGCCTTGGTACAACACCCTGTCGAAAGTTGCTGATCCATTCGCAGTGGGCTACGCTGGTTCCGCCAAGAACCTGTTCCCAGCGAACACCCGCACCAGCAACACCGTGCTGTACACCTCGCCAAACTTCAACGGCTTTGACGCTGATGTGGCTTACACCTTCGGCGAACAAGCTGATTCGAACAAATACGGCCGTCAAATCGGCGCGTCGGCTGGCTACTCGAACGGTCCTTTGAACGCACGTCTGGCTTACAACACCACCAGCAACGAATCCGCTATCAGCAACAAAGGTAGCGCACGTAACTGGTTGGCTGCAGCTAACTACGACTTCGCAGTTGCCAAGGCTTTCCTGGCATACGGCGTCAACAAAGGCGACAACAGCGCAACCTACAACTCGGGTCTGAGCAACACCAACGCAGTTGTTGCTGGTCAAGCTTTCGGCACCACCGGCAGCCTGAACGCCTACGGCTACCGCGCCGCTGCTCCTAGCACCGACAGCGCTAACCTGCTGGTCGGCGCAACCGTACCAGTTGGCCCAGCTGGCACCGTGATGGCTTCGTACATCAAGACCAACGACAAAGGTATCGCTAACGCTGATGCTGATCAATGGGCACTGGGTTACTCCTACGCTCTGTCGAAGCGCACGAGCACCTACGCTTCGTACGCCAAGATCAAGAACAAAAACGGCGCAGCTTACACCGTTGGTAACAACAGCAACATCGGTTCGGGCGACAAAGCCTTCAACGTTGGTGTTCGTCACTCGTTCTAATATTCGCGCAAGCGAAGCTTAGTACCGCTGCCAGCATCCCTTCGGGGATGCTGATAAGCAAGGAAACGCGCTGTCTGGCTTCGGCCTGGCGGCGCGTTTTTGCATGTGCGGCGCCAGTTATAATGACGCCGTTACTCAAGTAAAGGAATGCCATGTATTCATTCACCTCGCCGCGCCTGGCCGCCTTGCTGGCCGCGCTGCTGCTTGCTGGCGCCACGGGCGCCGCTGTCGCTGCCGTCAAGGGCAAGAAGCCGGCTGGACTGGAGCGCTACGGCGTGGCCGTCTACTCCGACCTGTGCCTGCAAAAGGATAGCGGCGAAATCGGCGGCCAGCGCGTGACGCTGCACCGCTTTGCCGAAGCCGATTCCGTCATCTATGAATTCACGGCCGGCGCCCTGAGCTGGCCCATCGTGGCCAACGACGTCAACCTGGACGCCGCCACGGGCGCCTTCGATTTCACTATCGCCGGCGCCGACAGCGAAGAGCGCACCATCGTCGGCAAGTTTTCCAAAGATGGCCAGACCCTGACCCTGGAAGGCGATTACTGCGGCGGCAACGTGCGCATGCCGATGAAACTGAGCCGCGTGCGCGATTTCGGCCGTCCCCTGAAGCATTGCACGCCATGCCCGCCGGTGCCGCAAGCGCCCGCCGAGGCAGCGCCTGCCGAGGAAAGCGCGCCCGTGCCCGCCGCCTGAGCGATTGCTGCGGTTAAAAAGAAAAAGGCCCGGTATCGACCGGGCCTTTGTTATTTCTCGCCTTGCAGGAGGCTTATTTGGCGGCCTGCGCCTTTTCCGCCGTGGCGCGGATGGTGGCCAGCGTCGCGTTCGGCGTGATCAGGTTGCCGTCGTAGCGCAGCTCGATCAAGGCCGGCAAGTTGTTGGCCTTGGCGTGCGCCAGCGCCCGTTGCAGGGCAGGGGCGAACTCTTCTGTCGTATTCACCACTTCGCCATGCGCGCCATACGCTTGCGCCAACGCCGCAAAATCCGGATTGTGCAGGGTCGTGCCCGACACGCGGCCCGGGTAGTCGCGCTCCTGGTGCATGCGGATGGTGCCGAACATCTGGTTATTGAAGACGATGATGATCACACCTGCCTGGTATTGCACGGCCGTGGCCAGCTCCTGGCCATTCATCATGTATTCGCCATCGCCGGCGAACGTGATCACGGTGCGCTCCGGGTGTACGATCTTCGCCGCCACGCCGGACGGCACGCCGTAGCCCATGGCGCCGTTGGTTGGTGCCAGCTGGGTGCGCATGCCGCCGTAGCGATAGAAGCGGTGCGCCCACGAGGCGTAATTGCCGGCGCCGTTCGTCAGGATGGTGTCAGCGGGGGCCTGCGCCATGATTTCTTGCGTGACTTGCCACAGGTCCAGCGGCGCCTGGCCATCCTGGAAGATGGGCGGGCGCTCCTGGTAGGCGGCCAGCTCGGCCTTGGCTTCGGCTGGCGTATGCTGCCAGGCGGACGCATCGACGGGCGCCATGGCGGCCAGCATGGCGCAGACTTGCGGCATGCCGCTGTTGATCATCAGCTCGGCCTGGTAAACGCTGCCCAGTTCCTCGGCATCCGTATGGATGTGCACCAGGCGCTGGCGCGGCACGGGCGAGTCGAGCAGGGTGTAACCGCCCGTCGTCATTTCGCCCAGGCGCGGGCCGATGGCGATGACCAGGTCGGCGTTTTTCACGCGCGCGGCCAGTTTCGGGTTGATGCCGATGCCGACGTCGCCGATGTAGTTCGGGTGGGCATTGTCGAGCAAGTCCTGGAAGCGGAAGGCGCAGGCGACGGGCAGGTGGTTGGCTTCAGCGAACTGCTGCAGGTCGGCGCACGCTTGCGGCGTCCAGGTGGTACCGCCCAGCAAGACCAGCGGCTGCTTCGCGGTCGCCAGCATGCCGCGCAACTGCTGCAGCTGGGCGTCCGATGGCGCCGCCTGCACGGGCTGGTAGGCGCGCGTGTCGGCCACCGTGGCTAGCGCAATGAGCATGTCTTCCGGCAGGGCCAGCACGACGGGGCCGGGACGGCCGCTGGTGGCAACCTGGAAGGCGCGCGCCAGGTATTCGGGAATGCGCTCGGCGCGGTCGATCTGCGCCACCCACTTGGCCATCTGGCCGTACATGCGACGGTAGTCGATTTCCTGGAATGCTTCGCGGTCGACGAAATCATTGCCCACCTGGCCGATGAACAGGATCATCGGCGTGGAATCCTGGTAGGCCGTGTGCACGCCGATCGAGGCGTTGGTGGCGCCCGGTCCCCGCGTGACGAAGCAGATGCCCGGCTTGCCCGTCAGCTTGCCGTAGGCTTCGGCCATGAAGGCGGCGCCGCCTTCCTGGCGGTTGATGATGAAGCGGATGCCCGAATCGTGCAGGGCGTCGAGTACGTCGAGGTAGCTTTCGCCAGGCACGCCAAAGGCGGTGTCGACGCCGTGGATCTGCAGGGCATCGACCAGGATCTGGCCGCCGGTACGGGGTTGTTGCGTCATGTTCGGCTCTTTATATTCTAGTGGGTGGCAAAGAAATGGGGCAAGCGGTGCGCATGCGCCTGCATGCAAGCAGCTTGCCTCATTCTATGTGAGCCGATTTGGCCCGGCTTTTGAAATGGCGACACCGAATTACACAATCCCCCGGGCCGGGACCCGACGAGGGGCCCGGAGAGCGGTGTCGCGCGTGCACAGGCCTTTTTGCAGAAACATGCTGCGGCGCGGTACAATGGCGGGTGAAGCAGGCCAGACAGTCGCTGGCCGGCGCAGCAATGCGCTGGCGGGAGGAAGGTCCGGACTCCATAGAGCGGGGTGACGGTTAACGGCCGTCCGTCGAAAGCCGCAAGGTATAAGGCGAGGAATAGGGCCACAGAGACGAGCGTATTAAGTTACGGTGAAACGCGGTAACCTCCACCTGGTGCAATTTCAAATAGGCACGCGATGATGCTGCTCGCGGAGCGTGCGGGTAGAAAGCTTGAGCGCCCGAGTAATCTGGCGCCTAGAGGAATGACTGTCATAGCGCCAACCTGCAAGGGAAGGCGCCGTAACAAAATCCGGCCTACCGGCCTGCTTCACTTGAATTCCTGTTTCCTGGCTTGCCAGGGAGCGTATCGCCCGCAGCGTTTTTCATGCTGTGCGCCGCCCAAAAAGCCCCCGCAACGGGGCTTTTTTTGTATCTAAAAATATAGCATCCGCGATAAAGTTGTATAGACAACTAAAAATGAACAATTGGTTAAAGTTTCCTGGTTACAATTAATTGCTGCGTTGCAAAAATAGTTTTCCTGCGACAGGCCAGGCCCGGAAAACAGGGGCGATACGCGCCAAGGATGATTTTCTTTTGCTTTAAACCAAGTCTTTTCCGATGCTTGATTGCTGTTGTGTCCGGATGACGAAACTATTGTCATGCGTCAACTAACTGTAAAAAATTCAATTTTTTGATTTCGTTTTTTTCGATGTTTACGGTAGGAAAACACATGTGTGCAGATGAGGTAGCACATTCACTATCTTTCATAAGTATCTAATTTATCGATATATTTTTATTTGAGACTCCTTCAACGATATGCGCTAAGTCCTTAATTTCATTAATAAAATTCCTGTTTTGCCAATCGGAAACCGCTTGACCACTATCTTTGCTTCCTCTAAAGTGGGCAACTGTGTGAAAAAGTGTGTTTTTGTGGGAAATTTTCCCTTTTTATCGCGATGCGCAAGTATCGCAACCCAAGCTCAAAAAGGTCTTCCGTGTTTCAAGGCGCGTCCGCAATCAATCTCGATGCCAAAGGCAGGATGTCTATCCCTGCCAAGCACCGTGACGCGCTGGCGATTCAATGCGAAGGCCGCTTGACACTCACCAAACACCCCGATGGCTGCCTGCTGTTTTTTCCCCGTCCCGTGTGGGAAAGCCACCGCCAGCAAATCGCCGCCTGGCCCATGTCGGCGCGCGCCTGGCAGCGCATCTTCCTCGGCAACGCCGTCGACGTCGAGCTGGACTCGGCCGGCCGCGTGCTGATCTCGCCCGAATTGCGCAACGCCGTCGGACTGGCGCGCGAAGTGATGATGATCGGCATGGGCAGCCACTTTGAAATATGGGATGCCGCCAAGTTGGCCGACAAAGAACAGCAGGCGATCGATGCCGGCACCCCCGATGTACTTTCCAATTTTTCTTTCTAAGGCTCCGTAATGACACAACTCACGGTGCCGGAATTTCAGCATCGCACGGTGCTGCTCGATGAAGCGGTCGATGCGCTCGACCTGTCGGGCGACCGTGCGCACGGCATTTATGTCGATGGCACGTTTGGCCGCGGCGGCCATAGCCGATTGATCTTGTCGCGCCTGGCGCCCGACGCGCGCCTGATCGGCTTCGACAAGGATTTGCAAGCCATCGCCACGGCCGAACAGATCGGCGACCCCCGCTTTGAAATCGTCCACGACAGTTTTGCCACCATGACGGCCAGCCTGGCCGAACGCGGCGTGCAGCAGGTCGATGGCATCCTGCTTGACCTGGGCATCTCGTCGCCGCAAGTCGACGACGCGGCGCGCGGTTTCAGCTTCCGCAACGACGGACCGCTGGACATGCGCATGGATACCACGCGCGGCATCTCCGCGGCCGAATGGCTGGCGGTGGAAACCGAGCAGAATTTAGAGAAAGTGATACGCGATTATGGGGAAGAACGGTTTGCTTTTCAGATTGCAAAGGCGATTGTTGCTGGCCGGGCAGTCCAGCCAATTTCAAGCACACGACAGCTTGCCGGCATCGTGGCAGGCGCCGTCAAGACCCGCGAGAAGGGTAAGGACCCCGCTACCCGCACCTTTCAGGCCATACGCATTTTCATTAACAAAGAGCTCGAGGATCTCGAGATCGGTCTGAGCCAGGCGTATGCCTGCCTGGCGCCCGGCGCGCGCATGGCCGTGATCAGTTTTCACTCGCTGGAAGACCGCATGGTCAAGCGCTTCTTCGCCTCGAAGGCGAACGTGGAGCAGCCTGACCGCCGTCTGCCGATCCGCGCGGTCGATTTGCCGCAGCCGGAAATGAAGCTGATTTCGAAGATGAAGCCGTCCGACGCCGAGATCGAGGGCAATCCGCGCTCGCGTTCGGCCGTGATGCGCGTGGCGCAGCGTTTGCCCATTCCAGTTCGTGGCGGCGCCCGATGACTGGCAAGCTGTGTGTCGTGCTGTCGGCCCTGCTGGTGTGCTGCGGCCTGTCGCTGGTGAATGCGCAGTATCAGTCGCGCCACTTGCTGATCGACCTGGAGCGCGCGCAAGCGCTGTCGCGCCAGCTCGACATCGACTGGGCGCAACTGCAGCTGGACCAGTCCACTTTGGGCAAGCATGAACGCATCGAATCGATCGCGCGGCGCGACCTGAGCATGACGCCGCTGACGGCGGCGCGTACGCAATACCTGACGGAGGGCGAATAATGAAGTTGGGCGGTAATAGCAACGGCCGGGTGGCGGCATCGAAAGGCGTGCCATTCTCGAAGAACCCCGTACTGGCGGTGCGTCTGCCCGTCTGGCGTTCGCGCGTCGTGCTGTTCCTGCTGTTCTTCGCTTTCGCCGGCCTGGGCGCGCGCGCCCTGTGGCTGCAGGGCGTATCGACGCAGTTCCTGCAAAAGCAGGGCAAGGCGCGCTATGAGCGCACCCTGGAATTGCCGGCCACGCGCGGCAAGATCACCGACCGCAATGGCCAGGTGCTCGCTTCGTCCGTTCCCGTGAAAGCCATCTGGGCCATTCCCGACGACGTGCTGCAGGCATCGCCGGAAAAAATCAATGCGCTGGCCGGCCTGCTGGAAATGAATGTCAACGAATTGCGCAAGAAACTCGATTCGGACCGCAGCTTCGTCTACCTGAAACGCCAGGTCGAGATGGACGTGGCCGACAAGATTTCCAAGCTGGGCATCGACGGCATCGACGAGCGCAAGGAATACAAGCGCTTCTATCCACAGGGCGAAGTGATGACCCACGTGGTGGGCTTTACCAACGTGGAAGACGTGGGCCAGGAAAGCATGGAACTGGCGCAGCAGAAAACCCTCGTCGGCACCACCGGCAGCCGCCGTGTGATCAAAGACCGCCTGGGCCACATCGTCGAAGACATCGGCTTCATCCACGAACCGCATGACGGCAAGGACCTGACCCTGTCCGTCGACAGCAAAATCCAGTACATCGCCTTCACGCAGCTGAAGGAAGCGGTGGAGAAATTCAACGCCAAGGCTGGCGGCGCCGTGGTGCTCGACGTGCACACGGGCGAAGTGCTGGCCCTGGCCAATTACCCGAGCTACGACCCGAACGACCGCCGCAAGCTGACGGGCCAGCAGCTGCGCAACCGCGTCATGACCGATACTTTTGAGCCCGGTTCGACCCTGAAGCCGATCACGGTGTCACTGGCGCTCGATACGGGCCGCGTCAAGCCGGGCACCCTGATCGACACGGGCCCGGGGCGCTATACCATCGCCGATCGCACGATCACGGACACCAAGCCGCACGGCGTGATCAATGTCTCGGAAATCATCGAGATGTCGTCGAACATCGGCACCTCGAAAATCGCGCTGGGCATGCCGTCGCAGGAAATGTGGGAAATGTTTACCAAGGTCGGCTTCGGCCAGCAGCCGAAATGGGGCTTCCCTGGCGCCGTGGCCGGCCGCGTGCGTCCGTATAAATCGTGGCGCCCGGTGGAGCAGGCCACCATGAGCTACGGTAACGGCATTTCCGTGTCGCTGATCCAGCTGGCACGCTCTTATATGATGTTCGCGCGTGATGGCGACACGATTCCCCTGTCATTCCAGAAGGTCAATGAACTGCCCGTGGGCCAGCAAGTGATCAAGCCGAAGACGGCCGCCGAAATGCGCGCCATGCTGGAACTCGTGGTCTCCGGCGCGCACGGCTCGGCCAAGCGCGCCCAGGTTGCCGGCTACCGCGTGGGCGGCAAGACGGGTACCGCCTATAAAGTGGAAAACGGCCGCTACGCGATGCCGCGCAAATACATCGGCTCGTTCGTGGGCATGGTGCCGATGTCGGCGCCGCGCTTCATCATTGCCGTAATGATCGATGAACCGACCGGCCCCGCCCACTATGGTGGCCAGGTTGCCGCTCCCGCTTTCGCGGCGATTGCGACCAACGCGCTGCGCGCGATGAACGTACCGCCCGATTCCTCCGTTACCGAAATCGTGGTCCCGGCCAATGCCGGCCCGGAGGCCATGTGAAGTCACTCATGACCATACAAGACATCAGTTTGTGGATCAAAGCGGCTGCCCCGTCCGGGCAGCTGACGTCCGATTCGCGCCGCGTGCAGCGCGGCGACGTGTTTTTCGCCTACGCGGGCGCCACCCATTTCATCGACGCCGCCATCGAGCAGGGCGCCGCCGCCATCGTGCATGATGCCGTCGAGTGGAACGCCGCATGGGCCGTGCCGCACCTGCTGGTCAGCGACCTGAAACGCCTGGCCGGTCCCGTGGCGCATGCTTTCTACGACATGCCCGACAGCGCCATGTTCAGCGCCGGCGTGACGGGCACGAATGGCAAGACATCGTGCGCGCTGTGGCTGGCGCAAGCCCTGGCGCGCCTGGGCGAAACCTCGTCCGTCATCGGGACCCTGGGCGTGGGCTTGTGCAAGCCGCGCGGCGCCATCGAATTCGACGTCACCGGCTACACCACGCCGGACGCCGTGCTGCTGGCGCGCAAACTGGCCGCCATGCGCGACGCTGGCGCCAAGGCTGTTGCCATCGAAGTGTCGTCGATCGGTCTGGACCAGGACCGCGCGGCCGGCATGCATTTTGATGTCGCCATGTTTACCAATCTGACGCGCGACCACCTCGACTACCATGGCGACATGGCGGCCTACGAGGCGGCCAAGGTCAAACTGTTCGACTGGCCCGGCCTGAAAACGGCCGTCATCAATCTGGATGACGCCATGGGCTTGCGCCTGGCGCGCCACGTGGATGGCAGGCTGGCCGGTGATTACCCGGTCATCGGCTACACCTTGCAGGACGCGGCCAGCTTGCCCGATCTGCCTGGCGTGCTGATGCTGCGCGCCAGCCAGTTCCGCAGCCGCCATGCCGGCACCGACTTCCACCTGGAATGCGCGCTGGGCGTGGCGCTGGTCAAGACGCAGCTGGTGGGCCACTTCAATATCAGCAACGCGCTGGCCGTGCTGGGCGCCTTGCTGGCGCACGGCACCGGCCTGCGCGCCGCCATCGACGGCATCGAATCCCTGCAGCCGGCCCCCGGCCGCATGCAGCAGGTGGGCGGCCAGGAAGCGCCGATGGTCGTCATCGATTACGCGCATACGCCGGACGCGCTGGAAAAGACCCTGGCTGCCTTGCGCCAGGTGGCGCAGGAGCGGGGCGGCCAGCTGTGGTGCGTGTTCGGTTGCGGCGGCGACCGCGATCCGGGCAAGCGTCCGCAGATGGGCGCCATCGCGCAGCTGGCCGATCACGTGCTGGTCACCAGCGACAATCCGCGCAGCGAAGATCCGCACGCCATCATCGCGCAGATCGTCGCCGGCATGCGTGCCGACGGTCCGCAGCCGCAAGCCATCGAAGACCGTGCCGGCGCCATTTTGTCGGCCATCAAGCACGCGGCCAAGCCGGACGTGATCCTGTTGGCGGGCAAGGGGCATGAGCCATACCAGGAAATCAAGGGCAAGAAACTGCCGTTCTCCGATGCCGACCATGCGCAGCTGGCCTTGTCCGCGCGCCTGACGATGATGAGGACGAACTGATGGATAGCCTGATGCACGCAAGCCTGCTTGAACTGATGCCGTCGCTGGACGGCGCGCAGCTGACGGGCGATGCATCCTTTGATGGCGTCTCCACCGACAGCCGCAGCGCCCAGGCCGGCTCGCTCTTCGTTGCCCTGCGCGGCGAGAGTTTTGATGCCCACGATTTTCTCGATCAGGTGGCTGCGCGCGGCGTCGCCGCCGTGGTGGTCGAGCGCCTGCCCGAAGGCTGGGACAGCGCCACGGTGCCCGCCATCGTGGTGGCCGATACCTTGGTTGCGCTGGGCCGCATCGCCAACCATTGGCGCGGTCGCTTCAATTTACCCGTCATCGGCGTCACCGGCAGCAATGGCAAGACCACTGTCAAGGAAATGATTGCGGCCATCCTGGCGGCGGCCTTTGGCGAAGAAGGCCGTTTGGCCACGCGCGGCAACCTGAATAATGAAATCGGCGTGCCATTGACGCTGTTCCGCCTGAGCGCCGCGCACAAGGCGGCCGTCATCGAGATGGGCATGAACCATCCGGGAGAAATCGCCCGCCTGGCCGCGATTGCCGCGCCTACCCTGGCGATGGTCAACAACGCGCAGCGCGAGCACCAGGAATTCATGCATACGGTGGAAGCGGTGGCGCGCGAGAACGGCGCCGCGCTGGCGGCCCTGGCGCAGGACGGCGTGGCCGTCTTCCCGCATGATGATGAATTCACGCCCGTGTGGCGCGAATTGGCCGGCGCGCGCGCCGTCATCACCTTCGGCCTGTCGAAAGAGGCGGACGTGAGTTGCACGCACCGCGCGGCCGAGGATTTTGGCAGCGACCTGTTCGTCAGCGTGCGGGCGCAGGATGGCAGCTTGCGTCAGTTTTTTGTCGGCTTGCCGGCGGCGGGCGAACACAATGTGCGCAATGCGCTGGCGGCCGTGGCATGCGCGATTGGCGCCGGCATCGCGCCAGAACATATCAAGCAGGGCCTGGAGGCGTTTTCTCCCGTGAATGGCCGGCTGCAGAAAAAACGGGCCGCCAATGGCGCCACCATCATCGACGACACGTATAACGCCAATCCGGATTCGGCGCGCGCGGCCATCGATGTGCTGGCGCAGGCCGCGGCACCGCGCATCCTGGTGCTGGGCGAGATGGGCGAAGTCGGCACGCAGGGGCAGCAGTTCCACGAAGAGATCGGCGCCTACGCCGCCGCCAAAGGCATTGAACACGTGCTGGCGACGGGCGGACTGGCGCGCCATCTGGTGAATCCGGCGCAGGAAGCCGCCAGCCAGGAATCAGGCACGGTCGTGGAGTATTTCGAACAGTTCGACGGTTTGCTGGCGGCGCTCGATGCGCATTTGTCCGGCCGTTCGGATGCAACAGTATTGATCAAGGGCTCCCGTTTCATGAAGATGGAACGGGCCGTGCAGCATTTGATTGGTTCAAACAACAATAACAAGGAAGCTCACTAATCATGCTGCTCTGGCTCGCTCATTATTTCCAGGACGACATTGGCCCACTGCGGGTCTTTAACTTCATCACGTTCCGCGCCGTCTTCGCCACCCTGACGGCGATTTTGATCGGCCTGTGCGCCGGTCCCGCCGTGATCCGCATGCTTACGCGCATGAAGGTCGGCCAGGCCGTGCGTACGGACGGCCCGCAAACGCACCTGAAAAAACACGGCACTCCCACCATGGGCGGTGTGCTGATCCTCATCGCCATCGGCATTTCCACCTTGCTGTGGGCTGACCTGTCGAACCGCTTCATCTGGCCCGTGCTGATCGTCACCTTGGGTTTTGGTGCAGTCGGCTGGGCCGACGACTACCGCAAGGTGGTGCACCAGGATCCGGAAGGCATGCGCTCGCGCGAGAAATACTTCTGGCAGTCGCTGATCGGCATCGCCGCCGCGTTTTACCTGGCGTTTTCCGTCTCCATCTCCGAGCCCAATGCTGGCCAGGTATGGAATCTGATCTACGCCTGGGTGCAATCGGGCTTCGCCATGGACTTGCCGCCGAAGGCCGACCTGATCGTCCCGTTCTTCAAGACCATCAGCTATCCGCTGGGCGTATGGGGCTTTATCGCGCTGACCTATTGCGTCATCGTCGGCACCAGCAACGCCGTCAATTTCACCGATGGCCTTGACGGCCTGGCCATCATGCCCACCGTGATGGTGGGCACGGCCCTGGGCCTGTTCGCCTACCTGACGGGTAACGCCACGTATGCGCGCTACCTGTTCATCCCGCACATCCCGGGCGCCGGCGAACTGGTGATCTTCTGCGGCGCGCTGGCCGGTTCCGGCCTGGCCTTCCTCTGGTATAACACGCACCCCGCGAAAGTGTTCATGGGCGACGTGGGCGCGCTGGCACTGGGCGGTGCACTGGGCACCATCGCCGTCATCGTGCGCCAGGAAATCGTCCTGTTCATCATGGGCGGCATCTTCGTCGTCGAAACGCTGTCCGTGATCATCCAGGTCGTCTGGTTCAAGTACACCAAGAAGCGCTATGGCGCGGGCCGCCGCGTCTTCCTGATGGCGCCGTTGCATCACCATTTTGAACAAAAAGGCTGGAAGGAGACGCAGGTTGTCGTGCGTTTCTGGATCATCACCATGATGCTGGTGCTGCTCGGCCTGACCACCTTGAAGCTGCGCTGATGATGTACGACGCTAAAACCGCACTGGTACTGGGCCTCGGCGAGTCGGGGCTGGCCATGGCCCTGTGGCTGGCCCGCAGCGGTGCCTGCGTGCGCGTGGCCGATACGCGCCAGGCGCCCGAGCGCCTGGCAGCGTTGCAGGCCGCCGTGCCGCAGGCGCAGTTCATCGCCGGCGCCTTCACGGCCGAATTGCTCGATGGCGTCGATTTCGTCGCCGTCAGCCCTGGCCTGGCGCCGGGCCGCGAACTGGCGCAGATTGCGCCTGCCGCACTTGAGAAAAATATCCCCGTGTGGGGCGAGATCGAACTGTTCGCGCAGGCCCTGGCCGCGCTCAAGGCGGAACGCGGCTATGCGCCGAAAGTCATCGCCATCACGGGCACGAATGGCAAAACGACCGTCACCAGCCTGGTAGGTTTGCTGTGCGAACGCGCGGGCCTGGCTACGCGCGTGGCTGGCAATATCAGTCCCGCTGCGCTGGACGTGCTGCGCGAAGTGCTCGATGCGGAGCCTGCGCCGCAGCCTGTGGATGCGGAAGCTGAAGTGGCGGAACCCGTCGCCAGCACCTTGCCGCAGGCGTGGATCCTGGAATTGTCCAGCTTCCAGCTGCACACGACGTTCAGCCTGCAGGCCGACGCGGCCACGGTCCTGAATCTGTCGCAGGATCACCTGGACTGGCATGGCGACATGGCTGCCTATGCTGCCGACAAGGCGCGCATCTTCGGCGAGCAGACCGTGCGCATATTGAACCGCGACGACGCGGCCGTGATGCACATGGCCGACCCGCTGACCGAAACGATCACCTTCGGCACGGGCGAACCCGTGGAAGTGGACAGCTTTGGCCTAGTGAATGAACGGGGCATCTTCTGGCTGGCGCAAGCCGTGCCCAGCGAAGAAGTGGTCGAGAAAAAACGCAGGAAGAATGATCCGGCGCCGGAACCGGTGCCGACGATGGCGAAGAAACTGATGCCGGCCGACGCGCTGAAAATCCGCGGCCAGCACAATGCCTCGAATGCGCTGGCGGCGCTGGCCCTGTGCCGCGCCATCGGCTTGCCGTTCGCGCCGCTGCTGCATGGCCTGCGCGAATACCAGGGCGAGCCGCACCGCGTGGAACTGATCACGGCCGTCAATGAAGTCGAATACTACGACGACAGCAAGGGCACGAATGTGGGTGCGACGGTAGCCGCCCTGTTCGGCCTGGGCAAGGCGTTTGGCGGCGCGGAACAGCGCCTGGTGCTGATCGCCGGCGGCGATGGCAAGGGGCAGGATTTCTCGCCGCTGGCCGAACCCGTGTCGCGCTATGTGCGCGCCGTGGTGCTGATCGGCCGCGATGCGCCGGCCTTGCGCGCGGCGCTCGAGCCGGCGGGCGTGGACATCATCGATTGCGTCACCTTGCCGGAAGCCGTCAAGCGCGCCAGCGGCCTGGCGCTGGCCGGCGATGCCGTGCTGCTGTCGCCCGCCTGCGCGAGCCTGGACATGTTCAAGAACTATGCGCACCGCGCGCAGGTGTTTGTCGGCGCCGTGCGCGACATCGCCCTGGAAAACGGACAGGATATCTGATGGCCTTCCAACTGCCCTTCAGCTTTGGTTCCGGCTCGGCTGCCAAGCCGCTGGATAGCCGCGCGCGGCAGTCGAAGATGATGGACTATGACAAGCCGCTGGTGTGGGTCGTCCTGCTGCTCATGTTGCTGGGCATGGTGATGGTGTATTCGGCGTCGATCTCGCTGTCGGATGCGCGCAAGTTCGCCGCCTACACGAACAATTACTTTGTCGTGCGCCAGGCGCTGTTCATCGGTATTTCGATCGTCGTTGGCGCGCTGGTATTTCGCATCCCCGTCGCCACCTGGCAAAAGATGGCGCCGTGGTTGTTCATCGGCACCCTGGTGCTGCTGGTGATGGTCTTGATACCGGGCTTGGGCGTGTCGGTCAATGGCGGCCGCCGCTGGCTGAACCTGCCGGGCCTGCGGCCGCAGCCGTCCGAGCTGATGAAGGTGGTGATGGTGCTGTACGCGGCCGATTACACGGTGCGCAAGCAGGAGTACATGCACAAGCTGACCAAGGGCTTCATGCCGATGGCGCTGGCTGTCAGCTTCGTCGGCTTGCTGCTGCTGATGGAGCCCGATCTTGGCGCCTTCGGCGTGATCGTCTGCATCGCCATGGGCATCCTGTTTTTGGGCGGCGTGAACGCCATCTGGTTCGGCGGCATCGGCGCCATGCTGACGGCGATCTTCGTCACCATCATCGCCTTGTCGAAATTCCGCCGCGAGCGGTTTTTTGCGTATCTCGATCCGTGGCAGGAAGACAATGCGCTGAACAAGGCTTACCAGCTGACGCATTCGCTGATCGCCTTCGGACGCGGTGAATTGTTTGGCGTGGGACTGGGCGGCAGCGTGGAAAAACTGCATTATCTGCCCGAAGCGCATACGGACTTTTTGCTGGCCGTGATCGGCGAGGAGCTGGGCCTGGTGGGCGTGCTGATCGTGATCGGCATGTTCTACTGGATTATCAAGCGGGCGTTCGATATCGGCCGCCAGGCGATCGCCATCGACCAGACCTTTGCCGGCCTGACGGCGAAAGGCATCGCCATCTGGATCGGCGTGCAGACCTTCATCAACATGGGCGTGAACCTGGGCCTGCTGCCGACCAAGGGCCTGACCTTGCCCTTGATGAGTTATGGCGGCACGGGCGTACTGATTAACTGTATCGGCCTGGCGATTTTGCTGCGCATCGATTATGAAAACCGGATCCTGATGCGGGGAGGCCGGCTATGAACAGCGTGACGAACTTGAAAACGACGAAAAGACTGATGATCATGGCGGCCGGCACCGGCGGCCATATTTTCCCTGGCCTGGCGATTGCGCAGACCATGCGCGCGCGCGGCTGGGAAGTGAGCTGGCTGGGCACGACCCACGGCATGGAGCAGGAACTGGTGCCGAAAAGCGGCATTCCCATGGATGCCATCGCGTTCTCCGGCATGCGCGGCAAGGGCCTGGCGCACACGGTCAAAGGCGGCTTCAAGATGCTGGCCAGCTTTTTTGCCATCCGCCGTTTCATCGCCAGCCGAAAGCCGGACGTGGTGATGGGCATGGGCGGCTACGTCACCGTGCCGGGCGGCCTGATGGCGCGCCTGAAGGGCGTGCCGCTGGTGCTGGTCAATGCCGACGCGGCGCTGCTGCTGTCGAACAAGACCCTGGTGCCGCTGGCGCAGCAGGTGTGCTTCGGCTTTCCCGCCGATTTCGGCAGCGCCGCCGGCAAGGCCGTCGTCACCGGCAATCCCGTGCGCGCCGAGATCCTCGCCATGGCGCCGCCGGCCACGCGTTTCGCGGGCCGCAGCGGACCGTTGCGCATCCTCGTGGTGGGCGGCAGCCTGGGAGCGAAAGCGCTGAACGACAATCTGCCCGCCGCGCTGGCGCTGATGCCGGAGGGCGAACGCCCGCTGGTGACGCACCAGTCGGGCAAGAAGAATATCGACGCCCTGCATGCCGCATATGCGCAGGCGGGCGTGCAAGCCAATGTGGTCGACTTCATCGACGACATGGCCAGGGCATATACCGAGGCCGATCTGGTGATTTGCCGTGCGGGCGCCATCACCCTGTCGGAATTGACGGCGGCCGGCGTGGCCAGCGTGCTCGTGCCGCTGGTGGCGTCGACCACCAGCCATCAGCGCGACAACGCGCAATGGATGGCAAAACAAGGCGCGGCGATTCATCTGCCGCAGACGGAAATGAGTGCGGCGTCGCTGAGCACCCTGCTGGCATCGCTGAGCCGCGATACCTGCCAGCATATGGCGCAAGCGGCACTGGCAGCAGGCAAGCGCGACGCCAATGAGGCGATCGCACACGTATTGGAAAAACTGGCATGAGGTTAGCTCTGTGAAGCATAAAGTAAACAATATCCACTTTGTCGGCATTGGCGGCAGCGGCATGAGCGGCATCGCCGAAGTGCTGGTCAACCTCGGCTACAAGGTGTCGGGCTCCGACCTGGGCAGCAATGCGGCGACGCAGCGCCTGGCGAGCCTGGGCGCGACCGTCATGCTGGGCCACGCGGCCGAGAACATCGGCGACGCCGATGCGGTGGTGACGTCGGGCGCCGTCCCGCAAGACAATCCTGAAGTGGCGGCCGCGCGCGCGCGCAAGATTCCGCTGGTGCCGCGCGCCGTGATGCTCGGTGAATTGATGCGCCTGAAGCGCGGTATCGCCATCGCCGGCACGCACGGCAAGACGACGACCACCAGCCTGGTCGCTTCCGTGCTGGCGCAGGGCGGTCTCGATCCGACTTTCGTCATCGGCGGCCGCCTGACCAGCGCCGGCGCGAACGCCAAGCTGGGCTCGGGCGACTACCTGGTAGCCGAAGCCGATGAATCGGATGCCTCGTTCCTGAACCTGACGCCGATGATCGAAGTGATCACGAATATCGACGCCGATCACATGGACACCTACGAGCACGATTTCGAAAAGCTCAAGCAGGCTTTCGTGCAGTTCACGCACCGCTTGCCTTTCTATGGCCGCGCCATGCTGTGCATCGACGATCCGCACGTGCGCGCCATCATCCCGTCCGTCACCAAGCCCGTGACCACCTACGGTTTCGCGGAAGACGCGCAGGTGCGCGCCATCAACGCGCGTGCCGTGGGCCTGGAAATGCATTTCACCGTGCTGCAGGAAGGCTATCCGGACCTCGACGTGGTGCTGAACCAGCCCGGCATGCACAATGTGCAGAATGCCTGCTCGGCGATCGCCATCGCGCGCGAAATCGGCATCGCCGACAGCGCCACGCAGCAGGGCCTGGCCGAGTTTTCCGGCGTGGGCCGGCGCTTCACGCGTTACGGCGACGTGGCGCTGCCGAACGGCGGCACTTTTGCGCTGGTCGACGATTTCGGCCACCATCCGGTGGAAACGGAAGTGACCCTGGCCGCCGCGCGCGCCGCCTATCCTGGCCGCCGCCTGGTGCTGGCGTTCCAGCCGCACCGCTACAGCCGCACGCGCGACCTGTTCGAGGATTTCGTGAAAGTGTTGGGCGCGCCCGATGTGCTGCTGCTGTCCGAAGTGTATGCGGCGGGCGAAGCGCCTATCGTCGCCGCCGACGGCCGCGCACTGGCGCATGCGCTGCGCGCGCGCGGCAAGATCGAACCGATTTTCGTCGAGTCCATGAAGGACATGGCCGACACCATCATGAGCGTGGCGCGCGACGGCGACGTCGTGCTGACCATGGGTGCCGGCTCGATCAGCGGCATCCCGCAACAACTGACAACGTATCCATCCAACACTGTAAAGGCCTGATGTGAACCAAGCTTCAGCTATCGACGTAAAACAATTGGGCAAGGTCGGCGTCCTGTTCGGCGGCAGCTCGGCCGAGCGCGAAGTGTCGCTGATGTCCGGCACGGGCGTGCTGGCCGCTTTGACAAGCCGCGGCGTGGACGCGCACGCGTTCGACACGGGCGAACGCAGCCTGGCCGAACTGGCCGCTGAACAATTCGACCGCGTCTTCATCGCGCTGCACGGCCGCTTCGGCGAAGACGGCAGCCTGCAGGGCGCGCTGGAGCAGCTGGGCATTCCCTACACGGGCAGCGGCGTGATGGCCTGCGCGGTGGGCATGGACAAGGTTTACACCAAGATGATCTGGCTGATGCACCAGCTGCCAACGCCAAAGTACGCGGTGCTCGATGACAGCTCCGACCTGGCCAAGGTCGCCGCGGAACTGGGCTTGCCGCTGATCGTCAAGCCGCCGCATGAAGGTTCGAGCATCGGCATCACGACGGTCAACCAAGCATCGGCCTTCCAGGCGGCCTACGACATCGCCGCCGGCCTCGATGATTCGGTGCTGGCCGAGGAGTTCATCAAGGGCCGCGAGTTCACCGTCGCGATCCTGGGCAAGGGCGCCACTGCGCGCGCGCTGCCGCCGATCGAGATCGTCGCGCCGCAAGGCAATTACGATTACCAGAACAAGTATTTCACGGACGATACGCAGTATTTCTGCCCGCCGCAGCTGGACCCGGCGATCGTGGCGGAGATGGAGCGCATCGCCGTGGCAGCCTACCGCGCCCTCGGCTGCGAAGGCTGGGGACGTGTGGACGTGCTGATGCGCGCGGCCGACAGCAAGCTGTTTTTGCTGGAAGTGAATACCTCGCCCGGCATGACGGGCCACTCGCTCGTGCCGATGGCGGCGCGCGCGGTGGGCATCAGCTATGAAGACCTGTGCCTGGAAATCGTCGCTGGCGCGCGTCTGAAAATGCACAAGGGACAGCGCTGATATGTGGCATGACGCTAAAAGCCTCAATACGACTGCCAACGGCTTGCTGGCCGCGGTTCTGGTCGTGTGCGTGGCCGCCGGCGTCTGGTGGGTGTCGCAGCGTCCCATGTTCGACCTGCGCACGATCAAGGTGGAAAGCGCGGACGACAAAGGCCTGCGCCACGTGAATTACCTGACCCTGCGTAGCGGCACTTTGGGCCGCATCAAGGGCAATTTCTTCACGACCAACCTGGAAAGCGTGCGCGGCGTGTTCGAATCGGTGCCCTGGGTACGCCGTGCCAGCGTGCGGCGCGAGTGGCCGAACCAGCTGATCGTGGCGCTGGAAGAACACGAAGCGCTGGGCACCTGGGGCGAGGATGGACGCCTGCTGTCGGTCAAGGGCGACGTGTTTACGGCGAATGTGGCCGAAGCCGAAGACGACCATGAGTTGCCTGCGTTTGCCGGCCCCGATGGCAGCGAAAAGGAAGTACTGGCTACCTACGTGCAGCTGGCAAAGTGGTTTGCGCCGCTGAAGATGGTGCCGGAAACCCTGTCGCTGTCGAGCCGCTATGCGTGGACCGTGAAACTGGATAACGGCATGAGCGTGGCGCTGGGGCGCGAGCAGAATCACACGACCCTGAAAGCGCGGGTCGACCGGCTGGTGGGTATTTATCCGCAGCTGGCGAGCCGGCTGGAAAATATCGACACGATCGATATGCGCTACCAGAATGGCCTGGCGCTCAGTTCCGCCGGCCTGGTGATACCGGCCGAAGGCAAGGATGGAAAGCCAGTCATGAAGAAGAAAAACAGCAGTCCGATTAAAAAACCGACGTAACCCAATAATTTTAATTTATAGCCCATACAGTAGGCGACAGAAATGACAAAAGACGCGAAAAACCTGATCGTCGGCCTCGACATCGGCACCTCGAAAGTGGTGGCGGTGGTAGCCGAAGTGATGTCCGACGGGCGCCACGAAGTGATCGGGCTGGGCCAGCACGAATCGAAGGGCCTGAAAAAAGGCGTGGTGGTCAATATCGAGGCCACGGTGGAGTCCATCCAGCGCGCGCTGGAAGAGGCCGAGCTGATGGCCGACTGCAAGATCCGCAATGTGTACGCGGGCATTGCGGGCAGCCATATCCGCAGCTTCAATTCCAGCGGCATGGTGGCCATCAAGGACAAGGAAGTGACGGCGACCGACGTGGCGCGCGTCATCGAGACGGCAAAAGCGGTTAACATTCCGACCGATCAGCAATTGCTGCACACGGTGCCGCAAGAGTTCATCGTCGACAGCCAGGAAGATGTGCGCGAGCCTATCGGCATGAGCGGCATCCGCCTGGAGGTGAAGGTGCATATCGTCACCGGCGCCGTGTCGGCGGTGCAGAACATCGTCAAGTGCGTGCGCCGCTGCGGCCTGGAAGTGTCGGACCTGATCCTGCAGCCGATGGCGTCCGCCGATGCGGTGCTTACGCCCGACGAGAAGGAACTGGGCGTGGTACTGATCGACATCGGTGGCGGCACGACCGATGTGGCGGTATTTTCCGATGGCGCGATCCGCCATACGGCAGTCATCCCCATCGCCGGCGACCAGATCACCAACGACATCGCCATGGCCTTGCGCACCCCGACCGCGGAAGCGGAAGAAATCAAGATCCGCTATGGCGTGGCCAAGCAGGTCCTGGCCGACCCCGGCGAATCGCTGGAAGTGCCTGGCCTGGGAGACCGCGGCCCGCGCAACCTGTCGCGCCAGGCGCTGGCGGCAGTGATCGAGCCGCGCGTCGAGGAGCTGTTCGCCATGGTGCACCAGGTGGTGCGCGAATCCGGTTATGAAGGCGTGCTGTCGTCGGGCATCGTGCTCACGGGCGGCACCTCCATCATGCCCGGCATGGTGGAAATGGCGGAAGATATTTTCCTGAAACCGGCGCGTCTGGGCACGCCCGAGTATCGGGGACAGCTGGCCGACGTGGTGCGCAGTCCGCGCTATGCCACGGTATTGGGCCTGCTGCTGGAAGCGAAGAAGCAATACCTGCGCGGCCACATCGTGACGCGTCAGGACGGCTCGGTGAAGGCAGTCTGGCAGCGCATGAAGGAATGGTTTTTAGGGAATTTTTAAGGGCATGATTTTCGCCCGGCAGGACAGGTTTTTTGGCAGCATCGCAGGTACACACACATAACTTTATTTTATATTTAACCGCAGTTTTCAATCTCCAGTTCTCCTACCAATATGAGGCCTGGCGCTTGGAAACCGCATCTGATAGGAGCACATCATGGAGTTCGATATGGTCGATAACACAGCTTTAGGTACCGTCATCAAGGTCGTCGGCGTCGGCGGTGCGGGTGGCAATGCAGTCCAACACATGATCAACAAAGGCATGTCGGGCGTGGAGTTCATTGCCGCCAACACCGACGCACAGGCCCTGTCGACATCGAAGGCCCACAACATCATCCAGATCGGCGATACCGGTCTGGGCGCCGGCATGAAGCCTGCCGTCGGCCGCCAGCTGGCCGAAGAATCGCGCGCGCGCATCGCCGATTCGCTGCGCGGCGCGCACATGGTCTTCATCGCTGCCGGCATGGGCGGCGGTACGGGCACGGGCGCCGCTCCTATCGTGGCCGAAGTGGCCAAGGAACTGGGCGCGCTGACGGTGGCCGTGGTCTCCAAGCCATTCTCGTACGAAGGCCAGAAGTGCATGGACATCGCAGACGAAGGCCTGGAGCAGCTGTCCCTGCACGTCGATTCGCTGATCATCATCCTGAACGAAAAGCTGGAAGAGATCTACGAAGACGAAAGCATGCTGGAATGGATGCAGCACGCCGATGATGTGCTCAACAACGCGGTGGCCGGCATTGCCGAGATCATCAACGTGCCTGGCCATATCAACGTCGACTTCAACGACGTGAAAACCATCATGGGCGAGCAGGGCAAGGCCATGATGGGCACGGCGACGGCTTCCGGCGTCGACCGCGCGCGCATCGCCGCCGAACAGGCTGTCGCTTCGCCGCTGTTGGATGGCATCGACCTGTCCGGCGCGCGCGGCGTGCTGGTCAACGTCACGGCCAGCCGTGGCTTGAAAGGTAAAGAGATCAAGGAAGTCATGGCTGCCGTGCGCGCGTTTGCCGCGCCGGACGCGTCGATCGCGCAAGGTATCGCCTACGACGACGCCATGGGCGACGACATCCGCGTTACCGTGGTGGCCACGGGCCTGGGCCGCGCCAAGAAAAACATCCAGCTGGTACCGCAGCAAGTGCTGCGCACCGGCACCCACAACAGCCCGTTGACCCCGTCGGCTGCCATGGGTAGCGCGCAAGCGGCGACGACGACGGTTGGCGTGGCTACGCCGGCAGCCGGTTTCGACGGCATGAAGGCGCCGGCGGTATGGCGTCGCGAATCGGCTTCCGAGCAAGTACGCGCGATGGAAAAGAATGGCATGGAGACGTATGACATTCCTGCCTTCCTGCGTAAACAGGCCGACTAAGGTGATGTGATGCATGCAACGATGACGGCGGCCTGAGGGCCGCCGTTTTTTTTTGCCGGTTTTTGACTTTTGACTTTGCCTTTCCGGCCATTTTCTGCACAAATACGGCAAGTCAGGCATACTATCGCGCTGAGCCAGCATCATGCTAGCCGAACCAGAATACACGCGTTTTCCGCCCGGCCGGGCGGCGAGCGTTTTCCACCGACAGCACACAAGGAGTCAACATGACCATCAAGATCGGCGACACCCTGCCAGAAGGCACCCTGGCCGAATTCATCGAAAGCGAAACCGAAGGTTGCGCACTGGGCCCGAACACGTTCAACGTGCAAGACCTGGTCAAGGGCAAGAAGATCGCCATCTTCGGCCTGCCAGGCGCGTACACCCCGACCTGCTCCGCACAGCACGTGCCAGGCTACGTCAAGCACGCCGCCGACCTGAAAGCCAAGGGCGTCGATGAAATCTGGTGCATCTCCGTCAACGACGCGTTCGTGATGGGTGCCTGGGGCCGTGACCAGAAAGCCACCGGCGTGGTGCGCATGATGGCTGACGGCAACGCCGCCTACAGCAAGGCCCTGGGCCTGGACGCCGATTTTTCCAAGCATGGCATGGGCACGCGCTCGCAGCGCTACTCGATGCTGGTCGACAATGGCGTCGTGACGCAATTGAACATCGAGCAAGGCGGCAAGTTTGAAGTGTCGAATGCCGAGACGCTGTTGGGCCAACTGGCTTAAGCGCTTCCTGTCCGCATGAAAACGGCGCCATCGGCGCCGTTTTTACGTTTACTGTACTGAGGGTTTCGTCGCCTCGAACATGGCCGCATCGATGCTGAACGAATAATCGTCCTGCAGCGCGAAATACCGGCGCGCTTCCTCGGGCGCGCCATCGAACAGGTTGCGGATGGCCGCCACTCTTTCGATCGGCGTGCGCATGCGCGCCACCCACTCGTCGAACTGCATCGTCAGTTTCCACACGCTGCGCAAGCTGTGCGTAAAGCCCGCGTTATCGAACTTGGCGCCCCATTCGCAGGTGCGGTAGTCGCGCACGTGCGAAGCGTCGCGCAGCATTTCCACCGTCTGCAGCGTGCTGTCGTACAGGGCCGTTTTCGGCGCGACGATGTCGACCACTAATAAGGTGCCGTTCGGGCGCAGCACGCGCCACGCTTCGGCCAGGGCTCCCGCCACATCGTTCCAGTGATGCGCGGAAAAGCGGGTGACGACCATGTCGAAGCTGGCGTCGGCAAACGGCAGGCGGGCCACATCGCCCTGCTGCGTGCTGATGTTGTGCAAGCCGCGCTGCGCCCTGGCGTGGTCGACCACGTCGAGCATGGGTTGCGCCAGATCGTAGGCGACGACGGAAGCTGCCACGGGGGCGACGGCAAAGCTGGCATGGCCTGCGCCGCAGCCCAGGTCCAGGACGACGGGCTTGCCGTGGCGGCGCGCGCATTCCTGCATCAGCACCAGGTCGGCGCCTTGCGCATGTACGGCGCTGCTCAGGTAGGCATTCGCCGTCTTGCCAAACTGTTCGGTAACGACATCGTGCTGCTGCATGGTTTTCTCCTGTGGATGGGTGAGTTCCTGCAGAATAGGGATAAAATTATCCTGTAACAAGACCATAACTTATACTGGTATATCTACTACCATGCACCGCTGTCATGTCGAACAAACTCGCTGAATTCATCCGCGCCCGGCGCGAAGCCGTCACCCCCGCCATGGCTGGCTTGCCCGGCGGCGGGCGGCGGCGCACGCCGGGCTTGCGGCGCGAAGAGCTGGCACAGCTGTGCGATGTCAGTCCCACCTGGCTGACGTGGCTGGAGCAGGGGCGGCCCGTGTCGGCATCGGCCAGGATGCTGGCCCGCCTGGCGCAGGTGCTGCAGCTGAGCACGGCCGAGCGCGCCTATCTGTTCGAGGTGGCCGACAAGCATGACCCCAGCCACGGGACGGGCGAGGGCAGTGGTCCTGCTGCCGCCGAGCTGGCCGCCATCGTTGCCGCCATCGACGCGCCCGCGTACATCCTCGACCGCGCATGGAATGCCGTGGCGTGGAACGGGGCGGCATCCACCTTGTTTGCCGGCTGGCTGCATGACGATGCGGCCGCACCGAACCAGCTGCGCTTCATGTTCCTGGACGCGGGGGCGCGCGACCTGGTCATCGGCTGGCCTGAACGGGCGCAGCGCCTGGTGGCGGAGTTCCGCGCCGATATCGGCCGGCAGGCGGACCAGGCGCCGCTGGCCGGCCTGATCGCGGAACTGGCTGACGCCAGCTTTGAATTTCGCCTATGGTGGGGCGCGCAGCAGGTGCAGGGCCGCGATGGCGGCTTGCGCCAGTTCCAGCATGCGCAACAGGGACTGCTGGCGTTCAATCAGGTGACCCTGCACCTGGCGCGCCAGCATGAACTGAAACTGGTGATGCTGTTGCCTGTGTCATAAGGTAAAACGGCCGCGCTTGTTATAATCTGGCTGACCGCCTGGCCCTGCCTTTCCAGACCATGCGGTCCTGGCTCCGGCCGTCGCCATGATGACGGTCCCGCTCTTTCGCCAGGAGTCTGTCCTGATATCCCGCAATCCCAACCTGCGCAGCATCTATGTGATGCTGATCGCCGTCGCCATGTTTTCCCTGATGGACACGGCCATGAAGCTGTTGTCCGCCCATTATCCTCCCATGCAGGTGACGGCCTTGCGCGCCCTGTCGTCGTTGCCGCTCGTCTGCCTGTACCTGCTGTACCGCGGCGCCTTCAAGAACGTGCTGAAGGTGCGCTGGCCGCTGCACTTGCTGCGCGGCGCCCTGGGCGTGCTGATGATCACGCTGTTCGCCTACGGCTTGAAGCGCATGTCGCTGGCCGAGACATATGCGCTGTTCTTTGTTGCCCCCTTGTTCATCACGGTCCTGTCGGTGTTTATCCTCAAGGAAAAAGTCGACTTCGCGCGCTGGTGCGCCATCGCCGTGGGCCTGCTGGGCGTGCTGGTGGCGCTGCGCCCCGACGGCTCGGGATTCTTTTCGCTGGCCGGGCTGGCCGTACTGGGCTCGGCTGCCTGTTACGCCATTTCCGCCGTGACGGGACGCATCCTGAGCCGCACGGACGCCAGCGAAAGCATGGTCTTCTGGCTGATGGTGATGATGGCCCTCGGCGGCGTGGCCCTGTCGGCGCATGAGTGGGTGGGTATCCGCCGCGAAGACTGGTGGCTGCTGGCGGGCTTGTCACTGAGTGGCTTCCTGGGCCAGCTGGCCATCACGGAAGCATTTCGCCATGGCAAGGCGTCCAGCGTGGCGCCGTTCGAATACTCGGCCCTGGCATGGGGCATGGCCCTGGACTGGATGCTGTGGCGTGCCTTGCCCGACGAATACACCTTGATCGGCGCGGCCATCATCATCGGCAGCGGCATTTATCTGGTGCGCCGCGAAGCCGTGCATGCGGAAAGCGAACATCCGTGATGAGCCGTTGTGGTATTTCTGGCGTGGGCGATGCCGCGCCGCAACGAAAATCCGGCAAATAGATATAATCGACAGATGTTAAAACAACGCACTATCAAACAACAGGTCCGCACCATCGGTGTCGGTTTGCACTCTGGCACCAAGGTCGAGCTGATCTTGCGTCCTGCCGCGATCGATGCGGGCATCGTATTTCGCCGCATCGACCTCGATCCCATCGTCGAGTTTCCCGCCAGCGCCATGGCCGTGGGCGATACGCGCATGGCTTCCGTGCTGATCAAGGATGGCGCCAGGGTTTCCACCGTGGAACATCTGATGTCGGCGGCGGCCGGCCTGGGTGTCGACAATATGTACATCGACGTGAATGCGGAAGAAATTCCCATCATGGACGGTTCCGCCTCGTCCTTCGTCTACCTGCTGCAGCAGGCGGGCGTGGAAGAGCAGCAGGCGCCAAAGAAATTCATCAAGGTCATCAAGCCCGTGGAAGTGCGTCACGGCAAGGGTGACGCGGAGAAATGGGCGCGCTTGTCGCCGTACGACGGCTTCAAGCTCGATTTCTTCATCGAATTCAACCATCCTGCCGTCGATGGCACGATGCAGCGCGCTTCCGTGGATTTTGGCGACGTGTCGTATGTGCACGACGTGGCGCGCGCGCGCACCTTCGGTTTCATGCAGGACGTGGAAAGCTTGCGCGGCATGGGCCTGGCCCGTGGCGGTTCGCTGGAAAACGCCATCGTCATGGACGAGTACCGCATCCTCAACGCCGATGGCTTGCGCTATGAAGACGAGTTCGTGCGCCACAAGATCCTCGACGCCATCGGCGACCTGTACCTGGTGGGCCATCCCCTGCTCGCGTACTACACGGCGCACAAGTCAGGCCACGCGCTGAACAACCAGCTGCTGCTGGCGTTGCTGGAGCAGCCGGAATCCTATGAAATCGTGTCGTTCGCCACGAACGAGGCGGCGCCGCAATCCTACCTGCGCCAGATGGAACGCGAGTGGTCCTTGACTTGACGGCCGTTGCTGTTTTTAAATAATTTTAGGACTAGGGAGCACCTGAAAAATGTTCAGGGCAAGGCGCATTGCCGCAGGCAGTACGAATAGTACGGCCAGGCAATGCAACGCCGCCATGGACTTTTTCTCAGGTGTTCCCAGGTTCGCGGTGGTGGCGGACCATATTGCGCAGCGCCGCGATCAATTGCTCGTTCTGCTTCGACGCGGGCAGTGCCGTGCTCAGCTCTTCCAGGGCCGACATGGCTTTTTCCGGCAAGACCAGCGCCCGCGTATGCACGATGGGCGCGATGCTCTTGATGACTTGCACTTTCAGCTTGATGCCTGAAATCTGCCAGCCCTTTCTTTCCAGTTCCCCTTGCAGTTTCGGCAATTGCTGCTTGAGCTTGGCCGCCAGCGCCGCGTTCGGCGTGGCCAGCACGAGCAGGCCGCCCTCGAATTGCAGGATGTCGCAATGCTCGAACATGGCCGGCAAGGCCTTGGCGCAATCTTTTTGCAGGGCGGCCAGGCGCGTGACGGTGGGCATCAGGGAGGCCATCGTCGCATTGCCGCGCAGAAAATCGGTTGCGCCCGTGACGGCCGGGCCTGAACGGGCAAAGCCGTAGCCGCGGCGCGGTGCCGGAGAATAAGTGGGAGTTCGCATGGCCGAAACATAGCACACTCGCCCGCGCATGACGAGTGCGGCGGCGGGTGCGGCGCAGGCGGGCGGGCCGTATTGCCTTACAGTATGGAAAATGTCCGCAATTTCTGCCATTTGTTTGTCATTAAGCTATTGTTATATGGCGCATTACCCCAACCATGTCGGGAACGCATGATAAAATCATCGTCTTTTGCCATAGTCGAACTCCGTGCGGTGACGCGATTACTACCTCGTTGTTCCCTACCGAGCTTTTTTTAACGGCGTTTTTTCAAGAATTCAAGCATGTCATTACTGACCCAGATTTTCGGTAGCCGCAACCAGCGGCTGCTCAAGCAATACCAAAAAACGGTACGCGAGATCAATGCGCTCGAGCCGGCCATCGAAAAGCTGTCGGATGCCGAGCTGCAAGCGAAGACGCCTGCCTTCAAGGAACGCATCGCCGCTGGCGAATCGCTCGATGCCTTGTTGCCGGAAGCATTTGCCGTCTGCCGCGAGGCCAGCAAGCGCGTCCTGCGCATGCGCCATTTCGATGTGCAGATGATCGGCGGCATGGTCTTGCATTTCGGTAAGATCGCGGAGATGGGCACGGGCGAGGGCAAGACCCTGATGGCAACCTTGCCAGCCTACCTGAATGCCTTGTCGGGCAAGGGCGTGCATATCGTCACCGTCAATGATTACCTGGCGCAGCGCGATGCCGAGACCATGGGTCGCCTGTATGCATGGCTGGGCCTGTCGACTGGCGTGAACATGTCGCAGATGGAGCACAGCGCCAAGCAGCAGGCGTACAACTCCGACATCACGTATGGCACCAACAATGAATTCGGTTTCGACTTCTTGCGCGACAACATGGTCTACGAAGCGCGCGAGCGCGTGCAGCGCAGCCTGAACTTCGGCATCGTCGATGAAGTCGACTCGATCCTGATCGATGAAGCGCGTACGCCGCTGATCATTTCGGGTCAGGCCGAGAACCATACGGACCTGTATCACAAGATCAATGAAGTGCCTGCGCGCCTGACTTTGCAGATCGGCGAAGAAACACCGGACGGCAAGGGCAAGGTTGACGTGCCGGGCGACTATACCAAGGATGAAAAGGCGCACCAGGTGCTGCTGACGGAAGCCGGCCATGAAAAGGCCGAAGGCATCCTGATGGAAATGGGCCTGCTGCCGGAAGGCGCTTCGCTGTACGATTCGGCCAACATCACCCTCGTGCACCACCTGTATGCGGCCCTGCGCGCGCATGCGCTGTACTTCAAGGATCAGCACTATGTGGTGCAGAACAATGAAGTGGTGATCGTCGATGAATTCACGGGCCGTCTGATGACGGGCCGCCGCTGGTCCGATGGCTTGCACCAGGCCGTCGAAGCGAAAGAAGGCGTCAAGATCCAGAACGAGAACCAGACCCTGGCCTCGATCACCTTCCAGAACTACTTCCGCATGTACGCCAAGCTGGCCGGCATGACCGGCACGGCCGATACCGAAGCATACGAATTCCAGGAAATCTACGGCCTGGAAACGGTCGTGATCCCGCAAAACCGTCCGCTGCAGCGCAAGGACCGCCAGGATCAGGTCTACAAATCGTCGGCGGAAAAATACAACGCGATGTTGAACGACATCCGCGACTGCTACGAGCGCGGCCAGCCCGTGCTGGTGGGTACCACCTCGATCGAGAACTCGGAACTGCTGTCGGGCATCCTGACCAAGGCCGGTTTGCCGCACAACGTGCTGAACGCGAAGCAGCATGCCCGCGAAGCGGAAATCATCGCCCAGGCAGGCCGTCCGAAAGCCATCACCATCGCCACCAACATGGCAGGTCGCGGTACCGATATCGTGTTGGGCGGTAACGTCGAAAACCAGATCAAGTTCATCGAAGCCAATGCTGAACTGAGCGATGCCGACAAGGCAGCCCAGTCGCAGACCTTGCGCGATGAATGGCAATCCCTGCACGACCACGTGGTCAATGCGGGCGGCTTGCACATCATCGGCACCGAACGCCACGAATCGCGCCGCGTCGACAATCAGCTGCGTGGCCGTGCTGGCCGCCAGGGCGATCCGGGTTCGTCGCGCTTCTACCTGTCGCTCGACGACGCGCTGCTGCGCATCTTCGCCGGCGACCGCGTGCGCGCCGTGATGGACCGTTTGAAAATGCCGGAAGGCGAACCGATCGAGGCAGGCATCGTCTCGCGTTCGATCGAATCGGCCCAGCGCAAGGTGGAAGCGCGCAACTTCGACATCCGCAAGCAATTGCTGGAATACGATGACGTCGCCAACGACCAGCGTAAGGTCATCTACCAGCAGCGTAACGAGCTGCTGGAAACGACCGACATCTCGGAAATGATCGGCTCGCTGCGCCACGGCGTGTTCACCGACCTCGTGCACGAGTACGTGCCGCACGAATCGGTGGAAGAGCAGTGGGATATCAAGGGCCTGGAAAACACCCTGGCCAGCGAATGGCAGCTCGACTTGCCGCTGCAGCAAATGCTGGAAGCCGATTCGACCCTGACGGACGACGAGATCCTGGAAAAAGTGCTGGCCGCGGCCGATGCCGTGTACCAGTCGAAGATCGATATCGTCGGCAAGGAATCGTTTGGCGGCTTCGAACGCAATGTCATGCTGCAAAGCGTGGACAGCCACTGGCGCGAACACCTGGCGGCGCTCGATCACCTGCGCCAGGGTATTCACCTGCGCGGTTATGCGCAGAAGAACCCGAAACAGGAATACAAGCGCGAAGCGTTTGAACTGTTTGGCCAGATGCTCGACATGATCAAGAACGACGTCACGAAACACGTGATGACGGTACGCATCCAGTCGCGCGAAGAAGTCGATGCAGCCGAACAGGCAATGCAACAGTCGCACGTGGAAAACGTGCACTACCAGCACGCTGAATTCGACCCGAACGCTGCGCCGGAAGAGCTGCTGGCGCCTGTGGCCGGCGGCAACATGGACAACGTCGACGACATGAGCGTGAGCATGGGCGTCAAGGTTGGCCGTAACGACCCATGCCCTTGCGGCAGCGGCAAGAAGTACAAAGCCTGTCATGGAAAATTGGCGTAAAGCCGGTTTGACAGCTTGAACAAGAACGGAGACCACGGTCTCCGTTTTTTTTATGCCCGGATGTCTTGCGCGGTCCCGGCTCAGGGAAAGGCCCAGTATTGCGGCGCCTGCGACGGAATGCCCTTCAAGCCGCCGCGATTTTTTGCCCGTTGCCCCGTCTTGATCATGGTGGCGATATCGGTCAGCAAGACGCGGTTGCTGGCGAAGTAGTCGTGCCCCATGAAGTTCATGATGACGGCCGAGGCATCGACGAGCTCCATGCCGGGGATGCTGACGACGGGGCCGCGGATGTCGCCTATCCTGTCCCAGTCGGCAAAATTGTAGGAAGCGCGGATGGCCTTGTCGTTCGCGGAAGCGTACAGGGTGGCGGGGAGCTTGAGGCTGGCAAAACGGGGGGCGATCTGGTCGCGGAAGACATCGGCATTGATGTCAGGCGCTGCCAGCACCACCTGCTTGAACAGGGGCAGCAGTTCGGGGCGTTTTTCCAGCAGGTTGGCCAGGGCCACGGTCATCGGGCGGTTGCCCATGCTGTGGGCGATGAGGTAGATATCGGTGGCGGACGAGTGCGCCGCGAAGTCGGCCAGGAAGGCTTGCAGGTGCGCCTGCGTCCATTCGGCGGAATTCTGGTCGAATTCATAGCCGGCCAGGGTGCCTTTCGATGGCCAGCTGTAGAACACGGGCAGGGCGCCGATATCGAGGTCGACCGCCATCTGCGCCGTGCGCCGCGCGGCGTCGTCAAAGGAATTGCTGTAGCCATGGATGTAGATGAAGGCGGCGTGCCGTTCCGGGGCGGCCTGTATCCTGGCCTTGACGGTGGCGAGAAAATCCTCGCGCGACAGGCGCGTGGCTTCCTTGATCAGCACATATTTTTGCGCATTGTCGCTGGACAGGATGGCGTACCAGGGCGGCAACGGCAGTTCGCCCGGCGCTCTTTTTTCAGGGATGCTGACGAGGACGCTGCCGTAGCTCAGGTGGGGCGCGGCGCGGTTGGGCTGCCAGCCATAGCTGCGGCTGCTGGCCTGGTATTGCCTGTCTGTGGCGTAATACACCGTGACGTGCACTGCGCCGGCCGGCGGTGGATCGTTGCCAGGCTTGGCCATGCCGCTGCTGCCCGTGAGCATGCCGCTGCTGCCGGCCAGGTTGCCCAGATTGCCGACCAGGCCGCCGATGCCTGACCATGAGCTGCTCCATGGGAAGGTTGGCGGTGGCCGTCCCACCCCGCTCGCGGGTGGAAATTCTGCGGCTGGCGGCGTTTCAGCGGCCGGCGGCGCTGTGGATGCCAGATCGGTGACGTGGCCAATGGCATGACCGGCCGCTTCACCTGGCAGCGTACAGGCCGTCAACGAGGCCAGCAGGCAAAACAGGCAGCATAAACACCATAGACGTAACGGGCGTGCCGAGCCTGAATCGCTGCGATGCATGCGGTAGGGTTTTCCGTGCGCCATGACTCCCCTCCCCGGGCGCTTGTGCGAGACGCGTGATCGTCGGTTCTTACACCTTAGCCCCGCCAGGCGGCGGCGTTCTGATAAATCGCAAGCCTGGTCATGTTGCCGACCGGCTTCGCGACTGCCCTGGCCGCCGCGACGATTCCCTTGCCGCATGTTCACCCGAGCCGCGAAGGCGCTACAATAGCGCTTCCCTTTTCCCTCGCAGAAGAAATCACCATGGCCGTCAATTCTCCCAAGCCCGTCGCCGCCGACTTGAAAGCCGTCGCCGGCATTGAAATCGGTGTTGCCGAAGCCGGCATCAAGAAACCCAACCGCAAGGATTTGCTGGTATTGAAACTGGCGCCGACGGCCACCGTGGCTGGCGTGTTCACCTTGAACCGCTTCTGCGCCGCGCCCGTGCAAATCTCGAAAGCCAACCTGGCCGCCGTGACGGCTGGCGCCGCGCCGATCCGCGCGCTGCTGGTCAACACGGGCAACGCGAATGCGGGCACGGGCGAATCGGGCCTGGCCGACGCGCAGGCCAGCTGCGCCGCGCTGGCCGAGCTGCTGGGCTGCACGCCGCAGCAAATCCTGCCGTTTTCCACCGGCGTGATCCTCGAACCCTTGCCTGTGCAGCGCCTGGTCGCCGGCTTGCCGCAAGCCGTCGCCGCGCTGACATCGGATAACTGGTTCTCGGCCGCCGAAGCCATCATGACCACCGACACGCAGCCGAAAGCCGGTTCGCGCACGGTCACCATCGGTGGCCACGCGGTCACCCTGACGGGCATCAGCAAGGGCGCCGGCATGATCAAGCCGAATATGGCCACCATGCTGGGTTTTCTTGCATTTGACGCCACCGTGGCGCAACCGGTGCTGGACCAGCTGGTGAAACAGGCGGCCGACAAATCGTTCAACTGTATCACCATCGACGGCGACACGTCCACCAATGACTCGTTCATGCTGGTCGCCACGGGCGCCGGCAGCCTGGTGATCGATTCCATCGATTCGCCGCACTATGCTGAACTGGCCGCCGCCGTGACCGAACTGTCTACTTTTCTCGCGCAAGCCATCGTGCGCGACGGCGAAGGCGCCACCAAGTTCATGACCGTGACCGTGGAAGACGGCCGCAACGTGGAAGAGTGCCGCAAGATCGCCTATTCCATTGCTCATTCGCCGCTGGTGAAAACGGCCTTCTTCGCCTCCGACCCTAACCTGGGCCGCATCCTGGCCGCCATCGGCTATGCGGGCGTGGACGACCTGGACGTGGGCCAATTGAACCTGTACCTGGACGACGTGTGGGTGGCCAAGAATGGCGGCCGCAACCCGGACTACCAGGAGCAGGATGGCCAGCGCGTGATGCAGCAAAGCGAAATCACCATCCGCGTGAAGCTGGCGCGCGGCGACGCCACGGCCACCCTGTGGACGTGCGACCTGTCGCATGATTACGTGTCGATCAACGCCGACTACCGCTCATGACCAGCCTCGATCAATTCCTGATCCGCGCCGAGCGGGTGCTGGCGCGCCTCGAGTCGATCTTGCCGCCGGCCTTGCCGGCCACCGACTGGAACAGCTTTGCCTTCCGCTGGCGCCGGCGCCAGGGAGCGGCAAGCCATCTGCAGGCAGTGGAGCACGTATCGTCCATCGCTCTGGATGACTTGCACAATATCGGCACGCAAAAGGCGCAGATCGAGCAGAACACGCGCCAGTTCGTGGCCAGCCGTCCGGCCAACAACGTGCTGCTGACGGGCGCGCGCGGAACGGGCAAGTCGTCGCTGATCAAGGCTTGTCTGAACCAGTTCGCTGACCAGGGCCTGCGGCTGATCGAAGTGGACAAGGCGGACCTGGCCGACCTGCCCGACATCGTCGACCTGGTGGCGGCGCGCCCCGAGCGCTTCATCATCTTTTGCGACGACCTGTCGTTCGAAGAGGGCGAGAGCGGCTACAAGGCGCTGAAAGTGGCGCTCGACGGCAGCATCGCCGCGCAATCGGACAATGTGCTGATCTACGCCACCTCGAACCGCCGTCACCTGATGCCGGAACGGATGTCGGACAACACCAGCTACAAGACGGACGACGATGGCGACCTGCATCCGGGCGAGACGGTGGAAGAGAAAATCTCGCTGTCCGAACGCTTCGGCCTGTGGCTGTCGTTCTACCCGTTCAAGCAGGACGATTACCTCGATATCACGGCGCACTGGCTCGCTTCGTTCGGCTGCACGCCGGAGCAGATCGCCGCGGCGCGCGGCGACGCCCTGCGCTGGGCACTGCAGCGCGGTTCCCGTTCAGGCCGGGTGGCGTGGCAATTCGCGCGCGACTATGCTGGGAAACTACCTGCGGGAAAGTTGCCGCAATGAGCGAAGCGAAAGTCACACCGGTGGACGTCGCCGTCGGTATCCTGATGAAGCCGAATGGCGACGTGCTGCTGGGCCAACGCCCGGCCGGCAAGCCGTATGACGGCTATTGGGAATTTCCTGGCGGTAAAGTGGAGCCGGGCGAAGCCATTTTTGACGCCTTGAAACGCGAGTTTGTCGAGGAGCTGGGCTTGCATATCGATACTGCCGAAGCCTGGTGCGGCGTCGAATATGTGTATCCGCACGCCCATGTGCGCCTGCATTTCTATATCAGCCGCGAGTGGCGGGGCGAGCCGCAAAGCCTGGAAGGACAGGCGTTCGCCTGGCAAGGCACGGTCGGCGTGGAACCCTTGCTGCCGGCCACCATTCCCCTGCTGGAATGGCTGGACGAGGTACGTCGCGAATCGCTGGCGCCTGCCTGATCCCAACTTGTGCCAGCAGGCAGCAGCATGCTGCGTGCTGCGTGCTGGCGCAAGCTTTCCTGTTACTTTCCTTGTATCGCGCGCGCTTTGCGCTACAGTGCTTTCATCACGCATTGGGGAGTCTCGCATGCCGCTGACACTGACCTTTACCGATACCGATGAATTGCTGATTGCCGCCTTGCACAAGCGTGCCCGCGCGCATGGACGCAGCATCGAGGACGAGCATCGCGACATCCTGCGCAGCGCCTTGCGGCCGCTGCCGAAGCGTCCGCTCGACGATATTCTGCGCGGCATGCCCGACGTGGGGCACGATGCGGATTTCGAGCGCCGCCCTTGAACCATGCCCGCCTACCTGGTCGATACGGATGTGATCGTTGCAGGGCGCAAGGGCGGCGCTGCACCGGCGGGCGTGCTCGATTTTTTTGAACGGGTGGCGCCGGAAATGCGCTATGTACCGGTGCAGGTGATTGCGCAACTGCGCGCAGGCATACAGCGGAGCTGGCGGCGCGAGGCGGCGCTGGAAGCACTGGCGCTGGAAGGCTGGCTGGAAGCCGTGCTGTCAGAATATGCGCCGCGGCTGCTGGAATTCGACCTCGATTGCGCGCTCGTGTGCGCGCGCCTGCATGCGCGCGGCCACGCGCACGGCGTCGATGGGCAGATCGCGGCGATGGGCATCGCCTATGGCTTGACGGTGGTCAGTGGCAGACTCGACAGTTTCGCGGCGCAGGGGCTGCGTCTGGAAAATCCGTTTAGTTGAGGCTTATTGCGGCTTGTTGTCTTCGTCCGCGAGCGGATCTTCAAACGGGTCGGCGGCGGGGATGGTGTATTTCTCTTCGGCCCAGGCGCCCAGGTCGATCTGCTTGCAGCGTTCCGAGCAGAAGGGGCGGTATTTGTTGGCTTCAGTCCATTCGACTTTGGCGGCACAGGTGGGGCAATTAACGACGGTCATGATGGGGTAAATAAGTAACAATTAAAAATTACAGAGCGTGAGCTCGAACGGAACATCTTCTTCCAGCGGCTTGGGTTTCAAGTCGCCGCCCTGGGTGGTAAAGCGCACCCACAGCATATATTTGTTGGCGGAAATTTCCGGGATGGCGCCGCTGTTTTCATCCAGGCTCAAGCGCAGCATCTGGTACACCTTGCCTTGCAGCATTTGCTGGTAGCTGCCGCCATTGGCGATCAGTTTAACGGGTCCGCCGGAATCGCGCAGCAGGCGCAATACGAGGGCCAGCGCGTCGAACAGGGGCGCCAGCGGGGCAAACCACGCGTGGATATCGGTCAGGCGCTGCTCGGAGCTGCGTTTTTGCCAGGCAAAGTAGGACGGCAAGTCGAATTCGCAGGCGCCGCCCGGAATGATGGTGCGGCCGCGGATGCTCATCAGCCATTCATTGTCGCGGATATTCTGGCCCGTCTTGCCTTGCGCCGCCACCAGGGCGCCGCTGACGCTGTCGAGTTCGCCCAAGATGGCATCGAGGGTTTCCGGTTCCACATTTGGATTGCTGCGGTAGCCGAGCAGGCTTTGGCGCTGGCGCTCGAGTTCCTGCAGCAGGTCGGACTTCAGGTCGGCGCGGCCGGCCACTTCGAGCATATCGAAAATAGTTGCCAAGGCAACATGATGCTGCATTGCATGCTCTTGCTGGATGAAGAACTTGAATTTGTCGTACAGGTCTTCCAGCCGCAACAAGGTACGTATGCGTTCGTTGAAAGGGTATTCGTAGACAATCAAAATAATTCCCTTAAGTAAGGACCTGCAAACAATCCCGTGATTTTGAACCAAGCGTCGACAAATTACAAACGTTGCGGCCCGATTCCGGCCATTCTTTTTGAAAATGCCAGATATAAATCGTGCAACTGGGCAATCTGCGGCGCCAGGGCGGCCAAATCGCCATTATTGTCGATCACATCGTCCGCCGCCGCCAGGCGCATGGCGCGCGTCGCCTGCGTGGCCATGATGGATTTGACTTGTTCTTCCGATAAGCCATTGCGCGCCATCACGCGCGACACTTGCAGGCTTTCCAGGCAATCGATGACGAGAACCCGGTTGACCCGCTCCACCCATCCGCCGGACTCGACGAGCAGGGGCACGGCAAAGATCACGTAGCTGCCTGTCGCTTCGGCGGCCGCCGCCAGGGTCGCCTGGCGGATGCGCGGATGCAGGATGGCTTCCAGTTTCGCCTTGGCGGCGGCATCGGAAAACACGAGGTTGCGCATTCTGGTGCGGTCGAGGGCGCCGCGCGCATCGGCGTAGTCGGGGCCAAATTCCGCCACCAGGGCTGGCATGGCTGCGCCATTTGGCGCCGTCAGGCTGTGCGCGATCTGGTCGGTATCGACGATGGAGGCGCCGTGCGCGGCGAACAGGTCGGCCACCGTGCTCTTGCCGCAACCGATGCCGCCGGTGAGACCCACGCTGAAATAAGGGACGTTTTGTCTTTGCATGTATTTATCCATAGGGGGCAGTGCTGCGCCGGTCAGCCAATCAGGCCTAGCGTGAGGCGGGACAGGGGCGTGCCGTACAGCAAGGCGATCAAGCCCGCCGCAGCCAGGTAGGGACCGAACGGAATCGGTTTGTCGCGCCCGCGCTTGGCAAACACGATCAGCCCGATGCCGACCACGGCGCCGACCAGCGATGACAATAAGATGATCGTCGGCAGCATCGTCCAGCCCAGCCACGCACCGAGCGCCGCCAGCAATTTGAAGTCACCATAGCCCATTCCCTCCTTGCCTGTCGCCAGCTTGAAGGCCCAGTACACGCTCCACAGGGCCAGGTAGCCGGCGGCCGCGCCGATGACGGCGTCTTGCAGGGGCACGAAGGTGCCATTGATATTGACCAGCAAACCGGCCCACAGCAGGGGGAAGGTGAGGTCGTCCGGCAGCATTTGCGTATCGGCGTCGATGAAGGTCATGGCGATCAGCAGCCAGGCAAACACGAGGGTGGCGAGACCCGTCCAGCCGCTGCCGAAGTGCCAGACCAGGAGGGCCGACAGGGCGCCCGTCAGCAGTTCGACCAGCGGATAGCGCACGGAGATCGGCGCTTGGCAGGCGCTGCATTTGCCGCGCAGCAGCAGGTAACTGATGACGGGGATGTTTTCCATGGCCGTGATGCGGTGGCCGCAAGCGGTGCAGTTCGAGTGCGGCAGCATCAGGTTGTAGCGGTCCGTGTGCGGCAAGGGCAAGCCGCTTTCTTCCGCCACGTAATTATCGGATTCGCGCTGCATCATTTTCGGCACGCGGTGGATCACCACGTTGAGGAAGCTGCCGACGATCAGGCCGAACAGGGCGGCGACGAGGGCGACGGGCAGGTTGCCGGGCGCGGCGAACAGCAGGGTATCTGGAGGCATTATCTTTATCGCCAATGTGGCGTGGGCAAGCACAGGTTTATGGCTCGCGACGCTGGCCATGGCGGGGCCGGTGTCGCGAGCCAGGAGAGTATAGTGTATCTGCCATCTTACGCTGGACGAGCATGTCGGCGGCGCGGTTGACTACTCTTTCGTGACGGCGGCGGCATGGCTTTCCTGTTCGCGCGGCCGCGGTTTTTGCTGTTCGACCAGCAGTGCCAGCAGTTTGTTGCGCATGGATTCCGAAAGCATTTTTTCCAGGTAGCGATGTACTACGGCCGCGACCGAAATCGCCGTTACGGTGGTCATGAAGATATAGCCCCATGAGTGCGTATGTGCTTCCATGTCCAGCTTGAGCATGGCCAGGCCGAAATAGTGATGGGTAATCGTATGGCTGAGGTACAGCGAGAAGGAAATCGAACCCAGCCACACCAGCCAGCGGGGGGCGGGGATCTTGACGGTCTTGCTGGCGATGGCCATGACGAGTACGGTCAATGCCAGCGGGCCACCCCATTTGCTAGGGCCGTGGAAATCCACTACGCGCGAGTAGCCGAGCCAGATGGTCAACGCGATGCTCAGTCCGAGTAGGTGATAGGCGATGGCGGGATTCCTGATCCTGGCCCAGTCCTGCAGGTACAACAATCCGATGGCGGCGCCTGCCAGGAACTCGAAAATAATCGGATTGCTCATCAAATTGAAATAGACAAAGGAATAAGACAGGTTTCTGGTGGCATCATAGGCTGACAAGGCCGGATTGTGCAGCATGGGAATCAGCAATACGGTGGCGATCATCCAGGCGAACAGCGCGAGCCAGCGCCATTGTTTGAAACAGAGCGAGGCGCAGAAGATGGCATAAAAATACATCTCGAATTCCAGGGTCCAGCCCAAGGGCAATGCCGCGCCAAAATAGGGAGGATTGTCGATAGTGACAGGAATGAAGAAGATGCTTTTTAAAAATAGAATGACATTGTCATAGGAACTGAAATATGCGGTGACGTCTTGCGTTGCCGCTATCCACCAGAAGGTGATGATGGCGTAGACTGGCCACACGCGCGCAAAGCGCTTGATGGCGAAGGTTTTGGCGTAGGCCAGGCTGCCATCCGAATTGCGCGTTGAATACGCCATGATGAAGCCGCTGATGATGAAGAACAGGTCGACGCCCATCGCGCCCGGCCTGAGTATTTCATCGGCCTTTTCCCAATTGGCCGTGTTGAGCATGAAGTAGCGGGCATGCGTCAGGACCACCAGAGTGGCAGCAATTCCCCTGAGCGCTTCAAGCCAGTCCAGTTTATTGTGATTTTTCATGAATTAAGACATGGCTCGTTCATTAACGGTGTGAGGTTGCGACGAAGTCTGACCCGGCAGGCAATACCTGTCAACGCGGTAATTTCTTTTTTCTGGCTAATGGGCGTTTTAAGGGAGGTGCTGGCTGTTGCCTAGATCACCGCGCCCAGCTTGAAAATCGGCAAATACAGGGCGATCACGAGCGAGCCGACGAGCACGCCCAGCACCACCATCAGCGCCGGCTCCAGCAGCGTGGAAAGGGTGGCCACCGTGGCGTCGATATCGGCCTCGATGATATCGGCCGCGCGCGACAGCATGGCGTCGAGCGCGCCCGATTCCTCGCCGATCAGGGCCAGCTGCGTCAGCAAGGGTGGAAATACGCCGCTGTGTTCCATGGCCAGGGCCAGGCTGCCGCCGGCGCGGATTTCGCGTTCGATGCGTGCCGTCGCTTCCTGGTACAGCGTGTGGCCGGAGGCGGCGCCCACCAGGCTGAGCGAGTCGAGCAGCGGCACGCCGGCGGCGAACATGGCAGCCAAGGTGCGCGTCCAGCGGGCGATTGCCGCCTTGCGCAGGAGGGGACCGAACACGGGCAGGCGCAAGGCCTGCAGTTGGATGTTGCGCCGCCACGCGGGATAGCGGCGCCAGGCCAGGTGCAGCAGCAGGCAGGCCAGCAGCAGCGCCGCCAGCAAGGCCAGCCAGTAGCGGACAACAAAGGCGGACAAGCCCATGACGACCAGGGTGGGCAGCGGCAAGGGCGCACCAAAGCTGTCGAAGACCTGGCGGAAAGCGGGGACGACCACGCTCATGATGATGGCCGTGACGACGATGGCGACGAGCACGATGACCAGCGGATACATCAGTGCGCCGCGCACCTGCCGCCGCAGGGCGATGGCCTTTTCCTCGTGCGTGGCCAGGCGCGCCAGCAAATCCTGCACGATGCCGGCCTGTTCGCCTGCCGCCAGCAGGTTGCAGTACAGCTCGTCAAACAGCAGCGGGAACTGGCGGAATGCCTGCTGCAGGCTGCTGCCCGCTTCGATGTCGTGGCGCAAGTCGCGCATCAGCTCCGTGATCGCAGGTTTGGCGTGCCCCTTGCCGGCGATATCGAAGGCGTGCAGCAGCGGCACGCCGGCGGCCATCATGGTCGACAACTGGCGCGTGAACAGGGCGATATCCTTGCGCGTGATGGCCTTGCCGGGCGCGGCGCGTTCCGCCTGCACCCGGGTGGCCAGGATACCCTCGCGTCTCAGCGCGACCTTGGCGGCGCTGGCGTCGGCAGCGCGCAAGACGCCATCGACCGCCCTGCCATGGCGGTCCGTGCCCTTCCACGCAAAGCGCCGCTCGGCCGCCATGTGCACCTCCTGCCGTCACGGTAGCAGGGCCGGGCAAAAGCACCAGCGGCGCTGGCGGCAAGCTTGATGTGGCTCAGCCTTTTGTGGTTTGCACTTCCGTCTGCACAACGGCCTGGGCCGTCACGTCGGCCGCATCCTCCTCGTCGCTGTCCGTGCCCTTGCTGATGCTTTCGCCATCGTCGCGGCGCAAGGTCCAGAAGGTGAGCGAGGACAGCACCGTCAGGGCCGCCAGGGTCAGGAAGGCATGGTGCAGGGCCGTGCTGAGCATGGCGCGGTCCGACTGCGGCATGTCGCCCAGGTACCAGCCCGTGATCAGGGAACCGAAGGCGAGGCCAAAGCTCATCGACAGTTGCTGCATCGAACTGGCGATGGTGCTGGCCATGCTGGAATCGGCCTTGTCGACATCGGCATACGCGATGGTGTTCATGCTGGAAAATTGCAGCGAATTGAAAAAGCCCATGCACAGGCTGATGGCGACGATCACGTACAGGGGCGTGCCCACGCCCACCAGCGAAAACATGGCGATGGTGACGCCGATCAGCACGGTGTTGACGATCAGTACCTGGCGGTAGCCGAAGCGGGCCAGCACGCGCGCGGAAATGAATTTCATGCCCATGGCGGCGGCGGCCGACGGCATCATCAGCAAGCCCGATTGCCAGGCGGGCAAGCCCAGGCCCAGCTGGTACAGCAGCGGCAGCAGGAAGGGCAGGCCGCCCACGCCCAGGCGCGTGACGAAGCCGCCCACCACGGAGACGCGGAAGGTGCGGATCTTGAACAGGGTCAGGCGCAGCAGCGGGTGCAGCACTTCGTTCGAATGCCAGACATACGCGGCCAGCAGGCTGATGGAAATGAACAGCAGCACGGCAAACGAGGTGCCATCGATGCGGTGTTCGCCGAAGATTTCCAGCAGCCACGACAGCAGCGCGATGCCCGTGCCGAACAGCACCAGGCCGATCAGGTCCAGCGGACGGGGCTTGTCGCCATAGTAATCGGGCATGTAGCGGTGCGCCAGGTACAGCGCCACCAGGCCGACAGGCACGTTGACGAAGAAAATCTCGCGCCACGACAGCCAGTGCACGATCAGCCCGCCCACCGTGGGCCCCAGCAGGGGACCGATCAGGGCGGGGATGATGACGAAATTCATGGCCGCCAGCAATTGCGACTTGGGAAAGGTGCGGATGATGGTGAGCCTGCCCACCGGCATCATCATGGCCGCGCCCACCCCTTGCAGCAGGCGCGCAGCCACCAGCATGGGCGCATTCACGGACAGGCCGCACAGGATGGAGGCGAGGGTAAAGATGGCGACAGCGGCGGAAAACACGCGCCGCGTGCCGAAACGGTCGGCCATCCAGCCGCTGATGGGAATGCACACGGCCAGGCTCAGGATGTAGCTGGTGACGACGGCCTTCAGGCTCAGCGGCGTCACGTTGAGGCTGGCGGCCATGGAAGGGATGGCGGTGTTGACGATGGTGGAGTCGAGTTGCTCCATGAACAGGGCGGTGGCGACCACCCAGGGAAGGTAGCTTTTGATCGGGGAACTGGTCATGGATACGAGCCTGAGGAGGAAAAACGGAGCCGACAGTACGGTGAATTGTCACATAAATGGCGCAGGCGTGCCGCCCGCGCCGTGCATTTTGGCAGCGTGCCGGTGGCAGAGTCCATGGAACATTTGTTCTATGGCAATAGACAGCGGGCAAGGCTAGCATGTGTTTTCTGGCAGTTCCGGCCTCTTTTCCTTGAAAGTCACATCACATGAAAAATGCACTTACGTTCCTCGTCCTGGGCGCGGCACTGTCCGCATGCGGTGGCGGCAGTGATGGCGGCGCGCCGGAAGCGCCCATCACGCCGCCTGTCGTCGTCACGCCCGCCGTCCCCCCCGCCGACAGCGTGACGGTGGCGTCCGCCGCCGTGGCCAGGGAGGCGGGATTGAGCGTCATTGCGGGCGCCAGCGCCGATGAAAGCGTGTATGACGTGGCTGCCGATATCGGCGACACCTGGCGCATCACGTTTGACCATGTCAAGAAAACCTACGCCATCCGCGTGCTGTCGACGCAGTTCGGCTTGAGTGACCGCAGCGGCACGTTTACCGCATCCAGCAGCGGCAATTTCACTATTTACACGGCAACGGATTTCAGCGTCGCCGTCGATGCGCGCACGCGTCTTCTGTCGGGCAATATCAAATTGGGTAATATGGTCTCGACCGTCAGCGGCACCGGCTATGCGGTGGGTGACGTGGCCAAACTGGCCGGCAGCTATATTTTCCTGGGCGCCATGCGCAATGCCTCGAACGGCGGTGACCGTTTCAATCCGAAAGGCAGTCTCAAGATCTCCGCCGACGGCGCGGCCCAGCTGTGCAATGGCGGCGTGTTCAGTGCGCAAGGCGTGTGCTCTGCGGTATCGCCGCAGCTGGAAGCGGAAAACGCCAGCCTGACCCTGGTCAAGGATGCGAAGAACGGCTTGATCGTCGCCCGCCAGGGTGGCCAGGACTTCGGCATTGTGCACGTGCATGCGGGGGACCGGGGGCTGGCGCTGTTCATCGACCGCTACAGCCGCAACCAGGAAAACGTGCTGCGCGTGGGTACCATCGTGGCCGCCAGACAGCAAAAGATCGGCACGGAAATCAACGGCAGCTACGCCTGTGCGGCGCAGGGCATCAGCGCCAAGATCGAGGTTGCCGGCAGCACCGCCACCCTGACGAATGACACGACCGGCAAGACGCATGCGGAAACCATCACCGTCAACAGGCTGGGCCTGGGCGCGCAGGCCGTCGATTTCGATGGCATCGCCGTGCTCAAGGACCCGGCCGACGTGCCGGCCGACTATTCGATGTTCATGCCGGTGTCGTCGAGCATGGCGGTCGAGTTTTCGACCGACCGCTCGTACATGGGCATGTGTCTGAAAAAATAGCCGCTAGCGTTTGAGGTCATCCAGTGCAGCCAGCAGCGGCATGGCGGCATCGGCGATGCGATCCAGGCTGGCCTCGCGCAGGGCGGCGGTGTCCACCGTGTGGCCGGAGTCCAGCCCCGCCCAGCGCAGCAGCGCCGAACATGCGGCGGGTGTGTCGAACATGCCGTGCAAATAGCTGCCGAGGATTTGACCGTCGCCCGACACGGCCCCTTCCGGCCGCCCATCGATGACAAAGGCCGGCTGTGCCAGCGCCGCGCCATGCGAGACACCCATGTGGATTTCATAGCCTGCCACGGGCGCATCGGCCGCGCCGGCAAACGCGCAGCGGCCGCGCACCTGTTCCAGCCGCTTGTCGCTTGTCAGCTCCGTCACCATGTCGAGCAGGCCCAGTGCCTTTGACTCTCCCGCCGCGCCTTCCACACCCAGCGGATCGCACACGCTTTGTCCCAGCATCTGGAAGCCGCCGCAGATGCCGAGCACCTTGCCGCCATAGCGCAGGTGTTTCGCCAGGTAGGCGGGCCAGCCTTGCTGCCGCAGCCAGGCCAGGTCGCCACGCGTGTTCTTGCTGCCCGGCAGGATCACCAGGTCGGCCGCCGGAATCGGCTGCCCATGCTGGACGAATTGCAGGTCGATATCGGGGTGGACGCGCAGCGCGTCAAAGTCCGTGTGGTTGCTGATGCGCGGCAGTTGCGGCACCACCACCTTGAAGGCGCCGCGTTCCGCCTGCATCGCTTCGACGGCGTCTTCCGCATCGAGGAACAGGCCTTGCAGGTAGGGCAGCACGGCCAGCACGGGCTTGCCCGTCTGCTGTTCCAGCCATTCGATGCCGGGCGTGAGCAGTGAAATGTCGCCGCGGAAGCGGTTGATGACGAAGCCGATGATGCGTGCCCGTTCGCTGTCGGACAGGCAGGCCAGGGTGCCGATGATGTGGGCGAAGACGCCGCCCCGGTCGATGTCGGCCACCAGGATCACGGGGCAGTCGACGGCTTCCGCAAAGCCCATGTTGGCGATGTCGCGCGCGCGCAGGTTGACTTCGGCGGGGCTGCCCGCGCCTTCGACGACGACGGTGTCGTATTGCTGGCGCAAGCGCGTGTAGGATTCCAGCACGGCGCCCATGGCGATGGTTTTATATTGCTGGTAGTCGCGCGCATCCATTTCGGCGCGCACTTTGCCGTGGATGATCACTTGCGCGCCCGTGTTCGATGACGGTTTCAAGAGCACCGGGTTCATGTCCGTGTGCGGCGCGATGCCGCAGGCCAGCGCCTGCAGGGCTTGCGCACGGCCGATCTCGCCGCCGTCGCTGGTCACGGCGCTGTTCAAGGCCATGTTTTGCGGCTTGAACGGGGCCACCGTCACGCCACGGCGTTTCAATAATCGGCACAGGGCCGCGACGACGGTGCTCTTGCCCGCGTCGGACGTCGTGCCCTGCACCATCAGGGCGGGGAAGGGACTCTTCATGCCTGCTGCTCTTTCTGATTCTCCTGCCATTGCGCGATGATGTCGCTGATCTGGCGCAATCCCTGCGTGATGGCGGCCGGACCGGGAGAAAGTATGTCGGGCGATTTGATCTCGAACAGCATGTCATTGCGTACTGCGGGAATCGCATCCCAGCCCGGACGTGCCGTCAGCTGCGCCGGCTGGAACTTCTTGCCGCACCAGGTGGCGATGATGATGTCGGGAGCGCGCCTCACCACGGTCAAAGGATCGGCGATGATGCGCTCTTTTGCACCCGGATGCGCGGACAACTCCGGGAAGGGGTCCGTGCCGCCGGCGATGCCGATCAATTCGGCCGCCCAGCCGATGCCGCTCATCAGGGGATCGTTCCACTCTTCAAAGTAGATCACGGGCTTGCGTGTCCAGGCGGCGGCGCGGGCCCGGGCGGCGGCGATGTCCGCGCGCAGGCTGGCGATCAGTGCGCGTCCCGCTTCCTCGCGCCGCACCAGTGCGGCCAGCACGGCGATCATGCGCAGGATGCCTTCCACCGTGCGCTGGTTAAACTGGTGCACTTCGATGCCGGCCTTGACCAGGTCGCGGCAGATATCGGCCTGCATGTCGCAAAAACCGATCACGAGGTCGGGCTGGACGGCCAGGATGCGCTCCAGGCTCGAGGAGGAAAAGCCGCTGATTTTGGTTTTTTCCTCGCGCGCTCGTGGTGGACGCACGGTAAAGCCGGAGATGCCCGCGATGACGTCTTCCGCGCCCAGCGCGTACAGTGTCTCCACGGCTTCCGTCGACAGGCACGCGATGCGCTGGTAGTGGCTCATTGAGCCGCCTTGCTGGTGCGGCGCTGGCGGGCCGCTTCCAGCTGTTCGCACATGGCGGCCGTGCCTTCGATCATGCGCGGGCCGGCGCGGTTCAGCAGGTCGCCATTCAGGCGGAACAGGTTATTCCGGCGCACGGCCGTCATCGACGGGAAGGCGCGCCACATGGCCAGGCCGCCTTCGCTGCGCGGATCGCTTTTTTCGCTGGTGCCGAAGATGACTTCCGGATCTTCCTGCAGCACGCCTTCCGGCGTGACGACGGGTGCCACCACCTTCATCGCGGCAAAGACATTCTGGCCGCCGCACACGCGCATGGAATCGCTGATGATGCTCGCGCCGCTCAAGGTATACAAGGGTTTGTCCCACACCTGGTAAAACACGCGCACTGGCGGGCGCTGCGCATACCGGGCCGTCAGGCTGGCCAGTTTGGCGCGCAGCTGCGCGGCGGCCGGTTTGGCGGTTTTTTCCGTGCCCATTAATTGCCCCAGGCGCTCCATGCTGTCGGGGATATCGGCCAGCTTGCGCGGTTCGCTGTGATAGATCGGCACCTTCAGCTGGCGCAGCATGGCGATCTGGCGCTCGGCGCTGCCATGCATCCACACGACGATCAGGTCCGGCTTCATGGCGATGATGCGCTCCATGTCGTACTGGCGGTTGTCGCCCACTTGCGTGATCTTCTTTGCCGCTTCCGGGTAGTCGCTATAGCTGACGACACCGGCAATCTTCTCGCCGCCGCCGGCTGCGAACAGCAGTTCCGTCACGTGCGGCGCCAGCGCCAGGATGCGCTGTGCCGGTCTTTCCACGGTGACGGTATTCCCGTCATCGTCGCGCACGGTGATGGCGGCATGCGCCTGCAGCGAAACCAGTCCAGCCAGCAGCAGCGATATTTTCAGGATTTTCATGTGTGCTTCCATGCGGTGAGGGCCTGCTGCAGGCGCAGCCAGGCGTGTTCGTCGGGGGGCAGGCCCAGGCGGATGCCGTGGGCCGCGTGGCGGAACAGGCGTACCCAGATGCCTGATTCTGCCATGTGCTGCCAGAACGCTTCGGCGCGCGTGTCCGGCCACCATTGAAACAGCGCCGTGCCGCTGCTGGCGATGCCGTGCGCGGCCAATAGCTGTTGCAAACGGGCGCCTTCGCCGCGCAGACGCTCGCGCATCGCTTCCTGCCAGTGCGTGTCGTTCAAGGCGGCCAGTGCCACTTGCTGCGCCGGGCCGCTGACGGTCCACGGGCCCAGCATATCGGCCAGTTGTACCAGTAGTGCGGGATGGGCGGCGACAAAGCCCAGGCGCAGTCCCGCCAGGCCAAAGAATTTGCCCACCGAGCGCAGCACGATCAGGCCAGGCTGGCCCGAATGCGGCCCCAGGCTGGCGTGCGTTTCCGTGTCGCCAAACGCTTCATCGACCACCAGCCAGCCGCCGCGCGCGGCCAATTTGCCAGCCCATTCCAGCAGCAGTGCGGGGGAGATACGTTCGCCCGTGGGATTGTTCGGGTTGCAGATGACCAGCACGTCGCAGTGGTCGACGGCATCGGCCAGTTGCGCATATGGCACTTGGTGTAATGCGTGGCCGTGCTGGCGCCAGTGGTGCGCATGTTCCGCATATGACGGCGCGGCCACCACCACGCGCGACGGTGCGCGTAGCCGGGGCAGGACCTGGATGGCGGCCTGCGTGCCGGCAACCGGCAGCATGGCGGGTGCGTTGTAATACGCGCAGGCGGCAGCGGCCAGCGCGGGATCGGCTTCCGGCAGCCGGTGCCAGGCGTTGGCGCTGGGTGCCGGCGCTGCATACCAGTGCGGATTGATGCCGGTCGACAGGTCTATCCAGTCGGCGATGGGCCGTCCATATTCGCGCGCGGCGTCGCGCAGGTTGCCGCCATGTTCAAGCAAGGTATTTCCCCTTCAGGTAGAACAGGCCCGCCAGCAGCGCCACCCAGATCAGCCACAACACGGCCGTCTCGGCCACCAGGCGCCAGGCGCGGTCGATGTCGCGCGCTTCGGCGGGACGGCCGGCGCCCAGCGGCGGGCGGCGTTCCAGTTCGCCATCGTAGATGGCGTCGCCGCCGAGGGCCAGGCCCAGGGCGCCGGCGCCGCTTGCCATCACGGGACCCGCGTTCGGACTGCCCCAGTTTGGGGCCTGCGTGCGCCAGCACTGCCAGGCGCGCTTCTTGTCCGCCATGCTCTTGCCCAGCAATACATAGGATAGGGCCGTCAGGCGCGCCGGCAGATAATTGAGGATGTCGTCGATGCGCGCGGCGCAGCAGCCGAACCAGTCGTAGCGTTCGTTGCGGTAGCCCCACATGGCGTCGAGGGTATTGGCCAGCCTGAATAGGACTGCGCCGGGGCCGCCCGCCACGGCAAACCAGAACAGGGTGCCGAAGACGGCATCGTTGCCGTTTTCCAGCAAGGATTCCGTGCTGGCCTTGGCCAGGCTGGCCGCATCGGCGTCTGCCGTGTCGCGGCTGACGATGCGCGCCGTCAGCAGGCGCGCATTGTCCATGTCATCGATGAGCAGGGCATCGGCAATCGGTTGATTGTGGTCGCGCAGGCTGCGCAGGCCCAGACATAGATACAGCAGGAAGACGTGGAGGGCGGCACCCGCCAAGCCGCACAACCAGTAGGCGGCATAGCTGATGGGCAGCACGGCCAGCCACCATGCCAGCATGCCGCGCATAAAACGTGCGCGTCCCCGGTTCAGCAGGCGTTCCAGTGTGCTGGCGATGCGGCCAAAGCCGACCAGCGGATGCCAGCGGCGCGTTTCTCCCAGCAGCATGTCGAGCAGCACGCCGGCCGTCATCAAGGCGGCCAGCATGGGCAGCGACAAGCCGCTCAGCATGGGCCGCCTTTCAGGTACAGCGGCAGGCCGGCGGCGACAAAGACAGCCTTGTCGCACACGGCCGCCACGGCCTGGTTCAAGCGGCCCGCCTCGTCGGTGAAGCAGCGCGAGATGGCGCCATACGGCACGATGCCCATGCCCACTTCGTTTGATACGAGAACGAGGTCGCAGTCGGTGTCGCCGATTTCGGCCAGCGCATACAGCAGGTGCGCGCGCTCGCTGTGGAACAGTTCAGGCAGGATGATATCGCCCACGTCCGGATACGTCTCGCCGCTGGAAAACATCAGATTCGTCAGCCACAGGGTCAGGCAGTCGACCAGCAGCAGACGGCCGGACCGTGCTTCCCGCAGGATGGCATCGCCCAGGCGCAGCGGTTCTTCCAGGGTTGTCCACTCGGCCGGGCGCTGTGCGCGGTGATGCCTGACGCGCGTGGCCATTTCAGCATCGCCCGCCTGCGCGGTGGCGAGGTAGATCACTTCCTTGCAGGACTCGCGGGCCAGCATTTCCGCATGGGCGCTCTTGCCGGAGCGGGCGCCGCCGAAGACCAGGGTGCGCGTCATGGCGCTGTTACCACTCGGTGCCGATTTGTGCGCCGATACCGGCCGCATAAGCATGCTTGACGACGGCCATTTCGGTGACGGTGTCGGCGATCGCGATCAGTTCGTCCGGTGCGCCGCGGCCCGTGATGACCACGTGCTGCATCTGCGGACGTTCCAGCAGATCGGCGATGATCTTGTGTACGTCGAGGTAGTTGTACTTGAGGGCGATATTGAGTTCGTCGAACAGCACCAGGCCATAGCTGGGGTCGGCCAGGAAGGTCTTCGCCTGCTCCCATGCCAGTTCGGCCTTTTCGATGTCGCGCTCGCGGTTCTGCGTTTCCCAGGTATAGCCTTCGCCCATCGCATGAAAACTGATTTCATCGGGGAAGCGGCGCAGGAATTTTTCTTCGCCCGTCGACATGGCGCCCTTGATGAACTGCACCACGCCTACCTTCATGCCGTGGCCCATGGCGCGGATGGCCATGCCGAAGCCGCTCGAGCTCTTGCCCTTGCCGTTGCCCGTGTTGACGATGATGATGCCGATTTCCTTGTCGGCCTTGGCGATGGCCGCGTCGATGATGGCCTTTTTTCGCTCCATGCGTACGCGGTGGCGTTCGTTGATTGCGGCTGTTTCTACGTCGCTAGGTTTGTTGTCGCTCATGTCTGATCCTCTTTCGGTATGAATATCTTGCGTTTGCCGTGATCGATGATCTCGATCGGGTGGCCCAGGTAGTCGCTCAGGATGGATGCCTGCATCACATCGGCCACGGGACCGGCCAGCCAGCCGCCGTCGCCCATCAGCAGCAGCACATGGGTCGAGACGCTGTGCGCCAGGTTCAGGTCATGCCCCACCATCACCACGGTTTTATTCTGTTCGCGGCACAGTTTTGACAGCAGGCCCATGACGCTGACCTGGTGCGCCAGGTCCAGCGCATTGGCCGGTTCGTCCAGCAGCAGCAAGGGCGTATCCTGCGCCAGCATGGCGGCAATCGCCACGCGCTGGCGCTCGCCTCCGGACAGGCTGCGCACGTCGCGTTCGGCCAGGTGCTCCACTTCCATCGAGGCCAACGCCGCCAGGGCGATGCGCTGGTCGTCGCTGCCTTCCCAGTAATGGTTGTCGTGGTACGGGTGGCGCGCCGACAGCACCGTTTCGATGACGCGGTAAGAGAACGCGTCGTGGCGCGCCTGCGCCAGGAAAGCCCGTTCGCGCGCCAGTTCGTCGAGCGGCCAGTCGATCAGGGCGCGGCCCTGTATCGTCACGTGGCCAGTATCCGGTTCGCGCAAGCCGGCCAGGGTGCGCAGCAAGGTGCTCTTGCCCGCGCCATTGCGGCCGATCACGCTCCAGCATTCGCCATCCCTGATGTGCCAGATGAGGTTTTCCAGCAGGGAGCGCGTGCCTGCTTTCAGGCCGAGTTGGTAGGTGCGGATCATGTTCGGCGCAAGCGGTGCAATTGGTACAGGAAGACGGGCGCGCCGATCATGGCTGTCACCACGCCGACGGGCAGCTGCAATGGCGCCAGCACGGTGCGCGCCAAGGTATCGGCCAATACGAGGAAGGTGCCGCCGGCCAGCGCGGCGGCGGGAATCAACAGGCGATGATCGGGACCGCAGGCAAAGCGCAGCGCATGCGGCACGATCAGGCCCACAAAACCCACGCTGCCGGCGCTGGTGACGGCGCTGGCCGTGAGCAGGCCGGAGCAGAAGAACAGGCCCTTGCGCAGGGCGCCCACGCGTACGCCCAGGGTGCTGGCCGCTTCCGCGTGCAGCGCCATGACGTTCAGCGAACGCGCGCAGCGCAGCGCGAAGACCATGGCGCCGGCCAGAACCAGCCACGGCATCAGCCGCGCGGGCGCGCCAGACAGGTCGCCTATCATCCAGAACACCATGCTGCGCAAGCGGCTTTCCGGGGCGATGGAGAGCATCAGGGTAACGATGGCCATGCAGGCCGAAGCCAGTATCACGCCCGTCAGCAGCAAGAGCGAGGCGCCGCCTTCGGCGGCCGTGCCGCCGCGCAGGTCACGGCGGGCAAAAAAATACAGCAGCATGGACACGCCGACGGCACCTGCAAAGGCGGCCGCGTCGACCACCCACAGCGCGCACATGAACAGCAGCGCGGCCAGCGCGCCGACGGAAGCGCCGGCGGAAATGCCCAGTACATACGGGTCCGCCAGGGGATTGCGCAGCAGCGCCTGCATCATGACGCCGGCCAGCGACAACGCCGCGCCGGTGACAAACGCGGTCAGCGCGCGGCCCAGGCGCAGGTCGAGCAGGGTGGCGGCGAGGGTATCGGTCTTGCCCTGCACGACATGGAACAGGGCGGAAGGCAGGTCGGCGAGCGGGATCGCGATCGAACCGATCATGCCGGAGAAAATCAGGCTGGCAACCGCGCACACGATCAGCACCGTGAGGATCACGGTGGCGCGGTGGCGCATGTTGCGGAAAAATGGGTGCATGCATACCTTTAAAACGGGGACCACAGAACTGCACTGCGGGCGATGACGGATAGCGCCACCGCCCGCAGCTTACATCATGTTTTATTTCATGCCGTAGCGTACGCCAACGAAGAGGTTCGAACCTGGCGTCGCATAGAAACGGCCCAGTTCATAGTCTTTATTGGTGATGTTGTTCCAGCGAGCCAGCACCGACCAGTCGCGTGCGAATTGGTAGGTGGTGTACAGGTTCAGCAAGCCATAGCCGCCGAGGGTGGTTTTGTTGGCGGTATCTTCAAAACGCTTGCCCGACAATTGCCACTCCGTACCAGCGGTCAAAGGACCGGTCGTGTAATCGACGGCGAAATTGGCGTGCTTTTTCGCGCGGCGTGTCAATTGTTTGTCCATCGATTCATTGCGCGGATCTTGCAGGTCGATATTGCCACTGACGTTGAAGGCGCCGAACTTGTGTCCACCAGCCAGCGTCACGCCTTCGAGCACGGCTTTGTCGACATTCATGCTGCAGCCATAGCCTGGTTTCCAGCCAATGACTGGACACGCCGATACGTAGTTGATCAAATCGGTAATCTTGTTATGGTAGTAGATCGCGCTCAGTTGCGACTGGCCGTCGTTGTAATGCAAGCCGATTTCAGCGTTGCGGCCCTTTTCTGGTTTGTTCGTGGGGAGGCCGGAATCAGGGTAGTAAAGATCGTTGAAGGTCGGGGCGCGGAAACTGGTGCCATAACTGGCGTTGGCGCGCAAGGCATTGTTGAAACGATAGCCATAGGCGACGCTACCCGTGTTGTGCGTGCCAAACGCCGAGCTGTCGTCGCGACGGCCGCTGATGCTGGCCAGGTGAGCGCCGCGTACCAGGTTGTACGATGCTGCGAACGATTTTGTATTGCGTCCGCCGGACAGGCCTTTGGCGGAGCTCACGACATCTTCGTCACGGTATTCACCCAGCAATTGCAAGTTGTCGCGGCCAATGAGAATATCGTTTTGCCAGCTGATGTCCGTTTGCTTGGTGTCGAACTGGCTTCTGCCGAAGGCGCCAACTGCGGAAACAGAGGTTTGTTTGTCCTTGGCTTGTGCGTAGCGCAGTTCGCTGGTCCAGTTCGGCAAGAACTGGTTCTTCGTGAAGACCGAGATGTTTTCCAGCTTATTGTGATTGCGTGCGTCGAAGTTCAAGCCCGAATCGTACTGCGCATCCAGTTTGCTGTTCAGGAAAGTCAGGCCGACATCATGGCCTTTGGCCATCTGGTAGCCAAACTGGCCACTGACGCTTTCCTTGTCGTAGCCGTCTTTGTCCGGATTGTAGGTGTACGTCGAGGCGCCCAGTTTGGAGGCGGAAAAGCCATCCGATTTTTCCTTGCCCGCGGTCAGCGCGTAGCTGAAGCTGTTGTTGCCACCGGTAGAGCCGGCAACGCTGGCTTCTGCCTGGCGCGTGTTGTAGCGGCCGTAGCCAGCGAAGGTGGAGAAGCGCGTCGCGCCATCGCCTTTCTTGGTAAAGATCTGGATCACGCCGCCGACGGCATCGGCACCATACATGGTGCTCAGAGGACCGTAGACGATTTCAACGTGGTCGATGCTCGACAGGGGCAGGGCGCTCCAGTTGGCAGCGCCCGATGTGGCGGAACCAATGCGTACGCCGTCGACCAGCACGATATTCTGGTTGCTGTTCGCGCCGCGAATGAATACGCTCGAATTGGTGCCTGGGCCGCCACTGCGATTGACTTCAATGCCGCGCTGCTTTTGCAGCAGGTCGATCAGCGTACCGGCGCCCGAGCGTGCGATGTCTTCCGAGCTGATGGTCTGCGTATCGCTCAACACTTCGCTCAGGTGTTGCGGGTAGCGGCTGGCGGTGACGACGACGGGATCAAATGTATCTGGCGTGGTCTGGGCGAAAGCGGCAGGCGCGGCAATGGCTAGCGCGAGCGACGTGAGCGCCGCGTGGCGGGAAACAGCATGGGTCATGATAATTTTCAGTAAGTAATATGCAACCAGCCGACGTCCCCGTAGGCCAGATTGAACAGAAGTGGGAACTGAAGATGACGATCGAAGATGGCCATGGGCCATTCGGATCGCGAACATCCCCGTTCGCACACTTCCACCTGTCCTGGCCGGTATCCGGGCTGGCAAGTAGGGCTATCCCACCTTCCCATGCTCGATGATTGCAAGCACAGTGGTTGTCAGAGATAGCTTGTCGCCCGCTTCCTGTAGAGAGGGGCGACACTTGCTTACCGTTGCGGGGGCAGCACACGTTCGCCGCAGTCGCGGCATCGTGTTTCCCGTTTAACTGCGCTCATGGACATGAGCGCGGGCACCAAAACCCCGCCATTATACGTGCAGCAGGCGTGGACTGAAATGGCTGGCTGGGCGATTCGATATCAGAAATCGACGACGACCGTCGCACCATAGGCGATTTTATGGGCGGAATGGGCGGCCAGCAGGGCGGTTTCTTCCAATGGCAGCCGGGCTTGCAGTGCCGACAGCAGGCGGATGGTGCCCGCATGGCAGATGATGACGACCGTTTCGTGTTGTTCGCGCAACAGATCGCCTAAAAACGCATCGACGCGGGCAGCCATCGCCAGCACATTCTCGCCCCCGCCGGGGCGGTACCAGGCCAGGTCGGCCGCCCAGGCATCGATTTCCGCGCGCGCAATCGCGTGCCAGGGCTGCATTTCCCATGCTCCGAAATCCATCTCCGCCAGCCGCGCGTCAAGGCGCAGGGCGCTGGCAGGCAGGTCTTGCGCCAATGCCGCCGCCAGGCCGGCGCAGCGGCGCAGCGGACTGGAATAGAGCGGCACGCCGGCTGGCAAAGTCGCTCGCAGGCTGGCGCGCACCGTGGCCAGTTCGTGCGGCGCCACCACCACGTCGCTGCGGCCATAGCAGGTGCCGCTGGTTACCTGCGGCGTGGGGTGGCGAACGAGGATCAGGCGCATGCTTGTTTAATAGAAGCGCAGGGGAGGCTGGAAGCTGGAGAGGATGGCCAGATAGACCGCCACTTCCGCCACTTGCTGCACTGCGCCCAGGCAGTCGCCCGTGTAGCCTTGCAGGCGGCGCTGGCACTTGCGGCCCAGCCAGAATGCAGCCGCGGCCACCGCCACGACGGCGAAGACCAGCGTGGCCCAGTAAAAGATTCCCAGGGTGCCGCACACGACGACCGGCAGCAGGCCGCAGATGGCTGCGATGAGGAACTCAGCGGTACTCATCTCCTGCGCCATCGGCTTGGCCTTGCCTTCGTCGCGCGCATAGTCCATGAACCGGATCAGCGAAACGGCCGCCAGGCGCGAAAGCGGGTGGGCGATGAACAGTGTCGCCACGACGATGTGTGGCGGCAGCGAGGCCAGCGCCGTGCATTTGATGGCCAGCAGACAGACGATGCCGATGGCGCCATACGCGCCGATGCGCGAATCCTTCATGATTTCCAGCACACGCTCGCGCGTCAAGCCGCCGCCAAAGCCGTCGCACATGTCGGCGAAACCGTCTTCATGGAAGGCGCCCGTCAGATAGATGCCGGCAGCGACGGCCAGCAGCACGGCTACCGTCGACGGCAGGAGCCAGCTGGCCAGCAGATACACGGCGCCACTGATGGCCGCCACGACCACGCCGACTAGCGGGAAGTAGCGCGAGGCATGCTGCAGCCAGGCCGGCTCGAAACCCACCCAGCGGGGGATGGGCAGGCGCGTGAAAAACTGCAGCGCGATGAAGAAGAGGCGGCACTGATGGACTGCGGCGGTGACGGGATTGGCCATGGTCTTAATCTGGCGTGGATTTTTCGCTGACCTGAGCCGAGGCAAACGTCGCCATCTCGCGCATGAAATTGACGGCTGCGTGCAGCAGCGGCAAGGCCAGCGCCGAACCCGTCCCTTCACCCAGGCGCAAATCGAGGTGCAGCAGCGGACGCGCACCCAGGCTGGCCAGCAGCTGGCGATGACCGTTTTCATCGGAGCAGTGCGAAAACACGCAGTAATCGAGGATGGCCGGCTGCAGACGGGCCGCCACCAGCAGGGCGCCGCTGACGATGAATCCATCGATCAGCAGAATCATGCGCCGTTCGGCCGCCTTGAGCATGGCGCCGGCCATCATGGCGATTTCGAAGCCGCCGAAGGTGGCCAGCGCGTCGAGCGGCGTGGTGACTGCCGCATGATGGGCGACGGCCGCTTCGATGACCTGCTGTTTGTGCAAGATGCCTTCCTTCGACAGGCCGGTGCCGGCGCCCACGCAATCGGCGACCGGTGTTTGCGTCAGCTTGTGCATCAAGGCAGCGGCAGCGGTGGTGTTGCCGATGCCCATTTCGCCAAAGCCCAACACATTGCCGTCCAATGCGGAGACCAGGTCCATCCCCGCCTGCATGGCGGCCAAGCATTGTTGCTCGCTCATGGCGGGTTCCTTGGCGAAGTTGCGGGTGCCGGGACCCTGCTTGCAGTCAAGCAAGCCGTTGCGCGGTCCGAAGTCGTGGTTCACGCCGGCGTCTACTATATAGAGGGCGCAATCTGCCTGGCGGGCGAAAACGTTGATGGCGGCGCCGTTGCCGAGGAAATTCTCCACCATTTGCCAGGTCACGCTTTGTGGATAGGCGGAAATGCCTTCGGCGACGACCCCATGGTCAGCCGCAAAAACGATGATGGCCGGCTGGTGCAATGCCAGCTGCGTGCTTTGCTGGATCAGGCCAATCTGGCGGGCCAGGGTTTCCAGCATGCCGAGGCTGCCCAGCGGCTTGGTCTTGCTGTTGATGGCATGTTCGAGTGCGCTGGACAGGGCGGAATTGGCGGTGGAGCAGATGTGTGGGATAGGCATGGGAATCTATATGGATGAGGCAAGGTATGGTCGGCGCTACGATATCACACAGCAATATTTGCCCAGCTGCAAAATAGCGCTTGCGGGGCTTGCGGGGCAAGGCTATAATTCGCCCCCTCGCTGAACGACGCATGCAAATGCTGAGTGCGGTGAGAAAAAGAAGGAGTTGACGGACGTAGCAAATTGCTTCATACTCTTCCTTCTTCGCAGCTGACAAACACAACGCTTTGTCGATAGCGCGAAAGCAGTAACCGAATACAGTTCTTTAACAATTAACAGTCGATAAGTGTGGGCATTTGATGTAAGTGCAG
>NZ_PDZK01000004.1:0-437572 GCF_002735655.1 Janthinobacterium sp. BJB446 | reverse complement strand
ATATTACTCACCCGTTCGCCACTCGCCACCAGAGCAAGCTCCGTGCTGCCGTTCGACTTGCATGTGTAAGGCATGCCGCCAGCGTTCAATCTGAGCCAGGATCAAACTCTTCAGTTTAATCTCTGTTACTTTGCCGTTTTATCGGCACCATCATTGCTGATGGGTCGCTCACTCAAAAAACTGACAGGCTACTTCCAAAGAAGTATCCTATTTCATTATTTCTTGTGAACATTTGATATTTTAAGTTTTACAGCGATCCGAAGATCACTGCTGCACTTACATCAAATGCCCACACTTATCGACTGTTAATTGTTAAAGAACTGTATTCGGTTACTGCTTTCGCGCTATCGACAAAGCATTGTGTTTGTCAGCTGCGAAGAAGGAAGAGTATGAAGCATTTCAGCACAATCGTCAACACCTTCTTTTCTACTACCCAGCCCCTGAAGGCTGTCCCTTTTGTGCCGCAAACTAGTGCGTCTCATTGGGGAGGCGAACTATAGCAAAGCGCCCCAGCGGAAGCAAGGCTTTTCCCGGGTATTTGCGGCCAACTGCTACAATTTCGCCCCCTCAGCGCACATTCGCGTCCCACCATAGAAGATTCACCATGAAACAACAAGCTCAAGGATCAGGCCTGACCCTGAAACGGGCTGGCTTTACCACTGGCTTCGGCGTGCTCGCCGCCACCCTCGGTTCCGCAGTCGGTCTCGGCAATATCTGGAAATTCCCCTACCTGACGGGCGCCAATGGCGGCGCCGGCTTCCTGCTCATCTATCTGCTCGCCACCTTATTAGTGGGACTGCCCGTGATGATCGCGGAAATCACCCTGGGACGCCGCGCCAAGGTCAACCCGATCTCGACCATGGAACAGCTGGCGCCGAAGGGCAAGCCCTGGTGGCTGGTCGGCGTCATCGGCATGGTCGCCGCCTTCCTGATCGTGGCGTTCTATTCGGAGGTGGTGGGCTGGGTGTTTGCGTATATCGCCAAGGCCATCGATGGCTCCATCCTCAGCAGCGACAAGCTGGTAACAGAAGCGGCCTTCGCTTCGCTGATCAGCAATCCCCTGCAATCGCTGTTGTGGCAATGGGGCGTGTTGCTGTTTATCGGCGGCATATTGATGTTGGGCGTGACCAAGGGCATCGAAGCGATCGCCAAGAAACTGATGCCGCTGCTGTTCCTGCTGTTGCTCCTGCTGTGCGCGGTCAGCCTGTCGCTCGATAAAGCGGGCGAAGGCCTGGCGTTCCTGTTCCGTCCTGATTTTTCCAAGCTGACGGCTTCCGTCGTGCTGACAGCCATGGGCCTGGCCTTCTTCAAATTGTCTGTTGGCATGGGCACGATGATGACCTACGGCAGTTATTTCCGCGACGACCAGAATATTCCCGTCACCACCTTGCGTGTAATGGCGGCCGACCTCGGCGTATCGATGCTGGCCGGCATCGCCATCTTCCCCGCCGTGTTCACCTTTGGCTTCGCCCCCAGCGCGGGGCCGTCGCTGGTGTTCATCACGATCCCCGCCGTGTTTTCTCAAATTCCCATGGGACAAGCTCTGATGGTGGTGTTCTTCATCCTGGCTGCCGTGGCCGCCACGGGGGCGATGCTGTCGCTGATGGAAGTGCCCGTCGTGATTTTCCATGAACGTTTCGGCTGGACGCGCACCAAGTCCACCATCGTGACCATGCTGCTGCTGGCCGTGCTCGGTTCCGTATGCGCCCTCAGTAACAGCACGCTGGCGGACTTCAAGTTATTCAATCTGAATATGTTTGATCTGTTCGACTTCGTCTCGTCGAATATCTTCCTGCCCGTGGGTGGCATCGCGATTGCCTTGTTTACAGGCTGGGCCTGGGGCAAGGACCATTTCATTGATGCGATCGGCAACCATGGCCAGCTGCAAAATAAAACCCTGGCGCATGTGCTGCTGTTCCTGCTGCGCTTTGTCTCGCCCGTGCTGATCCTGATCGTGATGCTGAAGGGTTTACAGGTCTTCTAATCAGAGTACCCGGGTGTAGGTCTGGCGCACCAGCACCCGGTCGCCGCAATCGAAATGCCACCATTCGCTGTTGATGCCGAAGAAGCCTGCCTGGAACATGGCGTCGCGCAACAATCGGCGGTGCGCCACGTGTTCCTCGGTAATTTCCCCTTTCTCCAGCAAAACCAGCTCCAATGCCGGGTGCGAGCGCTCACTTAAATCGTCAAAGCCAGTCCCCATGTCCAGTTCCTGCCCATCCGGGCCGACGATGGTGATGTCGAGCGCCATGCCGAACGAGTGGATCGAGCCGCGCGACGGTTCGGCGATATAGCCCAGCAACTCCGTGCCCTGGAGCGCATCCCACAATTGCTGCTGCACCCGTTGCGGACGCAGGGCATCGAGCACCAATAAATGATGATCGGGGCGCTTCACGGCCAGCCAGGCCACGGCTTTTTCCAGGGCGGCCGCCGCATCGCGGTGCAGCCAGGCGCAATCGATGGGACTGTATAAGTCGCGGCCGACGAAATTGTCGGGCGTGGCATAGCGCAAGTCGACGGCGATGCCGGCGATGCTGCTCAGGTGGCGAAATTGCGGATCGCTGCCGACCGCTTCTAATTGCAAACTTGCAACAGACATCAGACTCCTCTTTCCAGGCAGTTGCGCGCCGCCACACCGATGCTGTCGGCCAGGCGCCGCGCGCCATGCGACAGCGGCGAGTGGCTCGCCGTCAATAAATACAGTTGGATGGGGATGGTGGGCGCCCAGGGACGGCGCTGCAGGCGCTCGGGCGAGCCGGACGCAGCCGTAAAAGGATCGACCACGGCCATGCCGGCGCCCGCTTCCACCAGGGAACGGGCGATTTGATAGGTTTGCACCACGGTGGAAAACACGGGGTGGATATCCTGCGCCTCACAGGCGGCGACCACCAGTTCGCCCAGCGGATCGTTGTCCGCATGGCCGATCAGCTCGCCGTTCAGGCCATGCGCCGTCAACGGCGTGCCGCAATCGGCCGCATGCCAGGTGCCGGCCGGCGCAATCACCGTCATGACGCCCTGCGCGATAGGTTCAGCCACGATGCCCGGATGGCGCGGGTCTTGCAGCGACACGGCCAAGTCCGCTTCACCGAGCCGCAGGGTATTGACGATCTCGCCCGTGTGGTGGGTAGCCAGCTGACAACGCGTGTGGGGAAAGTCGCGCCGCCACTCCGTCATGGCAAACGGCAAGACGCTGATGGCAATCGTCGGCGTGGAGACCAGGCGGATGGTTTCCACCGCATGACCCTTCAGGCTGGCTGCCAGGCGGCGGATGCCCAATAAATCGCGGTTGAGCTTTTCCGTCTCGACAAACAAGCGGTGTGCCTCGGGCTTCGGATACAACTTGCCCCGTACGCGCTCGAACAGCGGCATGCCCAGTTGCAATTCGCAATGCTGCAAGACCTTGGTCACGGCCGGCTGCGAAATATGCAGCACCTGGGCCGCGCCGCTGATGGTGCCAACTTGCATGATGGCGTGAAACACTTCGATATGACGCAGCCGCATGAGCTATTCCTTTACCTTGCCGTGGCCACCTGGGCCTTCAACGTTCAGCATATAAGAAAAAGTCATGGGCTGGAACGGCTATGCTACTTTGCAACAACAGCTGGGGCAGGCGTCGTCAGCACTTCCAGCAGAGCCGCCGTTTCGCCATCGGGCGTGCCATCGAACAAGGTGTTGCGGTATTTCATCTGGAAAGCGATCAGTACATTGCGCGTCGCTTCATCGAAGACGCCCGTGTTCGGCGTCGCATAGCCGTGCTGGGCCAGCTTTTTCTGGAACCAGACGGCGTCCGGCACTTGCTGCTCAAAAATGAGGCGCTGCGCGGCAACACGGTTCGCGTCCGGCCAGACGATCAGGCCCGCATCGGCCAGCTGGCGCCAAGGGAACAGGGGGCCCGGATCCTGCTTGCGCTGTGGGGCGATCTCGTTATGGCCAAGGATATTTTCCGGTGCGATGTTGTAGCGGGCCTGGATATCTTTCAACAGCGGAATCAACTCATCAATCTGTGCCTGGGGGAATGGATACCAGAGGCGGCCTTCCGGCGTGTCCTTGTAGCCCGGGTTGACGATCTCGATACCGATCGAGCTGACATTCAGCTGTGTATAAGTCTTCCAGTTACTCACACCCGCATGATTGGCCTGGCGCGATTCGTCGACCAGCACGTAAAACTTCGGCTTGTCCGTGTCCGTCAGCAAATAATGGCTGCTGACCACTTGTTCCGTCAGGATCTTGATCGAGCGGGGCAGATCGCTGACCGTGTAATGGATGACGATGAATTTCACGCGTGGGCTCTGGCTGCGCGCGTTCAAGCTGTGGTCGAGGTGCGGCGCGGGCGTGGTACAGGCGGAGAGCAGGGCCACCAGCAGGGCGAGGGCGATTTTTTTCATGAAAGATCCATGTTCGGGTTGGTAAAATGTTCAGTTCTTGCCAGTACGCTGGCTGGCTGCCCGGGCTGCCACCTTGGCCGCAGCCTCATGCGAACGGGCAACTTTTTGCTCCATCATCAACGATACCGGCAAAGCGGCGCGCATGGCAACCGCGATGGACGGGTGCAATTGCGCTGCGCGGCCCGCCAGCACCACAGGACGGGGACCGTAGCGCGTCGTCAAGGCCAGCGCCAGACGCGCCAGTTCCTGTCCCGCGCGCTGCAAGATGTCCAGCGCCAGCGGGTCGCTTTCCGCACTGGCGGCCACGGCCAGCGCCAGCCGGCCGATGGCGCCCCGGTCCTGGCCATACATGAAGGCGCGCGACAGCGACCAGTCGCTGCCGCCCAGTTGCGCAAACACGGCCTCGGCCATGGGCGAATCTTGCCAGCTGCCAGGCGCCTCGTCTTCGCGGCGCCAGATGTAGCGCAAGGCTTCGCGCGCGATCCAGTAACCGCCACCGCCATCATCAAGCAGCACGCCGCGCCCGCCTGCGCGATGAAATACGCCATCCGCATCGATCCAGGCGGCAATCGAGCCCGTGCCAGCGTAGACCAGATAACCTTCGCCGGGTTCAAAACTGTCGCGATAAGCGATATCAATATCGTTGCCCAAGCGCACGTCGCCGACGTCCAGCGCCAGCAGGGTCGCCAGCATGGGCGCCAGCGCCACATCGTCGCCGCCAAACCCCGTCAAGCCCGCCACCACGGCGCGCGGTTGGCCAACGGTCAGTACGGCCTGGCACAACCTGGAAAATGCGGCGTGCACGGCCGCCCGGCCCGCTTCGCTGCTCATTTGCAAGGCAGACAAGCCTTCCACAGCCCCATCGGCCACGATGACGCCGTCTCCGTTGGCCAGGGCCCAGCGCGTCTGCGTGCCGCCCGCGTCGATGCCCAGCCCCAGCACGGCAGTGTCAGTATTGATTACAGGGAAGGAAATCATGGCATGAGTGTAAAGCCAAGCTGAGCTTGCAGGCATGAAAGCTTGCGCATGTTTCATGCCTGCAGGTTATGGACTAGCGGTGAACGGTCAACAACTACTTGGCGGGGGCCGTAAACGGTGCGCGCACGGTAACGCGGGGGCTTTCATTGCCGAGGCGGTCCACGGCGCTGACCACTACCGCATTGACTTTACCAATGGCATCGTCGACCAGGGTCAGCTCGCCTTGCACGCCCGTGACCACGGTAAAGCGCCAGTCTTCGCCGTAGCGGGCCCAGACCGCGTACTGCGCCACGGCTTTGCCGCCGCCCGCCGTCAATTTGATGTTCAGGCTGGTGGAATCGCGGCGCAAGGCCAGCACGGGCGTACCCGGTGCTTCCTTGCCCAGCCATGGCGTGGCGGGAATGAGGGCAGGGCTTTGATATACAGTCGCCTTGAGTTGCTCGCTGACACCCTTGCGGTTCTGCATCAGCGGCACCATGCTGAAATGCACTTGTCCATTCGCCCCGGGGCGCGTGCGCGTCACTTCGATCTGCTTAATGATCTCTTGCGGCGTGAAGGACTTGGCGGAATTGTCGATGCGGCTCGTATATAAACCGGGCCACACGTGGCGGCCATACGGATTTTGCGCCAGCCAGTAGTCGAGCAGCACGCCAAACGCTTGCGGCGCCTGCGCCACGGGCCAGTACAACTGCGGCGACAGGTAATCGAGCCAGCCCTTGGCCAGCCACAGTTCCGCATCCGCATACAATTTATCGTACTGGCTGAAGCCGACGATGCCGGCCGGGCGGCGGTCAGGACGGCCGATGCCGAACGGGCTGATGCCGAAGCGTACCCAGCTCTTTTCGCGGTGGATGCCTGTATATAAGGCTTCGATCAGCTGATTGACATTCTGGCGGCGCCAGGAAGGGCGGTCCAGCTGGCCACCGGCCAGCAAGTATTGCTGCCAGGAAGGCTCATCGGGAAACGGCAGTTCGCGCTTGGCGCCGCCATTGCCCGCATCCAGCGCGGCCGTCTCGGCGCCCGCACCGGCGCCAGGCGCATCGATCGGGTACGGATAAAAGTAATCGTCGATGTGCACGCCGTCGATATCGTAGCGGCGCACGACGTCCAGCACCACGTCCGTCGTGTGCCTGGAGGCGGCGGCATCGCCCGGGTCCATCCACAGGTAGCGGCCGTATTGCTTGACGGACGCCGGGTTGGTGGAAGCGAAACTGTCGCGTGCCAGCGGCGACTTGGCCGTCGCGTGACGGGCACGGTAGGGGTTGAACCAGGCGTGCAATTCCAGGCCGCGCGCATGCGCCTGCGCCACCCAGAAGGCCAGCGGGTCATACATGGGCAACGGCGGCTGGCCTTGCTTACCGGTCAGGTATTCCGACCACGGCTCCAGTTGCGATGGGTAAATCGTGTCGGCGCTGGGCCGCACCTGCAACACAATCGCGTTCAGATTCAAGGACTTGGCACGGTCGAGGATGGCGATGGCCTCCGCTTGCTGCTTGGCGACAGGCAAATTGCTGCGGCTGGGCCAGTCGATATTGGCGACCGTCGAGACCCAGGCGGCGCGGAACTCGCGCGGTGCTGGCGGCGGCACTTCGCCCGTGATGTGCTGCACGGGCGGCACGGCCGGCAAACCCGCTTCGCCTGGCGTCACTGCGGAGGGCAGCCTGGTGCTGGTACAACTGCTGAGCAATGTGGCGGCGGCCAGCGCGGCCAGTACGCCGGCGCTGGCGCCCAGGCGTTTTTTGAAAGTAGACAACAAAACAATTCCTTGCAGTGGTGAAGCGCAGGTCTATCGGTGCGGGCATTTTACTGTGCGCCCGCCATCCATGCGGGCGCACGGTTCAAAAGAATCAGGCTTCGGCCTTCTTGCCGAATTCGGGATCGATCTTGACCAGCGCGGCCATGATGAAAGCGGGAATGGTGGCGATGCAAACCCAGATGAAGAAATGCTGGTAACCGAGCATTTGCTGGATCCAGCCGCTGGCCATGCCCGGCAGCATCATGCCCAGGGCCATGAAGCCCGTACAGATGGCGTAATGGGCCGTTTTATGGGCGCCATCGGACACCATGATCATGTACAACATATACGAAGCAAAACCGAAGCCATAGCCAAATTGCTCCAGGGCGATACCACTGGCGATCACATAGATGCTGCTGGGCAAAGCGGTGGCCAGATAGACAAACACCAGGTCGGGCAAATGGACGGACAGCACCATGATCCACAGGCAACGTTTCAAGCCGAAGCGGGAAATGATGAATCCGCCCAGCAAGCCGCCCAAGGTCAGGGCGATCACGCCGATGGTGCCGTAGACGAGGCCCACCTGTTCCGTACTGAGGCCCAGGCCGCCCTTGGCAACGGGGTCGAGCAGGAAGGGCGCGGCCAATTTGAGCAGTTGCGCTTCGCCGAGGCGGAACAGCAGCAAGAAGCCCAGGATGACCAAAATATCCTTCTTCTTGAAAAAGGAAGCAAAGGTGGCGACGAACTCCTGCAACGGAGAAACACCGGCGCCCTGGATGCTGGGACGGTCATCCTTCGGTTTCGGCAAGACAAAATAGTGGTACAGGAAGAGGGCGATGAACAGGCCCGCCAAAATCGCAAACACGACGGACCAGGCCAGCTGCACATTGCCCGTCGCATGCGTCAGATAGCCGGCCAGATACACGAGGCCGCCCTGGCCGGCGATCATCGCCAGGCGGTAAAACGTGCTGCGCACGCCGACAAAGGCCGCCTGCTGGTGTTCTTCCAGGCCCAGCATATAAAAACCGTCGGCGGCAATATCATGCGTGGCGGAACTGAAAGCCATCAGCCAGAAGATCGCCAGGCTGATCTGGAAAAAGTGCGGCAGCGACGTCGTCAGGGCCACCAGCGCCAGCGCGGCGCCAATCACCAGCTGCAAGCCGACGATCCAGAAGCGCTTGGTGCGGTACATATCGATAAAGGGCGACCACAGGGGCTTGATGACCCACGGCAAGTATAGCCAGCTCGTATACAGCGCGATATCCGTATTGGAAAAACCGTAGTTCTTGTACATGATCACGGAGAGTGTCATGACCACTACATAGGGGATGCCCTGGCCAAAATACAGGGAAGGGATCCACAGCCACGGCTTATTTGACGGCTTATTTGCGCGCGCCGGGGCGGTTTGTTTCACTAGCTCCATACATCCTTCGTTGTCTCCCAGACAGAAGAATGCCGCGCCATCGGATCACGCCGCCAGTGCCGCCCGCACACTGCCGTCCGCGCCGGCCAACAATGCCTGTGCCTGGTTTGTGTTGATTTTTTTGATCAAGGCAACAATCGCCACCTTGACGTGAAATTGGCATTGCTCCAGCACGGTCCTGGCCTGCACTTCGCTGGCGCCGGTGGCGTGCATGGTGAGACGCACCGCCCGCCAGATCAGCTTGGCGTTGGTCGGCTTCAAGTCTACCATCAAGTTTCCGTAAGTTTTATGCAAACCGACCATCAGCGCGCTGGAAATCGTGTTCAGGGTGATTTTTTGCGCCGTGCCCGCTTTCAGGCGGGTGCTGCCGGAAATGACTTCCGTGCCCGTGTCGAGCACGATGCCGCATTGCGCCTCGTGCGCCACGGGCGCATCCACATTGTTGGCGATGCCTATCGTCAAGGCACCCGCCTTGCGCGCGGCCAGCAGGGCGCCCAGCACATACGGCGTGGCGCCGGAGGCGGCCAGCAGGATCACCACGTCATTGTCTTGCGGCTGCAGGGACAGCAAGTCCGCCTCGCCTTGCTGCAAATTATCTTCCGCCCCTTCGACAGCCGTAAACATGGCGCCCGCGCCGCCGGCCAGGATGGCGACGGCCCGCTCGGGAGGCCACGAAAACGTGGGATTGAGTTCGACACTGTCGAGTACGCCCAGGCGACCCGACGTGCCCGCGCCCACGTACAGCAGGCGTCCGCCGGCAGCGATGCGGGGCAGGGCGGCCGTGATGGCCGCAGCGATGTCGGGCGACGCCAACCGCACAGCCTCGACGGCCCAGAACTGGTCATCGACCAGCGCCGCCACCAGTTGCTCCACCGGATACAGGTCCAGATCCGGATGCCGCCGGCTCGGAGTTTCAGTTTTCAACATGATTTCAGAACATGGTTGACCGTGAAACCAGTTTAATACCAACGAGCGGGATCAACCATGAAAGGATGGCGGGCGGGCATAACGGGAGTTTATGGCTGGTGCAGGAACGTGATGATGTACTACTTGTACTTCGATACGCTCACGTTTATGTCTATACTTGGGTTCGACGCCAACATCCACGACACGCCCCATGATCGCTCGCCAATTGCTGTTCCTGTTTAGCGCCCTTGGCGCCATCAACGGCATTTTCCTGGCCGTCTATTTTTTCAGCCGCCGGCCCCGCTGCCTGGCCGACTGCATGCTGGGCGCATTGCTGCTTGCCGTCGGGGTGCGCACCGCCAAGTCCGCTTTCCTCTACTTCAACCCGGCGATCGCAATCGAATTCCGCCAGCTGGGCCTGTCGGCTTGCCTGCTGATCGGTCCCTTGACCTATCTCTATGTGCGCTCTTTCTTGGCCGGGCTCGGGCAATTGCCTGCTGGACAACAATGGCGTTGGCACCTGGGCTTGTCCTTCCTGCTGATCGGCATTGGCGTTGCCTTTCCGTATTCCGCGTATCGTGCTGTATGGAACCTGTCGAGCCATGCCATTCATGTGTTCTGGCTATGCTACCTGCTGGCAACCGCCAGGCTGCTCTGGCAAAGCCGCCGCGCATGGTGGAACGAGGGACAGCGGATGGCGACCAGCAGCGTGCTCCTGCTGAGCGTCTTTGCAGGCAGCTGCGTCATGCTGGCGGCGTACGCGAGCACGCCGTTCACGTCCTATATCGTTGGCGCCTTGTCATTCACCTTCTCGCTGCATGTGGCGGTGATGCTCTTTCTGCTGAGAAAAGAAGGCTTGACGCCATCCGAGCCCAAGCAGAAGTACCAGAATAACCGCCTGGCGCACGAAGATACGCTGGCCGTGCTTGCCGCGCTGGAACAACAGATGAGCGGACAGAAATCCTATCTGAATCCGAATCTGACCCTGGCCCAACTCGCCAAGCGGGCGGGATGCACGCAGGCGCAGGTGTCGCAGGTACTGAATGACAAGCTGGGCAAGAGCTTCACGACCTACGTCAACGAATACCGTATCGCCGAAGCGAAACAGGTATTGAGCGACGAGCCGCAATGGAACATGGATACCGTCGCCGAGCGCTGCGGGTTCAATTCCAGTTCCACCTTCTACTCGACCTTCAAGAAAGTGGCTGGACAGACGCCAGCCAGCTTCCGGGCTCAATCTGGCCAGGCGGCCAGGGCCATTTCCGCATGAAAGCACTCCGGAATCGCCATTCCGGAGTCTGAAATCGTGTTTGGCGACATCCATTCCCCTGCACTTCGATAAATTATCGAGCACCAGCGATCTGAAATAGTCGTTGCTCCGATAAACGCAGTTCTATATGCAGGGTACATCCATGATTCAGTTTTTATTGCGAACGATACTCGCCTGTTGCTTCCTGAGCATCACCGCCGTCGGCACCGCCGCAGACCAGGACGAAAATGCCATCCGGGAAACCGTGCGCTTGTATATGCATGGCACCAGCTTTAACGTACAAAGCGAGATCAACCAGGCCTTCCATGCAAATTCCCGCCTTTACCTGGACGGCAAAAACGATGCGGAATGGGAGTTGAGCGGTCCGGAATACGCCAAACTCTTTTCCCAGGAGAAAGCAGGGCAATTCAATGGGCGCCACGGGCGGCTGATCAAGGTGGATGTGAGCGGCAAGGTGGCCACGGCCAAGGCCGAAATCCACATTCCTGAACAAGGGGTCCGCTATGTGGATGTCTTTCTGTTGAAAAAGATCGCCGGCAACTGGAAAATCGTCAGCAAGTCGGCCCATCGCGAGCCAGCAGCCCCGCGCCACGCACGCAAGGTGCTGCTGGTGGTGTCGAATGTGCATCAATATCCAGGCACAAAGGTTAACGCTGGCAATAATTTTCCGGAGATCGCGTATACCTATGATGTCTTTCGCAAAGCAGGGTATACCGTCGACTTCGTCAGTCCCGAGGGGGGCGCCGTGCCCCTGGAAATGATCGTCACGTCGGACGCGCTGCTCAAGAAGCATCTGTACGACAGTGACTTCATGTGGGCACTGGCCCATACCAAGCCCGTCTCCGAGGTCAGGGCAGACGACTATGCGGGCATGGCTTTCGTCGGCGGCGGCGCGGCCATCGTCGGTATCCCGGAAAACAAGGCGCTGCAGGACATCGCCTTGCGTATCTACGAACAACAGGGTGGGGTAATCGCGGCCATCTGCCATGGCACCGAGGGCATCAAGAACCTGAAGCTACGTGACGGTACTTTCCTGATCCAGGGCAAGGTGCTCACCTCGTTCCCCGACGCGTTCCTCAACAAGGAATCGCCGGTATACAAGGCCTATCCTTTTTCGGCAGAAGCGAGCATCAAGCGCCATGGCGGCATATTCAGGCACGGCGCCAACGGCAAGAGCCACGTCGAGGTCGATGGCCGGCTGGTGACCGGCATGAGCTGGGAAGCGTCCGTCGGCGTGGCGGAATCCATGATCCGCCTGATCGAGCAGTAAGCTTACGGAGCGCGGCGCATTTCGGCCACAAAGTCGTAATGATCGCTGCGGCAATACGAATGCGTGAGTTCCACCGCTTCGCCCGACTCCAGGTAAGCGATGCGCGTGATGAACAGCACGGCCTGGCCATCGGGGATGCCCAATTGCTTGGCCAGCACGTCCGTCGCATTCATGGCGCGGATGTGCTGCAAGGCGCGCACGGGGGCCTTCTTGATGCTGCTCAAGTATTCATACAGCGAATCACCCATCGCCTCAGGCTCCGGCACCACGCTGAACGGCAAGACGCTCACTTCATATGCCATCACGACGTCATCGGCCAGGCGCAGGCGCTCCAGGCGCGCCACTTTCGTGTTCTGCGCCAGGCCCAGGCTCAGCTGTTCATCGCTGCTGGCGATGACGACTTCGCGCTTGAGCCAGCGCGAGCCGGGGCGGTAGCCGCGCTGCTGCAGCTGCTCGGAAAAGCTCGACAGGTTCGACAGTGGCTGCTCGATGCGCGGGGCAATATAGTTGCCCGAACCGCGGCGGCGCACGACGAGGCCTTGCTCGACGAGCTGGTCGATGGCCTTGCGGGCAGTCACGCGCGATACGTCGAGCAGTTCGGACAGGGTACGTTCGGATGGCAGGGCCTGGTCTACCTGGTAGCGGCCGTTGCGTACGTCATCGCTCAGCTTGCGGGCGATCTGCATATATAAAGGCGAATTGTCATTTAAATCGACCTTGAGTTCTACGCTGGTCTGGCTCATACAGTTCTCCTTGTCCTCCTAGTGTAATAGCGATGGCGCCTGCGCGTAGCCCGTCCACCCATGAATAAATGGAAAATGACCATAAATAACGGTTATACACTTAAAAAAACAATGTTTTACCGTACGTATAGCTTTGCATTATGGATAAATAAGCAATTTTCATTAGCGCAGTAAACCATCGCGCCCTATGCTGGTGGCGCCTCCACCACACCGCGAAACAGGGAACATGCACAATAAAATGACGGGTTTACTGGGCTTGCTGCTGCTGGGTACGACCTGGACGGCGCTGGCCGCCCCGCCCGGTAGCGGCAAGGACCAGCAGCGCGCGCTCGATGCCACGTTGGCCGCCATCGTCGATGATGCGGCCCACCCGCTGGCCAGCCTGTCCGTGCTGGCCATCCGCCACGGCAAGGTGTCGTATCAACAACAATTTGGCTACCGGCATATCGGCGCCACGCCGACAGAGAACTTGCCCGTGACGCCGGCCACCCTGTTCCGCATCGCTTCCGTCTCGAAGATGATGACCACCCTGGGCCTGATGCGGCTGGTCGAGCAGGGCAAGCTGAGCCTGGACCAGGACGTGGGTATCTATCTGGGTTTTTCCCTGCGCAACCCGCATTTCCCCCAGCAACCGTTGACCTTGCGCAGCCTGCTCAGCCACACTTCCTCGCTGCGCGATGCGGGCGGCTATGCCTGGGGCCCCGAACGCAGCTTGCGCGACGTGTTTACGGCCGGCACCGATACGATGTGGGATGCGGCCGCGGCGCCGGGCCGCTATTTCACGTATGCCAACCTGAACTGGGGCGTGATCGGCACCGTGATGGAAAAAGTCACGGGCGAGCGCTTCGACTTGCTGATGCGGCGCCTGCTGCTCGATCCCCTCGATGTGCGCGGCGGCTACAATCCGGCCGCCTTCCCGGCGGAGGACGTGGCAAACACGGCTACCCTGTACCGCAAGCGCACGCTCGACACGGAGATCTGGCAGCCACACGGCCCCTGGATCGCGCAAGCCGATGATTTTTACCAACGCCCACCGGCCGCGCCAGCCGGCCTCGAACGGTATGTGATCGGCAGCAATGCCACCGTCTTCAGCCCCACGGGCGGCTTGCGCATCTCTGCTGCGGGCTTGGGCACGGTCATGCAGATGCTGCTCGACGGCGGGCGCTATCAGGGAAAACAACTATTGCAACCGGCCAGCATCGCGCTGATGTTTGGCCGCCAATGGCAGCTGGCGCCGGACGGACGCAATGGCGACAGCGAACGGGGCCTGTACCACGCCTGGGGCCTGGGCAACCAGCAATTCGATGCGGTGGCAGGGCAGGGCAACCGCCTGGTCGAGGGTGCCGGCTTCACGGCCGTGGGCCACCTGGGCGACGCGTATGGCCTGGTCTCCGCCTTCGTGCTCGATTTCAAGAACAGGAACGGCATGGTGATGCTGGTGGGCGGCACGGGCAGCGATCCCGAACATTATCCTGGCACGTATTCCGCCATGGGGCGCAACGAGGAATTGATACTCACCGCGCTATACCGTGGTGCGATTGACAACAATCCATCCTTGCATTGAAATGGTGCATTCCTGAAAGTTATGGCTGCACCATGATGTTTCATTGGCTGCGCTGACGGCCAGCCTCTAAGCTCTTCCCGAATGCTCCCGCACCATGGGAGCGCAACGCAGCGAGGCAACATGCAGCAACAAGTCATCATCATCGGCGGCGGCATCGTCGGTCTGACATCGGCCTGGTGGCTGGCCGAGGCCGGCTACAAGGTCACTGTACTGGAACGCAATGAACAGGTGGCGATCGCCGCCAGCTACCGCAATGGCGGCCAACTCAGCTATCGCTATGTGGCCCCTCTGGCCGATGCGGGCGTGCCCTTCAAAGCCCTGCAATGGCTGCTGCAGAAAGACGGTCCGCTACGCTTCCGTCCCGAAGCGGACTGGCGCCAATGGCGCTGGATGGCCAGTTTCTTGCATAATTGCAACAGCGCCAGCAATGCCCGCACGACGGCCAAGCTGCTGCAACTGGGGGAATGGAGCCGCGCCGGCATGGCGCAGCTGGAGCTGACCGTGCCGCCCGAAGCGTATGCCTGGCGCGATGCGGGCAAACTCATCGTCTACCGTTCGCCCGCCATCTTTCAGCGGGCCGTGGCCCGGCCCGAGTCGGAAGAGGCGCGCATCGTCTTGTCTCCGGCGGAAGCCGTGCAGCGCGAACCGGCGCTGGCCGCCTTGCAGGGCGCCCTGGCGGGCGGCATTTTTACGCAAGGCGAGGCGGTGGCCGATTGCCACGCCTTTTGCCTGGCGCTGGAAGCGCGCCTGCTGCAGCACCCGAATTGTTCGCTCTTATTAAAAGGCGAGGCGCGCCGCCTCGTCACGCACAAGGGCAGGATCACGGGCGTCGATACGAGCCTGGGTTTGCTGCAAGCGGATCACTATGTGCTGGCGGCCGGCATCCAGAGCCGCGACCTGGCCGCCACGGCGGGCATCTACCTGCCCCTGTACCCGCTGAAGGGCTACAGCCTGACGGCGCCCATCCGCGCGCAGCACCGGGCGCCCGAGATCAGCATCACGGATTTCGAACGCAAGGTACTGTATGCGCGCATCGGTGGCGACTTGCGCGTGGCCGCCATGGTCGACATGGTGGGCGCCGACAACAGCATCGACTGGGGCCGCATCGCGGGCCTGACGCGGCTGGCGCGCGAAGCCATGCCGCACGGCGCCGATTACGACCAGGCCACGGCCTGGGCCGGCCTGCGCCCCGCCACGCCGAACAGCGCGCCGCTGGTGGGCGCCAGCAAATATGCGAACCTGTGGCTCAACGTGGGCCATGGCCCCTTGGGCTTTACCTTTGCCGCCGGCACGGCGCGCATCCTGGCCGATCTCATGGCTGGCAAGGCGCCGCCGTTCGCGCTGGACTTCCTCAGCCCCACAAAGTAGCCAGGCAAGGCGCGGCGCACGCGCCGCTGCCGATATGGCGGATAATTGCGGAACTTTTCAGTTCCCTCTTTTCTGTTCCTGATTGCCAGCGCATGCCCACACTCTCGACATCTGCCGCCTGCCCCTGTGGCGGCGCCTCCTACGCCGGCTGCTGCGGCCCGTATATCGCGGGCGACGCCTTGCCGCCCACGGCCGAAGCCCTGATGCGATCGCGCTACACGGCGTTCACCCTGCGCGACGAGCCGTATCTGCTTGCCACCTGGCACGCCAGCACCCGTCCCACCGACGCTTTATTTGCCGAAGAAGAAAAAGTCCACTGGCTGGGACTTGAGGTAAAATCTGCTTTACGTTTACGTCAACGTAAAGCAGTATCAGCAGATCAAGCCGAAGAGATACACCGCGACAGCGTGGAATTCGTGGCCCGCTACAAGGTCAACGGCCGCGCGCACCGCCTGCATGAAGTGAGCCGCTTCGTGCGCGAAGCGGGTGAGGGCGGCGCCCTGCGCTGGTTTTATCTCGACGGCAGTTTTCCCGAATAGCGCGACCCGAGAGACCGGGCGATAATAAAAAGGAACCGCAATGCCGCACATCGAAAGCAAACTCAATCCGCGCAGTGAAGATTTCAAGGCCAATGCCGCGGCCATGCAAGCCATCGTCGACGATTTGCGCGACAAGGTCGAGAAAATCGCGGCCGGCGGCGGCGAGGCGGCTGCCGCCAAGCACCTGGCGCGCGGAAAGCTGCTGCCGCGCGACCGCGTGCAGATGCTGCTCGATCCCGGCACGCCCTTCCTCGAGTTTTCCCAGATGGCGGCCTACGCCATGTACCAGGACGCCAAGGGCGTCGATGCAGCGCCTTCCGCCGGCATCATCACCGGCATCGGCAGGGTTTCGGGCCAGGAATGCGTCATCGTCTGTAACGACGCCACCGTCAAGGGCGGCACGTATTTCCCGATGACGGTGAAAAAACATTTGCGCGCCCAGGAAATCGCCGACCAGAACAACCTGCCGTGCATCTACCTGGTCGACTCGGGCGGCGCCAACCTGCCGAACCAGGACGACGTATTCCCCGACCGCGACCATTTCGGCCGCATCTTCTACAACCAGGCGAACCTGTCGGCCAAGGGCATCCCGCAGATCGCCGTCGTGATGGGCTCTTGCACGGCCGGCGGCGCGTACGTGCCGGCCATGAGCGATGAGTCGATCATCGTCAAGGAGCAGGGCACGATTTTCCTCGGCGGCCCGCCGCTGGTCAAAGCGGCCACCGGCGAAGTGGTGACGGCCGAAGACCTGGGCGGCGGCGACGTGCACACGCGTTTGTCCGGCGTGGTCGACCACCTGGCGCAGAACGATCTGCACGCGCTGTCGCTGGCGCGCACCATCGTCTCGAACCTGAACCGCACCAAGCCGCAACAGATGGCGATGCGCGAGTCCGTCGAGCCGAAATACCCGACGCAGGAACTGTATGGCGTAATCCCCGTCGATACGCGCAAGCCCTTCGATGTACGCGAAGTGATCGCGCGCATCGTCGACGGCAGCGATTTCGACGAATTCAAGGCCCGCTACGGCACCACCCTGATCTGCGGCTTCGCGCACATCTATGGGGTGAAAGTCGGCATCATCGCCAATAACGGCATCCTGTTCTCGGAATCGGCCCTGAAAGGCACGCATTTCATCGAATTGTGCTGCCAGCGCAAGATCCCGCTCGTCTTCCTGCAAAATATCACGGGCTTCATGGTGGGCCGCAAATACGAAAACGAAGGCATCGCCCGCAATGGCGCCAAGATGGTCACGGCCGTCGCCACGGCCGCCGTGCCGAAATTCACGGTGATCATCGGCGGCAGCTTCGGCGCCGGCAACTACGGCATGTGCGGCCGCGCGTTTTCTCCCCGTTTCATGTGGATGTGGCCGAATGCGCGCATTTCCGTCATGGGCGGCGACCAGGCCGCTTCCGTGCTGGCGACCGTCAAGCGCGACGGCATCGAAGGCAAGGGCGGCGAGTGGAGCGCGGACGAGGAAGCGGCCTTCAAGCAGCCGATCAAGGATCAATACGAACACCAGGGCCACCCGTACTACGCCACCGCGCGCCTGTGGGACGATGGCGTGATCGACCCGGCCGATACCCGCATGGTGCTGGGCCTGGGCCTGTCGGCCGCCTTGAACGCGGAAATCCCGGACACGAAGTTCGGCGTATTCCGCATGTAAGCGGCATTCAGGGAGAAGAGAATGGAATTTGAAACCTTAAAGCTGGTCATCGAGGGCAATGTCGCCACCGTGACCCTGAACCGCCCCGACGTGCGCAATGCCTTCAACGAGACGACGATCGCCGAACTGGCGCGCGCCTTCGAGGGCCTGGGGCGCAGCGACATGGTGCGCGCCATCGTGCTGGCGGCGAATGGCGCGGCCTTTTGCGCCGGTGCGGACTTGAACTGGATGAAGAAGATGGCAGGCTACACGCATGCCGAAAACCAGGCCGACGCGCTGCAGCTGGCGCAGATGCTGCGCACGATTTACCTGTGTCCCAAGCCCGTCGTGGCGAAGATCCAGGGCGACTGCTATGCGGGCGGCATGGGCCTCGTCGCCGCATGCGATATCATTCTGGTTGCGGAAGACGTGCATTTCTGCCTGAGCGAAGTGCGGCTGGGACTGATCCCGGCCACTATTTCACCGTATGTCATCAAGGCCATGGGCGAAAACGCGGCACGCCGCTATTTCCTGACCGCGGAGCGATTCTCCGCGCAAGAGGCGCTGCGCATCGGCTTTGCCCACGAGGTAGTCGCTGGCGATGCGCTGGACGCGAAAACGGCCGAGGTGCTCAAAGCGCTGACGGGCAACAGCCCGCACGCGGTGGCGCAAGCAAAAACGCTGGTGCGCGAGATCGTTGGCCAGCCGGTCGACGATGCGCTGCTGTTGGACACCGCCGAGCGCATCGCGCAGATCCGCGCCTCGGAGCAGGGACGCGAAGGCGTGCAATCGTTCCTCGACAAGCGCAAGCCGAGTTGGCTCATGGGCTAGCAATATCATTGGAGCAGTTTTGAAAGCAGAAAAACAATCGGGCTGGGTCGAACGCAGTCTGCGCAGCGTGTGGCATCCGTGCACGCAAATGCAGCACCACGAGACTGTACCGCTCATCCCCGTCAGCCATGGCCGCGGCGCCTGGCTGTATGACCACGAAGGCCGACGCTACCTGGACGCCATCAGCTCCTGGTGGGTGAACCTGTTCGGCCACGCGAATCCGCGCATCAATGCGGAACTCAAGGATCAACTGGACCGCCTGGAACACGCGATGCTGGCCGGTTTCACGCATGAACCGGTGATCGAGCTGTCGGAAAAGCTCTCCGCCTTGACGGGTGGCGTGCTCGGTCACAGCTTTTATGCGTCCGATGGGGCGTCCGCCGTGGAAATCGCCCTGAAAATGAGTTTTCACGCCTGGCGCAACAGCGGCAAGAGTGAAAAGCAGGAATTCGTCTGTCTGAAAGGCAGCTACCACGGCGAAACCATCGGCGCGCTGGCCGTCACCGATGTCGCCCTGTTCAAGGATGCCTACGGCCCCTTGCTGCGCGCCACGCAGACGGTAATGTCGCCCGACTTCCGCCAGGCGGCCGAGGGCGAGTCCGCCCAGGACGTGGCCCGCCGCGCCGCCGCCGAAGTCGAACAGCTTTTCCAGCAAAAAGCGGACAAGATCGCCGCCATCATCATCGAGCCGCTGGTGCAGTGCGCCACCGGCATGGCCATGCACGACCCGCTGTACCTGTCGCTGGTGCGCGCCCTGTGCGACCGTTATCAAGTGCATTTGATCCTCGATGAAATCGCCGTCGGCTGCGGACGCACGGGCACTTTCTTTGCGTGCGAACAGGCCGGCATCTGGCCCGATTTCGTCTGCCTGTCGAAAGGCATCAGCGGCGGCTATCTGCCCCTGTCCCTGGTGATGACGCGCGAAGACATCTACCAGGCCTTCTACAGCACCGATGTGCGCCGCGGCTTTTTGCATTCGCACTCGTACACGGGCAATCCGCTGGCCTGCCGCGCGGCGCTGGCGACGCTTTCCATCTTCGAGGAAGACGACGTGCTGGCCACCAACCGGGAACGCGCCGACAAGATCACGCAAGCGCTGGCGCCGCTGGCGCAGCATGAAAAAGTCAAACACTTCCGCCAGCAGGGCATGATCTGGGCCTTCGATGCGGTGGACGCTGCACCCGACTTTTCGCGCCGCTTCTTCAGCACGGCGCTGGAACACGAACTGCTGATGCGCCCCATCGGCTCCACCGTCTATCTGATGCCGCCGTACATCCTCGACGACGAGGAAATCGCGGGCCTGGGCCAGCAGACGCTGGCCGTCTTCAATCATGTGATCGGGGCCTGAGATGGAACTGATCGCGCGATTACAACAGCAGTTGCAAGGACTGGAAGAGCGCAGCCTGATTCGCCGCCGCCGTACCGTCGACACGCCGTGCGCGCCGCGCCTGACGGTGGACGGGCGCGCCATGCTGGCCTTCTGCAGCAATGACTACCTGGGCCTGGCGTCGCATCCGCGCATCGTCACCGCGCTGAAAGAGGGCGCCGACCTGTATGGCGCCGGCAGCGGCGCTTCGCATTTGATCAGCGGCCATGGCCGCGCCCACGCGCAGCTGGAAGAACGGCTGGCGGCATTTGTCGGCGCCAACCTGGAACAGGCGCGCGCCCTGTATTTCTGCACCGGCTACATGGCCAACCTGGCCGTGCTGACGGCCCTGTCGGCGGGCGACCCGGACGCGGAAATCTTCTCGGAAGCGCTGAACCACGCCTCGCTGATCGATGGCACGCGCCTGGCCCGCGTGAAGACACGCGTATATCCGCACGCCGACCTCGATGCCCTGGCGGCCCTGCTGGCAGCCAGCACGGCGAAAACCAAGATCGTCGTCACCGACAGCGTCTTCAGCATGGATGGCGACCTGGCGCCGCTGCCCGCGCTGCTGGCCCTGTGCGAACAACATGGCGCCTGGCTGGTGGTCGACGACGCGCACGGCTTCGGCGCACTGGGAGCCCATGGCCGCGGGGCACTCGAACATTTCGACCTGCATTCGCCCTACCTCGTGTATGTGGGCACCCTGGGCAAATCGGCCGGCGTGGGCGGCGCCTTTGTTGCCGCGCACGAGGCCGTTATCGAAACCCTGATCCAGAAGGCCCGCCCGTACATCTTCACCACGGCGGCAGCGCCGGCGCTGGCGCATGCGCTGCTGGCCAGCGTGGACATCATCGCCGGTGAAGAAGGAAAACAACGCCGGATGCACCTGGCGGCGCTGGTGGCGCAATGGAACGACGGATTGCAGCTGCAGCGCTGGCAAGCCTTGCCATCCGTGACCGCCATCCAGCCCGTCATCATTGGCGAGAATGCGGACATGCTGGACATCGCCGCCACCCTGTACCAGCAGGGCCTGTGGGTCGGTGCCATCCGCCCGCCCACCGTGCCAGCGGGGACGGCGCGCCTGCGCGTAACCCTGTCGGCCGGCCACACGGCGCAGGAAGTGGCGCAATTGATCAACGCAGTCAACACCCTGGAAAGGAATCGCCATGAGCCTTGATGATCCTATCGTGGCGGAAGTGCTGGCGGACCTGGCGCCGGCCGTGCAGCCGGCTCCGGCCGCCACCGGCCTGCCATCGCGCTTTGCCTGTTTCGTCACCGGCACCGACACGGAAATCGGCAAGACCCTGACGTCGTCGGCCCTGCTGCACGCGCTGGTCGCGCGCGGCGTGCGCGCCTGCGGCATGAAGCCTGTCGCCGCCGGCGCCGAAATGCGCGACGGCGAACTGCATAATGAAGACGCCGACAGCCTGATCGCCGCCGGCAACGTCACCATGCTGCGCAGCCTGACGACACCCTACATGCTGAAGGAGCCGGCCGCGCCGCACATCGCCGCCGCGCTCGAAGGCGTCAGCATCGAATCGGTGCCGATTCTGGCCGCCTACCTGGAAATCGCCGCCGCCTCGGACGCGGTCGTGGTCGAAGGCGTGGGCGGATTCCGCGTGCCGCTGTCGCCCGGCTTTGATTCGGCCGACCTGGCGCAGCAGCTCGATCTGCCCGTGATCCTCGTGGTCGGCATGCGCCTGGGCTGCATCAGCCAGGCCTTGCTGACGCTCGAAGCCGTCGAGGCGCGCGGCTTGACGGTCATCGGCTGGGTCGCCAACACCCTGGAAGTGGAAATGCGCTTCCTCGACGAAAATATCGATGCGCTGATCGAGCGCATCCCGGCGCCGCTGCTGGGCAAGGTGCCGCGCCTGGCGCAACCGAGCGCGGAAGCGGCGGCGGCGTATCTCGATTTCAGCGGCTTGCCGAACTGGCCGGCGCAGCAGTCGCAGAACTAGACCAAACAATTAAGCCAAACAACTGAACGTACTCAAAAATAGAAGCGAAGGAATCACCATGTCTTTAGTCCAAGAAGCAGCAAAAACCGTCGAACTGCACCGCCCTGCGGCGCGCATCACCCTGCCCGAAGCGGCCACCTGGCCCATCGATGATGTGCTGGCCCTGTTCGACCTGCCTTTCAATGACCTGATGTTCAAGGCCCAGCAAACGCACCGCATCAACTTCCCCGATGGCGACGTGGAACTGGCGACCCTGTTGTCGATCAAGACGGGCGGCTGCGAGGAAGACTGCGGCTATTGCCCGCAGGCGGCCCGCTACGACACGGGCGTGGAAGCGAAAAAAATCCTCGACATCGACACCGTGCTCGACGCGGCACGCCAGGCAAAAGCCAACGGCGCCACGCGCTTCTGCATGGGCGCCGCATGGCGCGGCCCGAAGGACCGCGACATGGACAAAGTCGAAGAGATGGTCAGCAAAGTGAAAGCGCTGGGCCTGGAAACCTGTGCGACTCTGGGCATGCTGGAAGAGGGACAGGCGGACCGCCTGAAAAACGCGGGCCTCGACTTCTATAACCACAACCTTGATACGGCGCCGGAATTCTACGACAACGTCATCTCGACGCGCGAATACCAGGACCGCCTGGACACCCTGGGCCGTGTGCGCGAAGCGGGCTTGAAAGTATGCTGCGGCGGCATCGTCGGCATGGGCGAAACACGTCTGCAACGCGCGGGCCTGATCGCCCAGCTGGCCAATCTGAATCCATATCCGGAATCGGTGCCCGTGAACCATCTGGTGCAAGTGGAAGGCACGCCATTGTTTGGCCTGGAAGCGCTCGACCCGTTCGAATTCGTGCGCACGATCGCCGTTGCCCGCATCACCATGCCGAAAGCGCGCGTGCGTTTGTCGGCCGGCCGCCGCCAGATGGGCGAAGCCGTGCAAGCCATGTGCTTCCTGGCTGGCGCCAACTCCATCTTCTACGGCGACAAGCTGCTCACCACCGACAACCCGGAAGCGGAAGACGACCGCACCTTGCTGGGCAAACTGGGCCTGCAGACGCGCGGCGCCATGCTGGACTCGGTACAGAAAGAGAAGTGCGGCTGCTGATCCAGCCCTGTCGGGTTACGCCGTGCCGGCTAACCCGACCTACGAATACCGCCTCACCATCCGTAGGTCGGCTTAGCGCGCAGCGCGTAAGCCGACAAGCCAACAGACCAGGTCCATCAAGAGACCGCTGCACCTTTGAGAGAATAGAGAGAGACCATGTTCACTAAAATCCTGATCGCCAACCGCGGCGAAATCGCCTGCCGTGTCGCCGCTACCGCGCGCCGCATGGGCATCCAGACCGTCGCCGTCTATTCGGAAGCGGACGCCAACGCCAAGCACGTTGCCGTGTGCGACGAAGCCGTGCTGATCGGCCCCGCGCCGGCCAAGGAAAGCTATCTGTGCGGCGACAAGATCATCGCCGTGGCGCTGGCGACAGGAGCGCAGGCGATCCACCCCGGCTACGGCTTCCTCTCCGAGAATGCCGACTTCGCCGACGCCTGCCACGCAGCGGGCCTGGTCTTCATCGGCCCGCCGGCGTCCGCCATGCGCGCCATGGGCTCCAAATCGGCCGCCAAGTCGCTGATGGAAAAAGCCAACGTGCCGCTGGTGCCCGGCTACCATGGCGAGGAACAGGATGCGGACTTTTTGCACGGCCAAGCCGACAAGATCGGCTACCCGGTCCTGCTGAAGGCATCGGCCGGCGGCGGCGGCAAGGGCATGCGCGTGATCGAGCATGCCGATGATTTCAAGGCCGCGCTGGCCTCGTGCAAGCGCGAAGCGATCAGCTCTTTCGGCGACGACAAGGTGCTGGCCGAAAAGTACCTGTCGCGTCCGCGGCATATCGAAATCCAGGTGTTTGCCGACACGCTCGGCAACTGCATCTACCTGTTCGAGCGCGATTGCTCGGTGCAGCGCCGCCATCAAAAGGTGCTGGAAGAAGCGCCGGCGCCCGGCATGCCGGCTGAGCGCCGCGCGGCCATGGGCGAGGCGGCCGTCGCCGCCGCCAAGGCCGTCGGCTATGTGGGTGCGGGCACGGTGGAATTCATCGCCAACCAGGATGGTTCGTTCTACTTCATGGAGATGAACACGCGCCTGCAGGTCGAGCATCCGGTGACGGAAATGATCACCGGCACCGACCTGGTGGAATGGCAGTTGCGCGTCGCCTTTGGCGAGCCGCTGCCGAAAAAACAGAGCGAACTGACGATCCACGGCCACGCCATCGAGGCGCGCATCTACGCGGAAAATCCGGAAAAGGGCTTCCTGCCGTCGATCGGCACGCTGCGCCACATGCAGTCGCCATCGGCCGTCACCTTCGAACTGGGCGGCACGGTCGTTCCAGCGTCCGTGCGCATCGATTCGGGCGTGCGCGAAGGCGACGCGATTTCGCCATTCTACGACCCGATGATCGCCAAGCTGATCGTCTGGGGCGCGGACCGCCGCGAAGCGCTGGCACGCATGGCGCAGGCGCTGGCCGACTACCAGATCGTCGGCCTGGCCAGCAATATCGCCTTCCTGAAACGCCTGGTCGAAGGCCAGGCGTTTGCCAGCGCCGACCTCGATACGGGCCTCATCGAACGCAATCAAGCGTCGCTGTTCCCCGCCCTGCAGGCGGCGCCCGACACGGCCCTGGCGCTGGCGTCCGTCGCCCTGCTGCTGGAAGAAAAAGCGGCCGCCGAAGCACAGTCAGCCAACCGCGCCGACCCGTGGGGCAATGCCCTGGGCTGGCGCTTGAACAGCACTCTGGGACGCAGCCTGGCGTTTGCCGATGAATTCGCGCTCACTGGCGACAGCAAGGCCTATGCCGCGCGCATCGCCTACAAGACGGATGGCTGGCTGTTCAACGGCCAGCCCCTCACCCTGACGGCGCGCAAAGGCCTGGAACTGCACATCAAGCTCGGCGAGCGTGCCGTGCATGGCACCGTGCTGCGCGACGGGGAACAGTTCCACGTATTCAGCGGCGGCTTGCACTACACACTGCACTACAGCGATCCGATGGCGCATGCGGGCGAAGTGGAAGCGGAAGGCGGGCGCTTGACGGCGCCGATGCCGGGCAAGGTCGTCGCCGTGCTGGTCAACAAAGGACAGGACGTCAAGAAGGGCGAGCCTTTGGTCATCATGGAAGCGATGAAGATGGAACATACGATCGCCGCGCCGCACGACGGCCTGGTGGAAGACGTGCTGTATGCCGTTGGCGACCAGGTGGCCGATGGCGCACCGCTGCTGGCCTTCAAGGCTGCCGCGTAAGAGAACGCCATGCGCATCCTTTTACAACGTTCGGACGGCAAGGAAGCGGCGTGGATCAGCGATTTCCGCGACTTGCTGCCCGAGGCCGACATTATCTTCTGGCGCGAAGGCGAAACAGTGGCGCCGTGCGACTATGCCGTCGTGTGGCAGCCGCCCGCCGCCATGCTGCCCGAGCTGGCCCACGTGAAAGCCATCTTCAACACGGGTGCCGGCGTCGACGCGCTGTTGAAATTTGGCGAGGCGCTGCCCGCCCACGTGCCGCTGGTGCGCCTGGATGACGCGGGCATGGGCGTGCAGATGGCCGAATATGTGAGCCACGCCGTGCTGCGCCACTTCCGCCGTTTCGACGATTACGAGGCGCAGGGCCGCGCCGGTATCTGGCAACCGCTGCCCGCATTCGACAAGGCGGATTTTCCCGTCGGCGTGCTGGGCATGGGCATGCTGGGCACGCGCGTGCTGCAAGCGCTGGCGCAGTTCGAATTCCCCTTGCGCGGATGGAGCCGCAGCCGCAAGCACGTCGATGGCGTGCAGTGCTATGCGGGCGAAGAGGGACTCGAAGCATTCTTGCGCGGCACGCGCGTGCTGGTGTGCATGCTGCCGCTCACGCCGGACACGCACAATCTGCTCGACCGCGCGCGCCTGTCGATGCTGCTGCCGGGCGCCTATGTCATCAACGTGGCGCGCGGCGCGCATATCGCCGAACCGGATCTGCTGACCCTGATCCGCTCCGGGCATCTCGCCGGGGCGACACTGGACGTGTTCCGCAACGAGCCGCTGCCGCAGCAGCACCCGTTCTGGCAAGAACCGCGCATCACCATCACGCCGCATATTTCGGCCGCCACCCTGCGCCGCGAAAGCGTGGCGCAGATCGCCGCCAAGATGCGCCGCCTGCAAGCCGGAGACTCTGTCGCCGGCATCGTCAACCGTTTGCAAGGATATTGAAATGCATGCTCAAGCTAGTTTGCCGAAACAGGTCAAGATCGTCGAAGTAGGTCCGCGCGACGGCCTGCAAAACGAGAAGGAAACCATCAGCGCCGCCGTCAAGATCGAACTGGTCGACCGCCTGACCCTGGCCGGCTTCGCCAATATCGAGGCGGCATCGTTCGTCTCGCCGAAATGGGTGCCGCAGATGGCCACCAGCGCGGAAGTGATGGAAAAGATCGCGCGCCGCGCCGGCACGATCTATTCCGCGCTGACGCCGAACATGCAGGGTTTTGAGGCGGCGCTGGCGGCGAAGGCCGATGAAGTGGTGATCTTCGGTTCAGCCTCCGAGGCGTTCTCGCAAAAGAATATCAACTGCTCGATCGCCGAATCGATCGCCCGCTTCGAAGGCGTGGCGAAGGCGGCCAAGGAACACGGTCTGCGCCTGCGCGGCAGCATCAGCTGCGCCTTCGGCTGCCCCTACCAGGGCGACGTGCCGCTCGACGCCGTGGCCGACGTGGTGGGCCGCATGCGCGATCTCGGCTGCGACGAGATCGACATTGCCGACACCATCGGCGTGGCCACGCCGCGCAAGACGCAGGCGGTAATGGAGCGCGCGATCCAGGCTTTCCACGTGGGAGGCCTGTCCGGCCACTTCCACGACACCTACGGCCAGGCGCTGGCGAATATCTACGCCAGCCTGGAAACGGGTATCGCGATCTATCACTCGTCCGTGTCCGGCCTGGGCGGCTGCCCCTACGCCAAGGGCGCCACCGGCAATGTGGCGACCGAAGACGTGCTGTACATGATGCAGGGACTGGGGATTGCCACCGGCATCGACCTCGACCTGGTGGTCGATGCGGGACAGTTCATCTCGCAGCAGCTGGGGCGCAAGGGTTCCAGCCGCGCGGGCAATGCCATCGCGGCGAAACGCCTCGCTGCGTAGGTCGGATTAGCGTGGCAACGCCACGCGTAATCCGACGTCACCGAGGTCATGGCCAACACTGTTGTCGGGTTACGCGCTTGGCGCTAACCCGACCTACGCCAACTTATTCCGTCCTGCCTGAACCGTACAGACGAAAAAAAACCCAAGAGCCGAAACTCTTGGGTTTTTTTCTACAAATTTGGTCGGAGTACAAGGATTCGAACCTTGGACCCCCTGGTCCCAAACCAGGTGCGCTACCGGGCTGCGCCACACTCCGAAGACCAAGATAATACAGGCCGTATCGACTTCGGTCAAGGGTCAGGTGAAACTCTATGTAAATTATTTACGGGCGGCACAGGAACCCATGTATTTTTCAAAACGATTGAAGTATGCGACACTGGCTTGGCAAGTTTTCCCGATCAGACATGAAGGCGACGACGGCAATGGAGTTCAGGATAGAAAGAAGCGACGGCGGCCGGCCCATGCCGAACCGCCGCGGCATCGTGCTGGGCATAGCCGTGTCCTTGCTGCTGCATGGCGCCTTGCTCTATCTGTGGCGCCATGTGCAGCCGCCTGTCCAGCAGGACACGGCACCGCGCGTGGAGTCGATCGCCGTGTGGATACGTCCGCTGGCCACCAAGGCGCCTCCGCCGCCTGTCGAAGTCGTCAAGCCGAAACGCGAACCCAAGCCCATCAGCAAGCCGAAACTCGCCACTGCCCGGGAAACGCCGGCGGCGGCCACGGCACCGGCGGCCAGCCCGCAAGCCATCACTGTCGTGCCGGCATCACCGGCCACGCCGGCGGCCAGTACCGATACCTTCAGGCAAGAAACCCCGGAAACGCCGAAATTCGATATGGAAGCGGCCAGAAGAACGGCGCGCAAGATGGCAGGCGAGCGCGATCCATCCAAGGTGGGCACGGCCGTGGGGCAAATCCCCGACAAGCCGCTGCAAACGGAAACCCAGCTGGCGCGCGACATCGCGCAAGGCAAGCGCGGCGATTGCCGCACCGCCTATTCAGGCGCAGGCTTGCTGGCGCCCGTGCTGATGTTGCTCGACAAGAAGGATAGCGGCTGCAAATGGTAACAATTTAACAATTCACCCATTTTGGGTGGGCCGTCATCCGATTATTCCTGCCCCTTCAACTGCAACGCCCGTTCATACAGGGCGTTTTTCTTGCGGCCCGTGATCTGCGCCGTCAAATTCGCCGCCTGCTTGACGCTGCATTCGGCCAGCAGGATGTTCAAGATGCGTTCCGCTTCCACGTCTTCCGCGTCCTGCGCTTCCGTGGCGCCTTCCAGCAGGACGACGAACTCTCCCTTTTCGCGGTGCGCATCGGCGCGTATCCACGCCTCCGCTTCGGACAGGGGGCAGCGGTGGATTTCCTCGAACAGTTTCGTCAGTTCGCGCGCGAACACCACCTGGCGCGTCGGCTCGAACGCTTCCACCAGGGCCGTGGCGCAATCGAGGATGCGGTGCGGCGCCTCGTAAAACACCATCGTTGCCGTCACGCCACGCAGGCTGTGCAGCATGTTTTCGCGCTGCTTGGCCTTGGCCGGCAGGAAGCCGACAAAGTAAAACTGGTCATTCAACAGGCCGCTGGCGGAAATGGCGGTAATCGCCGCCGAGGGGCCGGGCAGGGGCAGCACGCGCAGGCCGGCCGCGCGCACGGCATCGACGATGCGCGCGCCGGGGTCGGAAACGGCCGGCGTGCCCGCGTCGGAAACGAGGGCGATGCGCTCGCCGGCGTGCAGGCGGGCAATCAGGGTCTGCGCCACTTCGCGTTCGTTATGTTGATGCGCCGCAATTAACGGCTTGTTCAGGCCAAAGCGCGTCAGCAGGTGCGCCGTGTTGCGCGTATCTTCACAGGCGACGGCATCGGCAAGGCTCAGCAGATGCAGCGCGCGCAGGCTGATATCGGTCACATTGCCGATCGGCGTGGCCACTATATACAATGTTGCGATAGGATAGACCTGGTGCGCCGCCTCTGTCATGATGGGCAGGCTGGCGATGGAACTGATTTCTTGTACGGTCATTTTGGAGGTTAAATGCTTGCTAATAGTGTGAAGTTACTGCTTGTTTGTGCCGCGACCGGCATGCTGAGCGCTTGCAGCACGCCTTGCGACGCGCCCGGGCAATTGTGCGCGCCTATTGAATCTAACACAAGGGCGCTGCCGCCACCGAAGCCGCTGCCACCGCCCGTGCCGCCCAAGCCGCCCGCCCCCGAACCGGTGACGTTTGCCGTGGCCGTGCCCGATATCACCGCGTACGACGGCAATGGCGCCCCGCTGGCGCCCATCAATACCAAGCCGGCGACCGGCACGCCACAAGACATGCCGGCCGCCACGGCACCGGCACCGTCCGACGGCAAGGCCCACCACATCGGCCTGCTGCTGCCGCTGCGCTCGGCTTCGCTGGGTCCGGCCGCCGAACTGCTGCGCGCCGGTTTCATGGCCGCATACGAGCGCGACCGAAGCGGCTTTGAAGTAACGGTGATCGACACGGGCGACGGCAGCAGCGACGTCCTGAACAAGTTTGCGCAAGCACAGGAGGAACAGGACATCGTCGTGGGGCCTTTGTCGCGCTCGGCCGTCACGGCCGTGGCGAACAGCGACCTGGTGCGCAAACCGACGATCGCCCTGAACCACCCGGACAACCGCGGCGAGGCGCGCCTGCCGGCCAAGCTGCTGGTGATGGGCCTGTCGATCGAGGCGGAAGCGCGCCAGGTCGCCGCCTGGGCCGCCAGCGAACAGCCTGGTGCCAGCGCGCTGGTCCTGTCGGCCGGATCGCCCTCGCAGCGCCGCATCAGCGCCGCCTTCAAGCAGGAATGGCTGCGCCAGGGCGGCAAGATCGAGACGATGGACTTGACGGCCACGAATGGCTACCTGAGCGATGCCGAACTGGTGCAACTGCGCGCACGCCTGGCCGCCACGCCGCCGGGACTGCTGTTTGCCGCGCTCGACGCCGACCAGGCGCGCCAGCTGCGCGTGGCCATCGGCGGCGACTTGCCCCTGTATGGCACCTCGTCCTTGAATCCCGGCGCCGGGCGCGGCGCCAGCGGCCCCGAGCTCGACGGCGCGCGCCTGCTGGACTTGCCGTGGCAAGTGCAGCGCGACCATCCACAAGTGATGGTCTATCCACAGCCGCCGCAACCGGCCGACACCCGCCTGACGGCCGACATGGAGCGCCTGTACGCGCTGGGCATCGATGCCTTCCGCGTGGCGCGCGAAGTGGCGCTGCGCCCGAACGCGCCATTTACCCTTGATGGCGTGACGGGCCGCCTTGCCGTGCGCTTCGAGGGTGATCAAAGCGTGTTCGAACGCACGGAACAGGCCGCCACCTACCAGCAGGGCGTGCTGGGTACCTGGCCACCGGCCGCGCCTGTCGCCGTGCCGCCGGCCCAATAAGGACACGCCATGCCTCCCCTGCCGTTCCAGAATAAACAGGCACGGGGACGGCAAGGGGAAGACGATGCGCTCGCGTATCTGCTGCTGCAAGGCTTGGTGCTGCTACAACGTAATTATCTGTGCAAGGGCGGCGAACTGGACCTGATCATGCGCGATGGTGCATCGGTCGTCTTCGTGGAAGTGCGGCTACGCAGCAGTACAACCTTCGGCGGCGCCCTGGCCAGTATTACGCCGGCCAAGCAGCGGCGCATGGTGGTGGCCGCGCAAACCTGGCTGCTGGGGCAAAAGGCGCTGCCGCCGTGCCGCTTCGACGCGCTGGCCATCGATGGCGGGCGCATCAGCTGGCTGAAGAACATCCTCGATATGTAAGCATTTTTAACAGTGCTTGTCCGCCATGCCGCGCGCCTGCACTATAATCGGCAGACTATGAATAATCAACGCATCCTCTCGCACTTCCACGAAAGTGCCGAACTCAAGATCCAGGCCGCTACCGTACTGGCGCAACCCATTGCGCAGGCGATCGACCTGATGTTTTATGCATTGTCCAACGGCAACAAGATCCTCGCCTGCGGCAACGGCGGTTCCGCCGCCGACTGCCAGCATTTCGCAGCCGAGCTGGTCGGACGCTTCGAACGCGAGCGCTTTCCGCTGCCGGCCCTGGCGCTGACGACGGATACGTCGATCCTGACGGCCGTGGCGAACGACTACAGCTACCGCGAGATTTTCTCGAAGCAGGTGCAGGCCTTCGGCCAGGCCGGCGACATCCTGCTGGCCATCTCCACGTCGGGCAATTCGGCCAACGTGATGGCCGCCGTGGAAGCGGCGCTCGAGCGCGAAATGCGCGTCGTGGCGCTGACGGGCAAGGACGGCGGCGCCATCGGCAAGATGCTGACGGACGCCGACGTGCATATCTGCGTGCCGGCCGAGCGCACGGCGCGCATCCAGGAAGTCCATCTGACCACCATACATTGCATCTGCGACGGCATCGATGTCGCCCTATTCGGAGGAGACGTGAATGACTAAATTCGGTACTGGCCCAGGCTGGAAACGCGTACAACGCCCGCTGGCCACCGCACTGCTGTGCGGCGCCATGCTCACCTCGCTCACCGGCTGCATCGAACTGATGGTCGGCGGCGCGGTGATGGGCGGCGTTGCCGCAGCGGACCGCCGCACCCTGGGCGCGCAGACCGAAGACAAGTCGATCGCCCTCAAAGGCGAGTCGCGCATCCCCTCCATCGTCGGCGACGTGGGCCACGTGAATGTCACCAGCTTCAACCGCCGCGTCCTGCTGACGGGCGAAGTGCGCGATGAAGCGATGAAAAATGCCGTCGAGCGCGAAGTGCGCAATATCGAGGGCGTGGAATCGGTGGCCAATGAACTGATCATCGCCGGTCCGGCCAGCTACACCTCGCGCTCGAACGACGCGCTGATCACCACCAAGGTCAAGGCTAGCCTGGTCGACATGAAAACCATTTCGGCGGCCTCGTTCAAGGTCGTCACCGAGAACGCCACCGTCTTCCTGATGGGCAGAGTCACCCAGCGCGAAGGCACGGTCGCGGCCGACGTGGCGCGCGGCGTGGGCGGCGTGCAGAAAGTGGTCAAGCTGTTCGACTACATTTCGGAAGCGGAACTGAAGCAATTGCAACCCGATCCGGCGCCAGCACGCACGACGAGCAGCGCCAGCGACACGGTCCAGCAATAAGCGGCATCCCCCATCCGGCCTACGGCGCCAGACTGATGATGCGTCTATAATGGACGCATCGTAGCGCTACTCTATTGAAAACCATGTCAACTTCGCCATCCGCAAGCAAGTCCTGGATCAAGCCAGCCCTGATCGCCGTCTTCGTGGCGGGCGTGGCGGCGGCAGCCTACCTGTCGCTGAATGACAAGCAAAGCGCGCCGGACGTGACCTTCCACGGCATCCATGGCGAGAAAATCACCTCGGCCAGCCTGCGCGGCAAGGTGGTGATGGTCAATTTCTGGGCTACCTCGTGCACCACCTGCGTGGCGGAAATGCCGGACATGGTCGATACCTACAACAAGTACAAGGGGCAGGGACTGGAATTCGTGGCCGTGGCCATGAAATACGATCCGGCCAACTACGTGCTGAACTTCGCCGAAACGCGCCAGCTGCCGTTCAAGGTGGCGCTCGACGTGACGGGCGAGGCGGCCAAGGCCTACGGCGACGTGGCCCTGACGCCCACCACCTTCGTGCTCGACAAGCAGGGCAAGATCCTCAAGCGCTATGTGGGCAAGCCGGAATTCGCGGAACTGCACAAGCTGCTCGAATCCGCCATCGCAGGCTAAGACAGCGCGCAAACACTGCACAAAACCTTGTTGCTAAAGGTTGCCAACTTGTTATAACCTTCCCAGGCGTGATCCCACTCACCTCGTGAAGGCCAGCCGTGTCCCCAGCCGCCCAATCGCTCGACCCGCAGCAACTGAAAACCTGGCTGCTTGCCGCCGGTAACAAGGACGCCACCGCGTTCCGCCAGCTCTATCACTCCACCTCATCGAAACTGTTTGGCTTTGCGCTGCGTATATTGCATAAGCAAGAGCTCGCTGAAGAAGCCTTGCAAGAGGGGTTCGTCGCCATCTGGAACAATGCCGCCACTTACCAGAGCCATCTGGCGGCGCCGATGACCTGGATGGCCACCATCGTGCGCAACAAGGCGTTCGATGTGCTGCGGCGCAGCGACGATACCGTGGAAATCGATGCCGAACAATTTGATAGCGAAGTCATGAATGCACTCCGGGATCCCCAGGCCACGCCGATCGAGTCGCTGCAACTGAGCGGTGACGCCAAGGCGCTGGCGTTTTGCATGTCGGCCCTGGAAGGGCTGCACCGGCAGGTGGTCGCCCTGGCCTTCTATCATGACCTGTCGCACAGCGAAGTGGCGCAGCAGATGTCGCTGCCGATCGGCACCGTGAAGACCTGGATACGCCGCAGCCTGGAACGGCTGCGCACGTGCCTGGCGAAACGGGAGGCATCATGAATATCCGCGGCAATGACGTGCTGCGCCAGAAACTGGCATCCGAATACGTGCTGGGCACCCTGAAAGGGGGCGCGCGGCGGCGTTTTGAAGGCTGGCTGCACAACGACGCCGACTTGCGCAATATCACGGCCGAATGGCGCCAGCGCCTGGAACCGATGGCGGAATTTGCCACGCCCGTGGCGCCGCCCAAACGCGTGTGGCAGCAGATCGAGCGGCGCCTGCACCTGGCGCCGCAAGGCGGCTGGTCGTTGTGGCGCGATTCGCTGTCGTTCTGGCGTTCGCTGGGCATGGCGTCGAGCGCCATCGCCGCGCTGCTGGTGATCGTCGTGGCCACGCGCGTGATGGACGCGCCGCAGATCAGCTATGTCGCCAGCCTGACGGACGAGAAAGCGCAAACGGCCCTGCTGCTGACGGCCGACAGCCGCCACGGCGCCCTCGAGGTGCGCATGGTGGGCAATGCGCCCGTGCCTGCTGATCGCGATCTGGAACTGTGGGCCGTGCCGAAGAGCGGCAACCCACGCTCCTTGGGCCTGCTGGCTGACAAGGGCAACGTGAAACTGGCCCTGTCCCAGCGCGCCCTCGGCAACGACGTGGCGCTGCTGGCCGTTACCCTGGAGCCGAAAGGCGGTTCGCCGGATCCGAACGGACCGACGGGACCAATCTTGTACAAGGGTAACTGGGTGAAAATTTAGTCTTATTTAGGATACAAAATCATCTGCGTACAGCGGAACAGGGCAATCGTCTTGCCCGTTTCCTTGCTTTTCACCACGGCATCCCACACCTGCGTGTTGCGGCCCTTGTGCTCAACCTTGGCCGTGCAGGTGAGCGTGCCTTCGCGGGCCGTGCCCAGGTGGTTCGATTTCAGTTCGATGGTCGTGAAATTGCTCGCGCCCTCGGGCAGGTTGACGATGCAGCCATAGCCGGAAGCCGTGTCGGCCAGGGTCACCACGCTGCCCGCGTGCAGATAGCCATTCGGCGCCAGCAAATGCGGCAGCACGGGCAATTCCGCCGTCAGCTGGCCGTCGCCCACTTCCGTGATGACGATGCCCAGGTGGCCGGGCAGGCGGCCGGTGCCGCGTTCATTCAACATTGCTACGGTAATCTCGGGATTGCTCATGCTGGTCCTTGTGCGGGTGAATCCGGGATCCGCCGGAAAATACTATGATGATAGCAACTTTCCCCGCATCGGTTTGGCGGCCGCTTATTTCCGGCCGCGCCGCCGTTTCCACCACACCAGCGTCCCCGTCAGCATGAACAGCAGCGGCATCAGGCCAAAGACGGTAATGAAGGCGCGCCCGGCCGCGCCAAACGCCTGGCCCGAATGCAGGGGAAATTGCCAGCCCAGGAAGACGTCACCGGCTGGCGCCCGCAAGGGATCGCGTATGCGCAGGGGCAAGCCGCTGCGCGCATCCAGGGTGATGCGCGTGGCGCCGTCGCCGTGGGCGATTTCACCGGGCTGGCGCACGCGCACGTCATACGGCTGGTCCTTTTTCGCCGGCAGCACGATGCGCGACACCCGCGCCTGCGGATACAGCAGCTGCGCGGCGGTCATGGCCTGGCCCGCATCGAGCACGGCGCCGTCCTGCTGCACATTCTTCAGTTTGGCCGTGTCCGGCACCGTCGATACGAGCGCCACCAGCGGCACGATCAATTGCGGCAAATTGAAATAGATGCCGGAAAAGGCGAGCATGGCCAGCACGGGCGCGGCAAAGAAACCGGCCGCCTTGTGGAACGTATAGTTGAAGCGCGGCCAGGAGCCGCCATGCGACACCGTCAAGGCACGCTTGATCGCCAGCCACTGCAGGCGCGGCCACCACAGATAGATGCCGCTCAAGGCCATCAGCAGCAGCATCACGCCCGAAATGCCCGTAATAGTCTTGCCCGCGTCGCCCGACAGCAGATAGCGGTGCAGATGAAACATGCCCGACATCAGCAACGGGCGCGTGAGGCCGAAACGCCCCCAGTCGCGCTCGCCTTTGACTTGCAAGGTGTAGGGATCGACCATCACCTGGCGCACGATGGCCTGGCTGAACGGCGATGGCGTGCCGGCCTGGCGGTATGAGGCCACATACACGTCGCGCGCATCGGCCGGCGGATTGAGCTGGCTCGGTTTGCCGTAGGCGGGGTCGGCCGTGAGCCCGTCCACCACGGCTTGCAGCGTGCGCGGCGTGACCTGGAACACCTGGCCAGGCGCCGGCGTACTCGCCTGCAACAGTGTGGGATTGAGCCAGGCATCGAGTTCCGGCATCCAGGCGATGGCGGAGCCCGTCAAGCCCAACAGGACGAACAGGGCGCCAAACCACAGTCCCGCATACAGGTGCAGCTTGGCAAACAACCACTTGATCGAACGTTGCGACATGAAAACTTTGGGAAATTTGGGCTGCGAAACGATAGCATGAAAGGCCCGGAGTGAAAATCATTATCAGCTGGCATCCTGTCTGGCCCGCGCAGCGCAAATGAATTGCAACAAGCGCTGACAGCGGGGCGATTTTCTTGCTACTATGCGCCCATGTCTTCCCGCCAGCCCACCCGCAAGCCTTACGGCGAGCCTGCCCATCACGGTGCCGCCGCCCTCGCGCGCACGCCGTGGCGGCTGTGCGTGGCGCTGTTCAGTGCGCTGGCCCTCGTGTTCCTGCTGTCGACGGCCGCCTCGCACCTGCACAAGACGACCCTCGACGCGGAAGAGTGCGCGCTGTGCGCCACCGTCATCGACAAGGTGGCCGACATCGCCGTGCCGCCGGCCATCGTCGAGCCGCCCGCCCAATTACTGCCGTACCGCCTGCTGGCCCTGGCTCCCGCCACCCTGGCACCCATCGCCGCCCTCATCCTGCCGCCCGTGCGCGGCCCGCCTGCCGCCTCGTTGTAGTTCCCACGCTGTTTTTATCCTTTTTTCAGGCTGCCCCTTGCCGCGCTTCCATGCGCGCCGGGCCGCCTGGCGTTGACTATTTTCGAGGTTCACCATGCAACACACACCACGCTTGAGCGCGCTGTCGCTCGCCCTTGCCAGCCTGTTCAGCTTTTCCGCCCACGCCGCCGAGCCTGCCGAAGCCAGTGCCGATACTGCACCGCAAGACATGCAAAAGGTGGAAGTCACGTCCGCCCATTTGAAAAGCGCCCGCATCGAGCTGTCACCAAAAGTCGGCACCACCATCTACAGCATCGACAGCCACATGGTCGACATGCTGGGCCAGGGCGACAACACGCCATTCAATGAAGTACTGCTGCGCCTGCCGGGCGTATCGCAGGATTCGAAGGGTTCCGGCGCCCTGCACGTGCGCGACGACCATGCCAACGTGCAATACCGCATCAATGGCGTGCAGTTGCCGGAAAGCATCAGCGGCTTCGGCCAGTCGATCGATACGCGCCTGATCGACAAGACGGATTTCATGACGGGCGCCTTGCCGGCCCAGTTCGGCCTGCGTACGGCGGGCATTGTCGATATTGAAACGAAAGAGGGCGGACTGACGCCAGGCGGGCGCATCGGCATCATGGTCGGCAGCCACGACCATGTGGAACCGAGTGCCGAATTTTTCGGCAGCGTGGGCAAGTTCAATTACTACCTGTCCGGCAGCTACCTGGGTAATTCCCTGGGCGTGGAAAACCCGCAAGACACGCGCAGCGCCCTGCACGACAAGACGCGCCAGAACAAATCGTTCGGCAGCCTGTCGTATTTCCTCGACGACAATACGCGCCTGGGCGCCATGTTCGGCACCTACAACGGCCGCTTCCAGATACCGAACAATCCGGATCAGGCGCCGGGCTTCTCGCTGGCTGGCCACAGCGATGCGCAGGCGGGCACGTCCAGTATCCCGTCGTCGCAGCTGAATGAAAACCAGCGCGAAGTGAACCGCTTCCTCGTGCTGTCGCTGCAAAAGAGCCTGGGCGACCTCAATTACCAGGTTTCCGCCTTCCACCAGTATTCGGAACTGCACTTCACGCCGGATGCCATCGGCGACCTGATCTACAACGGCGTGGCATCGGATTCGCGCCGCGCGAACAGCGCCTCGGGCGCCCAGTTCGACATCAGCTACAAATTGCACCAGGACCACACCGTGCGTGCGGGCCTGGCCTACACGCGCCAGAAGACGACCAGCGACAACACGGTGGCCGTCTTCCCCGCGATGGATGGCGCGCAAACGTCCACCACACCCATCACGGTACTGGACAACAGCGGCAAGACGGGCACGCTGGCCAGTTTCTACCTGCAGGATGAATGGCATATCAGCAAACCCCTGACCCTGAACTATGGCGCCCGCTTCGACAAGGTCTCGGCCTATACCAGCGAGCAGCAATGGAGCCCGCGCGTCAACCTGGCGTATCAACTGGCGCCGGGCACGGCCCTGCACGCCGGCTATTCGCGCTACTTCACGCCGCCGCCGCAGGAACTGGCGGCGCAAGGCAGCATCGACCTGTATGCGAACACGACGAATGCGCCGGAAATCGGCCAGTCGGACAACGTCAAGGCCGAGCGCACGCACTACTACGACGTCGGCATCAGCCACCAGGTGAATGCGAAACTGACCGTGACGGCCGATGTGTACTATAAAAAGATCAACAATCTGCTGGACGAAGGCCAGTTCGGCCAGGCGCTGATCTTGACGCCATTCAACTATGCGGACGGCTACGCCAAGGGCCTGGAATTGTCGGCCATTTACAGCGAGAAAAACTGGGGCCTGTTCCTCAACGCCAGCACGCAAAAGGCGCAGGGGCGCAACATCAATTCGGGCCAGGCCCTGTTTGGCGCCGATGAGTTGAACTACATCAGCAAGAACTATGTCTACCTCGATCATGACCAGAAATACACGCTGTCGGGCGGCGGCCATTATCACTTTGGCGATTCGCAAGTGAGCGCTGACTTCCTTTACGGCAGCGGCCTGCGCATGACCCCGGACGGCGGCGCACCGAATTCCGGCCATCTGCCCGGCTATTTCACCGTCAACACGGCGCTTACGCACACGTGGAAAAATACGCCCGTCGGCAAGGTCGAGGGACGTCTGGCCTTGATCAACCTGTTCGACAAGTCCTACCTGCTGCGCGACGGTTCCGGCGTGGGCGTGGGAGCGCCGCAGTACGGCGCCCGCCGCAGTTTCTACGCCGGCTTGTCGACAAGCTTCTAAGAGTTACGCGCGAAGACAGCGGCAGGGAGCAACGCCTGCCGCTGTCGGTTGCCGTACGGTTCCAGGAATTATGCCCAGGCGATGGCCGCCTGGCCATGCGCTTGCAGGTAAGCATTCGCCAGGCTGAATGGCTTGCTGCCAAAGAAACCTTTGCTTGCCGACAAGGGAGACGGATGCGGCGCCGCCAGCACCAGGTGCTTGCCGGGGTCGATCAGGCTGCGCTTGGCTTGCGCGTAGCCGCCCCACAGGATGAAAACCAGGTGCTCGCGCTCGGCGGACAGGTGGCGGATCGCGCTGTCCGTCAATTTCTCCCACCCCTTGGCCGCGTGCGAACCGGCCGTGCCCGCGCGCACCGTCAGCACACTGTTGAGCAAAAATACCCCTTGCTCGGCCCAGTCGGACAAATCCGTACGCGTGCGCACCACGCCTGCGTCGCTATGTAATTCCTTGAAGATATTCTGCAGGCTCGGCTGCGCCGGCTTGCCTTCGGGAATGGAAAAACACAGGCCCATGGCCGCACCGGGCGTGTGATACGGGTCTTGTCCCAGGATCACCACCTTGACTTGCTCGAACGGCGTCAGGTCGAACGCCCGGAAGATGGTTTTCCCCGGCGGACAGCACGGCCCTGCCGCATACTCTTCCTTCACGAAGGCGGCCAGGCGTTCCCAGTAAGGCTGCGTAAACTCGCCTTCCAGCCGCGCCTTCCACGATGCGTCGATGCGTACGTCCATGCCTCACCTCATCACTTATCCGTCAATCATGCTTTTTCAGCATGCCAGTATAGGACGCTCAGCCGCAGGAGGTGGACACGATACGCACAGGCAAAAAAAAGCCGCCCAGCTCTGCAGCGGGCGGCTTTGATGTGGCGCAAAGAGCTTAGAAATTCAGCGCCGATTCCACGCCGGCGCTGTGCGCCTGTTCATCCGCGTGGTACGAGCTGCGCACCATGGCGCCCACGGCGGCGTGGGTGAAGCCCATCTTGTACGCTTCTTCCTCGAACATTTTAAAGACGTCCGGATGCACGTAGCGGCGCACGGGCAAGTGGCTGTTCGATGGCGCCAGGTATTGGCCGATGGTCAGCATGTCGATGTCGTGCTCGCGCATGTCGCGCATGACTTGCAGGATTTCCTCGTCCGTCTCACCCAGGCCCACCATGATGCCGGACTTGGTTTTCACGTCCGGGTACATGGCCTTGAAATCTTTCAGCAGCTTCAGCGAGTGCATGTAGTCGGAGCCGGGACGGGCTTCCTTGTACAGGCGCGGCGCCGTTTCCAGGTTGTGATTCATGACGTCAGGCAAGCCATCCTTGAACAGGTTCAGGGCTTTTTCCAGGCGGCCGCGGAAGTCGGGCACCAGCACTTCGATGCGGGTGTTCGGCGACAGGGCGCGCGTTTGCTGGATGCACTCGACGAAATGGCCGGCGCCGCCGTCGCGCAAGTCATCGCGGTCGACGGAGGTGATGACGACGTAGTTCAGACGCAGCTTGGCGATGGTTTTCGACAGGTTGGCCGGCTCTTCCTTGTCCAGCGGGTCCGGGCGGCCATGGCCAACGTCGCAGAACGGGCAGCGGCGCGTGCACTTGTCGCCCATGATCATGAAGGTGGCCGTGCCCTTGCCGAAACATTCGCCGATGTTCGGGCAGCTGGCTTCCTCGCACACCGTCACGAGTTTGTTTTCGCGCAGGATGTCCTTGATTTCATAGAAGCGCGTCGATGCCGAGGCGGCCTTGACGCGGATCCAGTCCGGCTTTTTCAGGCGCTCGACTTGCTCGATCGGAATGATCTTGATCGGGATGCGCGACGTCTTGCTGGCGCCTTTTTGCTTTTCGCTCGGGTTGTACGCGGGAGCGGCAGTAGCGGCGGGGGCGGTGCTGGAAATGGTCTCAGAAGTCATGGCTGCAAGCCCTTGAGGGGCAAAGTTTGGTTTGTTTGCTCAGGCATCCGCTGCCTGAGGCGCGCCTGCGGCGCTGTTTGCTTCGCTTACATCGAGTAATACGGTCAATTCATGGGCCAGGGCCCGCTGCACCTCGGCCAGCGGCACCACGACGCCCATGCTGCGCATGTCCACCGTCTTCAGGCCGGAATAGCCGCACGGGTTAATCCAGGAAAACGGCGCCAGGTCCATCGCCACGTTGAGCGATACGCCATGGTAGGTGCAGCCGTTGCCGCGCACTTTCAAGCCCAGCGCGGCGATCTTCGCACCCTTGTCTGGTCCGCCGGCAAGATAGATGCCAGGCGCGCCATCGATGCGCTCGCCAGCGAGATTATACGCCGCCAGCACGTTGATGATGGCTTGCTCGATTTTATGCACGAACTGGCGCGCATACAGCTTGCCGCCCGGCTTGTTGCGGCGCAAGTCCATCAACAGGTAAATCACCACCTGGCCGGGACCGTGGAACGTGACTTCGCCGCCACGGTCCGTCTGCACCACGGGGATCGCGTCAGCTCCCGCCAGCAAATGGCCGCGGTCGGCAGCCAGGCCCAGGGTGAACACGGGCGGATGCTCGACGATCCACAATTCGTCGCGCGTCTCCGTCGTGCGCGCGTCGGTGAAGGCGCGCATGGCGGCAAAGGTGGGCTCGTAATCGACGCGGCCCAGCTCGCGGATCAGCGCCGTTTCGGTTCGGGTGGTGGTCATGACAGACTCTGTAATCAGCTGCCGGCGCCCTGCGGACGCTGCGGCGAAGCCGTGATTATAAGCCAGGCAGCCGTTTCATTCCGGGACGGACTCTGGCAACAGCAGCAATCTGCCCATTTTTTGTGCAGCATGGCGTATCTGGGCCGCATTCAGGGCCGTGTAGCCGAGCAGCACGGCCGGCGCCAGCTTGGCGCTATGGCAAAAATCGCCGAGCGGTTGCAGCGCCAGCCCCTCTTGCGCCGCGCGCGCGCAAAATGCCCGCTCGTCGCTGCCTGGCGGCAGCCACAGCACGCAATGAAAGCCCGCCTGCTGGCCGGTGACCGTGTAGCGGCCGGGGGCCGTCTGCTCGAGGCAGGCCAGCAGCAGGTCGCGCCGTTCCTTGTAGGCCAGCCGCGCCTGGCGTAAATGGCGCACGAAAGCGCCGTCTTCCATCCAGGCGGACAGCGCCAGCTGCTCCGTCACGCCCACGGACCTGCCCGTCAACTGCAGGGTGCGCAGCAACTGCGGGCGCAAGGCGGGCGGCAGCACCATGAAGCCCACGCGCAGGCCGGCAAACAGGGTTTTGTTGAAACTGCCACAGTAAATCACGCGCTGGTACTGGTCCAGCGCCTTCAGGGCTGCCAGCGGGGCGCTCTGGTAATTGAATTCACTGTCGTAATCGTCTTCCACCACCCAGGCGCCGCTGTCGTTCGCCCATTCCAGCAAGGCCAGGCGGCGCGTGACGGACATGGTCACGCCCAGCGGCGACTGGTGCGCCGGCGTCACATACGCGAGGCTGGCGTCCGCATGCGCGGCCAGGGCGGCGCAATCGATGCCTTCGGCGTCGACGGCAATGTCCACCGGCACGGCGCCAGCCAGGGCGAACAGGGCGCGCGCGGCCGGGTAGCCCGGTTCTTCCAGGCACACCTTGTCGCCATCGCGCACGATGCTGCGCGCCAGCAAGTCGATCGCGTGGCGGATGCCGGTGGTGACAACGATGTCTTGCGGGTCGCAGCGGATGCCGCGGTACTTGGCAAGAAAATCGGCGATCTGCTGGCGCAGCTGGGGCAGGCCGGCAGGATCGGCGCTGCACAGCTGTTCCGGCGTGGCGGCGGCCAGGGCCCGCGTGGCGCACTTGGACCAGGCGGCCATGGGAAACAGGCTGGCGTCGGCGCGCCGCGCCACGAAGGGCAAGCCGTCGCGCACACCCGTATCGGACACAGGTATTGGCGCGGAAAATGTCCCGACCGGGGTGGCATCCGCAAATCCTGCCATCAAGAAGCGTTCCGGCACGACGGCGCACACGCGCGTGCCGGAACCGGGCACGCGCGTCACGTACGCTTCTGCATGCAGGCGGTCGAACACGGTTTCGATGGTGCCGCGCGACAACTCCCACCGTTCCGCCAGGGTGCGGCTGGACGGCAAACGGCTGCCCGCCGGCAGCATCTTCGTCAGGATGGCCGAACGCAGCGCTTCATACGCGCCATCCTGCTTGTTGACGCCCGCCTTGTCGAGCCAGCTGGTGGGACGAGGCAAGTCCAGGGCGTGCGGTGATTTTCCTCGCGGCATGATAATCGTCCAAGTGGTCCAATGAGTTTTCTGATGACTGGCACTTCGCATTACACCACAAACATTCTACTCTCACCGTTCCGGTGCGCCAGCGGGGCGCACGCTTGCATGGATCGTGTAAAACAATGCAGAAACAAATCGCTTTATGGGCCTGGGGCGGCATCGTGCTGCTGCTGGTCTGCCTGTCGCGCATCAGCATCGACATCTATCTGCCTTCGCTGCCGGCCATGGCCGATGCCCTGCACGCCAGCGATGCACAGTTGCAACTGACCCTGAGCCTGTTCATGGCCGGCTCGGCCGTCTCGATGCTCGCTTGCGGGCCGCTGGCCGACCGTTACGGGCGCCGCCCCGTGCTGCTGGCCGGCACGGGCATTTATGTGCTCGCCAGCATCGTCTGCACCGTGACCACCGACGTCCACGTGCTGATCGCCGCGCGCGTGCTGCAGGCGTTCGGCGGCTGCAGCGGCACCATCATCGGCCGGGTGATGGTGCGCGACCGTTTTGATCCCGCCACGCAGGCGCGCATGCTGGGGAGAATATCGATGGTGATGGGCTTGTCGCCGATCCTGGCGCCGCTGGCCGGCAGCCTGCTCGATGCGGCGTTCGGCTGGCGCGCCGTGTTTGGCGTGCTGTGCCTGCTGGGAGCGCTGTCGCTGGGACTGATCGCCGCGTATGTGCCGGAAACCAGGCCGGCCAGCGTCGTCCCCCAGGGGAATACCCTGGCCCTGTACCGGCGCCTGCTGGGCGACGCGTATTTCCTGCGCTATGCGCTGGCCATCGGCTGCGTGTATTGCACGTATTTCCCGTTCATCGCGGAATCGTCCGTGCTGTTGCAAAGGGGCATGCATCTGTCGCCGCGCGCGTATGCGCTGGTGTTCGCGCTGACGGTCAGCGGCTATGTGGCGGGATCGAGCCTGTTCCGCGCACTGGGACCGCGCCTGGGCGCCGACCATATGCTGGGCGTGGCGGTGCTGATCAATGTGGCGGGCGCGGCCAGCCTGTTGCTGGCGGGTAGTCTGGCGCCGCAGCACGTGGCGTCGCTGGTGGCGCCGATGCTGCTGGTGATGGTGTCGGTGGGCATGGCCATCCCGGCCTGCCAGCTGGCCGTGCTGCAGCCGTATGGCGATCAGGCGGGCAGCGCCTCGGGCCTGTTCTTCTTCGTGCAGATGCTCATCACGGCCGCCTGCGGCGCCGTCATCGCCGCCATCACGGACGGCAGCGAAAAGCCGCTGCTGTGGGTAACGGCGGCGGCCAGCGCGGCCTTTGCCCTCGTGTGGCGGCTGACGAAACGCCAGCCCGCCAGGGCAACAGCATGTCTTACATGACGATCTTGACCATCGGGTGGCCCGACAGCGCCATGTACAGGGCGTCGAGCTGCTCGCGGCTGACGGCGCGCACGGTGACGGTCAGGCCCGTGTAATTGCCCTTGCCCGATGGGCGCTCTTCCATACGGCCCGCGTGGAAGGTCGGATCGTGGCTGATGACCAGTTCCAGCATGGTCGGCGCGAAGTCGACATGCGTCGGGCCCATGATCTTGATGGGAAAGTCGCTCGGGTATTCGATCAGCGATTCGCTGGGAGGAATCGTCACTTCGGTGGGTGGGGTGGTTTGCATGGGAAATCCAATCAGTGCCGGTCAGAACAGACGGCGCAGCGCATAGCGCGCGGCGGCTGCATAAAAACGTATTGTAGCCAACTTTGAGGGCGGCTGCGCCCGTTGCGATGACACACACGGCACGGCAAAAAAAAAGCCAGCTGGGTAAGCTGGCGAAAAACTATTTCGTTTAGACAAAATAGCCGGAAAATCGGTGCTGTCACTTGGAGGATAAGCAGTGGTCGTACTGTAGACAAACCACGGCGGCTTTACCTCCGGTATGTGACGAACTGCGTATTTTGCGGCTTGAACGTCGATACGGCGCGACAGACGGCACGGCCGTCAGCGCTCCACTTCCTGCATCCGGCCATTGCGGCCGGGGTTGCCGCGCTCATGGTTGCGCTCACGCGGCGGCATCGGGCGCTCGGCACTGCGCGCCTCCTGTGGCGCACGCGCGGCAGGCGCAGGCATGGCCGGCGGCGGCGCCGTTTGCAGCACTTCGCGGCGGGGGCCACGTTCCGCGCGGTCCGGGCGCGGCGCATCAAATTGGCGTTCCATGACGGGGCGCGGCAGTGGCCGTTCGGCACGGGGCCGCTGCTCGCCACGCCAGCCGGGGTGTGCCACCGGGTCTTGCACGGGTGGCAAGGCCGGCATCGCCGGCATCACGGGCTGGGGCGGCACCGACGGCTGTTGCGGCTGTGCCGGCACGGGCGGGCGGTTCGGCTGCATGGGACGGGGCGCCATGTGCGTCTGGCCATCGTCCGTCTGCAAGCGGCCAGGGCGGTTGACCCAGTCGCGCCGGAACTCCCTGTCGCCGCGCGGCGCATCGGAAGGACGCTGCCAGTTGCCCGCCGGCGCAGGCGCCGTGCTCAACGGTAAGCTTTGCATGACGGGCGGCGGCATGGTGGTGCGGTTACGGCGCGGCACGTCGACCGTGCGCGCGCCGCCAAAACGTTCGCCCGGCAACATCGTCATGCCTGCACGGCGTTCGCGTTCGCCCGCCACGGAACGGCGCCCCTCGGCGACGCGGTTGATGCGGCGTTCATACTCGGCGCTGGCGCGGTAGCCGGGCACGTAGCGCTCGTGCGGCGACAGGGGAAACCAGCCGACGCCAGGGCGCTGGCCATGCTGCGAACCGCGATCAGGCCTGCCGCCGACCCAGCCCACCAGGGCCGGCGCCCAGGGCACGCGGCCGCGATCGCGCCCCGGTGCCCAGCCCCAGCGGTGGCCCAGCAGCACCCAGCGGCCGTAGTGCGAGGGCGCATAGCCCCACGGCGCATTGTCCACCCAGGTCCAGCCCCACGGCGCGATCCACGTCCAGCGCCCGTCGCTGTACGGCGCCCAGCCGGCCGGCACCGTGCTCGGCAGCCACAAGGGGCCGTATTCCGCGTCGTCCTGCCAGGCGCCGTAGCGGTCCAGCTCTTCATAGCCGGTGGTATCGTCCGTGACATAGCGCAAGGCCGGCGCGGCGGCGGGCAAGGCTTCGGGCCAGTTGTCGAAAGCGATCCTCTGCAAGGCGCCCGTGCGCAATTCCTCGTCCGTCAGCTCGGCGCGCTTGCCGGCGCGCAAGGTCACGCTGCTCGTCGCCCCATCCACGTCGGCCGCACCGTCGAGCACGCTGACGACGCTGGTGCCGGGCTGGCGCCCCGCCTCGATGCGCACCCAGCCGGGCTGGGTCAGGATCACGCGGGCCTGGCCGGTGGTCAGCTCGAAGCCGCGCAGCGCGTCGGGATTGCGCACGCGCACGCTGACCGTGCCATAGCTGAGATGCAATTTGAAACTGTCGTCATCGAGCTCGCTCACTTCCAGCTCGGAATCGCCATCGAGGCGCACGGCGGCCGCGCCCACGCGCAACTCCGCCAGCGCGCCGCGCTGGGTGGTCAAACGGTTATCCGTGGTGACGGGCCAGTTCAGCAGGGCGTTTTGCGCCTCGCCATCGCCAGCGCGCACCAGCACCTGCCCTTCGACGGTGGAAATGCGCCCCACGCGGGCGGGCGGGTCCTGCGCCAGGGCCAGGGAGCACGCCGACGACAGCAGCACGGCGCACACGGTGTTCAAGAAGGGGGAAGACAGGATCGGACGCATGGCGCGCTCCAGGCAGGACGGACAGAGATGAAAGGTAGACAACACCCCGATTACAGTCCTATCGGGCGGGCATCGCAAGCGGGCTTACAAATGTTTGCAACTTGATCTGGCTCAGGATGCCGCCTGGCCACCGCGCTTGACGAAGAACAAGGCCGTGCCGACGGCCATCAGCAAGCCGCCAAAGAAGCGGTTCTGCTTTTTTACGGCGCGCGCGTCGCGGAAAAAGCGTTGCATCGACGAAGCCAGGAAGGCGTAGCTGTGCATGACGACCTGATCGATCGTGCACATGGTGACGGCCAGGATCAGCAGTTGCGGCAGCAGGGGCGCAGCAGGGCTGATGAATTGCGGCAATACCGCCACCATGAAAATGATGCCTTTCGGATTCGTCACATTGGTCAAAAAACCCGTCAGCACGCGCCGCCCCATGGAGGGCGCCACGGCGTCGGCATGCAGGTCGCCCGTCACCGCCACCTTGGCGCGCCACTGCGACAGGCCCAGGTAGATCAGGTACAAGGCGCCCACCGTCTTGACGATATTGAAGGCCACTTCGGAGGCCAGCAGCAAGGAACCGACGCCGGCGCCGGCGATGCCCAGCACCACCAGCAGCCCCAGCTGCAGGCCGAGAATGGTGGCGCTGGCCTTTTTCACCCCGTACGACAGGCCGTGCGACATCGACAGCACGGCGCCCGAGCCGGGCGAGACGGCGATGATGGAGGCGGCGATGACAAAGGTGATCCAGGTGGCGAAGTGCATGCGGTTTCCAAAAAATGGTGACGATGAACAATTTTAACCCGCTCAGTGCGGCCTTGCCGGCCCGCCCTGAGGTAAGATCGCACTCACACACCTCCTTGCCGTACAACCAAGAATAACATCATGAAAAACAACACTTTCCTCGCTCCGCCATGCCCTGCCACCACCGTGGGAGCGCGCTAAGATGGCCGGCTCCAGCCTGCTGGCCCTGCTCGACGACATCGCCAGCATCCTCGACGATGTTTCCCTGATGACCAAGGTAGCCGCCAAGAAGACGGCCGGCGTGCTCGGTGACGACCTGGCCCTGAACGCGCAGCAGGTGGCCGGCGTGCGCGCCGAGCGCGAACTGCCCGTCGTGTGGGCCGTCGCCGTCGGCTCGCTGAAGAACAAGGCCATCCTCGTGCCCGCCGCGCTGGCCATCAGCGCGTTCGCGCCGTGGGCCATCACGCCGCTGCTGATGGTGGGCGGCGCCTACCTGTGCTTCGAAGGCTTCGAAAAGATCGCGCACAAGTATCTGCACCCGGACGACAGCCACAAGGCCGAGCTGGCGCAGGCGCTGCGCGACCCGCAGGTCGACCTCGTCGCGCTGGAAAAGGACAAGATCAAGGGCGCCATCCGCACCGATTTCATTTTGTCGGCGGAAATCATCGTCATCGCCCTGGGCACGGTGGCCGCGGCCACCTTCGCCGAGCAAGTGGCCGTCGTCGTCGGCATCGCCCTCATCATGACGGTGGGCGTGTACGGCCTGGTGGCGGGCATCGTCAAGCTCGATGACGCGGGCTTTTACCTGGCGGCGCGCAAGGGCGCGGGCGCGCTGATGGACGGCGTGCGCGGCTTTGGCCGCATGCTCGTGTCGGCGGCGCCGAAACTGATGAAATTTCTCTCCGTCGTGGGCACCCTGGCCATGTTCATGGTCGGCGGCGGCATCCTGACGCACGGCTGGCCGTGGGCCAGCGGCATGCTGCACCATGCGGAAGCAGCCGTCGGCGGCGTGGCCGGCATCGGCCCCGTGCTGGCCGCCGTCACGCCCAGCCTGATCAACGCGGTGGCCGGCCTCATCGCCGGTGGCCTGGTGCTGGCCGGCGTTACGGCCGTGTCGGCTTTATTGCGCATGGTCAAGCCAAGCAAATAAACTTTCTGGTCTGATGGGACGGCAGGCGCATCCGTGCCTGCCGCCCCGGCCATGCCGGCGGCGCTTGCCTGCCCATGGAGACCCTATGCAGACTTCCCCCATCCAACGTCCCAGCAGCGCCTTTATCGGCGCTTCCTGGGCGGCATTGCTGATCGGCGCCATCACCTACCTGTCCGGCCTGTGGAACGCCAGCATGGCGCTCAACGAAAAGGGCTATTACTTCACCATCCTCATGTATGGCCTGTTCGCCGCCATCTCGCTGCAAAAATCCGTGCGCGACCGCGCCGAAGGCATCGCCGTGACGGGCATCTATTTCGGCCTGTGCTGGATTTCCGTGCTGCTGGCCTTGCTACTGCTCACGGTCGGCTTGTGGAACGCCACCCTGCAGAACAGCGAGAAGGGTTTCTATGCCATGGCATTCCTGCTCAGCCTGTTTGCCGCCGTCGCCGTGCAAAAGAATGTGCGCGACGTGGCGCGTGCCTCGGCCGCCTCGCCCGCCGAGGCACCGGGAACTTAAATATCAGCAGCGCGTCTATTCCTGTATCCATGTCGGGAGAGGATGATGGGCGACCAGCAGAAACGTTTACAGATGGCACTAGAGGCGGCGCACATGGCGATCTGGGATTCGCGCATCGTCGATGGCCAGGTCATCGACGGCACGGTCAGCTGGTCGGCCAAGGGCGCCACCTTGCTGGGCCTGGAAGAGCGCGCGCTGACGCAACCATTTCGCAGCTTTCTCGACTGCGTGCATACCGGCGACCGCGACAAAGTAATCGCCGTGCTGCAGGACGGCGTGCGCCGGCGCGGCGGCTACGCCCTGCAATACCGCGTCGTCTGGCCCGACGGCAGCGAACACTGGCTGGCAGCCAAGGCGCACATCTTCATGGATGCCGGCGGGCAGCCCGAACGCACCTTGGGCATCATCTGGGATATCACCGAGCACATGGCGCGCGAGCTCATGATCGCCGAGCGCAAGGAACTGGCCGAAGTGACGCTCAGTTCCATCGGCGACGGCGTCATCACCACCGATCCGCACGGCAAGACGCGCTACCTGAACCGGGTGGCCGAGCAATTGACGGGCTGGAGCAACGAGCTGGCGCAGGGCCGGGACATCGGCCAGACCATGCCGCTGGCCGATGAACGCACGGGCGAAGCACGCGAGCACGTGGCCATGCGCTGCCTGCAACAGCGCCAGGCCATCGGCATTTCCCCCCGCTCGCAACTGATCACGCGCGAAGGGCGGCGTATCGCCATCGAAGAATCGGCCGCGCCCATCTGGTCGCGCGACGGCGATATCCTCGGCGCCGTCGTCGTGTTCCGCGACGTCAGCCACGAGCGCAAGCTGAGTCAGCAACTGTCGTGGCAAGCCACGCACGACGCCCTGACGGGGCTGATCAACCGGCGCGAATTCGAACACCTGGTGGCCGGCGCCCTGCACACGGCTAAGCAGGATGGCCACATGCATGCGCTGCTGTACCTGGACCTGGACCAGTTCAAGGTCATCAACGACACCAGCGGCCATGGCGCCGGCGACGTGCTGCTGCAGCTGCTGGCCAAGATGCTGCAGGCGCGCATGCGCGACAGCGACATCCTGGCGCGCCTCGGCGGCGATGAACTGGGCGTGCTGCTGCCGCACTGTCCGCTCGAGCATGCGCGCCAGATCGGCGAACAGCTGCGCCAATCCATCCGCGATTTCCGTTTCGCCTGGGATAACCGCAGCTTCGAGCTGGGCGTGAGCATCGGCATCGTGGAAATCAACGAGGACAGCAAGTCCATGAGCGAGCTGCTGAGCGCCGCCGACCAGGCTTGCTACCTGGCCAAGGAGCAGGGCCGCAACCGCATCCATGTCTACCAGGAGTCGGACGTCATGCTGGCGCAGCGGCATGGCGAAATGCTGTGGATCTCGCGCCTGAACGAAGCGTTCGCGCACGATTATTTCCGCCTGTACGCCATGCCCATCGTGCACCTGCACGACAGCCCGGAACACCACGACGAAGTGCTGATCCGCATCCACAACAGCCAGGGCGACCTGATCTTGCCAGGCGCCTTCATTCCGGCCGCCGAACGCTACGACATGATGCTGTCCATCGACCGCTGGGTCATCCGTGCCGTCTGCCACCATATCCAGAGCGTGCGCGACAGCCTGCCGCCTTTGGCCGCGCTGGCGGAAAGCCGGCGCCGCGCACCGGCCCTGTATTCCGTCAACCTGTCGGGCATGTCGCTGGCCGATGCCGGCTTGCACGACTACATCACCGAGCAGTTCGTGGAATTCGCGATTGCTCCCGAGCAAATCTGCTTTGAAATCACGGAAACGGCCGTCATCGCCAACCTGCCCAAGGCGCAGGTGTTCATGCGCCAGCTCAAGGCCCTGGGCTGCCGCTTTTCGCTCGACGACTTCGGCAGCGGTTTTTCCTCGTTCGGCTACCTGAAGGCCCTGCCCGTCGACTATTTGAAGATCGACGGCGTCTTCGTGCGCGACATCGCCACCAATGCCATCAACCGCGCCATGGTCAAGGCCATCAATGAGGTGGGCCACGTGATGGGCTTGAAAACGGTGGCCGAATACGTGGAAGACGATGCCACCCTGGCCGTCATCCGCGAACTGGGCATCGACTACGCGCAAGGCTACGCCGTGGGCAGCCTGCGCCCCCTGACGGCGGGTATCGATTAGCCGCTGCCGACAACCAGTGTCTTTAAAACAATGCCGCATTGCTATCGCTAAATGCGTGCAAGCACGACCAATCTGGAGGATTTTGATCTACATCAATAAATTTGCGCAGGCGACTCCTTACACTGATCTCCATTCTTGCAATCGTGCAAGTCTTACTCACCAATTGCTTGTTTAACTGATCAGGAAGCCGCGACCATGCGACAAAATTTGCCAGTGACTAACCGTGAAGTCCTCGTCCTGGACGATCAGGCCATCGTGTCGAAAACGGATATGAACGGCAATATCGTGTATGTGAACCCCTACTTCAGCCAGGTCAGCGGCTTCAGCGAGGCAGAGCTGCTCGGTTCGCCCCAGAACATCGTGCGCCACCCGGACATGCCGGCCGAAGCGTTTGCCGACCTGTGGGCCTCGATCCAGGCCGGCACGCCGTGGACGGGCCTGGTCAAGAACCGCTGCAAGAACGGCGACTTTTACTGGGTGCGCGCCAACGTCACGCCCATCCGCGAAGCGGGCAAGACCATCGGCTACATGTCCGTGCGCGTGAAAGCGGACAAGGACCAGGTCAAGGCGGCCGAAGAAGCCTATGCGGCCATCCGCAACAAGGAAGGCGGCAACATCGTCATCAAGAACGGACAGATCGTGCGCCCGGGCCTGGCGCACCTGCTGCACAACCTGACGCACATGTCGCTCAACCTGCGCATCTGGGCCGCCACCTCCATCGTCAACTGTCTGCAGCTGCTGGTGTGCGTCATCAGCCTGTTCGCCAGCGGCGGCAAGATCACCAATTACGCCATCTTCGGCGCCACCCTGTTCGGCTTCCTGATCAACGTCTTCCTCTGGTACACCTTGCGCATGTCCGTACTAAAGCCGCTGGGCAAAGCCCTGAACGGCGCGCGGGCCATTGCCGCCGGCGACCTGTCGGGCAGTTTTGAAACGGAAAGCACGGATGAAGTGGGGCAACTGCTGCGCGCGCTGCAACAGATGAACAGCAACCTGATCGCCACCATCCGCGACGTGCGCATCAACGTGGAAACCATGGCCGTGGCCACCAAGCAAATCGCCGTCGGCAATATGGACCTCTCGGGCCGCACGGAATCGCAGGCCGCCAGCCTGGAAGAGACGGCCTCGAGCATCGAGGAATTCTCGTCGACGGTGAAACAGAATGCGGACAACTCGGTGCAGGCGAATGAACTGGCCGTGGCCGCCTCGAAAGTGGCCGTACAGGGCGGCGAGATCGTTTCCGAAGTGATCACCACCATGGACGAGATCAACACCTCGTCGAAGAAAATCGTCGACATCATCGGCCTGATCGAAGGCATCGCCTTCCAGACCAACATCCTGGCCTTGAACGCGGCCGTGGAAGCGGCGCGCGCCGGCGAGCAGGGCAGGGGCTTCGCCGTCGTGGCGGGCGAAGTGCGCAACCTGGCGCAGCGCTCGTCCGTGGCAGCCAAGGATATCAAGCAACTCATTGAAATTTCCGTCGGCAAGGTGGGCGCCGGCATGCTGCAGGTGAACCGCGCCGGCGCCACCATGGAACAAGTGGTCAGCTCCGTCAAGCAGGTGACGGCCATCATGCAGGAAATTTCCATCGCTTCGCGCGAACAGAGCATCGGCGTCGACCAGGTCAACCAGGCCATCGCCCACATGGACCAGGTCACGCAGCAGAACGCGGCCCTGGTGGAAGAAGCCGCCGCGGCCGCCACGCGCCTGGCGGAGGAAGCAGCCAGCCTGTCGCAAGCCGTGAGCCTGTTCAATTTCGGCAAGATGCCGCCACCGCGCCGCGTCGCCATGCCTGGCGGCAAATCGGGTGCTGCGGGCGCCGCGAACGCCGGCAAACCCGCCATGAAACGCCTGGCCGCCTAAACCTTTCAAGACTTCATACACACCATGCCTACACTACTCAGCAGTGCTTCCGCCGACCTGGACGCCGTCGTCGAATTCGACCCGGTCATCATCGGCAAGATGAGCCAGTCCGGCCCGCGCTACACGTCCTATCCGACCGCCGACCGTTTCAATGCGGAATTTGGCTACGGCAACTTCCTCGAAGCGCTGGCCGCCTTGCGCATGCGCGGCGGCCGCCGTCCCCTGTCGCTGTACGTGCACGTGCCGTTCTGCGACACCCTGTGCTACTACTGCGCCTGCAACAAGATCATCACGAAAGACCGCAGCAAGGCCGCTACCTACCTCAGCTATCTGAAACAGGAAATCGCCATGCAGGGCAAGCTGTTTGCCGGCATGAACCAGATCGAGCAGCTGCATTTCGGCGGCGGCACGCCCACTTACCTGAGCGAAAAGCAGATGGACGAACTGATGGCGCACTTGCGCCAGCATTTCGAGTTCGCGTCCGATGAAGACGGCGAATATTCGATCGAGATCGATCCGCGCACCGTGTCGCGCGAGCGCGTGTTTTCCCTGCGCGCGCAAGGTTTCAACCGCATCAGCCTGGGCGTGCAGGATTTCGACGCCGACGTGCAAAAGGCCGTCAACCGCATCCAGCCGGAAGCGGAGACGGTGGCCATCATGCAGGCGGCGCGCGATGCCGGTTTCCGCTCGATCAGCATTGACCTGATCTACGGCTTGCCCAAGCAAAGCCTGGACACCATGACGGAAACCTTGCGCAAGGTCATTTCCGCCAGCCCCGACCGCATCGCCCTGTACCACTACGCGCACATGCCGCACCTGTTCAAACCGCAGCGCCGCATCCTCGACGCCGACATGCCCGACAGCGCCACCAAGCTGGCCATGCTGGGCCTGTGCATCGCGCGCCTGACGGCCGCCGGCTATGTCTACATCGGCATGGACCATTTCGCCAAGCCGACGGACGATCTGGCCGTGGCGCAGCGCCAGGGCCGTTTGCACCGCAACTTCCAGGGCTATTCCACGCGCGCGGAAGCGGACCTGATCGCCTGCGGCGTGTCGGCCATCAGTTCCGTCGGCGCCGTCTACAGCCAGAATGAGAAAACGCTCGACGCGTACTATGAAAAGCTCGACGAAGGCGTGCTGCCGATCGCGCGCGGCATCAAGCTCGATACGGACGATTTGTTGCGCCGTATCATCATCCAGATGCTGATGTGCAATTTCGAATTGTCGATCGCCAGCATCGAGCAAGCGCACCCCGTCAAATTCCGCAGCTATTTCGCCGCCGAACTGGACAAGCTGCGCGAACTGGCGCGCGACGGCTTGCTCGTCATCGAGGAAGACTGGCTGACGGTGACGCCGAAAGGGCGCTTGCTGATCCGCAATATCTGCATGGTCTTCGACCGCTACCTGACCCTGGCGCGCGCCAACACGGCGCCCGACGCCGTGCAGCCGCTGCGCTACTCGAAAACGGTGTAGCGCAGCGCGATGACTGCCCTCAGCCTCGTGCCCATGTTCCTGGTCGGCCTGGCCGGCAGCGTGCACTGCATCGGCATGTGCGGCGGCATCGTCGGCGCCCTGTCGCTGGGCGGGGGCGCACCGGCGGCGCCCGTGCGCCCCGTCATTTCCATCGCCGTGGCGCGCCCCGCATTGCAGACCAGCGTGCAAACGAACGTGCTGCGCGTGCTGGCATACAACGGCGGGCGCATCGGCAGCTACATGCTGGCCGGCGCCATGGCCGGCAGCCTGGCGGGCGCCGGCATGCTGCACCTGGCGTCATTGCAGGTGGCCGGCTACTGGCTGGCCAACCTGATGCTGGTGGCTTTGGGCCTGTACCTGATGGATGCCTGGCGCGGCCTGGCCCACCTGGAAGCGGCAGGCAATGTCGTCTGGCGCCGCGTGCGCCCCCTGCTGAAACCGCTGATGCCGATGGATACGCCGTTCAAGGCGCTGGCCGTGGGCGGCCTGTGGGGCTGGGTGCCGTGCGGCATGGTCTACAGCGCGCTGCTGACGGCCATGATGCAAGGTTCTGCCCTGAACGGCGCGGCCGCCATGGCCGCCTTCGGCCTGGGCACCCTGCCCACCCTGCTGGGCATGGGCTTGCTGGGCACGCGCTTGCGCACGCAGATGCAGCGCCGTCCCGTGCGCATCGCCAGCGGCTTGCTGGTGCTGGGCTTTGGCTTGCTGGGCCTGCTGCGCGCCGCGAATGGCGTGTCGCTGGGCTGGCTCGACGCCCTGTGCGTCACGGGCCATCCATGAACAGACGCATGAAACCAAACCTATGAATGCTGTTTTACAACCCTCCGCCTGCTTCCATTGCGGCTTGCCCGTCCCGAGCGGTTCCAGCTGGAACGTCACCATCGACGACGTGCCGCGCGCCATGTGCTGCCCCGGCTGCGAAGCGGTGGCGCAAACCATCGTCGACATCGGCCAGAGCGCGTACTACCGCGACCGCGATGAATACGCCGTCAACGCGTTTGATGCCACCCTGATGCCGCCCGAGCTGCGCCTGTACAGCAATGACGATGCGCAATTCGCGCGCGACGCCAGCAGCTGCGAAGCGACGCTGTCCGTCGAAGGCATCCGCTGCGCCGCCTGCGTCTGGCTGATCGAGCGCCAGCTGACGCGCCTGCCCGGCGTGCAGGCAGCCAGCCTGAACGTCGCCACGGAGCGCCTGTACGTGCGCTGGAGCCGCGCCGAATGCGAGCCGGGCGACATCCTGCAAGCCGTGCGCCAAGTCGGCTATACGGCCTATCCGTACGACGCCGTGCGCCATGGCGAACGCCTGCAAAAAGCCAGCAAGACCCTGGGCCGCCAGTTGTTCGTGGCCGGCCTGTCGATGATGCAGGTGATGATGTACGTGGCGCCCGCCTATCTGGCCGAGGATGGCACGCTGGACGACAATATGGCCAGCCTGATGCGCTGGGCCAGCCTGCTCCTGACCCTGCCGGCCATCTGCTATTCGGCCATGCCGTTTTTCCAGGGCGCCTGGGCCAGCCTGCGCGCGCGCACCCTGGGCATGGACGTGCCCGTGGCGCTGGGCATCCTGGCGGCCTTTTTCGGCAGCGTGGTGGCGACCTTTACGGGCCGCGGCGAGGTGTATTACGACTCGGCCACGATGTTCATCTTCCTCTTGCTGTGCAGCCGCTATTTCGAGCTGCAGGCGCGCCGCAAGGCCGCCTCGGCCCTCGAGCGCCTGCAGCACGCCTTGCCCGCCTCCGCGTCGCTGATGGCGGGCTTCCCGGACAACCGCGCCACCACGCTGGTGCCGGCCGGCAGCCTGGCCGTCGGTGACGTCATCCTGGTGAAACCGGGCGAGGCGATTGCCGCCGACAGCATCATCGTCGAAGGCACGAGCGCGCTCGATTTATCCCTGCTGACGGGCGAGAGCGCGGCGCAGCGCAGGAAGACCGGCGAGCGGGTGCCGGGCGGGGCGATCAACGCCAGCGCGGCGCTCATCTTGCGCGTGCTGAAACCGGCGCGCGAAAGCACCCTGTCCGACCTGTTGAAACTGATCGAACGGGCCGGCAGCGGCAAGCCGCAGATCGCGCAGTGGGCCGACAAGGTCGCCGCCTGGTTCGTGCTGGGCTTGCTGCTGTTTGCCGTCGCCGTGTTCGCCTTCTGGAGCTGGCACGACCCGTCGCAGGCGTGGCCCGTGGCCATCGCCGTGCTGGTCGTCTCGTGCCCCTGCGCGCTGTCTCTCGCCACGCCGACGGCGCTGGCGGCGGCCACCGACAGCCTGCTGCGGCGCGGCGTGCTGATCGTCCAGCCGCATGTGCTGGAAACCCTGCACCGCGCCACCCACATCGTCTTCGACAAGACGGGAACCTTGACCCTGGGCCGGCCCGTGCTGCGGCAAATCGAGGGACTCGGCAGCATGAGCGAGGACGCTTGCCTGCAGGTGGCCGCCGCGCTGGAAGCGGGCAGCGCCCATCCGCTGGCGCAGGCCATCCTGGCGGCGGCAGGGGAACAGCCGCAGCCGCGCACGCATGCGGAGCAATTGCAGGAAGTGCAGGGACAAGGCCTGGAGGGCATCGTCGATGGCGTGCGCTACCGCCTGGGCAACGCGGCCTTTGTCGCCGCCATCGCCGGGCCGCCGCTGGGCGACACGGCCGTCGGCATGCAGGGCATGACGCCGCTGTACCTGGGTACGCAGGGGCGCTGGCTGACGCGCTTCTTACTCAGCGATGCGCTGCGCCCCGAGGCGCGCGACGTGGTCGCGTATTTCCAGCGGCGCGGCAAGCAGGTCGTGCTGCTCAGTGGCGACCAGGAAGCGCTGACGCAAAGCGTGGCGACGGAACTGGGCATCAACACGGCGTGCGGCGAATGCCTGCCCGATGAAAAGCTCGATTTCGTGCAGCAGTTGCAGGCGACGGGCGCCGTGGTGGCGATGGTGGGCGACGGCATCAACGACGCCGCCGTGCTGAGCGGTGCCGACGTGTCCTTCGCCATGGGTTCCGGCGCCGCTCTGGCGCAGGCGCATGCGGATACCGTGCTGCTGTCGAGCCAATTGGTGTCCGTGCTCGACACGGCGAAAACGGCCGCGCGCAGCATGCGCATCATCCGCGAAAACCTGGGCTGGGCCACCCTGTACAATCTGACAGCCATCCCGGCCGCCGCGCTGGGTTTCCTCAACCCCTGGCTGTCCGGCGTCGGCATGGCTGCCAGCTCGGCCGTCGTCATCGCCAACGCCCTGCGCCTGCGGAAAGCCTGAACATGGAAGCACTCTACCTCCTGATCCCCTTGAGCGTCGTGGTCGTCTTCATCGCCCTGTGGGTGTATTTCACGGCCTCGGACGGCGGCCAGTTCGACGACCTCGTCGGACCGGGCCTGCGCGTGCTGCAGGACGACGATACGACGGCCAAGCCGGCGCCCGGCGAACCGCATCCCTGATTTCACCCGCCCGGATTGCCGGGATCTTGCATGGCTTTTTTGACCGAAATATCACTTTATTTCGATGCCAGTTCGCTACGCTTATTTCATCCGGGGAATTTTGATCCACATCAAAGTTTTTTCGCGGTCAAACACTTACTCTCTGGCCACCATCATAAATAGTAATTCCAGGGAGAGTCTTTGTGGATCAATCGCTGAACTATAACTACAAGATCGTGAAGCAATTCGCGGTCGCTACTGTGGTATGGGGCATCATCGGCATGCTGGTTGGCGTTATCATCGCCGCTCAGCTGGCCTGGCCTGCCCTGAACCTCGACATACCATGGCTGACATACGGACGCTTGCGTCCGCTGCACACGAATGCGGTGATTTTCGCCTTCGGCATCTGCGGCCTGTTCGCTACTTCGTACTACGTTGTCCAGCGCACCTGCCAGGTGCGCCTGTTTTCCGACAAACTGGCCGCCTTCACGTTCTGGGGCTGGCAAGCGGTGATCCTGTGCGCCGTCGTCACCCTGCCCTTGGGCATGACACGCGGCAAGGAATACGCCGAACTGGAATGGCCTATCGCCATCCTCATCGCCGTCGTCTGGATCGCCTACGCCATCGTGTTCTTCGGCACCCTGATCAAGCGCAAGGTCAAGCACATCTACGTGGCCAACTGGTTCTTCGGCGCCTATATCCTGGCCGTGACGATCTTGCACGTGGTCAATGGCGCCGTCATGCCAGCCTCGTTCACCAAGTCGTATTCCGCGTATGCGGGCGTGCAGGACGCGATGATCCAGTGGTGGTACGGCCATAACGCGGTGGGTTTCATCCTGACCGCCGGCTACCTGGGCATGGTGTACTACTTCATCCCGAAACAGGCCGAGCGCCCCGTGTACTCGTACCGTCTGTCGATCGTCCACTTCTGGGCGCTGATTTTCACCTATATGTGGGCCGGCCCGCATCACCTGCACTACACGGCATTGCCTGACTGGACGCAATCGATCGGCATGGTCTTCTCGCTGGTCCTCCTGGCGCCAAGCTGGGGCGGCATGATCAACGGCATCATGACCCTGTCGGGCGCCTGGCACAAGCTGCGCACCGATCCGATCCTGAAATTCATGATCGTCTCGCTGTCGTTCTACGGCATCGCCACCTTCGAAGGCCCGATGATGTCGATCAAGACCATCAACTCGCTGTCGCACTACACCGACTGGACCGTTGCCCACGTGCATGCGGGCGCCCTGGGCTGGGTGGGCTTCATCACCATGGGTTCGATCTACTACCTGCTGCCGCGCCTGGCTGGCCGCACGCAGATGCACAGCACGCGCCTGGTCGACGTGCACTTCTGGGTGGCCACCATCGGCATCGTGCTGTACATCGCCGCAATGTGGATCGCCGGCGTGATGCAGGGCCTGATGTGGCGCGCGGTCAATCCGGACGGCACCCTGACCTACACCTTTGTCGAGAGCGTGAAAGCGACGTATCCGTACTACGTGGTGCGCGTGGCCGGTGGCCTGCTGTACCTGTCGGGTATGTGCATCATGGGCTACAACACCTGGATGACGCTGCGCGGCAGCAAACTCCCCGTCGCCCGCATTCCGGAACTGAACGCGGCGCACGCCTGATAGGAGCGAAAGCAAATGAAATTTTCACATGCATGGATTGAAAGAAACCCCTGGCTGCTGATCGCCCTGGTCACGGTGGTGATCAGCATCGGCGGCGCCGTCGAGATCGTTCCCCTGTTCTTCCAGAAGAGTACGACGGAGCCGGTCGCCGGCCTGAAACCGTACTCGCCGCTGCGCCTGGCGGGCCGCGACATTTACGTGCGCGAAGGCTGCTACAACTGCCACTCGCAGATGGTGCGTCCGCTGCGCGCGGAAACGGAACGCTATGGCCACTATTCGGTCGCCGGCGAATTCGTCTACGACCGTCCGTTCCAGTGGGGTTCCAAGCGCACGGGCCCCGACCTGGCCCGCGTGGGCGCGCGCTACAGCGACGAATGGCACCGCACGCACTTGAACAACCCGCGCGACGTGGTGCCCGAGTCGAACATGCCGTCCTACCCCTGGCTGGCGAAGACCAAGCTGGTGCCTGACGAGATCATGCCGAAGATGCGCGCCCTGAAACGCCTGGGCCAGCCGTACAGCGATGAAGAGATCGCCGCCGGCCCCGCGCAGCTGCAGGACAAGACGGAAGAAGACGCCCTGGTCGCCTATCTGCAAGGCCTCGGTACATTAATCAAAACAAGGAATTAGCATGGCAATCGAAAACCTGTTTGACAGCGCCAGCAGCGTCATGACGGTGGTTTCCTTTACGACGTTCGTGGGCATCCTGTGGTGGACGTTCAGCCGCAGCAACAGCGACTTCGACGCGGCGGCACGCCTGCCGTTCGCTGACGATGCGCTCGACTATCCGGCCGAAGCCGAAATGACCCTGGCGAAGGAGCATAACCATGGCTGACTTTACCAATGGCTTCTGGAATATCTACATCATCGTGCTGTCCCTGCTGGGCATCATCGGCTGCGGCGTGCTGCTGTACTCGCAGTCGAAAATCAAAGTGGTCGAGGGCGCCCCCGCCGACGGCACCACGGGCCACGTCTGGGACGAGGACTTGAAGGAACTCAATACGCCGATGCCGCGCTGGTGGATGTGGTTGTTCTACATCACCATCGTCTTCTCCCTGGCGTACCTGTTCCTGTATCCGGGCCTGGGCAACTATGCCGGCAGCCTGGGCTGGAAGTCGACGGGCCAGTACGAGGAAGAACTGAAGAAGGCGGAAGCCGACTACGGTCCCCTGTTCAACAAGTACCTGAGCCAGGACTTGAAGACGGTGGCCGCCGATCCGCAGGCGCAAGCCATCGGCCAGCGCCTGTTCCTGACCTACTGCGCGCAATGCCACGGTTCGGATGCACGCGGCAACAAGGGCTTCCCCAACCTGACCGACAAGGACTGGCTGTATGGCGGCGAACCCGACGTCATCAAGACCACCATCCTGCACGGCCGCAATGGGCAGATGCCACCGATGGGCGCCGCCCTGGGCTCCGAAAAGGATGTCGAGAACGTGGCCCATTATGTGCTGAGCCTGTCCGGCTCGACCTCGGATCCCGTCAAGTCCGTGCTGGGCAAGGCCAAGTTTGGCGCCTGCATGGCCTGTCATGGCGCCGATGCCAAGGGTAACCAGATGCTCGGCGCGCCGAACCTGACGGACAAGACCTGGCTGTACGGCGGCAGCGCCGATACCATCATGGAAACCGTACGCAAGGGACGCAGCAACACCATGCCGGCCTTCAGCGATTTCCTCGGCGAATCCAAGGTACACGTGCTGTCGGCGTATGTCTGGAGCCTGTCGAATCCGCAGGCACCCGCAAAGTAAAAATGGAACCTCAAGTCATCAAGATGTATGCGGCCCGCGAGCAAATCTACCCTCGCGAGGCCAAAGGACGCTACGCTACCTGGCGATGGGTATGCGTATGGCTTACCCAGCTGGCGTTCTACGGCTTGCCGTGGTTGACCTGGAATGGCAGGCAAGCCCTGCTGTTCGATTTGACCACGCGCAAGTTCTACATTTTCGGCGTCGTGCTGTGGCCCCAGGATTTCATCTATCTGGCGGCCCTGCTGATCATCTGTGCGTATTTGTTGTTCCTCGTCACGGCCATTGCCGGGCGGGTGTGGTGCGGGTTCTCCTGCCCGCAAACGGTATACACGGAAATTTTCCTGTGGGTCGAACGCCGCATCGAGGGCACGCGCAGCGCGCGCATGGCTCTCGACAAGCAGGGCCCCTCCGTGCGCAAGGCGTTCAAGAAGACGGCCAAGCACCTGGTATGGGGCGCCATCGCCCTGTGGACGGGTTTTACCTTTGTCGGCTACTTCACGCCGATCAAGGAACTGGCGCAGTCGGTGACCACCCTCAATTTCGGTCCCTGGGAATGGTTCTGGGTCTTGTTCTACAGCCTGGCAACCTACGGCAACGCGGGCTGGCTGCGCGAGCAAGTGTGCAAATACATGTGCCCCTACGCGCGCTTCCAGAGCGCCATGTTCGACCAGGACACGCTGATCATCACCTACGATGCCAAGCGCGGCGAACCGCGTGGCGCCATGAGCAAGAAGGCCGGCAACAACGACAAGCTGGGCGATTGCATCGACTGTACCCTGTGCGTGCAGGTGTGTCCGACCGGCATCGATATCCGCAACGGCCTGCAGTATGAATGCATCGGCTGCGCCGCCTGCGTCGATGCCTGCAACAGCGTGATGGACAAGGTCGAGCGGCCGCGCGGCCTGATACGCTACAGCACCGACCATGCGATGGAAAACAACTTCAATTCGAAGCAGATACGCCAGCGCGCCATGCGCCCGCGCGTCTTGATCTACACTTCCATCCTGGCCCTGATCATCATCGCCGTGTGTACCTCGCTGGCCCTGCGCACGCCCCTGAAAATGGACGTGATCCGCGACCGCGGTTCGATGGGACGCGAAGTGGAGGACGGCATGATCGAAAACGTCTACCGCCTGCAGATCATGAATACGTCCGAGCAAAGCCAGCATTTTAAAATCAGCGCTTCCGGCTTGCCGGGCCTGACCTTGCTGACGCGCGAAGAAGTGACCTTGCAGCCAACGGAAACGCTGGGCTGGCCGATCCGCCTGCGCGTGCCGCACGGCGTCGGCGAGAAGGGCTCGAACAAGATTGCGATCGAATTGCAATCGCTGGACGATCCATCGCTGCATGTGCGTGAAAGCGCGGTATTCATCGTGCCACGTTAACAAGGAAAGGCGGACGGGGACCGGGTGCCCTCGCCGCCGCCACGAAGTTGCAGGAAGGCCGGTCCCCATGCGGGGACTGGCTGATTAAACAGGAGAAATATCATGTCCGACAGTCTGAAACTGCAAGCACCCGTTGCACCGTGGTACAAGCATCGCTGGCCATGGCTGCTGATGATCGGTCCCGGCCTGTCCGTGGTCGTCGGCAGCTTCATGGGCTATATCGCATTTACGCAGCCCGATGCGCTGGTGGTGGGCGATTATTACAAGCAGGGCAAGGCGATCAACCAGGATTTGAAGCGCGACACGATCGCCAGCGACCTGGCCATGGATACGCGCCTGTCATATGACGTGGCTGCAGCGCGCCTCAGTGGTTCCGTGCACAGCTTCGGCAAGGCTTATCAGGCGCCTTTGCTGCTGCACCTGGCGCATGCGACCCTGCCGGAAAAGGATATCAAGCTGCTGGTGCAGCCCGATGCGGCCGGCAATTTTTCCGTGGCACTGCCGATGCTCGAGCGCAGCCGCTGGCAAGTGCTGGTGGAAAACGACAAACGCGAGTGGCGCCTGTCCGGCATCTGGACCTGGCCCCTGCAACGCAGCATCGCGCTGCACGCGGATGAAGAACTGTAAGTCTTATTTGCAGACGTCCGTACCGGCCGTAATCGCTTTCAACTTGGCCGGCTGCAGGATTTCGATCTCGCGGTTCGAGACGCGCAGCCAGCCTTCTTTCTTGAATTTCGACAATAAGCGGCTGACGCTTTCGATGGTCAGGCCCAGGTAGTTGCCGATTTCCTCGCGCGACATGCGCAGCTGGAAATTGCTGCCCGAATAGCCGCGTGCTTCATAGCGCGACGCCAGGTTGACGATGAAGGCGGCAAAACGCTGGGTCGCCTGCATATTGCCCAGCAATAGCATGACGCTTTGCTCGCGCGTGATTTCCTGGCTCATCATGCGGTGGAAATGACGCAGCAGGGTCGGCATATTGCCCAGCAATTGTTCCAGGCTGGAAAACGGAATTTCACACACTTCGCTGTCTTCCAGCGCCACGGCATTACAGTGGTGGCGGTCGGCGCTGATGGCATCCATGCCCAGCAGTTCACCCGCCATCTGGAAACCCGTCACCTGCTCTTCGCCACCCGGATTGATCTGGTAGGTCTTGAAGTGCCCCAGGCGGATCGCGTACAGGTTCTGGAACGAGTCGCCGATGCGGAACAGCGAGGCCCCGCGCACGATCTTGCGGCGGCGGCCGATGATCTGGTCCAGCCTATCCATGTCGCCCACATCAAGGCCCATCGGCAGGCACAATTGATGCATGCTGCAGGTCGAGCATCGTGCACGCAACGCCTCCACGTTCACGGTGGGCAAGGTGGGAGTGAGTAGCGCTTCAGTCATGTCGGTACCTTTTAGAAAATGCAACAACAAGTTTACTGCATACAGCTGCATACAGGGTTGCCGTATGCCAATTTCACCGTAAATTCGGCGAATAAACGACGTCCAGCCTTTAATTATATGGCAACATCGTCAAAAGCCCATACGGGGCGGGCAATTTGCGCGGCGGCGCTTGCCAAGCTGGGGTATTGATAGGAAAATTCCTGACAGCATTATCTGCCGCCTGTGCCGCCCGGCACTGAAAAGGAAATCATGAAGCCTCTCGGCATTAAAGCAAAAGTCGCGCTGGCCACCAGCCTGACCTCGATCGCCATGATCGCGCTGGTCACCATGATCCAGGTGCAGCACATGCGCGACGACTTCACCCGAGTACTGCTGAGCCAGCAGTCATCCCTGATCAGCCGCACCGCTGCCGAGCTCGACGACAAGCTGGGCATGCTGCTGCAGATTGTCACCCTGACGGCCAGGCAGCAGCCGCCGGAACTGATCGCCCAGCCCGCCAAACTGCGCGAATACTATGCGCGCCGCTCGATGCTGGTGCTGTTCGACGACGTGCTGGTGCTCGACGCGCATGGCGCCATCGTGGCCGACATGCCGGAAGTGACGGGGCGCGCCGGCATCAACGTCGCCGAGCGCGAGTACTTCCAGACCGTCCTGCGCACGCGCCAGCCCATGATTACCGAGCCGATGCTGGGCAAGTCGAGCGGCATGCCCATCGTGCAGATGGTGGCGCCCGTGCTGGCCGCCGATGGCCAGGTGGCCGGCGTGGTGATCGGCGTGCTGCGCCTGTACAAGGACAATCTGCTGGGCCGCCTGCGCTCGGAAAAGATCGGCAAGAGCGGCTATTACTTCATCCTCACGCGCGGCGCCGTGCCGCGCTATGTGCTGCACCCCGATACCAGCCGTTTGCTGCAGCCGCGCAAGCCGAACGCCAACCTGACGACCACCCAGCTGCTGAAGGAGGATGGCGAAGGCAGCATGGTCAGCACCAACAGCCGCGGCATCACGGCCGTCAACAGCTTCAAGCGCCTGAAATCCGTGAACTGGCTGCTGGCCGCCTCGCTGCCCGTCGAGGATGCCTTCGAACCGTTCGACGGCGTACTGTACCGGCTGGTGCTGTGGAGCATCCTCGCTTCGCTGCTGGCCGCCTTTGTTCTGGGCTTGGTTACCGTGCGCCTGCTGTCGCCGCTGGTGCGCCTGCGCGACACCCTGCTGGCCCTGCGCACCAGCGGCAGCCGTTTCACCCCCGTGCCGGTACAGCAGCGCGACGAGATCGGCGAACTGACGGAAGCGTTCAATGGCCTGATGAGCGAACGCGACCGCCTGCAGCAGGAACTCGAAGCGCGCGCGGCGGAGCTGGAGCAGGAACGCGACCGGGCCGAGGCGGCCAACCGCGCGAAGAGCGATTTCGTGGCCAACATGAGCCATGAAATCCGCACGCCCCTCAATGCCGTGCTGGGCATGGTGTATTTGCTGGGCAATACCAGGCTCGACACGGAACAGCGCAAGTACCTGACCATGGTCAGAGTGGCGGGCCAGTCGCTGCTGGGCATCCTCAACGATGTGCTCGACTATTCGAAGATCGAGGCGCGCCGCATGGAATTGTCGCCCGTCGAATTCGACCTCGATGAAGTCATGAATACCCTGGCCACGACGATGACCATGAATGCGGGCGAAAAGGAGCTGGAACTGGCCATCGCCGTCGAGCCCGACGTGCCGCGGCGCCTCGTGGGCGACGCCCAGCGCCTGCAGCAAATTCTCGTCAACCTGGCCGGCAACGCCATCAAGTTTACCGAGAGCGGCGAAGTGGTGGTGGCCGTCAGCCTGGCCGAAAGCGAAAACGGGCGCGCCTGGCTGCGCTTCGAAGTGCGCGACACGGGCATCGGCATGACGGAACTGCAGCAACAGCAGCTGTTTGCCGCGTTTTCGCAGGGCGACCAGAGCATCACGCGGCGCTTCGGCGGCACGGGCCTGGGCCTGGCCATCAGCAAGCAGCTGATCCACATGATGGGCGGCGACATCGCCGTCGCCAGCAGCGAAGGCAAGGGCAGCCGCTTCTGGTTCAGCGTGCCCTTCGAGATGCTGGCGCAGCCGGCCGAAACGCGGCGCACGCCGGCCCTGGGCCAGCTGCGCCTGCTGGTGGCCGACGACAACCGCACCACGCGCGAACTGATCGTCAAGCTGATCGAGGCGTGGGGCTGGCTGGCCGACGAAGTGGACTCCGGCTTTGCCGCCATCGAACTGTACCGCGAACGCCTGGCGCAGCAGCAGCCGTATGATGTGGTGCTGGCCGACTGGCACATGCCCGTGATGGACGGACTGGCCACGGCCAAGGCCATCCGCCAGGCGGCCAGCGGCCAGCGCCAGCCCATCGTGGTGATGGTCAACGCCTTCGCCCGCAACCACCTGGAGGAAATCTCCAGTGCGGCCGAGGCCGATGTCGTGCTGATGAAGCCGATCACGGGCTCCAGCCTGTTCGATGCCCTGCACCAGGCGCTGATCGCCAAGAATGACGGCGGCGAGCAGCGCATCCTGCACCAGCCGCTGGGCACGGAACTGGCCGGCGTGCATTTCCTGCTGGTGGAAGACAATCATTTGAACCAGGCCGTGGCGCGCGGCATCCTCGAACACATGGGCGCCACCCTGGACGTGGTGGGCGACGGCTTGCAAGCCGTGGAACGGCTGCGCACGGAAGCGCTGCGCTACGACATCGTGCTGATGGACATGCAGATGCCCGTCATGGACGGTTTCAGCGCCACCCACATCATCCGCACGGAACTGCGCCTGAACCTGCCCGTGATCGCCATGACGGCCGGCGTGCTGGCGTCCGAGCGCGAGCGCTGCATGACGGCCGGCATCAGCGACTTCATCGCCAAGCCCGTGGTGGTGGAAGAGATGATGGAAGTCATCCTGCGCCACCTGCCCAAGCGCCCGCAAGTGCAGGCGGCCGAGCCGGTACGCGTCGCCGATGAAGAAGTGTTTTCCATGGCGCCTCTGATGCGCGTGATGGGACGCGACGCGAAGGGGCGCGGCGTGCTGCGGCGCATGGTGGAAGACGCGCTGAACAAGGGCATGACGCCCGTGCGCGACGCCGAAACAGCGTTGCAATCGGGCCGCCACAGCGACGTGGCGCGCATCCTGCACGGCGTGCGCGGCTCCGTGGGCACCCTGGGCACGAAACGCCTGATCCGCGCCGCGTTCGCCACCGAGGAAGCCATCGACGCGGGCCGCCTGGACGATGTGCCGGCGCTGCTGGCGCACACGGCGCAGGAACTGGAGCAGGCGCTGGCGGCGGCGACGGATTGGTTGTCCAGGCTGAAGGATTAAGCTCGTTTGAACCCAAGAGATAAAGGCCGGGGTCGTACCCTCAGGGTAGGACCCCAGTCCTTGCTTTGGGTTTAGGCGGGCACGCCCAGAATCACGCTGGATGCCTTGAAGATCGCCGTCACGCTGCTGCCGATGGCGATGCCCAGGTCGGTGCTGCTCTGGTTGGTGATGATGGCCGCAATCGTGCCGCCGCGCGGCAAGTCCAGCACCACTTCCGTGTTGACGGCACCCGTCTGCACCCGCGTGACGGTGCCGGCCAGCTGGTTGCGCGCGGAAAAGCGCGCGCCTTCGCTGTCCGCCACAAGGATGATGGACGAGGCCTTGATCAGCGCAAACGCTTCCGCGCCCGGCACCAGGCCCAGGCTTGCGCTGCTGCCTTGCGTGACGATGGCGACGATCTGCTGGCCGCCGGGCAATTCCAGGGTGACTTCGTCGTTGACGGCGCCCTGTTTCAGTTCGGCCACCTTGCCCAGGAATTGATTGCGTGCCGTGGTTTTCATGGCCATTCTCCGTATGAGTAAAAGATCGTCGGCGATACCTTCCGCCTGGCTGCCCAGCTGGCGCAGGTAGCGGGCATGCTCACGCTCGATGATGCGGAAATTGTCGACCAGCTGGCGCCCCCGCTGCGTCAGCCGCGTGCCGCCGCCGCCCTTGCCGCCCGTCAGGCGCTCGACCAGCGGCTCGCCGGCCAGGTTGTTCATCGCGTCGATGGCGTCCCAGGCCGCCTTGTAGCTCATCTTCACAAGCTTGGCCGCCTGCGTGATGGAGCCACATTCGGCGATAGCGCCCAGCAATTCCACCCGGCCGGCACCGCCCAGGTTTTCTCCGCCCACCGTCATCCATACCGAGCCTTGCAAGCCGATTTCCGCTGCCGCTGATTTATCCAATGCGTTCACCCAATGCCATGTGTTCTTCCCTGTTATCGATCTGTCCGTCGCGCAAGTACAGCACATGCTCGCCCAGGATGCGCGCATCTTCCGGATCGTGTGTGATCAGGATCATGGGCACGTCCAGGCGCTGCTGCCATTGGCTCAGTTCCAAACGCATTTTGACACGCAGGGCCGGATCGAGGGCGGCAAACGGCTCGTCGAGCAGCAGCGCGGCCGGCTCTGCCACAAGCGCCCTCGCCAGCGCCACCCGTTGGCGCTGGCCTCCGGACAACTCGTCGGGAAACTGGTGCGCCAGTTCCTGCAAGTGGAAGGCGTCAAGCCAATGCTCGACCTTCTGCAATTTTTCGCGCGCGCGCGGATTGAACCAGCCCCGCGCCAGGCCAAATCCCACGTTCTGGCGCACCGTCAGGTGCGGGAACAGCGCGTAATCCTGGAACAGGTAGGCGACATTGCGCTGCTGCGGCGGCAGGTTGATGCCGGCGGCGGCATCGAACAGGGTGCGCCCGTTCAGGCGGATATGGCCCGCGTCAGGCGTGAAGAGTCCGGCAATGGCTTTCAGGGTCATGCTCTTGCCGGCGCCGGACGGGCCATACATGGCGATGCGCTGGCTATCGGACGTGCATTGCACTTGCATGTCGAAGCGGCGTTTGCCGGAGCGCAAGGTGGCGCGAATGTCGAGGTCGAGTTGCATAGGCGTCATCATAGCCGTCATTTGTGCGCGATGCGCCCGGGCGCCAGGCGGCCAGCCGACAACAGCACCACGATGCAGACAAAGGAGATAATCAGGACCAGCGTATTGGCCACGTCATCCTGGCCCGCCTGCACGGCTTCATACACGGCCACCGACAGGGTTTGCGTCTTGCCGGGGATGCTGCCGGCCACCATCAGGGTGGCGCCGAATTCGCCCAGCGCGCGCACGAAGCCCAGCAGCACGCCGGCCAGGATGCCGCGCCAGGCCAGCGGCAAGGTCACGCGGAAAAAGATCGCCAGTTCCGAAATGCCCAGCACGCGGGCCGCCTGCTCCAGTTGGCCATCGACGGCTTCGAAGGCGGCGCGCGCCGGCTTGAAGACGAGGGGAAAGGCGACCACGGTGGAAGCGATCACGGCGCCCTGCCAGGTAAAAATCAGGTTGATGCCGAAGCTGTCCTGCAGCCAGACGCCCAGGGTGCCGCGCCGGCCCAGCAGCACCAGCAGGTAATAGCCGAGTACGGTGGGCGGCATCACCATCGGCAGGGTCAACAGGGCGTCGAGCAGCTCGCGCCCGGGAAAACGCGTGCGCGCCAGCAGATAGCCCGTGCCGATGCCGAGCAACAAATTGAGCGCCGTGGCCCACGCCGCCACCTTGAGCGACAGGGCCAGCGCGGTCCAGGCGATATCCATGCAGGCGCCTACCTGTATTATGGTTTCTTGAAACCGTACTTGGCCAGGATGGCTTGCGCCGGCGCCGTCTGCAGGTAGCTGACGAAGCGCTTCGCTTCGGCCGCATTGCTGCTGCCCTTGATGGTGGCGATCGGATACAGCACGGGCGCGTCCAATGGCACGTCCAGCACCACGTTGACCTTGTCTTTCATGATGGCCGCGTCGGTGGCGTAGACAAAGCCCGCATCGACTTCGCCGCGCGCCACATAGTCGAGCGACTGGCGCACGTTCTGCGTGCCAATGGCCTTGGTCTGCACGGCATCCCACAAATTCGCCTTTTTCAGCGCGCCTTCGGAATAGCGGCCGACGGGCACGCTGGCCGGATTGGCGATGGCCACGCGGGTCACGCCCTTGTGCGTGAGGTCGCTCAAGCTCTTGATGCCCAGCTTGCTGTCGTGCGGCACGATCAGCACCAGGCTGTTGCCGACGAAGTCCATGCGGTCGGCCGGCAAGACGAGGCCCTGCTTTTGCGCCGCATCCATGGTTTCCTGGTCGGCCGAGGCAAACACGTCGACGGGCGCGCCCTTGACGATCTGTTGCAGCAGCACGCCCGAGGCGGCAAAGTTCAAGGACACCTTGCTGCCCGGATACTGCGCCTCATAGCTTTGCGCCGCATCCTTGAACGCATTCGTCAGGCTGGCCGCGGCCGACACGACCACTTCGCCGGCAAAGGCGGAGCTGGCGGCAGTAGCGAGAAGAGCGGTGCCAAGCAGGCGGGCGAGGGAGGTCAGGCGCATGGTCGTATCCTTGTAAAGTGAACGGTGAACAAGGACCGTAATATACACTTATATATAGCGTTCTGCCATCGCGTGGGTCAAGCAATGGCAAATCGGCAAAAGAGGAAAATGCAGCCGGCGCCGGGAGAGGACAGGCCGGCTGCGGTACGCCGATGAAGCGTGACGACACCCAGCCGATCAATTTCACCGCTCAGATGAAGCGATCAATTCCTGCCCAGCCTCTCAAGCAAGACCTGTTTTTGCGCGGGCGATGCGGAACTGGTCTTGATGCCTTGTATTTGCGCCGCCTGCCTGTCTTCCGGCATCGCCGCAAACCGTTGCGCATATTCCTCCACCAATGCGGCATTCCCGCGCAGGGCTCCCGCATACAGCCAGTAATTCGCTGTGGATACTTCGCCTTTTTTCAAATATCCCTGGCGCAGTTCGGCAATGGCCTTGCCATCCCCATCGATCGCCCGCTGCTCCAGCGGCGTCACGGCAGGTTCCTCACCGCTCGTACGCCGCTCCTGCATGACCCAATACGCAAAAAGAACCAGCAAAACGGCTCCTATGCCCAGTTTTATTTCCAGCTTCATGGCCTCAGCCTCCTGCATTGCAAGTACCTAAACATCACGCCATGCCTGTCTGCGAACCCGTGCATGCCGCTAGCGGATGCGCAAGCTGACGACTTCCGAGACGACGCGGCCAAAGGGACAGCGTCCCTCTGGCGATATGCCATAAATGGCCCGTATGCGATACGTGCCGGCCTTGGATACAGCGTAGCGCCGCTCGAAATCGTGGAACTTTCTTCCCCACTGGTAGCCTTTTTCCAAAGAGACCTTGTCATCTGTCTCAATTATTTTCATTTCCGGCCCCAACCAGTGTACCCGCTGGTTTTTTTCATTGAGCACCTCGAAACGCAGCCAATAGGATTCCAGTTCCATGAAGGACGGCAAGTGCAAGGTATCTCTGCCGGTATTCGCCACCATGATGGTCACGCCAACAGGTTCGTGTGCGGCGGCGATGGTCTTATCCAGCACGACGCTCATCTGCAATGCGCCATTTTTTTTATCGCAGGCGTTTGTGGAGACGGCAGAGAGCTTGGGCAGGATGTCGCTTTGCGCGAACGGGCTCTGGAAGCAAAGGACGAGAAATAATAAAACGAATTTTTTCTGGGATAGGCTGAACATGGGAGTGGATCGGAGGTATTTTTGGCTAAGAGCCTCACAGAGTGAAACGCCAGCCAACATTGATATCTTAGCACCATATTTCATTACTTATATGCAATGTCCTTACCGTTTGCAGGCCATTCCTGACTGGCCAAAAAACGCAGCCTCTTGCGCACTATGTCGCACCGCATTCCTGATATACTGTATATAAACACAGTATATCGAGGTGCACCATGGAATTGACGGACAAGCTGGAAATCCTGGCCGATGCGGCCAAGTACGACGCGTCCTGCGCCAGCAGCGGCGCGCCCAAGCGCGATTCCATCGGCAAGGAGGGCTTTGGCGCCACCTCGGGCATGGGCATTTGCCACAGCTATACCCCGGACGGGCGCTGCGTCTCGCTGCTGAAAGTACTGCTGACGAATTACTGCCTGTACGACTGCCAGTACTGCGTCAACCGCCGCAGCTCGAACGTGCCGCGCGCGCGGTTTACGGTGGCCGAGGTGGTCAAGCTGACGAGCGACTTTTACCTGCGCAACTACATCGACGGCCTGTTCCTCAGTTCCGGCATCATCCAGTCGGCCGACTATACGATGGAGCAGCTGGTGCAGGTGGCACGCGAGTTGCGCGAGGTGCACCAGTTCCGCGGCTATATCCATCTGAAAACCATCCCCGACGCCGATCCCGCCCTGATCGCGCAGGCGGGCCGCTATGCCGACCGGCTCAGCGTCAATATCGAATTGCCGACGCAGGACAGCGTGCAAAAGCTGGCGCCGGAAAAAAGCGTGCATACGATCAAGCTGGCCATGGGCGCCATCCGCCGCAAGCTCGATGAGAAAGCGGAAGAACCGAAGTCGCCGCGCTTCGCGCCGGCCGGGCAAAGCACGCAGATGATCGTCGGCGCCGACGCCAGCGACGACCAGCAAATCCTCTCCACGGCTGAGACTCTGTATGGCAGCTACAAACTCAAGCGCGTGTATTACTCGGCCTTCAGCCCCATCCCCGACAGCCCGAAAAGCGTGCCGCTGGCACCGCCGCCCATGCTGCGCGAACACCGGCTGTACCAGGCCGACTTTTTACTGCGCAGCTATGGTTTCCAGGCCAGCGAACTGCTGCCCGCCACGGGCGGCAACCTGGCGCTCGATATCGATCCGAAACTGGCGTGGGCGCTGGCGCACCGCGAACATTTTCCGCTGGACTTGAACCGCGCGGCGCAGCACATGATCGCCCGCGTGCCCGGCATCGGCCTGCGCAACGCGCAGCGCATCGTCGACCTGCGCCAGTTGCGGCAAGTGCGCTACGCCGACCTGTCGCGTCTGCGCTGCAGCATGAAGAAAATCGCCCCCTTCATCATCACGGTCGACTACTTTCCCGCGCGCGACACCACTGCCTCCGAACACCTGCGCCGCGCCATGGCGGAAGCGCCGCAGCAGATGAATTTGTGGCCGGAGCTGCAAGCCGCATGAGTACGGTGGTGCGGCTGGCGCAATCGTTCGACGAGTGGCGCGCGGCCGCGCGCGAACTGATCGCGCGCGGCGTGCCGCCTGCCGACGTTGCCTGGCAGTCACAGCCCGGTGATGGCGACCTGTTTTCCTCGACGCCAGATGCGACGGATACCAGCGCGCCGTTGCTGCGCCTGCCCCGTTCCCTGGTGGAATTGCTGGAAAGCGCCGCCTGTTTCAACGTGCATGACCGCTGGGCATTCCTGTACCAGGTGCTCTGGCGCTGGCAACTGGGCCAGCACGATGTACTTTCTCCCGCTGACGCGGACGGCGCGCGCCTGCACGCCATGGCCAAGGCCGTGCGCCGCGAAGAGCACGACATGCATGCGTATGTGCGCTTCCGCGAGCGGGCGGAAAGTGAGGGCGCACCCCGCTTCGTCGCCTGGTTCGAGCCCACGCACGACGTGCTGCCGCAGGTGGCGCGCCACTTCGCCCGCCGCATGGGATCTGCCAGCTGGATGATCGCCACGCCGACCGCCAGCATGCTGTGGGATGGCACGACCTTGCATGCGGGACCGGCCCTGCTGAGCGGCGCGGCCGATATCGACGATGCGGGCGAAGCCCTGTGGCTGACCTACTACCGCAGCATCTTCAATCCCGCGCGCGTCAATGCAGGCCTGCTGCGCAGCCATATCCCCTCGCGCTTCTGGAAGAACTTGCCCGAAGGCGCCATCGTGCCTGCCATGCTCAGCGGCGCTGCGAATGGCGAACGGCGCACGGGCCAGACGGCCAGCGTGGGCCAGCGCAGCGGCGCCACCATGATCCCGGTCTCCGCCGAGCGCGCCCAGCCCGCGCGCGAACTGCCCACCACCCTGGACCAATGCCGCCGCTGCACGCTGTGGCAGCACGCCACGCAAGCCGTGCCCGGCACGGGGCATTCTCAGGCGCGCATCATGCTGGTGGGCGAGCAGCCGGGCGACCAGGAAGACCTGGCAGGCTTGCCCTTCGTGGGCCCGGCCGGCGCGCTGCTGGACCAGGCGCTGCGGGAAGCGGGCATGGCACGCGACAGCGTGTATCTGACCAATGCCGTCAAGCATTTCAAGTGGGAACCACGTGGCAAGCGCCGCCTGCACAAGACGCCAGCGCAGCGCGAGATCCTCGCCTGCCATGGCTGGCTGGAAGAGGAATTGGCTAGCGTGAAACCGCAGGTGATCGTGGCGCTGGGCAGCACGGCATTGAAATCCATCCTGCAGGACGGCGCGGTGAGCATGACGCCGCTGGTCGGCACGCCCATCCGGCACGATGGACGCTGGGTGGTCGCCGTATATCACCCGTCGTATGTGCTGCGCGCGCCGGATGAGGGGAGCCGGCGGCAGGCTTACGAAGTGATCGTGGCGGGGTTGCGGCAGGCGCTGCTGCTAGGGCAGGATAGCCATCACAGCGTTGAAGCCGGCACTTCCTGCCCCTCATCGCGCCGCGCATAGCGTTGCGCGATCACGGCGCAGATCATCAGCTGAATCTGGTGGAACAGCATCAGCGGCAAGATCACCATGCCCAGCGAACGCGTGGAAAACAGTACCTTGGCCATCGGTACGCCGCTGGCCAAGCTTTTCTTCGAGGCGCAAAAGACGATGGCGATTTCATCTTCCTTGTTGAAACCCAGGCGGCGGCTGATGAAGGTGGAAATGCCCAGCACCAGCGCCAGCAGCAGCAGGCTGATCAGGCCCAGGGCGACCAGGGTTTCCACCGAAATCGTATGCCACAAGCCTTCGCTGACGGCTTCGCTGAAGGCCGTGTAGACCACCAGCAAGATCGAACCCTGGTCGACATATTTCAGGGTGGCTTTATGGCGGTCGACCCAGCGGCCGATCCAGCGGCGCAGGAACTGGCCGGCCAGGAATGGCAGCAGCAGCTGCATGACGATGGACAGCACGGCGTCCACCGACGACTTGCTTTCCGCGCCCTTGGCTACCAGCAAGCCCACCAGGATGGGGGCGAGGAAGATGCCGATGAAGTTCGAGGCCGAGGCGCTGCAAATGGCGGCCGGTACGTTGCCGCGCGCCATGGCCGTCATGGCGATCGAGGACTGCACGGTGGAGGGCAGGGCGCACAGGAACAAAATGCCCATGTACAGGTCGGGCGTCAGGAAGGTCAGCGCCAGCGGACGCAAGGCCAGGCCCAGCAGCGGAAACAGGACAAAGGTGCTGGCCAGCACCAGCAAATGCAGGCGCCAGTGCATGGCGCCGGCCACCACGGCTTCGCGTGACAGCTTGGCGCCATGCAGGAAGAACAGGGCGCCGATGGCAACCGTGGTGATATTGCCGAAGACCACGGCCGTCTGGCCCGTGCAGGGCAGGAACGTGGCCAGCGCCACGGTGACGAGCAGGGCGATGGTGAAATTATCGGGTTTCAGATTGCGCAGCAGGGCAGCGGGAGAAAAAGAAGACATGCGGTAGCCTGGTAACGGCGCAGCCTTGCAACAGCATGCTGTGCCGGGGATGACAAACAGCGCCGGGAGCGGCGCCAGTGCTGGCTATTCTACCTGTATTGCCCAATTCCTTGCCTGATGGCATGGCCTGGCTTTTCGGCGCAAACCGGGCGGACAAAAAAATGCCCTGTCCGCAGACAGGGCAACCCGGAGTAAAGTACAGCGCGAGGGGATTAACCGGCGGCTTTGACTTTCAGCTCGTTCTTGATTTCTTTCACGCCGCTCACGGAAGCGACGATCTGCACGACGCGGTCACCCGCTTCGGCGCTCGGCACGTCGCCCGACAGGACGACCACACCTTGCTGGGTTGCTACCTTGACTGGCAGGGCAGCGGCTTGCGCATCGGCGCTCAGGGCGGCCTTGGCCGAGGAAGTGATGGTTTCATCAGGGACGGCAGCGGCAGCGTTGGCGGCCACTACGGTGTCAGCAGGAGCTTGTGCTTTTGGGGCGGAGTCAGCTGCATGCGAAGCGGTGATCGAGGCGCCCGACAGTACGATAGCGGCAACCAGGGTATTGAACAGTTTCGATGTTTGCATGGTAGTTCCTCTCAATGAAGTTAAAAGCTTCTTACTTGGATAAAGCAACACTTTGAAGCGTCACATCTACCCATACAGCAAGCACCGTGCCAGCTTTTAAATTTCCTTGAAAATCAACGACTTACATTCTAACTCGATTTTTCCAGCCCGTTTCAGACGGATCTGGCCGAAAAAACGGGGCTTTTTGTCGCCTGACAGCGACAGCTTGTGGCAAGACCGTCAATGTTTTACGCCAAGCCCCTGATTTTCAAGGCTTTATTTTTGTCGCTATTCAGCGACAGGGTCGCCGTCAAGCCGGAACAGGGCCGGCGTCAGCTCGTATTTCTGTAATAAACGATAGAACTCCGTGCGGTTGCGGTCGGCCAGGCGGGCCGCGTCGGCCACGTTGCCATCCGTCAGGCGCAGCAATTGAATCAGGTAGTCGCGCTCGAAGCGCTGCTTGGCTTCGTTGTAGCTGAGCGCCTCCAAGGATGGCACGCGCAGCGCGCGCTGCACCAGGGACAAGGGCACCAGCGGCGCCGTGGCCAGCGCGCACACTTGCTCGACGACATTGACCAACTGGCGCACATTGCCGGGCCATGGCGCGGCCACCAGGGCAGTCAAGGCGTCAGGGGCGAAGCCATTCAGGGGTTTCTGGTACTTGGCCGCCAGTTTCTGCAGGAAATGATTCGCCAGCAGGGAGATATCTTCGCGGCGCTCGGCCAGCGGCGGCAGGGTCAAGGTCACCACGTTCAGGCGGTAATACAAGTCTTCGCGGAATTGCCCCTCCTGCATGGCCACGTCCAGGTCGCGGTGCGTGGCGGACAGGAGCCGCACGTCAACCGGACGCGTCTGGTCGGCGCCCACGGGGCGCACGGCCCGTTCCTGCAGCACGCGCAGCAGTTTCACCTGCAGCGGCAAGGGCATGTCGCCGATCTCATCTAAAAACAGGGTGCCGCCATCGGCCGCCTGGAACAAGCCTTCACGATTGCCGACGGCCCCCGTAAACGAACCCTTGACGTGGCCAAACAGTTCCGATTCCAGCAGCTGCTCGGGAATGGCGCCGCAGTTGACGGCAATGAACGGCGCCTTGGCGCGGCGGCTGGCGTTGTGCAGCGCGCGCGCCAGCAATTCCTTGCCCGTGCCGGAGGGTCCGCGGATCAGGATGCTGGCGTCCGATCCCGCCACCAGCTTGGCTTCGGCCAGCAGTTCGGCCATCTGCGAACTGCGGCTGATCAGCTCGGCACGCCAGCTCTCGTCACCGGACGCTGCGGCCGGCATGACGGTGGACAAGTTGATGGCATACGCCACTTTTTCCATCAGCAGCTTGCCGTCGAACGGCTTTGTCAGATACGCAAACGCGCCGCGCGCCGTCGCGTCGACGGCGTCGGGGATGGTACCGTGCGCCGTCAAGAGAATCACGGGCAGGGCCGAATGCTGGCGGCGGATTTCATCGAACAAGGCCAGGCCGTCGCGGCCCGGTAATTGCACGTCGGTAATGACCAGGGCCGGCAATTCCACGGCCAGGCGCGCCAGTGCCGCTTCCGCGCTGCCCACGGCCGTCACGCGATAGTTGCCCGCCTTCAGGCGGATGGTCAGCAGGCGCAGCAGGTCGGGATCGTCGTCGACCAATAGAATGTGGGCGTGCTCGCTCATTTCGGCGCTCCCGCGGCGGGGCGCACGGACAGGCTGCGCTCGATGTTTTTCAGTGCTTCCAGTTTTTCATTGAGCTGGTCGATGCGGCGCTGGGCGTCGCGCAACTGCGTGTTGAGCTTGTCGATGCTCTCTTCCTGGCGGCGCAGCTCCGCATACTGGCTGCCGAGCAATTGCGCCAGCGGCGCCAGCAATTGCGCGTCCTTGCCCGTGGCCGTGGCCAGCGGTTCCAGCAAGGCTTGCGCGCGGGCCAGGTCGCCGGGACCGCGCAAGGCCGCTTGCAGCATGGCGCGGCGTAGCGTGTTGTGCGGCGCGTGATCGGCCTTGGCCAGGTCCAGCTGCGCTTTCACCAGTTCCGACGGCGTCATCAGGCGCAAGGCGCCTTGATACGCGAGCAATTCGGTCAGCTGGGGATCGGCCACCACCACCACGCGCGGCGGCGTTTGCACCAGCACGGGCGTCTGGATGGGGGGCTTGGCGGCGCAAGCGCCCAACAGCAGCGCGCTGGCGGCCATGCCGGCCAGGGAAATTCTCGTCATCATAAGGGCAGTTCTATCCGAAAATGCGCGCCGGCGGGGCGCGGTAAAAGAGTGACGCTGCCATCGTGGGCGGCGATATATTCGCGCACGATGGACAGGCCGATGCCATTGCCGTTGCGCGCGCCGGCCGCCTGGCGCACTCCCTGGTAAAACGGTTCAAAAATCCGCGCGGCATCCTCGGGCGCCACGCCGGCTCCCTCGTCGATGCAGTCGATGCGCACGCGGCCGCCTTCGCAAGACAGGGTAAACCGTACGGTGCCGCCTTCCGGGCTGAAGCGCACGGCATTCGACAGCAGGTTCGCCAAGGCCGTCGCCAGCTTGTCGCGGTCGGCCTGCACGATCAGGGACTCGCCCTGCACCTCGACCGTCAAACGGCGCGCCAGCCATTGCAGGCGCTGCCCGGCCACCACATCTTGCAGCAAGACCAGCAGATCGACCTTGCTGTGCGCCAGGTGCTGGGCGTCAAAAGCGGCGGTATTGTAGCGCAGCAAGTCTTCGATCTGGGTTTGCAGCGAGGCCGTGTTTTGCTGCAGGATGCCGGCGATTTCGCGCTGGCTGTCGCTGAGCTTGCCGGCCACCTCGTCTTCCAGCAAGGCCACGCCTTCGCGCAGGGCTGCCAGCGGCGTTTTCAGCTCATGCGAAATGTGGCGCAGAAAACGCTCCTTGTCGGCATCGAGATCAGCCAGGCGCTGGCGCAGCCAGTCGAGCTGCTGGCCCAGGCGGCGCGTATCGGCCGGTCCGCCGACGACGATGGGCTGGTCGTAGCGCTTGTCGCCCAGGCGCTCGATAGCCGTCTCGATGCGGCGCAGCGGGCGCGACAGCAGGAAGCCAAAGCAGGTGGCCAGCACGGCCGCCAGCAGCACGGCGCCGCCCACCAGCACGCCCAGCAGGCGGCGCTGGCGTTCCAGCTCGGCCAGCAGGGCGTCGTTGCGGCTGCCGATTTCCGTCTTGCTTTCGCGCGCCAGGCTGTCATTGATCTGCGTCATGCGGGCAAACGCGCGGTACACGACGGCATGGCCATCGCGCTTGCGGCGCTTACCCGCTTGCAAGACTTCCCACGCCGATTGCGCCTGCACCGTCCATTCGTCGGCCAGCTGGGGAGCGAACTCGGGCGTGGCCCGGTTTAGCACTTGCAGCGCCGCCGTCGCTTCGTCGCGGGCCGCCGCGTAGCGCTCGCGGAACACGGGGTCGTCGAGCACGAGGAATTGGCGTGCGCTGCGTTCCATGGCCAGCGTGCGCTCGGACAGGCGCTGCGACTGTTCCGTCAAGGCAATCGCCTGCGCCGCCGTCTCGCGCCCCAGCCGCGCCAGGTGTTCCAGGGTCAGCAGGGCTTGCACGGAGGTGGCCGTCAAAATGCCCGTCGTCAAAATGAAGGCGGCAAATAACAGTTGGCGAAAGGAAAGTCGGGACAAGGTAGGCGCCTTCGGTTCAGTCTGGACAGTAAAAGGCGCATGGTACGCTAAGCTTTCATTCGGAGACGCCACCCACCCTGGAATGATCAATTTTACAACACTGTCGCTTTTCCAGCCGCCAGCAAGGCCCCGGCGGCGGCGCACGAATACTCCTAGTACAATAGGGAAAAGCTTCATACAGGCATCAAACTGGGGCCCGCCCTGGCATTGCGCCAGTTTGCCCCCATATGTGATGCAGCCCCACCGACACTCCGAATCACCTACCGCAGAGATCCCATACCGCATGAGCACATTTGAAAAAGTCAGCAGCAACTTCATTCCAGTCTTGCAGGCAACCATCGAACAATATGTCGAGCCAGCAACGGGCATGCGCCATATCCACATGCATACCGAGCAGGCTGAGATGGTGTTCCTGGTGGCCTTTCCCACTGTGCCGGAAGTGAGCGACGGGCGCGCCCACATCCTCGAGCACCTGGCCTTGTGCGGCTCGTCCCGCTACCCGGTGCGCGACCCCTTCTTCTCGATGCTGCGCCGCTCGACGGCCACGTTCATGAATGCGATGACCTACCCGGACCGCACCGTGTACCCGTTCGCCAGCACCGACCGCAAGGATTTCTTCAACTTGCTCGACGTCTACCTGGATGCGGCCTTCTTCCCGAACCTCGATTACCTGAATTTCCGCCAGGAAGGCTGGCGCCATGCGTTCGAAGGCGACAAGCTCATGTACCAGGGCATCGTCTTCAATGAAATGAAGGGCGCTTTCAACAGCCCCATGCGCGCGCTCGACAGCGGCATCGCCAGCGCCTTGCTCAAGGGCACGACGTATGAAGTGGAGTCGGGCGGCGATCCGCTGGTGATCCCGGAACTGACGCATGACATGCTGAAAGAATTCCACGCCAGCCACTACCATCCGTCGCAAGCCGTGATCATGACCGCCGGCAATATCGAAGCGTCGGCCGTGCAGGAACAAGTCGCCGAGCGCGTGCTGTCCAAGCTCAGCGGTTTCTCCGAACGCCGCCTGCCGCAGTTGGCGCCCGCGTGGACCGCGCCGCAGGAAAACATCGTCAAGATTCCGTCGCAGGAAGCGCGCGACGATGAGTTCGGCCTGCAATTCGCCTGGCTGATGGGCGAGTCGAGCGACCCCATCGCGTACTACCACGCGCATCTGCTGTCGCACGGCTTGCTGGGCGAATCGTCGGCGCCCGTCATGCGCGCCATGGAATCGGCCGGCTATGGCCGCCCATCGGATATGAATGGCCGCGACGCGGGCATCCGCCAGATGGTGTTCCACATCGGCATGGAAGGCTTGACGCAGGAACAGATCGCCGATGCGCACCAGCGCATCTGGACGGCCCTGGAAGAGACGGCGGAAGACGGTATTCCCGCCGCCGTGCTGCACGCGGCCTTGCGCGACATCAAGTACAGCCAGCGCGAAATCAGCAGCGGCCGCATGCCTTACGGCCTGGGCCGCTTGCTGCACGCCTTGCCGCTGGCCATGTACGGCGGCGACGTGATGGACGCGTTCGACAACGCGGCCATCCTGGAAACGCTGGAACAGCAGATCGAAGACCCGGAATTCTTCAAGCAGCTGGTGCGCGAGCTGATCGCCAATCCGACCCGCTTGACGACCCACGTGGTGCCCGACAGCGCCTACTTCACGGACCGCGCAGCGCAGGAAGACGCCAAGCTGGCGGCCCTGCAAGCGACGCTGACGGATGCCGAACGCGAGCACATCGTGGCCGAGTCCGCCGCGCTGGAAGCGCATCAGCAACTGCCGTCGAATTCCGAAGTCTTGCCGCGCATCCGCCCCGGCGACGTCAGTGCGCTGCCGCGCCCGGCCCTGCCGATTCCCGCCGCCGTCGACGGCGCCGTGGCGTTCAGTATCGCCTCGAACGGCATCAGCTATGCCAACGTGCTGTACGACGTGTCGAACCTGCCGGAAGCGTCGTGGCCCTGGCTGCGCCTGTACACGGACCTGGCGCCGGAACTGGGCGTGGGCGACATGTCGTTCGACGACGCCAGCGCCTGGCGCCAGAGCATGGTCCCCTCGTTCCACATCGGCCTGGAAGCCATTCCCCGCCCGCAACAAGCGATGCGCGTGGAATTGTCGTTCTCGGCCAGCGGCTTGCGTGAAGAACACGCGGCGATCGCCGCCGTGCTGTCGGCCTGGATCGCCAAGCCCCGCTTCGATGAAGAAGAGCGCCTGGCCTTCCTGATCGAAAGCCTGGTGCAGGACAAACTCTCCAGCCTGGCCGAATCGGGCAACCGCTACGCCATGCTGGCCGCGGCGGCACCGCTGTCGCCCACGCGCCGCTTCGACGACATCGTCGGCGGCCCGGCAGCGCTGCCGTTCTACCGCCGCTTGCAGCAATTGAGCAAGACGTCGGCAGGCTTGCAGGAAATCGCCCGCGAACTCGACACCCTGCACGCGCACATCATCGCCCAGCAGCCGACCGTGCTGTGCGCAGGCCTGGAGCAAGATGGCATCACGCTGGCCCGCTTGCTGGAATTGCCGGCAGCCAGCGCCGATGCGACGACGCCAAGCGACACGGCAACGCCAACTGCCTTGCCGCTGGCCAACACGGCCCTGCATGCGACGAGCCAGATCAACCATTGCTTCGTTTCCTGGGCCGTGCCTGGCGTGCACAATCCGGATGCTTCGGCCCTGGCCGTGGCCGCCGAACTGATGACCAACCAGGTGCTGCATACGGCCCTGCGCGAAAAAGGCGGCGCGTATGGCGGCAGCGCCAGCTATGCGGCCGGCGCCGGCACGTTCACGTTGAGTTCCTACCGCGATCCGCGCCTGGCCGGCACGTACGCCGACTTCGGCACGACCCTGGATCAAATCCTCGACGGCGATTTCTCGCAGGAACAAGTGGAAGAAGCCATCATCTGCGTCATCAAGGGCCTCGACAAGCCGCACTCGCCATACGCGGAAGCGCTGACGGCGTGGAACATGCAGCAGCGCGGCACGACGGAAGCCGTGCGCCAGCAATTCCGCACCGGCGTGCTCAATTGCACCCTGGCGCAGATCAAGGCTGTCACGCGCACCTGGCTGAAGAACGGCCAGCCGAGCCGCGCCGCGTTTGCGGGCAACACGACGCAAGACCTGGCCGGCCTGGAAGTGGTCGATTTATTGGCGCTGGCTTCCTGAGCTGGCCGGAGACGTCGGATTACGCGCGGCGTTGCCGCGCTAATCCGACCTACCCGATCTGTCGCGTAGGTCGGCTTAGCGGCGGCACGCCGCGTAATCCGACACCACCAGACACCACCACCTATCAGCCAGGTACGGCGCCTGGTTCCATGTACATCAGCTCCCACTGATGTCCATCCATATCCTGGAAACTGTGGCCATACATGAAGCCGAAATCCATCGGCTCCTTGTAGATGCTGCCGCCCGCCTGGACGGCCTTCGCCACCAGTGCATCGACTTCGCCCCGGCTCTCGGCCGACAGGCACACGAGCACTTCCGTCGCCACCTTGGTATCGCACAGCTGCTTGGGCGTAAATTGCTGGAATTTGTCGTGCGTCAACAGCATCACGAAGATGTCGTCGGCAACGATCATGCACGTCGCCGTTTCATCCGTGAAATGGGCGTTGAAACTGAAGCCCAGCGCCGTGAAGAACGTTACGGAACGTTCCAGCGACTGGACGGGCAGATTGACAAAGATTTTGCGGGCCATCATGTCTCCTTGTGGGTCGTATGAGTGTGCTGCCCGCCGATTCTACACCGGCTTTTTACGTGCCAGCGCGTCCCACGGTCTTCGGCGCGTAGCCGAAATAGCGGCTGAACGCGGCGCTGAAATTGGACGGATGGCGATAGCCCGTTTGCCAGCCCGCTTGCGCCACCTGGCAACCATTTTCCAGCAGTAACTTTGCCCGCTGCATGCGCAGCGCCAGCAGGGTGCGCTGCGGACTGTCGTTGTAGCGGTAGCGCCATCCCTGCTTGAGCTTGAACAGGCTCAGCCCCACTTGCGCGCACAGGTAATCGAGCGTGAGGTCTTGCGCCATCTGCTCCTGCATCAGCGCGTAGGCACGCTCCAGCTTGATCATCTCGGCCTCGGGCCAGCGCGGCGCGGGAGCGGACGCGAGCGCCGGCCGCAGTGTCCGCAACTGTTCCGCCAGGACACTGAGCACGCCGATATGCACGGCCAGCGGGTCCGTCGCGCGCAACAGCGCCCGCGCCTGTAGGGCGGAGGCCGCCGTGGTGGCCGCATGCGCCAGCTGGCGCGCGCCACCGTGGGGTAACAATGACGCCAGTCCCTCCGGCCAGTAGCGCGCCAGCGCGTCTTCAGCGACCAGCACGCGCAATTGCGCCGCCCGTTGATTCGCCTCGAAACGGCGCTCGCCACTCGTGTGGCGAAACGCCGTCACCGTCGTATGGCCACCCCGGAAACGCAATTGTTCGCCATCGCGCGTCGTGTAGCAGGATGCGCCTTGCAGGCCGATGGTGATCACCATGCCGCCCGCATCGTCATGCTTCGATTGCTCGACGAGCGCCAGCCGCGGGCGGTAATCGGAATGCACGAGCAGCAAGCCCTGATCGACCTGGCGCTGGTCGGCGCGGCACTCGCCCATGCCGGGATCAAGCTGGCGCCGCGTCCAGCCTGCCGCTTCCCTGTCCTGTTCCATCATCGCTCCTCCTGTTTTCGCGCGCGCCGTCGCGCATATGAAATGCGCCGGGTCGCATACAAATGCAAATGATAATTATTCTCATTGTTGCATAAAATAGCGTTATGCACACCTCGTGCTCACTACGCCGAAAGGAAGCACCATGCCGTTCACCTCGCAACACGCCTTGCAACCCTACTGGGACCTGGCCGTCGCCCCCGTGCAGGCGGACGGGCTGGCCGCCGCCCTGGAACTGGGCATTTTCGAATTGCTGGCCACGCCGCACACGCCGGCGCAGCTGGCCGACACCCTGTCGCTGCACGCGCCGCACACGGCGCTGCTGCTGGAATTACTCTGGAGCATGCAGGTGCTGGAACGCGATGCGGCCGATGGCGAGGCACAGCGCTACCGCTGCACGGCCGCCACCTTGCAGTATTTCTGCCGCGACTCCGTGGCCTTTTGCGGCGACGCCTGGCTGTACCGGCTGCATGCGCTGCGCCATTTCGCCACGCAGCTGAGTACGCTGGTGCGCGAGGGCGGTAAGGCCGCACCGTACAGCACGGCGACTGGGGTCAACTGGGCCGCTGCCGCGCAGCAACAGATTGGCCAGGAACAACGCGCCGTCACCATGCGCGCGGCCCTGTCCGTGATGCAGCGCATCGCCCCGTTTGCGAACGGCCACACGCCGCTGCGCCTGCTTGACGTGGGTGGCGGCCCGGGCTGGGTTGCCATTGCACTGGCGCAAGCCCATGCGGGCTTGCACGGCTGCGTTTTCGACTGGCCGGAAACGGTGGCCGTGGCGGCCGCGAACATCGCCCATGCGCAACTATCGGACCGGCTGGAAACGCTGGGTGGCGACCTGGACAGTGACGACATCGGCAGTGGCTACGATCTGATCTGGTGCTCGTCCGTGCTGCATTTCGTGCCCGACATGGCGGCGGCCTTGCGCAAGATCCATGCAGCCTTGAAACCCGGAGGCGTGTTCGTCTGCGTGCAGGCGGAAATCGCCCCGGCAGCCGGCGACGCGGCGCGCGTGCTACCGTATTACTTGCCGATGCGCATGCTGGGCCGCACGGTGACGCGCCAGGGAGAATTGGCGCAGCTGTTGCGCGACACGGGCTGGCGGCAAGTGGAGCAATACAGCGCCAGCGATTTCCCCATGGCGCCCGTGCAGGTGCTGATTGCGCGCGCCTAACAATTATCATTTAATAATTATCTTTTTTATAGCAACAAAAGGCGCAAATGCGCTAAGCTGTGCCAGCATTGATCGATGTCATCCGCAGCACTCTGCTGCCTCCACAGGGAATCCATCATGAGTCTAAATATCGCAGGGAAAGTCGTCGTCATCACCGGCGCCAGCAGCGGCCTGGGCGAAGCCACGGCACGCCATCTGGCCACACTGGGCGCCTGCGTCGTGCTCGGTGCGCGGCGCATGGATCTGCTCACCATCCTCGCCGAAGAAATCACGGCCGCCGGCGGCCAGGCCGCCATTGCCGATACCGACGTCACGGTGCCTGCCGAGGTCAAGAATCTGATCGACACGGCCCTCGCCGTGTTCGGCAAGGTCGATGTGCTGATCAACAATGCGGGGTTGATGGCCATCGCGCCGATGAGCGCCTTGCAAGTCGACGAGTGGAACAACATGATCGATATCAACATCAAGGGCGTGTTGAATGGCATCGCTGCCGTCCTGCCGCATTTCCAGGCACAAAACAGCGGCCACTTCATCAATATCTCATCGGTGGCGGGACAAAAGGTTTTCAGCCCTGGCGGGACCGTCTACAGCGGCACCAAGTTTGCCGTCAGCGCCATCTCGGAGGGCTTGCGCCATGAGCTGGCGGCCAGCGGCGGCACCATCCGCACCACGACCATCTTGCCCGGCGCCATCGCCACGGAGCTGACGGGTGGCAGCAGCCATGCGGAAAGCGCGGCCGGCTTGAAGGAGTTTTACAAGCAAGCCATCCCCGCCGACGCCGTGGCACGCGCCGTCGCGTATGCGATCGGGCAGCCGGACGACGTGAGCATCAATGAAATCGTGCTGCGCCCGACGGTGCAGGAGTTTTAAGCCGCATCTTGTTGCAGCGACTCGATGATCAGGCTGGCCAGCCGCTCGACGGGCGGCCTCGGCACGCTGGAGGCGCGCAGCAGCTCCAGCGACAACGGGGGCAGGGCGGGCAAGCCCGCCGCCACGTGATCGAGCGCGCGCACGGTTGAGGGCAAGCCCAGGCCCGTGCGCACCGTCACGCCTAACCCGGCTGCTGCCGCCGCCCACAGACCGGCCAGGCTGGGGCTGGTAAACGCCGTGCGCCAGGCGATGCCGGCATGGTCCAGCGCCTGCGTAGCGCAGCGCTGGAACAGGCAGTCGCGATCGAACGCAATGAGCGGCAACGGTTCGCCCGACTCGGGCCGCCAGGCCAGGCTGGACGAGGCGATCCAGCGCATGGCCGGTTCGGCAATATGCTGGCGCTGCTGCGACGGGTACTCGGCCACGTCGGCGATGCACGCGCCGCCCCACAGCAGGGCCAGGTCCAGCTGGCCCATGGCCAGGCCTTGCATCAAGGCCGTGTTGCGCGCCACGTGCGCCTCGATGCGCACCTTCGGATGCGCGCGGGCAAAGCGCCCCAGCACGTCGGGCAGCAAGGCTTCGCCAAAATCCTCTTGCAGGCCCAGCCGGATCCAGCCTTCCAGTTCCGCGCCGCGCAAGGCGACGGCCGCCTCGTCGTTCAGTTCCAGCAAACGGCGCGCATAGCCGAGCAAGACTTCGCCGGCCGGCGTCAGCGCCAGTCCACGGCCATCCTTGCGGAACAGGGGTACGTCCGCCTGCTCCTCGAGTTTTTTCAGCTGCGCGCTGACGGCCGAGGTGGAACGGCCCACCTTGTCCGCCGCGCGGGCAAAGCTGCCCAGCTCGATGCCAGCCACATAGCTGCGCAAGAAGGCGATGTCGAAATTCAGCAAGCTCATGGCGCGACGGAGATTGTCCTGTTTTATGGGATGGTGACTGGTAAATTATCTGATATTCAAAACGATCGTACTGCGCAACACTGTCAGGGTCAACCACTTTCCCGTCCATGCCATGACCACCAGCTGCCCAGCCGTTCCTGTTCCTGTTCCTGTCCCCGCCACCGCGCCCGCGCTGGGCAATGCCCACCGCTGGAAGGTGCTGGCCGTCGGCGTGGCCGCCAATGCCAGCTTTTCCGCCGCCGCCAACGGCATGCCCACCACGGCCATCTGGCTGCGCAGCGGCTATCACCTGAGCAATACGGAACTGGGCGTGGCGCTGGGCGCCATGGGCTTGGGCGTGGCCCTGACAGAATTGCCATGGGGCATGGCCACCGACCGCTGGGGCGACCGCCCCGTGCTGCTGACGGGCTTGCTGGGAACCATGCTGGCCCTATTGACCTTGCTGCTATGGATCACGCCCGCTGACGGGTCTGTGCCGCCCTTATGGGCGCTGGCGGCCGGACTGGCGCTGGTCGGCGTGCTGGGCGGCAGCGTGAATGGCGCCAGCGGGCGCGCCGTGATGCGCTGGTTCGGCGCCGGCGAACGGGGTTTCGCCATGAGCATCCGCCAGACGGCCGTGCCCCTGGGCGGCGGCCTCGGCGCCCTCGTCCTGCCCAGCCTGGCATCGCGCTATGGCTTCATGCCCGTGTTTGGCGCCCTGGCCCTCGTATGCGCCCTGTCGGCGTTTTTTACGTGGCGCTGGATGCATGAGCCCGATTTCTCTGCCGAGGCTGCCACAGGGCCGCATAACGCGTCCACGGGCCTGATGGAGGTCAAGCCTGCGCCGCCCTTGCGGAATCGTAAAGTCTGGCGCATGGTGGCCGCCATCGGCTTGCTGTGCGTGCCGCAATTTGCCGTGCTCAGCTTCGCCACCGTCTTCCTGCACGACCATGGCCACTTGGGCCTGGCGGCCATCACGGCCGTGATGGTGGCCCTGCAGGCGGGCGCCATGGTGATGCGCATCTGGAGCGGACGCCACACGGACCGCCACGCGAACCGGCCCGCCTATTTGCGCGGCTCGGCCCTGGTGGCGCTGGCCTCGTTCGTCTTGCTGGGATGCATCGCCTGGCTGGACGCGCCGGGCTGGCTGTTGATGGCCGCCGTGGTGGCTGCCGGCATCGCCGTGTCCGCCTGGCATGGCGTGGCCTACACGGAGCTGGCCACGGAAGCGGGCGGCGCCAACGCGGGCACGGCCCTGGGCATGGCAAACACGGCGGTCTACGTAGGGCTGTTCCTTACGCCGATCGCCATCCCGCACCTGCTGGCGGCCAGCAGCTGGCCCGTCGTGTGGTGGCTGGCGGGGCTGGTGGCGCTGTGCACCTGGCCCCTGTTTCCCAGGGCTTAGGGAAAGACAGAAATGCGGTAGACGCAGCGCATGGCATTGGCCAGCACATGCTGCTCGCGCACGATGCTGGCGCCTGGCCCCACCACTTCCTGGAACAGCTGCAATTCGGAGCGGCAAAAGCCCTGGCAGGTGCGCGCGGCGGCGCAGATGGGGCAGTGGTCTTCGATCAGCAGCCAGTCGTCGCCGTCCGCTTCCACGCGCGCCATATAGCCCTCTTCATCGCGCACGGCCGCCAGTTGCTGCAAGCGCGTGGGCAAATCCGGCGCCGAACACGCCAACGCATACGCGCTGCGGCTTTCCTCCTCGCGCTGGGTGATGAGTTTATCCAGCCCCGCTTCGCCGAACAGCTGGCGCACCGAGCCGATCAGCTTGATCGTCAACTGCGCATGCGTGTCGGGAAAGCGCGCATTGCCCGCCTCCGTCAAGACCCAGTTCTGGCGCGGCCGCCCGACGCCCGCCTGCGCTTCCTGGCGCCCCTCGATGAGGCCCGCCGCCACCAGCTTTTGCACTTGCTGGCGCGCCGCCTCGCCCGTCATGTCCAGCGTCTTAGCCAGGGTCGCCGTGGAGACGGGTCCCTTGGTCTTGATGAAATACAGGATGCGCTCCGTCGTTTGCGGCGCTTCGCTATTATCCAAACGTTTACTTGTGTAATTCATTTCGCTCAACTATCATGGGGCCAGTTAACCAACTAATTGCTTGCATAATAGGCCGGTAGCTCCCCGCTGTCGAGGAGTTTCCACGTCCGCGTGCCAGCAAGACACTCTTTGGACTGGAATCCCATGCAGCTGCAGCACTCCATCTGGCTGTTTCACGCCATCTTCGCCACCGGCCTGGCCATCTGGCTCACCCTGGCCGCCGTCAACAACCTGCACGCCTTCCACGGCTCCGTCTGGGCCATCGGCAACACCATGCGCATGGACCCGCTGCGCCAGGACCCGACCATCCAGACACCGCTGCTGCGCCGCGCGCTCACATCCTTGAGCTTGCATCGGCTGTCGCTGGGCGTGGTGCTGGCGCTGCAACTGCTGGCCGCCATCGCCGCCTGGACGGGCGTGGCGCTGTTTGCCGGCGACGGCCTGGCCGCTGCCTTGCCCTGGCTAAATCTGGCCTTGTGCGCCATGGCCGCATTTTTGCTGCTGATGCACCTGGGCGGCCTGTGGTTCGGCTACTGGATCGCACAGGAAGGCTTGCAGACGACGCATCTGGTGCTGCTGCTGTGGACCATCGCCCTGTTTGTACTTTTCAACGCGCAGCGGACCTGATCAGCCTCCGCTGCGCCTCTTCTCCCTTTGACTGCAGTAAAGGACTTCATCATGAATACGAAAATCGTCGGCGCCTCCGCGCTGGCCATCGCCCTGGCCGTCGCCGGTGCCGCGCTGTATCCGCGTGCCGACTCGCATGCGGCCGATGCCGCCGCCTACCCTGCCACCAAGGTGGCGCTGGTCCCCGTCGTGCTTGGCACGCAGGAACGCTACTTCGCTGGCGTGGGCGAACTGGAAGCGGCGCGCCAGGTGCAGGTGGCGGCTGAGACGGGCGGGCGCATCACGCAGATCCGCTTCGAGTCGGGCCAGACCGTGCCCGCCGGCGCCATCCTGGTGCAGCTGAATGACGCACCGGAACAGGCGGCCCTGCTGCGCCAGCGCGCGCAGCTGAAAAACGCGGAAAGCAGCCATGCCCGCACGGTGCAGATGGTCAAGGAAAAGGCGGCCACGCAGGAGCAGCTCGACACGGCCCTGGCCGCGCGCGACGCAGCCCTGGGCGACGTGCGCCAGACGGAAGCGCTGATCGCGCAAAAGACCATCCGCGCGCCGTTCGCCGGGCAGCTGGGCATCCGCAAGGTGCACGCTGGCCAGTACCTGAACGCGGCCGACACGGTGGCCAGCCTGATCGACACGAAGTCGCTGATGGTGAACTTCGCCCTCGATGAACAGAGCAGCGCGAAGCTGGCGCCAGGCCAGGCCGTGCAAGTGCTGGTGGACGCCTATCCCGATGACATCTTCACGGCGAAGATCAACGCCATCGACCCGCTGATCGCCCGCTCGCGCATGGTGCAGGTACAGGCGGCATTGAGCAATCCCCGCGGCGCGCTGAAAGCGGGCATGTACGCGAATGTGCGCGTGGCGCGCGAGGCAGGCCAGCAACTGACGGTGCCGGAAACGGCGGTGACCTACAGCGCGTATGGCGACACCGTGTTCGTCGCGCAGCAGGAAGGAAAACAGCCGCTCACCGTCAAGCGCGTGGGCGTGAAACTGGGCGAACGGGCCGGGGGCCGCGTGGCCATTCTTGACGGCTTGCGCGAAGGCCAGCGGGTGGTCGCCTCGGGCCAGTTGAAGCTGGCCGACGGCATGGCAGTGCAAGCCGTGGCCAATACCCTGGACGAGGCCAAGCGCGCCGCGCCCAAGGCCGGCTCGTAAAGGAAGGCCACCACCATGAAATTTACCGATTTATTCGTACGCCGCCCCGTGCTGGCGCTGGTGATCAGCACATTGATCCTGATGCTGGGCGTGATCGCCATCCTGCAGCTGCCGATCCGCCAATATCCGATGCTCGAATCGTCCACCATCACGGTGAAAACCACGTATCCGGGCGCCTCGGCGGAACTGATGCAGGGTTTTGTCACGCAGCCCATCGCGCAAGCCGTATCGTCGGTGGAAGGCATCGATTACCTGACCTCGTCGTCGGTGCAGGGCAGCAGCACGGTCACCGTGCGCATGGAGCTGAACCGCGACTCCACGCAGGCGCTGACGGAAGTCATGGCCAAGGTCAACCAGGTGCGCTACAAGCTGCCCGAAGGCGCGTTTGACCCCGTCATCGAGCGCTCGGCCGGCGATTCCTCGGCCGTCGCCTATGTCGGCTTTGCCAGCGAGAGCGTGTCCGCGCCCGCGCTGACAGACTACCTGGCGCGCGTGGTGCAACCGATGTTCGCCACCATCGACGGCGTGGCCAAGGTCGACGTGTATGGCGGCCAGCAGCTGGCCATGCGATTGTGGATCGATCCGGCCAAGCTGGCCGCGCGCGGCTTGACGGCGGCCGACGTGGCCGACGCCGTGCGGCGCAATAACTACCAGGCGGCGCCCGGCAAGGTGAAAGGACAATTCGTCGTCTCGAACATCAGCGTCAACACGGATCTGACCAGCGTGGCGGAGTTCCGCGACATGGTCATCCGCAAGGGCGGCGATGACAGTGCTGCCCTAGTGCGCCTGAAGGATGTGGGCACGGTGGAACTGGGCGCGGCCGCCACGGAGACGAGCGGCATCATGGACGGCGTGCCGGCCGTGTACCTGGGCCTGTCGCCCACGCCAGGCGGCAACCCGCTGGTGATCGTCGACGGCATCAAGAAGCTGCTGCCGGAGATCCAGAAAACCCTGCCACCCGGAGTGAAGGTCGAGCTGGCATTCGAGACGGCGCGCTTCATCCAGTCGTCCATCGACGAGGTGGCGCATACGCTGCTCGAAGCGCTGCTCATCGTCGTCATCGTCATCTACCTGTGCATGGGTTCCCTGCGCTCCGTGCTGATTCCCGTCGTGACCATCCCGCTGTCGATGCTGGGCGCGGCGGCGCTGATGCTGGCCTTCGGTTTCAGCATCAATCTGCTCACCTTGCTGGCGATGGTGCTGGCCGTGGGCCTGGTGGTCGATGACGCCATCGTCGTGGTGGAAAACGTGCACCGGCATATCGAGGAAGGCAAGACGCCCGTGGCGGCCGCCCTGGTGGGCGCGCGCGAAGTGGCCGGCCCCGTCATCGCCATGACGATCACCCTGGCTGCCGTGTATGCGCCGATCGGCATGATGGGGGGACTGACCGGCGCGCTGTTCAAGGAATTTGCGCTGACCCTGGCCGGCGCCGTGGTGGTGTCGGGCGTGGTGGCGCTGACCTTGTCTCCCGTAATGAGCTCCCTGCTGCTGCAGCCGAAACAGACAGAAGGACGCATGGCGCGCGCCGCCGAGCATTTCTTCGAAGGCTTGACTTCGCGCTATGCGCGCCTGCTGGACCGCTCCCTGCACCACCGCTGGCTGAGCGCCGGTTTCGCCGCGCTGGTGATGGTCAGTCTGCCGTTTTTGTACCTGCTGCCGCAGCGCGAACTGGCGCCGGCGGAAGACCAGGCCAGCGTGCTGACGGCGATCAAGGCGCCGCAGCATGCCAACCTCGATTACGTGGAACGCTTTTCCTACAAGCTCGATGATATCTACAAGAATATCCCCGAAACGGACTCGCGCTGGATCATCAACGGCGGCGAGGGGCCTGCGTCTAGCATCGGCGGCATCAACCTGACGCCGTGGGCCGAGCGTTCGCGCAATGCGGCCGTCATCCAGGCGGAATTGCAGCATGCCGTGGGCGACGTGGAAGGCACCAGCATCTTCGCCTTCCAGCTGGCGCCCTTGCCGGGATCGAGCGGCGGCTTGCCCGTGCAGATGGTCTTGCGCAGCGCGCAGGATTACGCCACCCTGTTCCGCACCATGGAAGACGTCAAGCAGCGCGCACGCGACAGCGGCCTGTTTGCCGTCGTCGACAGCGACCTCGATTACAACAACCCCGTCGTGAAAGTACGCGTGGACCGCTCCAAGGCGAACAGCCTGGGCATCCGCATGCAGGACATCGGCGAATCGCTGGCCGTGCTGGTGGGCGAGAATTATTTGAACCGCTTCGGCATGGATGGCCGCGCCTACGACGTCATCGCACAAAGCCCGCGCGAACAGAGATTGACGGCGCAAGCCCTGACGCAGCAGTACGTACGCGCCGACGACGGCAGCCTGCTGCCCCTGTCCGCCGTGGTGTCCGTGACGGAACAGATCGAGCCGAACATGCTGACCCAGTTCAACCAGCAAAATGCGGCCACCTTCCAGGGCGTGCCGGCGCCGGGCGTGACCCTGGGCGACGCCGTCGCCTTCCTCGATGGTGTCGCCAAGACCCTGCCGCCGGGCTTCAGCTACGATTGGCAGTCCGATGCGCGCCAGTTCGCCACGGAAGGCAATGCCTTGCTGCTGGCCTTCCTCGCGGCCGTCGTCGTCATCTACCTGGTGCTGGCGGCCCAATACGAAAGCCTGACGGACCCGCTGATCATCCTGATCACGGTGCCGCTGTCGATCTGCGGCGCCCTGATTCCGCTGGCCCTCGGCTACGCCACCGTCAACATCTACACGCAGATCGGCCTCGTGACCCTGATCGGCTTGATCAGCAAGCACGGCATCCTGATGGTGGAGTTTGCCAACGAATTGCAGGTACATGAACAGCTCGACCGCATCACGGCCATCCGCAAGGCGGCGCAGATCCGCTTGCGCCCGATTCTGATGACGACGGCCGCCATGGTGGTGGGCCTGGTGCCGTTGCTGTTCGCTTCCGGCGCCGGCGCCAACAGCCGCTTCGGGCTGGGCGTGGTGATCGTCTCGGGCATGTTGATCGGCACCTTCTTCACCCTGTTCGTGCTGCCCACCGTGTACACCTTTCTGGCCCGCCGCCACACGGCCGACCATGCCACGCCGCGCGCGCGCGACCTGTCCCAGGCGCTGAAGGAATCCCCATGAAAAATTACCGCTATCTCGTCTCCCTTTTCCCCCTGCTGGCCGGCTGCGCCGTCAGCCCCGCCTATGTCACGCCGAGCACGCCCGCCATCACCCTGGCCAGCCCGCAGCAGGCGCAATTCGCACCCGGTGCAAGCGCCGCCAGCGAAGCCGCCTGGTGGACGTTTTTCGACGATGCGCGCCTGTCGCAGCTGATCGCCAGCGCGCTTGAACACAACCTCGATATCGTCCAGGCGCAAGCGAACCTGCTGGCCGCGCGCGCCGTCTTCGACGAGCGCCGGCTCGATGAGCTGCCTGCCGTCACCAGCCAGGCGGGATGGCAACGCCAGGTGCAACAGGACACACCCGATAGCCGCGCCGCCAGCGCCAGCACGCGCGTAGGGTTCGACGCGCAATGGGAGATCGACCTGTTCGGCCGCCTGGCCCATATCAGCCGCTCGGCGCAGGCGCGCGCCGACGCGGCGCAGGCGGACTTGCGGCAAGTGCAGCTGACGATTGCCGCCGAGGTGGCGCGCAATTACTACGAGGCGCTGGGCTACCAGCAAAACCTGGCGCTGACGCAGGCGCAGGTGCACAGCTGGCGCGACACCGTCGCCCTGATCGATGCGCGCATCCGTGCCGGCAGCGGCTTGCCGGAAGAGCGCCACAACGCGCTGGCCAACCTGGCCCGCAGCGAGGCGATGCGGCCGCCCTTGCAGGCGGGCTTGCGCCAGGCGCAGTACCGGCTCGATGTGCTGAGCGGCCAGGCGCCGGGCGCCATTTCGCTGGCGACCATGCCGCGCCAGGAAGCGCCGCTGGCGGGCCAGCTGCCGCTCGGCGACGTGAACCGCCTGATCAAGCAGCGGCCCGACGTGGTGCGCGCCGAACGCCTGCTGGCCGCCTCCAGCGAAGACGTGGGTGCCGCCACGGCCGACCTGTATCCGCGCCTGAGCCTGGGCGGCTTTTTGGGCTTCTTTGCGCTGCGCGGCAGCGGCGTGTTCGACGGCGGCGCGCGCGCCTTCGAGGTGGCGCCCTCCATCAGCTATCCGGCCTTCCGCCTGGGCAGCGTCAAGGCGCGCTTGCGCGGCACGCAGGCCGAAGCGCAGGGCGCGCTGGCGCGCTATGAACAAACGATGTTATTGGCGCAGGAAGACGTGGAAAATGCCGTCACGCAGCTGGCGCAAAACCAGACGCGATTGGCTTCCCTGCTGGAATCGGCGCGCCACGGCAACGCGGCCCTCGGCATCGCCAGCACGCGCTATCAGGGTGGTTCCGGCAGCTACCAGGCCGTGCTGGAAAACCAGCGCGCCTTGTACGATATCCGGCGCGAAGCGCTGCTGGCGGAAACGGCGTCCTATATCGATGCGATTGCCCTGTACAAGGCGCTGGGATGGGGGCAAACTATGTGATCTTTTTAGCTCGGAAAGGCACGCAATGTTCACGCAAGGCAGCTGGCTCAATCCACCGGAAAACTGGTCCGCCGACGGCGCGCAATTGCGCGTGACGACGGATGCCAACACGGATTTCTGGCGCAGGACCGCGTATGGGTTTATCCGCGACAGCGGCCACTTTTTCGGCACGCAAATCGATGGCGATTTCACGGCGCAGCTGCATGTGGCGGCGCAGTACGCAGCGCTGTACGACCAGGCGGGAATGATGGTGCGCATCGACGCGGAAAACTGGATCAAATGCGGCGTCGAGTTTTCCGACGGCCAGTTACTGTTGAGCACTGTGCTGACGGTGGACACATCGGATTGGGCCGTCAGCATCGCTCCCGCCATGCCGGACGGTTTCTGGCTGCGCGTGACGGTGGAAAAGGGCGTGATCCGGGTGCAGTATTCGACCGATGGCAAGCTGTGGCCGCTGCTGCGCCTGGCGCCATTTCCCGAGGCCAGCAGCTACCGGGTCGGGCCCATGTGCTGCACGCCGGAACGCGCCGGCCTCGAGGTCGCGTTTTCGCAATTTACGGTGGGCCCGGCCCAGCGCAAGGACTTGCACGACCTCACTTGAGTGCCGTGTGTGCATGGCGGATCAGACGGCGGAATCTGTCCACTGATTATCGATGCACCATTGCCGCACATCGGCGATCAGTTGGGCTGAAACGGGCTGGAGTCCCGGGAGTTTTTTCTCGTATTTCCGGATGCTGGCGGCAAAAAAAGTGAAGAAAGCGGTGCCGATCAATTTGCGTTGCCCAGGCGTGTCTTTTTTCACCGGCACGAAGTCTTCCTCGTCCATGGCGATATCGAGGCCGAACATTTTGTCGCTGGCGTAATAGCGGCAGAATGTTTTTCGCTGCAAGTCTTTTGGCACGCAGCGCAGGCAGACAAACAATTCCCAGTCGAGATCAGGATATTTTTCTTCCATCAAGGGACCAAGCTGCCGCAGTTCATGACCAATGTCAAAGACCTTGGTCCAGCTTGGCGAGTCCGATGTCGTGTCTATGCGCATCTTTGTTTTCTCCGAGTGCAAGAACCGCATGATACGCGCATCGTCCTTCAGGCAGCGCGCGTGCCACCGCGTGGCAAGATCAATCCGCCCGCGCCACCCACGTCTCGTGCAAATGGCGCCACAGCAGGCTACCAGCCGGCGTTTTCTCATACACGACGGTCGACAGCCGCTCGGTGTTTTCTGCGCCGGGCAGCGACTGGAATTCGCGGTAAGACACGGTGGCGCCGGCGGCGCTGTCCTGGATCAATGCCGGGTCGGAAATGCGCATGCTGAGGCCCGGACGGCTGCCGCCGGCGCCATGGAAAAACGCCGTCAAGCCGGCATGATCGAGCTGCTTGCCGCCGGGTGACACCATCGTGAACGCGGGCGAAAAACGCGCCAGCAAATCAGCGCAATGTTCCGGCTCCGTCGCCTCGCCGGAAAGCCACTCGCGGATCAGCACATGCGTGGATAACACGTCGTCAAAACAGGGATTCGTTGCATTCATTTTTTGCTTGCTCCATGGTGATGTAAAAGGTCGAGAACGGCGCGGTTATCGATGCGCATGCACAGTGTCAAAGGCAGCACGCACGAGGCGGCGGCCAGCGCAAAGCACCAGTGAAACACCTGTGCCGCGCGCGCATGCAGGGCAGGGTCGTCCAGGGTGGAGATACCCTGCGCCGCCAGCAAGCCGTTGAGCAGTACGCTGAGCAGCGCCACGCCCAGGCAAAAGCCCAGCTGGCGGTTGATATTCCACACGGCGCTGGCCTGGCTCAGTTGCGTATCCGGTGTGCGCAAGAACGCCGTGCTTTGCGCCGTGCTGCTGCACAAGCCGCCGCCAAAGCCCATCACGGCATACGCGCCGGCCAGCCAGAAAAGCTGATCGGCCGCATCCACCCGCAGCAGCATCAGCATGCCCGCCGCCTGCAGCAGCGCGCCAGCGATAAACAGGGGTTGCGGCCCCACGCGGCGGTAGCTTTTTCCGGTGAGCGAAATGGCCGCAAACGAGGCCAGCGCCCACGGCAGCATCAGTGCGCCCGCCGTCGACGCCGACATGCCCAGCACGCCCTGCAGATACAGCATGGCCAGCAGGCTCACGCCCATGAACACGCCCGGCACCAGCAGATACATCAGCATGGCAATGCGCAGCAGCGGTTCGGCGGCCAGACGCAGGTTGAGCAGCGGCGTCGACTTGCGCAGGGCGCCGCGCACGTAGACCCATGCGCAGACGGCGCCCAGCGCCAGCACGCCGGCGCCGGCCAGCAGCTCGCCCGGCGTGCCCAGCATGGTCAAGCCCAGCAACAGCAGCAGAATGGCCGCGCTGCCCGCCAGCAGGCCGCCCACGTCGAGACGGGGAAGGGCCGCGCGCGGCGGGTCGGGACGCAGCCAGCAAGCGGCCAGCAGCAGCGCCAGCGCGGCAAACGGCACGTTCAGGTAAAAAATCCAGCGCCACGACAGGCTGTCGACGATGACGCCACCCAGCGCGGGCGACAGGGCGGGCGCCAGCAAGCCCACCAGCATGATGACGGACGACAGGCCGGGACGCTCGGCAGGCCGATACAGCTGGTAGGTCATGCTTTGCCCCAGCGGGATCAGCAAGCCGCCACCCAGGCCCTGCACGCAGCGCCAGGCGATCAGCGCCTCGATCGAGGGTGCCAGGCCGGCGCCGATGCTGGCGCATAAAAAAGTTAGCAACGATGCCATGAACACGGTTTTGCTGCCATAATAGGCAGCCAGCCAGGCGCTGGCCGGGATGACGATGGTCAGGCCGAGGATGTAGGCCGTGCTGATCCAGGCCAGCTGCGCCACCGAGGCGTGCAGGGCATGGCCGATGTCGGGATAGGCGACGCTGGTGATGAACATGTTGATCAGGTCGACGAAAAACCCCAGCAGATAGATGGCCGCCACTTTTTTGCGATAGTCCATGGTGCTCCGAATGGCAAACGGCCAGCTTAAGCGCCTAGCGCCATTTGCGTAACGGGCCGGCCCCGATTACACTGTCAAACAAATTTTGACAAACCGCTGGAAGCCGCATGTTTACTCATTTTTATTTATGATCAGTCTTGACCGCCTGGGTATTTTCATCGCCATCGTCGATGCCGGTTCGCTGACGGCCGCCGCCGCCGTGCTGGGCCAGAGCAAGGCCGTCGTCAGTTTTAACTTGAAACAGCTGGAAGCGGAGCTGGGCGTGTCGCTGCTGACGCGCAGCACGCGCAGCCTGGCGCTAACCGACGTGGGGCGGCGCTTTTATGAGGATTGCCAGCGCGTGCTGAGCGAAGCCCAGGGCGCCATCGAAACGGCGCGCCAGGGCCACCAGGGCTTGCGCGGCACCCTGCGCCTGACCACCACCGTCGAATACGGCAGCCGCACGGTGATCCCCGCGCTGATCGCCTTTGCCGCCGCCCACCCGCAATTGCAGATCCAGCATTCCTCGTCGTCGTCCCATGAAGACCTGATCTCGGGCGGCTACGACCTGGCCATCCGCATGGGTTCACTCAACGACTCAAGCTACCGCGCCGCGCTGATCGAGCCGTATGCGATCTGGCCCGTCGCCTCGCCCGCCTACCTGGCCAGCCTGCCCGGCAGGGACATCGCCACCTTGCCCGACTTGCAGCGCGCGCGCTGGCTGGCGCACAGCCGCCTCAGCACGCCCCTGCGCTGGGACGTGCACACGCCCGATGGCCCCGCCGCCTTTGCCGTGCAGGACGACGCCGCCATCCATTCCGACTCCGCCTCGGCCCTGCTGGGCTTTGCCCTGGGCGGCTGCGGCGTGGCCCTGCTGCCGCAATGGCAGGTGGAAGGAGAAGTGCGCGCGGGACGCCTGCGCCGCCTGCTGCCCGAGGTCGCCTTCCCGGAGCAGGGCGTGTATGCCGTGTATCCGAACACGCAGCATATCGCGGAAAAGGTGCGCGCCTTTATCGACTTTTTGCGCACGTTTGTGGGCACGCCGGACTGAGATTTCACTTCGTCAATATTTGACGAAGACAACGGTTTCCAAGGGGCAAACGAGCGCCCCTTTCGGTTTTCACGGCCTACACTGGAAGGACGTTGTTCACCGATTGGAGACCATCATGGCACATACATTGGCAGCAGTTTTCGCCGTCCGCGACATGGCCGAGCGCGCCCGGCACGACCTGATCACGGCGGGCTTTCCCGGCGCCAGCATCCGCCTGCACGATGCGGGCAGTGACGACTTTTCCGCCACGGAAAACATCCGCCGCGACGACAGCGACAGCCTGCTCGACAATATCAAGCATTTCTTTACGGATCTGTTCGGCAGCCACGCCGACCGCCACATCTATGCGGAAGCCGTGCGGCGCGGACATGTCGTGCTGACACTGGAAGGCGCGAGCGACGCCGATATCCAGCGCGCCACCGACCTCGTCGAGCGCTACGCGCCGCTCGACATCGATGCGCACGCCGACCACTGGCGCGCCGGCGGCTGGCAAGGCGCGCCGCACGACGACAGCGCAATGCGCCAGGGCGCCAGCATGCAATCCAGCGCGCCATCGCAGCAGGGCAACCTGAACGAAGCGGCGGCATCGCAGCAATTTGCGGGCGGCATGGCGCCGCCGTCATCGGGCGCGGGCGCCAACGCGCGCCGCTACCCCAGCGCGGACAACCTGCCAGGCACCAGCTACGACGACGAGCAGTACTACCGCAGCCACTGGAGCGCCACCTATGTCGCCACCGGCGCGCGTTTCGAGGACTACGATCCCGCCTACCGCTATGGCCATTCGATGGCCAGCAGCGACAGCTACCGGGGTCGCCCGTGGGACGACGTGGAAGCGGACCTGCGTTCCACGTGGGAGCACACGTATCCGCAATCAGCGTGGGACAACTTCAAGGCAGCTGTCAAACATGGCTGGGAACGCATCACTTCCTGATGCGCGCTGAGGGGGATAGCCCCCCTCAGCGCCCCTCGTGCGTGAGCTTGAGGAAGTGGTTCAGGATGTGAAAATGGTCTTCGAAGAATTGCTCTTCCATGGCCGGCAGGGCGCTCACCGGCACCCATTGCGCCAGCGCCGCATCGTCGGCCGCCTTCACGGCCGGCAGCTGGCGCGTCTTCAAGTCAAAATAATGCGCATGCGTGATGGTGCGCCCGCGCTGGCTGCGGTCCGGATGGTCGAACACGGCCACCCCGACCAGCGCCTCGACGAGGGTGGGCGCCAGCACGCCCAGCTGGGTTTCTTCCGCCAGTTCGCGCAGGGCGCCCTGCAGCAGGCGTTCGCGCGGCTCCAGGAAACCACCGGGCAGCGCCCACAGGCCCTTGCCCGGATAGCCGCCGCGGCGCACGAGCAGCACGTGGCCCCCCGTCTGCACCAGCGCGTCGACGGTGGTGAAGATGGGCGGATACGGCGCCGCGCGCCAGCGAGTTTTATACGCTTCGATGGCGCGGTATTCGAGCACCAGTGGCGCGTACCACGGCAACAAGGTCCACGCTTTCACATACTGGCCGATGGCCGCCGGCAGCAGCTGCGCCACGGCGCTCAGCGAGACGTCCACGTCTTCCGCCTCGAACAGCACGTTGCGGATGGCCGTCGCGCCGATGGGCGCACCGGGATCGATCTCCAGATTCAATAACTGCCAGTGCGGGAAGTGGTGCAGGTAGTAGCTGGTGGCATCCTTGAAGCAGGCCACCAGGGTGATGCGCTGCGCCGTCAACACGGCGCCCGCCACGGCGCGCCGCACGGCATCGGCCCACAAGCCATCGTCGTAGTAATCGCGCACGGCCACGTAATGCACGCGCGCGCGCTGCGCCTCGGGCAGGGTGGCGGCGATCATGGCGGCCCGCTCCTGCCACGTAAACGGATTCTTCGGACTGCGCGCATGGAAGGCGGAACCGAGCACCACCACCACCTGGGCGGCCGTCGTCAGGGCCTTTTGCAGCAAGCCCGCATGGCCATGGTGAAAAGGCTGGAAGCGGCCGATCAGGATGGCCGCGTCGGCAGGATAGGATGAGCTCATGCGTCGTCTCCGGTGGGGTAGTGGGCGGCGATCGGCAATTGGCGCCCGCTGCCAAAGGCGCGCGAACGCACGCGGATGATGGGCGCCGCCTGGCGCCGTTTGTACTCGTTGCGGGCGACCATGCCGAGGATGCGCGTCACTAGTGCGCGGCCCTCGTCCGTCTCGCGCAGCTGGTCGACCAGGGTCAAGGCTTGCGCGCTTTCTTGCGCCGGCAGGCGGCGTCCCTCGATATGCCATTTGAGAATTTCATCGAGCACGGGATACGGCGGCAAACTGTCGGTGTCGCGCTGGCCCGGCGCCAGTTCCGCCGACGGGGGTTTCTCCAGCACGGCGACGGGGATCAGTTCGCGCCCGGCGCTGGCGTTGAGGTGGCGCGACAGGGCGAACACCTCCGTTTTATACAGGTCGCCGATCAATCCCAGTCCGCCGTTCGTGTCGCCATACAGGGTGCAGTAGCCCACCGAGATTTCGCTCTTGTTGCCGGTGGTGAGCAGCAGGGCGCCGAAGGCGTTCGAGTATTCCATCAATATCGTGCCGCGCACGCGCGCCTGCAGGTTTTCCAGCGGCAGCCCCTGCAGCTTGCCGTCGAAGGCTTGGGCATAGCCGGCTTCGTATTGCGCCACGATGTCGCGTATCGGGTGCGTGTGCAGGACGATACCGAGGTTGGCGCACAGGGCGACGGAATCGGTAACGGAGCCGGCGCTGGAAAACACGGACGGCATGGTGATGCCCACGACGTTGTCGGCGCCCAGCGCCTCGACGGCCAGGGCCAGGGTCAGGGCCGAATCGATGCCGCCCGAACAGCCAACGACGACTTTCGTAAAGCGGCAGCGGCGCGCATAGTCGCGCAAACCGAGCACGATCTGGCGCCGCGCAAACTCCACGGCGGGGATGCCGTCCGGATCCGGCACGGGAAACGCCGATCCATCGGGCCGCATAAATCGGCCACCGGCAAAGCGCAGCAAGGGAAAATCTTCGACGAAGCGGGCCGCCTCGAATTGCACGCCGGCGCTCGGCGACATGGCAAACGAGGCGCCGTCGAACACGAGCTGGTCCTGGCCGCCCACCTGGTTGACGAAGAGCAAGGGCAGCTTGACGCGCGCGCAGGCGGCGCCAAACACGGCGTGGCGCTGCGCGCGCTTGCCGATGTCGGACGGGCTGGCGTTGATGCTGACAACAAGGTCGGGCCCCGCCGCGTGCAAGGCGTCGAACGGGTTGACGGCGTAGGCGCGGCCATCGTCGTTCCAGCCATCCTCGCAAATCATGAAGCCGACCTTGCGGCCGGCGATATCGAGGGTGCAGGCGCCGGGCGGGCCCGGCTCGAAATGCCGCCCCTCGTCGAAGATGCCGTAGGTGGGCAGCAGCTGCTTATAGTATTCGGCGACGATGCGCCCGTCGCGCAGCGCCAGCAAGGCGTTGTACAGGGGCTTGCCAATACCGGGATTGGGCCGCGCCGTGCCGATGACGGTGACCAGCGCCGGCCAGCGCGTGGATGCCTGCAGCAGCGTATCGAGCGCCTGCTGCATGTCGCGCAGGAAGGCGGCATCCTCGAACAGGTCGCCCGGGTAATACGCACACAGCGACAGTTCCGGGCACACGAGCAGGTCGGCGCCATCGTCGCTGGCACGCTGCATGCGCGCGATGATGGCGCCGACATTGGCGTCGAAATCGCCCACGGTGGGATTCATCTGCGCGAGGGCGATGGTCAGCATGGTGATCCTTCATTGGTTACGCGTGAAACCACTATCCTGCCTGAAATTTTCCTGAGCGTACTGATGCAATCGTGCAAGCCTGCGGTCGGCTTGCTACAAGGTCTTCAACCAGGCCCGCAAGCGCGTGCGCGCATTCGCATACGGCGACGCCGTGTTGAACTGGATCATGCGCCCCATCGTGTAATGCGTGTACCAGGGCTGGCCATACAATTGCGCGTCGTCGTGCGCCTCGATCAGCGCCAGCAGCTGGTTCTTCGCCTGTTCCAGGCGCTGCAGCAAGTCTTCCATGCCCAGTTCAGCATAGTCCGCATAGAAGCGCTGCGCCAATTTTCCCAGAGCGTTCCACGTGAAACCTTCAGCCGGGAAGGCGATGTCCTCGATGCGTTTGCCGTCACGCAGCTGCGCATGCCAGTGCAAGACCAGCTCGTTCCAGCCCACCAGATAGGCGAGCAAGTCGCACACGCTCATGCGCGTGCCCGCCACTTGTCCTTCCAGCACGGGCTCCCGCGCCAGCGCGGGCGGTACACGTGCCAGCTCCTGCATCAATTTTGCATACGTGCTGTTGATGGCCTCGATGAGTTCCTGCTTGCTGTCGGGGATCGCCATCACGCCGCCCGGCTCACCGGCAAGCCAGCCGCCTGCCAGTCATCGTAACCGCTGCCGAGACGGCGCGCATGCAAGCCGTGCTGGCGCAGGGCCGCCACAGCCTGCACGGACAGCACGCAATACGGGCCGCGGCAATACGCGGCGATCTCTGCGTTCGCGGGCAATTCGCCAAGGCGGCGCTGCAAGTCATCAAAAGGAATATTGATCGCACCGGGCAAGTGGCCGGCAGCGAATTCCTGCGCGGGCCGCACGTCGAGGACGGTGATGCTGGCTTCGTGCATGCGTTCCAGCAACTCGTTGCCCGTGAGCGCTTCCACGTGGTCGCCCCGGCTCAGCGCCTGCAGTTCGCTGCGCTGATGCTGCGCGTACACATCCAGCGCGGCCAGCAGCTGCACGATGGGACCGCTGCCGAGCCGGTACAGCACGCGCTTGCCGTCGCGCCGCGCCTGCACGAAACCGGCGCGCCGCAACTGCTGCAAATGCTGGGACGTATTCGCCACGGACAAGCCCGTCAACTCCACCAGCTGCTCCACCGCATATTCGCCATGTGCGATCTGCTCGAGCAGGCGCAATCGCGGCGCACTGCCTAAAATATGGGCAAACCCGGCGGAACCGGTGAGAAATTCGATATCGGCATTTTTCATTGACACGATGCTAGCACCCTTATAACATTCAAGCAATTAATTGAATGTTAGGAGTGGCAATGCAAATACTCTGGCTCGATGCGCTGGCCATCGGCGTGGGCGCGACGGCGGTGATGGATGTGTGGGCGGTGGCGTTAAAACGCTTCTGGTGCATTCCTTCGCTGAACTTTGCGATGGTGGGGCGCTGGCTGGGACATCTGCCGCGCGGCACGATCACGCACACCAACATCGCCCAGGCGGCGCCCGTGCGCGATGAAGCGATCCTGGGCTGGACGTTTCATTATGTGATCGGCGTGCTGTTTGCGGCCGTGCTGCTGGCGCTGGTGGGAGAGGAATGGGTGCAAGGGCCGACGTTCGCGCCGGCCCTGCTGGCGGGTGTGCTGAGCGTGGCCGCGCCATTTTGCATCTTGCAGCCGGGCATGGGCGCCGGCCTGGCCGCCAGCAAGACGCCGCATCCGACAGCCGCTCGCCTGCGCAGCCTGATGGCCCACACGGCGTTCGGCATCGGCCTGTACCTGGCGGCGCTGCTGTGGTCGACGGTCCGCTAGGACGTCAGCGGCGGCACGGGTGTGGGCGCCGGTGCGGCTGCCACCGCCGACATGGCAGGTGCCTCGGGCTGGGCCGGCACCGTACTCAGCACCATCGTGCTGGGCTTGGCGATCGCGATGTGCGCCTCGTCCAGGCGCTTGAGCAGTTCGAACAGCAGCGCGCTGCGGATGCCCGACGTCAGGCGCGGCGACGAGGCAAAGCCGGTGGCGTTGAACAGCAACAGGCCATTGTCGATGCCATCGAGCTGCACGCTGGGCGCCGGCGTGTCGAGCACGTCGGGATTGTCGACAAAGACGGACAGGATCAGCGCGCGCGCCGCCTGCGCATCCGTGCCCAGCGGCAGCGGAAGCTTGACCTGCACCAGGCCCAGCGGATTGGCCAGAGTCACGTTGCGCACCGTCTTGGTAATGAATTCCGAGTTCGGCACGATCACCGTGGAACGGTCGCCCAGTTGAATTTCCGTGGCGCGCACATTGATGCGGCGAATGTCGCCCTCCACGCCACCCAGCGACACCCAGTCGCCCACTTTCACAGGACGTTCGGCCAATAAAATCAAGCCGGAAACGAAGTTCTGCACCACCGCCTGCAAGCCAAAACCGATACCCACCGACAAGGCTGACGCCACCCACGCGATGCGTTCCAGGCCGATGCCGGCCGCCGACAGGGCCAGCGCCACGGCCAGCACGCCGCCGATGTAGCCGAACAAGGTGATGAACGACACTTGCATGCCCGTATCGAGATTAGTGGTCGGCAAATAACTGTTTTGCAGCCAGCGCTTGAACAGGCCCAGCGCAACAAAACCAACGAGCAGCACCAGCAGGGCCTGGATCAGCGCGGCAGGGCGGATCGCCACCTCGCCGATGGCCAGGCCATCCTGCAGCTTGCCGACCCGCTGGAACAGCTCGCCCGGACCTTCACCGAACGGCGCCAGCAGCAGCATCAGGGCCAGCAGCACGACGATGGCGCGGCCGATACCCGACAGCAGCACGGCCGCCTGGTCGCGCGCCTTGGGCGTGGCCAGTACAGGATGGGCCGCGTCCGGCGGCGGTGGCGTGGAGGCCAGCAGCATGCAGATATCGTCCACCAGCACCGTCAGCAGATAGGTGCTGCACACCACCACGATGACCCAGGCGATTTGCTTGGCGACAAAGCTGCCGAACGCCACATAGCCGATCAACAAGCTGATGACGCTCGACGCCAGCGCCAGCCACAACAACACCGTGACGCAGCGCAGCCACAGGGGCGTGACCAGGGTGGCGGGATCGGCCTCGCGCAACTGGCGCCAGCAGCGCTCGGCGCGCATCAAGCCATAGGCAATGGTCGTGCTCATCACCAGGGCAACGATGCAGTTGACGGCCACGGCCGTCGACAGGCCCGCATTGATGACGATGGTGACCCGTTCCGTCGCCCACACGAGCACGACGATGAAGGAAAACATCGACGGGAAGTTGCGCATGCGGTGCGCCAGCGCATCGGGCAGGGGCAGCAGACGCCACGACACGCGGCGCGGCGACAGCAGCGCGTGGCCGAGTCCCGCCGTAAAACCGGCAAAGCAGATGATGCCGATCAAGCTGCTGAGGAAAGTCGAGGTTTTTTCGGACAGGCCGCCCTCCCAGCGCAGCCCCATGGCCAGCAATTCCGCCACCAGGCCCGGCGTGGCCAGCGCCAGCACCAGCACGGCCAGCGCATGCAGGGAACGGCGCAAGCGGCCGTGCGGCACGCGCGTGGACGTCACCACCAGCAAGTAGCGCGAAGCCCAGACGCTGGCGCCGATCACGGCCACGATGGCGGCCAGCAAGCCGCCCCAGGCCGACCACGGCGTGGCGCCTGCCGCATTCGCCAATTCCAGCTCCAGCGCGCGCAAGCGCTGCAGGTTCTGCGGCAATTCCGCATGCAGCTGTTTCCAGAACGAACCGGCGAGTATCGAAGCCGTGCGCTCACCCAGGCGCGCCTGCAACTGGGCGCGGCGCACCGTCGACACCTGTTCCGAGGCCTGCGTCGCTTCCACGGCCAGCAGGCGCGCCAGTTTGACTTGCGCATCGAGCGCGCTGCTGGTGCGGTCCAGCTGGCTGCGCTGCGCCGCCACGTCGGGCGCATCTTTCGTACCCGCCGCCGGCTTGCCCAGCTCGGCCAGCCGCGCCTGCACGCTGGAGAGCGTCGGCGCGAGCGCATCGGCCACCTTATCCGCCTCGGCGCTGGCCGCCAGCGCATCAGCCCGCATCTGTGACAGGGTCGCATCATCGAGCTCCGCCTCGCCATCGAGCGCCTTCTGGATACCGGTGATCTGCTTGCGCAAGCCATCGAGACGCTGGTCGGCCGTGGCGGCGTCATCGACGGGCTGCGACCAGGCGGGCGGCGGGGCGAGCGAGCACGCCAGCAGCAAGGCCAACAGGAAGGGGAAGAAACGGAGACGGAAAGAAGTCATGCGGACCTATGGCTGGAAATGAGAAAAACGGCCGGATTGGCAGCAGCGCCAGTCATGGCGTGCTGCCCGGCAGGTGCCTGCCAATATAGCTGAAAACGCGGGCAAGCCGCAGGACAGGCGGAACTGGCGTGTGCCCCGGGGAGAAACTAGGCATATTGCCCTATGGAAATGTCATTCAAAAAGGTCTAGGATCGTCGTCCGCTTGGCGGCGCGGCAGCCATCTGCACGCCGCCGACCTTTTCACCATTCCCTCCGTATTGAGACAGCCATGAAGTTTTTATCCCACCTGACCATCGGCACACGCCTCGCCACAGGCTTTGGCACCATCGGCGCCATGCTGATCATCATCTCTTGCCTGGGCATCGCCATGCTGGGCAAGATCAACCAGGGCACCGGCCATATCGTGCATGACAGCATGCCCAAGATCGAGCTCGCCAACAGCGTGTCGGCCAACATCAACGATATCGCCATTGCGCTGCGCAACATGATGCTCAGCGCCGATCCGGCCGACCAGCGCAAACAAACGGACGCCATCCTGGCTGCGCGCCAGGCGGCGGCCGGCAATCTCGGCAAGCTCGCGAACATGCTCGATTCCGACCGAGAGCGCGCGTTGCTGGCCAAGATGAACGACGCCAACACCCGCTACGCGCAGGGGCAGGAGGCCTTGCTTGAACTGATCCGTAGCGGCACGCCGGACGACAGCAGCGCCTACCTGTACGGCCAGCTGCGTCCCGTATTGCTCGTCTATAAACAGTTGATTGCTGAACAGATCAGCTTGCAAAACACCCTGGCCAACACGGCGGGCGACAACGCCAATGCCACTTATGCCAATACGCGCACCTTGCTGATCGGCATGTCGCTGGCGGCACTGGCCATCGCGGCGGCGTTGGCGTATGGCATCACGCGCTCGATCACCGGCCCCGTCACCACGGCGCTGCAGGTGGCCAACACGGTGGCCGCAGGCGATTTGCGCAGCCAGATCACCGTGCAGTCACGCGATGAAATGGGGCAACTGTTGCAGGCACTCAAGCGCATGAACGACAACCTGGCGCAAACGGTGGGCACGGTGCGCGCCGGCACGGAAACGATCGCCTCGGCCTCGTCCGAAGTAGCGGCAGGCAGCCTGGACCTGTCTGCGCGCACGGAGCAGCAAGCCAGTTCGCTGGAAGAGACAGCCTCTTCCATGGAAGAACTGACCTCGACCGTCAAACAGAATGCCGACAATGCGCGCCAGGCGCATGTGCTGGCCGATACGGCCTCCGGCGTGGCGCAGCGCGGCGGCGCCGTCATCGCGCAAGTGGTGGCGACCATGCGGCAAATCGACGCTTCGTCAAACAAGATTGCCGACATCATCGGCGTCATCGATGGCATCGCCTTCCAGACCAACATTCTGGCCTTGAACGCGGCCGTGGAAGCGGCGCGCGCGGGCGAGCAGGGCCGCGGCTTTGCCGTCGTAGCCACGGAAGTGCGCAGCCTGGCGCACCGCTCCGCTGCCGCGGCCAAGGAAATCAAGACCCTGATCGACGACTCGACCCAGACCGTGGCGGCGGGCAGCGAGCTCGTGCATCAGGCCGGCAACACCATGAGCGACCTGGTCGACAGCGTGCGCCGCGTTACCGACATCATGGAAGAAATCACCTCGGCCAGCGCGGAACAGACGGCCGGCATCGAGCAAATCAACCAGGCCATCAGCGAGATGGACAACGTCACCCAGCAAAACGCGGCCCTGGTGGAAGAATCGGCGGCCGCCGCCGCTGCCATGCAGGAGCAGGCGGCTACGTTGGCGCAGGTGGTGAGCGCCTTCAAGCTGGAAGCCGGCGCACCGGCAAGCAAGCCGGCAATCGCCGCGACAACCGTACCGCACCAGCAAGCCGTCGCCCTGCGCGTGCCGGCGGCCAGGAAAGCTGCGCCAGCCGCCACGGCGTCATCCGACTGGGAAGAGTTCTAAGGCAGCAACGCCACAGGCGCCTCTCGGTGCCTGTGGCGTCATGCAGCATGGGCTGCTTCCTGTTACGCGATCTGATCCATGTCAATCAACAATCAAATTTGACACGACGCGGCTAGGCCGAGAGTTCTCTCCGGATGATGTCTGCGCCTGCACTGAGCGCATTGAGTTTGCCTCTGGCTACGTGACGAGACAAGGGCGCCATGCCGCAGTTGGTGCTTGGATAGAGTTTGTCGGCATCGACAAAGCGCAGCGCCTTGCGCAGGGTGTTGGCCACTTCCTCCGGCGTTTCAATGGTATTGGATGCCACGTCGATGGCCCCAACCATCACTTTTTTACCGCGTATGAGTTCAATCAGGTCGATGGGAACACGCGAGTTGTGGCATTCCAGCGAGATGATGTCGATATTCGATTTCTGCAGCTTGGGGAAAGATTCCTCGTATTGACGCCATTCGGACCCCAGCGTATTTTTCCAGTCCGTATTGGCCTTGATGCCGTAACCATAGCAAATATGCACGGCCGTTTCGCACTTGAGCCCTTCGATCGCCCGCTCCAGGGTGGCAATCCCCCAGTCATTCACCTCATCAAAAAAGACATTGAATGCGGGTTCGTCAAACTGGATGATGTCGACGCCAGCCGCCTCCAACTCCCGGGCTTCCTGATTGAGGATCTTGGCAAATTCCCAGGCCAGTTTTTCGCGGCTCTTGTAGTGGCTGTCATACAGCGTATCGATCATCGTCATCGGACCTGGCAGGGCCCATTTGATCGGCTGCGTGGTTTGCTGGCGTAAAAACTTGGCGTCTTCAACAAACACCGGCTGCGAACGGCTTACCGCGCCAACGACGGTCGGCACACTCGCATCATAGCGGTCGCGGATTCTGACGGTCTCGCGTTTGTCAAAATCGACGCCGCTCAGATGCTCGATGAACGTGGTGACAAAATGCTGACGCGTCTGCTCGCCATCGCTGACAATATCGATGCCTGCCTGCTGCTGTTCCTGCAGTGACAAACGCAAGGCATCCTGTTTGCCCTCGATTAATTCCTCGTCCTGCAATTTCCACGGCGACCAGAGTTTTTCAGGTTGGGCAAGCCAGGAAGGTTTCGGCAAGCTGCCGGCGGTCGAGGTAGGCAATAATTTTTTCATGGTGGTGATTTCGTGTGTTGGTTGGTCAGAGAGCGTAGCTGGCAGTCCACTGTTCAAGGACATTTTTGTATGGCTTGATGAAATGCTCTTCCGTATATTTGCCCTGCTTGACTGCCAGCTGGCTGCGCTCTTCCCGGTCATAGACAATCTGCGTCAATGAATAGTCCTGGTTCTTCAGGCTCGGCTGATACGACTTGCCTGCCGCCGAATTGGCGTTGTAAATCTCGGGGCGGTAAATCTTCTGGAACGTCTCCATCGTGCTGATGGTGGCGATCAACTCAAGATTGGTGTAGTCGCCCAGCAGGTCGCCGATGAAATAAAACGCCAAGGGGGCGGCGCTATCTGGCGGCATGAAGTAGCGAACCTGCATGCCCATTTTTTCAAAATATTGATCCGTCGAGGAAAATTCATTTTGTTGATACTCGATGCCCAATACGGGATGCTGATTCCCGGTCCGGTGATAGACCTTGCTACTCGAGGCGCTGATGCAGATGACAGGTGGCTTGCTGAAGCGCTCTTTGTACGTATGTGATTTGACAAAGTGCCGGAACAGCTTGCCATGAAAATCGCCGAAATCGTCGGGAGCGGTGAAGGTGGATTGATTGTTGTTATGCTCAGGCAGCAGCACGCTGAAGTCGTAATCGCGCACGTAGGAGGAAAAATTATTCCCCGCGATCCCCTCGATGCGTTCACCGGTTTTTTTGTCGATAACGGTCGGTTTCAATATCTCGATCAACGGGATATTACTGCCTTCGACATCAATATTCAGCTCCACCGAGATGATTTCAAGCTCTACCGAATAGCGGTCGCCGTTCGGGTTGTCCCAATGCGCCAGGTTGTTGAAACGGTTGTCTATCATCCTCAGGGTATTGCGCAGGTTTTCCTGGCGACTGTTTCCCCGGGCCAGATTGGCAAAGTTGGTCGTCAGGCGCGTATTGTCCGATGGATGATAGTTTTCATCGAAAACAATGCTCTTGATACTGAATATAAAATCTTTGCTCATGGTGATCTGGTGTCCTGATTTTTGCGAATAATGTATGTGTTGATGGCTGAGCGTCGTGATGCGTATCAGGCTGCGACCAGCTCTTCAGCAGTGGCAGATCTCGCATGCCGCGTCAAGTCGAGCAAGGGCAATGCCCGTTGCACTGCCAGCGTGGCCCGCTGGATCAGGGCTTCGTCCTGCAGGCGGTAGTCGAGGAAATCCTTGTCGGTCGCATACACACCCAGCGGTAATGTGCGTGCCTGGAAAAAGCTGAACAGCGGCCGCAACTGGTGGTCGATCATCAGGGCATGGCGCTCGCTGCCGCCGGTGGCCGCCAGCAGGACCGGCTTGTCGATCAAGGCATCCTGGTCAATAAAATCGAAGAAGTGCTTGAACAGTCCCGTGTACGCGCCGCGGTAGACCGGTGTTGCCACCACCAGGATGTCGGCTTGCTCGACCGCTGCAAGTTCCCGCTCCACCGTCTCGGGCAGGTGGGAGCGCCAGACCGCGCCGGCAAGCTGCGGTGCGAGCTGGCCCAGTTCGACCAGGCGTTGTTCGCACAGCACTTCGTCGGCGATCAGGTCCATCAGGTGCTCGGCCAGGGCGGCCGCCTTGGAAGGGCGTTGCAGCCCGCCGGAAACCGCGACTAAACGAAGTGGACGTGTCATGTTTGCTTTCATGTGGATGGATGCGCCAGGGCCGTAAGAGTGCAGGCAACAAGGGAATCGATGATAGCGGCGGGAATCGATGAAGTATAATGGTCTTATTTCATACATCCATGAACATGGCTCATCTCAATGCTTGAACGCATCCACCTCAGCATCGTCCAGCAGGTCGAGAAACAAGGGTCGCTGACGGCCGCCGCAGGCGTGCTGCACCTGACCCAGTCGGCCCTGAGCCACAGCATGAAGAAACTGGAACAGCAACTGGGCACCGACGTCTGGCTGCGCGAAGGGCGCAACCTGCGCCTGACGCAGGCCGGCCAGTATCTGCTGGCGGTGGCGAACCGGGTGCTGCCGCAACTGGACCTGGCCGAAGAGCGCCTGGGCCAGTTCGCGCAGGGCGAGCGCGGTGCGCTGCGCATCGGCATGGAGTGCCACCCTTGCTACCAGTGGCTGCTGAAGGTGGTGTCGCCGTATCTGGCCGCATGGCCCGACGTGGATGTGGACGTCAAGCAAAAGTTCCAGTTCGGCGGGATCGGCGCGCTGTTCGGCTACGAAATCGACTTGCTGGTCACGCCCGACCCGCTGTACAAGCCAGGGCTGACATTCGAACCCGTGTTCGACTACGAGCAGGTGCTCGTCGTGGCCAAGGGCCATGCCCTGGCTTCGGCGGCCTATGTGCAGCCTCAGCAGCTGACCCGGGAAGTGCTTATCAGCTACCCCGTGGACATCGAGCGCCTGGACATCTATAACCAGTTCCTGCTGCCGGCCGGTGTCACGCCCAAGCGCCACAAAGCCATCGAAACCACCGACATCATGCTGCAGATGGTAGCCAGCGGCCGCGGCGTGGCCGCCCTGCCGCGCTGGCTGGTCGAGGAATACGCGGCCAAGATGGACGTGGTGCCTGTGCGGCTGGGTGTGCACGGCATCGCCAAGCAGATTTTCCTGGGGGCACGCGAGACGGACACCGCCATCGACTACGTGCGGGCCTTCATCGCACTGGCGCGCCAGCCTGCCAGCGCCAGTGCGCAATGACCGCAGCGACGCCATGGGTCATCTCTTGATGCATCCAGCACAGCTCAGGGCCGCTGGCCACATCACGCACGCCTATTCCCTGGAAGTCAGTGCGAAGGACATGCCGGCATTGAACGCGGCGGCGCCGCGGATAGCGCCCGCGTCCACCATTGCCATTCCCTACCTGCCACGCGAGGATAACGACGCGCGGCTGGCCGCGGCGCGGACCGTGCGCAGCCTCGGCTTTGAACCCATGCTGCACCTGTCTGCGCGCCGGATTGCCTCGCTTGCCGAGTTTGAGTCGTTCATCCAGCGCGCAGTCGCCGAAGCCGGCGTCGAGCGCTGCTTCGTGATCGCCGGCGATCCATCCACCGCGATGGGACCGTTTTCCGACAGTGCCGCGCTGATCGACACAGGCGTGTTCGAGCGCGCGGGCATGCAGGTGATCGGCGTGGGTGGCCACCCGGAAGGCCATCCGGTCATGAGCACGGCCGAACAGTGGGAGGTGCTTGAACGCAAGTGCGACAGCATCGGCAAGCGGGGCATGGCGCCCTTGATCGTCACGCAGTTTGCGTTTGATGCCGACATCGTGTTGACGTGGTTGAAAACGCTGCGCGAGCGTGGCATTGACCATCCCGTGCGCGTGGGCGTGCCGGGCCCCGCGAGCATCGCGGTGCTGGCCCGTTATGCCGCCGTGTGCGGCGTCAGCGCCTGCGCATCGATGTGGTCCAAGTACGGCGTGTCCATCGGCAAGCTGTTCGGCACGGCAGGACCGGATCTGTTTGTCGAGCGCCTGGCCAATGGGCTGACCGCAGCACATGGCGAGGTCAGCCTGCATTTCTTTCCCTTTGGCGGCATCGCACAATCCGTGAAGTGGATAGAGCAGTACCGTGCTCGCACCGGCCCAGGCCTTTGAGCATCCGGTGTGACGAGCGCCTCTCTGGCGGCACCACGCCGCCAGAGAAAGGCGCAATCCCGCCTGCTTACTCCACCGTCACCGATTTGGCCAGATTGCGAGGCTTGTCCACATCCGTGCCGCGCGCCAGTGCCGTGTGATACGCGAGCAATTGCAGCGCGACCACGTGCAGGATCGGCGACAAATCGCCGTAGTGCTCGGGCAAGCGGATGACGTGCAAGCCTTCGCCGGAGCTGATGCGCGAATCGACGTCGGCGAAGACGTACAGCTGGCCGCCGCGGGCGCGCACTTCCTGCATGTTCGACTTCAGCTTTTCGATCAGGGCGTCGTTCGGCGCGATGGTGACGACGGGCATTTCATTCGTCACCAGGGCCAGCGGGCCATGCTTCAGTTCGCCGGCCGGATACGCTTCGGCGTGGATATACGAGATTTCCTTCAGCTTCAGCGCGCCTTCCAGGGCGATCGGGTAATGCATGCCACGGCCCAGGAAGAGGGCGTTTTCCTTGCGGGCGAACTCTTCGGACCAGGCGATGATCTGCGGTTCCAGCGCCAGCACGGAAGCGATGGCGACGGGCAGGTGGCGCATGGCTTTCAGGTGCGCCGCTTCCTGTTCTTCGCTCAAGTGGCCATTGACTTGCGCCAGGCACAGGGTCAGCAGGAACAGGCCGGCCAGCTGCGTGGTAAACGCTTTGGTGGAGGCCACGCCCACTTCCACGCCGGCGCGCGTGATGTAGGCCAGGGCGCATTCGCGCACCATGGCGCTGGTGGCGACGTTGCAGATGGTCAAGGTGTGCTGCATGCCCAGGCTGCGCGCATGTTTCAGGGCGGCCAGGGTGTCGGCCGTTTCGCCGCTCTGCGAAATGGTGACGACCAGCGTGTTCGGGTGCGGCACGCTGTCGCGGTAACGGTATTCGCTGGCCACTTCCACGCTGACGGGCACCTTGGCGATCGACTCGATCCAGTATTTGGCCGTCATGCCCGCATACGAACTGGTGCCGCAGGCGAGGATCAGCACGCGGTCGATCTGCTTGAAGATTTTATAGGCGTCGTCGCCGAACAGTTCCGGCATGATGCCCGTCACGCCTTCGAGCGTGTCGCCGATGGCGCGCGGCTGTTCAAAAATTTCCTTCTGCATGTAATGGCGGTACGGGCCCAGCTCTGCCGCGCCCGTGTGCGCATGCACGGTTTTCACTTCGCGCTCGACGGGCTTGCCATCGACGTCGACGATCCAGCAGCGCGACAGTTGCAGGTCGACCACGTCGCCTTCTTCCAGGTAGATGATCTGATCGGTCGTGCCGGCCAGCGCCATGGCGTCCGACGCGACAAAGTTTTCACCATTGCCCAGGCCGACGATCAGGGGCGAGCCCTGGCGCGCGGCGACCACGCGGTGCGGTTCGTCGCGGCAGAAGACGGCAATCGCATACGCACCGTCGAGGCGTTTCACGGCCTGCTGCACGGTCTCGAACAGGTCGCCGTTGTACATGTGCTCGACCAGGTGGGCGATCACTTCCGTATCCGTCTGGCTCTGGAAGACGTAACCGAGGGCCGTCAGTTCGGCGCGCAGTTCGTCGTGGTTTTCGATGATGCCGTTATGCACCAGCGCCACGCGGGCATTCTCTTCCGTTGGGGAAAAGTGCGGGTGGGCATTGAAGGAGACAGGGGCGCCATGCGTGGCCCAGCGCGTGTGGGCGATGCCCGTAAAACCGCTCAAGCCTTCTTCGGCGATCTGCTTTTCCAGCTCGGCCACGCGCGAGGTGGAGCGCGAACGCTGCAGACGGCCATCCGCATGCAGGGCGATGCCGCAGGAATCATAGCCGCGGTATTCCAGGCGCTTCAAGCCTTCGACCAGGATGGGAGTGATATTACGTTGCGCTACCGCGCCGACGATGCCGCACATGGAAACCTCTGTCTAAAATTTAATCAATGCACGCATGCTAATGCAGAGCGCATGAAATATGCTTTCTAAATCTGTGTATTTTTGACTGAATATTTCACACTCATTTTACGATGAAATATTATTTCATTTAGAATCGATTTATTTTCAAATTCATCACAATTATGAACGATAGCAACATTACCCTCGACGAGATCGATCGTCGCATCCTGAACGCCCTGCAAATTGATGCATCGCAAACCAACAGTGAGCTGGCGCAAGCGGTGCACGTTTCGGCGCCCACCTGTTTGCGGCGGGTCAAGCATTTACGGGAAAGCGGCGTCATCGAGCGGCAAGTGGCCATCGTCGCGCCACAGCTGGTGGGCGCGCGCCTGACGGCCATCGTGGAAATCACGCTCGACGTGCAGGCGGCGGAGCGCATGGCGGAATTCGAACAACTCGTGGCGGACGAGCCCGCCGTGTTGCAATGCTACCGCGTCTCGCCCGGGCCCGATTTCGTGCTGATGGTGCAGGTGGCCGACATGCCCGCCTATCACGCGCTGGCGCACCGCCTGTTCGCCGCGCACGCGAATGTGCGCAACGTGAAAAGCTATTTTTCCACCTTCCGCAGCAAATTCGAGACCCGCATCGCCGTGTGATTCATCGATGATATTTATCCACCGCTTGCCCACCGCTTGCCCACAGATTTATACGGTGCTTTTCCACCGCTTATGCTGTACTTGCCCACAGGTTTATACACAAGGTTGACGAGGGCTGGCGATGGCTGGCTGGCAGGGGGAGTGAGGCAGGTGCCACCGTCACCTGGCCCGCGCGGTGCCACAGCGGCATGAAAAGCGCGTGAAGATGTGGCAAGGCAAACTTGTGCACCGGCTGCACACAGCTTGCCAACAAGTTGCTAGCCTACTTATCGACAGGCTTATCCACAGCGCTTTCGCGGCGACAGGCGGGAAACTCAGGGGCGCACTTCGGCGTCCGCATAGAAGCGGTAGCCGGCATTGCGGGCGGTATTGATGGGCAAGGCCAGGCCCGCCGCCTGTTCCGCCTTGCGGCGCAAGCGGCTGATCTGCGTATCCAGGCGGCGCTGGTCGTAGCTGAGAAAATCCTCGCCCAGCGATTGCACGATCTGCTGGCGGCTGACGATGCGTTCCGGCTCGGCCATCAGCACGTGCAGCACGGTAACGTCCTGTTGCGACAGCGCAATAGCGCCACAGCCGGGCGGCAAGAGGCGGCGCGGTCCCAGTTCCAGCACCCACGCCGTGGCGGGCGGCGGCACGGCGGCGGGCAGGGGCGCGCCGAGGCGCCGTGCCAGCGCGCCCAGGGTGGCGGCCAGTTCGTCCAGGTCGGCGCTCTTGGGCAGGTAGTAATCGGCACCACCGCCCAGTCCGTTGACCTTGTCCTGCGTCGCCCCGCGCGCCGTAAACACGACGATGCCGATGGGCAGCCCCTGCTCGCGCAAGGCGCGCACCAGCACCATGCCTTCGCCATCGGGCAAGCCGAGGTCGATGATGGCAATGCGGTGCAGAGCCGGCGTGTAGCAGGCATGGAAGGCGGCCAGGTCGGCCACGGCGCTGACGCGGTAACCGCAATCGCCGAGAAACTCGGTCAGCTCGTGGCGCAGCACGGCTTCGTCTTCAAGCAGGATGAGGTTCAACATGGCGCAAGGATAACCGATCGCCGTGGGGCCGGGAAGTTGTCTTTCTGACTGCCCCGATGGCCGTGGTAAGCTGCCTCGCCATGAAAATCCTGCTCGCCATTTGCCTGTTGTTCGCCACCCTGTTCCCCCACACTGCAGCAGCAGCGCCCGTGCCTGCGCCGCTGCTGCTGCCGGCCAGCGGGCAGCCCGTGTCCGCCAGCGGCCACCTGCAGATGCTGCGCGATGCCACGGGCAGGCTGGGCCCCGATGCGGCACTGGCGGCGCCCGGCTGGCGCACCTTGCCCGGCGCCGTCAGCGCCGGCTACACGCAGGACGCCGTCTGGCTGCGCCTGGACGTGGCACGCGCGGCCGCCGCCCCCGATGAATGGGTCCTGCGTTTCAGCAACGCAGTGCTCGACGATGTGCGGCTATACCGCTGGGATGCGGCGGGCCACTGGATCTTGCAGGAGGCGGGCGCCGACGTGGCGCGCAGCAACTGGCCCATCGATGCACGCCAGGTGGTGTTTCCGCTGCGCCTGCAAGCCGATACGCCACAGCGCTGGCTGGTGCGCCTGCACAGCAAAAAGGCCATGTCGACGGAGCTGACCTTGCTGCCCAGCGATGCCTTCGACAACGCCTCGCGCCGCGAATACCTGTACTACGGCTTGCAGTTCGGCACTTATTTGCTCTTGATCCTGTTCCATATCTTTTTCTGGCGCATGACGCGCGAAGCCCACAGCGGCTGGTATCTGCTGTACGTGCTGACGAATGCCACGACGGAAGCACTGACGATCGCCATTCCCCAGCAAATCTTCAACATGCCGAACTGGCTGTCCGATCCCATGCTGGGCGTGTCGATGGCGATGTCCATCGCCGTCGGTGCGCGTTTTTCCACCTTGCAACTGGAATTACCGGCCCTGTCTCCCCGCTTCAGCCGCATCGTGGTGGGCTTGACGGCCGCTGCCGCGCTGTGCGGTGCGCTGCTGGTGCTGCATGGCGACTATGCCGCTGGCGTGCTCGTCGTGCAAATGACGGCCTTGCCATTGATCGTGCTGTTCATCGCCCTGGCCAGCTGGCTGGCGCTGCGCGGGCATCGTCCGGCGCATGCCTTCCTGTTTATCTTCGGCATCTTTTACGCGGGGGTAGTGATCAGTTTCCTGCGCAATATGGCCATCGTGCCACCGAACTTCTGGACCAACCATGCGGCCACCCTGGGCGCCTTCGTGCACATGATGCTGATGAGCCTGCGCCTCAACCGCCGCTACGCCGAATTGCGCCGCGCCAAGGACCGCGCGCAAGCGGAGGCGGTCAGCGCCGTGCGCGCCCTGAATGAACGCCTGGAAGAGCAGGTGGCGCTGCGCACCGTGGCGCTGCGGCAGGAAATCGGCCGGCGCGCCGTGCTCGAGGGCGAATTGCGCGCCGCGCTGGAAGTGGAAACCCGCACCCGCGAAGAACAACAGGATTTCGTTGCCATGGTGTCGCATGAATTCCACACGCCATTGGCCATCATCAATACCACGGCCCAGCAAATTGCCCGCAACGCGGACGCGCCGCGGGAAAAAACCTTGCAGCGCTGCCAGAACCTGCGCGAAGCCAGCGGCCGCATGACGGCGCTGGTGGATGAATACCTGAGCGCCGACCGCATGGAAACGAGCGCGGCAACCTTCCGGCCCCTGCCGTGCGACTTGCCCGCCCTGCTGACGGCCGTGCTGGCCGAGTGGCCGCCGGGCCGCATCGAGGCCAGCGTGCAAGCGCTGCCCGCCAGCGCCGTAGTCGATGCCAGCCTGCTGCGCGTGGCCCTGCGCAACCTGCTGAGCAATGCCGACCGGCACGCGCCGCAAGCCCTGGCGATCCGCGTACAGGCCGGCACGCTCGAGGACGGCCACGTGCAGATTGCCGTCAGCAATGACGGCGAGCCGCTGCCTGCCGATGAAATCCCGCGCCTGTTCCAGAAATATTTCCGTGGCCGCATCGCCCAGCACAAGCCCGGCGCCGGGCTGGGCCTGTATCTGGTGCAACGCATCGCCGCATTGCACGGCGGCCAGGTCACGCTGGCCAGCGCCGGCAACGACGGCACCATCAGTTTCGTCCTGCGCCTGCCCGTCTGACTCTCTCCCGCATTCCCGACAAAATCAGTCGGGAATCGCTCAGGTTTGCTCAATTTTAAATTTCCCCGTTCTGATATCTTTCCGCTCAGAAATTTTTGTAGCTTTTTATAACGATCGTATCTAAAAAAGCAACAAATACAGCCGCTAACGGACGCCGTCCACGCACAGCACAGGGAAAACATGTATCGCAACCAACTCGCCAGCCACCGCACCGGCCACTCCTTGTTCGCGCCGCGTTCCTGACCCGTTCTTTCCCCCTTTCCCGTTCGCGCCAGCCCGGCCATGCCCGCTGATGCGCGGGCGTTTCCCCATTCATCTCAACAAGGACATCGCATGCACCGTCACGGATCGTTGAATCACATCTACCGCCTCGTCTGGAGCCACGTCTTGAACGCCTGGGTCGCCGTCGCGGAAACCTCGCGCGGACGCGGCAAGGGCAGCCGCCGCAAACTGGCCGCGGCAGCGGCCGCCATGACGGCGCTGGCGCTGGGAGGGCCGGCGCAGGCCGCGCCCACGGGCGGGCAAGTCGTGGCAGGCACGGCCAGCATCAGCCAGCAGGGCAACAGCACCACGATCAGGCAATCGAGCCAGCAGGCAGCGCTGAACTGGAACAGTTTTAACGTGGGCGCGAATGAAACCGTCAACTTCGTCCAGCCCTCGGCCGGCGCGCTGGCCGTCAACCGCATCTTCGACAGCAATGGCACGCAAATTCTCGGCAGGGTCAACGCGAATGGCCAGGTGTACCTGATCAATCCGAACGGCGTGCTGTTCGGCCGCGGCGCGCAAGTCAATGTGGGCGGCCTAGTGGCCTCGACGCTCGACGTCGACAACGCCAGCCTGGGCGGCGCTAAGCATGCGTTTAGCGGCAATGGCACTGGCCGGGTCGTCAATGAAGGCACGCTGCGCGCAGCCGACGGCGGCTATGTCGCCCTGCTGGGCCGGCAAGTGAGCAACCACGGCAGCATTGCGGCCCACCTCGGCACGGTCGCCCTGGGCGCCGGCAGCGCCGCCACCCTGAGCTTTGACGGTGCGCGCCTGCTGCAGTTGCAGATCGACCAAAGCACCCTGAACAACCTGGCCGAGAACGGCGGCCTGATCCGCGCCGATGGCGGCCAGGTGCTGATGAGTGCAGGTGCCCGCGATTCGCTGCTGGCCAGCGTCGTCAACAACACGGGCGTCATCGAGGCGCGCGGCGTGGAACAGCGCGACGGCAGCATCATCCTGCTCGGCGGCATGAGCGCCGGCACCACCCACGTGGCCGGCACCCTGGACGCCAGCGCCGCCGCTGGCGGCAATGGCGGCTTCATCGAAACGAGCGCCGCCCAGGTGAAGATCGGCAACGACGCCCGCATCAGCATGGCAGCACCGTCGGGCCGCGCCGGCACCTGGCTGATCGACCCGGTCGACTTCACCATCGCCGCCAGCGGCGGCGACATCAGTGGCGCCGCCCTGACGAACAATCTGCGCAACGGCAATGTGGTCATCCAGAGCACGCAAGGCAGCCGCGGCACGGCGGGCGACGTGCACGTCAACGACCAGGTCAGCTGGTCGGCCAACCAGCTGACCCTGAACGCCCAGCGCAACATCAATATCAATGCCAACCTGAACGGTTCCGGCACGGCCAGCCTGGCGCTGGAATACGGCCAGGGCGCTGCTGCCGCCGGCAACACGGCCGTATATCAGCTGGGCAGCGGCGCGCAGGTGAGTTTGCCCGCCGGGCAAAACTTCAGCACCAAACTGGGCGCCGATGGCGTGCGCACCGGCTACACGGTGATTACCGCCCTGGGAGCAGCCGGCAGCGTCACTGGCACCGACTTGCAAGGCATTAATGGCAAGCTGGATGGGAATTATGTGCTGGGCGCAAACATCGACGCCTCCGCCGCAGCCGGCTGGCAGGCCGGCTGGAGCGTTGGCTTCGCGCCACTCGGCGGCGACACGGGTTTTAGCGGCGTGTTCGATGGGCTCGGCCACTCGATCAATCAACTCAGTATGAGAGCCTCGCGCAACCAGGGCAGCGGCCTGTTTTCCATCACCACCAAGAATGCCCTGATTCAGAATGTGGGCTTGAATGGCGGCAGTATCTGGGCCACGTATGTAGCCGGCGGCCTGGTCGGCACAAACGCGGGCACCATCCGCAACAGCTATGCTGCGCTCGACGTCGATAGCTACTCCGTCAGCGGCGGTCTGGTGGCGCGCAACAATGGCAGCATCGACAATAGCCACGCCACCGGCACCGTCAGGAGCCAGGCTCAGACAGGTGGCCTGGTCGGCAACAATAGCGGCAGCATCAGCAACAGCTATGCCACGGGAAGCGTGGCGGGCCAGACTTATATTGGCGGCCTGATTGGCATCAACTGGGGCAGTGTCGGCACCAGCTTCGCCACGGGCCGCCTGGTCCTCACCGATGGCGGCAGCGGCGTCGGCGGCCTGATTGGCAGTAATGCCTATTCCAACAAGGTCAGCAACAGTTTCTGGTCCATCAGCGGCACTGGCCAGGCCAGCTCGAGTGGCGGCACTGGCTTGACGGATGCGCAAATGCGCACGGCCAGCAGTTTTACGGGATTCAATTTCACCACCACGCCTGGCGCAACGGGCAACAACTGGGTGCTGGTCAACGTGGACGGCGGTCTGAACAATACCGGTGGCGCGGCCGGCGCCACATATCCGATGCTGGCATCCGAGTACTCGACCACCATCCAGAATGCCCACCAACTGCAATTGATGGCCATGGCGCCAGGCGCCGCGTATGTGCTGGGTAGCAACATCGACGCCAGCGGCACGGCGAACGGCAAGGATGTCTGGGGCGGCGCCGGCTTCGTTCCCGTCGGCACGCGCCACAACGCGTTCACAGGAAGCCTGGATGGCCAGGGCCATACCATCAGCGGCCTGTATATCAACCGCCCCAGCGACGACTATGCGGGCCTGATCGGCTATACAGACAGGACTTCGCTCATCAGCAATATCGGCCTGCTCGGTGGCAGCGTCAACGGCGCCTTCGCCGTCGGCAGCCTGGTCGGTTCGAATGCAGGTCTGGTCAGCAATAGCTACGCAACGACGACCGTCAACGGGGAAAGCAGTGTCGGTGGCCTGGTGGGCGAGAATTTCGACGGCACCATCAGCGCCAGCCATGCCAGCGGCACCGTCAGCGGCAGCAGTGGCAAAGTGGGGGGCTTGGCCGGGCAGAATAGCGGCAGCATCATCGACAGCTATGCCAGCGGCAATGCCAGCGGCTTGCGCAATATCGGCGGCCTGGTAGGGGATAATCGCGGCTATGATGGTGCTGTCGCCAGCGTGCGCGGCAGCTATGCCAACGGCAATGTCACGGCCACCGAAGACAATGCGGGCGGCCTGGTCGGCTACAACAAGAGCGGTACGATTGCCGACAGTTACGCCAGCGGCGCGGTGAGCGGTGACCGCGATGTGGGCGGCTTGCTCGGTTACAATTCCCGCTCGACCGATAGCGTCAGCAACAGCTACGCGACGGGCGACGTGCACGGCAATGCCAGCACGGGCGCCCTGGTCGGCTACAACGCGGGCGTGGTACGCGACAGTTTCTGGCGCGGCGAGTCCCTGGCAGCCGGCATCGCCGAGAACGAAGGCACGCTGAGCAATGTGCGCGGCCTGAGCGCTGCGCAGATGCGTTCGCAAGCCAGCTTCGACGGCTGGGACCTGGCGTCCACCGCCGGCAGCCATGCCATCTGGCGCATCTATGAAGGCCAGACAGCACCGCTGCTGCGCAGCTTCCTGACCGCCCTGACCGTCACCTCGGATGCTGTCAGCAAGACCTACGATGGGAAAAGTTATGCGGGCGGCCTGTCCAATGCCCGTTATTCGGTCGCCGGCGCTGCCGGTTCCGGGCAAATCTTTTCCTCAAACAATAGCCTGTACGGCGCCATCCGCGATGCCGGTCTCTACAACTCCGTCGGCACCTACCTGTATTCCGGCCAACAAGGGTATGACATCGATCTGCAGGCGGGCGCCCTGACGATCAACCGGGCCGTCATCAGTCTGAACGGCACGCGCACCTATGACGGCAGCGCCAGCATGGCGGCCGGTCTGCTGACACTGAACGGCCTGGTGCAAGGCGAGAACCTGATGCTGGCGGGTAGCGGTATCCTCGACAACAAAAACGCGGGTGGAAAAAAGGCCATGGCCAACGGCACGCTGGCGCTGGCGGACGGCAGCACGGGCCAGGCCAGCAACTACACCTTGGAGGGCGGCAAGCACAGCGCCACCATCAACCGCGCCACGCTGAATGTGCAGGGCGTGGGAGCGGCCAATAAAGTCTATGACGCTGGCACGGGCGCCACCCTGACGGGCAAGGCCGGCGTGCAGGCGCTGGGCGATGACCAGCTCAGCGTAACCGGAGGCACCGCCCGTTTTGCCGACAAGAACGCCGGCATGGGCAAGACTGTCACCCTCAGCGGCTTTACCTTGCAGGGCGCGGATGCGGCCAACTATGTGCTGGTGCAGCCGAACAACGTCACGGCCGACATCGGCAAGGCCAGCGTGGCAGTAACCGGCGTAGGCGCGGCAAATAAAATCTATGACGCCACCACCGACGCCACCTTGACGGGCGAAGCCAGCGTACAAGCGCTGGGCGGCGACCAGTTGAGCGTGGCCGGCGGCGTGGCCCGTTTTGCCGACAAGAACGCAGGTCAGGGCAAGACCGTCATCGTTGATGGCTACAGCCTGCAGGGTGCGGATGCGGATGCGGATGCGGCCAACTATGTACTGGTGCAGCCGAGCAACGTCACGGCCGACATCGGCAAGGCTACTGTCACCGTGAGCGGCGTGGGCGCGGCAAACAAAGTGTATGACGCCACCACGGCCGCCACACTGACAGGCAAGGCCAGCGTGCTGGCGCTGGGCGGCGATGAACTGCGCGTCGCCGGCGGCAGCGCATCTTTTGCCGACAAGAACGCCGGCAGCGCCAAGACTGTTACCCTCGACGGCTTTATCTTGCAGGGTGCGGACGCGGCCAACTATGTGCTGGTGCAGCCGGGCAAGGTCACGGCCGACATCGGCAATGCTACTGTCACCGTGAGCGGCGTGGGCGCGGCAAACAAAGTGTATGACGCCACCACCGGCGCCACCCTGACGGGCACGGCCAACGTAACGGCGCTGGGCGATGACCGGCTTGGTGTGACGGGCGGCAATGCCCGCTTTGCCGACAAGAACGCCGGAACAGGCAAAACCGTCACCCTCGACGGCTTTGTCTTGCAAGGCGCGGATGCGGCCAACTATGTGCTGGTGCAACCGAACAACATCACGGCCGATATCGGCAAGGCCAGCGTGGTCATCACTGGCGTGGCTGCGGCGAATAAAGTCTATGACGCCACCACCGGCGCCACCCTGACGGGCACGGCCAAAGTGACGGCGCTGGGCGACGACCAGCTCGGCGTGACGGGCGGCAATGCCCGCTTTGCCGACAAGAACGCCGGCAGCGCCAAGACTGTTACCCTCGACGGCTTTGCCTTGCAAGGCGCGGACGCCGGCAACTATGACCTGACGCAACCGGGCAAGGTTACGGCCGATATCGGCAAGGCCAGCGTGGTCATCACTGGCGTGGCTGCGGCGAATAAAGTCTACGACGCCACGACGGGCGCCACCCTGACGGGCACGGCCAAAGTGACGGCGCTGGGCAGCGACCAGCTTGGCGTGACGGGCGGCAATGCCCGCTTTGCCGACAAGCACGCCGGAACAGGCAAAACCGTCACCCTCGACGGCTTTGCCTTGCAAGGCGCGGACGCGGGCAACTATGAGCTCGTGCAACCGGGCAAGGTCACGGCCGACATCGGCAAGGCCAGCGTGGTCATCACTGGCGTGGCTGCGGCGAATAAAGTCTACGACGCCACCACCGGCGCCACCCTGACGGGCACGGCCAAAGTAACGGCACTGGGCAGCGACGAATTGCGCGTGACGGGCGGCACGGCATTCTTTGCCGACAAGCATGCCGGCAGCGCCAAGACCGTCATCATCGATGGTTACATCTTGCAAGGCGCGGACGCGGCTAACTACACCATCGTCCAGCCCGGCAACATCACGGCCGATATCGCCAAGGCCAGCTTGCTGTATACGGCCACGGCTACCAGCCTGACGGGCGGCCGCACGCCCGATGGCTTGAGCGGCAAGGTCAGCGGCTTGCTGGGCGGCGATACCCTGGCCGATGCCACCAGCGGCACCCTGGCCTGGACCAGCCCGGCCACGGCCAGCAGTCCGGCTGGCAATTACGCCATCAGCGGCAGCGGCCTGGCTTCCAACGACTATGCCTTCATACAAGCCGAGGGCAATGCCGGCGCCCTGACCCTGACGTCGGCCAGCCTGCCGCCGCCGGCCCAGGCAGCCGTGGTGCAACTGCAGGCGCAAGTGCTGGGCAGCTTTGCCGATACGCGTCCCGGCACGCTGGCGGCCGCGCCCACCATCACCGTCACGCAGACGGATGCCCCGGCAGGCACGGCTGCCGCCAGCAATGCCTTGCCAAACACCACCATGCAGATCGGCAGCCGCGGCCCGGCCCTGCAAGTCGTCTTGGGCGGCGTCAAGCTGCCCGCCAACATGCTCAACGTAAATCAATAACACCATGACTCATTCATCGACTCCGCGACACCTGCTGCAACAACCGTTGCTGTCCCTGCTGCTGCTGGCCTTCGCGCCATGCGCCGCCGCCCAGACCACCCCGGCCGTGCCCGACGCGGGCGCCATCCTGCGCCAGTTGCAACCGGCCACGCCCGCCAACGTGCCCCCCGGCGCGCCAGCGCTGCGCATCGAACAGAAAGAGGGCGCGCCGCTGCCCGCCAGCGTGCCATTTCTCGTCACGCAGATCGACATCAGCGGCAATAGCGCGTTCGACACGGCCACCTTGCAGGTGCTCGTCGCCAGCGCCCACGGCACGACCCTGTCCCTGGAGCAGCTGGGCGAACTGGCGGCCCGCATCACCAGCTACTACCGCGCCCATGGCTATCCGCTGGCGCGCGCCATCGTGCCTGCCCAGACCATCCGCCAAGGCATCGTGCGCATCGAGGTACTCGAAGCGCGCTATGGCCAGGTGGGCATCGCCAATCAGAGCGACGTCAGCGACGCCTTGCTGAATGCCACGTTGGCGCCGCTGCAAGCGGGCCAGACCATCAGCCAGGCGGAACTCGACCGCAGCTTGCTGTTGCTGTCCGACATACCGAACGTGGCCATCACGGCCACGCTCAAGCCCGGCGCCGAGGTCGGCAGCTCCGACCTGCTGGTCGATGCCTGGTCCGGTCCGCGCATGGCTGGCGCTGCCTTCCTCGACAACAATGGCAACCGTTACACGGGCCGCGCCCGCCTTGGCGCCACCGTGTACCTGTACAACCCGCTGCACCAGGGCGACGTGGCCAGCGCCAGCGTGCTCAGCTCGGGCAAGGGCATGTCGTATGCGCGTCTCGGCTATGACCTGCTGCTGAACGGCGCCGGCACGCGCGCCGGGGTGGCCATGTCCGCCTTGCGCTACCGCCTGCAAGGCGCCATGCGCCCGCTGGAAGCGCATGGCACGGCCCAGGTCGCCAGTGGCTGGCTGCGCCATCCGCTGCTGCGCAGCCGCGATGCGAACATGTCCATCCAGCTGCAATATGATCAGGTGCACTTGCGCGACCGCATCGACGCCAGCGCCATGCGCAGTGACCGCCGCCTGGACAACTTGAGCGCGACCCTCGGCGGCGACGTCCGCGATGCTGCCCTGGCCGGCGCCATCACCAGCTGGAGCGTGGCCGCGACAGCCGGCAAGCTCGACATCACCGACCCGCTGGCGCGCCTGAACGACGCGTTCAGCGCACGCAGCCATGGCAATTACGCGAAATGGAACGTCAACCTGTCGCGCCTGCAAAACCTGGACCAGCGCAATGCCGTGTATCTGACCGTCGCCGGGCAGTGGGCGGACGGCAACCTCGACTCGTCCGAAAAGATGAGCGTGGGCGGGCCGTACACGGTGCGCGCGTATGACGTGGGCGCGGCAGCTGGCGACCTCGGCTATTTTGGCAGCGCGGAATGGCGGCATGAACTCAGCGCCAGCGAAGCGGGACAATGGCAAGCCGTGGCCTTCCTCGACAGCGCGCGCGTGACGGTGAACCAGCAGCGCTGGTCGGCTGGCCCGAACAGCGCGCGCCTGCACGGCGCCGGGCTGGGCGTGAACTGGGCGGGCGGGCAGCAGTGGAATGCCCGCGCATATGTCGCCAAGCCCATCGGCGGCACGCCAGTCCTGCTGGCGTCGCGCAGCGCGGCCCGCCTGTGGGTCGAACTGAATCGCCGCTTCTGATGCGGCAATGACAGCCGGAAGCCTGTTTTCGGCTGTCATTTGATCAAGCACAAGGCTTATCCACCAGCTTTCCACTAGCTATGCAGCGCTTTTCCACAAGCTTACCCACAGCAAGGCCAGGGATACTCACGGCAAAAACGCAGTTATCCCCACTTGTACCCATACTATCCAGCGCTTATCCGCAGACTTACGCACAGACTTATCCACAATACGCCGAAAAAGGCGATTACATCGCTAGCAAGCCGCTGGAATCAGCAGAAAAGGCAGCGACAAGCGCATGGCGGGCCAGATTGAAAAACTTGCCAACAGCTTATGCGCAAGCTTGCGCACAGGCTTATGCCCCACTTGTGCAGGGGCTTGCCCACAGAGTTATCCACATACAAAAAAGGCAGGCCGGGCGGCCTGCCTGTGTGCAAGGGCTGACTGCGCCGCTTACTTCTTGATTTTCACGGGACGCGTCCAACCGTCGATGGTCACTTGCCGCGCGCGCGAAACGGTCAGCTTGCCGGCCGGCGCATCTTTCGACAAGGTCGTGCCGGCGCCCAGGGTGGCGCCCTTGCCGACGGTGACGGGGGCGATCAGCTGGCTGTCGCTGCCAATGAAGGCATCGTCTTCAATCACCGTGCGGAACTTGTTTACGCCATCGTAGTTGCAGGTGATCGTGCCGGCGCCGATGTTGACCTTCGAGCCAATGGTGGCGTCGCCGATGTAGGCCAGGTGGTTGGCCTTGCTGTGCGCGGCGATCTGGCTGTTTTTCACTTCGACGAAGTTACCGATGTGAACGTCTTCCGCCAGGACCGTGCCCGGGCGCAGGCGCGCGTACGGGCCGATGATGGAAGCGGCGCCGACGACGGCATCCTCGATATGGCAGAAGGGCTTGATGTGCGCGCCAGCGGCCACCGTGGCATTGATGAAGACGTTGTTGGCGCCCACGCGCACGCCATCGCCCAGTTCGACTCTGCCTTCGAACACGCAGCCGACATCGATGGTGACATCGCGGCCGCAAATCAGTTCGCCGCGCACGTCGATGCGGGCCGGATCGAGCAGGGTCACGCCCCGTTCCAGCAGCGCTTGCGCGATATTGTTCTGGTGGATGCGTTCGAGCTGGGCCAGCTGCACCTTGCTGTTGACGCCCGCCACTTCCCACACGGCAGCCGGGTGGGCCGACGTGACGGCCACGCCATCGGCGACAGCCTGGGCAACGATATCGGTCAGATAGTATTCCCCTTGGGCATTGTCGTTCGACAAGGCCGACAGCCATTGTTTCAGTTGTACGGTGGGCGCGACCATGATGCCGCTGTTGATTTCCTTGATGGCGCGCTCTTCTGGCGTGGCATCCTTTTCCTCGACGATGCGCACGATGGCGCCGTGCTCGCGCACGATGCGGCCCAGGCCAAAGGGATCGTCCTGTTCCACGGTCAAAATGGCCAGCTTGTCCTGGCCGGCCGCCTGCACCAGCTGCTGCAGGGAAACGGCGCTGGTCAGCGGTACGTCGCCGTACAGGATCAGGGTCGGCACGCTGTCATCGAGCAAAGGCAGCGCTTGTTGCACGGCATGACCGGTACCCAGTTGCTGCGCCTGCTCGGCGGCGTCGATCTGCACGCCATGGTTCACCTTGTAGCCCTCGAGCAACTTCAGCACCGCTGCGCCCCCATGCCCATAAATCACGCATAATCGGGACGGCGCCAGGCCACGCGCCGTGTCGATGACGTGCGACAACAGCGGCTTGCCCGCCAACGGGTGCAATACCTTGGGCAGTGCCGACTGCATGCGTTTGCCCATACCGGCAGCGAGAATGACAACGTTCATAGACCGTCTTTTATAAGTTAAGAATATGAAAAAGTTTAACACGCAGGCCCCGTTTTCCACGCCCTTTGGCCGTTTTACTTATGCCCTGCTGGCCATCCTGCTCGTCGTCATGGCCGGCTGCAGCGGCTTGCGTCTGGCCTACAACAATGGCGATACCGTACTGTACTGGTGGCTGAACGCGTATGTCGACCTGGACCGCGACCAGAAGGGCTGGGTGCGCGACGATATCGACAAGCTGTTCGACTGGCACCGCAAGACGCAATTGAAGGATTACGTGGAAATCCTGCGCACGGGCCAGAAGCAGCTGCAAGGCAATACCACGCAGGCAGACCTAATGGCGGACTACAGCGAGATCAAGCAGCGCACCCAGGCGCTGCTGCTGAAAGCTGCGCCCGAGCTGGCCGACCTGGCGCGCTCGCTCAAGCCCGAGCAGATCGCGCAGATGGAAAAGAAGTTCAAGTCGAACAATGATGATTACCGCAAGAAATACCTGAGCGGTGACCAGGAAAAGCGCCAGAAACTGCGCTACAAGAAAGCCATGGAGCAATTCGAACTGTGGTTCGGCAGCTTCAGCAGCGAACAGGAAGCCATCATCCGCAAGGCATCCGACGCGCGTCCGCTGAACAATGAGATCTGGCTCGACGAGCGCATGCGGCGCCAGCAGAATGTGTTGAACCTGGTCAAGAAAGTCCACCAGGAAAAACTCGGCAAGGAAGCCAGCGCAGCCCTGATCACGACCCTGATCAAGGACAGTTTCGAGCGCCTCGAACATTCGGAGCGCAAGGCCTTCTTCGATGCCTACGAAAGCAGCACGGCGCAGATGGTCTTGACGGTGATCAAGATCGCCACGCCGGCGCAAAAGACCCATGCTGTCAAGCGCATGCAGGGCTGGATCGACGATTTCAATTCCCTGGCCACGCAACCCAAATAGAGCGGCAGCGCCAGCAGGGGGGAGGGGGCCATATGCTATAGTGGCCGCCACCGAATTGAAGAAATCCCCATGCAAAAGAAAATAAAAAAAACCGCCAAAGTCCCCGTCCACCACGCGCCGCCACCGAACCAGGTACGCATCATCGGCGGCCAGTGGAAGCGTTCCGTGCTGCCTGTTTTGCAGGCACTGGGCTTGCGCCCGACGCCGGACCGCGTGCGCGAAACCGTGTTCAACTGGATCAATCACTTGCGCGACGGCGACTGGGCCCATGCCCAGGTGCTGGACCTGTTCGCCGGCAGCGGCGCGCTGGGTTTTGAAGCGGCCAGCCGCGGCGCCGCCACCGTCACCATGGTCGATACGCATACGCCCGTGATCCGCCAGCTGGAAGAGAACAAGGTGAAATTGCGCGCCGACAACGTGCAACTGCTGCGCGGCGACGCCCTGCTGACGGCGCAAGGCCTGGCATCGCGCGGCCAGCGTTTCGACCTGATCTTCCTCGATCCACCATACCAGCAGGATTTCCTGGCGAAAGTGCTGCCACTGTGCGCCAACCTGCTCACGGAAGGCGGCATGGTGTACGCGGAATCGGGCTTGCCGCTGGTCTTCGATGCAGCCAGCGCACTGGAAAAACCCGAGTGGATGGCGCCGTGGGAAGTCATCCGCGCCGACAAGGCGGGCACCGTCTATTATCATTTGCTAACTTACAACAAAGTGCCTGCAACTGCCTGAATCTGCCTATAAATGAGGCAAAAAGGCTCCCTGGCCCGAGGCGCAGCACCAAGGTAGTCACCAATTTCAGGCATAATGCGCGTCTATATTGGTGCATCGTCAGGGAGCCGCAATGGTTGTAGCCGTTTATCCAGGAACATTCGATCCGCTCACGCGCGGTCATGAAGATTTGGTGCGCCGCGCATCGGGTCTGTTTGACAAGCTGATCGTCGGTGTGGCCGACAGCAAGAACAAGCAGCCGTTTTTCTCGCTCGACGAACGCCTGGAAATCGCTAACGAAGTGCTCGGCCATTACCCAAATGTGCAAGTGGAAAGCTTTTCCGGCCTGCTCAAGGATTTCGTGCGCAAGCATGAAGCGCGAGTCATCGTGCGCGGCTTGCGCGCCGTCTCCGACTTCGAATACGAATTCCAGATGGCGGGCATGAACCGCTACCTGCTGCCCGATGTCGAAACCATGTTCCTGACGCCATCCGACCAGTACCAATTCATTTCGGGCACCATCGTGCGCGAAATCGCGGCGCTGGGCGGCGACGTCTCCAAGTTTGTCTTCCCCTCGGTGAACCGCTGGCTGCAAAACAAGATTGCCGCCAACGCTGCATCATCGCAATAAGTAAGAGTGAAATCATGGCATTACTGATCACCGACGAATGCATCAATTGCGACATTTGCGAGCCCGAGTGCCCGAATGATGCGATCTACATGGGCGCGGAAATCTACGAAATCGATCCCAACAAATGCACCGAATGCGTGGGCCACTTTGACGAGCCACAATGCCAGCAAGTGTGCCCCGTCAGCTGCATCCCCTTCAATCCCGCCTGGCGCGAAAGCCCGGAGCAATTGATGGCCAAGTACGAACGCCTGCAGGCGGAACTTCCCGCCGCAAAAACCTGAGCATTTCTCCCGCGCCACTTCTGGGCCACTTCTGCGTGGCGCCAGCTTCTGCCAACTGTTCTACACTGTGTGCTGACTTATCCACAGCCCATGGTTTCCACGGAGGTAGAAGATGCAAATATGCACATCGCGTTTGGGCCGCTCCCTCGCTGCCGTCGGCCTGTGCGCCGCCCTGGCACAAGCAGCGCTGGCCGTCGAGATCGGCGGCGTCAAGCTGGACGACACGGTACAGCTGGCCAGCCGCGAGTTGAAACTCAACGGCGCCGGCGTGCGCTACAAGGTCATCTTCAAGGTCTACACGATTGCGCTGTACCTGCCGGAAAAGAAAACCCAGCTGGCCGACATCCTGGCGCTGCCCGGGCCGCGCCGCCTGGAAATCGTCATGCTGCGCGACATCACCTCGGACGAGCTGGGACAAGCCTTCATGCAGGGCTTGAAGCGCAGCTCCGACCAGGCCGACCGCACGCGCCTGCTGAGCCAGACGATGCAGTTCGGCGCCATGTTCGAAATGGTGCCCGGCCTGAAAAAGGGCGACATTCTCACCGTGGACTGGCTGCCGGAAGAGGGCACGTTGTGCAAGCTGAACGGCAAGCAGGTGGGCGACATGGTGCCGGACCTGGCCTTCTATAATGCGCTGCTGAAAATCTGGATCGGCGCCCACCCGGCCGACACCTTGTTGCGCGCGCATTTGCTGGGCGACATGGCCTGAAGCGGCCTGAACGAAAACGCGGGCGTAAAAAAGCCGGCTCGCGCCGGCTTGTCATCTGCAACAGTTGATCGCTCAGGCGCGCGTCGACAGGGCACGCAGCTCGGCGGCATTGCTTGGCGACACGCCATCCATCTTGCCCAGGGTGCGCTTCAAGGCTTGCGCTTCGCGCATCTGCTGGCGCGCCAGGCGCTCTTCGCGGCTCAGCTTGGGACGCACCAGCAGCACCATGGCGCGGGCGATCCCCACCAGCAAAGGCTTGAACAGCAGGGCGAAGGCGCCCACGGCCACGATCACCAGCACGAGTTGCAGGGCATTCAGCAGGGAAATCTCCAGCACGGGTGCGGATACTGCGTACAGGGCGGAGGCGAAGGTAGACATAGTGTTCCAGTGCATTATAGAATTTGCCAGTACTATAGTGCAGTGCAACATATAAATCTAATTCCATTTCTTGATACCAATTATATGAATCATGAATGGAAAACTGTAATATTTTTTTACGAGTGAAAATATTCGTGCCCGGCGCGGTTTACACTCTTAAGTAATCAATTCAACTTTTATCTTGGGCTTTCCATGAGTTTTCTGACGCTGGATCTGAACTTGCTGCGTGTTTTCGACGCCGTCATGACGGAACAAAACCTGACGCGCGCAGCCGGCCACCTGGCGATGACGCAGCCGGCGGTATCGAACGCCATCAAACGCCTGCGCGAGAGCCTCGGTGACGAATTGCTGATCCGCACGGCGTACGGCGTGAAACCCACGCCCCGCGCCGAAGCGCTGTGGCCATCCGTGCGCTCGGCCCTGGCCAGCCTGGAAGCGGCCGTCACGCCGGAGACCTTCGACGTGTCGAAAACCCACGCCACCTTCCGCATGGCCATGGCCGACGCGACGGCCGCGTTCTGGCTGCCTTCGCTGATGCGCTCGATCGAACGGGAAGCGCCCGGCGTCAACGTGCGCATGATGCCGCTGACCACGCGTGAACCGCGCCCGATGCTGCTGCGCGGCGACATCGACCTGGCCGTGGGCTTCTTTCCCGGCGTGGCGGCGCAACTGTCGAGCGAAACGGGTTCGCCCATCCGCCATGAACGCCTGTATTCCGGCAAGTATGTGTGCGTGATGCGGCGCGGCCATCCGCTGGCCGACAAGGAATTGACCCTGGATAACTACTGCGCGGCGAACCATTTATTGGTGAGCTTTTCCGGCCGCGCGCATGGCTTGATCGACGAGGCGCTGTCGCAGATCCACCGCGAACGGCGCATCCTGTTGACGGTCAACCAGTTCTTTACCGCTGGGCGGGTCGTCGCCAATTCCGACCTGATCACGGTCTTGCCGCGCCACCTGATCGCCTCGACAGGCATGACGGAATCCCTGCTGTACAAGGATTTGCCATTGACCCTGCCAGCCGTCCACCTGGACATGCTGTGGCACGAGCGCGACGCCCGCAGCCCCGCCCACAAATGGCTGCGCAACCACCTGGAAAGCATGAACACGCCCACCCTGCGCACGGCCACGGCAGCCGGCGGCGGCGTGGCGCCCAAGCCGCATATTGAATAAGTGTTCTACCGGCACAAAAAAACGCCTGATGAAACATCAGGCGTTTTTTTATGCGTGACTGCTGGAGCGGTAACCGATTCTGAAACCGCCCCAGTGCTTGCCATCGACGTGGATGGGCACGGATAAATCGTGCATGACTTCGCCCGTGTCGCGTTTATAGGTCTGCAACAGGAACGCCCTGGTGTTGCTGCCGCAGCGCTTGCCCGTGCGGTCGCTGAAGATGCGTTTGGTACGGTTATTCACGATATCCGTGGCGTAGTCGCCCGTCAGCGGCTGGGAAAACTTCTTGTTGTGCGTCGGGAAATATCCATTGTTGTCAACGGCACCCGCGTAGGCCAGGTGCGGCAGGGCGGCCAGCACGCCTTCCTGCACATCCGGCAGCACTTTGTCCGTAAACGCGTCGAACTTCGTGTTGTGCTTGGGTGGATTGGTATTCGGGATGGGGCGGTAGTGGCGGTCGAAGAGGGCTTCGCGCGTGATGCGCCCCGACGCGATGGCTTGCTCGAAGAGTTTGCCCACGTCGCGCGCGGCGCGCTGGGCCGCCTCGCGGATCTCGTCGTGCGGCGTGGCCACGCTCGATTCGCCGAGGGCGCCGGCGATCACTTCGGCCCGCTCGGCCAGGGCCATGGCCGACTGTGTGGCGCGCGGCAATTCGGCGTTCGTCGACAGCATGCTGTCGCGGATTTGCAGGATGGCATCGGCGATCACTTGCGTCGTGTCGACGTGTTCGCGCGAGGCGCGGGCGATTTGCCCGATCTCGTCTTCCGACACGCCCGACGATTCCTCGATATGGCTGAGCGATGCATGCACGCTTTCCACATTGCGCGCCGCTTCCGTGACGCCGGCCGCCAGCGAACTCATGCCACGCGCAGCTTTTTCCGACTGTTCATTGATTTCGCGCACCATCACGCTGATTTCATCGGAGGCTTCTTTGGTGCGCTGCGCCAGTTGCCGCACTTCCCCGGCCACGACGGCAAAACCGCGTCCATGTTCGCCGGCACGCGCCGCCTCGATGGCGGCGTTCAGCGCCAGCAAGTTGGTGCGCGCGGAAATATCGGAAATGGCTTCCGTGAAACCCGTGATGCGTTTGGATTTTTCCTGCAAGCTCAGCATGGTACTGGAAGCGCCTTGCGCTTCTTCGCGTGCCTTATTGATGCGCTGCAAGCCCTGGTCCACTTCGGCGCGCGCCGCCACGCTTTCCACGCGCACGCCGGCGGCCACCTTGGCTGCCCGCTCCGCATTGGCGGCGATCTTTTCCGTCATCACGGCATTTTGTACGGAACTGTCGGCGATGTCGCTGGCCGTGCGCACATCGAGTTCCACCTTCTGTTTGACGGAATCGACAAAATACGAGGTTTCCGCCGCGCCGATCATGATGGCGTCGATGGCGTTGCCCACCGTGTCGGCGAACTGATGCAAGCCTGGCTCGCCGCGCGCACGGCCGGCAAACGCCAGCAGCGCGGCGCCGATGGCGGCGGCCACGCAGGCGATCAGATACGGATGTTCGCCGCCCGAGAGCAGCAGCAGATAGGCCAGGCAACAGGCCACGGCCATGGCCAGGATCGTGAATACAAAGAAACGCACCAGCTGATGCTGCAACTGCTTCATTTGTCCCCCGCTGCGCGAACCCGTCACGTCCCGTTGAGGGGACGTGCTGTAACCGTATGCGGGTGGGCACGATTGCCCACCTTGCACCCTGAACGTAACGTCTGCGCGGCGTTTCAGGCGGCTACCGGGTAGCAGAATTGTAGTTCTACCCTACAACATTTGTTCCGATAGCTCAATCAGAAAAGTAGGGCGGCTACACCAAGGTCACTTAATTGGCAATTTGGTGGTGTTTTTGACCTCTTCCATGACGGCATAAGTGTGGGTTTCCCGCACACCTTTCTGCAACAGCGTCTTGCCCAGGAATTCGCGGTAGGCGGCCATATCCTTGACGCGCGCCTTGACCAGGTAATCGAAACCGCCAGCCACCATATGACATTCCAGTACCTCTGGAATGATTTGTACGCTATGCTTGAAGGCATCGAACACTTCCGGTGTCGTACGATCAAGCACGACTTCGATGAACACCAGCAGCGACACGTCGAGCAGCTGCGGGTTCAACTGGGCCGTATAGCCCATGATGTAACCGGATTCGTGCAACTTGCGCACGCGCTCCAGGCAGGCCGCCGGCGACAGGTTCACGCGCGCGGCCAGCTCCACATTGCTGATGCGTCCATCGCTCTGCAATTCCATCAAGATTTTCTTACTGATCTTGTCCAGCATTCCTATCACCCCCAAATTAATATTATTTGGTTAAATTGTCGCATCAAAAACTATCTATTGCTAGTCCCCTCTATTACCAGAATTAATCCATAAGAATCCCCTTTACAATCGAATCATCTTAACGTCCGACTTTCTGTATTTTTTTGCACCAAAAAAGAGCAAGAATTACGTCAGTTTTCGTCCCTTTTTCCTTGTAAAGAGCACTTATGCACCCTGCAGGCCCCTCGGCTTTTACCCCGATTCCTTTTGCTGCGTTCCAGGCAGAAATCCTGCCCGAAGCGACACCACAACGCGCCGCCATCACCTCCGCCTATAGGCGCGATGAGGTTTCCGCCGTGCAGTGGCTGTTGCAACAAGTGCGCCCCAGCAGCACCGAAACGACAGCCGAAGGACAAGCGCTGGCGCACCGCCTGGTCTCGAACGTGCGCGAAAAACGCACACGCGCATCGGGCGTCGATGCACTGATGCACGAGTTCTCGCTGTCGTCGGAAGAAGGTGTTGCATTGATGTGTCTGGCTGAAGCGCTGTTGCGTATACCCGACAGTCAAACGGCCGATCGCCTGATCGCCGACAAAATCAGCAAGGGCGACTGGAAGAAGCACCTGGGTGAATCGCCATCGCTGTTCGTCAATGCCGCCACCTGGGGCTTGCTGATTACGGGCAAACTGGTCAGCACCAGCAGCGAATCGGGCCTCGGTTCGGCCATGACCAAGCTCATCGCCAAAGGCGGCGAACCGCTGATCCGCAAGGGCGTCGACCTGGCTATGCGCATGCTGGGCAACCAGTTCGTGACGGGCCAGACCATCGAGGAAGCATTGAAGAACAGCCGCGAGAATGAAACGCGCGGCTACCGTTACTCGTACGACATGTTGGGCGAGGCGGCCCTGACGCAGCAGGACGCGGCCAGCTACTACGCCTCGTACGAAACGGCGATCCATGCCATCGGCAAGGCGTCGAACGGGCGCGGCATCAAGAACGGCCCCGGCATTTCCGTGAAACTGTCGGCCCTGCACGCGCGCTACAGCCGCGCCCAGCGTGCCCGTGTCATGGAAGAATTGCTGCCGAAAGTCAAAGCGTTGCTGTTGCTGGCAAAACAGTACAACATCGGCTTCAACATCGATGCGGAAGAAACGGACCGCCTGGAACTGTCGCTCGACCTGATGGAAGCACTTGCCTTTGATACCGATTTGGCCGGCTTCGACGGCATCGGCTATGTGGTGCAGGCGTATCAGAAGCGCTGCCCGTTCGTCATCGATTACCTGATCGACCTGGCGCACCGCAGCGGCCGCAAGTTCATGGTGCGCCTGGTGAAGGGCGCGTATTGGGATGCGGAAATCAAACGCGCGCAAGTCGATGGCCAGGAAGGCTATCCCGTCTACACGCGCAAGGTCTACACGGACGTCTCTTACCTCGTGTGTGCGCAAAAACTGCTGGCCGCCAGCAGCCTGATCTATCCACAATTTGCCACCCACAACGCGCAAACCCTGTCGACCATTTATACCTGGGCGAAACGCGACGGCATTACCGACTACGAATTCCAGTGCCTGCACGGCATGGGCGAGACCCTGTACGACCAGGTCGTCGGCCCCGACAATCTGGACAAGCCGTGCCGCATCTACGCGCCCGTCGGTTCGCATGAAACCCTGCTGGCCTACCTGGTGCGCCGCCTGCTGGAAAACGGCGCCAACTCGTCGTTCGTCAACCAGATCGTCGACGAAAACGTGGCCATCGATAGCCTGATCCGCGATCCGCTGGAACAGGCGCGCCTGCAGGGCGGCTTGCCGCACCCGTCGATTCCGCTGCCGCTGGACATGTTTGGCAGTGAACGCAAGAACTCGGCCGGCCTGGACCTGTCGAATGAAGACACCTTGCGTACCCTGGCCACCGGCCTGGCGCAGCAACAGTCATGGCAGGCTGCGCCGCTGATCGATGGCGCCGTCAGCCTGAATGGCCCCACGCACATGCTGCACAACCCGGCCCAGCATGACGATGTCGTGGGCAAGGTCATGGAAGCCGGTCCGGCCGACGTGGAAACGGCCCTGGCCAGCGCCAGCGCGTATGCCATGGATTGGCAAACGACAGAGCCGTCGATCCGCGCGCAAGCTTTGCAGCGCGCGGCCGACCTGTTCGAAGAGCACCACATCGAGCTGATGGCCCTGGCCGTGCGCGAAGCGGGCAAGTCCCTGCCGAATGCGATCGCGGAAATCCGCGAAGCCGTCGACTTCCTGCGCTACTACGCGGCGCAGGTGGAACACGCGCCGAACACCCTGGCGCTCGGTCCCGTCACCTGCATCAGTCCGTGGAACTTCCCGCTGGCCATCTTTACGGGCCAGCTGGCCGCCGCCCTGGCCGCAGGCAACGTGGTGCTGGCCAAGCCGGCCGAGCAGACGCCGCTGATCGCCCACCGCGCCGTGCAATTGCTGCATGCGGCGGGTGTGCCACGGGGCGCGCTGCAATTCTTGCCTGGCAGCGGAGAGATCGTCGGCGCTGGCCTGTGCAATGACACGCGCGTGAAAGGCGTGATTTTCACGGGTTCGACGGAAGTGGCGCAATTGATCAACCGCAACCTGGCCACCCGCGCCGTGGCCGAAGGCATCGACATCCCCCTGATCGCCGAAACGGGTGGCCAGAACGCCCTGATCGTCGATTCGTCCGCCTTGCCGGAGCAAGTGGTGCAGGACGTGATGTCGTCCGCTTTCGACAGCGCCGGCCAGCGCTGCTCGGCCTTGCGCGTGCTGTTCCTGCAAACGGAAATCGCCGACAAGACCATCCATATGCTCAAGGGCGCCATGCAGGAATTGCGCGTTGGCAATCCTGACCGCCTGGCGACCGATATCGGTCCCGTCATCGATGCGGAAGCGCAAGGTAATCTGCTGGCGCACATCAACAAGATGAAAACCATGGCCATCGACCACTATTCGCTCGATTTGCCGACCGTCAAAGGCACGTTTGTCGCCCCGACCGTGCTGGAAATCAAGTCGCTGGCGCAATTGACGCAGGAAGTCTTCGGCCCCGTGCTGCATGTGATCCGCTACAAGCGGGCCGACTTGCCGCAACTGGTGCAATCGATCAACGACAGCGGTTACGGTTTGACCCTGGGCATTCATACGCGCATCGATGAAACCATCGATTTCATCACCAAGCGCGCGCATGTGGGCAATATTTATGTGAACCGCAATATCGTCGGCGCCGTCGTCGGCGTGCAACCGTTCGGCGGCGAAGGCAAATCGGGCACGGGACCGAAAGCCGGTGGCCCCCTGTACCTGAAACGCCTGCAGCGCAATGCGCCAGCCGGCGCGCAACACCAGCGCCAGGCGCCACCGGCCCTGGATGCGCTGACCGTCTGGGCGAAGATGCATGGCCACGACAAGGTCGGGCAACTGGCACAGGACTATGCGCGCACCACCTTGCTGGGCAGCACCACCGTCTTGCCAGGCCCGACCGGCGAGCGCAATACGCTGAGCTTTGCCGCGCGGGGCACGATCTTGTGTGCGGCCGCCACGTCCGGCACCTTGATGAACCAGCTGGCCGCCGTCCTGGCCACCGGTAACCAGGCCCTGGTGCTGGCGCAAGCGCCGGATCTGATTCCCGGCGACTTGCCGGCCGCGCTGAAGGATCGCATCCAGGTCGTCAGCAGCCTTGAGTCGGTCAAGCATGATTTCCAGATCGCCATGATCGAGCCTAGCCTCGATGGCCAGCTCAAACCGCTGCTGGCGGCACGGGAAGGGGCCCTGGTGGCCACTATCGCCACCACGCAGGAGGGTGTCATCCCCCTGTGGCGCCTGGTCGCTGAGCGGGCGCTGTGCGTGAATACGACGGCAGCAGGTGGAAATGCCAGCTTGATGATGTTAAGTGTCTAAATTTTAAGCAGACAGTTAACGCGGAAGGGCAGAACCAGTGGTTCTGCCCTTTTTTTATGCACGCTAGCTGAAAAATCAGCCAGCCAGGCGCTGGCACAATTGCTGGATCACCGTCAACGCATACGGCGAGGCGACGGTCTGCACAAAACGCATGAAGTCGACTGCCGCCTCTTCGTTGGCGTTGTCGGAAATGGTGCGCATGACCGTAAACGGCACGCCCAGTTCAAAACACACTTGCGCCACGGCGGCGCCTTCCATTTCGACGGCCAGCAGGTCGGGGATATCTTCTTTCAGCTGGTTCACATGCGCGGCGCTGCTGATGAACTGGTCGCCGCTGGCGATCAGGCCGCGGTGGACCTGTGCGTGCTGCAAGCCAAATTCCACGATATGCGCTGCCTTGAGCACGCTGGAGACATCGTCACGCAAAAAATCTTCGGCTGCGCCAGCCAGTTGCGTGCTCAGTTCCAGGTCCGTGGCAAAGCGCTGCAAGCCTGTCAGCGGCACTTCGAAGCGGGGAAACAGAGGGCGGGCATCCATATCGTGCTGCAGCAGCGCTTCGGCCACCACGATATCGCCCACTTTCACGCGTTTATCCCCACTGCCGGCCACGCCGGTGAAGACGATGTGGGTAACTCCGTACTTTTCCACAAGGATAGAAGCTGTCATGGCAGCGGCAACCTTACCCAGACGCGACAGGACGCACACAGCGTCGATATTCCACAGGGTTCCCAGGGTGTAGTCGCGCATGCCGTGTGAACGCCTCTGGGGGCCTTGCATGGCTTCTACCAGCCCCTGCTGTTCTTCGTGCAAGGCACTGATGATGCCTAAACGCATTTTTTTGTGTGAATTCATGCTGTTTTTACAGGTTTTTTGGATTGCCAAACGGTTTACAGGGTGAAAACAGCTGTTTCGGTGACTTTTCCACCGTTCGCGTTTGTCTCTGTGTTTTAAATAAAGATGTATACATAAAAATAGTAGTGATAGTAAACGGCCATTTTTTTGTGGATAAGTCGGTATACCGTATAAAAATCATCGACTTGGCGCACAAAAAAGTAGGCGCACAAGCATTGTATCTACGGAGGACTTGTTTGGGATAAAAATCGGCTTGTGGACAAAGATCGACTTTTCCCACATCTCATCCTGTGGATATGCAGGCACTTATCCACACCGGTAAGCAAAAATCACGGGTTTTCTTGCTGTCGTGACATGGTTAACGTGCTTTGCATGCCGCTGCCGTTGTCCGGCAATCCATCTTGAGTAACCACGAGCGGCGTTCTTGCATGGACGTATGCGTTCAAGCGATTCCTGGAAGACGGTTTGGCAGTGGGTCGCGATGTCGCCGTTGGTTTTTTTTTGGCGGTTTTTGCATGCTTTTTGGAAATATCCCCGGACTTCCGCTTTTTTATCGGTTTACAATAGATCTATATATAAAAATAGTAGTAATAGTAAACGCGTTTTTTTCTGTGGATAAGTCGCTTTTTTTCAACAGGATCAATCGTTTACGCGCAAAATAAAGCGTGCATAATCGCTGTATCACGCGAGGAGCAAAATTGTATAAAATGTGGGCCTGCGCATAACTTCGTGTTTACTCACAAGTCATCCTGTGGATATCAAGTGACTTATCCACAATCGTCTCAAATCCCCCCTCTTTTTCATATCGAACCGCTTGCTGGCACTGTGCCCGCTCAAGCCTGTTGACGTTTCCATTTTGCAAAACGGTTTGGCAGTGCTGTGCGCGTGATGTTGGCCACACCGGTTTTCGTCGCGCAGTTGTTGGCTCGAATTTTTTTTGTCAGCCAAAGTAGCTTGCCGGTTTTTTTTTAAGACAAGTTGGTGAACCCTTTCAAAGATGAAGGGCAGGCAAAGCGCGCGTTGTCGGGTTTACCTTAACAAGTTCGTATACAAGAATAGTAATAGTAGTTAACGGGCACATCTTCTGTGGATAAGTACCGATTTATCCTTGTAAACAATCGCTTGGCGTGCGGATAAGCGCTGAGTAAGGGGTGTATCTGCCGGGGATGGTTTTGGGATAAAAAAAAGCCGCTGAAAAAAATTTTCGTTTACGCACATATCGTACCTGTGGATATCCATACGGTTATCCACAGCTTGATGACCCTGTTTTTGAGCTTGCCGTGGCGCTCGCTCATATCGCTGGCCACGATTAATGTCGCCCTGGCTCGGCACTGGTGGTAATCTCAAGGCGGCTCAGCAGCCATGCATGCATGAACGAATACAGACTCTGGTAGCGGATCGCGGTGGGGAGACACGCCGCGCGACAGCTTGATGGCATACCGAAAGGAGCTTCATTGGAATCGGCAGGCGAATACGACTACATCATCGTGGGCGGCGGCACGGCAGGTTGCGTGCTGGCCAACCGGCTCACGCGCGACAAGGATGCCAACGTTTTACTCGTGGAAGCGGGCGGCAAGGACGATTACGTGTGGATCCACATCCCCGTCGGCTATCTGCATTGCATCGGCAATCCCCGCACGGACTGGCTGTATTCCACGCAGGCGGACGCTGGCCTGGGCGGGCGCAGCCTGATCTATCCACGCGGCAAAGTGCTGGGCGGCAGCTCTTCCATCAACGGCATGATCTATATGCGCGGCCAGGCCGGCGATTACGACCACTGGGCCGATTTGACGGACGACGCTTCCTGGCGCTGGGACAAGGTCTTGCCGCTCTTTAAACAAAGCGAGGATTACTACGGCGGCGCGTCGGAAAACCATGGCGTCGGTGGTGAATGGCGCGTGGAAAAACAGCGCTTGTCGTGGGATATCCTGAACGCGTTCCGCGATGCGGCGCAGCAGGTCGGCATCCCGAAAACCAGCGATTTCAATGGCGGCGACAACAGCGGCAGCGCATATTTCGACGTCAACCAGCGCCGCGGCATCCGCTGGAATACCTCGAAAGCGTTCCTGAAACCGGCATCGCGCCGCCCGAACCTGACCATCATGACGGGCTGCCACGTGGAACAATTGCTGCTGGAAACGACGGAGTCGGGGCCGCGCTGCACGGGTATTGTATTTACGGGCGGCGGCACGCAGTGGCAGGCGACAGCCCGGCGCGAAACCGTGCTGACGGCGGGCGCCATCGGTTCGCCGCAATTGCTGCAATTGTCCGGCATCGGCCCGGCCGCCTTGCTGCAGCAGCATGGCATCGCGCCCGTGCTGGACTCGCCTGGCGTGGGCGGCAATTTGCAGGATCATTTGCAGCTGCGCATGGTCTTCAAAGTCCAGGGCGTGAAAACCCTGAACATCATGGCGGGCAATATGCTGGGCAAGATGCAGATCGGTTTGCAGTATGCGCTGTTCCAGAGCGGGCCCATGTCGATGGCGCCATCGCAGCTGGGCGCATTCGCCAAGTCCGATCCGCAGCAAGCCACGCCGAACCTGCAATACCACGTGCAGCCGCTCTCCCTGGACAAATTCGGCGAGCCCTTGCATGCGTTTCCCGCGTTTACGGCCAGCGTCTGCAATTTGCGGCCCACTTCGCGCGGCCATGTGCAGATCGCCTCGGCCGACAGCTATGCGGCGCCGAAAATCGTGCCCAATTACCTGAGTACCGAGCAGGACCGCACAGTGGCGGCCGACGCCTTGCGGCTGACGCGGGCCATCGTGGCCGCGCCGGCGTTAAGTAAGTTTGCGCCGCAGGAATACAAGCCCGGCGTGCAATTCCAGAGCCAGGAAGAGCTGGTGCAGGCGGCCAGCCAGATCGGTACCACCATCTTTCACCCGGTCGGTACCTGCCGCATGGGCCTGGCCAGCGATGCATCCAGCGTGGTCGACAGCCAGTTGCGCGTGATCGGCGTGGCTGGCTTGCGCGTTGTCGATGCATCGATCATGCCGTACATTACTTCTGGTAACACGAACTCGCCCACCGTGATGATCGCGGAAAAAGCGGCGCAAATGATACACGCGGCCTGGAAATAGCAGGAAATAGCTGGGTAAAGGCGCGAGTTTGCGCCATTCGGGCTGGCGCAAAATCCCCGTAGTTATACTGTATTGTGCGTTAAATTTAAGTTGTGTATTATAAAAATGACTAAGTAGTACAAAAAGTACAACTAGGAGACACGATGTCAAACGTAATCTTGGAAACAAGAAATTTGACCAAGGAATTCAAGGGTTTCACCGCTGTGAGCGAGGTGAACCTGAAGGTAGAGCGGGGCCATATCCACGCCTTGATCGGTCCGAACGGCGCCGGCAAGACCACGTGTTTTAACTTGCTCACCAAATTCCTGGTCCCCACTTCAGGACAGATCCTGTTCAATGGGAAAGATATCACTGCCGCCAAACCGGCCCAGATCGCGCGCATGGGCGTGATCCGTTCCTTCCAGATTTCCGCCGTCTTCCCGCATTTGTCGGTGTTGCAAAATGTGCGCATCGGCTTGCAGCGCCAGCTGGGCACGTCGTTCCACTTCTGGCAAAGCGAACGTTCATTAAATCAGCTCAACGATCGCGCCATGGCCTTGCTGGCCGAGGTCGACCTGACGGAATTTGCCGACACCATCACGGTCGACATGCCGTACGGGCGCAAGCGGGCGCTGGAAATTGCCACCACCCTGGCGATGGAGCCGGAAATGATGCTGCTCGACGAACCGACGCAAGGCATGGGCCACGAAGACGTGCATCGCGTGACGGAACTGATCAAAAAGGTGTCGGCTGGCCGCACGATTTTGATGGTGGAACACAATATGAGCGTGGTCTCGGGCATCTGCGACAAGATTTCCGTCCTGCAGCGCGGCGCCATGCTGGCCGAAGGCAGTTACGCGGAAGTGTCGCGCAATCCGCACGTGATGGAAGCGTACATGGGCACCACCCACGCGGAACTGGAAGGGGCGCATTGATGGCGACACAAGCGAATCGCGGCGCACCCGCGCTGGAAATTGCACAGCTGCACACCTGGTATGGCGAATCGCACATCCTGCATGACGTGAACCTGAAAGTGGAGCAGGGTGAAGTGGTGACTTTGCTGGGCCGCAACGGCGCCGGCCGCACCACCACCTTGCGCGCCATCATGGGGCTGACGGGGGCGCGCACGGGCTCGATCAAGGTCAACGGTGTCGAAGCGATAGGTTTGGCCACGCACAAAATCGCTCACCTGGGCATCGGGTATTGTCCTGAAGAGCGCGGCATTTTTTCCTCGCTGTCGACGGAAGAAAACCTGCTGCTGCCGCCGACCCTGGCCAGCGGCGAGAAGGGCATGTCGGTGGAAGAAATCTACGCCATGTTCCCGAACTTGCAGGAACGCCGCCACAGCCAGGGCACGCGCCTGTCGGGCGGGGAACAGCAGATGCTGGCCGTGGCGCGCATCCTGCGCACGGGCGCGCGCCTGCTGCTGCTCGATGAAATTTCCGAAGGCCTGGCGCCCGTCATCGTGCAAGGGCTGGCGCGCATGATCACCACCCTGAAAGCGAAGGGCTACACCATTGTCATGGTGGAACAGAATTTCCGGTTTGCCGCGCCACTGGCGGACCGGTTTTACGTGATGGAGCACGGTCAGATCGTCGAGACTTTTGCTGCATCCGAACTGGAGGCCAAGATGCCGGTATTGACCGAGCTGCTTGGCGTGTAGTCCCCATGTAGTACGCGTACATCTGGTACGCGTTATCGTCCAGCAATCGACTGAATAGCAAACAATAATCCCAACGGAGACACTATGAAACGTAACGCTATCGCCATTGCCACCGCCACTCTTTGCGCCTTGGGCTTTTCCGCCGCCGCGCACGCCCAGGTATCGGGCGACACGATCAAGATCGGTTTTATTTCCGACATGTCGGGCGTGTACTCCGACGTCGACGGCCTCGGCGGCGCGGAAGCCATCAAGATGGCGATCGCCGATGCCGGCGTCGTGCTGGCCGGCAAAAAGGTGGAATTCATTTCTGCCGACCATCAAAACAAGGCCGACATCGCCGCCTCGAAGGCGCGCGAATGGTTCGACCAGCAGGGCGTCGACATGCTGATCGGCGGCACCAATTCCGGCGCCAGCCTGGCCATGGCCAAGGTCGCGGCGGAAAAGAAAAAAATCTTCATCGCCATCGGCGCCGGTTCCTCGCGCCTGACGAATGAAGAGTGCACGCCTTACACCGTGCACTACGCCTACGACACGGTGGCGCTGGCGCGCGGTACGGGCGGCACCATCGTCAAGCAGGGTGGCAAGAACTGGTACTTCATGACGGCCGACTACGCGTTTGGCCATTCGCTGGAAAAAGACACGGCCGAGGTCGTCAAGGCGGCCGGCGGCAAGGTGCTGGGCAGCGTCAAGCATCCGCTGGGCGCTTCGGATTTCTCTTCCTTCCTGCTGCAGGCGCAATCGTCCAAGCCGCAAATCCTCGGTCTGGCCAATGCGGGCGGCGACGCCATCAACAGCATCAAGGCGGCCAACGAGTTCGGTCTGACGAAATCGATGAAACTGGCCGGCTTGCTGATCTTCATCAATGACATCCATTCGCTGGGCCTGAACCTGACGCAAGGCATGTACCTGACGGATGGCTGGTACTGGGACTTGAATGCGGACACGCGCGCCTGGTCGAAACGCTATTTCGCCAAGATGAAGAAAGAGCCGTCGATGTTGCAGGCGGCCGACTATTCGGCCGCGGCGAACTACCTGAAAGCCGTCAAGGCGCTGGGGACGGATGACACCGAGAAAGTCATGGCTTACCTGAAAAAGACCAAGATCAACGACATGTTTACCCAGAATGGCGAAGTGCGTCCCGATGGCCGCATGGTGCACGATATGTATTTGATGGAAGTCAAGAAGCCATCCGAGTCGAAGTATCCATGGGATTACTACAAGGTGGTCGCCACCGTGCCCGGTGCGCAAGCGTATGTGACCAAGGCCGAGTCGAAGTGTTCGTTGTGGAAATAACGCTGTAGCAACCTCCACAGAGTACCCGCCGCTGCGCGGGCGCTCTGTCCTGCACGCTTCGCCCGCAGGGTACGCCTTGCGCCGCCGCACCCGTTTGCGGCGGCGTGTTTCCCTTGATACCACACCGTCGTCCGGCGGTGCTTTTTATACTGTGATGCCATGGAAATTTTCGGCGTTCCAATACAAGCGATGATGAGCCAGCTGCTGCTGGGTCTCGTCAACGGCTCGTTCTATGCCATGTTGTCCCTCGGTCTGGCCGTTATCTTCGGCTTGCTTAATGTGATTAATTTCTCGCACGGCGCCATGTACATGATGGGCGCCTTCCTGGCCTGGATGGGCCTCAGTTATTTCGACATCAGTTACTGGGCCATGCTGGTCATCGCCCCGATCCTCGTCGGCCTGGTCGGCATCCTGATCGAAAAGACCATGCTGCGCTGGCTGTATAAACTCGACCACCTGTATGGCTTGCTGCTGACCTTTGGCATCACCCTGATCATGGAAGGCGTGTTCCGCTCCTTCTATGGCGTCTCGGGCCAGCCGTATGCCGTGCCTGAAGCGCTGGCCGGCGCGACGGACCTGGGTTTCATGATCCTGCCGAACTACCGCGCCTGGGTGGTGATCGCCTCGCTCACCGTGTGCCTGGCTACCTGGTTCGTCATCGAAAAAACCAAGCTCGGTGCCTACCTGCGGGCCGGCACGGAAAACCCGAAACTGGTGGAAGCGTTCGGCATCAACGTGCCGCTGATGGTAACCCTGACGTTCGGCTTCGGCGTGGCGCTGGCCGGTTTCGCCGGCGTGCTGGCGGCGCCGATCATTCAGGTCTCGCCGCTGATGGGCTCGAACCTGATCATCGTCGTGTTTGCAGTGGTGGTGATTGGCGGCATGGGGTCCATCATGGGCTCCATCCTGACGGGCCTGGGCCTGGGCGTGATCGAAGGCCTGACCCGCGTGTTCTACCCGGAAGGCTCTGCCACCGTGGTGTTCGTCGTGATGGTCATCGTGCTGCTGCTGCGTCCCGCCGGCCTGTTCGGCAAAGAAAAGTAATCCTCATCAGTCATGTATTGGAGCTACCACGATGAATAAGAATGTAGGCTACGCCATTGCCTTGCTGCTGGCGTTGGCGGCCCCGTTTTACGGCTATCCCGTCTTCCTGATGAAGTTGCTGTGCTTTGCCCTGTTTGCCTGTGCCTTCAACTTGCTGATCGGCTACACCGGCTTGCTGTCGTTCGGCCATGCGGCCTTCTTCGGCGGCGCCGGCTATGTCACCGGCTACGCGCTGCGCACCTGGGGCTGGCCAACGGAACTGGGCTTGCTGGCCGGCGTCGCCACGGGCGCCTTGCTGGGCCTGGTGATCGGCGGCCTGGCGATCCGCCGCCAGGGCATCTACTTTACGATGATCACCCTGGCGCTGGCGCAGATGGTGTACTTCCTGGCCTTGCGTCTGCCCTTTACGGGAGGCGAAGATGGTTTGCAGGGTGTTCCACGTGGAACCTTGCTGGGCACGATAGACCTGGGCAATGACACCGTCTTGTACTACGTCGTGCTGGCCATTTTTGTCGCCGGCTTCGCCCTGATCGTGCGCACCATCCACTCGCCATTCGGTCAGGTCCTCAAGGCGATCAAGGAAAACGAACCGCGCGCCATCTCGCTGGGCTACGACGTCAACAAGTACAAGCTGATGGCCATCGTGCTGTCCGCTTCACTGGCTGCGCTGGCCGGCGCCACCAAGACCCTGGTGCTGGGCTTTGAAACCCTTACCGACGTGTACTGGGGCATGTCGGGCCTGGTCGTGCTGATGACACTGGTGGGCGGCATGGGCACCTTGTCCGGTCCCATCCTCGGCGCCGTCTTGATCATCGCGCTGGAAAACAAGCTGGGCGATGTTGGTACCTATCTGGCCACGCACACGGGCATCGAGTGGTTCGGCACCCTGGGCGAATCGGTGGGCATGGTCACCGGCGTGATCTTCGTTATCTGCGTACTGATGTTCCGGCGCGGCATTGTCGGCGAAGCCATCGCGCGCTTCGGCGGCAGGGCTGCCAAGGCCGCGGTCTGATTTTCAAGCAACGCCGGACGGATCGTCCGGCGTTTTTCATTGTGCGTCCACTGTTACTTCAACGGAGAGAACCACCATGCAAACGACGATCACGCGCGCGGGGAGCAGCCTGTGCACCCTGCTGGCGTTGGCAGCCTGCGGCAGCAACCATGCGCCGGAAGAGCTGAACCAGATGCCCGGCTACCTGGGCACCATCACGCGCGCCGACTACGACGGCAAGACGAACGATCTGCTGACGGCCGGCCTGGGCAAGACGGGGCTGGCTGGCGCCGCGCCCGCGTATGCGAACGTGGAACAACCGACGCCGCTCGAACTGCGCCGCAATGCCATCTACGCCAATTACCGCGCCGTACTCGACATTGCCGCCAACAGCGGCTACGGCACCCTGTACGGACCGAACGTGGATGCGTCCGGGAACGTGGGCACGGGCGAGGGCCTGGTCGCGGGCAGTGAATACATCGCCTATGCCGACGATGGCTCGGGCAAGAAGAACGTCACCTTGATGGTGCAGGTGCCGGCCAGCTTCGATCCCGATCATGCCTGTATCGTCACGGGCACGTCCAGCGGCTCGCGCGGCATCTACGGCGCCATCGGCAGCTCGGGTGAATGGGGCTTGAAAAAAGGCTGCGCCGTGGCGTATGCCGACAAGGGCTCCGGCACGGGCCTGTACGTGTTCGAGGACGACAGCGTCAACCTGCAGAACGGCGTGCGCGCGGGCAGGGTGGCCGCTGGCAAGAATGCGCTCTTCGCACCCGACTTGAGCGACGCCGACCGCCTGGCCTGGTCCGGCGCGAACCCGAACCGCATCGCATTCAAGCACGCGCACTCGCAGCAAAATCCCGAGAAGGATTGGGGCAAGGTGACCTTGCAGGCGGTCGAGATGGCGTATTACGTTTTGAACGAGCGCTACGGCGTGCTGGCCCGCGACGGCAGTGCGCGCATCGTGCGGCTGACGCCGAAGAACACCATCACGATTGCCTCGAGTATTTCCAACGGCGCCGGCTCGGCCTTGCTGGCGGCGGAACAGGATACCAAGGGCTTGATCAGCGGCGTGGCGGCCAGCGAGCCGCAGATCCAGCCGGCGGCGTCAAGCGCCTACAGCGTGCGCCAGGGCGGGGCGGCAGTCGCCAATCCCGGCCGTGCGCTGTTCGACTACGCCACCTATGCGGCCCTGTATCAGCCGTGCATCGCTTCCGTGGCCGGCAATGCGGGACGCTGCACGGCGCTGGTCAGCAAGGGGTTATTGAACGGTGCCGACCTGGCGGCGCAGCAGGCGGACGCGAAACAGCGCTTGCGCGGGTATGGCTGGCTGCTGGATTCCGATCCGCTGCAGGCGGCACACGCGGGCACGAATATCCTCGTGGCCGTCACGTATGCGTATGCCTACGGCAAATTCTCCGTCACGGACAAGGTGTGCGGTTTCACGTTTGCGCAGACGGACGGCAGCGGTAATCCGGTCGCGTTCACGTCGGCGCAGAAGGCGGCCAGCTTTGCCGCGCAAAACGGCATCCTCGGCAACGTCGTGTACGAGAACAGCGTGGGCGGCGCCAGGGTGTACACGGCCGGCGTGTCGTCTTCCAGCGGCCTGGCGGACCAGTCGCTCGACGGCTTCCTATGCCTGCGCAGCCTGGCGACGGGGCGCGATACCGTCAGCGGCGCCAATTTGCAAGGTACGCTGGCCGGGCAAAGCGTGCGCGTGCGTGCTGGCATGGCGGAGGTCGCGGCCAGCGGCAAATTGAATGGCAAGCCGGCCATCATCGTGCATGGCCGCAGCGATACCCTGATTCCCGTTAATCACGCGTCGCGCGCCTATCTTGGCCTGAACGCCGCCGGGGAAGGGAGCAATAGCCGCCTGCGCTATATCGAGGTGACCAATGCCAACCACTTCGATTCCTTCAGCAGCGCCTTGCCGACCCTGATCGTCCCCTTGCATGTCTACCTGAACCGGGCGCTCGACGCCATGTATGCGCATTTGTCCGCCAAGCAGGCCTTGCCGCCATCGCAGGTGGTGCGCACGGTCACGCGTGCCGATGCGTCAACCCTGATCACGAATGTCAACGTGCCAGCGATCGCCACGGCACCGGCGCCCGGCGATGCCATCAGCGTGACGGGGACGGTCGTCGACATTCCCAACTAGGCTGTACCGCTTGTGGAACTTGCGGCCACGTTTCACGTGGCCGTTTTTATTCCCAGGCCGTATCGGGGATGTGGCCCAGTCCCTGGAAGACAGGCTTGGAAAACCAGTAGCCCTGCATCAGGGAAATGCCGCAGCTGGCCAGGAAATCGCGCTCGGCGCGTGTCTCGATGCCTTCGGCCAGGACGCGGATACCGAGCTCGCGGCACAGGCTGGCGATGGCCCGCACGATTGCCTGGCGTGGCGCGTGCATATCGATCCCGCGCACCAGGTCCATGTCGATCTTGATGATGTCGGGCTGGTATTCGGCCAGCAGGTTCAAGCCTGCATAGCCGGCGCCGAAATCATCGATGGCCGTCTGGAAACCGAAGCGCCGATAGGCGCGGAAGATCTCGACCAGATGGGGACGGTCCTGCACCCGTTCGCCTTCCGTCACTTCAAAGATGATTTTATCGGTGGGGAAGCGGTGCAAGGTGGCCGCTTCCAGGGTGCTGCGGATGCACACTTCGGGACGGTAGACGGCGTTGGGCAAGAAGTTGATCGACAGAAAGCCCGGCATATCCAGCTTGGCTGCGCCGGCCACGGCCTTGACGCGGCAAGCCTGGTCGAAGCGGTAGCGGTTGGCGTCGTTGACTTGCGCCAGCACACTGGCCGCGCTTTCGCCGTTGGGCCCGCGCACCAGCGCCTCGTGCGCATAGATACTGCGCGTGGCCAGGTCGACGATGGGCTGATAGGCATACTCGAAGGCAAACGGCAGCGGCGCGCTGTCGTGGCAGCCTGCACAGGCACCGTGTGGAAAGCTGGTGGCGTCAGGATGAATCGGGATGTCGGGAGGTGTCATGGTGCTAGTGTAGGCGGATGGGTTGGCTGATTCCGTCTGCTGTCTCACAGTGCGGCAGCATAGATGGCGCGCGCATCGCTGTGCGTGACGGGCCGGGGATTGTTGCCCAGCAAGCGCGTCTGCAGCATGGCTTCATCGGCCAGCCGGTCCAGGTCGCTGGCCGCGATGCCCACTTCGCGCAGGGTGCGCGCGATGCCCGTCGCCAGGGCAATCTCCTGCAGGGCGTCGATCAGGGCCATGGCCCGCGCTTCCTCGCTGCCCGTGATGCCAGGTTGCAGGACGGCTGCCAGTTGCGCATACAGGGGCGCCGCGTGGGATAGATTGAAACGCAGCACGTGCGGCAGCACCAGCGCATTCGACAAGCCATGTGGCACGTGGAACAGTCCTCCGATGGGATAGGCGAGCGCGTGCACGGCGGCCACGGGCGCATTGGCAAACGCCTGGCCGGCCAGCATGGCGCCCAGCAGCATGGCCTGGCGCGCCGGCAAGTTGCTGCCATCGCGGCAGGCGGTGACCAGGTTGTTGGAGAGCAGTGACAAGGCTTGCGTGGCCAGCATGTCGGATAATGGGTTTTTCAACAGGCGGCTGGTGTACGCTTCGATCGCATGCACCATGGCATCGATGCCGGTGGCGGCCGTCACGGCGGGCGGCAAGCCCAGGGTCAGGCTGGCGTCGAGGATGGCCAGGTCCGCATACAGTTGCGGCGCGACCACGCCCATCTTGCTGGTGGCGCCCGTGGTGACGATGGCGATGTGCGTGACTTCCGAGCCCGTGCCGGCCGTGGTCGGCAATTGCACCAGGGGCAGGCGCTGGCCGTGGACATTGCCGATGCCATACAGTTGGGCCAGTTCCTGGTGGCCCGGTGCCAGCACGGCGATGAGCTTGGCCACGTCCAGCGAGCTGCCGCCACCGAGGCCGATAATCAGTTCCACGTGAAACATCCGGGCCTGGGCCACACCGGCCAATACGATGGCTTCGGGCGGATCGGCTTGCACTTCGGAAAAGACGTGGACCTCGATGCCGGCCGCCTGCAGGTTGTGCAAGGAAGCATCGGCCAGACCCGTGCGCAAAAAGCCTGCATCGGTGACGAGCAGGGCGCGGCGCACGGTGGGGAAGTGATGGGCCATATGCGCACCCAGCTGGGCGGCGGCGCCCGGTTCAACGATCAGGTGCGGCACAGTGCGGAACTGGAAGGTGGACATGCAGTCTCCTGACAATGATGGCAGAAGCCCAGCTTACTCCGCTTTCTCGCCCCGCGCCTGTTTCACGTGGAACAAAAAGCGGGGACTACTCCCACTCCAGCGCGCCGCGTTTCCATTCATAGGCCAGGCCGATGGCCAGTATGCTCAAGAAACCCATGACGGCCCAGAAACCGGGCAAGCCGAGTTCATTCACGTTGGCCGCCCACGGCATCAGGAAGATCACCTCGATATCGAACAGGATGAAGAGAATGGCAACCAGGTAGAAGCGGATGTCGAACTTCATGCGCGCGTCGCCGAACGCTTCGAAGCCGCATTCGTACGGCGACAGTTTTTGCGGGTCCGGCTTGTGCGGTCCCAGCGTGCGGCCCAGCAGCATGGGCACGATACCGACCAGGATGCCGATCAGAATGAACAGGAGGACGGGGAAATAGTTTTTGAGAAGCATGGGGATTCCTCTCAGTGGCTGGACGACAGTTTCATCAGCACGATGCCGCACACGATGAGGACGGCGGCGCATACGCGCATGGTATTGAGCTGCTCGCCCAGAAAAACGATACCGACGATAAAGGCACCGACGGCGCCGATGCCGGTCCAGATCGTATAAGCCGTACCAAGGGGCAGGGTGCGCATGGCCAGCGACAGCAAGCCGAAGCTGGCGATCATCATGACTATGGTGACAACGGAGGGGGTGAGTTTGGTGAAACCCTCGGAGAGTTTCATCGAGTATGCCCACACGACTTCAAACATGCCGGCAATAAGTAAAAGTATCCAGGCCATGGCGGCTCCTTATACAGAGCGGGCCGTCCCGGTGTGTTCCCATGATGGGGGAGGCCGTCCTCCTGGATGATCGTCCCGCTGGCCACTGGCGTGGTCACGTTGGCGGACGATGCGGCAATTGTAGCAAACATTTCACGCTACCGCAGCCCCCTGCTTGCCCACGCTGCGTGTTCCACGTGAAACAGAATTCGTCGTTGACTTGCCCCTGCTGAGTAAAAATTAAGCAAAAAATGACCTGCGCAAGGTTGCGCTTGCAAAAAGACTCTATAATCGGAGCTCTCATCCCGCATTTTTACTTGCACTGTTACCTATTTATCATGTTATTTCCTACAGAATTCGACGTCATCGTTGTCGGTGGTGGTCACGCCGGTACCGAGGCGGCCCTCGCTTCCGCCCGCATGGGGCAGAAGACGCTATTGCTCACGCATAATATTGAGACACTGGGCCAGATGTCGTGCAACCCTTCCATCGGCGGCATCGGCAAGGGCCACCTGGTCAAGGAAGTCGATGCCATGGGCGGCGCGATGGCGATTGCCACCGACGAATCCGGCATCCAGTTCCGCATCCTGAACTCCTCGAAAGGCCCGGCAGTCCGCGCCACGCGCGCCCAGGCCGACCGTATTTTGTACAAGGCCGCCATCCGCACGCGCCTGGAAAACCAGGCTAACCTGTGGCTGTTCCAGCAAGCCGTCGATGATCTGATCGTCGAAGGCGACCGTGTCGTCGGCGCCGTGACGCAGATCGGCTTGAAGTTTCTCGCGCGCGCCGTGGTGCTGACGGCTGGCACTTTCCTCGATGGCAAGATCCACGTGGGCTTGAATAACTACTCGGCTGGCCGCGCCGGCGACCCGCCCGCCATCTCGCTGTCGGCCCGCCTGAAAGAGCTGAAACTGCCTCAGGGCCGCCTGAAAACGGGTACGCCGCCGCGCATCGATGGCCGCACGATCGACTTTTCCGTGATGCAAGAACAGCCGGGCGATCTCGATCCCGTGCCCGTGTTTTCCGTGATGGGCAACACGTCCATGCATCCGCGCCAGGTACCGTGCTGGGTCACGCACACGAATAGCCAGACGCACGACATCATCCGCGCCGGCCTCGACCGCAGCCCCATGTACACGGGCGTGATCGAGGGCGTGGGCCCCCGTTATTGCCCGTCGATCGAAGACAAGATCCACCGTTTCTCGGGCAAGGAATCGCACCAGATCTTCCTCGAGCCGGAAGGCTTGACGACGCATGAATTCTATCCGAACGGCATCTCCACCAGCCTGCCGTTCGACGTGCAGATCGCCCTCGTGCAATCGATGAAGGGCATGGAAAACGCCCACATCCTGCGCCCTGGCTACGCCATCGAATACGATTATTTTGACCCGCGCGGCTTGAAAGCGTCGCTGGAAACGAAGGCTGTCGCCGGCCTGTTCTTTGCCGGCCAGATCAACGGCACCACCGGCTACGAGGAAGCGGCCGCGCAAGGCATGCTGGCGGGCCTGAATGCGGCCTTGCTGACGCAGGACAAGGAAGCCTGGGTACCGGGCCGCTCCGAGGCCTATCTGGGCGTGCTGGTCGACGATCTGATCACCCAGGGCGTGCAGGAACCGTACCGCATGTTTACCAGCCGCGCCGAGTACCGTTTGAGCCTGCGCGAAGACAATGCCGACATGCGCCTGACGGAAATCGGCCGCGCCCTGGGCTGCGTGGGCGACGCCCAATGGCAAGCGTTTGAAACGAAGCGCGAAGCGGTGGCGCTGGAGCTCGAGCGCCTGCGTTCCACGTGGGTCAACCCGCGCATCCTGGCGGCCGCCGAATCGGAACGCATCGTTGGCCAGGCTATCGAACGCGAGTATTCGCTGGCGGACCTGCTGCGCCGCCCGAACGTGGCCTACGACACCCTGATGAGCATGACGGGCATGGAAGGCCAGGCCCTGGCGGGCCCCGGCGTGGAAGACCCCGCCGTGCGCGAGCAGGTGGAAATCCAGCTTAAATATGCGGGCTACATCGAGCGCCAGAGCAAGGAAATCGAGCGCCACGAACACTATGAAAACCTGGCCTTGCCGGAAGGTTTCAATTACCTGGATATCGGCGCGCTGTCCGTCGAAGTGCGGCAAAAACTCGACAAGCAGCGCCCTGAAACGCTGGGCCAGGCATCGCGCATTTCCGGCGTGACGCCGGCGGCGATTTCGCTGCTGCTGGTGCACCTGAAAAAGCGCGGTTTTGGTGCCGCGCAGACCACCACTTTAAAGGACGAGGTTGTTGAATGAAGCAGTTTGACCGGGCCGCACTGGCCCAGATTTTGAATGAAGGCATCGCCGCGCTGGGGCTCGACCTGAGCGCGGATCAGACGGAAAAACTGCTCGATTACCTGGCCTTGCTGGCCAAATGGAACAGCGTGTACAACCTGACGTCGGTGCGCGATCCCATGCAGATGCTGACCCTGCACGTACTCGATTCGCTGGCCGCCGTGCCGGGGTTCGCGGATGCAAAGAATGTGCTCGACGTGGGCGCCGGCGGCGGCTTGCCGGGCATGGTGCTGGCTATCGCGCGGCCCGATGTGAAGGTGTCGATGATCGACACGGTGCATAAGAAGACGGCATTTTTGACGCAAGTGAAAGCGGAACTGGGCCTCGCCAACGTCACCGTGTACACGAAACGGGTGGAACAGCTGGAAGTGCAGCAGAAATTCGACGTGATCACCTCGCGCGCCTTTGCCGACCTGTCCGACTTCGTCAACTGGTCGAACCATGTGCTGGCCGAGGGCGGGCAATTCATCGCCTTGAAAGGGGTGGCACCGCCAGACGAGCGCGAGCGACTGCCAGCGGAATGGCAAGTAACCGAGCTACGCGCAATCGCGGTGCCAGGGCTAAATGCAGAGCGTCATCTGGTCTTTATAGCAAGAATTTAAACGCCAGAAAATTAAACGATATAAATCATATAAATGGTTTATACGGTATATATAATATAAACCGTATAAACGATTTATATCGTATAAATGAAATAAACAGTATAAATCGTTTCGGCTAAGTGGGTCGTGGGAAATTATTGTGAAGTTATGACGAACAGAGCCGGATGCGCTGCAAGGCGTCCGTTGCGACGCAGTGCGGGCACTGCTAGCAGCGGGCAACGCCGCAGGGCGCCGGTTATGGAGGTCAGAAATCACAATAATTTATTGCGACCTACTTAGATGCCGGGGCGCACGATGAAGTTTGCATCTCTTTACAACTAGAAGATACATGGCCAAAATTTTTTGTGTAGCAAATCAAAAGGGTGGTGTTGGTAAAACCACAACAAGCGTCAACCTCTCCGCCGGTCTGGCCAAGTTGAACCAGCGCGTGCTGCTGGTCGACCTCGACCCGCAGGGCAATGCGACCATGGGCGCCGGCATCAACAAGGCCGGCCTGAAGGCATCGACGTATGAAGTCATGCTGGGCGAGTCCGATGTCAAAACGGCACGCCAGCGTTCGGAAGCGGGGCGCTTCGATGTCTTGCCGTCGAACCGCGAACTGGCCGGCGCGGAAGTGGAGATGGTCGAACTGGACAACCGCGAACGCCGCCTGAAGGATGCGCTGGCCGAAGTGGACGGCGAATACGACTTCATATTAGTAGATTGCCCACCGGCATTATCGATGCTGACCCTGAACGGCCTGTGCGCCGCGCATGGCGTGATCATCCCGATGCAGTGCGAGTACTACGCGCTGGAAGGCTTGTCCGACCTGGTCAACACCATCAAGAAGGTGCATGCCAACCTGAACCCGGACTTGAAGATCATTGGGCTCTTGCGCGTGATGTTCGATCCACGCATGACATTATCGCAACAAGTGTCGGCGCAGCTGGAACAGCACTTCGGCGACAAGGTTTTCAATACCATCATCCCGCGCAATGTCCGCCTGGCCGAAGCGCCATCGTACGGCTTGCCCGGCGTGACCTTCGACCCCAGCTCGAAAGGTGCCCAGGCATATATCGCCTTCGGCGCCGAGATGGTCGAACGCATCAAACATATGTAAACAAGGGGCGAGCGTCTGCACGATTCGATGTAAGCGCTTACTCTGAAAACACGATTAGGACAGCATGGCTACGAAAAAATTAAAAGGACTGGGTCGCGGACTCGACGCTCTGTTGGGCGGCGGGGGCGGCGACTTTGCCAGTCCGGACACGCATCAACCGTCGAACTTGCCCGTGTCGCAAATGCAAGCCGGCAAATACCAGCCGCGCACGCGCATGGACGAGGGGGCCTTGAATGAACTGGCCGCCTCGATCAAGGCGCAAGGGCTGATGCAGCCTATCCTGGTGCGCCCGATCGGGCAAGATACCTTGAGCGGCTTGATCAAATATGAAATCATCGCTGGCGAACGCCGTTTCCGCGCGTCGCAACTGGCCGGTCTGACGGAAGTGCCGGTGCTGGTGCGCGACGTGGACGACCTGGCCGCCGCGGCCATGGCGCTGATCGAGAACATCCAGCGCGAAGACTTGAATCCCCTGGAAGAAGCGCAGGGCATCCACCGCCTGATCGCCGACTTCAGTTTTACGCATGAGCAAGCGGCCACTGCGCTGGGACGCTCGCGCAGCGCCGTGTCGAACCTGTTGCGTTTGATGAACCTGGCCGCTCCCGTGCAGACCATGCTGATGGCCGGCGATATCGACATGGGCCATGCGCGCGCGCTGCTGGCCGTCGATGCGGCCAGCCAGATCACCCTGGCCAACCAGGTCGTGGCCAAGCGCCTGTCGGTGCGCGAAACGGAAAAGCTCGTGACGCGCTCGGTCGAGGAAGCGGCCAACCCGGTCGAGCCGCGGCAAAAGGAAAAGTCCGGCGACATCGCGCGCCTGGAAGAAGAGCTGTCCGATGCGCTGGCCACGCCCGTGGTGTTCAAGATGGGCAACAAGGGCCGTGGCCAATTGGTGATTGATTTTGCCGATCTTGACGTGCTCGATGGTTTGTTGACCCGCTTGCGTGGTTAAATAGCAAGCTGCAAAGACAGGGATCATGCGGGTGTGGACAATCCAGCCATACTTTCCAGATGCACCACGTGATTCCTTGATAACACGGCTGGAAGCGGCCAGACAAGCGACTTTGCCATATAGTGGTGCAAATGGCGGCGAATAGTCGGTAAAGCGTCAGTTTCACGCAGCAATTGCCCTGCTGCGGTGCAGCAACGTTTGACTCTATAGATCAAAGCCAACTATAATCCCGTGTCTTTGCGTGTGTAGATTTTTCTGGGAACTTGGCAATTGAGTGATTCACAACAAAGTATTGCCAAACCAGTCTACAAAGTAGTTGCATTGCAGCTAGCAATCGTTATCAGCTTTGCCACGGTCACCCTGTTTTTCGGTGGCAATGTCAGAGGCTGGTCCGCCGCATACGGCGGCGCTATCGCAGTCATCGGTAGCCTGGTGTATGCCCTGCTGGTGGTTCGCGGTTCTAGCGACGCCAACAAGGCATTCCGGGCGCATTTGCGCGCAGAAGTGGTGAAAATATTTATCACAGCGGTGCTGTTTATATTGGCACTGGTGTTGTTTCAGTCGGCCGCCTGGTTATGGCTGATCTTGGGTTTCGCGGTGGCAACCTTAGCATACTGGTTTTCATTGCTCGCTGTTTAATCATTGGTTTTGGGGCCTGTTGTGCTCTGAAACGACAAATCTAAATTCATTATGACCACAGAACACGCTATTGAAGCGGGCCATGCTGCCCCGGCCAACGCCACAGAATACATCAGTCACCATCTGGCCCACCTGAGAAGTGCCGACGGCATGATCAATCTGGATACGTTCTGGATTTCGGCCATTCTGGGCTTTGTTTTCCTGGCTGTTTTCTATATGGCGTCGCGCCGCGCGACGGCTGGTGTCCCTGGCAAGTTGCAAAACTTCGTCGAAATGGTCATGGAAATCGTCAATGACACTATTAATGGGGCCTTCCACGCGAAAAGCAAGGTCATCGCGCCGCTGGCCATCACTATTTTTGTGTGGGTCTGGTTGCTCAACGCGATGGACTTCCTGCCGGTTGACCTGTTGCCGAAGATTCTGAGCTGGTTTGGCGTGCATAAACTGCGCGCCGTGCCGACCGCCGACGTCAACCACACCTTCGCCATGTCGCTGTCGGTCGTGCTGTGCGTGATCGCCTTCTCGATCAAGGCCAAGGGCCTGGGCGGCTGGATCAAGGAACTGTTCACGGCACCGTTCCATGCGAGCGGCCTGATCGGCACGATCGCCCTGGCACCTGTCAATTTCCTGCTGCAAATGGTTGAGCTGGTTGCAAAACTGATCTCCCTGTCGCTGCGACTGTTCGGCAATATGTACGCCGGCGAACTGATTTTCATCTTGATCGCGTTGTTGCCTTGGTGGGCACAGTGGGCGTTGGGTGGTCCATGGGCAATTTTCCATATCTTGATTGTAACTTTGCAAGCTTTTGTGTTTATGGCGTTGACGGTTGTGTATCTGAGCCTTGCGGTTGAGAAACATTAATCATTAACTTTATATTTTGTTTTTTTAGTATCTTTCGTTTTTAAATTTAGGAGAATTTTATGCAAGCTCTGATCGCACAAGTACAAAGCATGACCGTTCTGGCAGCAGCAATCATCATCGGCCTGGCCGCAATCGGCACCGCTCTGGGCTTCGCTATCTTGGGTGGCAAATTCCTGGAAGCTTCGGCACGTCAACCAGAACTGATGCCACAACTGCAAACCAAACTGTTCGTTATCGCTGGTCTGCTGGATGCTATCTCGATGATCGGCGTTGGTGTTGCTCTGCTGTACACGTTCGCTAACCCGTTCCTGTCCGCTCTGACGGCTGTTGCTCAGTAATTCGCTCCAACCCTAGGAGAAACTTTTAGTTAGGAGCAAAGGTATGGACATCAATATGTCGCTCATCGGCCAGATGATCACCTTCGCGGTGTTGGTCTGGTTCTCGATGAAGTTCGTATTTCCAGCGCTGAACAATGCGCTGGATGAGCGTGCCAAACGAATCGCGGATGGATTGGCTGCGGCCGATCAAGGTCAAGCTTCGATGGCTGTCGCTGAAAAGCGTGCGCAAGAGGCATTGAACAGTGCACGTGAAGAAGCGTCGCAACGCGTTGCGGACGCTGAAAAGCGCGCGCAGCTGGTTGCTGAAGAGATCAAGCAAAATGCACAAGCTGAAGCTGCGCGTATCATTGCGCAAGCCCAGTCGGACGCCGAACAGCAACTGTCGAAAGCACGCGAACAATTGCGCGCTCAGGTGGCTGACCTGGCTGTCAAGGGTGCCGAGCAGATCTTGAAGCGTGAAGTTAACGCTACGGCTCACGCCGAAATGTTGCAGCGTCTTGCTGTCGAGCTGTAATCATGGCAGAACTCGCAACCGTCGCCCGTCCCTACGCGGAAGCTTTGTTCCGCGTAGCCCAAGCTGGTAAGGAGTCAAGCAACCTCGCGGCGTGGTCCGAGCTGGTGTCCGAACTGGCACAGATCGGTAGCCACCCCGAGGTACAGGCGTACGCGCGCAATCCGAAAGTTTCGGAAAGCGACGTCGCCGCCACCATCCTGTCGTTGTTGAAATCGCCGCTCAATGAGGAAGTGAAAAACTTCGTCACGATGTTGATCGAAAATGGCCGCATCAGCCTGCTGCCGGAAATCGGCGCGCAATTCCATACGTTGAAAAACGGTCTGGAAGGTGCGGCTGACGCCGAGATCACGAGCGCTTTCGATCTGAGCGAAGGCCAAACGGCCGAGCTGGTCGCAACGCTGGAAAAGAAATTCAGTCGTAAGCTCAACCCTGCCGTCACAGTGGATCCATCGCTGCTCGGCGGCGTGCGCGTGGTCGTTGGCGACCAAGTGCTCGATACCTCGGTGCGCGCCAAGCTGCAGCAACTGCACGCTGCACTGGTGTCGTAAGACACGCGCTTCGGCAGGCCAGCTAAGACAGACCCTTACCCCTCGCGCAAGCTGAGAGAAACACTTTTAGGAGTTAGTATGCAACTCAACCCATCTGAAATCAGCGAGTTGATCAAGAGCCGGATCCAAGGTCTTGACGGCGGCGCTGAAGTGCGTAATCAAGGCACGGTTATTTCCGTCGCCGACGGTATCTGCCGCATCCACGGTTTGTCGGACGTGATGCAAGGCGAGATGCTGGAATTCCCAGGCAATACGTTTGGCCTGGCAATGAATCTGGAACGCGACTCCGTCGGCTCCGTGATTCTGGGTGCCTACGAGCACATCTCCGAAGGCGACACGGTGAAATGCACCGGCCGCATTCTGGAAGTGCCAGTCGGTCCTGAGCTGCTCGGCCGCGTTGTCAACGCGCTGGGTCAGCCAATCGACGGCAAAGGCGCCATCGAGACGAAACTGACGGCCGCGATTGAAAAAATCGCTCCAGGCGTGATCGCCCGTGAGTCCGTTTCGCAACCAATGCAAACCGGCCTGAAGTCGATCGATGCGATGGTTCCAGTTGGCCGCGGCCAGCGCGAACTGATCATCGGCGACCGTCAAACCGGCAAGTCGGCTGTGGCGATTGATGCGATCATCAATCAAAAAGGCCAGGGCATGAAATGTATCTACGTCGCGATTGGCCAAAAAGCCTCGTCGATCAAGAACATCGTGCGCTCGCTGGAACAGCACGGCGCGATGGAATACACCATCGTTGTCGCCGCTTCCGCTTCGGAATCGGCCGCCATGCAATACATCTCGCCGTACTCCGGTTGCGCCATGGGCGAATACTTCCGTGACCGCGGTGAAGATGCACTGATCGTCTACGATGATCTGTCCAAACAAGCTGTTGCATACCGTCAAATCTCGCTGCTGCTGCGCCGTCCACCAGGTCGCGAAGCGTACCCAGGCGACGTGTTCTACCTGCACAGCCGCCTGCTGGAACGCGCAGCACGCGTGAACGCCGACTACGTCGAGAAGTTCACCGACGGCGCCGTCAAAGGCAAGACCGGTTCCCTGACGGCATTGCCGATCATTGAAACGCAAGCTGGCGACGTGTCCGCATTCGTTCCAACCAACGTGATTTCGATTACCGACGGTCAGATCTTCCTGGAAACCTCGCTGTTCAACGCCGGTATCCGTCCTGCCATTAACGCCGGTATTTCCGTATCGCGCGTCGGTGGCGCCGCCCAGACCAAGGTCATCAAAAACCTGTCCGGCGGTATCCGTACCGACTTGGCGCAGTACCGTGAACTGGCTGCGTTTGCGCAGTTCGCTTCGGACCTGGATGAATCTACCCGCAAGCAGCTGGACCGCGGCGCGCGCGTAACGGAATTGCTCAAGCAAGCCCAATACTCGCCACTGTCGATCTCGCTGATGGCCGTATCGCTGTTCTCGGTGAACAAAGGCTTCATGGACGACGTGCCAGTCAAGCAAGTGCTGTCGTTCGAAGCTGGTGTCCACGCTTACATGAAGACCAAGCAAGCTGCTCTGCTGGCCAAGATCGAAGAAACCAAGCAACTCGACAAAGACAGCGAAGCAACTCTGTCGGCGGCCATTGCTGATTTCAAGAAATCCGGCGCATATTAAGCGGCCAGGCGGCGCCCACTTCGAGTGAGGCGCCGCCCTACGCGCAGAAGGAGTAAGGACTCATGGCATCAAGCAAAGAGATACGAGGCAAGATCAAGAGCGTAGAGAATACGAAGAAGATCACCAAGGCGATGGAAATGGTCGCCGCGTCCAAAATGCGCAAGGCGCAAGACCGGATGCGGGCCGCTCGTCCCTACAGTGACAAGATTCGGAATATCGCCGCCAATCTGGCGACCGCCAATCCGGAATACACGCACCCGTTCCTGGCAGCTGCCCAGGGTACGCAAGCGAAGGCAGTGGGTTTCATCGTTGTCACGACCGACAAGGGTCTGTGCGGCGGCATGAACACCAACATCCTGCGCCAGGTGACGTCGAAGTCGCGCGAGCTGGAAGCAGCTGGCAACCGGGTTGAAGCAGTTGCCATCGGTAACAAGGGTTTGGGTTTTTTGAATCGCATCGGCGTCAAGATCATTGCGCACGCCATTCAAACCGGTGATACGCCCCACCTGGACAAACTGATCGGACCTGTCAAGGTCATGCTCGAAGAGTTCCAGGCAGGCAAGATCGATGCAGTGTACCTGTGCTACACCAAATTCATCAACACGATGAAACAGGAACCAGTCGTGGAGCAATTGCTGCCCCTGACGGCCGACAAGATGGTCGCCGACAAGGGTGCCCACTCGTGGGATTACATCTACGAGCCGGACGCGCAAAGCGTGATCGACGAATTGCTGGAGCGCTATGTAGAAGCGCTGGTGTACCAGGCAGTCGCGGAGAATCTGGCGTCCGAGCAATCGGCACGGATGGTCGCGATGAAAGCTGCAAGCGACAACGCGGGTAGTGTGATCGGCGAATTGAAGCTGATCTACAACAAGACCCGCCAAGCTGCGATTACCAAAGAACTCTCCGAAATCGTCGCCGGTGCGGCTGCGGTTTAAACGAATTTAACTATATTGAAGGAACGAACATGGCTGATGGCAAAATCGTTCAGTGTATCGGCGCTGTGGTGGACGTTGAGTTTCCCCGCAACGCGATGCCTAAGGTATTTGATGCCTTGAAGATGGCAGGCTCGGAACTGACCCTGGAAGTACAACAGCAGTTGGGCGACGGCATTGTCCGTACCATTGCACTCGGTTCGTCCGATGGCCTGCGTCGCGGCATGATGATTCAAAATACCGGCAAACCTATCATGGTGCCAGTCGGTAAAGCAACCCTGGGTCGCATCATGGACGTGCTGGGCAACCCGATCGACGAATGCGGCCCTGTGTCGCACGAGCAGATCGCGTCGATCCACCGCACCGCTCCTGCATACGACGAACTGTCGCCATCGCAAGAACTGCTGGAAACCGGCATCAAGGTGATCGACCTGGTGTGCCCGTTTGCAAAAGGCGGTAAAGTTGGTCTGTTCGGCGGCGCTGGCGTAGGCAAGACCGTCAACATGATGGAACTGATTAACAACATCGCCAAAGCGCACAGCGGCGTGTCCGTATTCGCCGGCGTGGGTGAGCGTACCCGTGAAGGTAACGACTTCTACCACGAGATGGCTGACGCGAAAGTGGTCGATCTGGAAAACCCGGAGAACTCCAAAGTCGCGATGGTCTACGGCCAGATGAATGAACCGCCAGGTAACCGTCTGCGCGTCGCGCTGACCGGCCTGACGATCGCTGAATCGTTCCGTGATGAAGGCAAGGACGTTCTGTTCTTCGTCGACAACATCTACCGCTTCACGCTGGCTGGTACCGAAGTATCGGCACTGCTGGGCCGTATGCCGTCGGCTGTGGGTTACCAACCGACCCTGGCTGAAGAAATGGGCCGTCTGCAAGAGCGTATCACGTCGACCAAGACCGGTTCGATCACCTCGATCCAGGCCGTCTACGTTCCAGCCGATGATTACACCGATCCGTCGCCTGCTACCACGTTTGCTCACTTGGATTCGACCGTTGCGCTGTCGCGTGACATCGCTTCCCTGGGTATCTACCCAGCCGTGGACCCACTGGATTCGACCTCGCGTCAGCTGGATCCGTTGATCGTTGGTCAAGAGCACTATGACACCGCGCGTGCCGTGCAAACGACCCTGCAACGCTACAAGGAATTGCGCGACATTATCGCGATTCTGGGTATGGACGAGCTGGCACCGGAAGACAAACTGCTGGTCGCCCGCGCACGTAAGATGCAGCGTTTCCTGTCGCAGCCTTTCCACGTCGCTGAAGTCTTTACCGGCGCGCCTGGTAAATACGTTTCGCTCAAAGACACGATCAAGGGCTTCAAAATGATCGCTTCGGGCGAACTCGATCACCTGCCGGAACAAGCGTTCTACATGGTCGGCACGATCGAAGAAGCAATCGAAAAAGCCAAGAAACTTAACTAAGTTAAGTCTGGGCCTAACCCCGCCCCTTACACGGCGGGGTTCTTCAACCCGATAGGACACACATGGCACACACAATTCACGTTGACGTGGTTTCCGCTGAAGAACTGATTTTTTCAGGCGAAGCAGAATTCGTCGCGTTGCCGGGTGAACAGGGCGAGCTGGGTATCTACCCACGCCACACGCCTTTGATTACCCGCATCCGTCCGGGCGCGGTCCGCATCAAGGTAGTCGGCCAGGCTGAAGAAGAGTTCGTCTTCGTTGCCGGCGGCCTGCTGGAAGTGCAACCGGATACCGTGACCGTCCTGGCCGATACCGCGATCCGCGGTCACGACCTCGACGAAGCGAAAGCGCTGGAAGCGAAGAAGTTGGCGGAAGAAAATATCCACAACAAGGATTCGGGCATCGACTACGCGCAAGCGCAAGCCGAGCTGGCCAGCGCGATTGCGCAGCTGGCAGCGATCCAGAAGCTGCGCAAGATGTAATCCATCTGCGCCGCACAAGAAAGGCAGCCTGCGGGCTGCCTTTTTTTTCAGCAAAAATTAGCGGCGCTTGTCCTTTCCCCTTTCCAGCCCCGCCTTCAATATCGTCTTCCACTTGGCGCGCGCGGCAATGCGCTCGAGCGGCGTTTCCTCGCTGCGGCGCGCGTCGCGCAGCAGCTTGTGATAATTACGCAGGCGGTCCCCATCGACGGCGCCGCGCACGGCGCAACCGGGCTCGCTGGCATGCTGGCAATCGCGGAACTGGCATGTCGCTGCCAGCGCCGCGATATCGTCGAAGGTGGCGGCCAGCGTCTCCGCATCGGCGTCCGCGCGCCAGCTGCGCAAGCCCGGCGTGTCGATGATGCAGGCGCCGCTGGAGCACAGGTGCAGCGAGCGTGCTGTCGTCGTGTGCCGGCCACGGCCATCGCCATGGCGCACGCCGTTGATTGCCTGCTGCGCCGCAGCCAGGGTGTTGGTCAGGCTGGATTTGCCCGCGCCCGATGAACCGAGCAGTACCAGGGTCTGGCCGGCGTCCAGCCAGGGTTCCAGGATGGCCACGTCATACGCATGGCGCGTATCGATGGCGAACAGCGGCACGTGGGGCGGCAGGCGCAGTTTGAGCTGCGCCAGCTTGCCCGGCACGTCATCGGCCACGTCGGCCTTGCTCAGCACCACGACGGGGCTGACCTGGGCCGCCAGCACGATGGCCAGATAGCGTTCCAGCCGGCGCGGGTTGAAGTCTTCGTCCAGTCCCATCACCAGCAGGGCCGTATCGACATTGCTGGCGAGCACTTGTCGCCGGCCGTCATTGCCGCGCCGGCCGATCTGCGTGACTGGGGATAAGTGCGCCGTTATCCACAGCATGCCGTAACCATCGTGTTCGGCGACAACCCAGTCGCCAACGGCAAGGATGGTGTCCTGCGCCTGCAGCTCGTGCAGCAGGCGTGGCAGGACCTGCGCCCCGTGTTCCAGGATGCCGTCGTGCACACCGATGCTGTCGCGGTGCACGGCGCTCACGCGCAGCAGCTGCGCGGCGGGGGAAGAGATGTCGAGTTGGGTGGCTGCGCTGGCGATGGCCTGCTGCAGCCCGATAAGGCGTAGTTGCGCAAAATCGAATGTGATCATGGTAGCGTGATTCCAGATTCTGTCGTCCGCGTGCGGACGTGAAGCCTGCGCGTGCAGGCACCGCCAGTCGCCATGACTGGCACGAAGAAGGGGGAAGTCGGCTACGCGATCACGCGTATGGGGAAGGGCGAGCTAAGGGAGTTAGCGGGGAAAACAGTGATCAGGCAGCCGACAGCACGGCAGTATCCGAATGGCGCATGTTGTCTACTCCTGAGGTGTGATGGAAAACGCCAGTGTGCCAGCGGCGCGCGCCGCCGTCAATGGAAGGTGTGGCTCAGCTGCACATGCCGTAGGTCGGATTAGTCCGCAGGGCGTAATCCGACACATTGTTGGCGCGATTGTTGAATTAGCTGCACATGCCGTAAGCGCTGCGCTCGGGGAAATAGCGGTAAGTAAACGTGCGCACCGGGTAGCGTTTGCCGGCGACGAGCATGTCGGGCATGGACAGGTCGAAACGCTGCGGCAGCTGGCGCGGCAGTTGCAGGCGCAGCCGCCACTGGGTTTCCTTGCTGTTGCCGACGGCGGCAAACATGATGGGCAGCTTTTCGATGACGTCGACGATTTCCGCCTTCTGGTTCATGCCGCGCTGGTAGATGGTCAGTACTTTCGCCTCGGCGAACGGCTGCTGTTTCGGCTCTTCCAGCAGGAAGGACAGGCGCGTAAAACTGGCTTGCGTGCCGACGGGTAAAGTAAAAATCAGTGCCAGTTCCGTGCCGCCTTCCTTCAGCGTGACGGGCGGCGTGGCATACACGCTGATACCGCGCGGCAGCTCGAAGCGCGAACCCTCCGTCCACGTCTTGCACTCGGGCGTGGTGGCCTGGTACAGGCTGGGCGCCGTGTAGTCATCACAGGCGGAAACCAGCAGCAGCAGGGGCAGGGCAAGGAGGGCGGAACGGCGCATGGGAGTCACGGTTGGGGGAATGAGCCGACAGTGTAAGCGATCCCCACGCGATCCACCAGCGACGCTAGGCCTGCCCGGGCGGCGCGCGCCGCACGGATTGCAGCTGGCAGTGCGCCGCCTGCAAGGCATCCTTGATGGCATCGAGCGCCAGTTGCGGCCGTGCCGCGCCGCACATGAAGATATCGACGGCGGCAAAGCTGCATTCCGGCCAGGTGTGGATGGAGATGTGCGATTCAGCCAGCAGCACCACGCCGGTGACGCCCTGGCCGGCGCCAAAGCTGTGGAAATGGCTGTGCAGCACCTGCGCGCCAGCCGTGATGGCAGCGTCGCGCAGCAGGCGCTCGAGCGCGGCGCCGTCGCGCAGGCGTGCCGGCGCGATGCCCGACAAATCGGCCAGCAAGTGGGTGCCCAGGGGCAGATGCGGTGTGGCTGCCATGCTTATTTGTGGCTGCCGCCGCTGGAGCCGCCGCCATAGCTGCCGCCGCCGCTGCCCGTGCGCGAACTCCAGCTGCTGCCGCTGCTGCTGCCGGCCACCTTGAACATGCGCACCCAGTTGGCGGCCGTGACACTGAAGGTCACCATCAGGGCATAGATCACGTATTTACTCATGGGGGATTCTTTGCATTCTTGTCGAGAAAAGCGGCAGGCAGGAACAGCGCCAGGCAGCCCAGCAAACTCCACATCAAGGTGCTGGAGAACGAGACAAACATGGGAATCGCATTCAAGACCAGCACGATGATGATGAAGACCTTGGCGATGCCGCGATGGCTCAACTGGATATTCTGCACTTTGTCGCCGCCATGGAAGGCGCTGCCGAACCAGGCGGCCATCTGGTCATAGGCGACGGGCACGGAGCGCGACCAGGTCATTTCCTCGCCGGTGAGCTCCGCCGCCAGCTTGGTCTGCCCCTGCTCGAATTCAAACACGCGCGTGCTGTCGCCGACGGCCACCTTCCAGTTGAAGGCGCCCGCCGCATACACGACCTGCGAGCCGTAGTCATACAGTTTGCGGTAGGTGGCGCCATCGAGCGTGCAGGTATCGGCGTCCAGCGACGCCCAATTGGGCCAGTTCGGCAGCACGTTCGAGCGCGACCAGCCATCGTCCGTCTCCACCAGCCAGAAGAAGCCGGCGCGCGTGTTGTACAGCAGGTATTCGTTCCACTCGCTGCCTTCGTCGTCGGCGCGGCGCATCATGCCGATCACCGTGAAGTCCACATTGCTGATCTTTGCGCTGGCGCCCAGCTCCAGCGTGATGTCGGCGTTGTCGTGCACCTGCTTGCCGATGGCCAGCACCTGCGCTTCCGGGCCGCTGGCGTCGAGCTGCGCATGGCAGGCGGGACACACGAGCTGCGCCGCCGCGCCGGGTACATACCCGATGCCGCTGCCGCAGGACGGGCAGTCGAGCGCGTCGAGCTTGCCGCGGTACTTGCCGGCGCTCCTGGCGATGGCGTCGTCGTCGCGCAGCAGCTGGCACTGCAAGCCCTCCAGGGTGACGGCAACGCCCTGGTAGACGACGGGTTGCGGGCCATCCGTGTAGTCGAGCGTGACAAAGCTGGCGTAGTTGCGGAAGTCCGCCACCTGGATGCGCCAGCTGGCGCCCACCTTGAAGGGCAATTCTCCCTGGCCGGCGATGCATTCGGCGCTGCGGATCTCGGCCGCCGTGTACGGTTCGCCGCAGAGCGTGTAGCGCCTGCCCGGCGCCAGCTCGGCAAAGGCGGGCAGCGCGTCTTGCGTGCTGCGTACGCGCGTCAGCGTGTACAGGCCGGACGAGTCACCCAGCCACGCCGTGCTGGCGTCGTCGAACAGCAGATACCACTCGTTCCACGTGCCGGCGCTGTAGCGCTGCTGGATGCGGCCGACGACGGTGAAGTGCACGCCATCGTGCACGCCGGCCGTGCCGACCTGGATCGGCGAGTAATCCTCGAGGACGGCCGACATCTTGCCCACGTCCTTGACGGAATCGGCGTCCTTGAGGATGGTGCTGTGGCAGTACTCGCACACGGCGAGCACGGAAGCGTGCGAGCGGAAGTGGACTTCCGCGCCGCAGCTGGGACAGGAAACAGTTTGCATGCAGTCGCGCTTAGCCGATCAGTTTTTTCAGCAGTTCAGCCTTGGCGCCGTCGTAGTCGGCCGGCGAGATGAGTCCCTTGTCGAGCAAGCCCTTGAGTTTTTCCAGGCGCGCCTCGATCGGTTCTTCCGCAGGGGCCGGTGGCGCCGCAGGCGGCGCGGCCGGGGCAGGTGCCGGCTGCTGTAGCGCTCCACCCATGCTTTGCGCCATCACCTGGCCGATCGACAGCCCGGCGCCCAGTCCCGCGCCGATGCCGGCCATGCCGCCTTCGTTTTGCGCCGCCAGCGGGATCGCATTGGCCACCTGGAATTTCGTGTAGCCGCTCATCTTGTCGGCGCCCAGGCCGCCCTTCATGCCGGCCGAGATGCGCTCGTCCAGCGCCGCCTGCAATTCCTCGGGCAGGCTGATGCTGGCCACATTGAATTCATCGAGACCCACGCCATAGCGGGCGAATGCCTGCGCCAGGCCATCCTTGACCTCTTGCGCCATCAGCGCCTGGTTGGCCGCCATGTCGAGGAAGGGGACATTCGCGCCGCCCAGCGAGCTGGCCATGCTCGACATCAGAATGCCGCGCAATTGATCTTCCACTTCGTCGCGCGTATAGACTTCGCGCGTGCCGCTGATCTCGGTGAAGAAGGTGCGGGCGTCGGCGATGCGGTACGAGTACATGCCGAAGGCGCGCACGCGGATCATGTCGAAATCCTTGTCGCGGATGGTGATCGGCTGCGGCGTGCCCCATTTGCGGCCCGTCTGCACGCGCGTGCTGAAGTAATACACGTCCGACTTGAAGGGCGAATCGAACAGCTTGTCCCAGTTTTTCAGGTTGGTCAGCAACGGCAAGGTCTGCGTCGTCAGCTTGTGCGTGCCGGGACCGAAGACATCGGCGATCTTGCCTTCATTGACGAAGACGGCTACCTGCGATTCGCGCACATTCAGGATGGCGCCGTTCTGGATCTCGAAATCCTGCATGGGAAAACGCCAGGCCAGTACGCCTTCCGTTTCTTCGTTCCACTGCAGTACGTCGATAAACTGCTTCTTGATAAAGCTGCCGAGGCTCATGATGGTGTCCTTGAATGAGGTAAAACGTCAGGAAATGCAGGCGGCGTTGATGGCGCCGATCGACAGGGAAATGGCGGCCAGCAGGCCGCCGAAGGCGCTGTTGTTCGATTCGATCTGGTCTTTCGACATGCGCAGCAGGCGCGTGGTGACCACATAGGCGAGCAATTGCACCACCATGGCGCCAAAGGCCCAGGCGAAGAACTGCTGGTAGTCGGCCGTGTGCATCAGGGACGAGGCGATGGTGGCGGAAAAGCCCAGCATGGCGCCGCCCAGCGACAGGGCCGCCGCCTGGTTGCCCTGGCGGATCAGCAGCACTTCGTTATACGGCGTGACGCGCGTGTAGATGATAAAAAATACAATCAGCAGCCCGGCGGCCAGTAAAAGATGGATCAGATAGTTTAGGATGGCGGGCACGGCATTCCTCACAATGAGTATTTGATAACGTCAACGCATATTAGAACAAAAAAAGTCCAATGAACAAAAAGATTCTGATTTTGTCCGTCTTCGTGGTCGCCTCCTGCGGCCTCGCGTATGAGCTGATTGCCGGCGCCATGTCCAGCTACCTGCTCGGCGACTCCATCCTGCAGTTTTCCACCATCATTGGCTGCTACCTGTTCGCGATGGGTGTGGGCGCTCACTTTTCCAAGTATGTAAAGGACGATGACGTGCTTTCGCGCTTCGTCGACATCGAACTGGCCGTGGGCTTGATCGGTGGCCTGTCGGCGGCCATCCTGTTCATGACCTTTTCGTGGATGGCCGCGCCATTTCGCACCTTATTGTATGTGATGGTGTTCCTGATCGGCGCACTGGTCGGCATGGAAGTGCCGCTGGTGATGCGCGCCCTGAACACGCGCCAGACGGAATTTTCTGAACTGGTCAGCCGCGTGCTGACATTCGATTACCTGGGCGCGCTGGCCGTGTCCCTGCTGTTCCCGCTGGTGCTGTCGCCGTACCTGGGCCTGGTGCGCACGGGCTTCCTGTTCGGCATGCTCAATGTGGGCGTGGGCCTGTGGAGCATTTATGTATTCCGCGCCGAGCTGAAAAATCTCACAGGACGTTTGCTGCGCGCCTGTGTCGTGATGCTGTTGCTGATCGCCGGCTTTGCCATGTCGGACCGCATGGTGGCCTGGGGCGAACACGGCCTGTTCGGCGACCAGATCGTGTATTCCACCACCACGCCCTACCAGCGCCTGGTGATCACGCGCTGGAAGGACGACACGCGGCTGTACATCAATGGCAACCTGCAGTTTTCCTCGCGCGACGAGTACCGCTACCACGAGGCGCTGGTGCACCCCGTGCTGGAAGCGTTGCCGTGGGCGCGCCGCGTGCTGGTGCTGGGTGGCGGCGATGGCCTGGCCCTGCGCGAAATCCTGCGTTATCCACAGATCGAACACGTCACCGTCGTCGACCTCGACCCTGCCATGACGGCCGCGTTTACCACGCGCCCGGAACTGGCAAAGCTGAATAACAAGTCGTTCTCGGACAAGCGGGTTACCGTCGTCAATGCCGATGCCGCCGTCTGGCTGCGCAACAACGGCGACATGTTCGACGCGGCCATCGTCGATTTCCCCGACCCGTCCAGCTTCGCGCTTGGTAAACTGTATTCGGTGCCGTTCTACGACCTGGTGAAAAAGCACCTGGCGGCCAAGGGCCTGATGGTGGTGCAATCGACGTCGCCCTTCTTTGCGCCGCACGCTTACTGGACCATCAATTCGACCCTGCGCGAAGTGGGCATGCGCACCTGGCCCTATCACGCCTACGTGCCCTCGTTCGGCGAATGGGGTTTTATCCTGGCCTCGCCCCAGCTCGACTACAAACCGCCCACCAGCTATCGTCTGCCGATGCGCTACCTGAATGCGGACACCACGCGCGAGATGTTCATCTTCCCGCCCGACATGCAGCCGCTGCCCATGGCGCCGAATCGCTTGAATACCCAGTCGCTCGTGCATGAATTCGAGCAGGACTGGAACCGGGTGATCCGCTGATGCAGCGCCGCTCCTTCATGCTGTGGGCTGCCGGTGGCACGGCAGCGGCAGCCGCTGGCATCGGCAGCATCGCCGCGTATCTGCGCTGGCAGGAAATCACGCCCAAGGTGCTGTATCCGGGCCGCAGCGAGGGGCATTACTTGCGCAAGCTGCTGCGCGAGCGCACGGCGCTGCCGGCGCCCTCGGCAACCGTCACCACGGATGTCGCCATCCTCGGCTCCGGCATCGCCGGCCTGACGGCGGCCTGGCGCTTGAATAAACTGGGGCACAAGGATTTCCTCATGATCGATGGGCCGCAGCCGTATGGCAACGCGGCCGGCGGGCAGTTCGGCGACCTGGCCTATCCGACCGGCGGCCATTACCTGCCGCTGCCTTCGCCCGAATCGACCCATGTGCGCGAGATCCTGTTCGATTTGGGGATCATCCAGCGCGATCCGCAGGCGGAAAAGCCGACTTACGACGAGCGCTATATCCTGCACGCGCCGGAAGAGCGCCTGTTGTTCAACGGTCACTGGCAGGATGGCTTCATTCCCACCGAAGGCGTTTCCGCCGAAGAACTGGCGCAGCACGAGCGCTTCTTTGCCGACGTGCGGCGCCTGCGCCAGGCGCATGGCAACGATGGCAAGCGCGTCTTCGTTTTTCCTACCGTGGAGTCGTCGCAAGACCCGGCCTGGCAGGCGCTCGACACCATCACCTTGAAGCAGTGGATGGAGCGCGAAGGCTATACCTCGCCCACCCTGCACTGGTATTTGAATTACTGCTGCCGCGACGACTACGGCACGCGCTACGACCAGGTCTCGGCCTGGGCGGGCCTGCATTACTACTGTAGCCGCTGGGGACAGGCGGCCAATGCCGGCAATGGCGCGTGGTTGACCTGGCCGGGCGGCATGCAACCGGTCGCCACGGCCATGGAGCAGGCCTCAGGTGTCAAGCGTCATGCGGGCACGGTGGTTTCCGTGCGGACGACGGAGCAGGGCGTGGAGGCGCTGTGCCTGGAGCTGGTCGACGGCCAGCCGCGCACTTACCTGGTCAAGGCGCGCAAGGCCATCTGCGCCATGCCTTTGTTCGTGGCCGCGCGCGTGGTGAACAACATCGCCGAGTATGGCTTTGACGCGCAGCGCGATACGCCCGCGTATGCGCCGTGGCTGGTGGCGAATTTTTTACTTAAACGCTTTCCCGACGAACTGCCGCATGCGCCGCTATGCTGGGACAACGTGGTGTACCAGGAGCCGGGCCTCGGCTATGTCGTCTCCACGCACCAGGATATCCGCGTGCGTCCGCCCGAGAAAACCGTCTTCAGCGCCTACGTAGCCCTGTCCGACCGCACGCCGCAGGAAGCGCGCAAGTGGTTAGATGTGGCCACGCCGGAGGAACTGCTGGCGCTGGCCAGCGTCGATTTGAAGACGGCGTATGGACGCGATTTTGCCCGCTGCGTCGAACGGGTCGACATCACCGTGCGCGGCCACGCCATGGCCGCACCGTTGCCGGGATTTCGCAGCAATGCGGGGTTGAAGGCGCTGCGCGAACACGACGGCGCCATCCTGTTCGCGCATGCCGATCTGTCGGGCTTTTCCGTGTTCGAGGAAGCGGCGTGGTGGGGTGACAGGGCGGCGCGCCTGGCTTCCACATGAGGATATCAATGAAAAAGGCCGGCGCAAGCGCCGGCCAGAGCCCCCTAAGGCTCGAACCGGTCTACTTGTTCTTGTTGATCACGTCGATGAAGACGGCCGCCAGCAGCACCAGGCCCTTGATCACCTGTTGGTAGTCGATGCCGATGCCCATGATGGACATGCCGTTGTTCATCACGCCCATGATGAAGGCGCCGATCACGGCTCCCATCACCTTGCCCACGCCGCCCGAAGCCGAGGCGCCGCCGATGAAGCAGGCGGCGATCACGTCCAGCTCGAAACCCGTGCCGGCCTTCGGCGTGGCCGTGTTCAGGCGCGCCGCGAAGATCAAACCGGCCAGCGCGGCCAGCATGCCCATGTTGACGAAGGTGTAGAAGCTGACCCGTTCCGTCTTGATGCCGGACAGGCGCGCCGCCTTCTCGTTGCCGCCCACGGCATACACGCGCCGGCCCAGCACGGTGCGGTTGGTAATGAAGGTGTAGGCGACGATGAGCAGCGACATCACGGCCAGCACGTTGGGAAAGCCGCGGTACGACGCCAGCAGGTAGCTGAAATACACCATCACGGCGGCGAAGATGGCGTTTTTCAGCAGGAAGAAGGCGCGCGGTTCGTTTTCCATGCCGTGCTTCAGTTGCTTGGCGCGGCTGCGCAGCGAGGTGATAATCAGCGCCGCGGCGGCGATCACGCCCAGCAGCAATGACAGGCCGCGCAGGTTTTCGCCGCCGAACGGGTCGGGCAGGAAGCCCGAACTGAGCATCTGGAAGCCTTCCGGGAAGGGGCCGACCGACTGGCCCGCCAGCAGGGCCAGGGTCAGGCCCTTGAACACCAGCATGCCGGCCAGGGTGACGATGAAGGACGGGATTTTAAAGAAGGCGACAAAATAGCCTTGCGCGCCGCCGATGACGGCGCCGGCCAGCAGGCAGATGATGCTGGCGGCGACAAAATTCATGTTGTAGTTGACGATCAGGACGGCCGCCAGCGCGCCGACGAAGCCGACCACCGAGCCGACGGACAAATCGATATGGCCGGCCACGATGACCATCAGCATGCCCAGCGCCATGATGACGATGTAGCTGTTTTGCAGCACCAGGTTCGTCAGGTTGAGCGGCTGCATCAGGGTGCCGTCGGTCATGTACTGGAAAAAGCCCATGATGACGATCAGGGAAAGCAGCATGCCGTAGTCGCGCATATTGTTCTTCAAAAAGCCGGCATAGCTTTTCGCTTGCGGCGCCGCGGCTGGCGTTGCTGGCGCTCCTGCTGTCAATTTATTGTCCATTGTTTTCTCCGTGTGTAACGATCGCGCGCATGATTCGCTCCTGCGATGCTTCTGCCGCGCTCAGTTCTGCCGCGAAGCGGCCTTCGTTCATGACATAGATCCGGTCGCACATGCCCAGCAATTCCGGCATTTCCGAGGAAATCATGATGATGCATTTGCCTTCGGCGGCCAGCTCGCTGATGATGCTGTAGATCTCGTACTTGGCGCCCACGTCGATGCCGCGGCTCGGTTCATCGAGGATCAGGATGTCGGGGCGCGAAAACAGCCATTTCGCCAGCACCACTTTCTGCTGGTTGCCGCCGGACAGGTTGACCACCTTCTGCGCCACGCTCGAGCAACGGGTCTTGAGCTTGCGGCGGAACTCCTCGGCCACGCCGAATTCACGCTGCTCGTCGATCACCATGTGCTTTGAAATCGCGTCCAGGTTGGCCAGGCTGGTGTTCTTCTGGATGTCTTCCTCGAGGATCAGGCCCAGGCCCTTGCGGTCTTCCGTGACATACGCGAGGCCGTGGGCGATCGCCTTGCCGATGGTGCTGACGTCGATTTCCTGGCCATTCTTGAGCACCGTGCCGCTGATGCGCTGGCCGTAGGCGCGGCCGAAAATGCTCATCGCCAGTTCCGTGCGCCCGGAGCCCATCAAGCCGGCGATGCCGATGATCTCGCCCTTTTTGGCATGCATGTTGATGCCCTTGATGACGGGGCGGTCGGCATGCTCGGGATGGAACACGCGCCAGTCGCGCACTTCGAAAATGGTCTCGCCGATGGTGGGCGTGCGCGGCGGATAGCGGTCGGCCATCTCGCGCCCGACCATTTTTTCGATGATGCGGTCTTCGCTGACGGCGTCGATGCGGCAGTCGAAACTGTCGACCGTGTTCCCGTCGCGCAGCACCGTGATGGCATCGGCGACCCGTGAAATTTCATTGAGCTTGTGCGAGATCAGGATCGAGGCGATGCCCTGGGCTTTCAGGCCCAGCAGCAGGTCGAGCAGGGCCGCGCTGTCGCTTTCGTTCAGGCTGGCCGTCGGCTCGTCGAGGATCAGCAGCTTGACGTCCTTGCACAGCGCCTTGGCGATTTCGATCAGCTGCTGCTTGCCCACGCCCAGGTTCGTGATCAGGGTGTCCGGGGACTCTTTCAGACCGACTTTGTGCAGCAGTTCGCGCGTCTTCGCTTGCGCGTATTCCCAGTCGATGACGCCCATGTGGGCCGGCTCGTTGCCGAGGAAGATATTCTCGGCGATCGACAACTGGGGCACCAGCGCCAGTTCCTGGTGGATGATGATGATGCCGATTTCTTCGCTGTCCTTGATGCCGCGGAAGTGCCGCGTCTGGCCCAGGTAATCGATGTCGCCCGTATAGCTGCCATGGCCGTAGACGCCGCTCAGCACTTTCATCAGTGTGGATTTGCCGGCGCCGTTTTCGCCGACGATGGCGTGGATCTCGCCGCTGCGTACCCGCAGGTTGACATTGTCGAGCGCAACGACGCCCGGGAATGTTTTGCGTATCCCGCGCATTTCCAGGATAGTGTTCGTCATATAACCTCTCTGGCACGGCCGCGCTGGTCGGCATCGGTCGTGCGGCAGTCTTGTTCTTGATCGTGCATGAAGCGAAAGGCCCGGCAGCGCCGGGCCTTCAGTACCTTGGATGCTTATTTCACTTGCGCTTCCGTGTAGTAGCCGCTGCCGGTGACGAGCACTTGCTTCCAGTTCGCCTTGTCGACGGTGACGGGTTTGAGCAGATAGGACGGCACGACTTTCACGCCGTTGTTATAGGTCTTGGTATCGTTGACGGTCGGCGTCTTGCCGCTCATCATCGCGTCAACCATGTTCGCCGTCACCTTGGCCAGTTCGCGCGTGTCCTTGAACACGGTCGATGCCTGTTCGCCGCGGATGATGGATTTCACCGACGGGATTTCCGCATCCTGGCCCGTCACGACGGGGAAGGGCTGTTTCGGCGTGCCATAGCCGACGCCCTTGAGCGAGGACAGGATGCCGATGCTCAAGCCGTCATACGGCGACAGCACCGCGTCGACGCGCGCATTGCCGTAGTAGGCGCTGAGCAGGTTGTCCATGCGCGCCTGCGCCACGGCGCCATCCCAGCGCAGGGTGGCGACCTTTTCCATGCCCATCTGCTTCGAGCGCACCACCAGCTTGCCGCTGTCGATGTACGGTTTCAGCACCGACAGCGCGCCGTTGTAGAAGAAGTGCGCGTTGTTGTCGTCGGCCGAGCCGCCGAACAGTTCAATGTTGAACGGGCCCTTGCCTTCCTTGAGTTTCAGCGCCGATTCGATATAGCCCGCTTGCAGCACGCCGACCTGGAAGTTGTCGAAGGTGGCGTAGTAATCGATGTTTTTCGTGCCGCGGATCAAACGGTCATACGAGATGACCTTGATGCCCTTGTCGGCCGCCTTTTGCAGCACGTTCGACAGGGTGGTGCCGTCGATGGCGGCGATCACCAGCACCTTGGCGCCCTTGGTGATCATGTTTTCCACCTGCGCCAGCTGGTTCGGGATATCGTCGTCGGCAAACTGCAAGTCCGTCTTGTAGCCGCGCTCCTTGAACACCTTGACCATGTTGTCGCCATCGGCGATCCAGCGCATGGACGATTTGGTTGGCATCGAGATGCCGATCGCGCCCTTGTCGGCGGCGCTTGCCACGGGCATTACCGCCATGCCGGAGATGGCCAGCGCCAGGCTCGCGGTCAGCATTTTCATTGTTGTTTTCATTTCAGGTCTCCACCGTCTTCGATAGTTGAATGTGCCAGGGCCGTCGTCCAGTGGGCGGGCTCCGTGCGGATGGCCGATTGCAGGCCACGGCTGATACTAGTTTGTCCATCCATCCCTCACCAATCACTTTTTTCGCATTGGCGATATCCAAAACGGTATCGATAAGCCAATTGATGCAATGCGCCATTGCGCGCCTTCCCGCCTGCTGGCAGGGCGGAAACGGGGGCCGGTCGGCGGCTTTTTTTGGTGCACTGCAATACCAATAATCATCATTCAATTTGGTGATTTTCGTAATTGCGGCGATACAGGGCGGCGCGCAGAATCGGTCCGAACTTGAAGACCAGCCATCCCGTCACGACCTTTTGAAAGCTTGCCATGCAGCCGATTTCTCCCGCCTCCCTGTTGCCCGCCGACCTGGCGCAGGCTCTCCTCATCGGCCGCATCTGGCGTGACGGCCCCTGCGTCGTCGCCGTGCGTGGCGGCGAGGTGGTCGACATCACGCAGACGGTGGCGACGGTGGCCGAGCTGTTCGAGCGCAGCGATGCGCTCGATATCGCCCGCCATGCACCCGGAATCGCGCTTGGCTCCGTGCAGGCCCTGCTGGAGCAGGCGCTGGCCGCACCGGCAGGCGAGCTGCTGCTGGCGCCGTGCGACCTGCAGGCCGTCAAGGCCTGCGGCGTGACCTTCGCCGTCAGCCTGCTCGAACGGGTGATCGAGGAACAGGCGGGCGGCGACGCGGCGCGCGCGGCGAGCTTGCGCGCTGCACTGCAAATGACCCTGGGCGGCGACTTGTCGGCATTTAAGCCCGGCTCGGACGCGGCGCAGCGCCTGAAACAGCAGTTGCAGCAGCGCGGCGCCTGGTCGCAATACATGGAAGTGGGCATCGGCCCCGATGCGGAAGTGTTTACCAAGGCGCAGCCGATGTCGTCGGTGGGCTGCGGCGCGCAGGTGGGCTTGCTGCCATCGTCCGCCTGGAACAACCCGGAGCCGGAGATCGTCCTGGCCGTCAACAGCCGCGGCGAGGTGCTGGGGGCGACCTTGGGCAACGACGTCAACCTGCGCGACATCGAAGGGCGCAGCGCCCTCTTGCTGGGTAAGGCCAAGGACAACAACGGTTCCTGCGCCATCGGCACCTTCATCCGCCTGTTCGACGAACACTTCACGCTCGACACCGTACGCCAGGCGGAAGTGTCGCTGCTGATCGAGGGCGCGGACGACGGCTTTGTGCTCGAAGGCGCCAGCTTCATGCGCGAGATCAGCCGCGACCCGCTGGACCTGGTGCGCCAGACGGCAGGCCAGTACCACCAGTACCCGGACGGTTTCATGCTGTTCCTGGGGACCATGTTCTCGCCCGTGAAGGACCGCGGCGCGCAAGGCGGCGGCTTTACGCACCACCTGGGCGACCGCGTCACCATCGCCAGCGCCGCGCTGGGCGCGCTGGTCAACGAAGTGCAGCGCTGCGATGCGATTACTCCCTGGACGTTCGGCGTGCGCGCGCTGTACCGGAGCCTGGCGCAGCGCGGCCTGATCTGATTTCCCAATTCCTATAACGAGAGACACCATGCAACATGCAATCTATCCCAGCCTGGCAGGTCAGCGCGTCGTCATCACGGGCGGCGGCACCGGCATCGGCGTGGCCATCGTCGAAGCGTTCGCGCGCCAGGGCGCCCACGTCACCTTTCTCGATATCGCCCGCGAGGCGTCGCTGGCGCTGCAGGAAAAGCTGGCCGACCTGCCGCAGCCGCCCGTGTTCCGTTATTGCGACCTGACGGACCTGGGCGCCCTGGCCGCCACCTTCGCCGAGATTGAGCACAGCGCGGGCGCCACGGATATCCTCATCAACAACGCGGCCAATGACGACCGCCACCAGTTACAGGACGTCACACCCGCCTACTGGGATGAGCGCATCGCCGTCAACCTGCGCCACCAGTATTTCTGCGCCCAGGCAGTGGCGCCGGCCATGCGCGCCAAGGGGGGCGGCGTAATCCTCAACCTGGGTTCGATTTCCTGGCACCTGGCGCAAGCGAGGCTGTCGATCTACATGACGGCGAAAGCCGGCATCGAGGGCTTGACGCGCGGCCTGGCGCGCGACCTGGGTGTCGACGGCATCCGCGTCAATTGCATCATTCCCGGCGCCGTGCGCACGCCGCGCCAAGAGCGGCTGTGGCATACGCCGGAGGCGGAAGCCGTGATCCTGCAGGGACAATGCCTGCAACTTCGCGTGGAGCCGGAAGACGTGGCGGCGCTGGCGCTGTTCCTCGCGTCGGACAACGCGGCCAAGTGCGCCGGACGCGAATACTACGTCGACGCAGGCTGGTACGGCGCATGAGCATTCCCGCCCAACCCCAGGCGCGGCGCTTCCGCTCGCAGGACTGGTTCGACAATCCCGAGCATATCGACATGACGGCGCTGTACCTGGAGCGCTTCATGAACTACGGCATCACGGCAGAGGAGCTGCGTTCGGGCCGGCCCATCATCGGTATTGCGCAAAGCGGCAGCGACATCAGTCCCTGCAACCGCATCCACCTGGAACTGGCCCAGCGCGTGCGCGACGGCATCCGCGACGCGGGCGGCATCCCGATGGAATTCCCGCTGCATCCGATCTTTGAAAACTGCCGCCGTCCCACGGCCGCGCTGGACCGCAACCTGGCATATCTGGGCCTGGTGGAAATCCTGCATGGCTACCCGATCGACGCCGTGGTGCTGACGACGGGCTGCGACAAGACGACGCCGGCGCAATTGATGGCCGCCGCCACGGTGGACATTCCCGCCATCGTGCTGTCGGGTGGCCCCATGCTCGACGGCTGGATGGACGGTGAATTGGTGGGTTCCGGCGCCGCCATCTGGAAAGGCCGCCGCCAGCTGTCCGCCGGCTTGATCGACAACGAAAAATTCCTGCAGATCGCAGCCGCCTCGGCGCCGTCGGCCGGCCACTGCAACACCATGGGCACGGCATCGACCATGAATGCGCTGGCCGAGGCGCTGGGCATGTCCCTGACGGGCTGCTCGGCCATCCCCGCGCCGTACCGCGAGCGGGGCCAGATCGCCTATGAAACGGGGCGCCGCATCGTCGGCATGGCGCATGACGACGTGCGCCCGTCGAGCATCCTCACGCGCGAGGCGTTTTTGGACGCCATTATCGTCAACGCGGCCATCGGCGGCTCCACCAACGCCCAGCCGCACCTGATGGCCATGGCGCGCCATGCAGGCGTGGCATTGCATTCGAGCGACTGGATGGCGCACGGCTATGACGTGCCGCTGCTGTTGAACATGCAGCCGGCCGGGAAGTATCTGGGCGAGCGCTTCCACCGCGCCGGCGGCGTGCCGGCTGTGATGTGGGAGCTGCAGCAGGCGGGCTTGCTGCACACCGAGCGCTTGACGGTCACGGGCCAGAGCATGGCGCTAAACCTGGCGGGCCGTGAAAGCGCTGACCGCGAGATGATCCGCCCGTTTGCGGCGCCATTGAAGGAAAAGGCCGGTTTCATGGCCTTGCAGGGCAACTTGTTCGATTTTGCCATCATGAAGACCAGCGTGATCTCGCCCGCTTTCCGCGAGCGCTACCTGTCGCGTCCCGGCAGCGAAGGCGTATTCGAAGCGCGCGCCATCGTCTTTGACGGTTCTGCCGATTACCACGCGCGCATCAATGACCCGGCGCTCAATATCGACGACAGCTGCATGCTGGTCATGCGCGGCGCAGGTCCCGTGGGCTGGCCCGGTTCGGCCGAAGTGGTCAACATGCAGCCGCCCGATGCGCTCCTCAAGGCCGGTATTTTGAATCTGCCGACCCTGGGCGACGGGCGCCAGTCGGGCACTTCGGACAGCCCGTCGATCCTGAACGCGTCGCCGGAAAGCGCCGTGGGTGGCGGCCTGGCGCTGCTGCGCACGGGCGACATCATCCGCGTGGACTTGAGCGCGGGCCGGTGCGACATGCTGGTCGATGCTGACGAACTGGCGCGCCGCGCCACGGCGCTGCCGCCGCCTGTCAACGACAGCGCCACGCCGTGGCAGGAAATCTACCGCGCCAGCGTGGGCCAGCTGGAAACGGGCGCCTGCATGGAGCTGGCGCTGAAATACCGCGCCGTGGGCCAGACCCTGCCGCGCCACAACCATTAGCAGGCAGGTCGGGGTAGGTCGGGTTAGCGCTCCGCGCGTAACCCGACACCACCACAGACATAAAATTTTTCAGCAGTACCCCGTAGTGAAAAAACGTTGTTAATAAAATCCACAAGGAGACACACAATGAACAAGATCATCAGTGCAGCCATCATGACCGCCATGCTGGCATTGAGCAGCAGCGCCGCTCTGGCCGATGCGAAAAACCCGAAGATCGGCTTTTCCATCGACGATTTGCGCGTGGAACGCTGGACGCGCGACCGCGATTTCTTTATCGCCGCCGCCGAAAAGCAGGGCGCCAAGGTCTTCGTGCAGTCGGCCGACGCCAGCGAGCAGCGCCAGATTTCGCAGATCGAAAACCTGATCTCGCGCGGCGTCGACGTGCTGGTGATCGTGCCGTTCAACGCGACAGTGCTCAACAACACCGTCAAGGAAGCGAAAAAGGCCGGCATCAAGGTGCTGTCGTATGACCGCCTGATCCTGAATGCCGATATCGACGCGTATATCTCGTTCGACAACGAGAAAGTGGGCGAAATGCAGGCCGAGGGCGTGACCAAGCTGCAGCCGAAGGGCAATTACTACCTGCTGGGCGGCTCGCCGACCGACAACAACGCCAAGATGCTGCGCGAAGGCCAGATGAAGGTGCTCAAACCGTTCATCGACAAGGGTGACATCAAGATCGTCGGCCAGCAGTGGGTGAAGGACTGGAGCGCCACCGAAGCGCTGTCCATCGTGGAAAACGCGCTGACGGCCAACGGCAACAAGATCGACGCCATCGTCGCCTCGAACGACGGCACGGCCGGCGGCGCCATCCAGGCCCTGGCCGCGCAAAAGCTGGCCGGCAAGGTGCCGGTCTCGGGCCAGGACGCCGATCTGGCGGCGGTGAAACGCGTCATCGCCGGCACGCAATCGATGACCGTCTACAAACCCCTGAAAACCATCGCTTCGGAAGCGGCCAAACTGGCCGTGCAACTGGCGCGCAATGAAAAGCCGGCCTACAACTCCAGCTATGACAACGGCCTGAAAAAGGTCAGCACGGTGCTGCTGAAGCCTACGCCGCTGACCAAGGCGAACGTGAACATTCTCGTCGACGATGGGTTCTATACCAAGGCGCAACTCGGTAATTGATCGCCTGTGTCATGTCGGGTTACGCGCCATGCGCTAACCCGACCTACCCTTTTTTACCGGTAGGTCGGATCAGCGTAGCGTAATCCGACATTTTTCCCCGTATCAGCAACGAGAGCAAGAATGTCCGACTATCTGCTTGAAATGAAAGGCATCGTCAAACAGTTTGGCGGTGTCCGCGCGCTTGACGGCATCGACCTGCAGGTGCGGGCCGGCGAGTGCATCGGCTTGTGCGGCGAGAATGGCGCCGGCAAGTCGACCCTGATGAAGGTGCTGTCCGGCGTGTACCCGCACGGCACCTGGGAGGGCGACATCCTGTGGGATGGCCAGCCCCTGCGCGCGCAATCGATCCGCGACACGGAAGACGCGGGCATCATCATCATCCACCAGGAACTGATGCTGGTGCCGCAGCTGTCCGTGGCCGAAAATATCTTCATGGGCCGCGAGCTCACCCTGCCCGGCGGGCGCATGCATTATGCGGCCATGTACAAGCGCGCCGACGAGCTGCTGCGCGAACTGAAAATTCCCGAACTGAACGTGGCGCAGCCCGTGATGAATTACGGCGGCGGCCACCAGCAACTGGTGGAAATCGCCAAGGCGCTCAACAAGAATGCGCGCCTGCTGATCCTCGACGAGCCGTCGTCGTCGCTGACGGCGTCGGAAATCGCCGTGCTGCTCGATATCCTGCGCGCATTGAAGGCCAAGGGCGTCACCTGCATCTATATTTCGCACAAGCTCGATGAAGTGGCGGCCATCTGCGACACCATCGTCGTCATCCGCGACGGCAAGCACATCGCCACCACGCCGATGGCGCAGATGAGTGTCGAACGCATCATCGCGCAGATGGTGGGCCGCGAAATGAGCCAGCTGTATCCGCAGCGCGCGCAGCCGCCGGCCATTGGCGAGGTGCTGTTCGAGGCGCGCCACGTGACCTGCATCGATGCCGACAACCCGCAGCGCAAGCGGGTCGACGATGTGTCATTCACCCTGCGCAAGGGCGAGATCCTCGGCATCGCCGGCCTGGTGGGGGCGGGGCGCACGGAGCTCGTCTCGGCCCTGTTCGGCGCATACCAGGGGCCGTGCCAGGCCGAAGTGTGGCTCGATGGCCGGAGAATCGATACCCGCTCGCCGCAAAAGGCCATCGCCATGGGCCTGGCCATGGTGCCGGAAGATCGCAAGCACCACGGTATCGTGCCCGACCTCGACGTGGGGCAGAACATCACCCTGGCCGTGCTGGAAGAATTCGCGCGCGCCACGCGCATCGATGGCGAAGCGGAATTGACGGCCGTGCGCGGCGAGATCGCCCAGCTGGAACTGAAGGCGGCCAGCCCTTCGCTGCCCATTACGAGCCTGTCGGGCGGCAACCAGCAAAAGGCCGTGCTGGCCAAGATGCTGCTGACGCGCCCGCGCGTGCTGATCCTCGACGAACCCACGCGCGGCGTGGACGTGGGCGCCAAATATGAAATCTACAAATTGATGCTGGCGCTGGCCGACCGGGGCGTGGCCATCATCATGGTCTCGTCGGAACTGGCCGAAGTGCTGGGCGTGTCCGACCGCGTGCTGGTGATGGGCGAAGGCCGCCTGCGCGGCGACTTTATCAACGATGACCTGAGCCAGGAAACCGTGCTGGCGGCGGCGCTGGACCAGCGTCCGGCACCCGCCGCCAGCACCGCAAACAAGGAACCCGCAGCATGAAACCGCACAGTATCAAACAGCTGTTCACCCAATACAAGATGCTGGCCCTGCTGATCGCCGTGGCGCTGATCTGGGCCTTCTTTTCGTGGAAGACGGAGGGCAGTTTCCTCACGCCGCGCAACCTGTCGAACCTGCTGCGCCAGATGTCCGTCACCGGCATCCTCGCCTGCGGCATGGTGCTGGTGATTATCGCCGGCGAGATCGACCTGTCGATCGGCTCCCTGCTGGGGCTGCTCGGCGGCATCGCCGCCGTGCTGGACGTGACGCAGCACTGGCCGCTGGCCCTGAACCTGGCGGCCGTACTCGGCTGCGGCCTGGTGATCGGCTTGCTCAACGGCTACCTGACGGCCTACCGGGGCATCCCCTCCTTCATCGTGGGACTGGGCGGCATGCTGGCGTATCGCGGCATCCTGCTGGGCATCACGGGCGGCATCACGATCGCGCCCGTCTCCGAGCCGATGGTCTACCTGGGGCAGGGCTATCTGCCCGCCGTGCCCGGCATCGTGCTGGGCATCGGCCTGTTCCTGCTGGCCGCCTTCCTGACGTGGCGCGCGCGTGCCAGCCGCGCACAGCATGGCTTGCCGCAGACGGCGCCTTGGGCCGACGGCTTGCGCCTGGCCGTCATCGGCGCCGTGCTGTATGCCTTCGTGCAAACCCTGAACGGCTATGAAGGCATCCCGCTGCCCGTGCTGTTGCTGCTGGCCTTGCTGGGACTGTTCAGCTACATCACCAGCCAGACCGTGTTTGGCCGGCGCATCTACGCTGTCGGCAGCAATATGGAAGCGACGCGCCTGTCCGGCATCAACGTGAAAGCCGTCAAGCTGTGGATCTTCGGCATCATGGGCCTGATGTGCGCGCTGGCGGGCCTGATCAACACGGGCCGCCTGGCGGCCGGTTCGCCCTCGGCCGGCACCTTCAGCGAACTCGATGCGATTGCCGCCTGCTTCATCGGCGGCACCTCGATGCGCGGCGGCTCGGGCACCGTGTACGGCGCCCTGATCGGCGCGCTGGTGATGGCCAGCCTGGATAACGGCATGTCCATGCTGGACGTGGACACCTACTGGCAGATGATCGTAAAAGGCAGTATCCTCACCCTCGCCGTGTGGGTCGATGTCAGCACCCGGGCCGGACGCAGATAGCGTGGACCCTCGACAAACCTACTGCGCGCACCACTATCGCCTCTGCGTTGCTCAGCGTACCTTTGTACGCTTGCGCTACTCAAGACGATATTGGACCGCTCGCTACGGTTTTTCGAGGCCCCGAAAGGCCTGACTACGTCGTGCGGCCAGAGATACTTCTTTGGCCGCCACATGGAGGAGACACCTGCATGAAACTGCCGACCGCGCACCGGATCGCGCTGCTTTTCAATGGCAACAAGATCTATGACCGCGACATCATCGCCGGCATCGCCGCCTACCTGAACACCACGCGCGTGTCCTGGGACCTGTTCCTGGAAGAGGACTTCCGCTGCCGCCTGCCGGGCATCGAACGCTGGCAGGGCGATGGCATCATCGCCGATTTCGACGATCCCGCCGTCTGCGCGGCGCTGGCGCACAGCCGCCTGCCCGTGGTGGCCGTCGGCGGCTCGTACGCAAAGGAGGAGGGCTATCCGGCCAATATTCCCTATGTGGCGACCGACAATTTCAAGATCGTCAAGCTGGCCTATGAACACCTGGTGGAAGCGGGATTGAGCCGCTTTGCCTGTTTCAGTCTGCCCGAGGCCGATGTCAACCGCTGGGCGCAGGAGCGCGAAACGGCATTTTGCGCCTTGATGGAGCGCGACCATATGCGCGCCGACGTGTACCGGGGCGTCGCCACCAGCGCGCCCTCGTGGGACGAAGCGGTGGAGCAGCAGATCGCCTGGCTCAACAGCCTGGAAAAACCTGTCGGCATCATCGCCGTCAGCGACGCGCGCGCGCGCCAGCTGCTGCAGGCATGCATGCATGCCGGGATCGCCGTGCCGGAGCAAGTGGCCCTGATCGGCATCGACAACGACCCGCTGGCGCGCATGCTCACGCGCATTCCATTGAGTTCCGTGATCCAGGGCACGGAGGAAATGGGCCGCACGGCGGCGCATTTGCTGCACCAGATGTTGAATGGCGCGCGCCTGTCCGGCACGCGCATCCTCGTGCCGCCGGCCGGCCTGAACGTGCTCGCTTCCACGCGCCACCAGCCCTTCCAGCATCCGCAGGTGATGCAGGCGCGCCACTTCATCCGCCAGTACGCCTGCCAGGGCATCAAGACGGAGCAGGTGGCCGATTACGTGGGGGTCTCGCGCTCCTCGCTCGAAGCGCACTTCCGCCACGAGCTGGGGCGCAGCGTGCACGATGAAATCCTGCATTTCAAGCTCGATGCGGCCAAGACCCTGCTGGCGCGCGGGCCGGGGCAGGTGGCCGAGGTGGCCGTGCGTTGCGGCTTTACCACGGTGCAGTACATGCATGCCGTCTTCAAGCGCGAACTCGGTTGCACGCCGCGCGAATTCCAGCAGCGCAGCCGGCCGCCGCCAGCGCCCGGGCCGGCGCCATGATGCATCTGCTGCGCAATGCGCGCGGCATGTGCGTGGCCATCGACGCGCACGATGCCAGCGTGCGGGCCTGGTGGGCGCCCGACCGCTATGGCCGTCTGGCCGATGTGCTGGGCGCGGTGCCCCCGGCGGCGCGTGCGTCCATGGGCTGGCAGGGCGCAGCGCCAAACGACGGCCACTTGCGGCTGCACCTGGCGCAACATGGTCTGTCAGTGCGCCTGGCCTACCGGCTTGACGACGATGGCAGCCTGCACCTCGATTGCGCCGCCACGGCCGAGGCGGCTTCCCGTTTCTCTCTTGCCGCGCCCCTGTTCAATCTGCAGGGCGGCCGTGCCGGCGTGGGCGACCATGTACTGCGCCTGGCCGCCGACCGCTACCGGCCCGGCGGCTGCGCGGGCGACGCTCCGCTCGATGTGGCGGGCAGCGCATTCGACTTCCGTCACGCGGCGCCGCTCGCTTCGCGCCTGGCCTGGCCCGCGCTGGCGCAATCGCCGGGATTCCGGCATGACTTTTACTGGACGGGCAGCGGCCAGATGCGCGAGGCGGCGCGGGTTGCCGACCCCGCGTCGGGCCGGGTCTTGCGTTTTTCCAGCACCCAGGACAGCTGCCATCTGTATTCCGACGCGCGCTGTTTTTCCCTGCTGGCGCAGGGCGTGCAACTGCAGCCGGGAGAGGCGAGGCGCTTCAACCTTGCCTACCGTTTGGGCGTGCAGGATATCGATGCGTTTGACATATCCGAACCGGTATCAATGATGTCAAATAAGTGATTGGTCAGATATGCGGGGCAGTTCTACCATGGGGTAGTTTTTCCCTCATTTATTTTTGTCCTGACCGACGCTGCGAACCTGCCCATGAACATACTCACCATCGATGCCGGCACTACCAATACGCGTACCTTGCTGTGGCGCGCGGGCGCCGTCGTCGCCCAGGCGCAGCTGGAAACGGGCGTGCGCAATACCGCCATCGATGGCCATAACGGCGCGCTGAAACAGGCGCTGCGCGACACCATCGCCAGCGTGCTGGCCAGTGCCGGCATCGCGCCATCCGAGGTGGACCTGGCGCTGGCGTCTGGCATGATCACTTCGCCCATGGGCGTGCGGGAGGTACCGCATTTGCCGGCGCCTGCCGGCCTGGCCCAGCTGGCGCAAGGCATGCAGGCGGTGGACTTGCCCGACGTGCTGGCGCAGCCCCTGTGGCTGATTCCCGGCGTGCGCAACCAGCATGGCGCCGTCGGCCTGCATAACGTCGAAGCGATGGATATGATGCGCGGCGAAGAGACGGAAGTCGTCGCGCTGCTCGAGCGCCTGCAGTTGCGGGGCGCGGCGACCCTGATCATGCCCGGCTCGCATACCAAACTGATCAGCGTGGACGAGCAGCGCCGCATCCTCGGCTGCAGCACCACCATCGCGGGCGAGCTGCTGCAGGCGATCACGCAGCACACCCTGATCAAGCAATCGGTCGACGGCGGATTTGCGCAGACCCTGGTGCCGAAAATGCTGCTGGCCGGCGCGGCCGCGGCGCAAAAAACGGGGCTGGCGCGCGCCTGCTTCAGCGTGCGCACCCTGGGCCAGTTCAGCGCTGTCGAATGCAATGAGCGGGCCAATTTCCTGATGGGCGCCGTCCTCAGCGGCGACCTGCTGGCGCTGCGCAACAGCACCGCCATCCAGATGCGGCCCGATACGCCGCTCGTCATTACTGGTAAACCCATGCTGCGCCAGGCGCTCGGGCTGCTGATCGAAGAACACGGATTTTTTTATGGCAAGCGCATCATCGTCGACGACCAGCAGCAAGACTATCTGGCCGGTCACGGTGCGCTGCTGATCGCCGCCGCGCGCGGCTTGATTTCCCCGCAGGAGACAGTATGAGCAGCAACAAGAACAAGCGTCCCTTGCGTTCGCAAGCGTGGTTTGGCGGCGACGACAAGGACAGTTTTATTCACCGCAGCTGGATGAAGAACCAGGGCTACCCCAGCGACGCCTTCGATGGCCGTCCCGTCATCGGCATCTGCAATACCTGGTCCGAGCTGACGCCCTGCAATGGCCATTTCCGCGACCTGGCCGAGATGGTCAAGCGCGGCGTGCTCGAAGCGGGCGGCTTTCCCGTCGAATTTCCCGTCATGTCGCTGGGCGAGACGAATCTGCGCCCGACGGCCATGCTGTTCCGTAACCTGGCCAGCATGGACGTGGAAGAATCGATCCGCGCCAACCCGATCGACGGGGTGGTGCTGCTGACGGGCTGCGACAAGACCACCCCGGCCCTGCTGATGGGCGCGGCCAGCGTGGACTTGCCGACCATCGTGCTGTCGGGCGGTCCCATGTTGAACGGGAATTACCGCGGCAAACCGATCGGTTCGGGCACGGACGTATGGAAGTTTTCCGAAGACGTGCGGGCAGGGCGCATGAGCTCAAACGAATTCAAGCAGGCCGAATCGTGCATGTCGCGCTCCGCCGGTCACTGCATGACGATGGGCACGGCTTCCACCATGGCCAGCATGGTCGAAGCGCTGGGCGTGACCCTGCCCGGCAACGCGGCCATTCCCGCCGTCGATGCGCGCCGCAAGCTGCAGGCCCAGCTGACGGGTCGGCGCATCGTCGACATGGTGCATGAAGACCTGAAACTGTCGCAGATCCTCACGCGCGAAGCGTTTGAAAACGCCATCATGGTCAACGGCGCCATCGGCGGCTCGACCAATGCCGTGATCCACCTGCTGGCCATCGCCGGGCGCATCGGCGTGGACATGCGCCTGGGTGACTGGGACCGCCTGGGCCGCGACATTCCCTGCCTGCTGAACCTGATGCCGTCGGGCCAGTACCTGATGGAAGATTTTTACTATGCGGGCGGCCTGCCCGTGATCATCCGTGACCTGCTGGGCAAATTGCATGGTGAGGCGCTCACCGTCACGGGCGCCAGCATGGCCGTCAACGTGGCCGAAGCGGAAAATTTCAATCCCGAGGTGATCACGCCGCTGGCGCAGCCCTTCAAGGACGAAGGCGGCATCGCCGTCCTGCATGGCAACCTGGCCCCGCGCGGCGCCGTCATCAAGCCGTCGGCCGCTTCGCCGGAACTGATGCAGCACCGTGGCCGCGCCGTCGTCTTCAACAGTATCGAGCATTATAAAAAGCGCGTCGACGATCCCGCGCTCGATATCGACGCCAGCTGCGTGATGGTGCTGCAAAATTGCGGCCCGCAGGGCTATCCGGGCATGGCGGAAGTGGGCAATATGGGACTGCCGAAAAAACTGCTGGAGCAGGGCGTGCGCGACATGGTGCGCATCTCGGACGCGCGCATGAGCGGCACGGCCTACGGCACGGTGGTGCTGCACGTGGCGCCGGAAGCGGCCGTGGGCGGGCCGCTGGCATTGGTGCGCGATGGCGACATGATTGAACTGGATGTGGCGGGGCGCCGCTTGCACCTGGACGTCGACGAGGCCGAACTGGCGCGGCGGCGCGCCGAGTGGAGCGCGCCGCCGCCGGCCATGAAGGGCGGCTACCAGTCGATGTATATCAAGCACGTGACGCAGGCCGACGAAGGCGCGGACCTGGACTTTCTCGTCGGCTGCCGCGGCTCGGCGGTTCCGCGCGAATCACACTGAAAAACAAGGAAAAATGATGGGGACACAGGCCCAACTACTGGTCGATGCGCAGCACTTCCTGGGCGAGGGCGTGCGCTGGTGCGAACGCAGCGGCCGCGTTTTCTGGACGAATATCGAAGGCTGCCAGCTGCATGCGCTGGTGCTGGACACGGGTGAGCGCCAGAGCTGGGCCATGCCCGAGCGCCTGGCCTGCTTCGCGCTGACGGATAGCGACGATGTGCTGTTGCTGGGACTGGCTTCGGGACTGGCCTGGTTTGACGCGCGCAGCGGGGCCGTCACGCGCTTGCACACGGTGGAGGGGGACTTGCCCATGACGCGCCTGAACGATGGCCGCTGCGACCGCCAGGGACGCTTTGTCTTCGGCACGCTCGATGAACGCCCGTGCCGCGATGCGATCGCCAGCTTCTATCGCCTCAACCTGGACTTGACCCTGGAGCGCTTGCCACTGCCGCAGATCGCCATCTCGAACAGCATCTGCTTCAGTGTCGACGGCACGGCCATGTACTTCTGCGATTCGATGAAAAAGGCGATTTATCGCTGGGATGATTACCTGGGGGGCGACGCCAGCCGGGTGCGCGTGTTTGCCGTGCTCGATCCGGGGCCGGGCGCCGCCGACGGCGCCACCATCGACGCGGATGACTACCTGTGGAGCGCGCAGTGGGGCGCCGGCAGGGTCTTGCGCTTCGCGCCGGACGGCAGCGTCGAGCGCAAGATCAGCCTGCCCGTCTCGCAACCCAGCTGCGTGAGCCTGGGCGGCCCGCACTACGACGAATTGTTCGTCACGACGGCGCAGGAGAGCTTGACCCCGGCCCAGCTGGAGAGCGAACCGCTGGCCGGGGGATTGTTTCATGCGCGCCAGGTGGGCGTGCGCGGTTTGCCGGAAGTGCGCTTTGGCGCCCTGCCGGCCTGACAGGAGAGAGCAAATGCAGAAGCACACGGTTTTCGAGGGCATTATCGAACGGGGCATGGTCGGCATCGTGCGCGCCTCTTCGGCGCAGGCGGCCGTGCAGATTGCCGAGGCATGTATCGCCGGCGGCATCACGGCGCTGGAAGTGGCGTTCACCACGCCCGATACCCTGGGCGTGCTGCGCACCCTGCGCGAACGCCATGGTGATGACGTGCTGCTGGGCGCGGGCACGGTGCTCGATACGGAGACGGCACGCGCCGCCATCCTGGCCGGTGCCCAATTCATCATCTCGCCCGGCGTGAACGTGGAGACCATCACGCTGTGCCAGCGCTACCAGGTGCTGTCCATGCCGGGGGCGATGACGCCGACGGAGATCGTCACGGCCCTGCAGGCCGGCGCCGACATCGTCAAGGTCTTCCCCGCCGAGATGTTCGGTCCCGCCTACATCAAGGCCCTGCGCGCCCCTCTGCCGCAAGCGCCGCTGATGCCCACGGGCGGCGTGACGGTGGAAAACCTGCATGCCTGGTTTGCCAGCGGCGCCGTGGCCGTGGGTATCGGCAGCAGCCTGAGTGGCCCGGGCGCCACGGGAGATTACGCGGCCGTGACGGCGCGCGCGCAAGCCTTCGTGGCGAAGATGGCGGCCGTGCGTAAGGCTAAGTCTTCTGGCTAGCTCCCGGCGGGACGGGAATCTGCTACGCTAGGCGGGCAATGTCGCACGCCTAACTACGATCCGAATATGCCCAACATCGCCCGCATCCTGCAAAACAGCCGCATCATCGCCATCGTCGGCATGTCCGACAAGCCCGAACGCGCCAGCCATGAAGTGGCCGACTACCTGCAGCAGCAGGGCTACCGCGTATTGCCCGTCAATCCGGCTCTCGCCGGGCGCGATGTGCTGGGGCAACGCGCCTATGCCACCCTGACGGAGGCTGCGGCAGCCGTGGCGCCGGCGCGCATCGACATCGTCGATTGCTTCCGCAAATCGGCGGACATCCTGCCCATCGCCGAGGAAGCCATTGCCGTCAAGGCCGGCTGCCTGTGGCTGCAGCTCGATGTCGTCAACGAACAGGCGGCGCAGCTGGCGCGGGCGGCGGGGCTGGAGGTGGTGATGGACCATTGCACAAAAATCGAGCACCGCAAGCTGGCGGTGGCGGCATGAAGGCGCGCACACAATTTCGTGCCGGCAAGGATTTTGAGCTGAACGAGGATTTCGCCGGCAAGCGCCTGTTGGGCGCCGCCACCAAGGCGGCGAACAAGAAGCTGACGGCAGCCCAGTGCAAGGCCCTGGACCGCGAGGAAACCGTGGCCCTGACGGCGCAGATCGCCGAGTGCCAGAGCATGCTGTATGCGCAGCACAAAAAGAAGGTGCTGCTGGTCTTGCAGGGCATGGATACGTCAGGCAAGGATGGCACGGTCAAGGCGATCTTCAGCAACATCAATCCGATGGGCATCCGCGCCGTGGCGTTCAAGGGGCCTACCGATATCGAACTGGCGCACGATTACCTGTGGCGCGTGCACCAGCACGTGCCCGTCAAGGGCGAGATCGCCATCTTCAACCGCAGCCATTACGAGGATGTGCTGATCACGCGCGTGCAGGACATGATCGACAAGGCCGAATGCCAGCGCCGCTACGCGCAGATCCGCGATTTCGAGCGCATGCTGAGCGAAACAGGCACCGTCATCCTGAAAATCTTCCTGCATATCTCGAAGGACGAGCAGCGCGGACGGCTGCAGGAGCGGCTCGACGATCCCGACCGCCAGTGGAAGTTCGACCCCAACGATATCGCCCAGCGCAAGAAGTGGGATGGCTACCAGCGCGCCTATGAAACGGCGATCCGCGAGACGGATGCCGATCACGCGCCGTGGTACGTGGTGCCATCGAACTCCAAGACGCAGCGCAACCTGGTGGTGGCGTCCCTGCTGCTGGAAACCCTGCAGGGCATGAAGCTGGAATACCCGGCGCCGGACCCGAAACTGTCGTCTTTCAAGGTCGAGTAGTTCCGCGCATCGCCTGCGGAATCGGCCGCGCTGTGGCATAGTATCCCTCGTCGATAATTCAAACCAGACCGGAGATCCATATGCTGCAGTTGAAAGATCCTACCTTGTTGCGTCACCAGGCTTACGTGAATGGAGCCTGGGCGGATGCCGATGGTGGCCAGACGATTAATGTGAGCAATCCCGCCACGGGCGAGCATATCGGCACGGTGCCCCTGATGGGCGCAGCCGAGACGCGCCGCGCCATCGAGGCGGCCAATGCCGCCTGGCCCGCCTGGCGCAAGAAGACGGCCAAGGAGCGCGCGGCCGTGCTGCGCCGCTGGCATGACCTGATCCTGGAAAACGCCGATGACCTGGCGCTGATCATGACCACCGAGCAGGGCAAGCCCCTGCCGGAAGCGAAAGGCGAAGTGCAGTTCGGTGCCTCGTTCATCGAGTGGTTTGCGGAAGAAGGCAAGCGCGTGGCGGGCGATACCCTGCAATCGCCGTGGCCTGACCGCCGCCTGGTCATCACCAAGGAGCCGATCGGCGTATGCGCCGCCATCACGCCGTGGAACTTCCCCGCCGCCATGATCACCCGTAAAGTCGGCCCGGCCCTGGCCGCCGGCTGCCCGATGGTCCTGAAACCGGCCGAAGCGACGCCGTTTTCCGCGCTGGCGTTGGCCGTGCTGGCCGAGCGCGCAGGCGTGCCTGCGGGCGTGTTCAGCATCGTCACGGGCGCGCCGAAAGACATCGGCGGCGAAATGACGTCGAACCCCATCGTGCGCAAGCTGACGTTCACTGGCTCGACCCAGGTGGGCCGCCTGCTGGCGGAACAGTGTGCGCCAACGATCAAGAAACTGTCGCTGGAACTGGGTGGCAATGCGCCATTCATCGTCTTCGACGACGCCGACCTGGACGCCGCCGTGGAAGGCGCCATCGCCTCGAAATACCGCAATGCGGGCCAGACTTGCGTCTGCGCCAACCGCCTGTACGTGCAGGACAGCGTGTATGACGCGTTTGCCGACAAGCTGGTGGCCGCCGTGGCCAAGCTGAAGGTGGGCAATGGCATCGAGGCAGGCGTCACGCAAGGCCCGCTGATCGACGCCAAGGCCGTCGCCAAGGTGGAAGAACACGTGGCCGACGCGCTGGGCAAGGGTGGCCGCCTGCTGGCCGGCGGCAAGCGCCATGCGCTGGGTAACGGCTTCTTCGAGCCGACCATCATCGCCGATGTGACGAACGACATGCGCGTGGCGACAGAGGAAACCTTCGGCCCGCTGGCACCCCTGTTCCGCTTCAAGGCGGACGATGAAGTGATCGCCCTGGCCAACAACACGGAATTCGGCCTGGCCGCCTACTTCTATTCGCGCGACATCGGCCGCATCTGGCGCGTGGCCGAAGGCCTGGAAACGGGCATGGTCGGCGTCAACACGGGCCTGATCTCGAACGAGATCGCGCCCTTCGGCGGCGTCAAGCAATCGGGCCTGGGCCGTGAAGGGTCGACCTACGGTATCGAAGATTATTTAGTCATTAAATACATCTGCATGGGCGGTATTTAAGGTCGCCTAGCGCGAGCCGCGGCGCGCGGCGAGGCGGTCGAGCATGCCCTTGACCGCTTCCATCTGCGTGCCGCTCTTGCGGTAGAAATCCGGGTCGATCGGATTGATGCTGGTGTAGCCCCAGAAATCCCAGCAGCCTTTCGGGTTGTACGGGTAGACGGGGCTCGGTTCGGCCTGCGGATACAGCACGATGATCTTGTTGGCGTCCGCCACCTGGTTGTAGCCGGTGCTGGTATAGAAGCGGTCGCCGATGGCCTGCGTCGTTTGCAGGCAGCCGTGGAACACCACGTGCACGCGGCAGCTCTCGCTGTCGCAGGCTTTCGGGATGTAGGCGTAGCCCGTATTGTTCATGCTGGAGTACGCGCTCTGGATGAAGCTGCGTTGATTGAAGGATATCAACTTGCCCGTCAGGGTGGTCGACGACGGCTGCAGGTCCGGATACAGGTGCTGCAGGATGTCGCGCGCCTGCACGAAGTCGCAGTCATTGATGAAGGGCGACGCCGTTACATCGCAAGCCTTGTCCTGGTTGTTGTCCGTGATGATGGCATGGCCCGCCCCGACCGTGTCGACGAAGCGGATCTGCTCGGCCGGCGTGCCCGCCAGCGCATAGAATTTTCCCACCTGCTCCACCACCGGCCGCGTCACGGTCTGGTCTTTCGTTCCGCTGAACAGATACACGCGCTGGCGTTTCAGGTTGGCCGTGTCGTCGATGAGACGGGCGCGCGCAAAATCGTTCGCCGCGCGCAGCAATTCGCTGGCCACGGGTGGCGCCACCTGCGCGCTGCCCGGATTCATGCAGGTGGTCAGGGCATTCGTCAGGTAGGGAATGTAGGGGAAGCGGCCCGGTTGGCCCGAGCAGAAATACGGGCCGCCCGCGATGATGCCTGCGCCGGCCACCGTGGCCGAGTAGGCGACGGCAAATTGCGCCGCCATGAAGCCGCCCGAGGACAGGCCGGATACGGTGGTCTGGCTCAGGTCGGCCTGGTAGCCGGGCAGGGCGGGGGCGTCCCTGGTCGCGGCGGGCTTGACGGCTTTGGCCGTCGTGGCGGCGTGCGCGCCGCCTGGCGCCAGGATGAGCAGGCTGGCAGCCAGCAGGGCGGAGGGTAGTACGGTCAGGTGCGGGAAGGGCATGGCGACTCCACAGGGCAAGAAAAGGGACAGGAAGGCCGAGCATAGGTAAAAAAACTGTGCGCTGGGCAAGTACTGCACTGTCGTTGATGTCGCTCAAGCAATCGCTGTTGTTGTCCGTCTCATACGCGCGCGCGGCGTTTGACATAGAATGGTTTTTTTCCGTTCAACCATGGTGCCCTTCATGTCCAAGACCCTTGCCCAGCTGTTTGCGCTCACCACCCTTGCCGCCAGTGCCAGCCTGGCCATGCCGGCCCATGCTGCCGAAGCCGCTACATCTACCGCTGCTCCGGCCGCCTGCCCCGCCATCCTCAAGCAAACCTTCAACCGCCTGCAGGATGAAGCGCCGCAAAACCTGTGCCAGTATGCGGGCAAGGTGGTGCTGGTGGTCAATACGGCCAGTTATTGTGGTTTTACTAATCAATATGAAGGGCTCGAGGCGCTGTACGCCAAGTATGGCAGCAAGGGCCTGGTGGTGCTGGGTTTCCCGTCGAACGATTTCGGCAAGCAGGAGCCAGGCAACAGCAAGGAAATCGCCGATTTCTGCTACAACACCTATGGCGTGAAGTTCCCCATGTTTTCGAAGTCCGTCGTCTCCGGTCCCGCGCCGAATCCGCTGTATGTGGACCTGATCAAGCAGACGGGCAAGACGCCAGCCTGGAATTTCCATAAATACCTGATCGACCGCCACGGTAAAGTGGTGGAAAGCTTCCCCAGCAAGGTGACGCCGGACGACAAGAAACTCGTCGGCGCGGTGGAAAAAGCGCTGGCGCTGTAAGTTGCCGAGACGCAAGCAGGCTTGAACGCCTGCTTTTTTTTAATGTTGCGCTTGTCGTCTTGCCATCATTGTCCTAAGCTGGTTGTTCGCGTTTGTCACAACAAAGGAGAACATCATGGCGTATGTCGATGGATTTGTGGTGCCCGTACCGAAAGCCAAGCTCGATGCCTACCTGGCCATGTCGCGCAGTTGCGGCGCCGTTTGGCGCGAGTATGGCGCGCTGGAATTTCGCGAATGCGTGGGCGACGATGTCAAGCCAGGCAAGCTGACCTCGTTCCCGCAGGCGGTGGACTTGCAGGATGGCGAAGTGGTGGTGTTTTCATGGATCGTGTATGCGTCGCGCGCCAAGCGCGATGAAATCAACGACAAGGTCATGAAAGATCCGCGCCTGGCCGAGATGATGGATACGGCCAAGCTGCCGTTCGATGGCAAGCGGATGATCTACGGCGGTTATGAAATGCAGGTGGATCTCTAGCGGCTGAAACAGTCCATGGCGGCGTTGCAATGCCTCGTCGTGCAGTTGCACTGCCTTCGGCAATGCGCCTTGCCCTGAACTGTTTCAGGAGTCCATGGCGGCGTTGCAGTGCCTCGTCGTGCGTTCGCACTGCCTTCGGCAATGCGCCTTGCCCTGAACGGTTTCAGGCGCTGGCGATAATATGTGCCGGCAACGCCCCGCGCAGCGCGTTGCATACGACAATCGCTTCCCCCCGCGCCAGCATGGCCCGCGTGATGATGGTTTCCTGCGCGTTCCAGGCGGGATCGGCCAGCATGGCCGCGCGCTGCACGCCGGGCAGCAGGCCGCAGGACAGGGGCGGCGTATGCCAGCGGCCGTCCAGACGGACGAAGACATTGCTGCGCCCGCCCTCCGTCAGTTCGCCCCGTTCGTTAAAGAACAGCATGTCGAAGCCGCCTTGCGCCTCGGCCGCGCGCCAGGCCGCGTCATAGCGCGCGCGCACGCTGCTCTTGTGGCGCAGGAACAGGTCGTCCGCCACGGTGGCGTCGGGCGCCAGCAGGATGTTGACCGTGTCCGGCAAGGCGGTGAGCGCGCCGCTTTGCGTCGTGAACTGGCCATCCTGGCGCAGTGCCAGGCGCAGGCGGAAGGGGGCATCGTCGGGGCGTGCCGCGCAGGCGGCCTGCAGCGCGGCACGCGCGGCACTGTCACTCCAGGCAAAACCGAAGTAGGCGCAGGAGGCGGCCAGGCGCGCCAGGTGGCGCTCTTGCTGGCGGCAGCCACCGGCACGGCTGGCGTGCAGGGTTTCGAACAGTTCAAAGTCGTTGCTCAGCCCCGTCAGGAAGCGGGCCTTGAGCTGGCACTCCGCAAATTCCTCCTGCGGGTCGCTGTCGAGCACGATGCCGGCGCCCACGCCCATCTCGCCGCGCCGGATGCCGCCATGGCCAGCCGCTTGCAGGGCCAGGGTCCGGATCGGCACGGACATGCAGAAGTCGCCCACCGCGTGGGCAGCGCCGGCGGCCGGCGGATCGAACCAGCCGATGGCGCCCGTATAGATTCCGCGTGGCGCCGCTTCCAGTTCGGTGATGATTTCCATGGTGCGGCGCTTCGGCGCGCCCGTGATCGAGCCGCATGGATACAAGGCCTGGAAGATGTCGGCCAGGCTGGCGTCGTCGCGCAAGCGCGCCTGCACGGTGGAGGTCATTTGCAGCACGCTGCTGTAGCGCGTCACCTCGAACAGGGCCGGCACCTTGACGGAACCCGTGGCGGCGATGCGGCCGATGTCGTTGCGCAGCAGGTCGACGATCATCAGGTTTTCTGCGCGGTTCTTCGGATCATGGGCCAGGGCGGCGGCGCGGCGCGCGTTTTCTGCTACTTGGTCCGCAGGGGCGGCCGGCGCCGTGCCTTTCATGGGGCGCGCCATCAGCTCGCCCTGGGCATGGCGCACGAACAGCTCCGGCGACAGCGACAGCAGGGCGCCGCCATCGGGCAGCATCACCAGCGCGCCATACGGCACGGGCTGGCGCGCGCGCAGCCGCGCATACAGGGCCAGGGGCGAACCGAAGGCGTCGAAGCGCAAACGATAGGTGTAGTTGACTTGATAGGTGTCGCCGGCCACGATGTAGTCGTGGATGCGGTGCAGCGCCTGCGTAAATTGCGCCTGGTCGACATTCGCGCGGATGCCGGCGATGCCGGCCGGCGTTGCCGTCGCCGGCGTACGTTCGGCCAGCCACTGCAGCACCTCATCCTGCGACAGCTGCGTGCAATGTTCAAAGACGAGCACTTGCGCCAGCGGCGGCGTGCCGGGATCTGCCGCGCGCGGTGGCATGCCCAGCAAGTGGGCCCCCAGTTCGTAGCTGCACACGCTGACGGCGTACTGGCCGCGTTGTAAGGCCTCTTGCAGCCCCGCGAGCAGGGTGGGCCACTGCTGCCCCTCGGTGCACTGCAAGACTGCCGCCAGGCCCGTGTACAGGCGCGAACCGGCGCCGGGCGTGCTGGCGTCGTCGAGCAGGGCGAAACAGTCGGTGTGCATGGGGACAGCCGCGGCGGTGACTTACCCCAGCAGCATGGCGATTTGCAGCGCCGCTTCCTGGGATGGGTTGATCTTGAAGCCGCTCTTGGCGTAGCGGTGCCAGCGTCCGATGACGAAGCTGACGATCAGGGTGGCGCGCGCCGCCACTTCGCTTTCCTTGCCATGGCCTTCGGCGGCTGCCACGCGCAAGGCTTGCTTGAGCGCCAGTTCCACGCGGTCGTAGAACTGGTTCATGCGCACTTGCAGGCGCTCGTCCTCATTGACCAGCGCATCGCCGATCAGCACGCGCGTCATGCCCGGATTGCTGATGGCGAAATTGAGCAGCATGCCGATGATGTCGCGTGTTTGCGTCATGCCGTCGCTGTGCTTTTCCGCGATCTGGTTGATCAGGCCGAAGACGCTCGACTCGATGAATTCGATCAGCCCTTCGAACATTTGCGCCTTGCTGGCGAAATGGCGGTACAGGGCCGCTTCCGACACGGTCAGTCTGGCCGCCAGTGCGGCAGTGGTGATCTTTTCGCCTTTCGGCTGCTCCAGCATTGCGGCGAGGGCCTGAAGAATTTGTAGCCTGCGTTGGCCCGGCGGTGTGCTTGCCATATTTTCTCTTGTCGTTAAAAAAAATGCTGCCTTGATGGGGGAGGTCCGTCACCGCCGCTAGCGGTGCGGCTTCCGGTGTCAACCGGAAGCCCAGGAGTCCCCTTCAACGCAGACGGTGAAGGCGGCGTGCCAAATGCCGGACAGATTTTACTTTGACATCGACGTAAGCGGGGCGATTTAACGCCTTGGGCAGCTTCGCCACGCCGATCGGATCGGCCATTTTCAAGTATTGCGTGATCCAGGCCGTGCGCAGGCCCAGTTTTTTCGCGCCCTTCAGGTTGGCCAGAGTGTCTTCCACCAGGATGCAGCGGCCAGGGCGGATCTGGTGTTTGCGCATCAGTTTGCGCAGCATCAGCGTTGATGGCTTGGGCCGCAGCTGGCGGTGCACATGCATCGCCTCGATGGCGATATGCTGCGCAAAGTGCCGGCGCAAGCCCAGGTGGCGCATCACGTCGCTCGAATAGCGCAGCGGCGCGTTGGTGAGTAAAATTTTACGGCCAGGCAGGCGTTTGAGTAAAGCCCCCAGTCCCCGCTCGGCGCGTATCATGGCGCGCAAATCGTCGAAGCTATGCGTCTCGTGCAAAAAATGGGCTGCCTGTACCTGATGGTGCTTGACCATGCCCAGCAAGGTGGCGCCGTAGCGGCGCCAGTAGGCCGCGCGCGCCGCATTGACGATGGCGTCGTCGGCCGGCGTGACGCCATCGCCCAGCACGCGGGCAATATACGTGTTCATATTGGCCGTGATGGTGGGGAAGATGGCATGCGAGGCATTGTGCAGCGTGTTGTCGAGGTCAAACAGCCAGACCGGCGACGAGCGGTTAAGATGGGACACAGGCACAGGAGTCTTTAGGCAAGATGATAAGCAAGATGAAAAATTCAACAATCAGGAAAACCATGCGACGCCAGATTATAGTGATGTTTTGCGGATTATTCTTGCTGCCGTTGCCGGCGGCCTTTGCCGAAGCACCGCCGGTGGCGCAAAACCGGGGCGCCCTGTTCAAGGTGCAGGATGCCAGCCACACCCTGTATCTGTTCGGCACCATCCACGTCGGCGCGCCCGATTTTTATCCGCTGGAACCGACGGTGACGCAGGCGCTGCACCAGGCTGGCGCGCTGGCGCTGGAGATCGATCCCGGCGCCGATTCGCGTGCCGCCCTGGGCGCCGTGCTGAAATACGGCATGGAAGCGCCGGGCAGCAAAGTGCCGCCTGACTGTCGCCAGACGCTGGCGCCGCGCCTGGCGCCGCTGTTGCAAAAATACGGCATTCCAGCCGAGTCGGTGGCGCCGATGAAGCCGTGGATGCTGGCCAGCATGCTGGCCATCGGCGAATTTTCCACGCTCGGCTACCGCTCCGACCTGGCCGTCGACAATTATCTGTCGCAGCAGGCCAAGGCGCGCAAGATCCCCGTGCTGGAACTCGAGTCGATGGAAGGCCAGATGGCGCTGTTTGGCGCCATGTCGCCGGCCGACCAGTGCCGCTTCCTGGAAGACGGCGTGGCGTCGATCGAGGACCAGGAGCAAAGCCAGGAAGCGCGCGAGATCGCCGATGCCTGGCGCACGGCCGATGCCGCCGCCTTCGACAAGCTGGCCGCCAAGGCCGCGACAGACCCGTCGTTCGCCGCGCAGTTCGTGCAAAAGGTGTTGCTGGATGGCCGCAACCCGGCCCTGGCCGACGGCATCGCCAAACTCCTGGCGCGCGAAAAGTCCAGCCTGGCCGCCATCGGCGTGCTGCACCTGGTGGGAACGAAAAGCGTCCCGGATTTGTTGCGTCAGAAGGGCTTGAAGGTCGAGCGGATTTATTAGTTTTAACGACAGCAGGAAGAATAGATGACGCTAGCTCCGCCGCGCAAAACACGCGGCAGAGCAGATGGAAAAGTGTTCAGGGCAAGGCGGACTGACGAAGACAGTACGCATGTACGGCGAGGAAGGACAACGCCGCCATGGACATTTTTTCAGCTGCGGGGAGATATAGTTGGTGCCCTTGACGTGGATCGAACACGTGGCCTCTCCCTTACCAAGGGAGTGCTCTACCACTGAGCTACAAGGGCAAATTAAAAGCGGCGCCAGGTGATCTGCGCCGCCAAACTACTCGCTGTGATGCGTTGCGATTTTTTTAGTGCGAACGGATCATAGTACCAAAAGCCTGCTCGGTCAACACTTCCAGCAATAATGAGTGTTCGATACGGCCGTCGATGATGTGCACCGTGTTGACGCCGGACTTGGCGGCGTCGAGCGCGGACGAGATCTTCGGCAGCATGCCGCCCGAGATCGTGCCATCGGCGAACATCTCGTCGATTTCGCGCGCGGACAGGTCGGTCACCAGGTTGCCCTGCTTGTCCTGGACGCCGGCGATGTTGGTCATCATGATCAGCTTTTCCGCTTTCAGGATTTCCGCGATCTTGCCCGCTACCACGTCGGCGTTGATGTTGTAGGCCTGGCCATCCTGGCCGAAACCGATCGGCGAAATGATGGGAATGAAGGCGTCGTCCTGCAGCGCCTTGACGACGGCCGGGTTGATCGCGTCGATCTCGCCGACAAAGCCGATGTCGAGGAATTCGCCCGGATGTTCGCGGTCCGGCATCTGCATCTTGCGCGCGCGGATCAAGCCGCCATCCTTGCCCGTCAGGCCCACAGCCTGGCCGCCGTAATGGTTGATCAGCATGACGATATCCTGCTGCACTTCGCCGCCCAGCACCCACTCCACCACTTCCATGGTTTCTTCATCGGTGATGCGCATGCCTTGCACGAAGGTGCCTTGCTTGCCGATTTTCTTCAGCGCGTTGTCGATCTGCGGTCCGCCGCCGTGCACCACGACCGGGTTCATGCCGACCAGCTTGAGCAGGATGACGTCGCGCGCGAAGCCGTGCTTCAGGCGTTCGTCCGTCATGGCATTGCCACCGTACTTGATGACGATGGTCTTGCCATGGAAATTGCGGATGTATGGCAGGGCCTCGGCCAGAATCTGCGCCTTGATTTGCGGCGACACCGCCGTCAAGTCGTCATTCATGTCCAGGTTCAAGTTAGCTAGTTGATTCATGGCGAGTCCGGAAAATAGATTTGTGCGATTTTACAGGGAAGAAGAAAATCCTGGAGGCATTATAGGGCGATCTTGTTGTATTTTCCCTGATGATCCTATAGTCTGGCCCGATATGTCCCCCAGCCAGCCCTTTTACTGCCAGTTACATCTGCGTCGCATGCCGGCGCAGCATGACACACACTTGCCAATTCACACACAGCCATGAGCCAGTGCACTCTCTGCGGCGCCACCTTCCAGTGTGGCCAGCTCGATCCGGCCGCCAAGGAACCCTGCTGGTGCGTGGCCCTGCCGCCGGCCGTTCCCTTGCCCGGCAGCCTCGCCGTCGGCTGCTGGTGCCCCGCCTGCCTGCAAGCCCGCATCGCCGCCTTGACACCCCCGGCAGCAACGCCGGCCAAGTAAGAGCCGCGGCACGCTTTTTCCTTTGCAAAAGACCTTGCATTTTGTAGGGGAATACGTTCAGACTTCGATTTTCAAGAATTTCTTATAGGAAAGTCATGCGCTTCAGGGATATCAGTATCGGCGTGCGCATCAATGCCGGTTATGCCATGTTGATCGTGCTGATGCTGGTTGTTATCGTCCTGGCGGGTAGCCGCATCTATGCCATCCGCGCCGAGACCGACGATATCCTGCAGCGCGACTGGGTCGCCGCCAAGGCCACCAGCAAGATCCATGGGCTGGCGCGCGAGGCCGCCACGCGCATCGGCAACCTGCCGAACCAGCACGAGCTGGCGCTGCGCCAGGAGAACCAGGCGCGCCTGGAAGCGATCAGGCAAGACATCGATGAGCAGGTGCGCATCCTCGACGGTCTCGATGCGCGGCCCGAGGAGCGGCGCCTGCTGGAGCAGATGCACCTGGCCCGCGCCGGCTACTATGTGTCGCTCCAGACGATGTTTGAACTGGTCGAGCGCGGCGAGGATGCGCGCGCCGAGCAGGCCATGCAGACGCAGACCTTGCCGGTGCTGGAAAAGGTGCTGCTGTACGTGGGCCAGCTCGACGATCTGCAGCAGCAACAGATCCGCGACAGCGCGGCCCGGATACGCAACGACATCGACACCTCGCTGCTGCTGATGGGCGGCATCGGTCTGGCGGCGCTGCTGACGGGGCTTGCCTTTGCCTGGTCGGCGCGCTCGATCACGCGTCCGTTGGGCGAGGCGGTGGCGATCGCCACGCGCGTGGCCAATGGCGACCTCAGTTCCGTCATCGAAGTGACATCGCGCGACGAGACGGGCGAACTGCTGCAGGCGCTCAAGGACATGAGCACCAGCCTGGCCGTGGAGCAGGACCTGCGCCACGCCGTCGAGGTGGCCGAGGATGCGACCAAGATGAAGTCGGACTTCCTGGCGAATATGTCGCATGAAATTCGCACGCCGATGAACGGCATCATCGGCATGACCCACCTGGCGCTGCAGACGGAGCTCACGTCGACCCAGCGCAACTACCTGGAGAAGGTGGAATCGGCGTCGAAGAACCTGCTGGCCATCATCGACGACATCCTCGATTTCTCGAAGATCGAGGCGGGCAAGATGGCCTTTGAAAAAGTCGATTTCTTCCTCGAGGACGTGCTGGCGCAGATCGCCGACCTGTCCGTGATGCGGGCGCAGGACAAGGGCCTGGAACTGCTGTTCGACATCGCCCCCGACGTGCCGAACGCATTGCAGGGCGACCCGCTGCGCCTGGGCCAGGTGCTGATCAATCTGACCAACAATGCGATCAAATTTACGGACAAGGGCGAGATCGTCGTCACCATCCGCCTGCAGCAGCTGGAAGAACATGCGGCTGTCTTGCGCGTCGATGTGCGCGACACGGGCATCGGCCTGACGCCGCCCCAGCGCAGCAAATTGTTCCAGGCCTTTACCCAGGCCGACACTTCCACCACGCGCCACCATGGCGGCACGGGCCTGGGACTGACCATCAGCAAGCGCCTGGTGGAAATGATGGAAGGCGAGATCGACCTGGTCAGCGAAGCGGGCGTGGGCAGCACCTTTTTCTTTACGGCCCGCTTCGGCCTGGCCGCCGTGCCGCGCGACAGCCTGCTTGCTCCGCAGCGCTTTGAGGGCTTGCGCGTGCTGGTGGTCGACGACAACCCCAGCGCGCGTGAAATCTTCGTCAGCATGCTGACGGCGCTGGGCTTCGAGGCGCGTGCCGTGTCTGGCGGCGTGCTGGCCATCGGCGCCGTGGCGCAGGCGCGCGCCGAGGGGCGTCCGTACGGGCTGGTGCTGATGGACTGGAAAATGCCGGGCATGAATGGCCTCGATACCCTGGCCGGCATCCGTGCCGATGCCGCCGGCATCGATGCGACGCCGGCCTGCATCATGGTCACGGCCTTCCATAGGGAAGCGCTGCTGGAGGCGGCACGCCAGCGCGACTTGCCGCTCGACGGCGTATTGAACAAGCCGATCAGCGCCTCGACCCTGCTCGACCAGATAGCGTTCGTGTTTGGCGGCGTGACGGGGCAGAGCCGCAAGACGCAGCGCCAGAGCAGCTACCGCGACGACGAGCGCGCCCTGCGCGGCGCCTGGCTGCTGCTGGTGGAGGATAATGAAGTGAACCAGGAAGTGGCGCAGCATATTCTCAACGACGCCGGCATCCGCGTCGATATCGCGGGCAATGGCGCCATCGCGCTGGCGAAGATTGAGGAAAACGCCTATGACGGCGTGCTGATGGATTGCCAGATGCCGGTGATGGATGGCTACCAGGCGACGCGCAAGCTGCGCCAGGATCCCCGGTATTCGAATTTGCCCGTGATCGCCATGACGGCCAATGCCATGGTGGGCGACAAGGAAAAATGCCTGGACGCCGGCATGAACGATTTCATCGCCAAGCCGATCGACGTGGCGCAGCTGTTCGGCACCCTGGCGCGCTGGATCGCGCCGGCCACGCCGCAGGAAATGACGGCGGTGGTGGCGCAGCCGGAAGCGGAGCTGCCCGTGATCGCCGGCCTGAAAATGGCGGAAGCCATGCGCCGCGTGGGCGGCAATACCGCTTTGATGCGAAAATTGCTGGACCGTTTTGTGGAAACCCAGTTCGATGCCATGCAGCGCATCGTTGCCGCCATCGAGAACAACCAGCTCGAGACGGCGATCCGCGAAGCGCATACCCTGAAGGGCCTGGCCGGCAATATCGGCGCCGGCGGCCTGGCCGACAGCGCCGCGCGGGTCGAGCACTTGCTCAGCCTGGGATCGCACGACGGCTTGCCGCAGGCGCTGGCCGCCTGCACCCTGGCGCTCGACGAGCTGGTGCCGAAGATCGTGCTGGCCATGCAGTCGCGCGGCCATGTGGCCGAGGCGGGCGGCGCGCCGGTGGCGCACGTGGCGCCGGTGGACCGGGCGTACCTGGAAGCGGGCTTGCGCGAGCTGTCGCAGCTGCTGCAGCAGGACGACGCGCAGGCCGTCAAGCACCTGGACGGCATCGGCCCCGTGCTGGTCGCGGCCGGGCAGGCGGAACACGCGCGCCAGTTGAAGCGCATGCTGGGACAATACGATTTCGAAGGTGCGCTGGCGCAGCTGGGCGAGGTGGCCGATGCGCTGGAGCTGACACTGTGACAAGGATAACTATGCAGAGCGAAGGAAGGGCATGAAAGCGCCGGCAAGCAAGCCAACCATCCTGGTGGTCGACGACACGCCAGACAATATCGACCTGCTGCGCGCGGTGCTGGAAGACGATTACCGCACCAAGATCGCCGTCAATGGCGAGCGCGCCCTGAAGATCGCCGCCGGCAGCGACCAGCCCGACCTGATCCTGCTCGACATCATGATGCCGGGCATGAGCGGCTACGATGTGTGCCGTGCGCTGAAGGCCGATCCCGCCACAGCCGGCATCCCCGTGATTTTCGTCACCGCCATGAGCGAAGTGGCCGACGAGCAGCTGGGCCTGGCCCTGGGCGCCGTCGATTACATCACCAAGCCGATTTCAGCGCCCATCGTGCTGGCGCGCATCAGGACGCAGCTGGCGATGAAGCAGATGCAGGATTTCCTGCGCGACCAGAATCATTACCTGGAAACGGAAGTGGAGCGCCGGGTGCAGGAAGTGGCAGCGCTGCAGGACGTCACCATTCACGCCATGGCGTCGCTGGCCGAAACGCGCGATAGCGAGACGGGCAACCATATCCGCCGAACCTCGCATTACCTGAAGGCGCTGGCCGAGAAGGTGCGCGGCTTGCCGCGTTTCCGCGATTTTTTGACGGACAAGAATATCGAACTGCTGTTCAAGACGGCGCCGCTGCACGATATCGGCAAGGTGGGCATCCCCGACCATATCCTGCTCAAGCCGGGGCGTTTCGAACCGCATGAAATGGCCATCATGAAGACCCATACCACGCTCGGGCGCGACGCCATCCTGGCGGCGGAACACGAGCTGGGCATCGAAGTCGATTTCCTCAAGTACGCGAAAGAGATCGCCTACAGCCATCATGAGAAATGGGATGGCAGCGGCTACCCGCAAGGCCTGGCTGGCGAAGCCATCCCGATTTCGGCGCGCCTGATGGCGCTGGCCGACGTGTATGACGCCCTGATCAGCCGTCGCATCTACAAGCAGGGCATGGACCATGCGCAGGCCGTGCAGATCATCGTCGAGGGGCGCGGTTCGCACTTCGACGCCGAGATCGTCGACGCCTTCCTGCAGATCCAGGACCAGTTCATCGCCATCTCCCACCGCTACGCCGACGGCGTGTGCGAGATCGCCGACAAGCAGCGGCAGATCGCGCCATACACCGAAAACATTAGCTGACCGTCTTGAAGAAGCGCAGCATCTCGCGGCTGGCGTCCGGCCCCTTGCCATCCGTGTAGCTGCCGTTATTGCTGCCGCCGGACCAGGCATGGCCGGCGCCGTGGATGACCCAGTGTTCGCCCAGCGGCGAGCCATCGGCCTGGCTGTGCGTGGTGCGCGTGTAGCGGTGGCCATTCGGCACGCTGCCGTCGATGGATGCGGCCTTGGCCGCCTTGCCGCCCGCCTGGTTGCGCACGCCCTGGGCGATCAGTTCATCGCCATTGCGCGGGTTGACGGTGGTGTCGCGGTCGCCGTGGAAAACGATGATGGGCACGCCGCCCGCCGGCGCCTTGCGCTGGGCATTGGGCATGGCGCCGCCCTTCATGGCTGCCAGTGCCGACGGCAAGTCCTGCGCCGAGGCGAACGGCAGGCCCGAATGCACGCCGACGGCGGCAAACAGGTCCGGATACAGGGTGCCGACGATGACGGCCATGGCGCCGCCCGCCGACAGGCCGGCGACGAACACTTCGCGTTCATTCACCGGGTAGTCGTCGATGACTTGCCGGGCGATGCCGGCGATCAGCGATGGTTCGCCCTGGTCGCGCTGCTGGTCGATGGCATTGAACCAGTTCCAGCAGCGCGAACTGTTGGCGCCCTGCGTCTGCGCCGGGTAGACGACAAAGCATTCCTTTTCTTCTGCCAGCGCATTCATCTGCGTGCCGGCGGCGAAATCGTCGGGATTTTGCGTACAGCCGTGCAGCATGACGATCAGCGGCATGGCCTGGCCGTGGTAGCTGCTGGGGATATACAGCTTGTAGGAGCGCGTGCCCGCATGGTTGCGGTACACGCCGTCGATGAACTGCGCGCCAGCGGGCACCTCCGCCGGCGTGGTGGCCGGCGCGTTGAAGCCGGGCGGGTGGAAATTCGGCAGCTCGAAGCTGGGCATGTCGAAGCTGTGCTGGCCCAGGCCTGCCGGCACGCCCAGGCGCGCCATGAAATCCTGCGCGAAGTCCTGCGCCGCTTGCGCGGGCGTGGGCGGCGCATCAGGCGTTTCTGGCGCGGCGGCAGTTTGCGGCTGTTCGGCTCGGGCTCGGGCTTGCGCTGGTGGTGGCGGATTAATGTCGCGCATGGTCTGCGGCGGCGGCGCTTGCGTGGCTGCCGCCTGCGGTGCCAGGCCGGCGGCAGACAGCGCCTGCTGGATCGCTTCGGTGGCGGCGGCGGGACCGCGGCCCATCAGATTACGGGTTGCTGCGCGCATCTGCGCCAACATGTTGAGAGGGAGTTTCATGACCATCCTTAACGGTGCCGCGCATCGGCCGGGTCATCGCCGCGAACCAATACGCTAGTGAATTCGCCCTGCGAGCGCCGTCTTGACGACGGTGCTGGCGTGCAGGGCACCTAATACGAAAATCGACTCGATGGTGGCCAGTGCCAGTTCCACGGAGACGTCGCTGGCGATGCTGGCCAGTCCCAGCACCTGTATCTGCAGGCGCTGGCCGGCTGCCTGGATCGCTTCCAGGTCGGCGCGCGAATAGTGCTGCATGCCCAATACCAGGCTTTTACGGGCGACGGTTTGTTTCACCACGTCGGCGTGGATACCCAGCTGGTTGCGTATGGCCGTACGGATCAGATCCGTGCGGTTGGAATAAAATCCCTCCTGGACCAGCAGATCGATCTGCCCCAGGTCGATCAAGCCGAGGTTGATCGTGATTTTCTCGGATTCCCCAATTTTGGGCTTGCTGTCTTGCTTGGCCATATCTCTCCAAAAACTCCACGTGGCATCCAATTGCCATCTGTATGGATGGTAGTATAGTTGTGAAATATCTCAAGTCAAGCAGGATCTGACCTGATCGTGTTGTAGGACGGGTACTCGCAGAGTGAGAATGGGCTGCAAAATAAATTTCCGGAAGATGGTTTTTTGATCATATTTTTGCTTGAAAATATATTCACAGAAACATTGCATGGCGATGCCACCGACTCGCCGGCACGGTTTCGCGGCATAATGCAAGCCTGTACCTACACCGATGCCGCTCCATGATGGTCACTCCCCCACCTCCGCCCGCCGTTCCGCTCCCCTTGCCGTCGCCGGTGCCGTCGCCCTGCGTCAGCCTGTGCAAGATGAACCGCAACAGCGGCTTGTGCGAAGGCTGCTTGCGCACGCTCGACGAGATCATCGCCTGGAGCAAGGCCGACGACGACTTCAAGCGCGCTGTGTGGGCCGAATTGCCAGGACGCGAATCCCAGCTCGATTTCGAGCCCGACTACTGAGGAAGCCATGCCGCGATCGCCAGCGCTGTTCCCCGATGCCATGCAGGTGTTCGAACGCGGCTGGCTGTCGTCGAATAACATCCTGTTCCAGGGCCGGGATGACACGGCGCTGATCGACAGCGGCTATGCCACGCATGCGCCGCAAACGCTGGCCCTGCTGCGCCACAGTCTCGATGGCCGTCCCCTGGACCGCCTGTTCAACACCCATCTGCATTCCGACCATTGCGGCGGAAATGCGTTGCTGCAAGCGGAATACGGCTGCCATACGTCCATTCCCGTGTCGGAGGCGGACAAGGTGCGCGCGTGGGATGTCGAGGCCCTGAGTTTCCAGGCCACGGGCCAGCAATGTCCGCGCTTCGGCTTCGACGCCACCGTCTCGCCCGGCGACACGTTGACGTTGGCCGACATGCGCTGGCAGGCGCTGGGCGCGCCGGGCCACGATCCGCACTCGCTGATTTTTTACTGCGCCGAAGAGGGCATCCTGATCTCCGCCGACGCGCTGTGGGAAAACGGCTTTGGCGTGATCTTCCCCGAACTCGATGGCGGCTCCGGCTTCCCTGAAGCGCGCGCCACGCTGGACCTGATCGCCAGCCTCGATGTGCAGGTCGTCATTCCCGGCCACGGGCGACCGTTCCAGGACGCCGCCGGCGCCCTGCAGCGCGCCTATTCACGTCTCGATTACCTGGCGTCCGATCCCGTGCGCAATGCGCAGAATGCGGTGAAAGTGCTGCTGAAATTCCTGCTGCTGGAACGCCAGCGCATCGCCCTCGCCGAGATACCGGCCCTGCTGCGGGGCATGCCCGTCTTCGAAGAGGCCAACCGGCGCTTCCTGCGCCAGGAGACGGCCGCGCTGGCCGAGTGGGCCGTGTCGCAGCTGGTGAGGGCTACAGCGGCACGGATTGAGGGTGAGTACTTGCTTAACGAGGGCTGACACGGATAGGCGATAAATTCAGCACGACCGTACTTTTTCTGCACTATAATCAACGTTCAGTGTGTTTCTCACGTCCGATCAACTTTCCAGCGAGTCCGCCATGGCATTGCCTGTTGCGTTGCAAAACCTCTCCTTACCCGTTATCGCGTCGCCGATGTTCATCGCCAGCGGCCCGGCCCTCGTCGCGGCGCAGTGCAAGGCCGGCATCGTCGGCTCCTTCCCGGCCCTGAACGCGCGTCCCGCCGAATTGCTCGACACCTGGCTCACCGAGCTGCAGGCCGAGCTGGCCGCCTTCCAGGCCGCCAATCCCGATAAAAAAGTGGGACCGATCGCCGTCAACCAGATCGTGCACCAGTCGAACGACCGCCTGGCACATGACGTGGAAGTGTGCGTGAAACACCAGATTCCCATCATCATTTCCTCGCTGCGCGCGCCGCCCAAGGAAATGCTCGACGCCATCCACAGCTATGGCGGCATCGTACTGCATGACGTGATCTCGATCCGTCACGCGAAAAAGGCCCTGGAGGCGGGTGTCGATGGCTTGATCCTGGTCGCCAGCGGCGCCGGCGGCCATGCGGGCACCCTGTCGCCGTTCGCGCTGGTGGGCGAAGTGCGCAAGTTCTTCGACGGCCCGCTGGCGCTGTCCGGCTCCATCGCCACGGGCGATGCCGTGCTGGCCGCGCAAGCGATGGGCGCGGACTTTGCCTACATCGGCTCGCGCTGGCTGGCGACCAAGGAATCGAACGTCAGCGATGGCTACCGCGACGCCATCGTCGATTCCAGCGCGGCCGATATCGTCTACACGAACCTGTTTACGGGCGTGCACGGCAATTACCTGAAAAAATCGATCGAAGCGGCCGGACTCGATCCGGAAGCCTTGCCCGAAGCGGATAAGAGCGCGATGAATTTCGGTTCCGGCAGCGCCAAGGCCTGGCGCGACATCTGGGGCGCAGGCCAGGGCGTGGGCTTGATGGATGACGTGCCGAGCGTGGAAGAGATGGTGGCGCGCCTGAAGGCCGAATACGATGCGGCGCGCGCGCGGTTGAAGCTGTAACGTTGGTGAGGATGTCGGATTACGCGCTGCGCGCTAATCCGACAACCATCATGAATCACTGCTGCTTCAAATCCTCGGGCTTGATGGCCCACAGGCCCGGCAGGTTGCGCCAGTAGCCATACGCATCCATGCCGAAGCCGACGACGAAGCGGTTCGGGATCACCAGGCCGACGATGTCGGCTTGTACCGGCTTCTTCTTGCCGATGGCCTTGTCCGCGAAGACGGCCAGGATCACTTCCGAGGCACCCATGTCCAGCAAGCGCTGCTTGACGTGCGCCAGGGTTTCGCCTTCGTCGAGAATATCGTCGAGCACGATGACGGTACGGCCCGCAACATTCGAGCGGGGGATGACTTTCCACACCACTTCGCCACCCTTGTCGTCGTCGCCATAGCGGCTCACATGGATGTAGTCGAATTCGAGCGGAAAGCTCAGTTGCGGCAGCAGGCTGCCCGTAAACACGACGGCGCCGCCCATCACGCCCAGCACCAGCGGGAATTCTTTCGAATCGTCGGCGTTGAAGCGCGTGTTGAGCACATCGGCCATGCGCGTGATCGACGCCTGCACGGCGTCTTGGTCGAACAGCAGTTCCGCGTTCTTGATCAGGTCACGGGCACGGTTGTGATGAAATTCTTGCATGGACTCTTGCATGGCGATGAATGGGGCTGATGGTCAATGCCGGTATTATCCCGCAAATCGGCCTTATTTGTAATCGCGCATGTCGTCGATAACTTTCCCATCCTGCGCCAGACTGCCCACGGCCACCAGCACTACGTCGCCGCGCAGCTTGGTCAGTTCGCGGATCGAGCCGATGATGGCTTCCACGCCGCTGGCGTCCGTCGGATCGTCGACTTCGCAATGCAAAGCCATCTCGTCGTTGGCCATGCGTCCCGAGACCACCAGCCGCGCCTTCTTGATTTGCGGGTGGCGGCGCGCGATCTCGTGCACCTGCGACGGATGCACGAACATGGCACGCACCTTGGTGGTTTGATCCGCACGTCCCATCCAGCCCTTGATGCGCGTATTCGTGCGGCCGCACGGCGAGTCCGGCGCGTCCATCAGCACGGCCGACAGGTCGCCCGTGGCGAAGCGGATCAGCGGATAGTCGGCATTGAAGACGGTGACGACGACTTCGCCCACTTCGCCGGGCGCGACGGGAATGCCGCTGCCCGGATGGACGATCTCGAGCAGCACGTTTTCATCAACGACCATGCCCGGATTGAGCTTGCCATTGCTGGCCGTTTCATAGGCGATGCTGCCGATATCGGCCGAGGCATAGGTCTGGAACACGTGCGGCACGCCATTTTCGGCAAACCAGCTGCGCAAGGATTCGGGCAAGGCTTCCGCGCCCATCACGGCCTTGGTGACGCTGCTGATGTCGGCGCCCATTTCGCGCGCTTTCTCGATGATCAGTTTCAGAAATGACGGCGTGCCGATATACGTGTCCGGCTTCAGGTCAGCCATCGCCTGCACCTGCATTTCCGTCTGGCCGATGCCGGCCGGGATGACGGTGCAGCCGATGCGCGCGGCGCCCCCTTCGACCATGAAGGCGGCCGGCGTGAAGTGATACGAAAAGCAGTTCTGCAGCAAGCCGCCGGCGCGCACGCCGGCCGCATACATGGGCCGCGCGAAGCGCCACCAGTCAGGGCCGCGGCCTTCCGGATCGAAGATGGGGCCGGGTGAGACGAATACGCGCGACAGGGCGTTCTTTGGCGTCGTGTTCAAGCCGCCGAACGGCAGCGCGTCGTGCTGCAATTGCTTGAGGTCGGACTTGCGCGTCACGGGCAGCTGCGCCAGCGCGGCGCGGCTGGTGATGTCGGCCGCGGTGACGCCATCAAGGATGCGGGCCCAGCCCGGCGCCTTCTGCGCGCGCGCGATCAGCTGCGGCAGGCCGGCCATCAATTCGCTTTCACGCGCTTCGGGGGCGCGTGCTTCCAGACTGTCGAGCGTATCGGTCATGTTGCTGATTCTCCAATGTCACGTTGCATTTTTTTCGTCAGCCCCGCAACAATCAGGCTGTATGAGCGCTGCAGCAGGGCGGCCATTTCATCGTCATCGAGGGCGTCGGGACTGGCGACCAGCACCCATTTGGCCCGTGCCAGGTAGGGTGCCGGGCGAAAACCGGGGCGGTCCGTCAACTCCAGGAAGCGTTCCGCATCGACCTTGAAGCTCATGCCGCGCGTGCTGTGCGCTTCCGCGCCGCATAGGGCGAACAGGCGGCCACCCACAGAAAACGCCAGCACGTTGCTCCACTTGATGTCTTCTGTCGCGCCGGGAAAGCCGCGGCATACTTGCTTGGCCCGTTCCAGGTCCATGACGGCAACTCCGATGTCAGGCCAGCCAGCGCTTGCGGCGGCGGTAGAACTTCATGTCGCGGAAGCTCTTGCGCCCGGCGCTGGACACGCCCAGGTAAAACTCTTTGACGTCTTCGTTGCTGGCCAGTTCCTGCGCTTGCCCTTCCATCACGACGCGGCCGTTTTCCAGGATGTAGCCGAAGTCGGCGTAGCGCAGCGCCACGTTGGTGTTCTGTTCGGCCAGCAGGAAAGACACGTTTTCCTTGTGGTTCAGGTCCTTGACGATGCCGAAGATCTCTTCGACGATCTGCGGCGCGATGCCCATCGACGGCTCGTCCAGTAAAATCATCGATGGCTTGGCCATCAGCGCGCGGCCGATGGCGCACATCTGCTGTTCGCCGCCCGAGGTGTAACCGGCCTGGCTGCCGCGCCGGGTTTTCAGGCGAGGAAAGTAGTGGTACACCTTTTCCAGCGCGTCTTTCAGCTCGCCGCGCGACAGGCTGCGCGTGTAGGCGCCCGTCAGGAGGTTTTCCTCGATGGTGAGGTGGCCGAAACAGTGGCGCCCTTCCATCACTTGCGACAGGCCCCGCTTGACCAGTTCATTCGGCGTCAATTGATCCACGCGCTCGCCCTTGAACTGGACTTCGCCCTTGGTGACGTCGCCCCGTTCGCCGCGCAACAGGGTCGAGATGGTTTTCAGGGTGGTCGACTTGCCGGCGCCGTTGGCGCCCAGGAGCGCCACGATCTTGCCTTGCGGGACTTGCAGCGACACGCCCTTCAGGACCAGGATCACGTGGTCGTAGATGACTTCGATATTGTTCACCGACAGGTAGGGCGGTGGCGTTTCCGGTGTTTGCGTGGCAGTGGGTGTCATGGCTGCTTCGTTTTCATAGGGTGTTGGCGATGCTGTCGGATTACGCTTCGCTAATCCGACCTACGTGGATGCGGCGTAGGTCGGATTAGGCCGCAGGCCGTAATCCGACACCACCATCGGCAGCGATTTACTTCATGCACGCCGGCGTGATCTTTTTCTCTTCGGCGTACTTGTTCGACGATTCCTCGACCAGCTTGCGCACCAGGGCCTTGTCGCCGACGATCCATTTCGGCGTGATGGCGGTCCATTTCTTGCCATCCCACTGCTGCACTTTCACGGCGCCCGAGCCTTCATGGTCGTCGCAGCTGGTTTTCACGGTCGGGAACATGCCCAGCGCGCCGACGGCCTTCTGGCGCACATCGTCGACGTTCAGGTTTTCCAGGCCCCAGCGCATCTGCTCGCCCGTGATCGGTTTGCCCTTGCCGAATTTTTCCTGCGCCACGCGGATCGCTTCCACCCACAGGATGCCGGCCGTTACGCCGCGCATGTGGTAGACGGAGCCGATGCGCGACTGGTCGGACAGGTTGCCCTTGCCGGACGCGTAGAGTTTCTTGCGGATGTCGTCGAGCACGGGGTAGTTGCCCGGCGTATTGAACGTCATCGCCGTGTAGCCCTTGGCCGCATCGCCCGATGGAATCGTGTCTTCCTCGGAGCCGGCCCACCAGACGCCCAGCATTTTGTCGCGTGGAAAGCCGTTGCGCTGCGCCGTCTTGATGGCAACGGAGTTCATCACGCCCCAGCCCCACAGGATCACGTGGTCCGGCTTGGCCTGGCGGATCTGCAGCCATTGCGATTGCTGTTCGCTGCCTGGCGGTGCGACGGGAATTTTCACCAGCTCGAAGCCGTACTGTTTCGACAGCGCTTCGAGCACGGGCAGCGGCTCCTTGCCGAAGGCCGAATCGTGGTACAGGTGGACGATCTTCTTGCCTTTCAGCTTGTCCATGCCGCCATCCTTGTCGCCCAGGTACTTGATCATGGCGGCGGCCTGGCTCCAGTAGCTGGAGATCAGCGGATACACATACGGGAAGACCTTGCCGTTGGCGGCGTCCGAGCGGCCGTAGCCGATCATCGTCATGGGGATCTTGTCTTGTGCCACGCGGTCCAGGATGCCGTAGGCGACGCCGGTGGACAAGGTTTCGACCAGGGTGGCGCCGCCCTGCTTGGTTTTCAGGCGTTCATAGCATTCGACGCCGCGCGACGGGTTGTATTCGGTTTCGCATTCTTCCCAGCTGATCTTGACGCCATTGACGCCGCCGGCCTGGTTGACCAGGTTGAAGTAGTCGATGATGCCGCCGTAGAAACCGGAGCCGCCGGCCGCGTACGGGCCCACGCGGTAGGACGGCAGGGCGATGTACTGTTCCTTGTCCTGGGCTTGCGCGCTGCCGGCCATGGTGAGTGCGGCACTGGCGATGGCGGCGGCCAGCATGAGCGATTTGATGTGTTTCATTGTGTGTCTCCTCTTGTTTTATTTGATTTCAAGTCAATCGACATCAGACAGCAAGGTACAAATTCCTAGTGCGGGAAAGGCCACAGGCGCAGTTTCTCCTTCGCGATCTGCCACAGCCTGGCCAGGCCGTGCGGTTCGACGATCAGGAAGAAAATGATCAGCGCGCCGAACACCATCAGTTCCAGGTTCGAAGCCACGCTGGTCGGCAATGCCAGGCCATGCGCGATGGTGTTCAGGAAGACGGGCAGCAGCACGATGAAGGCCGCGCCGAGGAAGGAACCGAGAATCGAGCCGACGCCGCCGATGATGATCATGAACAGGATGCGGAAGGACAGGTCCAGGTTGTATGCTTCCGGCTCCACCGTGCCCAGGTAGGCATACGCATACAGCGCGCCGGCCACGCCGCAATAGAACGAGCTGACGGCAAAGGCCAGCAGCTTGGTGCGCATCAGGCGGAAACCGATCACTTCGGCCGCCATGTCCATGTCGCGCACGGCCATCCACGAGCGGCCCACGTTCGAGCGGATCATGTTCTTGGCCAGCAGCGCCATGCCGGCGACAATCGCCAGCACCAGCAGGTATTTGCTTTGCGGCGTGTCGAACTGGTAGCCAAGGATGGTCATCTTCTGCACCGTGATCACGCCCGAGGAGCTGTAGTTGGTGAGATACGGGATCTTGGTCAGGCACCAGACGACAAAGAACTGCGTCGCCAGGGTGGAGGCCGCCAGGTAAAAGCCGCGGATGCGCAGGGAAGGCAGGCCGAAGGCGATGCCCACCATGGCCGCGCACAGGCCGCCGAGGATGAACGACACCAGCAGCGGCAAGCCCGGCAGGCGGGCCATGAAGTTATACGAGGCAAAGGCGCCCACGGCCATGAAGGCGGCCGTGCCCAGCGACAGCTGGCCCGCGTAACCGGTGAGGATGTTCAGGCCCAGCGCCGCCAGGGCGAAGATCAGGAAGGGAATCAGGATCGCCGACAGCATGTAGGGCGAGGCGAAATACGGCAGGAGGAAGACGGCGACGAGGAGCGTGGCCGTCAACGCCAGGCGGTCTTGCCGGATCGGGAAAATCTGGTTGTCAGCCTGGTAGCTGGTCTTGAATTGTCCTGCTTCACGGTAAATCATGGCGTGTCCTTTGCTGGCTGTTTTGGCTGTTGTCGGGTTACGCGCCATGCGCTAACCCGACCTACGATGCTGTTACGGTGGCGTTATATTCGCCGGATGATCTTCTCGCCGAACAGGCCTTCCGGCCGCACCAGCAGGAACAGCAGGGCCAGCACATACGGGAACCAGCCTTCGATGCCGCCGCCCACCATGGGACCGAGGTAGACTTCGGCCAGCTTTTCCGACGCGCCGATGATCAGGCCACCGACGATGGCGCCCGGCACCGACGTAAAGCCGCCGAGGATCAGCACCGGCAGCGCTTTCAAGGCGATGAAGGTGAGGGCGAACTGCACGCCGTTGCGCGCGCCCCACAGCAAGCCGGCCACCATGGCCACCAGGCCCGCCACGCCCCACACGACGGCCCAGATGCGCTGCAGCGGGATGCCGACCGCCAGTGCCGCCTGGTGGTCGTCGGCGACGGCGCGCAGGGCGCGGCCCACCTTGGTTTTCGAGAACAGCAAGGCCAGGCAGATCACCAGCAGCGCGCAGATGCCGGCCGCCATCAGGTCGAACTGCGAGATGTTGATGTCGAAGCGGTCCATCAAAAACTGCATCGGCACGTCTTCGATGGGCAGGTCCAGCTTGTGCACCTGGGAGCCCCACATCAGCTGCGCCAGGCCTTCGATGAAAAAGGTCAGGCCGATGGTGGCCATGAACAGCGTGATTTCCGGCTGGTTGACGAGCGGGCGCAAGACCACCCGTTCAATCGCCATGCCCAGCACGATCATGGTGAGCATCGTCAGCGGGATGGCCAGCCACAGCGACAGGCCGAACTTGTCCATGATGCCGACGCAGGTGAGGGCGGCGAAAAACACCATCGCTCCCTGCGCGAAGTTGAACACGCCCGACGCCTTGTAGATCAGGACAAAGCCGATCGCCACCAGCGCATACATGACGCCCGACAGCAGGCCGCCGATCAGCACTTCAAAGAAAAAATTGATATTCATTGCTATTCCTCGTCTAGTGCGCCACGCCGAGATAGGCGTTGATGACATCCTGGTTGCTGCGCACCTCGTCGGGCGTGCCGTCGCCGATCTTCTTGCCGTAATCGAGCACCACCACGCGGTCGGAGATATCCATCACCACGCCCATGTCGTGCTCGATCAGCACGATGGTCGTGCCCAGCTGGTCGTTGACGTCGAGGATGAAGCGGCACATGTCCTGCTTTTCTTCCACGTTCATGCCGGCCATCGGTTCATCGAGCAGCAAAATTTCCGGTTCGGCCACCAGCGCGCGGCCCAGCTCCACGCGCTTTTGCAGGCCGTAGGGCAGGCGCCCCACGGGCGTCTTGCGGATGGCCTGGATTTCCAGGAAGTCGATGATTTCTTCTGCCTTCTTGCGGTGCTCGATTTCCTCGCGCCGCGCAGGCCCCCAGTACAGGGCTTGCAAGAGGAAATTCGATTTCATCTTCAGGTTGCGTCCCGTCATGATGTTGTCGAGCACCGTCATGCCTTTAAAAAGGGCGATGTTCTGGAAGGTGCGCGCGATGCCGGACTTGGCGGCCGCATAGCAATCCATGCCGCGCCGGTGTTCGCCCCGGTAGATGATTTCTCCCTGCTGCGGGCGGTACACGCCGTTGATCACGTTGAGCATCGAGCTTTTGCCGGCGCCGTTCGGGCCGATGATGGCGCGGATTTCATGCTGCTTGACGTCAAACGAGATGTCGGTCAGCGCCTTCACGCCGCCAAACGACAGCGAGATGTTCTTCAGGTCGAGGATCACGGGGCCCGCCTTGCGGGCCGTGCCGAAATGGGCGTCGGGTTCGTTCATTTGCATCGTGCTGTGCTCCATCATGCGGCCAGGCCCTGGGGCCGATACGTTTTGCTGTCCCAGATCTGCAGGTCGGCGCTGGTCGAACCGGTGCGGCCATCCTCGAATTTCACCTGGGTCTCGATGTATTGCGTTGTCTTGCCCTCATACAGGGCGGAGATGAGCACCGCGTATTTTTCGGCGATGAATTTGCGGCGCACCTTGCGCGTGCGGGTCAGCTCGTCGTCGTCCGGATCGAGTTCCTTGTGCAGCACGAGGAAGCGGTGCACCTGCGTGCGGTCCATCAGCGGGTCGGCCGCCAGTTCCGCGTTGACTTGCTCGATGCAGTCGCGGATCAGGCCATAGGTCTCGGCGCGCGCCGCCAGGTCGGTGTAGCCGGAGTAGGCGATGCCGCGCCGCTCGGACCAGTTGCCCACCGCTTCGATGTCGATATTGATGAAGGCGCACACCTGGTCGCGCGCATGGCCGAAGGCCACCACTTCCTTGATGAAGGGGAAGAACTTGAGCTTGTTTTCGATGTAGTTGGGGGCGAACATGGCGCCGCAATTCATCTTGCCGACGTCGGCCGCGCGGTCGATGATTTTCAGATGGCCTTCGCTATCGAACACGCCCGCATCGCCCGTATGGAAATAGCCGTCGCTGTCGATCACTTCGGCGGTGGCGTCGGGGCGCCTGAAGTAGCCGCTCATGGTGGCCGGCGACTTGACCAGCACTTCGCCATTCGCCGCCAGCTTGACTTCCACGCCCGGCGCAGGCAAGCCGACGCTGTCGAACTTGATGTTGCCATCCGGTTGCAGACAGACATAGGCGCAGGTTTCGGTCGAGCCGTACAGCTGCTTGAGGTTGACGCCGATGGAGCGGTAGAAGCGGAACAGGTCGGGGCCGATGGCGGCGCCGGCGGTATAAGCCACGCGCACGCGCGACAGTCCCAGCACGTTTTTCAGGGGGCCGTAGACGAGCAGCTCGCCCAGCTTGTAGCTGAGGCGGTCCGCCAGCGATACGGGCTTGCCATCCAGGATCTGCGCGCCGCAGCGCTTGGCCACGTCCATGAAATGGCTGAACATGTGGCGCTTGATGCTGCTCGCGTCTTCCATGCGTATCATCACGCTGGTGAGCATGTTTTCGAACACGCGCGGCGGCGCAAAGTAGCAGGTGGGGCCGATTTCGCGCATGTCGATCATCACCGTGTCGCCCGATTCGGGGCAGTTGACGGTAAAGCCGGCCACCATGGCCTGCGCCAGCGAGAACAGGCAGTCGCCCACCCACGCCATGGGCAGGTAGGACAGGATGTCTTCCTCGTCGGTGAGCTTGTCGAAGGCGACGCCGCCAATGCCGGCAGCCAGCAGCGCCGTGTGGCTCTGGCATACGCCCTTCGGCTTGCCCGTGGTGCCCGAGGTGTACAGGATCACGGCGGAGTCGCTCCCTTGGCCCGCTGCCACGGCGGCGTCGAAAAAGCCCGGGTGTTCGCGGTCATAGGCCCGGCCCAGCACCTGCAGGGCGGCAAAGGACATCAGTTCCGGCTGGCGGTAATGGCGCATGCCCCGTTCATCGTCATAGGCGATGTGGGCGACGTGCGGGTACAGCGCTTTGAGTTCGAGCAGCTTGTCGACCTGCTCCTGGTCTTCGACGATGGCGTAGCGGATGTCCGCATCCTGCAGCACATAGGCCATGTCGGCGGCCGGCGCGTCCTGGTACAGTGGCACGGGCACGCCGCCCAGACTTTGCGCCGCCAGCATGGCCCAGTACAGGCGGGGACGATTATCGCCGATGATGGCCAGGTTCATGCCGCGCTGGAAGCCGATGGCTGCCAGGCCGCAGGCCAGCGCGCGTACTTCCTCGTTGACTTCAAGCCAGGTCCAGGTTTGCCAGATGCCCAGGTATTTTTCGCGAAATGCGGGCTTGTCGGATCGTACTGTCCCGTGTTGCAATAAGCGCCGCGGAAAAGTCGGCATTGCTGCTGTGGTATTCGTTTGCACCAGTGTCTCCCTGTTGCTTGTCTCAGGCCCCACCTCGTTGGATGGCGCTCTGTGTTTTTTATGTGTAAGGCGTTTGTGCAATGATAGTAGCTTGCGTTAGTTTGCCAAGTTGTCTTTTCGGGGACATTTACCCACTTTTCGATGGTGCATCGCACAATGACCAATCCTGATATCAGCCTCAAGGATGCCGTGCGCGCGGCGCACTGGGCACAGCTGCTCGATCCCGTTCAACTGGCCCGGGTCGAGGCGGATGTGTTTGAAACCTTCGTGCCGAAAGGCGGCTTTGTCTGCCGCAAGGGCGAGCCGGTGGACAACTGGATCGGCGTCATCAGCGGCATGGTCAAGATGAATAATTTTTCCGCTTCCGGCAAGGCCATGACCTTTATCGGCGTGCCGCCCGGCAGCTGGTTCGGAGAAGGTTCATTACTGAAGAATGAAATCCGCAAATACGACACCATGGCCCTGCGCGACACGCGCGTGGCGCGCCTGCCCGGCGCCACCTTCCACTGGCTGCTGGAAACGAGCCTGCCATTCACGCGCTTCCTGCTGATGCAGCTCAACGAGCGCCTGGGCCAGTTCATCGGCATGGTGGAAAACGAACGCCTGCTGGACCTGAACACGCGCGTGGCGCGCTGCCTGGCCTCGATGTTCAATTCGCACTTGTACCCGGGCGTGGAAACCTTGGTGCAGCTGTCGCAGGAAGAAATCGGACTGTTGTCCGGCTCTTCGCGCCAGCGCGCCAACCAGGCCTTGCAAGTGCTGGAAAAAAAAGGTTTATTGCGCCTCGATTACGGCGGCATCCGCGTGCTGGACCTGGAAGGCTTGCGCCGCTATGAGGCCGATGATGGCGAATGACGTGTCGATGGACGAGGTGCGGCACCTGACGGAGCAGCACTACCAGTCGTTCCTGCAGGCGCGCCTGGCTGGCGCCAAGGCCCTGGCGCGGCTCGATGCGGCCATGCAGGCGCGCCACGCCATGCTGCCGATGCCGATTACCCTGCGCGAACTGGCCTTGCTGCCGCAATTGCGCGATGCCTCCTTGCTGGCGCTGGCCCGCTCGCCGCACAGCGGGCACTGGAGCCGCGACGACATCGGCGATACGGATCCCGCGCAAGAGCTGGCCGGCGACGCAGCGTATGCGGATTTTGCGCGCGTCATCCTGGAAGAAGCGGCTGCGCACGTCGCCGCCATCCATGCGGGCCAGCTGCCGTATGTGGCCGATGCGGCCTTTGCCACGGCCGATTCCGGCGTGCTGGCGCGCGCCGCGCGGGTGGCTGCCTACCGCGATGACGCATGGTTCGCGCCCGTCATCGCCACCTTGCTGCCGCAAGTATGCGTGGCGCCCGGCACGGCGAAAAGCGCGCCGTCGCAGTCGCTGGCCATGGCGCTGGGCCATGGCGTGGAAACCATCCCCACCCAGGCAAGCCTGGAAGCCCTGCGCGCGGCGCTGGACCAGGTGCGCCACGCGGGCATCCGGAAAAAACTCGAACGCAACCTGAAACCGGCGGAAAAGGCGTTGCGGGCGCGCAGTGCCTTACCCGGGCTAATCGGGGTATCATAGGCACTTCCCAGCACCGCTCTTTTCGTCCCCATGCAGACACCTGACCAAGCCACTCCCGCCTCCCGTTTGTCGCAACTGCGCGGCGCCATGCGCGCGCAGCACATCGACGCCCTGATCGTGCCCTCGGCCGACCCGCATCTGTCCGAGTATCTGCCGGCCCGCTGGCAGGGCCGCGAGTGGCTGTCGGGCTTTACGGGCTCCGTCGGCACCCTGGTCGTGACGCAGGATTTCGCCGGCGTGTGGACCGATGGCCGCTATTGGGAACAGGCGGAAGACGAACTGGCCGGCAGCGGCATCGTCCTGAAGAAAATCCCGTCCGGCGCCAGCGTGCTGTATATCGACTGGCTGGGCGAGGCCATGCAGCCGGGGCAGACGGTGGCCGTCGATGGCGCCGTGCTGGGCCTGGCCAATGCGCGCCTGCTGCAACAGGCGCTGGGCGCGCAAGTGACGCTGCGCACGGACACCGATGTGCTGCAAGCCGTGTGGCCGGATCGTCCGGCCATGCCCGCCGCACCCGTGTTCGAGCATGCGGCCGCGTATCCCTCGCTGTCGCGCACGCAAAAACTGGCGGCACTGCGCGCCAGCATGGCGGCCCAAGGCGCCAGCCACCATGTGATTTCCACGCTCGACGACATCGCGTATCTGTTCAACCTGCGCGGCGCCGACGTCAGTTACAACCCCGTCTTCCTCGCGCATGCGCTGGTGGGACCCGAGCGCGCCATGCTGTTCGTCGCCGACGGCAAGGTGCCGGCGGCCCTGCGCGCCACCCTGGAAGCCCAGGGCGTGGACGTGGCCGCGTATGACCGTGCCGGCGCCGCATTGGCCGCCTTGCCTGCCGGCGCCACCTTGCTGCTCGACCCGCGCCGCATCACGTTCGGCACGCGCCAGGCCGTGGCCGATGGCGTGCAGGTGGTCGAATCGATCAACCCGACCACCCTGGCCAAGTCGCGCAAGACGGACGGCGAGGCGGCGCATGTGCGCGCCGCCATGGAGCAGGATGGCGCCGCCCTGTGCGAGTTTTTCAGCTGGCTGGACGCCACCCTGGCCGATCCGCAGCGCGCACCGTTGACGGAAATCGGCGTCGACGAGCACCTGACGGCCGCCCGCACCCGCCGCGCGCACTTTGTCAGCCCCAGTTTCGGCACCATCGCCGGCTTCAATGCGCATGGCGCCATCATGCATTACCACGCACATGCGGGCAGCGAGGCTACCATCGAAGGCGACGGCTTGCTGCTGATCGACTCGGGCGGCCAGTATTGGGGCGGCACCACGGATATCACCCGCGTGGTCCCCGTCGGCACGATCACGGCCGAGCACAAGCGCGATTTCACCCTGGTCTTGCGCAGCATGATCGCCCTGTCGCGCGCGCAATTCCCGCGCGGCGTGAAGTCGCCCATGCTGGACTCGATTGCGCGCGCGCCCCTGTGGGCCGAGGGCATCGATTTCGGTCATGGCACGGGCCACGGCGTGGGCTTTTTCCTCAACGTCCACGAAGGGCCGCAATCGATTTCCCAGTCCGCCATGCCGGAGCCGCAGACGGCCATGGAACCTGGCATGATCACGTCCATCGAGCCGGGCATCTACCGTCCCGGCCAGTGGGGCATCCGCATCGAGAACCTGGTGCTGAATGTCCCGGCAGGGACGACGCAGTTTGGCGAATTTTTGCGTTTTGAAACCCTGACCCTGTGCCCGATCGACACGCGCTGCGTGGAGCGTTCGCTATTGCGCGACGACGAGGCGGCCTGGCTCAACGACTATCACGCGACCGTGCGCGCGCGCCTCGCGCCGCACCTGGCCGCGCCGGCCGATGCGCCTGCGCTGGCGTGGCTGGAACAGCGCACGGGAGCCATCTGATGCGCTCGACCCGCGCCACGTCCGCCATCGAGCGGCTCAAGGAACGCACCGGCCAGCGCCTCTACACGATGGCGCGCACGGGCGATGAACTGTTCTTCCTCACGGAAGGGCCGGGCTTGCCGCCCCTGTGCCCGCCGCTGGAACTGGACGCCTTTGTCGCCTTCGTCAATGGCCTGGGGCCGCAAAAGGCGCGCCGCGTCAGCAAGCTCGACGTGGCGTTTGAAAAGCAGCTGAGCAAAAAGCCCTAAATGCCGACCATCGACTTCCTGCGCGCCTACTGGTCGCCGGCCGAGCTGGCGACGAATGGCGTGATCCTGCTGAACCTGCTGGGCGCGCTGCTGCTGGGCTTGCTGGTTGGCTATGAACGCTCGTATCACGGGCGCGCGGCGGGCATGCGCACCTACAGCCTTGTCTGCATGGCCTCGGCCGCGCTGACGGTGCTGGGCGGCTATCCCGAGTTCTGGTACGGCGGCCATGGCGCCATCGTCGGCAGCGACCCCACGCGCGTCATCCAGGGTATCGTCACGGGCGTGGGTTTTCTCGGCGCCGGCGTCATCATGCGCGAGGGTTTCAATATCAGCGGCCTGACGACGGCTGCCTCGATCTGGGCTTCGTCTGTGATCGGCATCATGGTCGGCATCGGCTTTTATCTGTCGGCCATGGGCCTGGCCTTCCTGTGCGCGATGGCGATGATTTTTCTGTCAAAATTGGAGAACTGGCTGCCGTCGCGCCACGCGGTGGCCATCACCATGCGCTTCCGCCAGGGATTTATTCCGCGCGAAGATGCGCTGCGGCGCATGGCGGCCAAGCGCGGCTACGACATCGCCAGCGGCTCGCTGACCATCGGCAGCAATGAAGGCATGCAGGAATGGCGCTTCGTCGCCATCGCGCATGGCAAGAACACGGGCGCCAGCCTGTCCGCCATGTCGGCCGAACTGGCCGCTTTCGAGGGCATTGCCGGCTTCCAGCTGTCGCACGCACGCAATTGAAAAGGATGGACATGGATGCACAGGCCCAAGAGGTACTCGATTTCTGGTTTCTGCCGCCGGATAACCCGGATTACGGCCAGTCGCGCATGGAGTGGTTCCGCAAGGATGACGGCTTTGACGCGCAGATACGCGACCGTTTCGGCGCGCTGATCGATGCCGCCATCGAGGGTGGCTTGCGCGAGTGGGACACGACGCCGCATGGCGCGCTGGCGCGCCTCATCGTGCTCGATCAATTCACGCGCAATGTGTATCGCGGCACGCCGCGCGCCTTTGCCGGCGACGCCCGGGCGCTGGCGCTGGCTCTATACTTGACCGAGCAAGGCCTTGATCAGCAGCTGCCGCCGATGCTGCGCGCCTTCGCCTATCTGCCGTTCGAACACGCGGAAGACCTGGCCATGCAGGCGCGCGCCGTCGAGCTGTTCCAGCTGCTGTCGCAGGCGCAGCCCGGCTTTGACGGCATGCTCGACTACGCCGAGCGGCACCAGGAAGTGATCGCCCGCTTTGGCCGCTTCCCGCACCGTAACGCCATCCTGGGCCGCGCTTCCACGCCGCAGGAGCTGGAATTCCTGCGCCAGCCGGGATCAAGTTTCTAGACATGAACGTCACCCTGAATATCATCGGCGCCGGCCATGTGGGCCGTGTGCTGGGCCGTTTGTTCGCCGGCGTGGAGGGTGTCGCCGTGCAGGACGTACTGACACGCTCGATGGCATCGGCGCAATCGGCCGTCGATTTCATGGGCGCCGGCACTCCCGTCGCCAGCTATGCGGCCTTGCGGCGCGCCGACGTCACCATGCTGGCCGTGGCGGACGACCAGATCGGCCCCGCCTGCGCGGCGCTGGTGGCCGAAGGACGCCAGGCGGGCGCCATCGTGTTCCACTGCAGCGGCGCGCTGGCGTCGAACGCGCTGCTGGCCGCCACGCAGGCCGGTGCCTTTGTCGCCAGCGCCCACCCGATCCGCAGCTTTGCCGACCCGCAGCAGGTGGCCGCCACCTTTGACGGCACGTTTTGCGGCGTCGAAGGCGATCCGCTGGCGCTGGCCTTCCTCACGCCGGCATTGAACGCCATCGGCGCGCGCCCCGTGCCCATCGACCCGGCCGCCAAGACCCTGTATCACGCCGCTGCCGTCTTCGCCAGCAATTACCTGGTGACGGTGCTCGACGCCGCCTTGCGCGCCTACCAGGCGGCCGGCATTCCCGAGCCGGTGGCGCGCGAACTGGCGCAGCCTCTGGTGACGGAAGCGGTGGCGAACGTGTTCCGCCTGGGCGCCGCGCCCGCGCTGTCCGGCCCCATCGCGCGCGGCGATTCGGCCACCGTGCAACGCCAGCAGCTGGCCGTGCAAAGCTGGGATGCCGCCACGGGCGAGTTGTACCGGGCGCTGGTGGCGCCCACGCAGGATCTGGCCAGGCGCAAGCGGGGGGGATGACTCAGGCGGCGTGCACGCCGTTGCGGCCGTGCTGCTTGGCCTGATACAGCGCACTGTCTGCGCGCGAAAAGAAGGCCGATTCGCTTTCCTCTGGCCGGTACTCGGCCACGCCCAGGCTGATCGTCACGGGTACCTGCGGTTCGGGCAAGCCGAAATCGTGGCCTTCGATGGCGGCGCGCAGGTTTTCCGCCACTTCCTCCGCTTTGGCCAGGTTGCAGTTATTCAGCAATACCAGGTATTCCTCGCCGCCCCAGCGCGTGATGACATCGCTTTCGCGCACGGTGGCGCGCGCCACGTCGGCCACGCCACGGATGACCTTGTCGCCCCACAGGTGGCCGTGCGTATCGTTGACGCGCTTGAAGAAATCGATGTCGAACAGGATGGCGGACATCGGTTGCTCGTTGCGTCTGGACAGGAGCATGGCGCGCTGGAACAGCAATTCCAGCGATTGGCGGTTCAATAGCCCGGTCAGCGCATCCGTCGAGGCGATGCGCTCGATGCGGCGCTGGTAGCGGTTCACCGTCAGCAAGGTCAGCACCAGTACCAGCAGGGTGACGCCAAAGCTGATGGCCAGGTTGAGGATGAAGACGCGCTGCAGCGACTGGACTTCGTCGCTGACGTTCTGCTCGACCACCAGGTACCAGCCCAGTTCGGGAATGAAACGCGAGTTGACGAGGATTTGCGCGTGGCCCAGCTGGTACGACAGATGCGTCGGTTCGCTCTGGTGGTTGATGATCTGTCCGGCAATGGCGTTCACGCCGGGCAGGCTGCGGATGTTGCCGTGCCCGTTGCGCATGGTCTTGCCCGCCAACACCAGGGTGCCGGCGCCATCGACAAAATAGATGTTGCGGTGAAAGCGCGCCTGGTAGCGGTCGATGATGTGGCTCATGGTGTCCAGAGTCAGGCCGATGCCGGTGGCGCCGATGAACCGGCCGTCGTAGTCGAGTACGCGGTGGTTGATGAAGATGGTCATGCTGTCGCGGTTGGCCATGTCCACGTCGACATTCGTTTCATAGTCGCTATTTTCCATGGCGCGCACGCGGTAGTACCAGATGTCGCGCGTCGCCTGCGGGCTGACGGATTTCAGGGTACCTTCCGCGTAATAATATTTGCTGCTCTTGTCCGAGACGAGAAAGCTGGTGATGGCGCCGTATTTCTTCTTGACTTCGGCCAGGTAGCGCACGATCTGTTCCGGCTTGTTTTCGCCGGCGAGTATCCAGTCGCGCACGAAGGTGTCGTGCGCCATCAGCGAGGAAATGAAGACGGGGCGCAGCATGTCCTTCTGGATTTCGGAATAGATATTGTCGCCCGTCAGCGGCAAGGTCTGGTCGGCGATACCATGTTCGATGGACTGGCGCGACGCCAGGTAGCTGGCCAGGCTGGTGGCCATGAAGCCCGCACCCAGGATCAGGGTCAGGAGGATGAGCAGGCGGTACTTGATCGACAGAAGACGCATGGAGACGAGGAGTGGCCGGCGGGAAGGCAATCGTGACGCAAGCCAAAAGTATGCAGCAGGGCGGGTATTGGCGCAATGATAACTGGATTTATTGACAATTTACCTTGCTGAACGCGACAAGATAACCACGACTTACCAAATAAAAGTGCCGATTTGTCGACAAAGATGCAAATTAGCAATAAGATTTGACGAGGGGAATCATTGCGCACCGCCCCTGTCTTGCCGCCCGTTTCAGGCGCGGGACATTACGCGCAGGGAGTGTTGTATGTTATTTTTAAAGAGTACGTCTGTCAGCAAGGCCCCCGGCATCTACGAGGTCGACATCGCCGCCAAGCCGCCTGGCAAGACCTTCGGCATTTTTCTCGCCACCGATCCCGACCATCCACCATCGGCTTTGCTGGGGCAATTGAAGGCGCTCGGCTTCGAGAACACCTATAGTTCGCCCTACCTGCACAAGGATGCGGGCAAGGTGCTGGACCTGCATTTCCAGAAGGATGGCACGGATATCTTCAAGGGCTGGAAAACCGAGGAGTGCACGCACAACCTGGCGGCCATCACGGCCCTGTTCGAGGAACACGGCATCACTATCGCCCCACGGGTTATGTCGATGGCGGAAGCCTACGCCTAAACGCCTATCAAAACCTACTGCGCGTCGGTATAGGCGGCCTGCGATGCTCACTGCCTCGGCGGTCCCGTGCATTAGCACAGCTCCGCTTCTCAGCCACCTCTTCCTTCCGCTCGCTACGGTTTTGTTTGGCGTTTTAAGTAGCGTCAACCGGCCTCCACGCCAATGTGATACAGCGCCCACGGGCAGCTGGTGTAGCGTTCGGCCAGGGGCAGCGCCGCCACGGCCGCGATGCGGTCCGCATCGTGGATCGCCCATAGCGGTCCCAGGCCGCCCAGCGCCATCGCCTGCCCGTCCAGGTGGGTGGCGACAATAAAACGCTGTGCGCGCGCCTGTGCCATGGTCAGCGCCGCCGCATAGCCATCCACGGCGCGCAGCAGCAGCCGCACGGCATCTTCCTCAGGCGCGCCCGCCGCCTTCAATACATCGACCAGCAGCGGCCCGCGCAGGGCATGCGCCTTGCCATCGTATTCCAGGGTGGGGTGGATGGTGCGTGCCGGCAAGTTCGCCAGCGCCGCGAAGTCGAAGGCGCGCGCCCGCTCAAAACTGATCTTTTGCTTGTGCATCATCTGGTCGCGCACGGCGTCGAACGGACCCCGGTTCGGCTTGTCGATGCTGCCCGTGATGGTCAGCAGGGCCGGACCGCGCAGGCCGGCGGGTGCCGCCCTGCTTATGGCGGGCAGGGCGCTGGCAGCCATGGCGGCGGCGAGAAACTGGCGTTTGTGCATGCACTTCTCCTCTTGACTGAAAATCGCTAATGTTCTTAAGTCTATCTTAAGTTCGCTTAACAGTGCGCATTTTACGGTTATTGTCAGTTTGGAATGTTGGCTTACATCTTGTCACAGTTCTTACGGAATGGAGAAAGACGTAGCTTTTTTCGGCTGTTATTGTGTAGTCATCGCACTTCGCTGAACTGCGAATCCAGGCAAGTCAACTAATTGAGAGAGAGAACATGATGAAGAAGAAAATCCTGTTTGCAATGATCGCTTCCGTTACCGCACTGACCGGCATGAGCGCCGCACACGCCGAAGGCGCCTATGTGGGTGCTGGCGTCACGGGCAACCGTTATAACTTCGATATTCCTGGCGCCACCAGCGCCGATAATCACAGCGGCTACAAGGCCGGCGCCAAGATCTTCGCCGGTTACGATTTCGATAAAACCTGGGCGGTCGAGGGCGGCTACGCCGATTTCGGCAGCAAGGATTACAGCTATGTCACTGGCGCCGGCAACGGTTCCGTGAAAAGCGATTCGCACGGCTACTATCTGGCCGGCAAGGCCACCATGCCCGTGACCGACAAGGTCGGTGTATTCGGCAAGCTCGGCGTGGCCAAGGTCAAGAACAGCTTGAGCGGCACCGGCCTGTCGACTGGCATCAGCGGCAACGACAAGACGGGCGTGTACGCTTCCCTCGGTGCCCAGTACGCGATCAACGAGAAAGTCTCGCTGACGGCGGAAGTGGAACACTTCGGCAAGAGCGCCGACCAGGGCCGCAAGGCCACCGGCCTCGCTTTGGGCGCACGCTACAACTTCTAAAAACCTACTGCGCGGCACGCTTTGCGGCCTCCGATGCTCACTGTGCTATAGCACAGCTCCGCTTCTCAGCCACAATTCGTTGCCGCTCGCTACGGTTTTAAAAACTGGAAGTTTGCTGAAAAAAAAGGCAGTTACCGCGAGGTAACTGCCTTTTTGCATGGCCGAACCGAAATTACGTGGTCAACGGCTTGTAGCGGATACGTTTTGGTTTCGCGCCTTCTTCGCCCAGGCGTTTCTTCTTGTCGGCTTCGTACTCTTGATAGTTGCCGTCAAAGAAGGTGACCTGCGAGTTGCCTTCGAATGCCAGGATATGCGTGGCGATACGGTCGAGGAACCAGCGATCATGGGAAATGACCATGACGCTGCCGGCAAATTCCAGCAAGGCGTCTTCCAGTGCGCGCAAGGTTTCCACGTCCAGATCGTTCGATGGTTCATCGAGCAGCAGGACGTTGCCGCCCATCAGCAGGGTTTTCGCCAGGTGCAGACGGCCACGCTCACCGCCGGACAGGTTGCCGACCATTTTTTGCTGGTCCGAACCCTTGAAGTTGAAGCGGCCCAGATAGGCGCGCGACGGCATTTCAAAGCGGCCCACAGTCAGCATGTCGGCGCCGCCGGACACATCTTCAAAGACGGACTTGTTGTCGGCCAGCGAATCGCGGTTCTGGTCGACGATGGACACGCGTGCCGTCTGGCCGATGGCCACTTCGCCGCTGTCCGGCTGTTCCTTGCCGGTGATCATCTTGAACAGGGTCGACTTACCGGCGCCGTTGGGGCCGATGATGCCGACGATGGCGCCTGGCGGCACGGTAAAACTCAGGTTATCGATCAGCAAACGGTCGCCGAACGCTTTCGACACGTTCTTGAACTCGATGACGTCATTGCCCAGGCGCTCGGCCACGGGAATGAAGATTTCCTGCGTTTCATTGCGTTTCTGGTATTCGTGCTCGGACAACTCGTTGAAGCGGGCCAGGCGGGCTTTTGATTTGGCCTGACGCGCTTTCGGGTTCTGGCGCGACCATTCCAATTCCTTCTGCAGCGCCTTCTGGCGCGCCGATTCCGTCGATTCTTCCTGCTTCAGGCGGGCTTGCTTCTGCTCCAGCCAGGTCGAGTAGTTACCCTTCCATGGAATGCCGCTGCCGCGGTCCAGTTCCAGGATCCACTCTGCCGCGTTGTCGAGGAAGTAGCGGTCATGGGTGATGGCCACCACGGTGCCGGGGAAGCGCAGCAGGAATTGTTCCAGCCAGTCGACCGATTCCGCATCCAGATGGTTGGTCGGTTCGTCGAGCAGCAGCATGTCGGGTTTCGACAGCAGCAGCTTGCACAGTGCCACGCGGCGCTTTTCACCGCCGGACAGCACGCCGACCTTGGCGTCCCATGGCGGCAGGCGCAGCGCGTCGGCGGCCATTTCCAGCTGCAAATTCAAATTGCCGCCGTCGGAAGTCGAGATGATCGCTTCCAGGCGTGCCTGTTCCGTGGCCAGGGCGTCGAAATCGGCGTCTTCCTCGGCATACGCGGCGTACACGGCTTCCAGCTTGGCTTGCGCTTCAAATACTTCGCCCAGGCCCGACTCGACTTCCTGGCGCACGGTCTTTTCCGGGTCCAGCTGTGGTTCCTGCGGCAGGTAGCCGATGTTCAGGCCCGGCATCGGCACGGCTTCGCCCTGGATGTCGGTGTCGATGCCTGCCATGATTTTCAGCAGGGTCGATTTGCCGGAGCCGTTCAGGCCCAGTACGCCGATCTTCGCGCCTGGGAAGAAGGAGAGGGAAATATCTTTCAGAATCTGGCGTTTGGGCGGGACGATTTTGCCCACGCGATTCATGGTGTAGACGTAATTTGCCATTAGAAATCTCGGGTGATATACAAAGACGGACAGGATACGGTAAACGCCCGCTTCCGGCCAGCGCTGCGCGCTGCGGAAACGGACGCCAGGGGCAAGACTAGGCGGCGGCGCGCGCCTTGCGGGCCGTCCACAGGCCCTCGGCCGCATACAGGCCCAGCGCCGTCCAGATGACGAGGAAGCCCAGCATGCGCTCGGGCGTGAACGATTCGTGGAAGACCCACACGCCGATCAGCAGCTGCCCCGTGGGGGCGATGTATTGCAGCAGCCCCAGCACGGCCAGCGGCAGGCGGCGCGCGCCGGCGGCAAACAGCAGCAGGGGAATGGCCGTGATGGGGCCGGACGCCAGCAGCAGCGCGCGCGTGGCGGTGGAATCTGTATTGACGAAGCCGCTCTGGCCATGCCAGCCCAGCCACAGCATATAGGCCAGCGCCAGGGGGAACAGAATCAATGTCTCGAACGACAAGCCTTCGAGCGCGCCCAGCGCGGCCGTCTTGCGCAGCAAGCCATAGCCGCCGAAGGTGGCCGCCAGCAGCAGGGCGATCCACGGCACCTGCCCCGCCTGCCAGGTGAGCCAGGCCACGCCGCAGGCTGCCAGGCCGATGGCCAGCCACTGCAGGCGGCGCAGGCGCTCGTGCAGCAGCAAAAAGCCCAGCATGACATTGATCAGGGGCGTAATGAAGTAGCCAAGGCTGGCGTCGACCACGTGGCCGTTGTTGACGGCCCAGATATAGATGAACCAGTTGGCGGACAGCAAGAACGCACTGGCCACGAAGCTGGCCACCACCCTGGGCTGCGCTTTCAGGCTGCCCAGCCAGCTCCACTGCCGGCGCACGGTCAGCACGATGCCCAGGAACAATAGCGACCAGACCATGCGGTGCACCAGGATTTCCCGTGGCGCGATCTCGCCGATGGCGTGAAAGTACAGGGGGAACAGGCCCCAGCAGAGGAAGGCGAGGGAGGCGTAGAGCATGCCTGGATTCATGATGGGCTTCGCTGGAGAGTAGACAGTCTGTCATTATGGCTGAAAACATCGGGGGCTGCCCGGCGCCGCTGGCGAGGCGTAGAATGGCAACAAATTAATGCCGCAAGCCCGCGCAGCAAGGCGGAGCGGCACAAAACCACGACTTTGGGGCAGCTGCGGAACCATGCAAAAATACTCTTGCTATTTGCTAATACCTATCATATTGTGCGATGCAACAAAACAAAAACGGGTGCAACCTTGACGTCGGAACATAAAAAAAGCGGCCTTGCCGGCATGACGCTGGCGGCCGTGGGCATCGTTTACGGCGATATCGGCACCAGTCCGCTGTACACCCTGAAGACCGTCTTTGACCCGGCCCACGGCCTGCTGCTCTCGCACGAGAACCTGCTGGGCATCGTCTCGCTGATTTTCTGGGGCCTGACCCTGATCGTCTCGCTCAAGTACGTAACCCTGGTGTTGCGTGCCGACAACCGCGGCGAGGGCGGCATCATGGCCCTGATGGCGCTGGTGCTGTCGTCCGTCAGCCGCCTGTCGCGCTGGCATTTCCCGCTGATGGTGATCGGCGTCTTCGGCGCCACCCTGTTCTATGGCGACAGCGTGATCACGCCGGCCATTTCCGTGCTGTCGGCGATCGAAGGCCTGGAAGTGGCCACGCCCGCCTTCAGTCCGTATGTGGTGCCGCTGACGATGGTGGTGCTGGTGGCGCTGTACTCGGTGCAGTCGCACGGCACGGCCGGCATCGGCCGCTATTTTGCCCCCATCATGGTGTTGTGGTTTGCCGCGCTGGCCGGCATGGGCGTGGTCAACATCATCAAGTCGCCGGCCATCCTGGCCGCACTCAATCCCCTGCACGCGGCCACTTTCCTGATGAATAACGGCTTTGTCGCCTTCGTTGCCCTGGGTGCCGTGGTGCTGGCGCTGACGGGTGCCGAGGCGCTGTACGCCGACATGGGCCATTTCGGCAAGAAGCCTATCCGCCTGGCCTGGTTCCTGATCGCCTTTCCCGCGCTGGCGCTGAACTACCTGGGACAGGGCGGCTTGCTGCTGGCGCATCCGGAAGCCGTCTCGAATCCGTTTTACCAGCAGCTGGGCGCGTGGAGCGTGTATCCGCTGGTGATCCTGTCGACCATGGCCACCGTGATCGCCTCGCAGGCGACCATTTCCGGCACCTTCTCGATGACCAAGCAAGCGATCGCGCTGGGCTTCTTGCCGCGCATGCGCGTGCGCCACACGTCGGAAAGCGAAATCGGGCAGATCTACATTCCCGCCGTGAACTGGCTGCAGCTGGCCGTGGTGCTGCTGGCCGTCATCGGTTTCGGTTCCTCGGAAAACCTGGCCGCCGCCTACGGCATTGCCGTGACGGCCACCATGCTGTCGACCACCATCCTGACCTTCTTCGTCATCCGCTACCGCTGGAAGATGAACCTGGCCCTGTGCTGGGCCGCCACGGGCTTTTTCCTGATCATCGACGTCAACCTGGTGTCGGCCACGGCGCTGAAACTGTTCCACGGCGGCTGGTTCCCGCTGCTGCTGGGCTCGATTTTGTTCATCGTCATGCTGACCTGGAAGCGGGGCCGCCAGCTGGTATTCCAGAACCTGGAAAAGCATGCGATTCCGCTCGACGATTTCCTTTCGTCGCTGTTCATCGCGCCGCCGCTGCGCGTGCCCGGCACGGCCATCTTCCTGCGCGGCGAAACGGATGGCGTGCCGCATGCGTTGCTGCATAACTTGCTGCACAACAAAGTGTTGCATGAGCGGGTGATCTTCCTGACCGTCTTCATGCATGAAGAGCCGTGGGTGGCGCCTTCCGAGCGCGTGCGCGTGGTGGACCTGGGCCACCAGTGCTACCAGGTCAATGTGCATTACGGCTTCAAGGATGAACCGGACATTCCGGCCGCGCTGGCGCAGTGCGCCGAGCAGGGACTGGATTTCGAGATGATGGAAACGTCGTTCTTCATCGCGCGCCAGACCATCATTTCGACGCCGGGCGCCGGCATGATGCCATGGCGCGAGCACCTGTTCGTCACCATGTCGCGCAATGCGCGCACGGCGGCCGACTACTATCAGATCCCGAGCAACCGGGTGATCGAACTGGGCACGCAGGTGGAAATATAGATATTGTGTCAACGTTGCATCGAGACACACATACTGCCTTGCTTACGTCTGCTTACAAATGGGCTACGCGAGTCCTGTTAAACTCCAGCCCGTACCGGTCCGCACCGTACGGGCTTAGCCACACACCAATATTTAAAGGGAAACCATGAAATCGGTATTTCAAATGATCGCCACCCTCGCTTGCGCCGTGGCCCTGACCGCTTGCGGCGCTGCTGCCAACACCGAGAAGCCGGTCGTGCTTGACCCGAACACGCAAGTGAAAGAGTTCGCCTTTCCCGACCTGGTGAAAGGCACCGGCACGGCCGCCGCAGCGGGCGATACCTTGACGGTGGTCTACACGGGCTGGCTGTACGACGCGAGCAAGCCGGACGGCAAAGGCGTGCAATTCGACGCGTCTCCTTCTCTCTCGGGTTATACGTTTATCCTGGGTATCGGCAAACATATCCTGGGCTGGGACCGTGGCATGGTCGGCATGCAGGAAGGCGGCACGCGCCGCCTGCTCATTCCGTATGACCTGGGCTATGGCGTGAGCGGCACCCGTGACGCGACGGGTGCTGTGGTGATCCCGCCTTACGCCGGCCTGGTGTTCGACATCACGCTGCGAAAAGTGGAGAAAAAGTAAGCACGCGCAAGGTGCACGGACAAAGGGCGACTCCATGGAGTCGCCCTTTTTGCTTTTGCGGCCAATTCAAACTGGCGCCAGTTCCTGGAAGTAGTAGGTGGCGCCGCCCAGATTGGCTGGCGCGTCAAATTGCAGCACTTGCGTGCGGCGCAGCGCCACCGGTGCACTGAAGGCGGGGCCGTCGTAGACGAAGGTGTGGAATTCGCCGTTTTCCCCGCAGGCGTCGACGCCGGGCGGCAGGTCGGCGAGGAAGGCGGCGTCGAACTCGCGCCCGCAAAATGCGCGCGGCAAGTGCTGGCCATTGATGCACACGACGATGGCCTTGAAGCCGGCGGCAAGGAACTCATCGACCAGCGCGCGGCGATCCTCGCCCCACAGGGGCAGGTGGGCCGTCAGGCCGGCCGCGGCGCAGACTTTTTCTTCCCAGTCGCGGTGCGGCTGCAAGTCGATGTCGCCGAAGATGGCGTGGGCGATGCCTTCGTCTTTCGCCGCGCGCAGCATGGCGATGAATTGCTCTTCGTAGCTGGCCCAGCTGGCGTGATAGCGCTGCAGGCGCGCGCCCAGGCTGGCTGCCTGCGCCTCGAGCAGCGCGGGCGGCACGCCGTGCGAGCGCGACTTGCGGCCGTCTTCATCCATGGCCGTGATCAACAGCGGCACGCTCGTGCCGGCGTTGCGCGCGCGCCACAGGGCCAGGCAGGAATCCTTGCCGCCGCTCCAGGAAATGAGGGCCGTCGTCATGCCGCCGGTCCCGGCGGCACCGCGCGCAGCATGTCGACGTGCTGTATGCCGTCTTCATCGTAGGGCGCGCTGACGGTGACAAAGCCGAAGGACTGGTAGAAGCGCTCCAGATACTGCTGGGCGCCGATGCGGATGGCGTGGCCAGGGTGCTGGCGTTCCGCGCGCGCGATGCCTTCCGCCAGCAGATGCTTGCCGGCGCCCGTGGTGCGCGCCTCGGGCGCCGTCAGCACGCGGCCCAGAGACATTTCCACATACTTGGCGCCGGGCGCCAGCACGCGCAGGTACGCGGCCAGCCGGCGCTGGCCATCGGCCGTTTGCCAGCCCAGCAAATGCATGGCTTGCTGGTCATGGCCATCGAGGTCCGGGTAAATGCACTGCTGTTCGATGACGAACACGCGCTGGCGCAAGGCCAGCACCTGGTACAAATCGTGGGGGCCGAGTTCGTCGAACGTGTTCCATTGCCAAGCGATCATGAGTGCTCCGAAAAATCAGGGAAAGAGCGTCATTTTAAAGGCGCACGCAAAAAAAACCGCATTGCCATGCAGGCAGTGCGGTTTTGACGGCAGAGCGCGATGCGCCGCAGCCCAGTTACGCTTAGACGATCGTCAAGGTGACGTCGATGTTGCCGCGCGTGGCGTTCGAGTAGGGGCACACGATGTGGGCGGCGGCGACCAGCGCTTCGGCGGCGGCGCGTTCCATGCCTGGCAGCGAAATTTTCAGTTCCACTTCGATGCCGAAGCCCGTTTCGATGGCGCCGATGCCGACGTTGCCTTCGATGGACAGGTCCGCCGGCAGGGCGATCTTGTCGCGGCCGCCGACGAATTTCATGGCGCCGATGAAGCAGGCCGAGTAGCCGGCAGCGAACAGTTGTTCCGGATTGGTGCCGACGGCGCCATTGCCGCCCAGTTCTTTTGGCGTGGTCAGCTTGACGTCCAGCACATTGTCGGACGACACGGCACGGCCTTCGCGGCCTCCGGTGGCGGTGGCTTGAGCGCGGTACAGGACTTGTTTGATCGACATGATGGTTTTCCTCGGTGAGTTAAATAGTTAACGACTAAATAGTGTGCTACTTGTTTCGTGGGCTACTGCCCCAGGATGCCCGTCTGAAGAAGCGATTTGCGGCGTCCATGTGCTCAATATATATCGCGCGCTATTTAATTGCAAGCTATTTTATTTGGGAAGGGCGCGGATTTATGCTTTATTTTCTTGCCTTTGTCGCCAGTATTGCCCTTCCATCGCATAATGGCCACCGCCGGTGGGGTCGGTGGTTATGCTTGGCCCCACTTCACACCCCAAGGAAAAATCATGACTAGCCTCTTCTTTATCCTGCGCATCACCCTGGCCACGATGGTCACCTACATCATCGCCACGGCGATCCTGGTCGAGAATTTCCTGCGCTATATCTTCGGGCGGACGGAAGGCTTTTTTGTCATCGTTGGGGCGCTGCTGGCCAGCGCCGTCATCACGAATGCGTTTTCGCACGTGCGGCGCGTGCGCCTGATCGCCGGCACCGTCAATGCCGGCACCCTGTCGAGCCGCCAGCGGCGCCAGATCGAGATCCCGTTCGAGGCGGGCGAAGCGTTCGACATGATCGACGCGGCCATCCACGAACTGCCGGGCAGCGAAGTGGTCGAAAGCGCGCGCGACAGCCTGCAGGTGCAGGCCCGCGTGCGCCGCGCCGCGCCCTACACGCACACGGGCTTGCCCCGCATACGCTTGCTGAGCTTCATTGAACCGCGGCCGAACCAGATTCTCGCCACCGTGACGCCGAATGGCGAGGCGGGCAGCGTGACCCTGATCTGCGAGCCGGCGCGCAATGCCTGGACCGACTGGTTCCTCGTCGACCATGGCAGCAACCTGGAAAACGCGGAAGCGGTGACGCGGGCGATGACGCGCCGGGTGGCGCAGCGCCGCCGCGGCGAGCAGGCCGAGGCGCGCCAGACGGTGACGGAAAAGGAACTCACGGTGGCCAAACTGAGCCTGCTGCACGCGCAGGTGGAACCGCACTTCCTGTACAACACCCTGGCCAGCGCGCAGCTGCTCACGCGCAGCGATCCCCTGCGTGCCGACGAGATGCTGGGTAATCTGATCCTGTACCTGCGCCACTCGTTGCCGCGCACGGAGCAAGCCATGTCGACCCTGGGCACGGAACTGGAACGGGCGCGCGCCTACCTCGATATCCTGAAAATCCGCATGGGTGGACGCCTGAACCTGCAGATCGAGGTGCCGCAATACCTGCGCCAGGCGGAGCTGCCGCCGATGATGCTGCAAACCCTGGTGGAAAACGCCATCAAGCACGGCCTGGAGCCGAAAAGCGGCGGCGGCACCATCTGGATCATGGCGCGCAGCGGCGACGGCACGGTGATCGTCACGGTGGCCGACGACGGCAAGGGCTTCAGCGACGATGGCGCCGGCACGGGTATTGGTTTACGCAATGTGCGCGAACGCCTGCGCCTGACCTATGGCGCGGCCGCGTCGTTTTCCATCCTCGCCAATTTCCCCGATGGCGTGACGGCCACCATCACGGTGCCAGACAGCACGGCGCAGGGAGTCTCCTATGCATAAGCCCGAGATGACGTGCGTCATCGCCGAAGACGAAACCCTGCTGCGCGATGCGCTGGTGGCCCTGCTGGCTGACGAGTGGCCCAGCTTGCGCATCGTCGCCGCCTGCGACGACGGCGGTGCCGCGCTCGACGCCATCGCCACGCATCAGCCCGACATCGCCTTCCTCGACATCCGCATGCCGGGATTGACGGGGCTGGAAGTGGCGGCCGGCGCGCTCGAAGCGAGTCCCGCCACGCAGGTGGTGTTCGTCACCGCCTACGACCAGTACGCGATCGACGCCTTCGACAAGGGCGCCGTCGATTATTTATTGAAACCCATAGCCCGCGAGCGCCTGCAAGCGACCTTGCAGCGCGTGCAGGCACGGGCCGGCAAGACCCAGGTGGATGACGGCGCGCTGGCCGGCCTGCTGCAGCAATTGAGCAGCGCCTTGCCGGCGGCCGCCAAGTCGCCGCCGCTGGTATGGCTGACGGCCAGCAGCGGCAAGGATACGCGGTTGATCATGGTGGAAGACATCGCCTATTTTCAGTCCGACACCAAGTACACGGCCGTCATGACGGCGGAAGGCGAGGCGCTGCTGCGCAAGCCGATCCGCGAACTGCTCGACGTGCTTGACCCGGCCATCTTCAAGCAGATCCACCGCTCCACCATCGTCAACATGAAGATGGTGGCGTCCGTCACGCGCGACGAAGTGGGACGCGGCGCCTTGCGCCTGAAGACGCGGCCGGAAACCCTGGCCGTGAGCCAGCCGTTCATGGCGTTGTTCCGGAATATGTAGGCCGGCTTAGAGCTCCTGACATAATCTACTGCGCGTCGCGATTTGCGGCCTCCGATGCTCACTGTGCATTCGCACAGCTGCGCCTCTCAGCCGCAACTCACTGCCGCTCGCTACGGTTCTGTCAGGCGCTCTTAATCAGCCGTTTCAAAGCCTTCGAGCACATTGACGACATTGATGCCGATTTCCTTCACCGCGTAGCCCCCTTCGAGGATGAAGGCGGTGGGCAGGTTCAGATGCGCGAGGCGCTCGCCCACGCGCAGGTAGTCGCCGCTTTGCAGGGAGAAGTGCGATAGCGGGTCGCCGGCGAAAGTATCGACACCGAGCGAGACCACCAGCGCGTCGGGCGCATACATATTGATGCGCAGGCAGGCCGTTTCCAGCGCGGCGAACCAGCTGGCCGTGCTGCTACCGGACGGCAGCGGCAGGTTGACGTTGTAGCCGAGCCCCGCGCCGCTGCCCGTTTCATCGGCGTGCCCCAGGTAAAACGGATATTCGCTGCGCGGGTCGGCGTGGATGGAGGCGAACAGCACGTCGTCGCGCTGGTAAAAGATGCTTTGCGTGCCGTTGCCGTGGTGGTAATCGATATCGAGGATGGCGACCTTGCGGGCGCCGTCGTCGAGCAGATGCTGCGCGGCCAGGGCCGCGTTGTTGAGAAAACAGTAGCCGCCAAAGAAATCGCTGCCCGCGTGATGGCCCGGCGGGCGGGTGAGGGCAAACGTGGCCCGCTCGCCCAGGCGCAGCGCGTGGGCCGCGTTGACGGCGCAGTCGGCGCCCGTCTTGGCCGCCGTCCACGTGCCGGCCGTCAGCGGCGTGCCATTGTCCATCGAGTACAGGCCCAGCTTGGCCGTGAAGTCGTCCGGTTCGATGTCGCTGCGCAGGGTGCGCACGGGCCACACGGACGGCAAGGCATCCCTGCCCGCATTGTCGGGGTCGAGCGCCAGCCAGTCGTGCCAGGCGTGGCGCAGGAAATGCAGGTAACGGGGCGTGTGGATGCGCTCCAGCGAGGTCAGCGGCACGCCGTGCGGCGTGACGATGCGGCCCAGGTTACGCCGTCCCAGTTCGGCCACCACCATGTCGGCCCGCTCGGGCGTCTCGAAGCAGGGCACCATGGTGCCGCGAAACATTTCGAAGCGGCCCCGATGCTGGCTGTGCAATTCATTGTAGAAGGTCAGCATGGGGCGCCAGGCAGGAAGTCAGGCAGGATCAGGTGTGCGAACACAGGGTGCTGGCACGGTAGGCGGCGACGAAATCGTCGAAGCTGCCGGCTGGCGCCGCTTCCATGGCGCGCTGCTCGGCCAGCGAGCTGGCGGCCATCTCGTCGAAATACGCGCTTTGTTCCGGTGTTGCCGGATGCGTGCGGAAATAGGCGGCGTGGCGCTCGCTCTGGCGCAGGCCGAAGGCGGCAAACGAGCCGCCGTTGGCGCGCAGCTCGGCCAGGACCTTTGCCGATGGCGTCGCATCCGGGTCGGCCAGCTTGATGGCTTGCGCCGCCAGGCTGTCCGCGTGCTGCGTGCCGCCAAGGCGCGCGTCCAGCAGGGCCGCCACGGGGGCGATGCGCGCCAGCAATTCCTCGCCCCACGCCTGCAGGGTGATGTCCTCGCCATCGCGGCGCAGGGTCAAGCCCGGCTTGCGGCCTTCCTTGACGGTGCGGGCGAAATTGTTCGTGTAGCAGGCGCTTTGCTCAGCCGAGATGGGAGCGCTGTCGTCGAGCGCGCAGAACAGCAGAAACGCGTCGAGGAAGCGACCCGTTTCCAGGCTGATGCCGACCGGTTCGAACGGGTCGACATCCATGCAGCGCACTTCGATGTATTGCACGCCGCGCAGGCACAGGGCCTGGATCGGGCGCTCGCCCGTGCGGATCACGCGTTTCGGGCGGATGGTCGAATAGTATTCATTTTCGATCTGCAGCACGTTGGTGGACAACTGGATCCACTCGCCCTCTTTTTTTGTTCCCAGCGCTTCGTACGGCGGATACGGGTCGTTGACGGCATGCGTGAGCGCGTTGACGTAATCTTCCAGGCTGTTTTCGTGCGGGCGCAGGCCGGACTGGGCATCGTTCTGGTAGCCGAGGTCGCTCATGCGCAGGCTGGTGGCATACGGCAGGAACAAGGTGTCGTCGGACAAGGTGTCGAGCTTGTGCGCGCGGCCGCGCAGGAAACCGGCGGACAGGGCCGGCGAAGCACCGAACAGGTACATCAGCAGCCAGCTGTAGCGGCGGAAATTGCGGATCGTCGCCAGATAGCTTTCCGACTGCACGTCTTTCGGCGTGGCCGCCGCGTGTGTTGGGCTGGCGCTGGTGTCCGGATTGCTGGCCAGCACTTGCCACAGCTGTTCGTCGAGCGAATAGTTGTAATGGATGCCGGCGATGCATTGCATGGCTTTGCCGTAACGCAAGGCCAGGCCGCGCCGGTAGACGTGCTTGAGCATGCCCATGTTCGAGCTGCCGTAGTTGGCGATTTCGATGTCCGCTTCGGGCGGCAGCTGGCACGGCATCGACTGGCTCCACAGCAACTCGTCGCCCAGGCGGCTGTAGGCGTGGCGGTGCACGGTGTCGAGCTTGTCGAGCGTGACGCCGATGTCGGCTTCGGCCGGGGTGATGAATTCGAGCAGCGCTTCGGCGTAGTCGGTGGTGATTTCTGGGTGCGTCAGCGCCGAACCCAGGACAACGGGGTGGGGCGTGGAAGCCAGATGGCCGGCGTGGTCGACGCGCAGGGTTTCACGCTCGATGCCGCGCAAGCCGCCCAGCAGCGCGCGGTTGGCATCTTCGGTCAGCAATGCCAGGCGGCGAGTCAACAGGTTGGGCAATTTGAGCTTCCTTTCTTGTGCAGCATATAAATAATTTGTGCTGAGATTAACCGAATTTTGGCAAATGCGTCGGCGCCGGCCCAAAAAACGCCGCGTCGCCAGCGTCCGCCCCGGGGAGCGGGGACGGCGCTTCGGTCAGGAATTCGCTTGATATTTTAACAAACTGCGGGGGGATCTGGCGCGCTGCCGGGTCAAGCTTTGCGCAGGTGGCGGCGGTCAGCCCAGGCGGGCGCCGCTGACTCGTTCGATGCCGGCCAGGTCGCGCCAGCTTTGCACTTTGCTGTAGCCGGCGTCGGCCAGCAAGCCGCGCACGGATGCTGCCTGGTCATAGCCGTGCTCCATCAGCAGCCAGGCGCCTGACGCCAGGTGGCGCGCGGCGCCGGAGACGATGGTGCGCAGGGCCGACAGGCCATCCGCATGGTCGGTCAGCGCGCCGGCAGGCTCGAAGCGCAGATCGCCTTCGGCCAGGTGGCGGTCGCCGCTGGCGATGTAGGGGGGATTCGAGACGATCAGGTCGAACTTTTCCGTGCCCAGCGCTTCGAACCAGTCGCTGGCCATGAAGGTGATGTTGACGCCATTGGCGCTGGCGTTGCGGCGCGCCACGGCCAGCGCCGTGCTGCTGACATCCAGGGCCGTGACGACGGCGTCGGGCCGCGTGTGCGCCAGCGCGACGGCAATGGCGCCGCTGCCCGTGCCCATGTCGAGCACCCGTCCGCCGGGCGGCAGGCGCTCGAGCGCCAGTTCCACCAGCACTTCCGTGTCGGGGCGGGGGATCAGCACGGCGTCGTTCACCTCGAACGGCAGGCCGAAGAATTCGCGCTGGCCCACGATGTAGGCGATCGGCTCGCCCTGCAGGCGGCGTGCCAGCAAGCTGGACAGGCGTTCCGCTTCATCGGGAGTGAGCACACGCTCCGATTGCGTGATCAGGCTCACGCGCGACAGGCCCAGCGCATGGCCCAGCAGGATGCGGTTGTCGAGCGGATCGAGCAGTGGACGTATTTGCAGGGCGCCGACAGTGCTGCCGGCGGGGATCAGTGTTTCTGACATGGTGCTTTCAATTATTTCTGACGGCGCAGCAAGATCCACAGCAGGCCGACGCTAAAAATGGCGAACCAGATGAACGCCCATTGCGGAATAGACAGGCCGAAAAACGGCTCGCCGGCGTTTTCGCAGGCGCCATAGGATTCAAACATGAAGGGCATGACTTGCGCCGTGAAAATCTTGTTCAGCGCCGTTTCCACCGGATCGATGCCGCACGAGAAGCCGGGGTTGGCCAGCACGTACAGGTGCTTGGCGCCCACGCCCAGCCCGCCCAGGGCCGCCAGCAAGCCGATGCCGGCGCCGATCTTTGGACGGTTGGCGGCCGCGCCGGCCAGGCAGGCGATGCCGATGGCGAGGAACAGGTAGCGCTGGATCACGCACAGCGGGCACGGCGCCATGTTCATGGCATGCTGCAAATACATGGCCACGCCCAGCATCAGGAAACACAGGGCGGCGATCGACAGGAGGACGGTGCGTGAATTTTTCATGGGCGACACGGTGAGGTGGATGGAATCGAGCTGGTCATTTTCGCACAAGGCTGGATTCTTATTGCTTAGCCGCTACTTAAAGCTGTCGGCTTACGCGCTGCGCGCTAAGCCGACCTACAAACTTAAACCCAAAGGCAGAATCTGGGGTCGGACCCTCAGGGTCCGACCCCGGCCCTTGCTCTAGGGGTTAATCGCCCAGCGCTGCCAAAAGCTCCGCCTGGTGCTCTGCCGCCAGCGCATTCGTCAAGTCCGTCAAATCTCCATCCATGATGAAGTCCAGCTTATACAAGGTCAAATTGATGCGGTGGTCCGTCAGGCGGCCTTGCGGGAAATTATAGGTGCGGATGCGCTCGCTGCGGTCGCCCGAGCCGATCAGGCTCTTGCGGGTGGCCGCTTCCTTCGATTGCTGTTCGCGCAATTGCACGTCCTTGATGCGCGCGGCCAGCACTTTCATCGCCTGCGCCTTGTTCTTGTGCTGGCTGCGGTCATCCTGGCATTCCACCACGATGCCGGTCGGCAAGTGGGTGATGCGCACGGCGGAGTCCGTTTTGTTGATGTGCTGTCCACCGGCGCCCGAGGCGCGGTAGGTGTCGATGCGCAGGTCGGCCGGGTTGATGTTGACGTCTTCCACTTCATCGGCTTCCGGCATCACGGCCACCGTGCAGGCGGACGTGTGGATGCGGCCTTGCGTTTCCGTGGCCGGCACGCGCTGCACGCGGTGGCCGCCCGACTCGAATTTCAGCTTTGAATACGCGCCGTTACCCACTACGCGCACGATCACTTCGCGGTAGCCGCCCAGGTCGGAGTCGGATGCCGACACCAGTTCCACCTGCCAGCGGTTGCGTTCAGCAAAGCGCGTGTACATGCGCAGCAAGTCGCCGGCGAACAGGGCCGATTCATCGCCGCCCGTGCCGGCGCGAATTTCCAGGAAGATATTGCGTTCGTCATTGACATCCTTCGGCAGCAGCATGGTTTGCAATTCGCGCTCCAGCCGCGCCATGGTGGTCTTGGCCGCCTCGATTTCTTCCTGGGCGAATTCCTTCATGTCCGGATCGGACAACATCTCTTGCGCTGTCGTAATATCGTTGCCCGCTTCCTGGTAGGAATGGTACAGGGCGACCAGCGGACCCAGTTCGGCGTGCTCGCGCGTCATCTTGCGGTAGCTGTCCATGTTCGACGTGGCGTCCGGGTGCATCAGCAGTTCGTCGAGTTCGACCAGGCGGTTCGCCAGTTGATCGAGTTTGGCCAGCATGGATGGTTTCATAGCGATTCGCGGTAAAAGAGTGTAGGGATGGTGCAGGCCCGGCAGGCGGGCAGGGGGTGGTCGCGCGCGGGCGGCCAGCGGGGCTGCGCTAACGGCGGGGGCGGAACAGTTTTGGCAGCAGGGTGACCAGCTGCTTGCGCTCGTCGCCTTGCGCGTGGTGCAGCGCCTGCTGCGGGCCGTGCAGGAACTTGGCCGTCAAGCCTTTCGACAGCGCTTCCAGGACGGCGTCGATGTCGGCGCCCTTGGCCAGCATCTTGCGCGCCCGTTCCACTTCCATCAGGCGCAGCGCTTCGCTGTTTTCATGCAAATGCTGGATCACGGGCACCATGGCGCGGTCATCGAGCCAGCTCATGAACGATTGCACGCGCGTCTCGATGATGGCTTCGGCTTGCGCCACGGCCGCTTGCCGGCTTTCCAGGCCCGTCTGCACGACCTTGCCCAGGTCGTCGACCGTGTACAGGAAGACGTCGTTCAAACGGCCCACTTCCGCTTCGATGTCGCGCGGCACGGCCAGGTCGACCATGAACATGGGCTTGTGGCGGCGTGCCTTGATGGCGCGCTCGACCAGGCCCAGGCCCAGCAGCGGCAAGGACGACGCCGTGCACGAGATGACGATGTCGAACTGGTGCAGCTGCTCCGGCAGGTCGGCCAGGCGGATGGCCGTGCCGTTGAAGCGGTGCGCCAGTTCCTCGCCCCGTTCCATGGTGCGGTTGGCAATGGTGATGCTTTTCGGGTTTTGCGCCGCGAAGTGCGTGGCGCACAATTCGATCATTTCGCCGGCGCCGATGAACAGCACGTTCTGCTCGGCGATCTTGTCGAAGATGCGCTGCGACAGGCGTACGGCGGCGGCCGCCATGGACACGCTGTGCGCGCCGATTTCCGTGCTGCTGCGCACTTCCTTGGCGACGGAAAAGCTGCGCTGGAACAACTGGTGCAGATACGTGCCCAGGCCGCCCGCTTCGTCGGCCGTGCGGATGGCGTCCTTGATCTGCCCCAGGATCTGCGTTTCGCCCAGCACCATCGAATCGAGCCCGGAGGCGACGCGGAAGGTGTGGCGCACGGCATCGTGCTGCGGCAGCATATATAAGTGGGGGCGCAGCTCGCTGTAGTTGAGCTTGTGATAATCGGCCAGGAAATGCGCGCCCGCGTCGAGCGGATTGGGCACGTGGCTGGCCGCATACAGCTCGGTGCGGTTGCAGGTCGACAGGATGGCCGCTTCGTCGTTGTCACGCAAGTCGATGCGCTGGAACCAGGTGCGCGCCGCCATCACCGCCGAACCCAATTGCTCAGGCGCAAACGCCAGCTGTTCGCGGAGCGACACTGGGGCGGTGGTATGGTTGAGGCCGACGGCGAGCAGTTGCATTTCAGGGCTGTTGGGATGACTTATGCCGACATTATAGCGCTTTGTGCCCGCGCTTTGAGCAGGTCAGCCGTTTGCCGCCGTTCAGCCGCCCAGTTTTTCCAGGCGATAACCGTAGCTGTAGACGGGCACCAGCCTGTAGCCGTGTTCCGGTTTCAGCTGCAGCTTGTTGCGCACGCGCGAGACGTGGGTATCCATGGTGCGCGAAGGCAAGGCTGTGTCGCGCTGCCACACGGCTTCGTGGATGTAGGCGCGCGACAAAGGACGGCCCAGGTTGCGGAAAAACAGCAGCGCCAGGGCGAATTCCTTGTGTGTCACATCCAGTACTTCGCCATCGCGCAGCAGGCGGCCGGGGCGGGTTTCAAATGTGTAATGACCGAATTGCAAGTATTCCGCGCCATTCTGGGCCGGGTAGGCCACGCGCAGCAGCGCCTGGGTGCGCAAGGTCAGCTCGCTGCGCCGCAGGGGCTTGATCATGTAGTCGTCGGCGCCTGCCGTCATGCCCGCCACCACGTCGTCTTCGCCGGAACTGTTGGTCATAAACAACACGGGTGCCTTGGGCGCCAGTTTTTCCCGGGCTCGGCGCAAGACTTCTGCACCGTCCAGATCGCTCACATGCCAGTCGAGGATGAGCATGTCGCAACTGTCCTTGCGCAGTTGCCCCAGCATGTCCTTGGCACTTTGAAACTCGTGGCAAGCGTGGCCGGCGGCGGTGAGCACCTGGCAGATCAGTTCTGCCTGGCTATGGTCGCTATCGAGTACGGCAATTCGCATAATTGGCTGGAGTGTGTAGCAACAAACAGACGGTCCGCTCTGCTTATCGTAATGTTAAGGAATGCTCAAGTGAAATATAACAGAGATTGCAACTGTGTCCAGTGAAATCGGCAGCTGAGGCCTTTACGTTACACTTGTTCATCTACCCCCTACTCGCGGAGAAACGGCCATGTCAGACAAGAGCACTACCGATTGGACACTGATACCGGGCAGTCGTGCCGAAATCGAGCAAGTGCGCGAGCGTTGCCGGCGCCTGGTGCAGCGGCGTGCCATGATGTCGGCGGGCGCTTCGGCCATTCCCATTCCCGGCATCGACCTGATGTCGGATGTCGGTCTGTTTTCCATGCTGATCAATGATATCAACCACGAATTCGGCCTCACGCCCGAGCAGATCGAGCGCCTCAACCCGCAGTTCAAGATGATGGCCTACCGCGCGGCGGTGGGCATGGGCGGCATGTTGGTGGGAAAGCTGGTATCGCGCGAACTGATTCTCCACCTGCTCAAGCGCAGTGGCGTCAAGATTGCCACCAAGCAGGTGGCGCGCTTCGTGCCGTTTGCCGGACAGGCGGTGGCGGCAGCCATCGGCTACGCCGTATTCCGCCAGATCGGCAACCAGCACGTGAACGCCTGCGCCGCGGTGGCGCAGGAATTGCTCACGGTCAGGCCGGATTAACGCTTAGGCGTCCGGCAGCACGACGTTGACATCGAGCACCTCCAGGTTGCCCTGGCGATCCAGCGAAATCTTGATGTCGTCGGCATTGACCTTGGTGTACTTGGAAATGACGGCGATCAATTCCTTGTGCAGGGCGGGCAGGAAGTCCGGACCATCGCGTCCGCTGCGTTCGCGGGCGATGATGATCTGCAGGCGTTCCTTGGCCGCGGTGGCCGTCTTCGGCTTGGGGGGGAACAGGAAAGAAAGCAAGGCCATATCACTTCGCCCCAAAAATGCGCTGGAGTAATCCAGGCTTTTCATAGTTGGTAAAGCGCAACTCGACATCTTCGCCGAGGAAACGCGAGACCACGTCTTCATAGGCTTGCGCCACGTCCGTGCCCGTGAAATGGATGGCCGGATTGCCCTGGTTCGAGGCGGCCAGCACTTGCTCCGATTCCGGAATGATCCCCACCAGCGGGATGCGCAGGATTTCCTGCACGTCCTGGTAGGACAGCATTTCATCCGATTCCACGCGTTTCGGCGAGTAGCGGGTGATCAGCAAATGTTCCTTGACGGGCTCGCCGCCCGTCTGCGCGCGGCGCGACTTGGCTTGCAGGATGCCGAGGATGCGGTCCGAATCGCGCACCGACGACACTTCCGGGTTGGTGACGATGATGGCTTCGTCGGCAAACGTCAGCGCCATCAGCGCGCCATGCTCGATGCCGGCCGGCGAATCGCAGATGATGAACTCGAAACCCATGTTGATCAGGTCGTTCAACACGCGTTCCACGCCTTCTTCCGACAAGGCATCCTTGTCGCGCGTTTGCGAGGCGGGCAGGATGAACAGGTTGTCGCAGTGCTTGTCCTTGATCAGGGCCTGGTTCAGCGTTGCTTCCTTGTTGATCACATTGATCAGGTCGTAGACGACGCGGCGTTCGCAACCCATGATCAGGTCGAGGTTACGCAGGCCCACGTCGAAGTCGAGCACGGCTGTCTTGTGGCCGCGCATGGCCAGGCCAGTGGAAAAACTGGCGCTAGAGGTCGTCTTGCCGACACCGCCCTTGCCGGACGTCACAACAATAATTCTTGCCACAAATAATCCTTTTCAGATATCTCTTGAATTGTGCAGCTTAAGAGCGGTTCACGGGAGTGACCGGATTGACAGAGTGTATATCGATTCTGTCTCCAGCCAAACGAATTTGCGCGGGTCCGCGCGCCATTTCTGGGGGGAAACCATCCTCGAACGTGCGGTACACGCCGGCGATCGAGACCAGTTCCGGTTCCATGGCCAGCGCGAAGATGCGCGCCTGGGGATTGCCCGAGGCGCCGGCCAGCGCGCGGCCATACAGCGAGGAATACACGTGGATGCTGCCGTCGGCGATGATTTCGGCGCCATTGTTGACGACGGCGGTGATGATCAGGTCGCAGCCGCGCGCATAGATGCGCTGGCCGGCCCGCACGGGCGTGTCGATCACCATCACTTGCGCGTCGGCGCCCGACTGGGCCGCCGCCGTGGGCGTATCCTTGGGGCCATCCTTGGGCGGCGCATCGTCGCGCGTCTTGCCGCTGTCGAGGCTCAAGCCTTGCGCCAGGATGGCGTCATGCATGTCGGCCGGCGCATTGCGCACAGCCACGGCATTCAAGCGGTATTTTTTCAGCAGGGCCACGAGGGCGGCCCAGTCGATGGGCACGCCGCCGGGCGGCAAGGCCGCCACGTCCAGCACGGCCAGGTCGTCCTCGAAAAAGTCGGCCACGCCTCCCGTCATGTCGCGCAAGGCGGCATCGAGTGCCTGCGTATCGGCGCTATGCAGAATGGCGGAGACAGCAACGACGGTGGAAATCTTGATTTCGATAGGCTTCTGCGACGGGCTTTTGGACATAAACATTTATCAAAGTGAAACTGCGGCAGGCCAGATGTTCCGTACGGCAACAATGGGAGCAGTAAATTTCTTGCATTCTACTGCAAAAAAATCAGCATCAGGGGCCTGGCGCGTGCTATTCCGCAGGGCAACACCTACTTCATGTCAAAAAAAACGGACGGCGCCCCGGAAAACCGGTGCGCCGTCCTGAAAGCAGCCCTGCATGCGGCCTGGGTAGGCCTATGTCATGCCGCCGCCCGCATCTGCTGCGCCGCCGCGACCATATTTTTTAAAGCCGCCTCCGTTTCCGCCCAGCCCCGCGTCTTCAGGCCGCAGTCCGGGTTGACCCATAAATTGGCTGGCGGAATGACCGTACTGGCTTTTTGCAGCAATTTCACCATGTCGAGAGTCGAGGGGAGGCGCGGCGAGTGGATGTCGTACACGCCGGGGCCGATTTCGTTCGGATACTGGAACTGGCCAAAGCCCTTCAGCAGTTCCATGTCGGAGCGGCTCGTCTCTATCGTGATGACGTCGGCATCCATGGCGGCGATCTGCGGCAGGATGTCGTTGAATTCGGCATAGCACATGTGGGTGTGGATCTGCGTCGTGTCGCTGACGACGGACGCGGCGATGCGGAAGGCGCGCGTGGCCCAGTCCAGATAGGCGTCCCACCGGCCGCGGCGCAGCGGCAAGCCTTCGCGGATGGCCGGCTCGTCGATCTGGATGATGCCGATGCCGGCCGATTCCAGGTCTTGCACCTCGTCGCGGATGGCCAGGGCCAGTTGCAGCGCCGTGGTGGCGCGCGGCTGGTCGTCGCGCGCGAACGACCATTGCAAGATCGTGACCGGGCCCGTCAGCATGCCCTTCACCGGTTTATGCGTCAGGCTTTGCGCATGCACCGTCCATTCGACGGTCATGGCGGTGGGGCGCTGCACGTCGCCGTAAATGACGGGCGGCTTCACGCAGCGCGAGCCGTACGATTGCACCCAGCCGTGGCGCGTGAAGATAAAGCCGTCCAGTTGCTCGCCGAAGTATTCGACCATGTCGTTGCGTTCCGCTTCGCCATGCACGAGCACATCCAGGCCCAGCGCTTCCTGGCGGCTCACGGCGTGGGCGATTTCGGCGCGCATCTGCTGTTCGTAGTCGCTCACAGCCAGTTCACCCCGTTGATAGCTGGCGCGGGCGGCGCGGATGGCCGTCGTCTGCGGGAAGGAACCGATGGTCGTCGTCGGGAAGTCGGGCAGTTGCAAACGCGCGCGCTGCATGGCCTGGCGCTGCGGGAAGCTGGAATCGCGGCGGTCGATGGTGGGCGTGAGCGCTTGCAGGCGCTGCGCCACTTGCGGGCGGTGCACGCGGGGACTGGCACGGCGGCCGGCGATAGCCAGGCGAGACGCGGCAAGCGCGGCATCATCGGGACGGCCTGCGAGCGCGCCCTTGAGGACGGCGATTTCGGACAGTTTTTCCGTGGCGAACGCCAGCCAGCTCTGGATGTCACCATCGAGCTCCGTCTCGGCTGCCAGGCTGAACGGCACGTGCAGCAGGGAGCACGATGGCGCCAGCCACAGGTGGCCGTTGCGTTTGGCCGCCAGCGGCTGCAGCACGGCCAGGGCAGCGTCGAGGTCGGTGCGCCAGATATTGCGGCCATCGACGATACCGACCGACAAGACTTTATGCGCGGGCAGCCAATCCGTCACGCTGATCAATTCATGCGGTGCGCGGATGCCGTCCACATGCAGGCCGGCCACGGGCAGGCGGCACGTCAGGCTGAGGTTTTCTTCCAGCGGCGAGAAATACGTGGCCAGCAGGATATTTATACCTACCTGGTTCAGCTGCCAGTAGGCGCTCTCGAAGGCACTGCGCCAGGCACCAGGCAAGTCCAGGCCCAGGATCGGCTCGTCGAGCTGCACCCATGCCACGCCTTGCTGTTTCAGGCGGTCGAGCAGGGCACCGTAGACGGGCAGCAATTGTTCCAGCAGGGCCAGGCGGTCGAAGCTTGACTCGCCGCGCGTCTTTTCCTTGCCCAGCCAGAGGAAGGTGAGGGGGCCGATCAGGGCCGCCTTGACCTGGTGGCCCAGCGCCTGCGCCTCGGCCACTTCCGCCAGCAGGCGCTCGCACGCGAGAGAAAACCGGGTCTGCGGCGACAGTTCGGGCACCAGGTAATGGTAATTGGTGTCGAACCACTTGGTCATTTCCAGCGCGGCAGGGCCGGCGGCGTGTGCATGGTGCGCGTGGCTGCAGCCGGCATGGGCGGCGTGCGTGTCTGCGCCGCGCGCCATGGTGAAATAGCGTGACAGCGGCGACTGCTCTGGCGCGAAGCTGAAACGGGCCGGTTCGCAGCCCAGCAGCTGGATATGGTTGGCCACCTGGTCGTAAAAGGCGAAGTCGCCCACGGTAACGTAGTCAAGACCGGCGTCGCGTTGCAGGGCCCAGTGGCGCGCCCGCAGTTGCCGGCCCTTCGCTTCCAGGGCCGCCTCGGACACCTCGCCGCGCCAGTGGCTTTCCAGCGCCAATTTCAGTTCACGCGCGGCGCCGATGCGGGGAAAGCCAAGGATGTGGGTGTGCACGGTCATGATGTCATCGAGATTTAATGTGAATGCGCTAGAGTGTGCGGCAACTTGGTCTATAATCAAAACGAAACATTTTGCCGAATAACATGAAAATCATTCACGTACGCCATTTCATTTGCCGATGCTAGAAATCCGCCACCTGCGCACCCTGAGTGCCTTGCGTTCGTCCGGCAGCCTGGTGCGCGCCGCGCAGCTGCTCAACCTGACCCAGTCGGCCCTGTCGCACCAGATCCGTTTGCTGGAAGAGCGCTACCAGGCGCCCCTGTTCGAGCGCAAGTCCATGCCGATCGCCTTTACGGCCACGGGCAGCCGTCTCTTGGCCCTGGCCGACAAGCTGCTGCCCGAGATCGAACTGGCCGAGCGCGACGTGGCGCGCCTGTCGCAAGGCGACAAGGGGCAGTTGCGCGTGGCGCTCGAATGCCATACCTGTTTCGATTGGCTCATGCCCGTGATGGATGCGTTTCGCCAGCGCTGGCCGGAAGTGGAAATCGACCTGGTCTCGGGCTTTCACAGCGAACCGGCGGACTTGCTGCGCTCGGGCGAGGCGGACCTCGTGATCGGTTCGCCATATGGCCCCGATTTCACCGTGTTTCCCCTGTTCCGCTTTGAAATGCTGGTGGTGATGGCGCAGAAGCACCGGCTGCAGGCGCAGCGCCGGCTGGTGGCGGCCGACTTTACGGGCGAGACATTAATTACCTATCCCGTGCCGGAAGAGCGCATCGACCTGATCCGCGAAGTGCTGCGCCCCGCCCGCATCGCGTTTGAACGCCGCACGGCGGAATTGACGGTCGCCGTGCTGCAACTGGTGGCGAGCCGGCGCGGCATTGCCGCCTTGCCGAACTGGGCCATCAAGAATTACGTCGATTACGATTATGTGGTGGCGCGCCCGGTGGGCGAGCACGGCTTGTGGAGCGACTTGTATGTCTCCGTGCCTGATCATCTGCAGGACAAGGCGTATGTGCGCGATTTCGTCAGCGTGATACGCGAGCAGTGCGCGGCCTCGCTGGACGGTATCAAGTTGTTGTCCTGATCAACGTTGAGTTGGAAACAAACCAACAGCAAAGCTTGATAAATATCAAGGTTCAGCAATGAACCACCGCTTACAGTTGAGTACTGTGCGGCGCAACATGCACCGCCATCAAATTGGAGAGGAACACTATGTTTTCATTTTCCGAGCAATGGGCACTGGCCGGCAAGGCCCTGGTGGAAGCACAATTGATCAGCGCGCAAGCGTATGCCCAGGCCGCTGTCGACAGCGGCGCCAGCGTGCTGGACTTGCAGATCGATGCGGCCCGCGCGGCGCTGGCCGCCGCTACGGTGGCAGGCAATCAGCTGCTGTCCGTGAAGGATCCGCAAGCGCTGCTGGAACTGTCGCGCACGCAGTCGCAACTGGCCATCGAACGCATCGGTGCATATGGCCGCCAGGCAAAGGATGTTGCCCAAGAAACCCAAGAGAAATTCGACACTGTGACAAAGGGTGAGTTTGCTGCATCGCGTCAAAAATTTGGCGAGCTGGTGCAGGTGGTAAAGCAAACGCCTGTGCCCCTGATTATTCCCTTCAATAATTTTCTAAAAACCACTTTCGGCGGCGCCGATGAAGGGTATGATAAAAATAAAAATACGCGTCCTGCTCGCCAGGCGTAAGCGTGTTGCGGCCCGGCAGCGGCTATCCGCCGCGCCAGGCCGCCCGCCGCCACCGCAAGCAGGCTGTCATCGCCGCCGCCTGCGGTGCGGCGCTGGAACTGCGGCGCGTGCCGCGCTAGAATGAAACGCAGCTTGCTGTGTCTTCCCGGATACTCATTGGATTGTATTAACACCTTGACCTTGGCCCTCGTGGCCTGCTTATCGGAGAAATAAATGGATGATGTCGTAATCGTGGCCGCCGGCCGTACCGCAGTCGGCAAATTCGGTGGCAGTCTGGCCAAGATTCCTGCGTCCGAACTGGGCGCGCATGTAATCAAGGGCTTGCTGGCACAAACCGGTATCGACCCGAACCTGATCGGCGAAGCGATCCTGGGCCAGGTGCTGACGGCTGCCGTCGGCCAGAACGCCGCGCGCCAGGCCGTCATCAAGGCTGGCCTGCCCAGCTCGATCCCGGCATTCACCATCAACAAGGTATGCGGCAGCGGCCTGAAGGCCACGCACCTGGCGGCGCAAGCGATCAAGTGCGGCGATGCCAACATCATCATCGCCGGCGGCCAGGAAAACATGAGCGCCTCGCCGCACGCGATGAACGGCTCGCGCGACGGTTTCCGCATGGGCGACTTCAAGATGATCGACACCATGATCGTCGACGGTCTGTGGGACGTGTACAACCAGTACCACATGGGCATCACGGCGGAAAACGTCGCCAAGAAATACGAAGTGACGCGCGCCGAGCAGGATGAATTCGCGCTGCAGTCGCAACTGAAAGCGGAAGCGGCGCAAAAAGCGGGCAAGTTCAAGGATGAAATCCTGCCGCTGGAAATCGCCAATAAAAAAGGCACCGTGGTCTTCGACAGCGACGAATACATCAAGCCCGGTTCGACCCTGGAATCGCTGGCCGGCCTGCGCCCCGCGTTCGCCAAGGATGGCACCGTCACGGCCGGCAACGCGTCCGGCCTGAACGACGGCGCCGCCGCCGTGATCATGATGTCGGCCTCGCAAGCGAAAGAACTGGGCTTGAAGCCGCTGGCGCGCATCAAGGCCTACGCTTCGTCGGGCCTGGACCCTGCCGTCATGGGCATGGGTCCCGTCTCCGCATCGCGCCTGTGCCTGAAAAAAGCCGGCTGGACGCATGAAGAGCTGGACCTGATGGAAATCAACGAAGCGTTTGCCGCGCAAGCGATTGCCGTCAACAAGGAAATGGGCTGGGATACCAGCAAGATCAACGTGAACGGCGGCGCGATTGCCATCGGCCACCCGATCGGCGCGTCCGGTGCGCGCATCCTGGTCACCCTGATCCACGAAATGATCCGCCGCGACGCCAAGAAAGGCCTGGCCGCATTGTGCATCGGCGGCGGCATGGGTGTCGCCCTCGCAATTGAGCGTGATTAATCGCTGACAGCGAACTTGGGCCGTTACGCGCAATGCGTGGCGGCCTGGTCCGGTGCGGTACGCCGCCGTCACGCGGCGGTTTTGGATTGCTTTCATTAAATAATTAACTTTTTAGCAATAGAACGACACTGAGGGGATGAAAATGGCAAGAGTTGCATTGGTAACTGGTGGCATGGGTGGTCTGGGCGAAGCGGTGTGTTTCAAGCTGGCCGCGCTCGGCTATCGCGTGGTGACCACATATTCCCCAGGCAATCCGAAGGTCGCGGAATGGCTGGCGTCGACCAAAGACATGGGTTATGACTTCAAGGCATATCCGTGCGACGTGGCCGACTACGATTCGGCGGCTGCCTGCGTGGCGGCCGTGGAAGCGGAAATCGGTCCTGTCGACGTGCTGGTGAATAACGCCGGCATCACGCGCGACATGACGTTCAAGAAGATGGACAAGCCGAACTGGGACGCCGTGATGGGCACCAACCTCGATTCCGTTTTCAACATGACCAAGCCCGTCTGCGACGGCATGGTGGAACGCGGCTGGGGCCGCATCATCAATATCTCGTCCGTGAATGGCCAGAAGGGCGCCTTCGGCCAGACCAACTATTCGGCCGCGAAAGCCGGCATGCATGGTTTCACCAAGTCGCTGGCGCTGGAAGTGGCGCGCAAGAACGTCACCGTCAACACCATCTCGCCAGGCTACATCGGCACCAAGATGGTCATGGCGATTCCGCAGGAAGTGCTCGACAGCAAAATCATCCCGCAAATTCCAATGGCGCGCCTGGGCAAGCCGGAAGAAGTGGCCGGCCTGGTCGCTTACCTGGCTTCCGATGAAGCCGCGTTCGTCACGGGCGCCAACATCTCGATCAACGGCGGCCAGCACATGTCGTAATCGGTATTGAGGGCAAACAAAAAGACAGCTGCGGCTGTCTTTTTTTATGCTTGCCAGCAAAACAAGATGATCGCCGGATTTGCCTTAGAATCAGCATTTCTCCACTGCACCATTTCCATGCCCCTCTTTCCTGTCTTGCGCCGCGCCAGCGTGGCCGCCATTCTTTTCCTGGGCGCCGGCGCGGCCCAGGCCAGCGTCGCGTTCCATGTCACGGTGACTACCGAGCGCGTCAACAAGCCCGGCGTGAAAACCAGCCTGCCTGCGCGCGAGACGCAGGAAAGCGATGTCGTGCTGGGGCCCCATTACCTGAGCGTGCGTGATGGCACGCGCTTGTCCGTGCTCGATTTTGCCGCGCGCCGCCGCCACCTGATCGATATGGCGGCATCCACCTACGACACGTATTCGCTGTTCGACGTGGCGGGATTTCGCGTCTTCGAACTGCGCCACCGGCAAGGGATCGTCGGCATATTGAAGGCGGGCGGCCTTGAGCAGCACGCAACGTTGCCCGTGTATGAAGAGCAGACTTTATCGGTGCTGGCGGCCAGGCGGCGTGGCACGCTGACTCCTCAAGTGCTCGACGGCGCCGTGCTGTGGTCGCTCGACGGGCAGCCCCTGCTGCGCCTGGGGATAGCCGGCAGCCCCGTCAGCGGCGACGATGCCACGGCATTTGCCCAGTACCTGCGCTACACCTGGGGCGGCCATCCGCTGGTGCTGAAGATGCTGGCCGGCGGCAAGCGCATTCCCGCCGAATTTACCATGCACTACCAGGAGGTGGGTGGCAGCGTGACGCGCCACTTCCGCGTCAGCGCCATGACGACGGGTGCGCCCGCCACGTATACCCTGGCCGCCTACCGGCCACGCCCGCTGGCGGCCGATGCGCCCCCGCTTGAGCGCGTGCTGGCGCAGGCGGCGCGGTTGCCGCCGCCGGGACCGCAGGCACATCCCGCGCTGCGTGCCGAGGCCGAGCGTCTGTTTGCGGCAGGCAAGCCCTTCGAGGCATTTTTGACCATGCTGGAAGACCATTTTTCCTCGGGCGCCCTGGTCGACAAGCTGTCGCCACAGCAGGTGCTGGCCATGCAGGAGTGCCAGCCCATCCACGACTTGACGCGCGCACTGCTGGCCAAGGACCAGGAAGGCATCACGGCAGCATTGACGACGGTGCAGGAATCAAGGACGCAAACGGGGCTGGAGCAGCCCGTGCTGGCCCTGTTTGAGGGGAATTTGCGCGCCAAGCTGGGGCAATGGCCGGAAGCGACGGCGCTGTATCTGCAAGTGCTGCAGGCCAAGCCGCAGATGGCGGCCGTGTACCAGGACCTGGGCGATGCCTTGCTGGCGCAATTCGATGCGCCGAATGCCTGGCGCAGCTGGGATGCGGGACGGGCCATGGCGCCCACGCTGCGGCAATTTCGCAAGATCAACGAGCTGGAGCGCAGCCTGCTGAACGATTACCCCGCCTTTTTTGCCGGCGGGGCGCCGCTTCCGCTGAAAAGTCAGCCCAGCACCAGCCGCCCGGCCAGCAAGACGAAGACGGTGGGCAGCACGAACTTGCCGTAAGGCGAAGGTTTGCCGCGCAGGCGGCGCGCCAGGCGCGCGGCCAGCACGGCGTACAGGGCGTCGAACAGCAGGCCGACCAGCACCAGGACGGCGCCCAGGCGCAGGTATTGCATGCCGACCTGCTCGCTGCCGGCGACGAACTGCGGCAGGAACATGCTGCAAAACAGCAGTGCCTTCGGATTGAGCAGATTTGTCAGGAAGCCCCGCACCAGGCTGGCGCGGGCGCCATGCGCCGTGGCGGGCGCGGCTGCTTCCTGCGCCGTTTGGCTCGACAGGGCCGACTGCAGCAGGCGCAGCGCCAGGTACAGCAGGTAGGCGGCGCCCGCCCATTTGACCCACTGCAAGGCTTGCGGATGCGTCACCATCAGCGCCGCCAGTCCCGCGCCCGATAGCGCCACGTGGACGGCGCGCGCGCCGGCGATACCGAGGGCTGTCACCAGTGCCGTGGCCACGCCGCGCGCGGCGCCCGTCGCCAGCACCAGCGCCATGTCGGGGCCCGGTAATAAAAAGGCGCCAGCCAGTGCCAGCAGGTACATCAGGAAGGTAGAATCGGACATGGGCCAGTCGAAAAGAAAAGCGGGAGCATGCGCACGGTGCAGCCTGCTCGCCGGGTCCCATTATGTTCTTGACGTGATGAAATGTGCTTGCTTTTCCTGCCCTGCATGCCCTAGTATTCGGGTAGATTCCACTCCTATAAAAACAAAAAATAGATGAAAATTTCAGAAGTTAGCCTCGACGCCACCGATTTGCAGATACTCAGGCTGTTGCAGGATGAAGGACGGCTGTCGAATGCGCGCCTGGCCGAGCGCTTGAAGCTCAGCGAAACCCCCGTCTGGCGCCGCTTGCGCCGCCTGGAAGAGGAAGGTTTTATTACCGGCTACCAGGCTTTGCTCAACCGCAAGAAGCTGGGCATCGGCCTGGTCGCGTTCGTCCGGGTCGTGTTTGCCAACCATGGCGGCGAGCAGCCGTCGCAGTTCGAACAAGCCATCGCGACGATTCCCGAGATATTGTCGTGCCACAATGTGGCGGGCGAAGCCGATTATTTCCTGCAAGTGGTGGCGCGCGACCTGGAAGCATATGGCGAATTCGTCTCGACCGTGCTGCGCCGCCTGCCTGGCGTGGCGGAAATCCAGTCCAGCCTGTCGATGCGGGAAATCAAGTCCTCGAACCGCCTGCCCTTGCTGCTGGCCTGAGGCGCCGGGGGCGCACTATAATTGGAACAGTTGCCAGGTCTCGTGCCTGGCGCCCTGACCGCCACTCCGAGGACCGCCATGCCCGATTCCCTGACTCCCCTGTTTCCCGTCCTGTCGCCGAACCGGCACGGCATGCTGGCGGTCGATGACATCCACACCATTTATTGGGAAGAGTGCGGCAACCCTGACGGCATTCCCGTGCTGTTCCTGCACGGCGGGCCCGGCGCGGGCCTGTCGCCGCAGCACCGGCGCTTCTTCGATCCGCAGCGCTACCGCGTGATCCTGTTCGACCAGCGCGGCGCAGGCAAGTCCACGCCGCTGGGCGAATGGCGCAACAACACGACGCAGCTGCTGATCGCCGATATCGAACGCCTGCGCGCCCAGTTCGGCATCGGCCAATGGCTGGTGTTTGGCGGCTCCTGGGGCTCGACCCTGGCGCTGGCGTATGGCCAGGCGCATCCGGAGGCTTGCCTCGGTTTCGTGCTGCGTGGCATTTTCCTGTGCACGCAGGCGGAAATCGACTGGTTCATCGATGGCGTGCGCTGGTTCTATCCGGAACTGTACGAGGAATTCGCCGCGCCCATTCCGGCAGAGGAACGGGGCGACTTGCTGGCCGCCTACGTGAAACGCATCCTCAGCAGCGACCCGGCCGTGTACTGGCCGGCCGCGCGCGCCTGGAGCCGCTTCGAAGGGCGCCGCGTGTACCTGATGCCGCAACCGGAAGATGCGCCGAACGATGCGCTGGACCTGGGCGTGGGCCGGCTCGAATCGCATTACATGGCCAACCTCGGTTTCTTCGAGGAAGACCAGCTGATCCGTAACATCGGGCGCATCGCGCATTTGCCGGCCGTCATCGTGCAAGGGCGCTACGACGCCATCTGCCCGCCGCTGTCGGCCTACCGTTTGCAGCAAGCCTGGCCCGGCGCACAGCTGGAAATGATTCCGGATGCGGGCCATGGCGCGCTCGAGCACGGTATCGCTTCGGCGCTGGTGCGCGCCACCGAGCGCTTCGTGCCGGGGCGCGGCTTCGCATGACGTTCAACCACGCCGGTTGGCAAAGCGGCCAGCCGGCGTGCGCCACCTGCTACACTATGGCCTGTGCTGGCGCCGCGGTCGGGCGCCGGTGTGAACCCACGACTTTTTATCCATGAACATACAGATCGGCGACATCGGCCATATCATCCAGCTGGCGATTGCGCCGGTTTTCCTGTTGACCGGTATCGGTACCATGCTGGTGGTGCTGACCAACCGCCTGGGCCGCATCATCGACCGCACGCGGGTGCTGGAAGACCGGCTCGACATCGGCTACAACGATTTCTATATGGATGAGCTAGATACCTTGTATCGGCGTACCCATCTGATCAACTATTCGATTTCGCTGAGCACGGCGTGCGGTTTCTTCGTCTGCGTCATCATCGCCATGCTGTTTTTGGGCGATATTCTGAACCTGACCCTGGACAAATACATCGCGGCCTTCTTTGTGCTGGCCGTGATTTGCCTGATCGGCTGTTTTATTTACTTACTGCGCGAAATTTATCTGGCCGCGACGGCCCAGCGCATCCGGCGCCATATCCGCCCGCCCCGTTAAGCGGCGCGCCGGTTTACCCTACTATTGAAGAACGAGTCCAGCATGCACGATTACAAACGTCCCCCCACCCTGCACCGCTACGGCCAGCGCAGCGAACTCGAGCTGGCGCTGAGCCTGGGCCAGTTCCGCCTGGCGCCAGCGGGCAATTGTCTGACCCTGAGCTTTTCGCAAGTGTGGGACAAACAATTGTTCGATCTGTTCGCCCCGGCCGACGCCTGTTTGATCATCCACAATACGGAAGAATTCGGCGAACGCCTGCACCGCGCCGTGCAGCGCACCTTGCCCAGCTGGGCAGGCATCGATGGCCTGGTCGAATACGGCCAGCGCGCCGCCCTGGGCGCCGCCTTCACCAAGACGCGCGCCGAGGCGCCCGAGCAGGAATGGCTGTTCGCCTGGCGCTCGATGCAGCCGCAAGCGAGCCTGAACCCCGTCACGGTCAAACTGGGCAGTCTGGAAAACTTCGCGGAAATCCGCGACCGCGATACCTATTTGGCCTGATTTTTTAACACCGGATGAAACCGTAGCGAGCGGATGGGAGTTGTAGCTGAGCAGCGGAGCTGTGCTTTAGCACAGTGAGCAGCGGAGGCTGCAAATCGCGACGCGCAGTAGGTTTTTTCCGGTGTCGTTATCCGGATTTATCGGCGTACTGGCTGTCGATGCGGGCCAGTACGGCCGCCATCATGCGCTCGATATCGCCGCGTATCATGGTCGTGCCCAGCATGCCGGGCACGTAGAAGCCCGGCATCAGCCGGCTGGAAAAGACGATGCGCGTGCCGCCCGTCTCCGGGATGGGATACAGATTCCAGCGCGATTCGTAGTGCCGCATGTCGCCCGAGATCAGGGCGATATCGATGGCCGTGACCGGCGTTTCCGTGGCCCGCACCACCAGGTGGATGGGGTGGTTCATGAACAGGAAGCGCGCCATGCCCTGCTGCTCGATGATGACTTCATTGCCGTTGCGCGACAGCACGCGGCAGGAGCTGAGGTCGGGCACGAATTCATGCATGCGCTCGTAGGTGGTCAGGGTCTTCCAGACGGAGGCCGGCGGCGCCTGCACGCTGCCGCTGGCATCGACTTCATACATGCGCTGCCCGTCGACCTCGATGCGCTTGACGTCTACCTTCAGCCTGTCCAGGCGTGTCGCCTGTGCCAGCGCGGTCGCGGGGACGGCGCACAGCATCAGCAGGCAAAGGAAGAGTCGCGTCATGTCACCTAGCCTACGGGAAACTTGCCCCCGGCACAAGCTGTACGCATCGCCGGCCCGTGCGCCGGGCGATTTAGAACTCCCGGTCTAGAGAAATACGCTGCGGCGAGCGGCAATGCTTGCTACCGTACGGCCTGCATACCACCTCTACCGGACCGATCACCATGACTGCCTATCCCCACCTGCTGGCCCCGCTCGACCTGGGTTTTACCTCTTTGCGCAACAGAGTCATCATGGGGTCCATGCACACGGGCCTGGAAGACCGCTTTTACCATTATGGCAAGCTGGCCGCGTTTTACCGCGAACGGGCGCGCGGTGGCGTGGGGCTGATCGTCACGGGCGGCATCTCGCCGAACCGCCAGGGCTGGCTGCTGCCGTTCGGCGGCACCCTCAATTTCCTCGGCGACGTGCCGAATCACCGCAAGGTGACGCGCGCCGTGCACGAGGAGGGCGGCAAGATCGTCATGCAGATCCTGCATGCGGGCCGCTATGGCTATCAGCCGTTCGTCGTCTCGGCGTCGGCGAAGAAATCGCCGATCTCGCCATTCCGGCCCCGTCCCCTGAGCGAACGGGGCATTGAGCGCACCATCTGCGACTACGTGCGCTGCGCGCGCCTGGCGCAAAAGGCCGGCTATGACGGCATCGAAGTGATGGGCAGCGAGGGCTACCTGTTGAACCAGTTCCTGTGCGCGCGCACGAATCTGCGCCAGGACCGCTGGGGCGGCACGATCGAGAACCGCATGCGCCTGCCCGTGGACATCGTGCGCCGCATCCGCGCCGCCGTCGGCCCCAACTTCATCATCATGTACCGCCACTCGCTGCTCGACCTGGTCGAGGGCGGCAATACCTGGGACGACGTGGTGACGGTGGCCAAGGCCCTGGAACACGCCGGCGTGACCATTCTGAATACGGGTTTCGGCTGGCATGAGGCCAGAGTGCCCACCATCGTCACGTCCGTGCCGCGCGCCGCCTTCGCTTCCGTGGCGGGCCGGCTGCGCCGCGAAGTCAATATCCCCGTGGTGGCGTCGAACCGCATCAACATGCCGCACGAAGCGAACGCCATCCTGGAACGCGGCGACTGCGACCTGGTGTCGATGGCGCGCCCTTTCCTGGCCGACCCGTTTTTTGTCGCCAAGGCCGCCGCCGGCCGCGCCGACGAAATCAACACCTGCATCGGCTGCAACCAGGCGTGTCTCGACCATACGTTTGCCAACAAGCGCGCCAGTTGCCTGGTCAACCCGCGCGCCTGCCATGAAACGGAACTCGTCTACGCGAAAAAGGCCGTGCCGCGCCGGGTGGCCGTCGTCGGCGCTGGCCCGGCCGGCCTGTCCGCCGCCTGCGTGGCGGCCGAATGCGGGCACGAGGTGACCCTGTTCGACAGCAGCGACAGCGTGGGCGGCCAGTTCAAGGTGGCCATGCAGATACCTGGCAAGGAAGAATTCACGGAAACCATCCGTTATTTTGCCCGCCGGCTGGCGCTGCTGGAAGTCAAGCTGCACCTGGGCCAGCGCGTGACGCGCGAGCAATTGCTTGCTGGCGGCTACGACGACGTCATCGTCGCCACCGGCATCAAGGTGCGCCTGCCGGCCATTCCCGGCATCGACCATCCGAAGGTGCTGTCGTATCTGGATGTGCTGCAGAGCAAGAAGCCCGTGGGCGCGCGCGTGGCCATCATCGGCGCGGGCGGCATCGGTTTCGACGTGGGCGAATACCTGCTGCACGACCCGGCGCACCCGCTGCCCCAGCCTGTGGCCACCTGGGCGGGCGAGTGGGGCGTGGACCTGGACGCGGCCACCGGCGGCGGCCTGGTACCGCCCGTGGCGCCGCATCCCGTGCGGCAGATATTCCTGTTGCAGCGCAAGACCTCGAAAGTGGGGGCGGGACTGGGCAAGACGTCGGGCTGGGTGCACCGCGCGGCACTGGCGAGAAACGGCGTGGCCATGCTGGCCGGCGTGAGCTACGACAAGATCGACGAGCAAGGCTTGCACATCACCGTGGGCGGCGAGCAGCGCCTGCTGGCGGTGGACAACGTGGTCATCTGCGCGGGCCAGGACAGCTTGACGGAACTCATGCCGGAAATGGGCAAGGATGGCAAGCCGCTGGCCGCAGGCGGCCCCCGTTTCCATAAGATCGGCGGCGCCGCGCTGGCGGCCGAACTCGACGCCAAGCGGGCGATACGGGAAGGCGCGGAGCTGGCCGCCAGTTTATAACCCGGAAAAAAACTGGGGTCGGACCCTGAGGGTCCGACCCCGGCATTTGCATGGGCTAGAGGTTCGGTATCAAAGAACCTTAATGGCCATGCCCCTTCTTCGCCGCATCAAAACTCTGCAGCACGTGTTCGGCCATGCCATTCGCCAGCTCGTGCTCGCCAATAAACACCTTGCCCGCGTTTTCCGCGCGCAGCAATTCCGCCTCTTCCTCGCTGTGCGTGCGCACCACCGTCATGATGGAGGGGTTCAGCGCGCGCGCCGTCTCGATCATGGCGCGCACGTGGAAGGTATCGGGCGTGGCGATGACGAGCATGGTGGCGTGCGTGATGTGCGCCTGGATCAGCACGGCCGGTTCGCCCGCATTGCCGGCCACGGCCGGGATGCCCTGCTTGCGCAGCTGGTCGACGATTTCGCGGTTTTCCTCGGCCACGACGAAGTGGATGCCCCGTTCCATCAGGGCGGCGGCGATGCGCCGGCCCACGCGGCCATAGCCGACCAGGACGATCTGGCCCGACAGTTTTTCCTGCGGCACCGTCATCGGCAGCTCGGCCAGCGGGTCGGTGGTGCGTTCGAACTTGCGTGCGAAATCGCTGTTGCTCATCACGCGCAGCAGCGGCTTGGCCATGCTGAACACGAGCGGGTTGAGGGCAATCGACAGGATGGCGCCGGCCAGGATCAGGCTTTGGCCTTCCTGCGGCATCAGGCCCAGCGACAGGCCCAGGGCGGCCAGGATGAACGAGAACTCGCCGATCTGCGCCAGGCTGGCCGAGACGATGATGGCCGTTTTCGGCGGATAGCGCAGGGCCATCACCAGCAAGAAGGCGGCGATCGACTTGCCGAAAATAATGATGGCGCACACGGCCAGCACTTGCAGGGGCTTTTCGATGAGGATGTTCGGCTCGAACAGCATGCCGACGGAAACGAAGAACAGCACGGCGAACGCGTCGCGCAGGGGCAGCGATTCTTCCGCGGCGCGGTGGCTGAGTTCGGATTCGCGCAGCACCATGCCGGCGAAGAAAGCGCCCAGCGCGAAGGACACGCCGAACAGCTTGGTCGAAGCGTAGGCGATGCCGACGGCGGCGGCGATCACGCACAGGGTGAACAGCTCGCGCGAACCGGTGCGCGCCACCTGCCACAAAATCCACGGGAACAGCTTGCGGCCGACCACCAGCATGAAGACGATGAAGCCGGCCACTTGCCCCAGGGTAATGGCCAGGGTTTGCCACAGGCTGACGGCCTCGGCATCCGGCGCCACTTTGCCGCCCAACACGCCGGCGAATGCCGGCAGCAGCACGAGCACCAGCACGGTGACGAGGTCTTCCACCACCAGCCAGCCGACGGCGATGCGCCCATTCAGGGAGTCGAGGATGCCCCGTTCTTCCAGCGCGCGCAGCAGCACCACGGTACTGGCCACGGACAGGGCCAGGCCGAAGATCAGTCCGCCACCGAGGGTCCAGCCCCACCAGTGGGCCAGGCCCATGCCCATCGCTGTGGCGACGCCGATCTGCAGGATGGCGCCAGGCAGCGCGATCTTGCGCACGTCCCATAAATCTTCGATGGAAAAGTGCAGGCCGACACCGAACATCATCAGCATCACCCCGATTTCCGCCAATTGTCCGGCTATTTCCGCATCCGCCACAAAACCGGGCGTAGCCGGTCCGATGATGATGCCGGCGGCCAGGTAGCCGACCAGGGCCGGCAGTTTCAGGCGCGCGGCGATGAAGCCGAAGATGAGGCCGAACCCGAGGGCGGCGGCGATGGTGGTGATCAGGCTGATGTCATGGGGCATGCGTGTGGGGTTCCTTATGGGACGTGCGGATGGAAAAAGATGTTGCTCAGCGACCAAGTATAAACGCATCAAAGCCCCTGCCGGAAGGTTCCTGCGGCTTTATTGCAAAAAACCTGTGCACTATCTTCGTCCAGGTGGCCACGAACGCATGTCATCCACCCGGATCTTCTCCTAATTCAAGGATTCCACCCTATGCCACCCCGTGTCTTTACACCTTGCGCACGATCACGCAGCCGATGGAATAACCGGCGCCGAACGAGCAGATGACGCCCGTGGCGCCCGCCGCCATATCATCCTGATACTTATGGAAGGCGATGATGGAACCGGCCGACGAGGTGTTGGCGTAGGTGTCGAGGATCACGGGCGCTTCGTTCGCTTCCGCGTCGCGGCCCAGGATCAGGCGCGCGATCAGCAGGTTCATGTTCAGGTTAGCCTGGTGCAGCCAGTAGCGGGAGACTTGCGCCACTTCCACGCCGGCCTTGGCCAGGGTCGCCTTGATCATCTCGGCGGCCATCGGGCACACTTCCTTGAAGACCTTGCGGCCTTGCTGGCGGAACAATTTATCGGCCTGGCCCACGCCGGACTCGTCAAAACGGTTGAGGAAGCCGAAATTGTTGCGGATGGCGTTAGAGAAGCGCGTTTTCAGTTCCGTGCCGATGATCTCGAACTGGTGCCTGGACACGGCCGTGTCCTTGGCTTCCACGATGATGGCCGTGCAGGCGTCGCCGAAGATGAAATGGCTGTCGCGGTCGCGCCAGTTCAGGTGGCCGCTGGTGATTTCGGGATTCAGGACCAACACGGCGCGCGCCTGGCCGCTTTGCACGGCGGCCACGGCTTGCTGGATGCCGAAGGTGGCGGACGAGCACGCCACGTTCATGTCAAAACCATAACCGTCGATGCCCAGCGCATCCTGCACTTCCACCGCCATGGCCGGGTAGGCGCGCTGCATATTGCTGCAAGCCACCAGTACCATGTCGATATCGGCTGGCGTGCGGCCCGCGCGCGCCAAGGCGTCGCGCGCGGCGGCAACCGCCATTTCCGCTTGCAGGGACAGTTCGTCATCGCCCCGTTCCGCAATGCGCGAGACCATGCGCGCCGGATCGAGGATGCCTTCCTTTTCCATCACGAAGCGCGACTTGATGCCGGACGCCTTTTCGATGAAGGCCACGCTCGACAGGTCCAGCGCCGTCACTGTGCCCGCGGCGATCGCGTCGGCGTTGTTGGCATTGAACTTTTCAGCGTAGGCATTGAAGCAGGTGACCAGCTCTTCGTTGGAGATCGAAAATGGCGGCGTGTACAGTCCGGTACCGCTGATGACGACTTGTTTCATGGTTAAGCTTTCAAATTTGGCAATCGGCGCGATGCCGATAAGTGAAGCAAATTTTACACAAACGGGCTCGACTGTAGAGAGTTTCGTGTTGCGGGGCGGGGGGATGTGTGGCGGAAGATTGATTTTTGTCGCGTGGACGGGTGACCAGGGGGCATTGCGCCCCCCTGTGATGCTGGCGCTGCTGCTTATTTCTTCTGTTCTTTCTTGACGTCGGCCTGCACCACCACCGGTTCGGCCTTGGCCAGTTGCACCGGCAGACCCTTCAGGTGGTTCAGCGCCTGGTGCAATTGAAAATCGTCCTTGCTGCCAAATTCCAGCGGTTTGCGGGTCTTTTCCAGGGCGATGATGCGCAATTGCTCTTCCATCTCGTCGTTAACGGGCGCGGCCTTGGCGCTTTCCTGGTCGCGGTCGTTGCTCAGGTGCTTGGTCAGGTCCGCTTCGCGGATGCGCAAGCCGTTCAAGCCGTCGCCGTCTGCATTTTCATCGACCAGCAGGTCGGGCACGATGCCCTTGGCCTGGATCGAGCGGCCGTTCGGCGTGTAGTAGCGGGCCGTCGTCAGCTTGACGGCCGTGTCGGCTGTCAGCTGGCGGATGGTTTGCACGGAACCCTTGCCGAAGGTCTGCGTGCCGATGATGGTGGCACGCTTGTAATCCTGCAGGGCGCCGGCGACGATTTCCGAGGCCGAGGCCGACCCCGTGTTGACGAGCACCACCAGCGGCACTTTCTTGATGGCGGCCGGCAATTTCGCCAGGGCATCGCCTTCCGAACGGAAGGTATAGTATTCGGCGCGGCCGTAGAACACCTGTTTCGAATCCGGCAACTGGCCATTCGTCGAGACGATGGCCGCGTCCTTCGGCAGGAAGGCGGCCGAGACGCCGATGGCGCCCTGCAGCACGCCGCCCGGATCGTTGCGCAGGTCCAGCACCATGCCCTTGATGTTCGGGTCTTGCTGGTATAACGCCGTGATCTGCGCGGCCATGTCGTCGACGGTCGGTTCCTGGAATTGCGACACGCGCAACCAGGCGTAGCCGGGCTCGACGATCTTCGCCTTCACGCTCTTCTGATGGATTTCCTCGCGCGTGATGGTGAAGGCCAGCGGTTGCGGTTCATCCTTGCGGGCAATTGTCAGCGACACCTTGGTGCCCGGTTCGCCGCGCATGCGCTTGACGTTGTCGTCCAGGCTGACGCCTTTCACGGGCTGGCCATCGAGGCGGGTGATCAGATCGCCAGCCTTGATGCCGGCGCGGTAGGCGGGAGAATCTTCGATGGGCGAGACGATCTTGATGTAGCCGTCTTCGCTGAGGCCGATTTCAATGCCCAGGCCGACGAACTTGCCTTCGGAGCCTTCGCGCAGCTCGGCATAGGCTTTCTTGTCCAGGTAGGCGGAATGGGGGTCGAGCGAGGCGACCATGCCGGAAATGGCGTCTTCCAGCAGTTTCTTGTCTTCCACCGGCTCGACGTAATCGGATTTGATCAGGCCAAATACGTCGGCCAGCTGGCGCAGCTCTTCCAGCGGCAGGGGCGGCTCGACGGTCTTTTGCGCCATGGCGGAAAATTGCAGCGACACGGCGACGCCGGCCACCACGCCCAGGCCGATCAAGCCGGTATTTTTGAGTTTGCCCATCATTGCACCTTTGCAGCTAGCGTGTCTTGCACAAGCGCCAGTCCCCGTGGAGCGGCGCTTTCCTGAAAGTATAGACCTGAATCTCTGCCGGCGTGGGCCGGCCGTGGAAAAAGCATGCCTGGGCCCAGTCTACGCGCGAAAACGCGGCTGTCAGCTTGCCATATGTTGCGGTTTTGTATGCGATGTATAGTTACTCTTGAGGGGAGTAAGCATTTGTAAGAGTCGAAAAAAAGCGTGTGCGGCGGCCCTATAGTGGACTCGCATTCTCGACCCGAAGTGGTTTTGCCTGCGTCTGCGGACGCAGGCTTTTTTTTATCCGGAGCCCCCATGACCTCGTTGACCTTTTCCCCCGCCGTGCGCCGTCTCGGCCTGGCCTTGCTGCTGGGCACCACCGCCTTGACCGCCTCGGCCGTGCCGATTGCCGAGATGCGTCTGGAAGACTTGTTGCCGATGGCGCCCGATTTCAAGACGGAATTGAAGCTCAATGCGAATCAAACCACCTTGTGGCAGCAGGTGGAAGGGAAATCGCGCCAGCTGTTGCGCGAACGCAAGGCGCGCCGCGAACGCCTGCAAGCGGGCGTGACGCAGGGTTTGCAGGCGCCCAGGCTGGAGTTGCGCGACTTGCTCGCCGGCCTGGGCACGGAAAGCACGCAGAGCCTGGCCGAAGAAAAGCAGCTGCGCGAATGGTGGCTGAGCGTCAACGATGCCCTCGACGAAAACCAGCGCCAGATGGTGGCCCAGTTCATCGCCGGCCAGATGGCGCGCGTGATGGACGCCGCCGCGCCCCGCAGCGAATCGCGCGGCGCGCCCGGTGGCGAGCACGGCGGGCGCAAGGGCGGCAAGGGGGGAATGGGCGGCATGGGAGGCGCGGGCGTGAGCATGGGCAGCGGGGGCGCGGGCATGACGCTGCCCGGCAACTGAGGGTAAGCAGGGGGCAGGCGCTGGGGGGCAACCAAGGGGCAAGGATGGCCAAAAGGCATGCTCGCGTGCTACATTCCTGCAGCGCCTGGCGCGGCAGGCTATCCGCCCGAAGCCATCCGCCCGGTCTTTTTGACATGCCCCATAAGGACAATCCGTGAATCGCTATCTCTTGAGCAGTCTGACCCTGACCCTGTTGGCTGCGTTTGCCCATGCCGCCGAACCCGTATCCGCCGCTGCCGCCCCGACCGTGGCGCCCGGCGTCGCACCTTCCGCACCTGCCGCCGCCGGCGTCGTTTCCGGTATCGATGTGCAGTACATCGACCCCGCCGTGCGCGTGCAGGACGATTTCTTCACCCATTTGAACGGCAAGTGGCTGGCCACGGCCGAGATTCCTGCCGACAAGTCGAGCTGGGGTTCGTTCGCCAAGCTGCGCGATGACACCACGCCACAGCTGCGCGGCATCATCGAAGCCACGCAAAAGGACAAGAACAGGAAAGCCGGTTCCGAAGCGCAGAAAATCAGTGACCTGTACGCCAGCTACATGGATGAAGCCAAGCTCGAGTCGCTGGGCACGAAGCCGCTGGCCGGCGAACTGAACCGCATCCGCTCGCTGCGCGACAAGAAGGGCGTGCCCGCCCTGATCGCCCACCTGAGCCAGACGGGCGTGTCGACCCCGTACGCCGTCTACGTGGGCCAGGATGCGCGCGCCTCGACGAAATATGCGGCGTATGTGAGCCAAAGCGGCCTGGGCATGCCGGACCGCGACTACTACCTGGAAGCCAAGCAGGCTGGCGTCAAGGAAAAATACCAGGCGCACGTGGAAAAGATGCTGGCCATGGCGGGCGACAAGAACGCCGCCGCCCGCGCCAAGGCTGTCGTTGCGCTGGAAACGGCCCTGGCCGAAGTGCAATGGACCAAGGTCGAGAACCGCGACCCCGTCAAACGCTACAACAAGACCGACATCAATAAACTGAACGACCTGACGCCGGGCTACGACCTGAAGTCCGGCCTGGCCGCCCTGGGCATCGCCAACAAGGTCGACTACGTCATCGTCAACCAGCCGAGCTACCTGGCCGGCTACAACAAGGTGCTCGCCTCAAGCGACCTGGATACCCTGAAAGCGTATTTCGAATGGCAGTTGCTGCGCAGCTATGCCAGCTACCTGTCGAAAAATTTTGTCGATGAAAGCTTTGCCTTCTACGGCACGGTGCTCAGCGGCGTGACGGAAAACCAGCCGCGCTGGAAGCGTGGCGTGGGCGCTGTCGAAGGCGTGCTGGGCGAAGCCGTCGGCAAACTGTATGTCGCGCAATACTTCCCGGCAGAACGCAAGGCGCACATGCAGGAGCTGGTGAAGAACGTGCTGGCCGCCTACAAGGACAGCATCGATACCCTGGACTGGATGAGCCCGGAAACCAAGAAGGAAGCGCAAGCCAAGCTGGCCAAGTTCACGCCGAAGATCGCGTATCCGAACAAATGGCGCGATTACACGAAGCTGCAAATCGTCCAGGGCGACCTGGTGGGCAACATGATGCGCGCCGCCAACTTCGGTTCCGCGCGCCAGGTGGCCAAGCTGGGCAAGCCGATCGACCGCGAAGAGTGGGGCATGACGCCGCAAACGGTGAACGCCTATTACAGCTCGACGATGAATGAAATCGTCTTCCCCGCGTCCATCCTGCAGCCGCCGTTCTTTGACGCCAACGCGGACGACGCCGTCAACTATGGCGCCATCGGCGCCGTCATCGGCCATGAAATCAGCCACGGCTTCGACGACAAGGGCAGCCAGTCCGATGGCGACGGCAACCTGCGCGACTGGTGGACCCCGGCCGACCGCAAGAATTTCGCCGCCAAGGCCGACGCGCTGACCAAGCAATATGACGGTTACAGCCCCTTGCCGGGCTACCACGTCAACGGCGCCCTGACCTTGGGCGAGAATATCGCCGACAACTCGGGCGTGGCGATCGCCTACAAGGCCTATAAAATCTCGCTGGGCGGCAAGCCGGCGCCCGTGCTGGACGGCTTGACGGGCGACCAGCGCTTCTACATGGGCTTTGGCCAGGTATGGCGCAGCAAGATGCGCGAAGCGCAGCAGATCGTGCAGATCAAGACCGACCCGCATTCGCCGGGCCAGTACCGCGCGAATGGCACCATGGTCAACCAGCCTGGCTTCTACGAAGCGTTTGGCGTGAAACCGGGCGACAAGATGTATGTCGCGCCGGAAAACCGCGTGATCATCTGGTAAGCCCAGCCTCGATGAAAACGTAATCCTGTAACAACAAAAGAGACCACTCGCGTGGTCTTTTTTGCATTCTGGCCAAAGTTCTTTCTGTCATTTCGGCCGGTATGCTACAGTCAAAAACCGGGCCAGAAGCCTTGGGCCTTCTGACCCTTATATTCCACACAATACAATATTGAGGACAACCGTGAATCGTTATTTGTTAAGTGCATTGACCCTGAGTTTGCTGGCCGGCGTGTCCGGCATGGCTGGTGCCGCTGATGCGGCCAAGAAAGCCGCTCCCGCCACGGCCGTTGCTGCTGCGGCGCTGACGTCCGGCATCGCCGTCGAATACGTCGATCCTGCCGTGCGCGCGCAGGACGATCTGTTCCAGCACCTGAATGGCAAATGGCTGGCGGAAACCGTGATTCCTGCCGACAAGTCGAGCTGGGGCAGCTTTGCCAAGCTGGCCGATGATACGCAAACGCAGCTGCGCGGCATCGTCGAAGGCGCTGCCGCCGACAAGGCCCGCGCGGCCGGTTCGAATGCCCAGAAGATCGGTGATTTCTATAACAGCTTCATGGACGAAGCCAAGCTGGAAAGCCTGGGCCTGACCCCCTTGAATGCGGAGCTGGCGAAGATCGCCGCGCTGCAGGACAAGGCGGAATTGCCGGCCGTGATCGCCCACTTCAGCAAGCTGGGCGTGACTTCGCCTTACGACTTCGGCATCCACCAGGACGCCAAGGATTCCACCAAGTACGTGGCCGACATCGTGCAAAGCGGCCTGGGCTTGCCTGACCGCGACTACTACCTGGAAGCGGGCAAGGCCGACACGCGCGCCAAATACCTGGCCCACGTGGAAAAAATGCTGAGCCTGGCCGGCGACGCGAACGCTGCCGCCAACGCGAAAGCCATTGTGGCGCTGGAAACGGAGCTGGCCAAGGCGCAATGGAGCAATGTGCAGAATCGCGACCCCGTCAAGACCTACAACAAGGTGGAACTGGCGAAACTGGCCGCCGTGGCGCCAGGCTACGACTGGGCCCGCTACCTGAAGGATACGGGCATCGCCGGCAAGGTCAATTACGTGATCGTCAGCCAGCCCAGCTACCTGAAGGGTTTTGCCGAGATCGCCAACAAGACCCCGCTGGAGACGTGGAAAGCATATTTCCAGTGGCACTTGTTGCACGCTAACGCCGGCTACCTGCCGAAAGCGTATGTCGATGAAAACTTCGCTTTCTATGGCACCACCCTGACGGGCGTGACGGAAATGCGTCCGCGCTGGAAACGCGGCGTGGGCGCCGTCGAAGGCGCGCTGGGCGAAGCCGTGGGCCAGCTGTACGTGGAGCAGTATTTCCCGGCCGAACGCAAGGTGCGCATGGAGGCGCTGGTGAAAAACCTGATGACGGCCTACAAGCAAAGCATCGACAAGCTTGACTGGATGAGCCCTGTCACCAAGAAACAGGCGCAGATCAAGCTGGCCAAGTTCACCACCAAGATCGGCTATCCGAACAAATGGCGCGATTACTCGGGCCTGGCGGTGGCGCCGGACGATTTGATCGGCAACATCCAGCGTTCGCACTTGCTCAACTACAACCGCGAATTGAACAAGCTGGGCCAGCCTATCGACCGCGACGAGTGGGGCATGACGCCGCAGACCGTGAACGCCTATTACAACCCTGAGCTGAACGAAATCGTCTTCCCGGCCGCCATCCTGCAAGCGCCGTTCTTCGACGCCAACGCGGACGACGCCGTCAACTATGGCGCCATCGGCGGCGTGATCGGCCATGAAATCAGCCACGGCTTCGACGACCAGGGCGCCCAGTATGACGGCGACGGCAATCTGCGCGACTGGTGGACCAAGGCCGACCATAAAAACTTCGCCAAGAAAACCAAGCAATTGGTGGCGCAGTACAACAGCTTCAGCCCCGTCAAGGGCCACTTCGTCAATGGCGAACTGACCCTGGGCGAAAATATCGCCGACAATTCCGGCGTGGCAATCGCGTATAAGGCGTACAAATTGTCGCTGAACGGCAAGCAAGCTCCCGTCATCGACGGCTTCACGGGCGAGCAGCGTTTTTATGCGGGCTTTGCCCAGGTCTGGCGCATGAAGATGCGCGAAGCGCAGCAACTGGTCTTGCTGAAAACGGACCCGCACTCGCCAGGCCAGTTCCGCGCCAACGGCACCATGCGCAACCAGCCCGGCTTCTACCAGGCCTTCGACGTGAAACCGGGCGACAAGATGTATCTGCCGCCGAAAGACCGCGTCATCATGTGGTAACAGCAGTTCTGACGCGCTAGCACCGAGCCGCCCCGCATCAAGCCGGGCGGCTTTTTTACGCCGTGTGATCTGGCGCAAACTGCGGGTAAAAAAAAACCGCCCATCCGGGCGGTTCCTTGCTACTGCGAGCTGCTTACTTGGCAGGCTCCGCGGCTGGTGCGGCAGCGCCGTCAGCTGCAGCGGCTGGTGCCGGCACTTCCGGTTCCTTGAACTTGCCGCCCGACGCATTGGCAATGTAGACAACGGCGCGCGCCACTTCCACATCGTCGAGGTCGGGATTGCCGCCCTTGGCCGGCATCGCGCGCAAGCCTTCGATGGCGTGTTTCAGGACCGTATCGTAGCCCTGGGCCAGGCGTGCCGACCAGCCGCCCGCATCGCCAAACTTCGGCGCACCGGCCACGCCGGCGCCATGGCAAGCCACGCAGGTCGCCGTGTAGACGGCTTCGCCGCTTTGCAGCACTTTCGGACCGCTGGCATCCTTGAAGGTGAAGCCGGCATTGGCAACCGGACTCAAGCGCTCGGCAATGGCTTCCGGCGACTGGCTGTCCGTACCGGCGCCCGTCAGTTTTTGCGCCGTGACGAACTGCACCAGCAGGATGATGCCGATGACGGTGATGAGGAAGAAGCCAGCTACGGCGGCAAGCAATTGTTTAGGCGTTTTGATCGCTGATTGTTGTTCGTTATGTGCGTCGCTCATGATGTCCTTAGTCCAGATTTGAAACTGATGGCCGTGTAAGGTAGCATTTTTACATGCCTGGATGTAAACCTTTATGAAACCCACAATTATAGGCACAAAAATTGAGCAGTGACATGCAATTGCCAGCGATACGACAGTTTCCGTAGACGTAGGTAAAGAAAAACGGTATCCTTCGCATCACTTCAGAAATTCCCCCTACGCGGCTGTAGCTCAGTGGATAGAGTATTGGCCTCCGAAGCCAAGGGTCGTGGGTTCGATCCCCGCCAGCCGCACCAGACAAATCAAGACTCCCGTTTTATCCAGCCAGCATTGTCATGCGGCTGCATGCCGTGTTCTCCATTGTGATTTCAACCCGGCAGGGACTGTGACACTGCGCAGCGTGCGAATCCAATACCTCCACACCTTCGTGCGAGAACGACGCTTGCCTCGGCACGTGACTGTTTCTGCTCGCCATGGGCACCGTGTGCCACCACATGTCGATAATGCCACTTTTTTGTGCGCCCCCTTCCGAAAACGCCCCTGACGCCTCTGCCGTTGTCCGTTTGCAACCTCCAAAGTCCGCTAACCGCCGATATCAAAATTGATATCGAAACAGTGGAAAAATTGATTGGAGAGATTATCGCCCAGCCCCTAAGATAAACGCCGAGCATGCGAACGACATGCAAGCAGCACAAAAAATATCAATACAATATCTGGAGATTCATGATGCGCAACGCCACCGGCCCGCTCGCGGCCACTTCCCCTCGTCCATTCATCTTGAAGGCAGCCGTTGCGGCATTGGCCGGTATTGGCTTGCTGAGCACGGCTTCGGTATGGGCGCAGGAGGCGGTGGTGGCCGATGCCAGTGCCGAGCCTGCTGCGGAAGTGTCGGTCGTGACCGTCAGCGGCGTGCGCCGTTCGGCGCAAAATTCGCAGCAGATCAAGATGCGCTCGGACCAGGTCATCGATTCGATCGTCGCCGACGACATCGGCAAATTCCCCGATAACAATGTAGCCGAGACCCTGGCGCGCATTTCCGGCATCCAGATACGCCGCGATTCGGGCGAGGCCAGCGCCGTCATGATCCGCGGCTTGCGCGATGTCACGACCCTGCTCAATGGCCGCGAACTGTTTACCACCACGGGGCGCTACGTCAACCTGGCCGACATTCCCGCCACCATGCTGCAGCGCGTGGACGTGTACAAATCGCAAGGCGCGGACCAGGTCGAAGGCGGCGTGGCCGGCATCATCGACGTGCGCACCAACCGCCCGTTCGACTTCAAGGAGTTCACGGCCAGCGTCAACACGCGCGCCGTCTACAGCGACAAATCGAAAGCCACGGACCCGAACATCAGCGGCATGGTGGCTAACCGCTGGAAGACGGGCATCGGCGAAGTGGGCGCGCTGCTGGGCTTGTCGCAGCAGCAGCACCGTTACCACGAAGAACGCGCATTCAATACGGCGCCCGTGGATAAAAGTTTCCTGTTGCCCGGTTTGACGGGGCCGGACCAGGTGGGCTTGCTGCCGATCAAGGGCGACCGCCGCCGCACCACCGCCAATGCCGTGCTGCAATGGCGTCCGAACGCCGACGTGGAACTGTACGCGGAAGGCATGGCCACGCGTTTCCTGCTTGATGCCGAGTCCGACTACTTTGTCGGCTTGCCATGGTGGGGCACGCCCGTGTCGGCTACAAAAATTCCTGGCACCGACCAGCTGCAAACGCTCACCTCGACCAACGTCAACACCATCATGTCGACGCAGGCGAACAAGAACCAGACGAAGACGCATCAATTTGCCGTCGGTGGCTTGTGGGATATCAACCCGGAATGGCGTTTCACGTCGGAAGTGGCCAGCACCAAAAGTACCTATGCCTGGCGCAACCCGATTCTCGATGCGATTACCGTCGTGCCGAATGCCCGCATCAATACCAACCAGAATGGCACCTTGCACGTCGACTACACGGGCATCGATTTGCAAGACCCGTCGAATTACTATCTGAAGGGCTTTTTCGACCGCTACGGCCGTGACCAGGGCAGCTCGAACGACTTGCGCGCCGACCTGGCGTACACGCCCAGTGCCGGCGGCATCTTCAAGGAAATCAGCGTCGGCCTGCGCGGCGTGAAGCGCGAAGCCGAATCGATCAAGAGTTTCGAGGGCAATGCGGAAGCACCGGACGTGTCCGGCGCCGCGTTTCCGTTTGGCCGCCAGAGCGTGACGTCGATTCCGGGCCTCAATTGCCTGTCGGAACCGATGTCCAGCGGCGGCCCCGACTATGGCTTGAAGCAGTGGTACACGCCGTGCGCCAGCTTCCTGCTCAACAACACTGGCACCATCCGCCAAGCCGTCACGGGCAGCAGCGCGGCGCGCGCCATGGACCCGGGTTCGTTCTTCAAGGACACGGAAAAGACGTATTCCATCTATACCAAGGCGAAGATCGCCTTCAAGCTGGGTGCCTACCCTGTCGATGGTACCCTGGGCGTGCGCGTCGTGCGTACCGAGCAAAGCCTGCAAGGCAACAGTTCGCAAGATGGCGTCTACACGCCTGTCATCAGCGACACGGCCAGCACCGATGTGCTGCCGAGCGTGGCCCTGAAAATCAAGCTGCGCTCCGACCTGGTCGGCCGCTTCGCTGCCGGCCGCACCATCAGCCGTCCGGGCTTTTCCCAGCTGAACCCGGGCGTGGCCCTCGTCAACTCGACGGAAACGGTGAAGGCGACGGGCGCGGGCGGCAATCCGAACTTGAAACCGGTGACGGGCGACAATGTTGACGCGGCACTGGAATGGTATTTCGCGCCAGCCGGTTCCGTGACGGCCACCGTGTTCCACCACAAGTTCGACGGCTATATCCAGCAACGCATTTCCAGCGAAACCATCGGTGGCAAGACCTATGACGTGGACCGCCCGTACAACACGGCCGCCGGCAAGCTGCAGGGCCTGGAAATTGGCTACCAGCAGTTTTATGACGGTTTGCCGGGCCTGTTGAGCGGCCTGGGCTTGCAGGCGAACGGCACCTACATGAGCGGCACCACCGATGACGAGACGGGCAGCCATGCCATCACGGGCGTGTCGCGCTATGCCTACAACCTGGTGCTGCTGTACGAAAAAGAAGCGTGGTCGGGCCGCCTGGCCTACAACTGGCGCTCGAAATTCATCGACAGCTACAACCAGGGCGGCCCCGGTCTGGACTTGAAAGTGGCGCCGACGGCCCAGCTCGACGGTTCGCTGTCGTACAAGATCAACGACCAGTTCACGGTGACCCTCGATGGCAATAACTTGCTGGACACGAAGTTCAAGGATTACTGGAACGAACCGGGCGTGTATGCGCGCGATACGCGCCGCTATGACCGCACGGTAGGGTTATCACTGCGCTGGAAAATGTAAGTTGATCGCACAGTAAACAATCAAGGGCGTTGCCATGGTTTCGGCCGGCAACGCCCCTGTCAGTTGGACAGTCACGCACGATTCATCATAAAAAGAATGGACGGAAAGCATGGAGACGCAAAAATTATCCACCGTTGAAAAGGTCGGCTTCGGCGCCGGCGACATGGCGCTCAATGTCGTCATCTCGTCGATGATGCTGATCATCACTTTTTTCTATACCGATATCTATGGCTTGAAAACCACCGACCTGGCCCTGCTGTTCGTGGCCGTGAAAGTCATCGGCGCCATCGCCGACCTGGTCATGGGCCAGATCACCGACCGCTACAGCTTTGCCTCGGGACGCTACCGGCCGTACCTGCTGTGGCTGGCCGTGCCGTATGGCGTTAGCGTCTTCTTTGTCTTCAGCACGCCCGAATGGCAGTATGACGCCAAGCTGATCTGGGCATATTCCACGTATATCCTGATGACCATCATGACGGCCGGCGTGGGCATTCCCTATATTTCCCTGATCAGCGGCTTGACCAGCGACCCGCAGGACCGCCTGTCGGCCAACGGCTACCGCCTGTTCTTCGCCAAGATCGGCGCCTTCATGGTGACCATCGTCGTGCCGGTCCTGTCGCAGCGCTGGGGCGGCGGCAACCCGGCCGTCGGCTACCAGGCGGCCATGGCCGTGATGGCCGTCATGGGTGTGGCCCTGTTCCTGTTCTGCTATTTCTCCACCACCGAGCGCGTCGTGCACGTGGTGGAAAAGCAATCGCTGCTGGCGCAATTGAAGGTGCTGCTGCAGAACGACCAGTGGCTGGTGCTGTGCGGCGTGTGCGTCACGGGCACCATCGGCTATGTGGTGCGCGGTTCCGTCGCCATTTATTACGCGAAATACTATCTGGGCGGCAGCACGGAAACGGTGGCCGCCTTCCTCACGACGGGCGTGGTGGCCGCCATCCTGGCCATGATCGCCTCGACCTGGATCACCAAGTTCTATTGCAAGGTGAAACTGTTCCGCTACACGCAGATCGGCGTCGCGCTGATCAGCCTGGCGATCTATTTCTTTGTAAAGCCGAGCGACACCGTGCTGGCCTTCGCCCTGTATTTCCTGCTGTCCTTCGTGGTGGACTTGCATGCGCCCGTGTTCTGGTCGGCCATCGCGGAAACCATTGATTACGGTCAAGTCAAGACGGGCAAGCGCGTCTCCGGCTTCGCCTTTGGCGGCATTTCCGTCTGCCAGAAGGCGGGCATGGCGGTGGCGGGTGGCTTGGTGGGCGTGCTGCTCGCGTATTTCGACTACCAGCCCAACCATGAGCAAACGCAATTCGCCCTGAACGGCATCGCCCTGATGCTGTCGATCATCCCCGGCTTTTTCCACTTGTTGATGGGCTTGCTGATGTTCAAGTACCGCATCAGCGACAGCTATTACACGGGCGTGAAAACCGAAATGCACAAGCGCGGCTACGTCGCCGCATGAGGACACCTGAGCTAACCTACTGCGCGTCGGTATAGGCGGCCTGCGATGCTCACCGTACTAGAGTACGGTTGCGCTTCTTAGCCACCTCTCCCTTCCGCTCGCTACGGTTTTCTCAGGTGTTGTAAGGCAAACTAATTTTATCTAATGAAATGATTTGGAGTGCTTATGGCAGACGTCTTGAAACCGCTGATCGAACAGCGCGCTGACCCGCATATCTATCGCCACAGCGACGGCTATTATTACTTTACGGCCTCCGTGCCCCAGTACGACCGCATCGAGCTGCGCCGCGCCGACAGCATCGCCGGCCTGGCCGACGCGCAAACGGCCGACGTGTGGCACAAGCCGGAAACGGGGCCGTACAGCGAACTGGTATGGGCGCCGGAACTGCACTTCAACCAGGGCGCCTGGTATGTGTATTTCGCCGCCGCGCCGAGCCGCGAGATCAAACATAAACTGTTCCAGCACCGCATGTATGCGATCCGCAATACCAACGCCAATCCGCTCGAAGGCGAGTGGGAATTCATGGGGCAGATCGACACGGGCATCGACACCTTTTGCCTGGACGCCACCACGTTCGAGCACGACGGCGTGCTGTACTACCTGTGGGCGCAGAAAGATGTCGCCATCGAAGGCAATTCCAACCTGTACATCGCGCCGATGGCCACGCCATGGCAGCTGGCCGGCCCGCCCGTGATGCTGAGCAAACCGGAATTCGACTGGGAAATCCGCGGCTTCTGGGTCAACGAGGGGCCGTCCGTGCTGAAACGCAACGGCAAGATATTCATCAGCTATTCGGCCAGCGCCACCGATGAAAACTACGCGATGGGGCTGCTGTGGGCCGACGCGTCCGCCGACTTGCTCGACCCGTTTTCGTGGAGCAAGTCGCCCGAGCCCGTGTTTGCCACCTGCTATGAGCACGGCATCTACGGTCCCGGTCACAACAGTTTCACGACGGCCGACGACGGCGACGGCGTATTGCTGGTGTACCATGCCCGCACCTACACGGAAATCGTCGGCGACCCTCTGTGGAACCCGGATCGCCATACGTTTGTCAAACCGCTGCGCTGGGATGCGCAAGGCATGCCCGTGTTTGGCCGCTCATCGACCCTGTAACGTTACGGACCCGACGCCATGACCCCAGTTGATTCTGTTTCAGTGACGCAAGCGCCGTTCGGCATCCTGCCCGATGGCCAGCACGTCAGCGTATTTACCCTGACGAACCGCCAGGGCATGCAAGTCAAGGTGCTCGACTTTGGCGCCATCATCAGCGAAATCCACGTGCCGGACCGCGACGGCAGCTTTGCCGACGTGGTGCTCGGTTTCGAGCGCATTGAACCGTATCTGCACAACAGCGCTTTCCTGGGCGCCGTCATCGGCCGCTTCGGCAACCGCATCGCGCAGGGGCGTTTCAGCCTCGACGGCAAGGATTACCAGCTGGCCGTCAACAATGCGCCAAACCACTTGCATGGTGGCAATCAGGGCTTTCACCAGGTCATGTGGCAGGCCGAGCCGTTCACCAGGAATGATGTGGTCGGCGTCACGTTCACGCGCAGCAGCCCGCACGGTGAGGACGGCTACCCGGGCAAGCTGGATGTCACCGTCGTGTATGAACTGGACAACGACAATGCGCTGAGCCTGCGCTACCATGCCGTCACGGACCAGGCCACGCCCGTCAACCTGACCAACCACAGCTATTTCAATCTGGCGGGGCAGGGCGATATCCTCGGCCACGCGTTGTCCATCAACGCGGACCGCTACCTGCCCGTGGACGCGGGGTCGATTCCCACGGGCGAACTGGCGGACGTGTCCGGCACGCCGTTCGACTTGCGTCAGAGCACCATCATCGGCGACAGCATCGCCCTGCCGCATGAACAACTGGGTATCGGCCGCGGCTATGATCATAACTTCGTGCTGAATCAACAGGCGGAGCAAGGGCTGAAGCTGGCCGCCACGGTGCGCGATCCGCAATCGGGCAGGGTGATGCAGGTGTACACGCAGGAGCCCGGTGTCCAGTTTTATTCGGGCAATTTCCTCGACGGCAGCCAGCCCGGCAAGCTGCGCGCCAACAGTTATCGCGGCGCGCTATGCCTGGAAACCCAGCATTTCCCGGATTCGCCGAACCAGTCCCACTTCCCCAGTACGATTTTGCGGCCGGGTCAGGAGTATCGGACGCAAACCGTGTATCGCTTTTCCGCCGAGTAAGCACCCCGGCCAAAACAGCCTGCGCCCTGCCGCCACGTGCGCGCAGGGCGTTTTCATTGGGGGATGCTGATATCGTTTTCGATATCGGAACGCATTAAAAATTGATTGGAAAGGCATGGCAGGATTCTTTAGTATTCCAACATCGCTGCCCGGGCCGACGACATTAGATCCGGCATAGCACAACCAGGAGAATGGCATGTCTGAGACAAAAAAGAAGGTTGCCCTGCGCTCTGCCGAGTGGTTCGGCTCGCAGGACAAGAACGGCTTCATGTACCGCAGCTGGATGAAAAACCAGGGCATACCTGACCACGAGTTTCACGGCAAGCCGATCATCGGCATCTGCAATACCTGGTCCGAACTGACTCCCTGCAACGCCCATTTCCGTCAATTGGCCGAACACGTCAAGCGCGGCATCCTGGAAGCGGGCGGTTTCCCCGTGGAATTCCCCGTCTTCTCGAATGGCGAATCGAATTTGCGCCCGACGGCCATGCTGACGCGCAACCTGGCCTCGATGGATGTGGAAGAATCGATCCGCGGCAATCCGATGGACGCCGTCGTGCTGCTGGTCGGCTGCGACAAGACCACGCCAGCGCTGCTGATGGGCGCGGCCAGCGTCGACATCCCCACCATCGTCGTCAGCGGCGGCCCCATGCTGAACGGCAAACTGAATGGCAAGGATATCGGTTCCGGTACGGCCGTGTGGCAGCTGCACGAGCAGATGAAGGCCGGTTCCATCACCCTGCACCAGTTCATGTCGGCCGAATCGGGCATGTCGCGCTCGGCCGGTACCTGCAACACCATGGGTACGGCCTCGACCATGGCCAGCATGGCTGAAGCGCTGGGCACGTCGCTGCCGCACAATGCGGCCATCCCTGCCGTCGATTCGCGTCGCTACGTGCTGGCGCATATGTCGGGCATCCGCATCGTCGAAATGGTGCACGAAGACCTGCGCCTGTCGAAAGTGCTGACGCGCGAAGCGTTTGAAAACGCCATCAAGGTCAACGCCGCCATCGGTGGCTCGACCAATGCCGTGATCCATTTGAAAGCGATTGCCGGCCGCATCGGCGTGCCGCTGGAGCTGGAAGACTGGACCAAGGTAGGCCGCGGCACGCCGACCATTGTCGACCTGCTGCCGTCGGGCCGTTTCCTGATGGAAGAGTTTTACTATGCGGGCGGCTTGCCGGCCGTGATACGCCGCCTGGGCGAGGGCGACTTGCTGCCGCACAAGAATGCGCTGACCGTCAACGGCAAGTCGCTGTGGGACAACTGCGTCGAAGCGCCGATCTACAACGATGAAGTGGTGCGCACCTTGGACAACCCGCTGCTGGCCGATGGCGGCATCTGTGTGCTGCGCGGCAACCTGGCGCCACGCGGCGCCGTGCTGAAACCGTCGGCCGCTTCGCCGCACCTGATGCAGCACCGCGGCAAGGCTGTCGTGTTCGAAGATTTCGAGCATTACAAGGCCCGTATCGTTGATCCGGATCTGGATGTGGATGCGAACTCCGTGCTGGTGATGAAGAACTGCGGTCCGAAAGGCTATCCGGGCATGGCTGAAGTGGGCAACATGGGCTTGCCGCCGAAACTGCTGGCGCAAGGCATCACCGACATGGTGCGCATCTCGGATGCGCGCATGAGCGGCACCGCCTACGGCACCGTCGTCTTGCACGTGGCACCGGAAGCCATGGCGGGCGGCCCGCTGGGTATCGTGCGCGATGGCGACATGATTGCCCTCGATTGCCACAACGGCAGCCTGAACATCGACATCAGCGACGCGGAAATCGCCGAGCGCCTGGCGGCCCGCGAACTGGGCAGCGCGCCCGGGCCGAAGAGCGGCTACCAGCAGCTGTACATCGAACACGTGTTGCAGGCCGACGAAGGCTGCGATTTCGACTTCCTGGTCGGCAATCGCGGTTCCGCCGTGCCGCGCCACTCACACTAAGCGGAGAATCCCATGCTGTTGCTGCAATTTACGAATGAACATGGCGGCCGCCTGGTCGGCCTGCTGCAAGACGACCAGATCCGCGTCATCGAAGGCTACAACACGACCTATGCGCTGGCGCAAGACGCCATCCGCAAGAAGGTCAACCTGGCGGAACTGGTCAATGCTACCGTCGGCAACACCATGCATTCCTATGCGGACGTGGCCGCCGGCGGCCGTGTGCTGCCGCCGCTGGACCACGCGGACGAAGCGCACTGCTACGTGACGGGCACGGGCCTGACCCACCTGGGCAGCGCCGGCGCGCGCGACGCCATGCACAAGAAGATCGGCGGCGATGCGGAGTCCCTGAGCGACTCCATGAAAATGTTCCGCCTGGGCGTGGAAGGCGGCAAGCCTGCCGCTGGCACGGCCGGCGCCCAGCCTGAATGGTTCTATAAAGGCGACGGCTCCATCGTGCGCGCCGGTGGCCAGCCGCTGCGCATGCCGGACTTTGCCCTCGATGGCGGCGAAGAGCCGGAAATCGCCGGCCTGTACGTGATCGGCGACGATGGCCAGCCCTACCGCGTCGGCTACGCCATTGGCAATGAATTCTCGGACCACATCACGGAACGCCAGAACTATCTGTACCTGGCCCACTCGAAACTGCGTGCCTGCAGCGTCGGGCCGGCCCTGCTGGTGGGTGAATTGCCCGCGCACATCGCCGGCGCCTCGCGCGTGCTCGATGCGGCTGGCAATGTGCGCTGGGAAAAGGCGTTTGTCAGCGGCGAAAAGAATATGTCGCACACGATTGCCAACCTGGAACACCACCACTTCAAGTATCCGCTGTTCAAGCGCCCTGGCGACGTGCATGTGCATTTCTTCGGTACGGCCACCCTGAGCTTTGCCGATGGCGTGAGCGTGGCGCCGGGCGAAACCTTTGAAATCGAAGCGCCGGCCTTTGGCCCTGCCTTGCGCAACCGCCTCGACGTCTTCCCAACCGAATTTGCGAAAGTGAGCACATTATGAGTTTCCATATCACCGGTGATGCATTGATCGGCGGCGTTGCCGTCCAGGGCAATGGCGGCTCCTTCCAAGCCTGGGATCCGGCCGCGCGCGCACACATCGCGCCTGCCTTCCACATGGTTGACGTAGCGCAAATCGACGCAGCCTGCCGCCTGGCGCAAGCCGCGTTCGACCCATTCCGCGCCACCACGGATGCGGAACGCGCCGATTTCCTCGACACCATTGCCGCGCAAATCCTCGAACTGGGCGACGACCTGATCGTGCGCGCCATGACGGAAAGCGGCTTGCCGCGCGCGCGCCTGGAAGGCGAACGCGGCCGCACGGTCGGTCAGCTGAAACTGTTCGCCGGCTTGCTGCGTGAAGGCTCGTGGACGGATGCGCGCATCGACAGCCCGCTGCCTGACCGCGTGCCACCGCGTCCTGACTTGCGCTTGCGCATGATCGGCCTGGGCCCCGTCGCCGTGTTTGCGGCCAGTAACTTCCCACTGGCCTTCTCCGTGGCCGGTGGCGATACGGCCTCGGCCTTGGCTGCCGGCTGCCCCGTCGTGCTGAAAGCCCACTCGGCCCACCCTGGCACGTCGGAGCTGGTGGCGCGCGCCATCGTGAAAGCGATTGCCCTGTGCAAGCTGCCGGCCGGCGTGTTTGCCTTGCTGACGGGAACGGGCAATGGCATCGGCCAGGCGTTGGTGGCCCATCCGGCCATCCAGGCCGTGGGCTTTACGGGTTCGCGTTCGGGCGGCATCGCCCTGATGAAGGTGGCGGCGGAACGTCCGCAACCGATCCCCGTGTATGCGGAAATGAGCAGCATCAACCCCGTGTTTGTGCTGCCGCAAGCCTTGGCCGCCCGCGGCGCGGCGATCGCCAGCGGTTTTGCCGCCTCGCTGACCATGGGTGTGGGCCAGTTCTGCACCAATCCCGGCCTCGTGCTGGGCCTGGAAGGCGCCGACTTTACGGCCTTTGCCGCCGCTGCCGCCGAAGCGCTGGCGCCTGCGCCTGCCGCCACCATGTTGACGGCTGGTATTGCCAGCAGCTATGCCAAGGGCGTCGCCGCCCTCGCGCAGCACGCCGATGTGACGTCGCTGGTGCAAAATACGGGCGACGAAGGCAAGGGCGCCGCCGCCCTGTTCGTCACTTCGGGCGAAGCGTTTTTGGCCAAGCATGACTTGCGCGACGAAGTCTTCGGTCCCGCCTCCCTGCTGGTGGCTTGCCGTGACATGCAACAGTTGCTGGCGATCACGGAAAGCCTGGAAGGCCAGCTGACGGCCACCCTGCAGATGGATGCGGGCGACCTGGAAGATGCGCGCCGCCTGCTGCCTGTGCTGGAACGCCGCGTGGGCCGCATCCTGGCCAACGGTTTCCCCACCGGCGTGGAAGTGTCGACGGCCATGGTGCACGGCGGCCCGTTCCCGGCCACCTCCGATGGCCGCAGCACGTCGGTCGGCACGGCAGCCATCAACCGCTTCCTGCGTCCCGTGTCGTACCAGAACCTGCTGCAGGACTTGCTGCCGGAGTCGCTCCGCGATGATAATCCGCTGGGGATCTGGCGCCGTCACGATGGCGTGCTGGGCAAGAACTAAAACCTGCTGCGCGGCGGGGCCAACGGGTCTTGCCGCGCCGGCTTGTGTTGCACGTTGTACATAAAAAATAAACAGGTGGAGACAAGATGAAGCAATTGGCGAAATATGGCAGCTTGCAGGGCAAGCGCGTGTTCATCACGGGTGGCGGCAGCGGCATCGGCGAATCCCTGGTGGCGGAATTTGCCGCCCAGGGCGCGTTGGTGGCGTTTGTCGATATCGCCGTGGAAGCGAGCGAGGCCCTGTGCCGCCGCCTGGCCGAAGCGGGCCTGACGGAGCCCTTGTTCCGCCATTGCGACATCACGGATATCCCCTCCTTGCAAGCCGTCATGGCCGAACTGGCAGGCGCGCTGGGCGACTTCGATATCCTCGTCAACAATGCCGCCAACGACCAGCGTCACCAGGCGCAGGACGTCACCCTGGAATACTGGAACGAGCGCATTGCGATCAATCAACGTCCGATGTTCTTCACGTGCCAGGCCGTCTTCGAAGGCATGAAGCGCCAGGGCGGCGGTTCCATCATCAATGTCAGCTCGATTTCCTGGCACATGAAGTCGGGTGGCTACCCCGTGTATGCCACCACCAAGGCGGCCGTCGTGGGCCTCACGCGGGGCCTGGCGCGCGATTATGGCGCACACAATATCCGCGTCAACACGGTCACGCCGGGCTGGGTCATGACGCAGCGCCAGATCGACCTGTGGGTCGACGACGCGGCCGAAGTGGAAATCAAGAAAAGCCAATGCTTGCCAAGCAAGCTGATGCCGCAGGACATCGCTGCCATGGTGCTGTTCCTGGCCTCGGATGACGGCGCCATGTGCTCGTCCCAAGAATTCATCGTCGACGCCGGCTGGGTTTGACAAAACGTCCAGGGCGTTGTTGCCTTGCCTAGCCGTACGTTCGTACTGTCTTCGGCAAGGCGCCTAGCCCTGGGCGTTTTGTCGGCCGCGGGTTTGCCCGCAGCCATCCCCCTCCTTTGAAATACCGCTCTTGCCGCCCCAACCCTGCGGCAGGAGAGGCATCGCCACATCCATTGCCGGCTTGATTCCGGCCCTTGCTTTTCACTTAAAAACAGGAGACAGCATGAAATTCATCAACACCAGCATCGCGGCCTTGAGCCTGGTCGCCGGCAGCGCCTTTGCCGCGCCCGTCAGCGTCACCATCGACGTGGCCAAGCCCGGTCCCGTGATCAACAAGAATGTGTACGGTCAGTTCGCCGAGCACCTGGGTACCGGTATCTACGAAGGCATGTGGGTGGGGCCGGACTCGCCCATTCCGAACACCAAGGGCTGGCGCAATGACGTGCTGGGCGCACTGAAGCAGTTGCACGTGCCCCTGGTCCGCTGGCCGGGCGGCTGCTTTGCCGATGAATATCACTGGAAGGATGGCATCGGCGCGCGCGCCCAGCGACCGACCAAGGTCAACACCAACTGGGGCGGCGTGGAAGAGTCGAACGCCGTCGGTACGCACGAATTCTTCGACCTGGCCGAGCTGCTGGGCGCGCAAACCTATATCAACGGCAACCTCGGTTCCGGCACGCCGCAGGAAATGTCCGAATGGCTCGAATACATGACGTCGGACAGCAAGTCCACCCTGGCCGAGCTGCGCCGCAAGAATGGCCGCGCCCAGCCGTATAAAGTCGATTACTTTGGCATCGGCAATGAAGCCTGGGGTTGCGGTGGCAATATGCGCCCGCAGTACTACGCCGACCTGTACAAGCACTATCACACCTTCATGAAGACGCCGGAAAGCGCGCGCCCGAAATTCATCGCCAGCGGCGGCAATGACGACGACATCAGCTGGTCCAGCACCCTGAGCCGCGAAATCAAGCCGAACATGATGGACGCCATCAGTTTCCACTACTACACGGTGCCGACCGGCGTGTGGGAAAAGAAGGGCGCCGCCACGGGCTTTGGCGAAAATGAGTGGATTTCCACCCTGAGCCGTACCCTGCGCATCGATAGCTTGATCAAGAACAATATCGCCGCCATCGACAAGAACGATCCATCGAAAAAGACGGGCTTGTACGTCGATGAATGGGGCACCTGGTACGACGTGGAGCCGGGCACCAACACGGGTTTCTTGTTCCAGCAAAACAGCTTGCGCGATGCACTCGTCGCCGCCCTGAACTTCAATATTTTCCACGCCCATGCGGACCGCGTGCGCATGACGAATATCGCGCAAATGGTCAACGTGCTGCAGGCGATGATCATCACCGACAAGGATAAATATTTCCTCACGCCCACGTATCACGCGTTTGAAATGTACGTGCCGTTCCAGGATGCCACATCGTTACCGGTCGCCATCAATGGCAATGGCAAGTACAGCCTGGGCAAGGTCAGCATTCCTGAAGTCAGCGCCTCGGCCGCGCGCGCCAAGGATGGCAAGGTGTACTTGTCCTTGGTGAATACCAACCCGCACAAGGCTGTCGATGTGAGCGTGGCGCTGGCCGGCAAGCAAGTGAGCAGCGTGACGGGCCGCGTGCTGACCGCAGGCAAGATGGATGCCGTCAACAGCTTTGCGCAACCGCAAGCCGTACAACCGGTGGCGTTCAATGCCAAGGCGCAAGGTGGCAAGCTGACCGTGTCGGTGCCCGCCAAGGCCGTCGTGGTGGTGGCTGTCGAATAGTCTTCACCCCTTGTCATTCATCCGGCCGGCCCGCATGATGGGCCGGCCCATTCATATCGGAGTAGACGATGCATACATTGACCCGCGGCATGGCTGCCATCCTGGGCACCCTGGCGATCATGGCTGCCGCGCACGCGGCCCAGGTCAGCGTGCACGACCCCGTGATGGCCAGGGAAGGCGACACGTATTATCTGTACAGCACGGGTCCCGGCATCACCTTTTACAGTTCGAAAAACATGGTCGACTGGCAGCCCGAAGGGCGCGTCTTCGCGGGCCAGCCCACATGGGCAAAAACAGCCGCTCCCGGTTTTGACGACCATATCTGGGCGCCCGACGTACAATTCCATGACGGAAAATATTACTTGTATTACTCCGTGTCCGGCTTCGGCAAGAACACGTCCGGCATTGGCGTGACCGTCAACACCACCTTGAATCCCCGTTCGCCCGACTACCGCTGGGTGGACCAGGGCATGCTGCTGCAATCCGTGCCTGAGCGCGACGAGTGGAACGCCATCGACTCGAACATCATCACCGATGCCAAGGGCACGCCATGGATGTCGTTCGGCTCGTTCTGGAATGGCATCAAGCTGGTGAAACTGACGCCCGACTGGACCCGTATTGCGGAACCGCAAGAGTGGCATTCCCTGGCGCGACGCGTGCCCTTGCCGCCAAGGGCCGGTGAATTCAAGCCCGCACCGGAGGAAATCGAAGCGCCGTTCATCTTCCAGCGCGGCAGCGATTATTTTCTCTTTGTGTCCTGGGGCTTGTGCTGCCAGAAGGAAAAAAGTACCTACCACCTGGCCGTGGGCCGCTCGACTAGCGTGACGGGTCCCTACCTGGACAGGGATGGCCGCGACATGGCGCAGGGCGGCGGCACGGTGCTGCTGCAAGGCGACAAGGACTGGAAGGGTCTGGGCCACAACAGCGCCTACACCTTCGATGGCAAGGATTACCTGGTGCTGCACGCCTACGAAACGGCGGACAATTATTTGCAGAAGCTCAAGATCCTGCCCATGACGTGGGACAAGGATGGCTGGCCGCAGGTCGATGCGCGCGACTTGAACCGCTATCAAAGCCGCCAACTGCCGGCCGCCAAACCCTGAGGGCGCCCATGCAAAAGACCTTGTTGACGCTGGCGCTGGCCGCTGGCGGCCTGCTCGCGCCTGCGGCGCAGGCAGCCGAACTGTTTCCCCTCTCGTCCGTGCGCTTGAAAGCGGGGCCGTTTCTCGATGCGCAGACGACGGACTTGCACTATCTGCTGGCGTTCGATCCGGACAAGTTGCTGGCGCCGTTTCGCCGCGAGGCGGGCTTGCCGCAGCCGCAGTCCAGCTATGGCAACTGGGAATCGACTGGGCTGGACGGCCACATGGGCGGGCATTACCTGTCCGCGCTGGCGCTGATGGTGGCATCGACGAGCGACGCACAGGCGCGCGAACGCCTCGACTACATGCTGGTGGAGTTGAAGAAATGCCAGGATGCCAATGGCAACGGCTATCTGGGCGGCATTCCCGACGGCAATGCCGCCTGGCAAGCCATCGCCAAGGGAAAATTGCAGGCCGACACCTTCTCCGTCAATGGTAAATGGGTGCCGTGGTACAACCTGCATAAGGTGTTCGCCGGCTTGCGCGACGCCTACCAGCACGCCGGCCATCTTGAAGCGAAAACCATGCTGATCGCCTTGTCGGACTGGGCCGTGGATCTGTCGTCCTCGCTTACCGATGCACAGATGCAAGCGATGCTGCGCGCCGAACATGGCGGCATGAACGAAGTACTGGCCGACGTCTACGCGATGACGGGCGAGCAGCGCTACATGGACCTGGCCGTGCGCTTTTCGCACCAGGCGCTCTTGCAGCCGCTGGCGGCGCAGCAGGACAAGCTGACGGGTTTGCATGCGAATACGCAGATCCCGAAGGTGATCGGCTTCGAGCGTATCGGCGCGCTGACAGGCCGGCGCGACTGGCAGCAGGCGGCGACATTCTTTTGGCAAACCGTACACGACAAGCGCACGGTGGCCATCGGCGGCAATAGCGTCAAGGAGCATTTCCACGACGAGCACGACTTTTCCGCTATGGTGGAAGAGGTCGAAGGGCCGGAAACGTGCAATACCTACAATATGCTCAAGCTCACGGAGCAGCTGTTCCGCCGCGATGAGCAGGTGCGCTACGCGGATTACTACGAGCGCGCCCTGTACAACCATATCTTGTCGTCGCAGCGCCCGGGCACGGGCGGCTTCGTGTATTTCACGCCCATGCGCCCGAACCACTACCGCGTGTATTCGCAAGTGGACAAGGGCATGTGGTGCTGCGTGGGATCCGGCATCGAAAGCCAGGCCAAGTATGGCGAGTTCATCTACGCGCATGAAGGCGACGCCCTGTACGTGAACCTGTTCATGGCGTCCACCCTGGACTGGAAAGAGCAGGGCGTGAAGATTATCCAGAGCACGCAGTTTCCGGACCAGGACACGACGCGCATTACCGTGCAGGGCAGTAAAACCTTCAGCATGAAGATCCGCTACCCGCAGTGGGTAGCCAAAGGCAAGCTGCGCGTCAAACTCAACGGCAAGGCCATGCGCGTGAACGGCGCACCGGGCGAGTACGTGACCATCACGCGGGCCTGGAAGTCCGGCGACACCGTCGACGTGACCCTGCCGATGACCACGCGCCTGGAACAGATGCCGGACCAGTCGAATTACTATGCCGTGCTGCATGGCCCCATTGTGCTGGCCGCCAGGACGCAGCCGTTCGCCAATGAAGCCCTGAATTACTTTGCCGACGACTCGCGCATGGGCCATATCGCCCAGGGGCAAGTGTGCCCGTTGGAATCGTCGCCCCTGTTCGTCAGCGATGAGAAGGATTTCATGCGGAGAATCCGCCCCGTGAAGGGCCAGCCGCTGACGTTTACGGCGCCCGGGTTGATCCAGGGCAAGGATGCGGCGAAGATAAAACTGATCCCGTTCTTCCGCCTGCATGACTCTCGCTACATGCTGTACTGGCCCGTGTCCACGCCGGCCAGGATGGCGCAGCTGCAGGAAAGCACCCGGCAAGCGGAAGCGCAGCGCTTGGCGCTCGATGCGCAAACCATCGACCAGGTGGCGCCCGGGCAGCAACAGCCGGAGTCCGACCACGGCTTCCAGGCGGAAGGGGGAGAAAACGGCGTCAACAAGGGCCGGCACTGGCGCCATGCGACAGGCTGGTTCAGCTATGAACTGAGCGACCCGCAAGCCGAAGCGAAGCGATTGCGCCTGACCCTGTCCACCCTGGATGCGGGCCGCGTCTTTGACGTCCTGATCAACGGCATCAAGGTCGAGACGATCGCCGTGGCGGCCGATGCGCCGCAAGAGCTGCATACGGTCGATATTGCCGTGCCTGCGGCCTTGGTAGCGGCCGCCAAGGGTAAATTGCGCGTGAAATTTGTCGCTGGCAAGGATTCCGTGGCGGGCGGCCTGTACGGACTGCGCCTGCTGCGCTGAGGGAAGAGGGACTCTGCTGGCGATACCGATACGTAAATCGGTATCGCAAGCGAAAAAGAATTGATTGGATGGCTATGTTGCTTTCTCCTACCATGGGTTCATAAAAAACCGCCCATCCGGCATCCGGCTGTGATGGTATTCCAAAAAAAACTGGAGACAAGAATGAAATTGACACGCCGCACACTCCTCGCCAGCGCCATGCTGCTCGCACTGTCCGCTACTTCTTCCGCTTTCGCCGCCAAGCCCCTCGTCATGGGCTTTTCGCAGGTGGGCGCCGAAAGCGAATGGCGCACCGCCAATACCGTCTCCATCAAGGATGCCGCCAAGAAAGATGGCGTCACCCTGAAATTTGCCGATGCCCAGCAAAAGCAGGAAAACCAGGTCAAGGCGCTGCGTTCGTTCATCGCGCAAAAGGTCGACGTCATCGCCTTCTCGCCGGTCGTTGAATCGGGCTGGGATACTGTCTTGCGCGAAGCCAAGGCTGCCAAGATTCCCGTCATCCTGACGGACCGCGCCGTCAACGTGGCCGACAAATCGCTGTACGTGACCTTCATCGGTTCCGACTTCGTGGAAGAGGGCCGCCGCGCCGGCCAATGGCTGCTCGAGCATGCCAAGAAGACCCCGGATGCCACCCTGAACATCGTCGAGCTGCAGGGCACGGTGGGCTCCGCCCCGGCCATCGACCGCAAGGCGGGCTTCCTGGAAGTGGTGGGCAAGAATCCGAAGATGAAGATCATCCGTTCGCAAACGGGCGACTTTACGCGCGCCAAGGGCAAGGAAGTGATGGAAGCCTTCCTCAAGGCCGAAGGCAAGAAGATCAACGTGCTGTACGCGCACAATGACGACATGGCCATCGGCGCCATCCAGGCCATCGAAGAAGCGGGCATGAAACCGGGCAAGGACATCATCATCATCTCGATCGATGGCGTCAAAGGCGCGTTCGAGGCCATGATCGCCGGCAAGCTGAACGTGACCGTCGAATGCAGCCCGCTGCTGGGCCCGCAACTGATGTCCATCGCCCGCGATGTGGTGGCCGGCAAGCCCGTGCCAGCGCGTATCACGACGGTGGAAGGCGTGTTCCCTGCCGAGGTGGCCGCCAAGGAATTCCCGAACCGTAAGTACTAAGCTTGCCGCATGATGAAGACGCAAGTGAAACACAATGCCGCGCCAGCTCCCTTGCTGGAGTTGCGCGGCATCAGCAAGTCCTTTCCAGGCGTCAAAGCCCTCAGCGACGTAGCCCTGCGCCTGTATCCGGGTGAAGTGCACACCTTGATGGGACAGAATGGTGCCGGGAAATCGACCCTGATCAAGGTGCTGACGGGCGTCTACACGCCCGACAGCGGCCAGATTTTGCTCGATGGCAAGCCCATTGCGCCCGCGTCCACCTCGGATGCCCAGGGACTGGGCATCAGCACCGTGTACCAGGAAGTCAATCTGTGCCCGAACCTGTCGGTGGCGGAAAATATCTTTATCGGCCGCTATCCGCGCCGCTTTGGCGCTATCGACTGGCGTGGCATGCAGCAACAGGCGCGTGCCTTGCTGCAGCAATTGCAGATCGATATCGATGTCACGGCGCAACTGTCCAGCTTTCCGCTGGCCATCCAGCAAATGGTGGCCATTTCGCGCGCGCTGAACATTTCGGCCCGCGTGCTGATCCTCGATGAACCCACGTCCAGCCTGGACGAGGCGGAAGTCAATCTGCTGTTTTCCGTGCTGCGCCGCCTGCGCGAGCAGGGCATGGCGATTCTGTTCGTCACCCATTTCCTCGACCAGACGTATGCCATTTCCGACCGCATCACTGTCATGCGCAATGGCGAGCGCGAGGGAGAGTACGCGTGCAGTGAGCTGTCGCGCTTGGCGCTGGTGAACAAGATGATCGGCGTGGCGGCCGACACCGTGGCGCAAGAGCTTGATCTGGCGCAAGACGCGAGCGCCGCCAGCTTTGGTCCGACCGTGCTCGAAGCGCAGGGACTGGGCCGCAAGGGCGCCTTGCTGCCCATGGATTTCCACATCCGCCAGGGTGAATTGCTGGGCCTGGCCGGCTTGCTCGGTTCGGGCCGCACGGAACTGGCGCGCCTGCTGTTTGGCGCCGACAAGGCCGATTCCGGCACGATCACCATGCAGGGCCAGCCGCGCCACTTCAGCGTGCCGCGCGATGCGATTGCCCGGGACATCGGCTTTTGCTCGGAAGACCGCAAGCATGAGGGCGCGATTTTGTCGCTGTCCGTGCGCGAAAACATCATCCTGGCCTTGCAGGCCCGCACGGGCTTGCTGCGCGCCATTCCGTTCAAACGCCAGCAGGCGCTGGCCGACGAATATGTGAAAGCGCTCGGCATCAAGACGGCCAGCATCGAAACCCCCATCGGCAGCCTGTCGGGCGGCAATCAGCAGAAAGCCTTGCTGGCGCGCTGGCTGGTGACGTCACCCGCCATGCTGATCCTCGATGAACCGACGCGCGGCATCGACGTGCGCGCCAAGCAGGAAATCATGAGCTATGTGGCCAAACTGTGCCGCAAGGGCATGGCCATCCTGTTCATCTCGTCCGAACTGCCGGAAGTGCTGCGCTGCAGCGACCGCATCGTCGTCATGCGCGACCGCAAGGCCTGCGGCGACTATGCGCGCGGCGAGCTGGACGACAGTTCCGTGCTGCAAGTGATCGCCGGAGACGCCACATGAGTTTATCCACGCCATCGAGCGCGCCACTGGCGCGTGCGGCTTCCCTTACGAATGCTTCCATGTTGCACAGTGTCTTGCATCACCCCCTGAGCCGGCCCCTGGCCGCGCTGTTCTTGCTGCTGCTGGTCGATTTCTTCGCCATCCCTGGCTTTTTTCATCTGGAAATTCGCGACGGCCACCTGTACGGCAGCGTGATCGACATCGTCAACCGCGCCGCGCCGCTGATGCTGGCGGCCTTGGGCATGACCCTGGTGATCGCCACGCGCGGCATCGATATTTCCGTGGGCGCCGTCGTGGCCCTGTCCGGCACCGTGGCCGCCATGCTGATCGGCGGCACCATGGTGATGGAGAACGGCGTTGCTACGTATGTGAGCAACATTCCCATGGGCTGGGCCCTGGCCGCCGCCCTGGGCGCGGCCTTGCTGTGCGGCGCCTGGAATGGCGTGCTGGTGGCGGGCCTGGGCTTGCAGCCCATCGTCGCCACCCTGATCCTGATGGTGGCCGGGCGCGGCCTGGCGCAATTGCTCACGGATGGGCAGATCGTCACCGTCTACTACCAGCCCTTCTTTTTCATCGGCAGCGGTTACCTGTTCGGCTTGCCGTTTTCCCTGTTTCTCGTCGCTGCCGTGTTCCTCATCACGGCCGTGCTGATGCGCAAGACCGCCCTGGGCCTGTTCATCCAGGCCGTCGGCATCAACCCCGTCGCCGCGCGCCTGGCCGGCATCAAGACGGCGACCCTGATCTTCTTCGTCTACGTCTTTTGCGCGGCCTGCGCGGGCTTGTCGGGGCTGATGATCAGCTCGAACATCAAGAGTGCCGACGCGAACAACGCGGGCTTGATGCTGGAACTGGACGCCATCCTGGCCGTCACCCTGGGCGGCACCTCGCTGGCTGGCGGCAAGTTCAGCTTAGTCGGCAGCATGATCGGCGCGCTCATCATCCAGACCCTGACCTACACCATCTATTCGCTGGGCGTGCCGCCGGAAGTCAACATGGTCGTCAAGTCGGTCGTCGTCTTCCTCGTCTGCCTGTCGCAATCGTCGGAATTCAAGCAATTGCTGCATCGGAGAAAAGCATGAAGGGTTTGCTGCACACCCCGTATTTCACCTCGCTCGTCACGGTCTTGCTGCTGGTGGTGATGCTGGGCCTGGGCGGCGCCGCCTACCCGGGCCTGCTGTCGACGCAGGTCATTTTTAACTTATTGATAGATAACGCCTTTTTGCTCGTCATCGCCGTTGGCATGACCTTCGTCATCGTGTCCGGCGGCATCGATCTGTCCGTCGGTTCCGTGCTGGCCTTGTCGACCATGATCGCCGCCTGGCTGCTCAACGTGGCGCACTGGCCGCCGCTGCTGGTGATCGCCACCGTGCTGGCGCTGGGCACCGTATTTGGCGCCAGCATGGGCGCGCTGATCCATTATTTCAAATTGCAGCCCTTCATCGTCACCCTGGCCGGCATGTTTCTGGCGCGCGGGCTGTGCTACTTGATCAGCATCAATTCCATCACCATCGATGATCCGCTGTTCGTCGCCATGTCGCAGACGCAGTTGCAATTTCTTGGTGGTTTTGTCTCGCCGGGCGTGGTGATCGCCGTGGTCACTTTGCTGCTGGCCATCTGGCTGGCGCACGCCACGCCGTTCGGCCGCGCCGTGTATGCGATCGGCGGCAATGAACAATCGGCCTTGATGATGGGGCTGCCTGTCGGCCGCACCAAGGTGCTGATCTATGCCTTCAGCGGTTTTTGCGCCTCGCTCGGCGGCGTGCTGTTTTCGTTCTACATGCTGTCCGGCTATGGCTTGCATGCGCAAGGCACGGAACTGGATGCGATTGCCGCCGTTGTCATCGGCGGCACCCTGCTCAGCGGCGGCTATGGCTACGTGGCGGGCGCGTTGTCGGGCGTGCTCGTGCTGGGCACCATCCAGACCCTGATCGCCTTCGACGGCACGCTCAGCTCGTGGTGGACCAAGATCGTCATCGGCGGCCTGCTGTTTGTCTTTTGCGTCGTGCAAAGACTGATGGCCATGGGCCAGAAAAATACCAACGGGAGTTAATCTGATGTTCAAGCAACACACACTTGCCGCAGCCATCGGCATGGCGGCGGCGCTCGCCTGCGCCCCATTCGGCGTGCAGGCGGCCAACCCCATCGTGAAAAATATCTACACGGGCGACCCGGCCGCGCTGGTCGACAATGGCAGGGTGTACCTGTACGTCGGCCACGATGAAGCGAGCGCCACGGATACGGATTACCGCATGAACGAGTGGCGCGTGTATTCCTCGTGCGACATGGCGAACTGGACGGATCACGGCTCGCCCGTGCGTTACTCGACCTTCGCGTGGGCCGGCAAGGATGCCTGGGCCGGCGACATCGTCAAGCGCGGCAACAAATACTATTTTTATTCGACCGTCGACCACAGGACCATCGCCGGCAAGGCCATCGGCGTGGCCGTGTCCGACAGCCCGACCGGGCCGTTCGTCGACGCGCGCGGCAGCGCCCTGATCACGAACGACATGACGAAGCAGACGGCCATTCCCTGGGACGACATCGATCCGGCCGTCTTCATCGACACGGATGGCCAGGCCTATATTTACTGGGGCAACACGGTCTTGAAATACGCCAAGCTGAAAGCCAACATGACGGAGCTGGACGGCCCGATCCTGACCTTCGGCATGGATGCGTTCACGGAAGCGGCTTACATGCACAAGCATGCGGGCACGTATTATTTGTCGTACTCGCGCAACTTCCCCGAGGAAACGGCGTACTCGACGGGGCCGACGCCGACAGGGCCATGGCATTTCCGCGGCACCATCATGGACAAGAATGCCGTCGTGAAAACCATTCACCAGGCCATCATCGAATTCAACGGCAAGTCCTACATCTTCTATCACAACGACAAGTTGCCCGGCGGCGGAGAATACCGGCGTTCCGTGGCAGTTGAGGAGCTGAAATACAAGCCCGATGGCACCATTGAATTCATCCAGCAGACGGCTGGCCCGGCCGCCAATCCCAGCGCCGCCTGCAAGGCATCTTGAACGCTCGTTGACTACGCACAAAAAGGAGACACACCGATATCTATAACATCGATATTGAGTTAGAACCGATATCGATCATGATATGATTTATTCATGGATACCCTCAACCCCAACTGGTTCTTGCGAGCCCGCCTGAAGACGCGGCAATTGCTGCTGTTGATCGCCCTTGACGAGCAGCGCAACATCCACCGCGCGGCGGAAGAATTGCACATGACGCAGCCGGCGGCGTCCAAGCAAATCAAGGACCTGGAAGAGATGCTGGACGTGCGCCTGTTCGACAGGTTGCCGCGCGGCATGGAGCCGACCATCTACGGCGAGACGATGATACGCCACGCGCGCATGGCCCTGACGAGCCTGTCGCTGGCGCATGACGACATCGTCGCCCTGAAATCGGGCTTGACGGGCCAGGTGGAAGTGGGCGTCATCATGACGCCGGCCATGGCCTTGCTGCCGCGCGCGATCGCCCGCATCAAGCAGCAGGCGCCGCTGATGCGCATCGGCGTGCACCTTGAGCACAGCAATACCCTGATGGACATGCTGCAGCACGGCACCCTGGATTTCATGATCGGGCGCATCCTGGAAAAGGAAAGCAGCGCCGGCCTGATCTACGAGGAATTGACGGAAGAGCCGGCCAGCGCCGTGGCGCGCAATGGCCATCCACTGCTGTCGCGCAAGAATCTGCAATTGAAAGACCTGGCGGGCCAGCCGTGGATCTTGCCGCCGCAAGGCAGCATCCTGCGCCACCGCTTCGACATGATGTTCCGCCGCGCGGGGCAGGAGCCGCCTGTCGACGTGGTCGACACGACGGCTTTGCTGTTGATCACGTCCTTGCTGCAGCAAACGGACTCGCTGCACGTGATGCCGACGGAAGTGGCGCACTACTATGAATCGTTGAACGTGCTGAGCATTTTGCCCATCGAATTGCCGTGCAAGATGGATGCGTTCGGCATCATCCGCCAGCAGGATCATTTGCTGTCGCCGGGGGCGGATATGCTGCTCAAAGCTGTACGGGCGACCGCCGCGGACATGTATTGACGATCACCCAATAAAACGTCCATGGCGTTGTTGCCGTGCCTTGTCGTACATTCGTACTGCCTGCGGCACGGCGCCTGGCCCTGAACATTTTCTTCGGCGCCGTCACCAACTTCGGGGATTTTTACCGCCAATTAATCGGGCACTTCAAAAAAGACAGGTAGGTCGGATTAGCCCGCAGGGCGTAATCCGACAATACCCGCGCAGCATGCTTAATCGGGCACCTCAAAGAAAAACAGCTGCACCAGTCGCCCATTTTCCGGCGTGTCGCCAAACACATTGCTGATCGAGTGAAAGTAATGGCCCTTGTACACGATCAGGCGGTTGTGACGCATGGGCACTTCCAGCAGGGCTTGCCAACTGTCGCGCTGTTCCTGCAAGTCGTTGAATTTCTGCACTTTACTGTTCGGCAGCCAGCGCTTCTGGAAATCCTTGAAGCTGGCATAGCCGCCCGCTTTCACGTCCGCCTCAGGTAATCGCCGGTACCAGCCGCTGGGCTGGTGGCGCCAGAAGGTGGTGCCACCCTGGCACTGCTCGGGCGGGTTCAGATACAGTACGCCCGCATAGAAATTGAAATTGTTGCCCGTCTCATTATCCACGTGGATATCCGTGCGCGCCATCGCGTCCGCATAGCTGAGGCGGTAGGACCCGTTGTCGGGCGAGATAAAACGGATGGGGCGGCCCAGGGCCGTGGCGATGCGCTCCATGATGGCCTGGCTGGGCTGGCCCGCCGTCTGGCTGCCCGGATAGTTTTGTCCCGCATAGCGCTGCTGCTCGAACGGCAACGCCAGCGCCTGCGCGCGCCAGGCGGCCGGGTCGGGCAGGAAATCGTCGAGGATGTGCAAATCTGTTTCGCGGATAAAATCGTGCAGGGTGTCCGCGACATTGAGCGGCGTCAATGTCTCTGCCTGTTCCGCTTGCGGGCTGGCAAAGCCGATGCAGCACGTTTGCGCCAGCGCCGGATGCAGCGCCAAGCCTTGCGCGTAACGGGCCAACGCCAGTTCCTGCTGTCCCGTGCGGTAATACAGCTCGGCCAGTCCCTGCAGGGTTTGCCAACGCTGCGGACGCAGGGCATGGGCCCGTTCCAGCTCGGCGATGGTGTCCGCCAGCTGCTGTTTGCCCATCAGCAATTCGGCATGGCTGATGGCGAAATCGTGTTCGTGCGGCGCCAGCCGCGCCGCCGTGGCGTAGCTGGCCAGCGCCGCCTCGTTGTCCGTGCCGCGCAGCACATTACCGAGGTTGTAGTGGAACAGGGCATTGTCGGGCTGTTGCTTGAGCGACAGTTTTAACAGGCCCAGGCCGATGGCGCCCTGACCCAGCTCCAGCATCGCCAGGCCCTGGAAATGCTGTGCTTCGGCCAGGGCCGGGTTCAGTTTATGGGCGGCCTGGTAGGCGTTGATCGCCTCGATCAGCTTGCCCGCCTGCTGCAGCCGTTGCCCGTTTGCCAGATGTTGTTCCGCCAGTGTCTGTTCGCCCATGTCGCTATCCCGATGCAATGTGGCGAACAGTGTAACCGAGCCCGTTCTACTGCGCCTGGCTGACGGGAATTTCTTCTCCGTTCAGCTTGATCGCCACCTTGACGATCTGCGCCTTGACCTGATGGCTGGCCATGTCCGCTTCCTGCGCGTAGGCGTACACGACGATGGCGAAGTCCTTGTAGCCGCTGCGCGCCGCCTCGATCTTGCGCGCCGCATCCTGGTCCACCTTCAGCAGCGAATAACCGTCGCCATTCGTGAACGCCAGCTTGTAGTCGCCGTTGTCGTACATGTAGTAATACGTGCCCGCTTCGGCGAACTTGGCGGGGAAGGCTGCCTTGTCCATGGCGTACGGCGACAGCGCGCCCTGGCCATTGATCTGGTAGCGCAGGTAGCGCCTGGTTTTCGCTTCGCTGACCTTGGCGTCGATCTGCGGTTTCAGGGCGTCGAGCACTTCCTGCTTGCGGAAGGCATCGTTGCTGCCCGCATATTCGCGCGAGATGCGCTGCGCCACGGCCGCATAGTCGGGCGGCACGCCGGACAGGGCGATGTAGCTGTACATCAACTGGTTGCCGCTGGTGATGTCGACATAGCTGGCGCTTGGCGTGGCGGCGTCCGCTTGCGGCAGGCTAGCGGCGGCCGCTTTTACCTGCGCCTTGGCGGCCAGGTCCGCGACATTCGCGGCGACGGGGGCTGAGGCGGCTGGTGTGGCGGTGTCGTTCTTGCCGCAGGCGGACAGGAGCAGGGTGATGGCGAGCAGGGCGGGGAAAGTGCGGTTCATGGTATTTCCTTCAGTATGGGGGTGTAAGAGGTGACTTAGCCGACGGTTTTGCGTTTGTATTCGCCATAACCGTAAGCGGCCAGGACAATGCTGGCGGCCAGCACCAGGTAAAAGCCGATGCCGAACGAGAGCCCTTGCCACACTTGCCCCAGCATTTCGCTGGCCATCTGCTCGGCCATGCGGGCTGCGCGGCTGCCCATGATGCCGCCCATGGCGTTGCCCGCGTCGCTGACGGCGCTCTTGATCTTGATGAACAGCAAGCTGCTGTGGATGACGACGAACAGCAGCGGCGCGCACTTGCCCAGTGCCGCTTTCGGGTGGCTGCTGGCCATGGTGGCGCAGCAGGCGGCAATGGCCAGCAGGAAGAAGAATTGTGCTGAGGTAAAACCGCCGCCGCCATCGCGGGCAAAGCTTTCCAGGCTGTCGGCGGACAAGCCCAGCAGCTGCCAATAGGTGCGCGAAACGGAGGCGAACAGGCGGATGCCGATGGTGTTGAAGACAAAGGCGCCGGCGATCAAGACGCCCAGGCTGGCCAGTACCTTGATGCCCAGGGCGGACACGGCCTGGCCCCACAGCTGCTGGCCCTTGTCGCGCGCCAGCTTGGCCGCGCCGGCCATCTCTTCCTGCGCCAGTTGCTGCGTTGCCACGGCGCTGACGGTGGCGAGGCTGCCTGCGTCATCGAAGCGCACGTCGACGACGGCATTGATGGCGGGCGCCACGTCAGAACGCCAATGCGTGGCCACGTCGAAGGCATGTTGAATGCCGGCCACGCTGACGGAACCTTGTCCGCTCGGTTGGTAGGCGAGGATGCGGCCCCGTTGGCCGGTGGTGATTGCTGCTGGGCTGGATGGTTGCATGGGATTTCCCTGGTCACTGTCATGCTGTATTGCATGTACCCACGGATAACGGGGGCAGTTCAGGGAAATCCAAAATTATTTTGAATTATTTTTTCGGCGGCTGCATCAGGTCCTTGGCGGCGCCCTGGTAATCCTTCATCAAGCCCATGAAGGCGTCCTGCAAATGCCGGGCCGCATCCTGCGGCGGCGCGCCCGTGCGCCGTGCCAGGTCGAATTTATAGGCGTGCGCGGCCGTGTAGCCGGCCTGCGAGGCGGCGTCCAGCAGCACGCCGGCCCGTTTCAGCGAGGCTGGGTCACCCTTGACCATCAGCAATTCGGCCAGATAAGTCTGGGCAATCGGAAAGTCTTTCGCGGCGGCCTTTTCCAGCCACTGCATGCCCGCCTTCGGCTGTTTCACACCCGCATCGCCGCCGCCGATGCCATAGCCGAGGGCCGTCAGCGCCACCAGGTCGCCGCCCCGTGCGCGCTTTTCCAGTTGCTGGCGGGGAAATGGACGGGCCGCGATCTGCATGCGGATTTCATAGTTGATGTCTTGCAGCACGTTGCCTGGCCACACCTTGGCACCGGGTGCGGCAGGCCTCTCCACCGTCGGGGCAGGCGCCCGCATGCCGTTGTTGCCCGATGCCAGTACGCCCGGCGCCGGCGGGCTGACGCCTTTGCCGCTGCCCATGTTCAGTACCAGCCGTGCCGACGTTTCGCCAAACGACACGCGGGGCTTTTGCACGTCGTGCGTCATGGCGGCGACCCGTGTCGCCACCTGCGAAAACACGTCGCCCATGGACAAGCCCGGTGCGTCGAGCGCGTCGAGCAGGGCGCTCGTGTAGGGACTGTTGCGAGAATCAGGCGACCAGAAATCGCGCGCCAGGGCGCCGGGGCCGGCTGAATAGGCGATGACCACGCCGCGTGGCGCTTGCGTGTCGGCAAAGCCATGGCTGGCCGCATTGCCGCCCCCGGGAACCACCACGGCGCCGCCGCGCGTATATTCCTGGCGGCAAGCGTCAAGGATCAGCACGGCGCCGCGCGCGCCCGTGCGCTGCAAGTCGCCCGCCAGGCTTGAAACGGACACGCCCTGCGCGGCAATGGCGGCCGCACTGAGCGCATTCATGTTCGCGCCCAGCGGCAGCACATAATTGGCTTCGCCCGCCTGCGCGCCGTGGCCTGCGTAAAACACGAGGGCGATATCGGCGCCGCGTGCCTGCGTGGAAAACTCGGCCGAGGCCTTTTGCAGCTGTGCCGCATTGATGTCCGTGCGCAACAGCACTTCAAAGCCCAGGCGGCGCAAGCGCTCGGCCATGGCGCGTGCATCGTTCACGGGGTTCAGCAAGGGTTGCGGATAGGCAGCGTTGCCGATCACCAGGGCGATGCGCTTGCCGGAACCGCTGGCGGCGGTCCCCACGGCCGCTTGCACGACATTACCGCAGAGTAAAAAGATGAGGCTCAAAAACAGGGGAATCAGGCGATGCATCGGGGTCTCGGGGATTGTCGTGTGAGTAACAAAAGTTAGCGATTTCCAGTACGGTATGAGAAAATTGCTTAAATGCATTTTACCTGACTGACAAGTTTGTCTTGTTGTCCAGCGTATTTCCTCTTTACCGGCCAGCCTCGCTCCCGGCCAGTGGCGCGCGCCGCCCCAACACACGATCGGACCGGCTGTGCAATCGGAACAATTTGAACGGATTCATGCTTTCTGGACCCGCCGCCCGCAGCTGACACAAGGCGAACTGGGCGAGTTTTACCAGCGCGTCATCGCCGCGCTGACGCCATGCCGCCCGCGCGAGGCGGCGTCGCTGGGCGATTCACTGGCCGACTTGCGCCACCAGTTTTTCATTGAAAAAGTCCTCCACAGCGATAGTGACGCGGCGCCTCACCACGTCGGCGCCCTGTTTTTGTACTTCAAGCGCTTCATCATCGACCAGCTGCGCAAGCAGCGCATCGAGGAGGATGCCGATGCGCAAGAAGGCTGCGAACTGCGCGCACCCGACGCCTATGCGGAAGCGCTGCGCGATTACCGGCTCACGCCACAGCAGGTGCGCGAGGCGGCAGACAGTTTTATCACCACCTTGCCGCGTGACTTGATCTTGCTGCTGCGCCATTGCGGTTGCGGCGGCATGCCCGTCAAGGAACTGGCCGAGCAGATCGCTTCCGCGCATTACCACGGCGGCAAGCTGGGCCTGGTGCACAGGCAGAAGGACGATCCTGCCAGCGCGGGACGCCAGATCGTCGAGCCGGCCCACCGCGCCACCTTGCTGGGCAGCTGGGTCTTGAGCCTGCTCAAGCTGCGCGTGGGGGACTCCTTGGCCGCGCGCGACATGCAGGCGGCGCAAATAGTTTTGGATATTTTATGTGTGGCTGCGTTATCCCTGCACATGGACCCCGTGTCCACCCACCCGAATACTGATGAAAGGCCACCGGCATGACTGCATTGACGCCCACACTGGCCATCGTTGCCGCGCGCCTGCCGTCGCCACCGTCTTCCATCGACGTGCTGGATGAGGACGTGGCGGGCGATACCCCCGACTGGCGCGACATTCCCGTGCCGGAACACGTGATGCAACGCTTCGCGCGCCGCAGCGACGCCGCACCGCTGGCAGCAAGGCCCATCGCCGGTGGACAGATCCATTTGCTGGCGCGCCGTCCCGGCTTCGGCGCCGTGCTGCTCGACGCCTGGGACAGCACGCGGCAGCGCTGGCGCGGCTGGCTCGTCACGCCCGATACGGCGTATGCGGATGCCTGCGGCCTGGTGGTCGAGGAGCGCGACGCGCCCGCCGATCCGCGCGCCGGCCTGGTGCTGTGCGACATGCCGGTGACCCTGGCCGTGACGGACCTGGGCGCCTGCCTGGGCGTGTTCAGCCAGGAACGCCTGCAGGCGGCGCGCTGGCTGGAAACGCATGGCCGGGCGAACGGGGCGGGGGTAGCTGCGGCACCGGGTGTGATCGCCCGCGTGGCCTTGCCCGGCGACGATTACGTCTTGACGGGCACGCCGCTGTCTAGCGAGCTGGGCAAGGATGGCCGCGTGGCGTACCGGCAATTGCTGCGCCAGGGGCTGCAGCAATTGCAGATCGCTTCGGCCGATGCGGCCGCATCCCAAACGACGGCACCCATATCGAGGCCTGTGCAGGCAGCCAATGCGAACCGCTGGCTGAAGATCGTCACGGCCGTGGCCGCCAGCGTGATGGTGGTGCAATCGGCGTGGCTGTTCCTGCCGAAAGACCCGGCCGTGGTCGGCAATGCGGAGTTCCGCAGCGGCGGCGGCAGCGGCGTCGAGAAGGGCGTGCGCATGCGCGTGCTGTTCCGCGCCGAGGCCACGGAGGCGGAAATCCGCACCTGGCTGCAGCGCGAGCAGCTGGAAATCGTCGCCGGGCCGGACACCCTGGGCGCCTTCACCCTGCTGTCGCGCGACCGCCAGAAAGTCTTGCCGCCGCCAGGCCCGGGCAATCCGCTGGCCGTGATCAATCCCTGACCCCGAAATAAGAGAAAGTTATCGAGCATGACAATGTATAAGAACTTTGCATCCGCGCACTGGCGCAAACTGGCTATGGGCCTGGCTGCCAGCGTCCTGTTGACGGGCTGCGCCATGACGCCGAATGGCCGTGGTGGCGTGCTGGTGGGCCTGGATACGGCCGAACTGTTCGGCACGCCGATTTCCACCTTCCGCTTGCGCGACGGCACGGAAGGCACCTTGCGCAAGGATCCGAAGGGCAAGTATTCGATCAAGCTGTCGCAGGCGTTCCGCGTCGTGCCGCTGGACAAGGCCATCACGGCCCGCGTGGCGCGCGTGGAAAACGTGGGCGAGCGCACCGTCGTGATCGTGGAAACCCAGGAGCGCGGCTGCGCCTACCGCTATGAAGTGCTGGCTTTCCAGGGCACGGACGTGCTGCAGTGGACGGTCGGCAATTGCAAGGACCGCCCTCGGGTGGAGCTGGCGGCGGACGCCAAATCGCTGAATATCGATTTCCCCAACTACAACCGCCTGTCGCGCATGATCTACACGGACAACCGCCTGCTCAACGCCAGCGTGGCCGTGCCGCCCGGCGTCGATACGCGCGCGCAGCCGTTTGCCGATGACGCCTTGCGTGCCACCGGTCCCGCCATCGCCACCATGCCCGGCAGCGACAGCGGCCGCGTGATCCCGGCGCCACCGGCCCCGGCATCGGCCCCGGCACCTGCCGCCGCGCCGAAAGCGGGCAGCCGCGCCAGCGCCAAGGCGCGCCGCCAGGACACCCCGGCCAGGGCGGCGGCGCCCGCGGCCATCAGCCTGCCTGCACCGCGTGCCGCAGCGGCTGCCCCGGCGGCGCCGATGATCTTCCAGGCTGAAGAGATCAAGCCCGTCGTCATCGATTTGAGGAAATAAGATGGCCGCGAGTTTGCGCAGTCTGCAAATCCGGCAGACCCTGATCCTGATCGTCCTGACGATCATTTACCTGTGCTTCGAGCTGGGCTTCAATGCCCGCCTGCTCGACGTGGTGGGCGGCAACGTCAAGCCGGAAGACGTGGAAGGGGTGGAATTCTATGGCCGCAGCCTGTCCGGCATCGCCGCCGCGCTGGTGGTGCTGCAACTGATGTGGCGCCGCCGGCTGAAGAACAATGGCAGCGGCCCTGGCTGGGTAAAAATCATCGTTTGCTGCCTGGTCACGGCCGGCGTGGTCTTCGGCGTGCTGAAGACCACGGTGAATGTGCTGGTCAACACGCGCGACGCGGAATTTCGCCGCATGGCCTTCAACACCACCTTGCTGCAGCGCTCGCTGGTAGGCGGCAGCCTGCAACTGCAAGGCCTGGTCGACGATCCGACCCTGTTCGCCAAGCCGGAAGGCAAGTCCTTCCTGGCCCTGTTCCCCTTCCTGGCCGTGTCGGTGCGGCATCTTGACGAGCGCATGGGGCCGGCCAAGGAGCAGCTGGTGCGTGCCAACGTGCGCCAGGTGGCGGGCGGCCCGTCCGGTTACTATGACAAATATCAGGAAGCCATGCGCGAGCTGGCCGGCAAGTGGGAGCTGTATGCGGGCATCATTCCCGACAGCGATGCCGGTTTGCGTGCCAAGCAGCAATCCTCGTGGCAGGAATACGTGAGCAGCCTGTCGCGGCGTGGCTGGCAGCCGCATTCCGTGCCGATGCGGCGCCAGGCGGCCGTCGTCAATAATGTGCGCAAGAAAGTCCCCGTGCCCGCCAACTGGCGTACCGACGATGAGCGGGGCTTCCGCGCCGCCGTCAAGCGCCGCTACACAGCCGAGGCGGCCAGCAAGGGCGTCACCGTGCGCGGCGAACGCATCCCGCCGGGCTTGCCGTTTGCCGCCTTTGTCGCGCGCCCTGGCGTGCAGGCGGAATTGCGCGAAGCGTTGAAACTGCCTGCAGGCGCCACGGTGCAGCCAGCGTATGCCAGTCCTGCCGAGTTCGGGCGCCTGTTCGAGCAGTTCCTCGATCGCCAGACGGCGGAAAAACTGGTGGAATACCGCGCCAGCCGCACCGACTTTGAAGCGGGTGGCAGGTTCTTCCATGAAGGCAAGGAAGCGGCGCGCGCCGCCATCGTGCCGCCCGTGGCCCTGTTCTTCTCGCTGCTGGGCGCCATCGGCCACTTTTCCAAATTGCTGTACCTGGTCGCCACCGTCGTATTATTGCTGCTGGCCATGCGCCGTGGCGAGCAGGCGGGTGCCGATGGACAGCTGAGCCGCCGTTCCGCCTGGATCGCCACGGGCGTGCTGGCGACGGCCTTTGCGGGCAGCTGGGGCATGCTGTCCATTCTCGACAACAACGTCACGCGCAGCGAGCTGTTCGGGCAAATGCTGGACTGGGCGCGCCAGCCCGAGCCCGACAGCACGCGCTGGCAAATCGCCGGCAAGGGCTTGCTGGCCAATATCACGCACGTCGTGGCGGTGGGGCAGGGCTACAGCTACCCCGTCAACGAAGCGATCCGCATCCACGTTTTGCAGGGAATTCATTATGGCTATCACGCGCAACAAAAATAAGGCGGCTGCGCTGGCATTGCTGCTCAGCACGTTCTGCACGTTGGTACAGGCCGATTGCCTGGGCATGAAGGTGCACGCCCACCGCGGCGCCGGCAATGCGCCGGAAAACTCGCTGAGCGCGCTGCGCAACACGTATTTCGGCACCTGGGATGGCGTCGAGACGGATTTGCAGCTGCTGGGCGACGGCAGCTGGGTGGTACACCACGATCTGTTGACTGGCCGGGTGGTCGACACGGGATCGCCGCGCACCGTCAAGCAGATGACGGCCGACGACTGGCGCGCCGCCAGCATGAAGAACCGTGGCGTGGCCACGCCGGAAACGCCGCCGTTCGTCAGCGACGTCGCCGACCTGGCCACGGCTTTCCCGGCGAAAACCCTGAATGCGGAAATCAAGGATGTCGTCTCGTCGTGCGCGCCGATCGCCACCCTGGTGGCGCAGTTGCGTACGAACATCAAGCACGGCAACTGGTTCCTGACGTCGGGCGTGCCGAACAACCTGGCGTGCGCGCGCCGCGCCGACCCGCAGGGTTATCTGGGCTTGCTCGTGTTTGACGCGCGCAATGCGCAGGCGGCCGGCGCCAACCGGGTCAGCCGCTATATCGCGAAAAATGCCCGCCCGCCCAAGCTGGACAAGCCGTGGCTGCAGCGCGTGCAGCAGCAGATCGGCATGCCCACCGGCGTGCACGTGGATGCGCGCAGCCTGGACGCCAATCCGAATCTGCTGGGCGACGCCGCCAGCCTGAACATGCCCGTCTTCGTCTACGCCGTCGATGGCGACTCGGCCCTGGCCGCGTCCTTGCTGCGCGCGCAGCAGCGCAGCCACCGCTGGCCCAGCGGCGTCATTCTTGACGGCAATCCCGATACGTTTTGCGCGATGATGAAATAAGTGCTCCCTGATCTGCGACACGGCGTTTTGCCGTGCAGCAGAATACCTCGCCGCCACAGAAATAGCCGCTTGCGGCGGCCCGCGCAGGGCCACTCTTGTGCCCCCTTTCTGCCTCTTTTTTGCGCATTGCAGCATCGATATTGTTTGCATCGGGCGCGCGACTGGCTTATAAATGTAATCGATTACATTTTATTGAAAAGCGCCATGCCAGCAGCCGTTCCTTCTCCATTGCCGACAGAAACCGTCTCCATCAGCGCCGTCGCCGCGCATGCGGGCGTGTCGGTGGCCACCGTCTCGCGCGTGATGAACGAGCAGGCCGGGGTGCGGGCGCCCACGCGCGACAAGGTGCTGGCGTCCGTGGCCGCGCTCGGCTACCGCATGAATCATCTGGCGCGCAGCCTGCGCACGGCCGAGAGCCGCATGCTGCTCACCATGGTGCCCGACGTGGGCAACCCCTTCTATGCGCAAATCGTGCGCGGCATCGATACGGTGGCGCGCGAACACGGCTATTTTGTGCTGCTGTGCGACACGGGCGCCGACGCGGGCCGCGAGCGCTCGTACTTCGACTTGCTGCGCATGCACCGCGCCGATGGCGCCATCTGCCTCGATCCGGACACGGTGCAGCATGCCCTGTCACATGAATCCGTCAGCCTGCCGTGGGTGGCGTGCTGCGAATTCGATCCCGCCGTGGCCGTGCCCTATGTCGGCATCGACAACCACCGCGCCGCCTCCGACGCCGTCGCGCATTTGCTGTCGCGCGGCCATACGCGCATCGGCCTGATCAACTCGGACGAGCGCTATCTGTACGCGCGGCAACGCCAGCAAGGCTACCTGGACGCCCTGGCGGCGGCCGGCCTGCCCGTACAGCCGCAGTGGGTGCACACGGTGCAAAGCCTCGATTACGAAGCGGGCACGGCCGCCACCTTGCGGATGATGGCGGGACCGGATGCGCCCACGGCCATCTTTGCCGTCTCCGACACCCTGGCCATCGGCGTGCTGAGTGCGCTGCGCCAGCTGAAAAAAAGGGTGCCCGAAGACGTGGCCGTCATCGGCTTCGATGATATCGCCATCGCCGCGCAGATCGATCCGGGCCTCACCACCATCGCGCAGCCGATGCGCGAACTGGGTGAGACGGCGGCGAGACTGTTGCTGCAGCGCTTGGCGGACCCGGCGGCACAGGTGCCGGGCGTGTTGCTTAACCATAACTTGGTCTTGCGAGGGAGTGCATAGTGAGCGTTGCCGTCGGTTTCGAGGGGGTCTGCAAGGATTTCGGCCCCGTGCGCGTCTTGCATGGCGTCAGTTTCAACCTGTCGCCAGGACGCGTGTATGGCTTGCTGGGCGAAAATGGCGCCGGCAAGTCGACCCTGATGAAAATCCTTGCCGGCTACGAGGCCGTGAGCGAAGGGCAGTTGCTGATCGATGGCCAGCCCCGGCGCTTTAGCAGCTCGCGCGCGGCGGAGAGCGCCGGCATCGTGCTGATCCACCAGGAATTCAACCTGGCCGAACACCTGACGGTGGCGCAAAACATGTTTCTCGGCCATGAAAAGACGCGCGGCTGGCTGCTCGACGAGGCTGCCATGCAGGAAGAAGCGTCGCGCTACCTGAAACAGGTGGGCCTGGACGTCTCGCCCGACACGAAAATCCGCGACCTGATCGTGGCCGAGAAGCAACTGGTGGAAATCGCCAAGGCCCTGTCGCGCCGCGCCCGCTTCCTGATCATGGACGAACCGACGGCCACCCTGACGTCGTCGGAAACCCAACGATTGTTTACCGTCATGGCCCAGCTGAAAGCGGACGGCGTGACCATTTTGTATATTTCCCACAAGCTCGACGAAGTCGAGCGCAACACGGACGAGGTCATCGTCATGCGCGACGGGCGTTTCGTCACGCGCGAACCGACGGCCAGCCTGACGCGCCAGCAGATGGCGAACCTGATGGTGGGGCGCGAGTTGTCCGACATGTTCCCCGCGAAAGTGCCACTGGCGCCGGATGCCCCGATCCTGCTGAAGGTCGATGGCTTGAGCGTGCCCGGCTGGTCAAAAGACCTGTCGTTCGAGGTGCGCGCCGGCGAAGTGCTGGGCTTTGCGGGCCTGGTGGGCGCGGGGCGCACGGAATCGTTCGAAGCCTTGCTGGGCTTGCGTCCACGCAGCGCGGGCGTGATCCATCTCAATGGCCAGCTAGTGGATATCCGCACGCCCAAGCAAGCGATGCAGCACGGCATGACTTACCTGAGCGAAGACCGCAAGGGAAAAGGTCTGCATGTGAACCTGGGCTTGCGCGAAAACCTCACCATGATGACGATGGAGCGCTATGCGCGGCCGTGGCTCGATGTGGCAGGCGAGAAAGCGGCGCTGGCCAAGGCGGTGCTTGACTTCAATATCCGCACGGGCGACCTGGACAGCCGCGCGCGCATGCTGTCGGGCGGCAACCAGCAAAAGCTGGCGCTGGCGAAATACCTGCATTCCGACCCGCACGTCGTCGTGCTCGATGAACCGAGCCGCGGCGTGGACGTGGGCGCCAAGCGCGACATTTACTTTTTGATACACCGCCTGGCCGCCGAAGGGCGCGCCGTGATCGTGATTTCATCCGAACTGATCGAATTGATTGGCCTGTGCCACAGAGTCGCCGTGATGCGCGCCGGCACCTTGCAAGCCACCCTGTCTGCTGACCACCTGACTGAAGAGGAGTTGATTGCCCATGCAACCGGCACGCACTGACACCACCGTATCCCCGCTTGCCAGCTTCGGCGCGCGCATCAAGGGCTTTGGCCCCGTGCTGGGCCTGCTGGCCCTGTGCATCGCGGGCACCTTGCTCAATGGCGATTTCGCCACCTTGGACAACTTGATGAACGTGCTCACGCGCACGGCCTTCATCGGCATCATCGCCGTCGGCATGACCTTTGTGATTATCTCGGGCGGCATTGACCTGTCCGTCGGCTCGATGGCGGCCCTGATCGCCGGCTGCATGATCTATTTCATGAATGCGCTGGCGCAAGGTGCGGGAGGAAATCTGGCGCCGATCACCATGCTGGTGGTGGGCATCGCTATGGCGTTGATCCTTGGCGCGGGTTTTGGCCTGATGCATGGCTTGCTCATCAGCAAGGGCAATATCGAACCGTTCATCGTGACATTGGGCACCCTCGGCATCTTCCGTGCCGTGCTCACGTACCTGGCCGATGGCGGCGCGCTGACCCTGGACGCCACCCTATCCGAACTGTACAGCCCCGTGTACTACACGAGCGTGCTGGGCGCGCCGATACCCATCTGGATTTTCCTCTTCGTGGCGGCGGCCGGTGCCATCATCCTCAACCGCACGACCTTTGGCCGCCATGTGCAGGCGATCGGTTCCAACGAGCAAGTGGCGCGCTATGCGGCCATCAACGTCGACAAGGTGAAAATCGCCACCTACATGCTCTTGGGCGTGTGCGTGGGCATCGCCACGGTGCTGTACGTGCCGCGCCTGGGCTCGGCTACGCCGACCACGGGCTTGCTGTGGGAACTCGAAGCCATCGCCGCCGTTGTCGTGGGCGGCACGGCGCTGAAGGGCGGCGAGGGACGCATCGTCGGCACTGTGATCGGCGCCATCCTCTTGTCCGTGATCAGCAATATCCTGAATTTGACCAGCATCATCAGTGTCTACCTGAATGCCGCAGTGCAAGGCGTGGTGATCATCGCCGTCGCCTTCCTGCAGCGAGGCCGCAAATAAAAACACAGCGGCGTTCTGAAAGGGCGGCCAACGGGCGCCCACAACCTTGGAGGAGAGCAGCATGAAGAGCTTTATACGGGTAGCAGGGATGGCAGTGCTGGTGATGCAGGCGTGGGCGCTTCCGATGGGACCGGCGCAGGCGGCCGAGAAGCTGGTGGTCGGCGTGGCCATTCCCACGGCCACGCACAGTTTCACGTCGGGTATCGTGTGGTGGGCGAACCAGGCCAAGGCGGAGCTGGAAAAAGCCCATCCTGGCCTGAAAATCATCGTCAAGACGGCCGCCACGGCACCCGAGCAGGCGAACCAGTTGCAGGACATGTTGACGGTGAACAAGATTAACACCCTGGTGATCTTCCCCATCGAATCGGCCTCGCTGACGCAGCCTGTGGCGCAAGTCAAAAACAAGGGCGTGTATGTCACCGTGGTGGACCGCGGCTTGACGAACACGCAGTCGCAGGATGCGTACATCGCGGGCGACAACACGGCTTTCGGCAAGCTGCCGGCCGAATACCTGGCGAAGAGCCTGAATGGCAAGGGCAATATCGTCGTGCTGCGCGGCATGCCGACGACCCTCGACAACGAGCGCTACGATGCGTTTTCCGCCGTGATGAAGGGCCATCCCGAGATCAAGGTGCTCGATGCCAAGTACGGCAACTGGAACCGCGACGATGCCTTCAAGGTCATGCAGGATTACCTGACGCGCTTCAAGCATATCGACGCCGTCTGGGCCGCCGATGACGACATGGCCATCGGCGTACAAAAAGCCATCGCGCAAGCCAAGCGCACGGACATCAAGCAAGTGTTCGGCGGTGCGGGCGCGAAGGGTGCCGTGAAAAAGATCATGGATGGCTCCGACCCGCTGATCGTGGCCGACGTGTCGTACTCGCCGAAGTTCATGTACGACGCCATCAAGCTGACGACGGAAGCGCGCCTGAAAGGTGATAAATTGCCGGCCAACACCATCATCCCGTCGGTGCTGATCACGCGCGAAAACGCCAAGCAGTTCTACTTCCCGAACTCGCCTTTTTAACGACACCCCAAAACAAGGACTGGGGTCGTACCCTCAGGATACGACCCCGGGTTTCGGTTGGGGTTAACAGGACATTGATATGAAAACCATCCAGGGTCCGGCCATTTTCCTGGCCCAGTTTCTCGGCGACGAGCCGCCGTTCGACTCGCTTGAGCACCTGGCGCAATGGGCGGCCGGCCTCGGTTACAAGGGCTTGCAGCTGCCGACAGCGCCGCGATTGTTTGACCTGGAACAGGCGGCCAGCAGCCAGCAGTATTGCGATGACGTGCAAGCCTTGCTGGCGCGCCACAGCTTGCAGGTGACGGAATTGTCGACGCATTTGCAGGGCCAGCTGATCGCAGTGCATCCCGCTTACGACGCCCTGTTCGACGGCTTTGCGCCCGAGCATGTGCGCGGCGACAGCGCGGCCCGTACGGCCTGGGCCACGCAGCAATTGCTGTGGGCGGCCACCGCCTCGCAACGCCTGGGCCTGAAGGCGCACGTGACGTTTTCCGGCGCGCTGGCCTGGCCGTATCTGTATCCATGGCCGCAACGCCCCGCCGGCCTGGTGGAGACGGCGTTCGCGGAACTGGCGAAACGCTGGCTGCCCATCCTCGACGCGTTCGATGCAGCGGGCGTGGACCTCTGTTATGAGTTGCATCCGGGCGAGGACTTGCACGACGGCGTGACGTTCGAACGCTTCCTTGCCGCCGTCAACGACCACCCGCGCGCATCGATTCTGTACGACCCCAGCCATTTCGTGCTGCAGCAGCTCGACTATCTGGCCTTCATCGATATTTATCATGCGCGCATCAAGGCCTTCCACGTCAAGGACGCGGAATTCCGGCCGAACGGGCGCCAGGGCGTGTATGGCGGCTATGGCGACTGGCAAGACCGGGCCGGACGCTTCCGCTCGCTGGGCGACGGGCAGATCGACTTCAAGGCGATCTTTTCCAAGATGGCGCAGTATGACTTTCCGGGCTGGGCCGTGCTGGAATGGGAATGCTGCCTGAAACACCCGGAAGATGGCGCGGCCGAGGGCGCGCGATTCATCCGCGAGCACATCATCCACGTGGCCGAACACGCGTTCGACGATTTCGCGGGCAGTGCGGTTGACCAGGATCAAATTCATCACTTGCTTGGCTTGAAATAAGGAGACGACATGCAGCGACGCTTACGGCTGGGTATGGTAGGGGGCGGGCAGGGCGCGTTCATCGGAGCCGTGCACCGCATCGCGGCGCGCATCGACGACCAGTACGAGCTGGTGGCGGGCGCCTTGTCGTCCGACCCGGATCGCGCGCGTGCAAGCGGCGCCGTGCTGCACCTGGCGCCCGAACGCTGCTACAGCGATTACCGCGCCATGGCGCAGATGGAGGCCGCGCGCGCGGACGGCATCGAGGCCGTGGCCATCGTCACGCCGAATCACTTGCACGCGCCCGTCGCCACGGCGTTCATGGAAGCGGGCATCCATGTGATCTGCGACAAGCCGCTGGGAATCTCTCTGGCCGAAGGCCAGGCGCTGGCGGCGCTGGCCGAGCGGAAAAACCTGCTGTTTGCGCTCACGCACACCTACAGCGGCTACCCGCTGCTGCGTCATGCGAAGGCCATGGTCGAGGCGGGCGACATCGGCGAATTGCGCCTCGTGCAAGTGGAATACTCGCAGGACTGGCTGGCCGATTCGATTGCTGCCGGCGGCATGAACGAGGGCAACTGGCATAACGACCCGCAAAAGGCGGGGCCGGGCGGCGTCCTGCTCGACGTGGGGCTGCATGCGTATCACCTGGCGCAATTCGTCAGCGGACTGACGCCGCATGCCGTGCTGGCGGAACTGTCGACCTTTGTACCGCACCGCAGCCTGGACGACCACGTGCAGGTCATGCTGCGCTACGCCAACGGGGCGAAAGGTACCCTGTGGGCCAGCCAGGTGGCGACCGGTTGCGAAAACACGGTGCGCCTGCGCCTGTTCGGCAGCAAGGCACAGCTGGACTTTGACCAGGAACAACCGAATGCACTGTGGTTTACGCCGCAGGGCGGCAACCGCCAGCTGCTGCGCCCGGGCCGGGTCGACAGCGCCGCCGCGCGCCACGCCACGCGGGTGCCGGCCGGCCATCCGGAGGGTTATCTGGAAGCGTTCGCCCAGCTGTACCTGGATGCGGCCTTGCGCATTCGCGCCTTGCAGGCGGGCTTGCCCGTGCCCAAGGAAGCGGGCTGGCTGCCGACTGTCACCGATGGCGTGGCGGGCCTGGCCTTTGCGGAAGCCGTGCTGCGCAGCCATGCGGATGGCGCGAGCTGGACAACCTTGGCAAGCTGACTGTTACACTGCGCGCATGAGTGCGCCCTTTACCATCACCACCTTTACTATCACCATCGTCCCGCAAGGCTGGCAATTCCCGGCCGAGGCAGGCACCACCATCCTGGCTGCCGCCGAACTGGCCGGTATCCGCCTGCTCAGTTCCTGCCGCAACGGCACGTGCCGCACGTGCATCTGCCACATGCCCGAAGGAACGATACGCTACACGGTGGACTGGCCCGGCATCAGCCCCGATGAGCGGCTGGACGGCTACATCCTGCCCTGCGTGGCCGTGGCCGAAAGCGATATCACCATCCAGGCGCGCGCCGTGCGCACGGGCAATTAATTCACGACGGCTTGCCGCCCTTGAGCCGCTGCAGCAGCGCGTCCACGCTGTCGCTGACGGGCAAGCCGTGGCGGCGCAGCAGCTGCACGTGCAATACCAGATTTTCCAGCACCAGCTTGGCCGCCACGGCCAGCAGGGCCAGGTTGCGGTCTTCCGGGCTGAAACTTTCCATCGCGTCGGCCATCTCGCACAGGTGGTTGGCGATCAGCCCGCGCAATTCCTGCTCGTCGAAGGGCAGGTCGGCAAAATCGATGGGATCGGCCACTTCCACTTCCTGCATCAGCACCGCTAGTTCTTCCGGGGTAATCGTCATGCCTGGCCTCCTTGTGTGCTTGCCTCTATTTTAATTGTATTGGCCGCAAAGGGGACTAGAATGAGTCGAGGCCGACGACGTCGAAGGGCAGCATGGCGCATTTGCATTTTACGCAACAACTGGCACGCTACCTGGACGTTCCTACGGTGGAGGTGGCCGCGCCACGGCTGCGCGCCGCTCTCGATGCCGCGTTTGCTCGGCAGCCGCGCCTGCGCGGTTACGTGCTCGACGAGCAGGGCGCCCTGCGCCCGAATGTGGTGATCTTCATCGATGGCGCCCGCTGCCGCGAGCGGCGCGTGCTGGACGACGCCTTGCTGCCCGACAGCCAGGTGTATATCTTGCAGGCACTTTCCGGAGGTTAATCATGGGACAAGGCATGGCTCAACGCGCGTATCTCGGCACCCGCAAGGGCTTGTTCCAGTTCGATGTCGATGCGGCCGGCGCCTGGCAGCTGGCGCTGGTGCAGTTTGCCGGCGACCCCGTTTCCATGCTGCTGCACGATGGGCGCGACGGCACCTTGTATGCGGCCCTGAACCTGGGGCACTTCGGCGCCAAGCTGCACCGACGCGACGGGGGCGCCAGCGCGTGGCAGGAAGTCGCCGTGCCCGCCTATCCCGCCAAGCCGGAAGACAGCACCGATACCGTGGACTGGACCTTGCAGCAGATATGGTCGCTGGCGGCCGGCGGCGCGGACCAGCCCGGCGTGCTGTGGGCGGGTACCTTGCCTGGCGGCCTGTTCCGTTCCAGCGACCGCGGCGACAGCTGGCAACTGGTGGAATCCCTGTGGCACGTGCCGCAGCGGGCGCAGTGGTTTGGCGGCGGCTATGACGTGCCCGGCATCCACAGCATCTGCGTCGACCCGCGCGACAGCCAGAAGGTGCTGGTCGGCGTGTCCTGCGGCGGCGTGTGGCAAACGTTGGACGGCGGCGCCAGCTGGGCCTTGAGCGCGACGGGCATGCGGGCCGACTACATGCCGCCCGAGCTCGATGAAAACGAAGCCGTGCAAGATCCGCACCGCATCGTGCGCAGCGCCGGCACGCCGGACGCGCTGTGGTGCCAGCACCATAACGGCATCTGGCGCTCGCACGATGCCGGCTGGCACTGGCAAGAAGTGACGACGGCGCCGCTGTCGCATTTCGGCTTTGCCGTGGCCGTGCATCCGCGCGATGGCGACACGGCCTGGTTCGTGCCGGCGCAGGCGGATGTGTTGCGCATTCCCATCGATGGCGCGCTGGCCGTCACGCGCACGCGCGACGGCGGAAAAACCTTCGAGGTCTTGCGCGCGGGATTGCCGCAGCAGCATTGCTATGACCTCATCTACCGCCACGGGCTGGCGCTGGCCGACGATGGGCGCAGTTTATTGATGGCGTCGACGACGGGCGGCGCCTGGTATTCCGGCGACGGGGGCGAGCATTGGCAGACCATCTCTGCCCACTTGCCGCCCGTTTATGCCGTCTGTTTTGCCACGCCGTAGTAGCACAGGAAGATATCGACGGCCAGTGCCGTCACTTCGCGCCGGCGTGCCGGGCCCAGCAGAGGCTCACCGAGGGTGATCTGCGGCCAGAAGGCAAAGGTTTTTAACGGCGACATCAGCAGGTGCGCCACTTCCAGCGTCTCGCCCGCCTTGATGCGCCCGTCTTGCTGCGCCGCGCGGATCCAGATATTCAAGCCCGTTTCCTTTTCATTCAGGCGCGTCACCATCGCTTGCGCGCGCTCGGGCGAGTGGATGGTTTCGCCAAAGATCACGCGCGCCAGGTCGATGAAGGCTGGATCGCACAGCAAGTCCATCTTTTGCTCGACCAGGGCCAGCACTTGCGGGCGCAGCGGCTGGTCGGCAACATAGGGCACTGCAGGCTGGGCCATGCTGCTTTCCCACATGCGCTGCAGGATTTCCGCGAACAGCTCGTCCTTGCTGGGGAAATGGTTGTACACGGTGCGCTTGGATACGGCAGCCGTGGCAGCGATCTTGTCCATGCTGGTCGCATCAAAACCGTGCTCGCGGAACTCGGCGATGGCGGCATCGACGATGGCGACGCGCTTGCGGTCGGTGAGGCGTTGCGGTGCGGCCATGGCGGGAAATCTCCTTTGAAAACAATATTTTACACCTCTTGGTTTACTTTGCCAGAAATAGGAACTACACTGTGTAGTGTAATTTAATCCTTGTTAATTCTTTGCCGGGCCGCATATGCACTTGCACCGAGTCGCACGTCGTCTCTTCTTTCTGGGAGTCCTGATCATCATGAGTTCTTGCACCTTGCGCGCCGCGCCTGCCGCACCGATAGAATCGCCCCAACGCCACGAAGGAAAGTTCCGTAATCCCGTGCAGATGCACAAACTGGGCACGGCAGCCACGCTCAAGCTGATGTGGACATTTTTCTTTGACAAACCCGACAGCACGGTGCCGGCTGCGGCTGTGCCCGTGCAAGCCTTGACCCGGGCGCAACTGCTGGCCGCACCCGACAACAGCCTGTTTCGCCTCGGCCATTCGACCCTGTTGCTGAAACTGAACAATGAATTTTTCCTCACCGATCCCGTGTTTTCCGAGCGCGCCTCGCCGGTGCAGTGGGCAGGACCAAAACGTTTCCATCAGCCGCCCATCAGCATCGCCGACTTGCCGCCGATCAAGGCCGTCATCCTGTCGCACGACCATTACGACCACCTCGACCATGCTGCCGTGCTGCAACTGGCCGCCAAGACGGAACACTTCGTCACGCCGCTGGGCGTGGGTGACACCTTGGTCGAATGGGGCGTGCCGAAAGACAAGGTGCAGCAATTCGACTGGTGGCAGGGCGTGACGATTGCCGGCGTGAAACTTGTCGCCACGCCATCGCAGCATTTTTCGGGACGCGGCTTGTTTGACGGCAATCAAACCCTGTGGGCATCGTGGGTCATCGACGCACCGGACGTGCGCGTGTTTTTCAGTGGCGACTCCGGCTATTTCGACGGTTTCAAGCAAATCGGCGACAAGTACGGCCCGTTCGACGTGACCATGATCGAGACGGGCGCCTACGACAAGCTGTGGCCGGACGTGCACATGCAGCCGGAACAGACCTTGCAAGCCCACCTGGACTTGCGCGGCAAGTGGCTGATGCCCGTGCATAACGGCACCTTCGACCTGGGGCTGCATGCCTGGCATGAACCGTTTGACCGCATCACGGGGCTGGCGGCCAAGCAGGGCGTGAACCTGGCCACGCCGCAGATGGGCGAGGCAGTCGACCTGGCGCAGCCGAAGAAGGGCAATAAGTGGTGGCTGGCGATGCTGGAAGAGGAGATGATTCGGTAATTTACGCCGTCACGTCGATCAGGCGCCCCAGCGTCTGGCCATAGCTGTTCAGCTGGGGCGTGCTTTTCGGTGCGGCGGGGACCGCTTGCTGCGGCACGGCCAGCTTGATCGCCTGGTCCAGCTGCGGCGCCTTGATGGCGGTGGGGGCATCTGCCTGGGCTTGCTGGCTGTTGCGTTGCGTCTGGCTCAGCGATTCCTGTTCCCGCGCCAGCAACTGGCGGCTTTGCGCCAGCTGTTCACTGTCGCGCTGTACCTGGTTCTGGCCTTGCTCGACCCGGCGTTGCGCCGTAGCCAGCGAGGCTTGCAAGTTGTTGACGGACGTTAGCGTGACCACATTGTTCACCTTTGAAAGTATGGCCAGGCGTGCAGGGATGGGGGAAGCCCGGGCCGATGTGCTGCGCCAGGCATCATTGTTCGAACATGCCAGACGGTAATCTTTACCTGAATCAAGAGTAGGACAAATTCTCGCACAGTTCCAGTAAATTATGTTTTCTTGATAATGCTAACGTGCGCGCCTTGCATGCCCAAGCCGGCATCCTGAAGTTGCTGCAGCACTTGTCAAAGTGAGTACCCGCTGTCGCTTTTTACCTTGTCTTGACTGCTATCGCCGATATGGCGCTGCGGAGAGGGTGGAAGTGGTCGCATTCAAAACGTTGCTTTTTAAATAGTCAATGTATTGTTGTTTTTATACCATGTCTGCGCACGCTAATGCGCGGCCTGTTTGGCGCTCTGGGCTATAATTGACGGGCAGAGTTGGTTTCTTTTGCCATACAGACAGGTAGTTAACATGAATCTCAAGAGCCTCGCAATTGCCCTCGGCATGTCGAAAACGACAGTCAGCAGGGCGTTGAACGGCTATCCGGAAGTCAATTCCCGCACCCGTGAAATCGTCCTGGCCGCCGCCAAGAAAGTCGGCTACCGGCCCAACCCGCTGGCGCGCAGCCTGGCCGTCGGCCGCACGAATGTGCTGGGCATGATCTATCCCCTGCTGCCCAGCGACCTGGGCGACAGCGTCTTTCTTTCCGTGGTGAATGGCATGTCGGACGCCGTGGAAGCATCGAAGATGAGTTTGATCATCGCTCCCGTATCGCCGCAGAACGAGCAGCCCTCGTATGAAACCATGGTGCGCGGACGCCAGGTCGATGGCCTGGTGGTGGGCCGCACCAAGGTGGTCGACGAGCGCATCGCCTACCTGACGAAGGTCGGCTTTCCTTTTGTGGCGAACGGCCGCACGCGCATCGATGCGCCGTATGCGTATTTTGACTACGACAACGATACGGGTATCGACCTGGCCGTGTCTTTCCTGGCGGCACACGGCCACCAGCGCATTGCCCTGCTGAGCGCGCCGCTGGATCTGCACTTCGCGTATGAACGCAAGGAAAGCTTTATCCGCTGCATGGCGCAAGCGGGCTTGCCGGTCGATCCCGCCTATCTGCTCGACAATACTTTTGATCGCCGCAGCGGTTACCAGGCCATGCAGCAATTGCTGGCCTGCTCGCCCCGTCCCACGGCCGTCATCGTCGACAATCACTTGTCCGGCGTGGGCGTGGTGCGCGCGCTGATGGATGCGGGCATCGAAATCGGCAAGGAAATCTCCGTCATCGTCTGGGGCAATGTGGAAGACACCTTGATCGGCATCAACGTCACCACCATCGACCAGCCCGACCTGCGCCGCGCCGGCGCCAAGATGGTCGAAATGCTGCAATCCTTGCTGGCCGGCACGCCGCCGGAGCGGCTGCAGGAAATCTGGCAGCCGGTGCTGTTGCCGGGGGCGACGGTGGGGCGTTGCCCTGAATGAAAAAAAACGCAGAGCCGAGGCTCTGCGTTGTCATGTCAAGCCCAGCTGACCGGCTTATGCCGCGTGCTTGCTGCCGTCCGCCAGCTTGGCCAGCAATCTCGCCTTGTCCTGGCGATACGTGTCGACGGCCGCTTCCTTGACGTGGCCGAAGCCGCGGATTTTCTCGGGCAGCGACGCCAGTTCCACGCAGGTGGCCAGGTTGTCCGCCGTCAGGCTGACCAGCAGTCCCGCCAGCAGTTCGCGGTATTCAACGATCAGCGCGCGTTCCATCTTGCGCTCGGCCGTATAACCGAAGACGTCGAAAGTGCCACCCCGCAGCCCCTTGGCTTTCGCCAGCAGCTTGAAGGCGCGCCACATCCAGGAACCGAACTCCGCTTTCACGAGGTGGCCTTTCGCATCTTTTTTCGCGAACAGCGGCGGCGCCAGGTTGAATTTCACGGAGAAATTCCCCTCGAACTGCTGTTGCAATTGCTCCACGAAACGGCCATCCGTGTACAAACGCGCCACTTCATACTCGTCCTTGTAGGCCAGCAATTTGAAATAGTTCTTCGCCACGGCCATCGACAGCTTCTGGCCCAATCCCAGGGTGTTTTCGCGGTCGCGCACCTGCTTGAGCAGGGTCACATAACCATCCGCATACGCGGCGTTTTGGTAGGCCGTGAGGAACTCCACGCGCTTCTTGATGACGCTATCGAGGCTTTGCGGCATTTGCACGATGATCGCCTGCGTGGGCGTGGCGATCTGCGTGACACGGCGCACGTCGACGGCGGCGCGGCGGCCCCACAGGAAACTTTTCTTGTTCGATTCGATGCCCACGCCATTCAGTTCGATGGCGCGCAGCAAGGCCGCTTCCGTCAACGGAATGCGGCCCTTTTGCCAGGCGTAGCCGAGCATGAACAGGTTGGCGGCGATCGAATCGCCCATCAGCGCGGTGGCCAGTTTCGTAGCATCGATAAAGTCGGCTGCCTCGGCGCCACCGACGGATTCCTCGATCAGCTGGCGCACTTCCGCCGTTGGATATTGCCAGTCGGCATTTTGCGCAAACGTGCCTGGCGGCTGCTCATGCAGGTTGACGACGGCCAGGCTGCGGCCCGGGCGCATTTTCGACACGGCATCCTGCGCGCCGGCCGTCAGCATGTCGCAGCCTAAAATCAGGTCCGCTTCGCCCGTGGCGATGCGCTGGGCGCGGATGTGCGCGGGAGACCTGGCGATTTTCACGTGCGAGGTGACGGAACCGTTCTTTTGCGACATGCCCGTCATGTCCAGCACGGACGCGCCCTTGCCTTCCAGGTGGGCCGCCATGCCCATCAGGGCGCCCACGGTGATGACGCCCGTGCCGCCGATGCCGTTGATGAGGATGTTGTACGGCGCGTCGCAGGCGGGCAGGACCGGTTCCGGCAGCGGGCCGAAGTTGTCCGTCTCGCCCGCTTTGCTGGCACCCGTCTTGGTCTTTTTCAGGCTGCCGCCCTCGACGGTGACGAAGCTGGGGCAAAAACCCTTGGCGCACGAATAATCCTTGTTGCACGAGGATTGGTCGATGGTGCGCTTGCGGCCAAATTCCGTTTCCTTCGGCAGGATCGACACGCAGTTCGATTGCACGCCGCAGTCGCCGCAGCCTTCGCAGACGGCGTCGTTGATGACCATGCGTTTGGCCAGGTCAGGGTATTCGCCCTTTTTCCTGCGCCGGCGTTTCTCGGCCGCGCAGGTCTGGTCATAGATCAGCACGGAGACGCCTTGCACTTCGCGCAATTCGCGCTGCACGGCATCCATATCCTTGCGGTCGTGCAAGGTCACGTGGGCGGGCAGGTTGCTGCGGTCGCTGTAGCGCGACAGATCTTCCGTCACCAGGGCGATGCGCGCGATGCCTTCGGCCGCCACTTGCTGCGCCATCATGGGCACGGTGATCAAGCCGTCCACGGGCTGGCCGCCCGTCATGGCGACGGCGTCGTTGTACAGAATCTTGTAGGTGATGTTGACCTTGGCCGCCTGCGCGGCACGGATGGCCAGATAGCCCGAGTGGAAGTATGTGCCGTCGCCCAGGTTCTGGAACACGTGCGGCAGTTCGGAAAATGCGGCTTGCCCGATCCACGGCGCGCCTTCGCCGCCCATGTGCGTGGTCAGCTTGTTCATTTCCGGGTAGATCGACGTGGCCATCACGTGGCAGCCGATGCCGGCCAGGGCCAGGCTGCCGTCCGGCACCTTGGTCGACGTGTTATGTGGGCAGCCGGAGCAGTAGAAGGCGGGGCGGAACGGCGTATTCACGGCTTTCTTCAATACCGCATCCTTGGCGTCGAGGAAACTTAATCTCGCCTTGATCAGGTCGCAGGTGACGGGATCGGAAATCAGGCGCGCGATGCGGCTGGCGATGACACGCGCCACTTGCGAGACGGAAAAGTCCGCCTTCGAGGTCAGCAGCCATTCGCCGCGCGGCGCCACCCATTCGCCTTTTTCATCGAACTTGCCGATGACACGCGGACGCACGTCGTCGCGCCAGTTGTACAGCTGTTCCTTGAGCTGGTATTCGACGATCTGCCGTTTTTCTTCGACGACGAGAATTTCATCGAGGCCTTGCGCGAATTCGCGCACGCTGTCCGGCTCCAGCGGCCACGGCATGGCCACCTTGAACAGGCGCATGCCGACGTCGGCCGCCATTTGCTCGTCGATGCCCAGCTCTTCCAGCGCTTCCAGCACATCCAGGTAGGACTTGCCGGACGCGATGATGCCCAGCTTGGCGTTCGGACTGTCGATGGTGGTGTGGTTGAGCTTGTTTTCGCGCGCGTAAGCCAGGGCCGCGTAGATCTTGTAGTCCTGCATCAGCGCTTCCTGGTTGCGCGCCTGCTGGCCCAGCGGGATGCTCGACAGGCGGGCATTCAGGCCGCCTTCGGGCATGATGAAATCCTGCGGAATTTTGACTTCCACGCGGAATGGATCGGCATCGATGGAAGCCGACGATTCGACCGTATCGGCCAGCGCCTTGAAAGCCACGGTGCAGCCGGAAAAGCGCGACATGGCCCAGCCGTGGATGCCCAGGTCCAGGTATTCCTGCACATTGCACGGATACAGGACGGGGATCATCGAGGCGGAGAACAGGTGGTCGGACTGGTGCGGCAGGGTCGAGGAATACGCGCCATGGTCGTCGCCGGCCACCAGCAGCACGCCGCCCAATTTGGAGGTGCCCGCGTGGTTCATGTGCTTGAAGACATCGCCGCAGCGGTCCACGCCGGGGCCCTTGCCGTACCACATGGCAAACACGCCGTCGTACTTGGCCGGGCCGATCAGGTCGACCTGTTGCGAACCCCAGACGGCCGTGGCGGCCAGGTCTTCGTTGACGCCGGGGACGAATTGCACGTGGTGCGCTTCCAGCTGTTTCTTGGCTTTCCACAGGTTCTCGTCGAGCCCGCCCAGGGGCGAGCCCCGGTAGCCGGAAATGAAGCCGGCCGTGTTGAGTCCGGCGGCCTGGTCGCGCAGGCGCTGCATCATGGGCAGGCGCACGAGGGCCTGGATGCCGGACAGGAAGATGGCGCCGGAAGTGGCCGTGTATTTGTCGTCGAGGCTGACGGTGGTCAAACGGGAAGTGTCGGGGGGCGTAGATGGCGCGGCACCGGCGTTTCTAGCGAACGCTGCGGAGCCGTTTTCCGTGGTCACGGACATGGCTGTCTCCAAAAGGGTGTTTCAGATGACCGCTGTACAAGTGGCGCGCCCGGTAAGGCGCGCACTGTGCAGACGGGATGGCCGCGTGTGGGCGGCACATAACCATTTTAAATTTAAAATAGTTAATGTGGTCAGTGTAGAACGAGTCAGGAAAGGGGGCAAATACGCTTTGCCGATGGGGGTATAAGAAATACTTATGCCATGGGCGAGAGCACATTCGCCCCCACCCAGCGCCCGCTGCCGCACAGTTCGGCGGCCACTTGCAGCACGAGGTTTTTCACGGCGTTGCCCGCATTGGTGAGGGGAATATTTTTCGAGGCGCACAGGGCCACTGTGCGCGACAGCACGGGGCTGTGGATGGCGTAGCTGCGCATGGCGCCGCTGTCGAGCTCGGCCAGCAGGGGGGCGGCCGGCAGGATGGTGGCGCCCATGCCGGCCAGGATGGCCGATTTCAGGATGGCGATCGAGTTGATCTCGATCACGTTTGCCGTTTCCAGGCCCAGTTCGCGCGCGCGGCTGTCGATGCGCGGGCGCACGCCATGCTGCAGGCCCGGCAGGATCAGGGTGGCGCTCAAGGCTTGCTGGAACGACACGGCATGGCCGGCGGGGGCGAACGGCGAATCGCTGCGGCAGATGAAGCGCATCTCTTCTTCCACCAGCGGGCTGCAGGCAAACGGCGTGAGCTGGCCATCGTCGAACAGCACGGCCAGGTTGATGCGGCCCGATTTGAGCTGTTCATTGAGGTTGCCCGTGATTTCTTCCGTCAATTGCAGGGTGATTTCGGGATAGCGTTCGCGCGCGGCCAGCAGCAGGGGCAGGGCCAGGGCGCCGGAAATGCTGTGCGGCAAGCCCAGGGTGACATTGCCGGACGGCCGCGTGGCGCTTTGCGTGACGGCCGAGCGGGCGTCGGCCACCTGTTTCAGGATCGCTTGCGCATGTTCGTAGAACACCTTGCCCGCATCCGTGCTGAGCACGCCCTGGGCCGAGCGGTGCAGCAGCTGCACGCCCAATTCCTCTTCCAGCTGGCGCAGCTGTTGCGTCAGGGCCGGCTGGGCCACGTGCAGGATCAGGGCCGCGCGCGACAGCGAGCCGTGGTCGACGATGGCAACAAAGTAGCGTAATTGGCGCAGTTCCATGGGTCCCAGAAGCGGTGCGTTGAGCGGAAAAAACACGGTGTTGCGCCGCAGCGCCGAACGCGGCCAGCAGAATAACAATTTTGTTATACTCATTCTAGCGCCTTCGGTGCTCCAGCCGCGTATTTGTGGGATGACAGCATGCTCAAGAAAGTTGATTCGTCTCAATTAAAAGTGGGCATGTACATTCATGACCTCAGTTGCGACTGGATGACGCATCCATTCGTGCGCAACCGTTTCCTGTTGCGCAGCGACGATGAAATCCGCAAGATCATGCAAGCCGGCATCCACGACGTGGTGATCGACAGCGGCAAGGGCCTCGACGTGCAGGATGCGCCTACCGTGGCGCAGGCGCACGCCGAGACGGAGCGCGAACTGGTGCAGATCGCCGCGGCGCCGCAAGTGGTCACGCGCGTGTCGCTGGGCATGGAACTGGCGCGCGCCACGCAAGTGCGGCGGCAGGCGGCCAGCCTGGTGCGCACGGTGATGGCCGACGTGCGCCTGGGCAAGGCTGTCGAGCTGGACCGCGTGCAGCACACGGTGCAGGATATTACCGAATCGATCCTGCGCAATCCCGGTGCCCTCGTCGGCTTGTTGCGCATCAAGACCAAGGATGACTACACCTTTTTGCATTCCGTCAGCGTGTGCGCGCTGCTGGTGGCGTTTTGCCGCTCGCGCGGCATCGATGCGGCGACCACGCACCAGGCTGGCCTCGGTGGCTTGCTGCACGACACGGGCAAGGCCCTGGTGCCCGACAGCGTGCTCAACAAGCCGGGCCCTCTCACGCCGGAAGAATTTGCCCTGATCAAGCGCCATCCGCGCGACGGCTACGAAATCCTGCGCCAGTCGCCCGAGGTGGGCGCGATTCCCCTCGACATCGCCTTGCACCACCATGAACGGCGCGATGGCAGCGGCTATCCGGACCAGCTGGCCGGCGACGCCATCAGCGAACTGGCGCAGATGGCCGCCATCGTCGACGTGTATGACGCGCTGACGTCTGACCGCAGCTATCACAAGGGCATCGCCGCCGCCGAAGCCCTGCGCAAGATCTATGAGTGGAGCAAATTCCATTTCAACCCCGTGTTCGCCCAGGATTTCATGCGCTGCGTGGGCATCTATCCGGTCGGCACCATGGTGATGCTGGAATCAGGCCGCCTGGCCGTCGTCATCGAGGCGCACGAAAGCAATTTGCTGGCGCCGAAAGTGAATGTGTTTTTCAGTACGAAGAGCAAGACCTACATCAAGCCGGAAACGGTCGACCTGTCGCGCGGCTTCGGCTTCGGCGGCGCCGACAAGATCGTCGGCCATGAGTCGGCCGCCAAGTGGCAGGTCGATCCCATGCGCTTTCTTTCCCTCGCGGATGCCTAGAAGAATTCCGCCGTATCGTTCGAGGTAATGGTGGTGAGCAAGCCCTTGGCGACCAGCTCGTCGTAGTGGCAAGCCAGGTTGCGGCCATGGCTCTTGGCGTAATACAAGGCCTGGTCGGCGCGGCCGAGGATGATGACGGGCGCCTCGTAGGCGTTGATGCTGACGAAGCCCACGCTGACGGTCACTCTGCCCACTTGCGGGAAGTCGTGCGCTTCGACATTGGTGCGGAAGCGGTCGATGATTTTCTGCGCATTTTCCAGGGTGATCGAGCGCAGCAGCACGACGAATTCCTCGCCGCCGAAGCGGAAGATGCGGTCTTGCGAGCGGAACGACGATTGCAACTGGTTGGCGATCAGGATCAGCACTTCATCGCCATACAGGTGGCCAAATTTATCATTGACCAGTTTGAAATGATCGACGTCGATCACGGCCAGCCATTGCCGTTCCGTGTCCGTATGGTGGCGCCGTTCTGCATCGACGGGAAGCGGCTTCTCCGCCTCCGGTTCGCCGCGGCTTTGCAGGATTTTCGCCAGCTGGTCGTCGAAGGTCTTGCGGTTCAACAAGCCGGTGAGCGAATCGCGTTCGCTGTAGTCGAGCAGGTTCTGGAAATTGCGGTACACGCTGACGATGCCGCCGATCACCTGGATGGTGGCGCCCGTGTACGGCGTGGGGTTGGTGATTTCCAGGCAGGTGGTGACCTGGTCGCCGATCCAGATGGGCAGCCACAGCAGGTGGCGGCCGTCGGCGCACAGGGTGTCGGCGCTTGCCTCATGGCGCTTGATGCAGGCGGCCAGGGCCGGGTAGTCCGACAGCGGTTCGCCTGGCAGAGTCGGGTCGTTATGCTCTTCCATGCGGGCCACGCTGCCCGCCACGATGATGGCCCGCGACCGCACGAACACCTGGCCACGCACGGTGGTCAGGGCCAGCACACGGGTCTGCGACGCGGCAGCGAGTTCCTGGACGGCCGAGATCACGGAGATGTCGAGCATCGTGTGGTCGCGGTGCCCGGTCATGTCCACCATGTGTTTCAGTAGGGAATCCATTGTCGATCTCTGGAAAGTAGTCACACAAGTGTCGTCATACCAGCATTGCATCAAGCAAGAGCATGTTCGCGTCCGTCTACAAGAAGCCAAGATTTATTTGGTGGCATGACGCTCTTTACCGCCGGGCGAGAGGCCTTTCCAAAGAAGAGCTAAGCAGGATAATGTCTTTTTGCCTAATAGGCAATTAACGTATGCAATATTTCATGTAAATACATGAGATTCATGCACCGCATTGCAAAAAACTTGCCCTGACGAAGGCTTTCAATCCGGATCGCAACATTTGTTTGCGCCAGCCGGCATTTCAACAGGGTTTGATAATTTCCATATGGAAACTTGTGGCGCGTCAATTTGCCAAAACGTGGACGCTTTATAGTCAATGCAATGGCGCAGAAATTTACGGCAGGAAACATATTAGCAGGAATGGGCAATGTTTCACACCCGATTGCGCCAGGGACTTGTGATTCACTTTTGGGAGCTTGTCATGCATACCTTCCTGTCGGCAGTACAGCAGTTTGTCAAGGATGAGGATGGCATTACGGCAATCGAATACGGCCTGATTGCGGCGTTGATGGCTACCGCCATCACGGCCGGTTTCTTGCTGATCAAGACCAACTTGCTGGCCGTCCTCACCGACATTTCGTCGAACCTGGTGTTGACGCCCTAAGCGGGTGCCCGCCGCTGGCCGGCCAGCGGCGGGTTTTTTTCAGGAGGTGTCGCATGCCTGCCTATGCCGTATTCGACCTGCTGCTGCTGTGCTTCGTGACGGGCGCCGCCGTCAGTGATCTGATCCGCCGCAAGATACCCAATGGTGTGGTGTTGTCCGGCATCCTTGCCGCCCTGGCGCTGCACCTGTGGTTGTGGCCGCAAAACGTGCTGCCGCTGTGGCTGGGCGGCATGGCCACGGGCTTTTTCCTGTTTCTACCGTTGTACCTGCTGCGCGGCATGGCTGCCGGCGACGTCAAGCTGATCGCCATGGCGGGCGCCTTTGCCGGTCCCTGGCCCGTGCTGCAGATCTGTTTCGCCACGTTTGTCCTGGGCGGCCTGATGGCCGTGCTGATGATCACCTGGCAGGGCAAGTGGCGCGCCTGCCTCGGCAATCTGCGCCAGCTGCTGTGGCCGATGATCGCGCGCATGGCCGGCATTCCCCTGGCGCCAAACGCCCTGGGCAGCGGCGCCAGCGTGGGCAACATGCCCTACGGACTGGCCATTGCCCTGGGCTGCCTGCTGGTGCAAGGGCGGCATTATTTCTGATTGGTATTCATTGCTCTTGATCAATGGGCACCGGTCCCCGCTCGCTAGAATGAATTCTGTTGAATGCAGTCTTAACCGGCTAGGAGACGCAGCATGACCGAGGTCGACTATTCCATGAGCACCGAGAGTGCGCCGCGCCCTGCCGATGCGAACCTGATGCCGCCCTTGCCGCCGCAGCCGAAGAGCTTGCGTGAAACGGGACTGGAGCGGCCCCTGGTGGTTGAACTGATCGCCAAGCTGATGTTTGTGAGCGGCAAGACGCACCTGTCCGCACTGACGACGCGCTTGCGCCTGTCGATCAATGTCTTGCGCGAAGTGCTCGACTTCATGGTGAGCGAGCAGATGGCCGAAGTGGCCTGGCGCGGCGAATCCGATATCGACGTGCAGTACCAGCTGACGAGCGCCGGCAAGCAGCGCGCCAGCGCCTTCCTCGAGCGCTGCGCGTATATCGGCGCCGCGCCCGTGACCCTGGACGCGTACCGCGCCATGGTGGCGCGCCAGTCGTGGCTGGTGCAGGAACAGCGCGTCGGCAGCGATGACCTGGCCGCCGTGCTGGGCGGCGCCCACGCGGGGCCGGGCATGCTCGACGTGGTCGGCGCGGCCCTGCATTCGGGGCGCTCGCTGCTGCTGTACGGTCCGCCCGGCAGCGGCAAGTCGACCCTGGCGCTGCAGCTGGGACAATTGCTGCACGGGCTGGTCGCCGTGCCGTACGCCGTCATCGTCGGCCACGACATCATCCAGTTGTACGATCCGGCCCAGCACCTGCCGCCCGCGCCGCAGCATGTCAGCCATGCGCGCCAGGCGCTGGAGCGGCGCAGCACGGACATCCGCTGGGTGCTGTGCCAGCGTCCCGTGATCCACGTGGGCGCCGAGCTCGACGCCGGCATGCTGGAACTGCGGCTAGACGCCAGCGGCGGCTGCTACCAGGCGCCGCCCCATGTGCGCGCCAATAATGGCATGCTGATCATCGACGACCTGGGCCGCCAGCGCCTGGGCGCGCCGGAATTGCTGACGCGGCTGATGCAGCCGCTGGCGCACGGCAGCGACCAGCTGGGCTTGCCCGGCGGCGTACAGATCAGTGTGCCGTTCGACAATGCCCTCGTGCTGGCCACGAACGTGCCGCCGGGCGAGCTGTTTGACGCCGCCTTGCTGCGCCGCATCGGCTACAAGGTGCACGTGGGGCCGCTGGCCGAGAGCGCCTATCGCGCGCTGTTCCGCCAGCAATGCCGGCTGGCCGGCATTGCCATCGACGAGCTGGCCCTGAACCATCTGCTGCACCTGCATGGCGCGCAGGGACGGCCCCTGCTGGCCAGTTATCCGCAGGAATTGCTGGCGCGCATAGGCGACTTCGCCGGCTTTGCCGGCTGCGAAGCGCGCCTGACGGTGGGCGCCCTGGAACAGGCCTGGAGCAGCCTGTTTGCCAGCTGCGACATGCCGGCCGCCAGCCTGTGCGAGCGTATCGCATGAAAAACCGGCGCGCCCTCCTGATGATGGGCCTGGCGGTCGTGCTGGGTCTGCTGGCCGTGCTGCTGGCCTCGCACTGGCTGCTGCGCCAGACGCCGGCCGGCAAGGGCAAGATCGTCGTCGCCGCCAGCGATGTCAACCTGGGCCAGCGCCTGGCGCCCGAGATGCTGCGCCTGGCAGAATGGCCGGCGGAAAGCTTGCCGCAAGGCGCGCTGCAAGACCCGGCGAAACTGGCGGGACGGGTGCTGAAAACCAGCGTGCTGCGCGGCGAGCCGCTGAGCGAAGCCAAGCTGGCGCCGGCCGGCACCCTGGGCGGCCTGTCGGCTCTCATCACGGAAGGGCGGCGCGCCATTACCGTGCGCGTCAACGATGTGATCGGCGTGGCCGGCTTCGCCTTGCCGGGCAACTATGTCGACATCATCGTGAGCACGCAGCAGGATTCTGGCGACCGCGCCTTTCCGCAAAGCCGCAACATTTCCAAGATCGTGCTCGAACGCATCCTCGTGCTGGCCGTGGCGCAGGAAGTGGGGCGCGACGAGACCAAGCCGCGCGTGGTCAATGCGGTGACCCTGGAAGTGACGCCGGAACAGGCGGAAAACCTGGACCTGGCGCGCAGCGTGGGCAGCCTGTCGCTGGTGCTGCGCAACCAGGTCGACCCGCAGCCGGGCGTGACGGCGGGCGCCACCAAGCTGACCCTGCTGGGCGGACCGCACGAAGCCGACGAGCCCGTTCCTGCCGCCGCGCCCGTGCCGGCCGCCGCGCCGCGTCCGGTACGCGTGGCCAAGGCGCCGCCGCAGCCAACTCGCCAGTGCAGCGGCGTCATCGATGGAACGCGCCAGTCGCGCGAATGTTTTTAGCCAACCATGGACACGCTCATGAACCGCGCCCTGCTGATACTGTGCTGCCTGCTGTCGCCGCTTGCCGTCGCGGCGGCCGATCCTGGCCCGCGCTGCGGCGGTGAAGCGGCCTCGCCCGGCAACCTGCAACTGCAGGTGGGCAAGTCGAGCATGCTGCGCCTGCCCGAGGCGGTGCTGGCCCGCAGCGTCGGCAATCCTGCCGTGGTGCAAGCCATGCTGGTGGCGCCCGACACCTTGTATGTGGTCGGCGTCGACGTGGGCAGCACGAACATGATCATCCAGGGACGCAGCGGCGTGTGCAGCGTGGTGAACGTCAGCGTCAGCATGGACCCGGCCGGCTTGCAGGCAACTCTGGCGGCGCTGATGCCGGACGAAAAAGCCATCCGCGTCACGGCCGTGGCCGACACCCTGGTGCTGTCGGGCACGGTGCAGGACGCGGGCGCCGTGCTGCGCGCCGTCGAGCTGGCGCATGCGTACGTGCGCCGCGCCACGGTGCCGTTGGCGCTGCCCAAGCCCGCCGATGGCGCCGCCATGCCGCCTGCCGCCACGGCGCCCGCTGGCGGCGCGGGCAGCGCGAACAGCCGCATCATCAACATGCTCGACGTCAGTGCGCCGCAGCAAGTGATGCTGGCCGTGCAGATCGCGGAAGTGTCGAAGTCGCTGCTGGAACGGCTGGAAGTGGGCGCCACCCTGCGCTTTGCTTCCGGCAGCTGGGCCACCACCTTGCTGTCGAATTTCTTGAGCGGCACGGCCAACGGCTTGCTCGACGTGCGCAAGTCGAATGGCCAGCAGCTGACCATCGAGGCGCAGAAACAGGATGGCCTGGTGCGCATCCTGGCCGAACCGACGGTGATGGCGATCAGTGGGCAAGAGGGCAGTTTTCTGGCCGGCGGCAAGATCTTCATTCCCGTCGGCCAGGACAACAACAAGATCACGCTGGAAGAGCGCGAATACGGCGTCGGCCTGCGCTTCACGCCGACCGTGCTGTCGGGCGGGCGCATCAATCTGAAGGTGGCGCCGGAAGTATCGGAACTGTCGCGCGAGGGGGTGGGTATTTCCGCCGCCGGCGTCAGCGGGCGCTCGATTCTGCCCGTCATCACCACGCGGCGCGCCTCGACCACGGTGCAGCTGTACGACGGCCAGAGCTATGCCATCGGCGGCTTGATCAAGAACAACCAGGTGAGCAACATCACGGGCTTGCCCTGGCTGAGCGAAGTGCCGATTCTCGGCGCGCTGTTTCGCAGCACGGATTTCCAGCACGACCGCACGGAATTGTTGTTCGTCATTACGGCGCACCTGGTCAAACCCTTGCCGTCCGATGCCGTGCTGCCGACGGCGCAGCTGGCGCCGCCGTCGCGCATGGACTTGATGTTGGGCGGCAAGATGGAAGGGCCTGTGCCCTCGGCGCCGCCGTCCGTGCCGCCGCTCGTGCCGCCACCGCGCGCGGCCAACGGTTTCGAGTTGAAATGAGACGGGGAGATACGCCATGCCGAACTCGCTCTTGACGTCGCTGCGGCGCCTGGCCGCCCTGGCCCTGGCCTTGCAGCTGGCCGCCTGCGCGCACGGCAGCACGCCGCAGCTGGACCGCCGCTTCGGCGACGCCGTGCGCCTGTCCATGGCGCAGCAGGTGCGCGATCCGGCCGGCGCGGGCAATCGCACGCCGGCAGACGGCCTCGACGGCCCCAGCGCGCAAGCTGTCATGCAGCGCTACCGCGCCTCGTTTGCCGAACCGAATGCCCAGGCGCCGCAGCCGGTGCAATTCATGCTGGGAGGCGGCAATGGCAAATAGACGCCGGCGCCAGCGCGGGGCGATGCTGATCGCCTTTTCCATCCTGCTCATCGTGGTGCTGGGCTTTATCGGCCTGGCGCTGGACGTGGGGCAAGTCATCGGCCGCAAGACGGAACTGCAGAACCTGGCCGACAACGCGGCGATGGCGGCGGCGGCGGAGCTGGTGGGCACGCCCGAGGGCCTGCTTGCCGCCGTGACGAAAGCCAAGAGCAGTGCGGCCGACCGCAGCGCATGGCGCCGCCGCATGGAGGGCGCGACCTTGTCGGACGCCAGCATCCGCTTCGCCAGTGCGCCCGACGCGCCCGCCAGCGACTGGCATGCGGCGGGCGCCGTGCCCGACGCCGCCACGGCGCTGTTCGTGCGCGTCGATACGCAGGCCAATGATCCGTCGCTGGGGCGGGTGGCGACGGCATTCCTCGGCGCCTGGTCGCCGGCCCTGCGCACCCTGGACACGGGCGCGCGCGCCGTGGCGGGGCGCAGCAGCTTGAATCTGATGCCGCTGGCTGTCTGCGCGCTGTCGGCCAGTGCCGCCAGCCCGCGCACGAATGCGGCACTGCTGCCGGCCGTCGAGCTGCTGGAATATGGCTTTCGCCGCGGCGTGGCGTATAACTTGCTGAAACTCAATCCGCACGGCCCGGCGGCCGAACATTTCGTGCTCAATCCGCTGGGCCGGCCGGGCGTGGTGGGACCGTCGCAGCAGGTCAGCGAATCGAACGTGCTGCCGTTTGTCTGCAGCGGCACAGTGCTGTATCCGCGCATCGGCAGCGCCCAGGTGCATGTGCACCGGCCTTTTCCCGCCGCGCTATGGACGGCCTTCAATGCGCGCTTCAACCAGTATCCGGGCAGCGGCTGCCATCCGGTGGTGGCGCCGTCCGACACGAACATCCGCGCCTATCCGAATACGGCGGCGAACTGGTGGATGACGAATGCGCCCGATGCGCCCAGTGCGCTGAGCACGGGCAATCCGCTGCTGTCCGTGGCCGATCCGGAGTCGAATGCGACGCCGCCCGCGGTCGGCAGCTACGGGCCGCTGTGGTCATTTTCCAGGGCGGCCAGGTACAGCAACCCGAAGCCGGCCGGCGGTTATCCGCCGTTTGCCACCACCGACTGGCCCAAGCTGTATCCGGCCACGCCGGCCGCTCCGGCCGCAAAATCCAGCTATCCGACCGACAAGTCGCCGTACCTGACGCTGGCGTACCAGACGGCGCCGACCGGCAACGCGGGCCTGGCGCAGCGGCGTTTGCTGCACATTGCGCTGCTCGCCTGTCCCGTGCCGGCCGGCAGCGACGTGCTGGCCCAGGTGCTGGGCATTGGCCGCTTCTTCATGACGGCGCCGGCCAGCAATGGTGTGCTGAGCGCCGAATTTGCCGGCCTGGCAGCCGAGGGATCGCTGATCGGCCCGGCGGAGCTGCTGCAATGAAGCCGGCTTGCCGCGCGCCACGCCGCGAGGGCGGTGTCGCCGCCATCGAGCTGGCGCTGATCCTGCTGTTTTTCATGGGACTGCTGCCCTTCGTGCTGCTGTTCGGCCGCGCGCTGCTGGTGTACACGGCCCTGCAAAAAAGCGTGCACGATGCGGCGCGCTACATGGCGACCATGCCGCTGCCGCAGATGGGCAGCATCGGCACGGCGAACCAGGGCGCCGCCCTGGCCCGGCAGATGGTGGTCGATGCGATGGCGGAAAGCTGGCCCGACATGGAGGCCGCCAGGGTCAACGTGGATTGCGTGTATGCCGACGATTCCTATGGTTGCGGCAGCTATGCGACGGCGCCGCTGCAGGTGCGCATCAAGGTCACCGTGGACATGCCGGTGGATTTCCTGCCTGAGCTGACCCGCAAGTGGCTGCCGCAGCTGGAGCCGATTCCCCTGCGCGCCAATGCGACATTGCGCTATGTTAATTAATCTGCCCCCCCGCCGGCAGCGCCAAGAGGGCGTCTTCGCCGTCGAATTCGCCATGCTGGCGCTGCTGTTCTTTTTGTTCCTGTTTGCCATGCTGGAAATGGCGCGCGCCGTGTACGTGTGGAACATGGTGCATGAGATCACCCGGCGCGCGGCGCGCGCTGCCGCCGTCACCGATTTCAGCAATGCCGGCGCCTTGCAAGCCGTGCGCACGCACGCCGTGCTGCGCGCCACGCCGGGCACGCTGCCGCTGGGCGGCGGCATCGGCGACGCGCATGTGCGCATCGATTATTTGTCGGAAAGTAGCGGCGGCGCCGCGCTGGCGGCAGTGCCGGTGACGGTGCTGCCGGGCTGTCCGCAACGCAACCGCATCAATTGCCTGGACGATCCGCATGGCGCCAGCTGCATCCGCTTCGTGCGCGCGCGCCTGTGCCAGCCGGGTCTCGGCGCGCGCTGCGAGGGCGTGCCCTACCGGCCCATCCTGCCGCTGCTGGGGGTGATGTTTCCTTCCGGCGCAGGCGTCATACGTTTGCCCAGCGGGACCACCATGGCGGTGGCCGAGTCGCTGGGCTATCCGGACAATCCCGGTTTTTGTCCATGAGCGCCGATCCTCCGGCGCAGCCGAATGTGTAGCCTTGAATGAAGGAGGGGCGATGAAAGCCTTGATGATTACCCGCGACGCCAGCTTGCACGATGAAATCGCGGCGCAAGGCGCGGCTCGCATGCCCGTGCTGCGGCTGCTGGACCGGCGCAGCGGCCTGCGCGACGCCGTCGAGCGCATGCTGGCCGAAGCGCCGGAACTGGTGATCGTCGACGCCAGCGGCATCGATGCCGATGAAGCCGACCTGCTCGAGCGCCTGGCGCGCCAGTATCCGCTGGCCGTGCTGATGCTGCTCACGCGCGGCCAGCAGCAGGATGTCCTGATACGCGCCATGCGCGCCGGCATGCGCGAAGTGCTGCAACTGCCGCTGGTGCACAAGGCCTTCCACGAGGCGATGGACAGGGTCGATATCCAGGCCGGCGTGACGCAGATGCGCGATGGCAAAGTGCTCGCCTTCATCTCGTGCAAGGGCGGCAGCGGCGCCACCTTTTTGTCGACGAATTTTTCCTATGCGATGGCGACACTGGCCGGCTGCAAGGTGCTGCTGATCGACCTGCACGGCCAGTTCGGCGACGCCACCCTGTATGTCTCGGACCAGAAACCGGCCATGACCCTGTCCGACATCTGCGCGCAGATCGCGCGCATGGATGGCGCCTTTCTCGCCTCGTGCCTGGTGCATGTGACGCCGAACTTCGGCGTGCTGGCGGCGGCCGACGATCCCGCGCACAAGGTCGACATGCAGCCCGAGCACATGGACCGCATCCTGGCCGTGGCGCGCCAGCACTACGACTACATCGTGCTCGACGTGGGACGCCAGATCGATGCGCTGTCGCTGCGCGCGCTCGACAACGCCGACGCCATCTATCCGGTGCTGCAGCTGGCCTTGCCGGACATCCGCGACGGGCGCCGCCTGCTCGACATCTTCCGCTCGCTCGGCTATCCGGGCGAGCGCCTGCGCCTGATCGTCAACCGCTATGAAAAGGGCGGCCGCCTGCGCCTGGCCGACCTGGAGCAGGCGCTGGGCGCGGAAGTGGTGCACACGGTGCCCAACGATTACATCGCCGCCACCGATTCCGTCAACCAGGGCATCCCGCTGCTGCAGCTGTCGCGCACCAGCGCCGTGGCGCGCAGCCTGGCCGAGCTGGTGGAACTGGTGACGGCGCGCCGCGTGACGGAAAGCCGCGGCCTGTTCGACCGCCTGTTCAGCCGCAGCGAGGCTTAGGACAGCAATGGATGTCAAGGCTCCCGCCGGGAGCCATCATGGGAGCCGAGATGACTTTACGCGAACGCCTGGCGGCGAATGAAACGGTGCGCCCCGCCACCAACGCACAAGGCGCGCTGGCGCTGCACGCCTACCAGGAACTGAAAAAAACCATGCACCAGACGATACTCGACCGTATCGACCTGGAACGCCTGAAGCGCCTGACGGCGGAGCAGTTCAAGCACGAGCTGGCGCTGCTGGTGCAGCGCGTGATCGAGGAAGAGCGCATCGTCCTGAACCAGCACGAGCGGCATAGCCTGGTGCTCGACATCCAGCACGAGATGCTGGGCTTCGGCCCGCTGGAACCGTTGCTGGCCGATGCCAGCGTGTCCGATATCCTCGTCAATACCTGCGACAAGGTGTATGTGGAGCGGGGTGGGCGGCTGCAGTTGACGGACGTGACCTTCCACGACAATGCGCACCTGATGAAGATCATCGAAAAGATCGTCTCGCGCGTGGGACGGCGGGTCGACGAATCGAGTCCGATGGTCGACGCGCGCCTGCCGGACGGTTCCAGGGTCAATGCCATCATTCCGCCGCTGGCCGTCGATGGCCCGATCCTGTCGATCCGGCGCTTTGCCGTGCAGCCTTTGACGATCGCCAACCTGCTCGACTACAAAAGCCTGACGCCGCCCATGGTGCAGGTGCTGCAGGCGCTGGGGCAGGCCAAGGTCAACATCCTGATTTCGGGCGGCACGGGCAGCGGCAAGACGACCCTGCTCAACGTGCTGTCCGGTTTCATACCTGGCAGCGAGCGCATCGTCACCATCGAGGATGCGGCCGAACTGGCGCTGCGCCAGCCGCACGTGGTGCGCCTGGAAACGCGCCCGCCGAATATCGAGGGCAAGGGAGAAGTGAGCCAGCGCGCGCTGGTGCGCAACGCGCTGCGCATGCGGCCCGACCGCATCATCCTGGGCGAGGTGCGCGGCGCCGAGGCGCTCGACATGCTGCAGGCGATGAACACGGGCCACGAAGGATCGCTGGCGACCATCCACTCGAACACGGCGCGCGACGCGCTGGCGCGGCTGGAAAACATGGTCGGCATGGCCAGCGTGAACCTGACGCCGCGCGCCACGCGCCAGCAGATCTGTTCGGCCGTGACGGTGGTGATGCAGGTGTCGCGCCTGACGGATGGCGCGCGCAAGCTGGTCAGCCTGCAGGAAGTGACGGGCATGGAAGGCGACATCATCGCCATGCATGAAATCTTCCGCTTCGAGCAGACGGGCGTCGATGCCGCCGGCAAGGTGCTGGGCCACTTTTGCGCCACGGGCGTGCGGCCCCGTTTCACGGAGCGCTTGCGCATGTTCGGCGCGCCGGTGCCCGACAGCGTGTTCGACCCCGACCGTATTTACGAATGAAAAACCTACTGCGCGGCGCGCTTTGCGGCCTGCGATGCTCACTGTGCTAAAGCACAGCTCCGCTTCTCAGCCACAAATCACATCCGCTCGCTACGGTTTTCTTATCTGTTTTATGGAGGCATCATGGACCTGGTGTTCTACGGCTTTGCCGTGCTGCTGTTCGCCGCCTGCATCCTGATGGTGGAAGGCGCCTGGCTGTGGTGGTCGGGCACGCACGGCAGCGCGGCGCGGCGCATCAACCGGCGCTTGCGGCTGATGGCGGCGCGCGGCGAGGCGGGCGGCGAGCGGGTCTCGATCCTCAAGCAGCGCCGCTATGCGCGCTCGCCCGGCCTCGAGCGTTTGCTGCGGCGCCTGCCGCAGGCGGCACGGCTCGACCACCTGCTGCTGCAATCGGGCTTGTCCTGGTCGGTGGCGCAGTTCCTGGGCGGCGCGGGCGGCTTGCTGTTGGTGGCGCTGCTGTGGCTGGCCATCTTGCCCATGCCGCTGCCGGGCGCCTTGCTGCTGCTGGGCGTGGCAGGCGGCGGGCCGTGCATGGTCGTGCTGCGCGCGCGCGCCGCGCGGCTGAAAAAGATCGAGGCGCAATTGCCGGAAGCGGCCGATTTCCTGGCCCGCGCGCTGCGCGCCGGACACTCGTTTTCGAATGTGCTGCAGATGGTGGGCGATGAACTCAATGAGCCGATCAGCGGCGAATTCAAGATGGCGCACGAAGAGATCAATTACGGCGTGCCGATGAACGAGGCGCTGCAAAACCTGGCCGCGCGCATCCCGCTGACGGACTTGCGCTACCTCGTCATCGCCGTGCTGGTGCAGCGCGAATCGGGCGGTAACTTGGCCGAAGTGCTGGTCAGCATCGCGCGCATCATCCGTGCCCGCTTGAAACTGCTGGGACAGGTGCGCGTGCTGTCGGCCGAGGGGCGCATGTCGGCCTGGGTGCTGGGCTTGATGCCGGTGGTGATGATCGGCGTCATGGCGCTCGTCAATCCGCAATACATCAGCCTGCTGTGGACCGACCCCAGCGGCATCAAACTGCTGTGGTACGCGGCCGGCATGGTGGCGCTGGGTGTCGTGTGGATGCGCAATGTGATCCGCATCCGCATTTAACGTGGAGGAAATGCCATGACTGGCTCGCAACTGCTGTTTCTGTTGATCGTCTTCGCCGTGGTGGTGGCGCTGGCCCTGCTGGCATGGCTGATCTTCTTTCCCGGTGCCTTGCGCCAGCGCCTGTTCGGTTCCATGGCACCGGCCGCCAGCGAGGCAGTGGCGGAAAACGGCTGGGTGGAGCGCGTGGCGCGCGTGGCGCAGCCGTTCAGCAAGCTGTCGCTGCCGGAAGAGGGCTGGGAGCGCTCGCCGCTGCGCACGCGCTTCATGAACGCGGGCTGGCGCCAGGCCAGCGCGCCGGCCCTGTACTTTGCCGCGAAAAGCGTGCTGGCCCTGCTGTTTCCCACCGTGCTGGGCCTGTATGCGGCCAGCGCCATGGCGGCGCAGCTGCGCAGCGTGCTGCTGTTGCTGCTGTGCGTCAGCGCCACCATCGGCTATTACCTGCCGAACCTGGTGCTGGCCAGCACGGCCAAGCGGCGCCAGCGCGACATCTTTGAAAACATCCCCGACGCGCTCGACTTGCTGACCGTGTGCGTGGAAGCGGGCCTGAGCCTGGAGCGCGCGCTGGTGAAGGTGTCGGGCGAAATCCATATCAAGAGCGTGGTGCTGGCACAGGAGTTGCAGCTGGTGCTGATGGAAATGCGCGCCGGCTTTTCCAAGGAAAAGGCGCTGCGCAACCTGGCCCTGCGCAGTGGCGTGGAAGACGTCGATACCTTGGTCGCCATGCTGATTCAATCGGAACGCTTCGGCACCAGCATGGGCGATTCGCTGCGCGTGCATTCGGAAAACCTGCGCGGCAAGCGCAGCCTGCTGGCCGAGGAGGCGGCAGCGAAGATTGCCCTGAAACTGCTGTTCCCGCTGATCTTTTGCGTCTTTCCCACCCTCATGCTGGTGCTCATGGGGCCGGCCGTGATCGAAGTGTATCGCGTGCTCGTGCCGGCCATGGCCAGCCGCTGAAAGGAGCTACCATGCGCTTGATGATTTCCCGCCTGGCCGTCGCCTGTGCCTGTCTGGGCCTGGGCGCGTGCGCCAGCCACACGGCGCACGCGCCGCGGCTGCCGGCGCCGCCCGCTGCCGCTGCCGATGCGGCCTATGTCGCGGGACGCCAGTATTTTGATGCGGGCGACCTGCCCGCCGCGCAAGCGGCCTACGAGCAAGCCTTGCGCGCCGCGCCGCGCCATGTGAATGCGCGTAACGGCCTGGCCGTGCTGCACGCGCAGCGGGGCGAGCACGACGCGGCGATTGCCCATTGGCTGGCCTTGACGCAGGAGGCGGGCACGCCGCAGCCGCAACAGGCGTATCTGTTCAGCAATCTCGGTCATGCTTATTATCTGAGTGGACGCGATGCGCAAGCCTTGCCCGCGCTGGAACAGGCGTGTCTGCTCGATCCGCTCAATGCGCTGGCCTGGCAGCATCTGGCGCAAGTGCTCGAACGGCTGGGGCAATACGCGCGCGCGGCCGTCATGCGGCGCCAGGCGGCCAGCTTGCAGGAGCACGATTTGCGGCGCGACATGGCCGTCTTGCGCAGCGCGGCGCCACCGCAGGGTGTACCCGTGGCCGCATCGGTGCCGGATGCGCCCGCCATGGCGCGCATCGAGATCACGCAAGGCGACGGCATGGCCCGCTTGCAGCGTGTGCCGGCAGCCGTGCGCAGCGTGCCCGTTGCCGTACCCCGTCCGCGCCTGGAAATTGTGAATGGCAATGGCGTGCCCGGCCTGGCCGCCGCACTGGCGCGCAGCCTGGCCGGCAGTCCCGTGCAGGTGGTGCGCCTGGCCAATGAAACCAGCTTCCAGGTGGCGCGCACGCGCGTCGAGTACCGGCCCGCGCAGGAGCAGGCGGCGCGCCAGCTGGCCCGCCAGCTGGGGATGCAGGTACAAACCCAGGTGCAGACCCAGGCCGCCGATTGTCCTGTCAGCGAGCTGCGCCTGGTACTGGGGCGCGACCTGAGCGATCCGGCCATGCTGCACCGCTATTATCTGCAGCAGTTGCAGCTGGCGCGCCAGGCGCTGGCACGGCTCGGTTAACACGCCTCTGTTGATGCAAAAAAAACGGCGCCCATGAGGCGCCGTTTTATTTCATGCTGCTGCTGATTGTGGCTGGCGGCGCCGCGTAAAAGCCAGGGCCGCCAGTCCCATGCCCAGCAGGAATAGGGTGCCTGGTTCCGGCACGGCCAGGGGATCGATGACGACGATGTCGGTGCGCGTGGACTTGGAAAAGTTCAAGGTGTAGCTGCCAGCCGGCAGGGCGAAATTCGAGGTTAGGGAAAACATCGCAAAGCCATTCGTGAAGGCGCGCCCGGTGGCAGGGTCGTTGGTGCCTGCCGTCATGTTCAGGCTGAACGGATCCAGGCTGCCGACCGTATGGTTGCCGTTGACGTCGCTGCCATTGTTGGCATCGCCATCGGGTGCGAACTGGAAGATCACGCCATCGGCATTCGCGTTCGACAGGCAGCCGACGGGGCTGGCGCTGTTGCAGGAGATATTGAAGATATCCATGATCGACACGTTCGACTTGTCGCCCATGGTCGTCACGCTGGTGCGCAGGTCGCGCCGTCCCATGAAGCTGAAGGTGATGAAGCCGGCGCTCGACAGGGTCAGGTTGACGGAGCCGGTGAGCGTGTCGCCGGCCGTGGACGTGGCGGCACCGACCGTGTTGCGCTGGGCTTCCGCCACGGCGCGCACCGTGGCGCCGCCATTGAGCATGTTGCCGAAGGCATGTGCATCGCCGCGGGCGAACTCCAGGGTGGAACTGGGGCTGGGGGCGTAATGGTTTTGCGGCAAGCCGCTGCAGCCTCCGCCCGAGCACACTTGCAGCACGTCGGCGTTGGCGGCCGGCCCCGTATTGACGGCACGCGGATTGACGGCCACGCCGCCTTCGAAAAACGCGCTGTCGCTGGCATTGCGGTTCGCGCCGGCCAGCGACAGCGCGCCGGCGCTGGTGGTGATGCGGAAATTGTTCAATTCATTGACGGCCAGGCCGTACGCGCCGGCCTGCGCCTGGCCGCTGGCCAGCAGGCTTGCCGCCGCCAGTGCGCCCAGCCAGCCCAGGGTCTTGCTTCGTGTGTGATCGACGTTCATCGCAGCCTCTTATCGTGGTCAGTCTCGAAAAATCCGGGGACAAAGAATCCAGGATGACTTGCCTGGATTCATCTCGTAGACAGGGATAAGCAGCTTGCGTGCCACACAAAAAAATCACGTGAAATCAATTGCTTGCGCAAAGCGGGCTGAGCTGGCGGAAGCAAAGTGTAAGAAAGGCCGACGCCGCTTGTCGGGCGGTGCCAGTCAGCCTCAGGTGCCCCGGTGATAGCCGAGGTGGCCACCGGAATTGCGTGCGCAGCCGCAACCGATATGCGCCACTTCCTCGCCTTCCGTCAATTTCCAGTTGGTAATCGTTGTGTGATTCCAGTCGATGTCGCTTTTCTTGACAGGTTTTACCGTCAGGGTGCGTGCTTCCGCATCCGTGTACTCCATCAGCTCCTCATCGTTGGCGATGTCGAAATGGCGGTGGATCAGGGAAATGCCGAAGCGGTCGAGCGCGCCTTAGCGTTGCAGCACATCGCGCAGTTCGCGAAAGCAGGCGAGATCCTCGGGCAGCAGCGGATCGACGGCGGAAATATCGGCAACGGGCTGCCATTGCATGGCGTGGATGTTCAGGCTGTGCATGATAGGCTCCTGTGCCCCATGATGATAGGCCCAGGCTGGCAGAGGGGCGCTGGCACGCCTGGCGAAATACCCATCGTGGACGCAAAGCCGCTGCGGCGCTTGCGCCGGATCAAAGGTGCGGCACATCGCCTCTCGTCCGATCATTGCCCGGTAAAATAGGCCATGGCAAACAAAACCCCCACCTTCCCCGGCGCGCGCACGGGCCGCGGCCAGGTCCTGGCCGTGCTGCTGTCGAACCGCGACCAGTCCGGCGCCGAGCCGCTGCAAGGCCGCGTCTCGCTGGCCGCCATCGTCAAGGCCTTGAAACGCAAATACCACTGGCCGATCGAGACGCACAGCTTTCCCGCCAACACGCAGGATGGCCGTGCCAGCTGGGCGACCGTCTACAGCTTGCCGGACAATGTCATCGAGACCGCGCTGGAGGCCGGCGGCCGGGAGTGGCTGGAGAGCCGGGGAGCGGTCGCGCGGCGGTGAATGCGCCGCCTGCCTTAATCGATCCCTTTACTCGAGCCGGAAGCCGACCTTGAGCGTGACCTGGAAGTGCGCCACCTTGCCGTCGACGATATGTCCCCGCGATTCGGTCACTTCATACCAGTCCATATGCTTGACCGTCAGCGCCGCCTTGGCAATGGCATCGCGTATCGCCTGATCGCTGCTCTCGGTCGACGTGCCAACCAGTTCGATCAGTTTGTAAGTGTGTGCGGACATGATATTTCCCCAGGTAGGCAAGCCAGACATCGGGAGCCTGCTTTGCGCAAGCACGTGCTCATCTTGCGCCTAAATGTGCTGATAGTCATTGCGCGGTGCAGCAACGCGTCAACCTGGATAGCGATGCGTGCCAGTGTTCCAGATGGCTTCCGCAGGCGTGGGAAAAGAAAAAAGGGCTACCAGCCGAAGCGGGTAACCCTTTGATTTACTACTGAATTCTGGTGCCGACTGCCGGTTTCGAACTGGCCACCTGATGATTACAAATCAACTGCTCTACCAAATGAGCTAAGTCGGCAAAAACTGCGCGTTGCGAATTATACGCTATTTAATGCGTGTCAGGGTCGGGCGGCCGCCTTTTTTTGGTGGCTCGTCGTCACCGGGCGTGGCGTTGTCGCGTTGTTCGGGGGAACTGGTCGGCACGGACGACAGGGTGGGACCGCTGGCGGCGGGGGCGAGCACGGGTGGCGGGACGTCGGCGGAGGCCGGGCTGTCCGTCGGTTGCGCGTCCGGGTCATCGTTGCCCAGCACGGGCTCGAAGGCCATGCCCTGGCCGTTTTCGTTGGCGTAGATGGCCATCACGTTGTCGACCGGCACGTAGATTTCGCGCGAGACGCCGCCAAAGCGGGCGTGGAAGCGGATGGCGTCGTTGTCCATCTTCAGGCCGCTGGTGGCGCCGAAGCTGATGTTGAGCACGATTTCGCCCTTTTTCACGTATTCCATCGGTACCGTGGTGCGCGAATCGACTTTGACCGCGAGATACGGCGTGTAGCCGCTGTCGGTGCACCACTCGTAGATGGCGCGCAGCATATAAGGTTTGGTTGAGATTTCAGACATGGTAGGCACGGTGAGGCGGGAGCGCCCCCGTCAGGCATGAGGCGGGCGCACCGGTAGTTCAAAAGACTGGGACAGTGCAAAAAGCAACTTTACCACATGCCCCAAGATACTCCGGCAGGCGCGGCCTGCCGGGATTATCTTTAGCGGCGCATGACCTTTTCGGAAGGGGTCAATGCCTCGATATACGCTGGACGCGAGAAGATGCGTTCGGCGTATTTCATCAGCGGTGCAGCCGTCTTCGACAGTTCGATGCCGTAGTGGTCCAGGCGCCACAGCAGCGGCGCGACAGCCACGTCGAGCATCGAGAATTCGTCGCCCAGCATGTACTTGTTTTTCAGGAACAGCGGCGCCAGGGTCGTCAGGCGGTCGCGGATTTCCGCGCGTGCCTTGTCGTGGGCCTTGTCGTTGCTCTTGGCGCGTTCGCTTTCCAGCACGTGCACGTGCACGAACAGTTCTTTTTCGAAATTGAACAGCATCAGGCGTGCGCGGGCACGCATCAGCGGATCGGCCGGCATCAGTTGCGGATGCGGGAAGCGCTCATCGATGTACTCGTTGATGATGTTCGATTCATACAGGATCAGTTCGCGCTCAACCAGGATAGGCACCTGGCCGTACGGATTCATGGTCGAGATGTCTTCCGGTTTGTTGAACAGGTCGACGTCGCGCACTTCGAAGTCCATGCCTTTTTCAAACAGGACCAGGCGGCAGCGTTGCGAAAATGGGCAGGTTGTACCCGAATAGAGAACCATCATTTTTTATAGTTCCTTAGAAACAAAGGGGGTGAAGCCGCGAACGGCTCACCCCAGGTCGCTTGTCCACTCATGCGGACAACGCAGAAACAGGCATAAACCGGCCTATGGCCGGCGCCTCACTTATTTAACTTCCTTCCAGAACGACGCGTTAAGGCGCCATGCCAGCAGAGCAAAGACCGACAGGAACAGCAGCACCCACACGCCCAGGCGCTTGCGTGTTTGCTGTGCCGGTTCGGCCATCCACTCCATGTAGCCGACCAGGTCGGCTACCGCATTGTCATACTCGATCTTGTTCAACGTACCTGGCTTGACCTGCTCGAAGCCGGCAAATTTGTGGATCTTCTTGCCAGCTTCGTGCGGATCATTCTCTTCCACGAACTTGGCAGTCTGGACACCTTGCAATTCCCATAATACATGCGGCATGGCAACATTCGGCACGACCATGTTGTTCCAGCCGGTCGGACGAGTGTCGTCTTTATAGAACGTACGCAGGTAAGTATACAGGTAGTCGCCGCCTGTGCCAGCGGAAGATGATTTCGCGCGCGAAATTACCGACAAATCCGGCGGTACGACGCCAAAGAAGGCCTTGGCGTCCTGCGGTGCCAGGGCCGTCGTCATCAGGTCGCCTACTTTATCACCTGAGAACAACAGATTCTCCTTGATCTGGATTTCCGTCAAGCCCAGGTCGCGCAGGCGGTTGTAGCGCATCGACACGGCGGCGTGGCAATTCAAGCAATAATTGACGAACAATTTGGCGCCATGCTGCAGCGCTGCCATGTTGGTCTGGCGGTCAGGCGCCTTGTCCAGCGGAAAGCCGCCTTCGCTGGCGAGAGCCATGGCGGGCACGAAGGCCAGGATGGCGAGCAGTTTTTTTGCAATCTTCATATGATGTATGTCCTTTGAGCGTGGCGTGAGAGCGGCTTAGTGCGGGTGAAACGTCACACGCGACGGCACGGTCTTGAACTGGCCCATTGCACTCCACCATGGCATCAACAGGAAGAAGCTGAAGTAAATCAGGGTGCACACTTGCGACACGATGGTCTTCGTATCCGTTGGCGCCTGGGTCCCGAGGTAGCCGAGGATCAGGAACGACAGGCCGAAGATGGCATAGATGTATTTGTGCCAGGTCGGACGGTAGCGGATCGATTTCACGGGCGAATGGTCTAACCATGGCAGGAAGGCCAGGATCACGACGGAACCGCCGAAGAACACCACGCCCCAGAATTTCGCATCGAGCACCTGCGGCAGCATGCCGATGATGGCGACGATGGCGATGCCGGCGATGAGGGATTTGACGGTCGTCGACAGGCGCGACTTGAGCCAGATGAACACCACGTAGGCAGCCACGACACCCATCAGCACGTACATGAAGTCGGCCGTGGTGGCGCGCAGCACCGAGTAGAACGGCGTGAAGTACCAGGTTGGCGCGATGTGCAGCGGGGTTTTCAGCGAGTCGCCCGGCAGGAAGTTGTTGTACTCCAGGAAGTAGCCGCCCATTTCCGGCGCGAAGAAGACGACGGCGCTGAAAATGACGAGGAAGATCGATACGCCGAACAGGTCATGCACGGTGTAGTACGGATGCGAAGGAATCGAATCGACCGGGTGGCCATCGGCGCCCAGGTTTTCCTTCACTTCGATGCCGTCCGGGTTGCTCGAGCCGACTTCATGCAGGGCGATCAAGTGCGCTGCAACCAGGCCCAGCAGTACCAGCGGGATGGCGATCACGTGGAAGGCGAAGAAGCGGTTCAGGGTCGCGTCGGACACGACGTAGTCGCCGCGGATCCACAGCGACAGGTCAGGGCCGATCAGCGGGATGGCGCCAAACAGGTTGACGATCACCTGCGCACCCCAGTACGACATCTGGCCCCATGGCAGCAGGTAGCCGAAGAATGCTTCGGCCATCAGGCACAGGAAGATGGCGAAACCGAACAGCCAGATCAATTCACGTGGCTTGCGGTAGGAGCCGTACAGCAGGCCGCGCGTCATGTGCAGATAGACGATGATGAAGAAGGCCGAGGCGCCCGTCGAGTGCATGTAGCGCACCAGCCAGCCCCACGGTACTTCGCGCATGATGTACTCGACGGAATTGAAGGCCAGGGCCGCATCCGGTTTGTAGTGCATGGTCAGGAAGATGCCGGTGACGATCTGCAGCACCAGCACCAGCATGGCCAGCGAGCCGAAGATGTACCAGAAATTGAAGTTTTTCGGGGCGTAGTACTTGCCCCATTGGTCGTTCCACAGCTTGGTCAGGGGAAAGCGGTCATCGACCCAGCCCAGCGCTTTTTCGGCGACGGGAGCGTCTGCCGGGAACTTCGTTTCTTTGAAAGCAGCCATGATCAAGCCTCGCCTTTCTCGTCTTTACCTATCAGCAATTTGGTGTCGCTCAGGTACATATGGCGCGGCACTTGCAGGTTGTCCGGCGCCGGCTTGTTCTTGAACACGCGGCCTGCCATGTCGAAGGTGGAGCCGTGGCAAGGGCACAGGAAGCCGCCTTCCCAGTCATCGGGCAGCGACGGTTGCGGGCCAGGGGTAAATTTCGAGGAAGGGGAGCAGCCCAGGTGGGTGCAGATGCCGACGGCGACGAGAATTTCAGGCTTGATCGAGCGCGCTTCATTCATGCAGTATTCAGGCGTGAATTCGGCGGGATTGCGTTGTGAATTGGCATCGGCGACCTTGCCATCGGTTTGCTTGAGCGACGCGATCATTTCCGGCGTGCGCTTGAGGATCCAGACCGGCTTGCCGCGCCATTCGACGGTGCGCATTTCGCCGGGTTGCAAGGTGGTGATGTCTACTTCGACCGGCGCGCCAGCCGCTTTCGCGCGCTCCGACGGCTGGAAGGTGCTTACCAAGGCTCCCGCGGTTGCCAATCCAACTACACTGCCCGCCGCGCACGTGGCGACGAGCAAGCCGCGACGGCCTGAATCGACCTGCTTTTCGTTACTCATGCAAACCCCAATCAGTCAAAATGCGAATCTTTATTATGAGTGGCAGCCGCGAAAAACCCGTCGCCGAAGCTCTTTCCCACTGTTTGCCGCAACCCGCATCTTTGTACGGTAAAGTGGCAACATCCCTGCGGAACTTCGGCCAATGGCGCAGCCCGTGCCAGTTTCTTGTTGATTATCCGGAAGTGAAAAAGCCACTTCTGGCAACCGCAAATTATAAGTGAAGCAAACAACGAATAAAACAAAAACGTTGCTTGTACCATAATTTATATACTTTTGCAGGAGGTGGCTAGTTCTTTCGAACTAGATGCGCACGGCTGTGCCGGAATTGGTCCTGCTGGCAACCACAAGTTGGTGTCCCCAGGAATCAATAGTATGATCGGCATGTTTTTATATCTATCCGAAGGAGAAATTCATGGCAATGATGAAGGAATTTAAAGAATTTGCAATGAAAGGCAATGTCGTCGATCTGGCGGTCGGTGTCATTATCGGTGGCGCCTTCGGCAAGATTGTCGATTCCCTGGTGCAAGACGTGATCATGCCGCCCATCGGCCGCATTTTCGGCGGCCTCGATTTTGCCAATTACTACCTGCCCTTGAATGGCCAGGCGACAACGATGACCCTGGTGGAAGCGAAAAAGGCGGGCGCCGTGCTTGCCTACGGTAACTTCCTGACCATTTTGCTCAATTTCATCATTCTTGCTTTCATCATCTTCCAGATGGTGCGCCTGATGAACAAGGCCCGCCGCAGCGAACCGGCCGCGCCGGCGCCGGCACCGGCCACGCCGGAAGACATCGTGCTGCTGCGTGAAATCCGCGACTCCCTGCAGCAGAACGCACGCAACAGCAACAATCTGGCAAAATAAGTCGTTCCGGCACGGGCCGGCTGACCTGGGCAGAGAACTGTATGCGACGATTCTGGTTATTGTTTGCGCAAACCGTGACGATCGCGTTGGCGCTGTACTTTGTGTACGGCGCGCTGCGCCCGGCCAGCCGGGTACAGCAGCTGGGTTCTCCCGCCAAGCCGGTGCCCGTGGTGGAAACGGCGTCGAGCAGCCTGGCGCCCGGTTCCTACCGCGACGCGGCGGCGCGCGCCATGCCTGCCGTCGTCAATATCCTCACCCTGCAAGTACCCAAGCGCGGCGCCCATCCGCTGGCGCGCGATCCCTTCTTCAAACGCTTCTTCGGCGACCGCGACCCGGACGGCGAGGATGGCGAGGACTTGAAAAACAGCCTCGGCTCGGGCGTCATCGTCAGCCATGAAGGCTATGTGCTGACGAATAACCACGTGGTCGAAGGCGCCGACGAAATCGAAGTCGTGCTCACCGATGGCCGCAAGGCGCCCGCCAAGGTCGTGGGCCTGGACCCGGAAACGGACCTGGCCGTGATCAAGATCGACCTCGACAAGCTGCCCGTCATCGTGCTGGGCCAGTCGGAACTGGCGCGCGTGGGCGACGTGGTGCTGGCCATCGGCAACCCGTTCGGCGTGGGCCAGACGGTGACCATGGGCATCATCTCCGCCCTGGGCCGCAACAACCTGCACATCAACAGCTTTGAAAACTTCATCCAGACGGATGCGGCCATCAACTTCGGCAATTCGGGCGGCGCCCTGGTCGATACGCGCGGCAATCTGATCGGCATCAATACGGCGATCTACTCGCAAAGCGGCGGTTCCGTCGGCATCGGCTTCGCCATTCCCGTCTCGACGGCCAAAACGGTGATGGAAGCCATCATCAAGGATGGCCACGTGGTGCGCGGCTGGATCGGCGTGGAAACGCAGGACATCACCCCCGAGCTGGCGCAAAGCTTCAACTTGCAGCGCACCAGCGGCGCCATCATCGCCGGCGTGGTGCGCAATGGCCCGGCCGACAAGGCGGGCATCGTGCCCGGCGACATCCTGCTGACGGTGGACGGCAAGCCCGTGGGCGACACGACGGAAATGCTGAACCTGATCGCGCAACTGCCGCCCGGCGGAAAAGCTAAAATGACGGTGCTGCGCAAGAATCGCGAAGCGGCGCTCGACGTGATGGTGGGCAAGCGCCCCATCCCGAAAGAGCTTTCCAAATAGTTGCTGATCGGAATTTGACACATGCATGTGCGTGATTTGACCCAATTTTTACGTGAACTGAGCGACAACAATAACCGTCCCTGGTTTGTCATGAACAAGCCCCGCTACGATATCCTGCGCGAGGAATTCCTCGCCCTGGTCACCAGCCTGATCGGTGAGCTGGGCAAGTTCGACCCGGCCGTGAAGTACTGCAATCCGAAGAAGGCGATGTTCCGCATCAACCGCGACGTGCGTTTCGCGCACGACAAGAGCCCGTATAAAACGCGTTTTTCGGCCGCCATCGCGCCGAACGACATGCGCCGTCCCAGCAAGGCGGGCGGCCCCACGTATTATCTGCAGATCGATGGCCAGGGCAACCTGCTGTTCGGCGCCGGCGAATACATGCCGCCACCGGGCCGCCTGAAGGCGCTGCGCGATCACATGGTCAACGACGCGCCAGGTTTCTCCAAAGTGCTGAAGAATAAGCGCTTGAAGGCCCGCTTCGGCACCATCCAGAACGAGGGCAAATTGCAGCGCCCGCCCAAGGGTTTCGAGGCGGATGCCGAACATATCGAATTCATCAAGCTGAAAAGCTTTTTTGTCTGGACCGAAGTGCCGCTGCCCGTCAACGCGCCCGAGAAACTGCTGCCGACCCTGGCGGAAGGCTTGAAGGATGCGTGGCCGCTGGTCGAGTGGATGCGCGGCGCGAAAGAGCCGGAGGAAGTCACCGAGTAATTGCGGAAGGAGCACATGATGGCACTGGAGCACGCAAGTTCAGGACAGGTGATCGAGGTGCTGCGCAGGGACGGCGACGACCTGTCGCAGTTTTCCGCCATTGCGCTGGCCAAGACGGACGAACTGGAATTGATCCGCATGTGCATGCCCAAGGGCAAGACCATGCCCGAGCATCATGTGCTCGGTGAAATCACCCTGCTGTGCCTGCAGGGGCAGGTGGCGGTGACGGCGCATGGCGGCGTGCAGCTGCTGGGGCCGGGGCAGATGCTGTACCTGCTCGGCGGCCAGGCGCACGCCCTGGAAGCGCGCGAAGACAGTTTATTGTTGCTGACTATACTCATGCACAAGGCGGGGCGCTAGTCCTGTCAGGCCGCCTCGGCGCGCGGATCGCGCGACAGCAGTTGCTGCACCATCACGTGCGGCAGATCGCCGTCGAACAGCACGCCGGCCACCGCGTTGGTGATCGGCATGTCGACGCCCATGCGGCGCGCCAGTTCGCGCACGGCCTTGGCGCAGGGCACGCCTTCTGCCACATGACCGAGTTCGGCCACGATGGTGGCCAGCGCCTTGCCTTGCGCCAGGCCCAGGCCGACGCGGCGGTTGCGCGACAGGTCGCCCGTGCACGTCAGAATCAAGTCGCCCATGCCCGTCAAGCCCATGAACGTTTCCGTCTGGCCGCCCAGGGCCGTGCCCAGGCGCGTGATTTCCGCCAGACCGCGCGTGATCAGCGCGGCGCGCGCATTCAAGCCCAGGCCCAGGCCGTCGGCCACGCCCGTGGCAATGGCCAGCACATTCTTGACGGCGCCGCCCACTTCCACGCCCACCAGGTCTTCGCTCGCATACACGCGGATGGTGCCGCCATGCAAGGCCGAGACGACGGCGCCGCGCAAGGCGGCGCTGTGCGAGGCGATGGTCAGCGCGCACGGCAAGCCGCGCGCCACTTCCTGCGCGAACGAAGGGCCGGACAGGGCGCCGCCGGGAATATTGTCGCCCAGCACTTCCTGCACGATCTGGTGCGGCAGCAAGCCCGTGCCGCCTTCAAACCCTTTGCAGAGCCACACCAGGTTGCCGATGGCCTTGTCTTTCAATTGATGCAGCATGGGCCGCAAGCCTGCCACGGGGCAGGCGGCGATCAGGATGCCGTGTTCGCCACCGGCATGCGCGACGGCGGCGTCGAAATCGGCGCCGATGCGCAGTTGCGGCGGCAAGGGGAAGCCGGGCAAATAGCTGTTTTCACCGCTGGCGGCCATGGCGGCCATGGCTTCGCCATTGCGGCCCCACAGCAGCACGTCGTGGCGGCCGGCCAGGGCCATCGCCACGGCCGTGCCCCAGGCGCCAGCGCCCAGGATGGTGATCTTGCGGGCGGTGGGAATGATATCGGGAGTGACTTCAGGAGAAACTTGCATGCAACCTCAATGGGGCAGGGGGAACGGGTGCGGTGCTTACATGCCCCACACTTCGCTGGTCTTGACGTAGCCGCTCTGGCCATCCTTGTGGCGCACCTTGACCCAGCCGGAGGTCGGTTGCTCGCTCATTTCCAGCAGCACGCCCTTGTCGACGAGGATGATGGCGGAGGCGGTGTCGTCGGGGCTGGCGCGAACCTTGAGGTTCGCGGCGCGTGCCACGAGGTTGCGCTTGGCCGACAGGCCCTTGGCTTCCGTCCAGGCCATTTCGCCGCTGGCGTCGCGCACCTTGACCCATTCGCCATAGCTGAGCACGACTTCCAGCGGCATGCCGCGTGGCGCCACGTACAGCTTGCCGCCCTTGGAGGATGGCGCGTCGTACAGGATCACGGGAGCCGCGCCCACCGTTTTGAAATCGACGGCATGGCTGGCGGCGGTCGCCAGCAGCAGTACGGCGCCGGCCACCCAGCGGAACTTGCTCAAGAGCGCACTTTTCAACATGATATTTTTGAACCTTAACGAAACACGGCGGCCAGGCCGCCGTGTCAGGCCAGCCTTGACGGCCGGCGGGGTCTTGCAAGAGCTTAGTGCGTTTCGCTGGCTGCTGGAGCTGCGGCAGCGGCGTCAGCAATAGCTTGCAGACGTTGTTGGTAGAACACTTCGAAGTTGATCTCGGCCAGGTGCACTGGCGGGAAGCCGGCACGGGTGATCACGTCGGCGATGTTGGCGCGCAGGTAAGGGTAGATGATGTTCGGGCAGCCGATTCCCAGCAGCGGATCGAGTTGATCAGCAGGAATGTTGCGTGCTTCGAAGATACCGGCTTGCTTGCCTTCAACCAGGAAAGCGACTTTTTCGCCGACTTTGGCGGTCACGGTGATGGTCACGGTGGCTTCGAAGATGCCGTCGGCCAGAGGCGCAGCGCCCACGTCCAGAGCTACTTCGATCGCTGGTGCTTCTTGTTCCAGGAAAATAGCTGGGGAATTTGGTTGTTCCAGCGACATGTCTTTCAGGTAGACGCGTTGGATTTGGAAGACTGGTTGCAGATTTTCGTCAGACATGGAACGCTTTCGTTGTAAAGGACAAGAACGGCACACCGTTCAAATATGGTGCTTGCGGTATTCAAACCGCGCCGGGTAGGCGCGGCCAGATCAGGTGCGAGGGCAATTGTATCAAAACAATACGACAAAAAACCAAGCAATTTCTCGAACCCGCTTTATATCAGGCTGCCGTGCCATTTAACAAGGGGTCCAGCTTGCCGGCTTGATCGAGCGCATACAAATCGTCGAATCCGCCCACGTGGGTATCGCCCACATAGATCTGCGGCACCGTGCGGCGGCCCGTGCGTTCCATCATCTTGATGCGCTCTTCCGGGTCGAGGTCGACGCGGATCTTTTGCACGGCGACGCCCTTGGCTTCCAACAGGCGCTCGGCGCGCACGCAATACGGGCACACGGCGGTGCTGTAAACAATAACAGGTACGGTCATGATGATTCCTTCAGTTAAGGCTGGTTTATTTCGCCAGCGACAAGGTTTTCAATGGCAAACCCTGCTTTTTCCATTCGTCGAGGCCGCCTTCCAGGCTCGTTGCCTCAGCGAAACCGGCTTTGCCCAGCAGGCCGACGGCGGTTGCCGAACGCGAACCTTTCTGGCAAACCACTACAATGGGGCGCGTTTTGAATTTTTCCAGCTCGCCCATGCGTTTTGCCAGTTCCGGCAGCGGAATATTTTTTGCCTCAGGCAAGTGGCCCGTGGCGAATTCTTCCGCGCTGCGCACGTCGACGATGATGGTTTTGCCGCGGTTGATCAGTTGCGTGACTTCCAGCACGGTCGCGCGCTTGCCGCGCATCGACAGCAGTGGCCAGAGGAGGGCGCCGCCGGAAATAATGACGATGGCAAACAGAAAAATGTGGTCGATAATGAATTTCACGTAGGGTCCAATGGTTTAAGTCAATCCGCGCATTATAAAATAGAAGCTGGACGAGGTCTTTTTACGTTTTGCTTTTTTGATTTGAACCCCTTGAGAAGATAGAACTATGTACAAAATCGTTTTCATGCGTCACGGCGAGTCCACCTGGAACCTCGATAACCGCTTCACCGGCTGGACCGACGTCGATCTGACGGAAAAGGGCGTCAACGAAGCCAAGGCCGCCGGCCAGATCCTCAAGCAGGAAGGTTTTACGTTCGACGTGGCCTACACTTCCGTCCTGAAGCGCGCCATCCGCACCCTGTGGCTGGCGCTCGACGAGATGGACATGATGTATTTGCCGATCAAGAACGACTGGCGCTTGAACGAGCGCCACTACGGTGCCTTGCAAGGCCTGGACAAGGGCGAGACGGCTGCCAAGTATGGCGACGAGCAAGTATTGGTGTGGCGCCGCAGCTACGACACCCCGCCGCCGCCGTTGGAAGCGAACGACGACCGCGCCTCGTTCAACGATCCGCGCTACGCGGGCTTGCCGAAAGCGTCGATTCCGCTGACCGAATGCCTGAAAGACACCGTGGCGCGCGTGATGCCGGCCTGGGATGAAGAAATCGCTTCGGCCATCCGCGCCGGCAAGAAAATCATCATTTCGGCCCATGGCAACAGCCTGCGCGCGCTGATCAAGATGCTCGATGGCATCAGCGACAGCGACATCGTCGGCCTGAACATCCCGAACGGCCAGCCGCTCGTGTATGAACTGGACGCCGACCTGAAACCGATCCGTCATTACTACCTGGGCGACCCGGCAGCGATTGCGGCAGCGCAAGCGGCCGTGGCGAACCAAGGGAAGGCCAAGTAATTTTGTTGTCTTTCTTCCGCGGCACAGCCATCGCCCCCTCTGCTGAACGACCCCTGCCGGCGTGGCGCGCCGGTGCCATGCTGTGCCTGGCGCTGCTGCTTTCCAGCGGTGCCGCGCAGGGCGCCAAGCCCACCGAACGCAGCAAGCAGAAGGCGGCCGCGGAAGCACAACGTGCTGGATTGCAACAAAAGCTGACGGCGCTCAAGCGCGACATCAGCCGCACGGAAAGCGCCAAGGATGACGCGGCCGATACCCTGGCCGAGTCGGAAGAAGCCATTTCCAACGCCAACCGCGCCTTGCGCGACCTGGCGCAGGAGCAAAGCGAGACGGGCGTGAAACTCAATGCGCTGGGGCAAGAGCACCAGCAATTGACGGCCACCGTCGAAAAACAAAAGACGCAGCTGTCCAAGTTGCTGCGTGAACAATATGTCGCCGGCAACGAAGACCGCATCAAGCTGCTCTTGTCGGGCGACAACCCCAACCGCATCAACCGCGACTTGCAATTGATGGCGTACGTGTCGCAGGCGCAGGCGCGCCTGCTGGAAGCCTTGCGTGCTAACTTGCTGGCCGTGGAGAAAAACCAGGCGGATGTGCAGAACGCCAAGGATGAACTGGAAGAAATCGCGCAGGAAGAGCGCGACCAGAAAGCCCTGCTGGTGCAGGAGAAGGCGCGCCGCGCCGCCTTGCTGACGAGCTTGTCTCAGCGCCTGGTGGCGCAGCGCAAGGAAGTGGGCAATGTCGAGCGCGACGAACAGCGCATGGGCAACCTGGTCGACAAGCTGGCAAAACTGATCGAAGAGCAGGCCGCCGCTGCCGCAGCGGAAAAGAAACGCCAGCAATTGCTGGCCGAGCAACGGGCCGCCGCCAAGGCAGCCGCCGACGCCAAGATCGCGGCGGAAAAACGCGAACGCTTGCTGGCCGCGCGCGCCAAGGCCGCCCAGGCGCAGGCTGAACGCGAACGAATTGCGAAAGAGCAACAAAACAAGTCGGGCAAGATCAAGCCGCAAACGCCGCCACCACCGCCCGTGAAACTGGAACCGATCGACGACGACGAACCGCCGCAAGTGGCGAAGGTGACGCCGAAACCCGAACCGAAGCCGGAACCGGAGCCGGAACGCCCAAGCCTGGGACCGGCCGCGCCAGCCGGCGCCTTTGCCAGCCTGAAAGGGCAGCTGCGCGCCCCCGTGGCGGGCAAGATCGCCGCCCGTTTCGGCAGCAAGCGCGGTGACGGCCCCAGCTGGAAGGGCGTGTTCATCCGCACGGGCGAAGGCAGCGAGATCCACGCCATCGCCGGCGGCCGTGTCGTGTTTTCCGACTGGCTGCGCGGTTTCGGCAATTTGATCATCGTCGACCATGGCGGCCAGTACATGAGTATTTATGGCAATAACCAATCGCTGCTGAAACGCGTGGGCGACGCCGTCAAGGGCGGCGACGCCATTGCCAGCGCGGGCAACAGCGGCGGCAACGAGGAATCAGGGCTATACTTTGAACTGCGTCATCAGGGCCGCGCCTTCGATCCAGCCACCTGGGTGAAGTTTTAAGTTCCCACCATTGCTGCGGCAGCGAATTTGTAGATTGCGAAGAATACATGGGTATCAAAGTCAAAAGTATCGGCCTGATCGGTCTGGGCGTATTGGCCGGCATCGGCATGTCGCTGCAGTTCCCGGCCGTGGCGCAGAAAATCACGAATGCCCCGCTGCCGCTCGACGAGTTGCGCCAGCTGTCCGACGTCTTTGGCCTGATCAAGACCGATTACGTCGAGAAGGTGGAAGACAAGAAACTCTTGACGGAAGCCATTTCCGGCATGGTGTCGTCGCTGGACCCGCATTCTGTCTATCTCGATAAGAATGCCTTCAAGGAAATGCGCGAAAGCGTGCAGGGCAAGTTTGTCGGCATCGGCATCGAAGTGAGCATGGAAGACGGCTACGTGAAAGTCGTTTCGCCCATCGAGGACAGCCCTGCCGCCAAGGCCGGCATCCTGGCGGGCGACCTGATCACCCGCCTCGACAATATCCCGCTGAAAGGCTTGCAGCTGGAAGAAGTCATCAAGAAGATGCGCGGCCAGCCCGGCAGCAAGCTGGTGCTGACGATGTCGCGCAAGGGCGAAAGCAAGCCGCTGGTGTTCCCCATCGTGCGCGAGGAAATCCGCGTGCAAAGCGTGAAGGCCAAGATGGTCGCGCCCGGCTATGCCTGGCTGCGCATCGCCCAGTTCCAGGAACCGACCGTCGATGACATGGTCAAAAAGATCAACGCGCTGTATGCGCAAGACCCCAAGCTCAAGGGCCTGGTGCTGGACTTGCGCAACGATCCCGGTGGCGTCGTGCCGGGCGCCATCGGCGTGGCGACAGCGTTTCTTCCGGGCAATTCCGTGATCGTTTCCACCAAGGGCCAGTTGCCCGAGTCGAAACAGGTGTTTTATGGCCGCCGCGAATTCTATGCCGCACCGGGCGTCAAGGCCGACCCGCTGGCCAAGCTGCCGGCCGCGCTGAAAACCGTGCCGCTGGTGGTGCTGGTCAATGCCGGTTCCGCTTCCGCGTCGGAAATCGTCGCCGGCGCCTTGCAGGATTACCAGCGCGCCACCGTCATCGGCACGCAAACGTTCGGCAAGGGTTCCGTGCAAACCTTGCGCCAGATCACGGCCGACACGGCCGTCAAGCTGACGACGGCCCGCTATTACACGCCGAAAGGCCGGGCCATCCAGGCGCGCGGCATCGTACCCGACTTGCTGGTCGATGAAACGGCCGAGGGCGATGGCTGGAACAGCCTGCGCATCCGCGAGGCGGACCTGGAAAAACACTTGAGCAGCAACGATGGCAAGCCGGAAGCGGCCAAGCCGACGATGGAAGGGATGCAGGATCAGCTGGAAGAAGAGCAGCGCCTGATCGCCACGGCGAAAAAGCGCAAGCCGCTGGAGTACGGCGCCAAGGACGATTTCCAGCTGCAGCAAGCCTTGAACCACTTCCAGGGCTTGCCGGTGCAGCTGGCCAAGGTGGACCCGAAGGCGGAGAAGATCGGCGCCAAGCCGGAAATTGCTTCCGACATCAAGGCCGATGACAAGAAGACTCCTGTACGGAAACCGTAGTCGCCGCCATGAACGACCATCAGCTGCTGCGCTACTCGCGCCACATCCTGTTAGACGAAATCGGCATCGAAGGCCAGCAAGCCTTGCTCGATGCGCATGTGCTGGTGATCGGCGCGGGCGGGCTCGGCTCGCCAGCGGCCATGTACCTGGCGGCCAGCGGCGTCGGCAAGCTGACCCTCGTCGATGACGACACGGTCGACCTGACCAATCTGCAGCGCCAGATCGCCCACACGACGGCCCGCGTGGGCCAGCCGAAAGTGCTGTCGGCGCGCGAAACCTTGACCGGTATCAATCCCGAGATCGACATCATCGCCTTGCAGGAGCGCCTCGACGGTGCGCGACTGGCCGAACTGGTCTTATCCAGTACGGTGGTGCTCGACTGCACCGACAACTTCGCCACGCGCCACGCCGTCAACCGCGCCTGCGTGGCGGCCAGGGTACCGCTGGTGTCGGGCGCCGTGATCCGTTTCGACGGACAAGTGAGCGTGTTCGACCCGCGCACGGGCACGCAGCCATGTTATTCCTGCCTGTTTCCGCAGGAGCAGCAGTTCACGGACGAGGCATGCTCGACCATGGGCGTGTTCGCGCCGCTGGTGGGCGTGGTGGGCGCCATGCAGGCGGCCGAAGCGCTGAAACTGATCATGGGCGTGGGAGAGTCCTTGGCCGGACGGCTGCTGCTGCTCGACGGTTTGCACATGGAATGGAGCAGCATGCGCGTCGCGCGCGACCCCGGCTGCGCCGTTTGCGGCGAAGTGGTCTTGCCGGCCTGACAGCCCCCGCAGAAATTTTTCCCTATATGACAGGCTTTGTCATATTTCCGCTTTATACTCTGCACTCATTACTCACCTTCTTCTCTCTTTCTTATGCAAAACGCAGCAAACCGTTCGATACGCCAGCGCCGCGCGCGCGGCTTCACTTTGATCGAAATCATGGTCGTGGTGGTGATCATGGGTATCCTCGCGTCGCTGGTGGTGCCCAAGCTGATCGCCCGCACGGGCGAGTCGAAAGTGGCGGCGGCGAAGGTCGATATCGCCACCGTGATGCAAGCTTTGAAACTGTATCGCCTGGATAACCAGCGCTACCCGACCACCGAACAGGGCTTGCAGGCGCTGATCGAAAAACCGACCACGGGACCGGCCGCGAATGGCTGGAAAGCGGGCGGTTACCTGGAAAAGATGCCGAAGGATCCATGGGGCAACCCGTACCAGTTCTTGTCGCCGGGCGTGAAAGGCGAAGTCGACATCATTTCGCTGGGCGCCGACGGCCAGCCTGGCGGTAGCGGCGACGATGCCGATATCGGCTCCTGGGAACTGTAAGTTTTCCATTGCATGCCTGCCATGACCACCGGCCGTGCACTGCCCCGGCCCCGCGCCAGCGGCTTCACGCTGATCGAGCTGCTGGTGGTGATGGTCATCATTGGCGTCACCCTGGGCCTGGTGTCGCTGAACGCCATGCCGAATGGCCAGCAAGCGCTGCAGAAGGAAGCCGAGCGCATCGCGCTGCTGCTGCAATTGGCGCGCGATGAAGCCATCGTGCGCAGCCGGCAGGTGGCGTTCGAGGCTGACGAAAATCAATACCGTTTCCTGGTCCTCAATGAAAAGCTGTGGCAACCCGTGACGCAGGACGATTTGCTGCGCGAGCGGGCGTTTGCCAATACGCCCATGCTGCTCAGCGTGCAGCCGTCGAACAGCGTGGCCCAGCCTTTGCGCATCATCTTCGGCCGCGAACCGGTCGACAAGCCTTTCGTGCTGACCCTGGCCAGCGGCGAACGCAGCGTGGCCATTCGCGCCGACGGCATCGGCCACTTCACGGTCGAGCAATGATGCGGCTCCCACGTCATGGCCGCCAGCGCGGCTTCACTTTGCTGGAAGTGCTGGTCGCCCTCGTCATTGTCGGCACGGCCCTGGGCGCCTCGCTGCGCGCCGTCGGCAGCCTGACGCAGAACAGCGATGGCTTGCGCAGCGCCATGATGGCCACCTGGTCGGCGGAAAACCACCTGGTGCGCTTGCGCCTGGCGAAGACGTTCCCGCAGACGGGCAAGCGCACGGTCGACTGCCCGCAGGGCGACCTGAAACTGATCTGTGAAGAAGAAGTGGTGGCCACGCCGAATCCCCGCATCCGGCAAGTGCGCGTCAACGTGTATGACGCGCAATATCCGGCCCGGCGCATCGTGCGCCTGGTGTTACTTTCCTTTAACGACTGATGGCGCGCCGCACTGTTCCTGCTGGCGGTTTCACCCTGATCGAGCTGCTCGTGGCGATCGGCATCCTGGCCATGGTCGCCGTGCTGGGCTGGCGCGGCCTGGACAGCATCATGCGCTCGCGCGAAGTGCTGACCAGCCAGCTGGAGCAGGCGCGCGGCATGCAGCTGGCGTTTGCCCAGATGCAGAGCGATTGCGACCACCTGGCCGGCGCCGGCTTGAGCACGAGTTTGCTCAATGGCCGCATCAACCTGTCGGCGGAAAATGACCGCCTGACCCTCGTGCGCCTGGCCGCATCGGAACAGGAACCGCAACAGTTGCAAGTGGTCACTTACCGCCTGCGCGGCGGCGTGCTGACGCGGCGCGAGTCGAACGGCACGCGCGACCTGGCCGTACTCGACACCTTGTGGCAGGCCGCGCGCGACGATACGGATACCTCCAGCGCCGACGTGGCCCTGATGCAGGGTGTCGACAGCATGGTCATGCGCGGCTGGAGCAATGGCGCCTGGAACGTGCTGACGGCGGGCGCCACCATCTCCAAGCAGGTGCCGGGCCTGGAAGTGACCTTGCAGATGCCGGGCCAGGACGCGGGCCTGTCCAAAGTCTTTTTACTGGGGCCGGGATGAAGCCGTTTACGCGCCCTTCGCGCCAGCGCGGCGTGGCCGTCATCACGGCCTTGCTGCTGACGGCGCTGGCGATTACCGTCGTCGCCAGCCTGTTCTGGCAACAACAGGTGCAGGTGCGTTCGATGGAAAACCAGCGTTTGCGCCTGCAGACGCAGTGGGCCATGCGCGGCATGGTCGACTTTGCCCGCTTCTGGCTGCGCCAGGACAATCCCATGCTGACGGCCGCCGACGGCGTGTGGGCCACGCCCATCGAGGAAGCGCGGCTCGACGATTATGTGGACCGTGAAAAGGTCGACACGGAAAAATTCGACGCCACCGTCTCGGGCCGCGCGCTCGATGCGCAGGCGCGCTTCAATATCACCAACCTGGTCGACGCCACGGGCAGCATCAATCCGAAACAGGTGCTGGCCTACCAGCGCCTGTTGGCCAACATGAAGCTCGACAGCGGCCTGGCGCAAGCGACGGCCGACGCCGTGCTGCGCGCGCGGCCGAAACCACGCACTGCCGACAGCGGCGCCGATGGCAAGACGCCCGTTGCCACGCCTGCCACAGGCGGCGGCAGCGAGCCGGTGGCCTTCACGCAGGTCGAGGATTTGCTGGCCGTGCCCGGCTATACGCCGCAGATGGTCGAGCAGCTGCGCGATGTCGTCATCATCTTGCCGGAGATCACGGGAGTCAACGTGAATACGGCGCCGGCCGAGGTGTTGGCGGCCGTGACGATGATGTCGCTGTCCGAGGCCAGCGCCCTGACCTTGAGCAATCCGCGCAAAAAGTTTGTCGATAAAGCAAATTTCCAGAATAATATTAATGCTGAACTGATTGAAGGCGTGGAACTCGATGTGAAGAGCCGCTATTTCCTCACCGTCATCCGCGTGCGGCTGGACCGTGCCGCCCTGGATGCCGTGGCGCTCATCAATCGAAAAACGGATCCGCAGCGCACCACCAGCCTGGTCTGGCTGCGGGAAAATTAACAGCTGAAAGCGAGTCACTTTGACAATATTGTATATCCGTCACCCGGCCAAGGCGTCCACCGACAGCGCGCCTGCCTGCTCCTTCGTGCTGGCCGGCGACGGCGGCGCCCTGCTGCAGCAAGGCAGCGCGCCGCTGGGCAGCCTGGGCCAGCTGATTGCCGGCGCGAAGCAGGTGGTGCTGCTGCTGGCCGGGGCCGACGTGACCCTGCTGCGCCTGAAAACGCCGCCGCTGGCCGGCGCCCGCTTGCGCGCGGCCTTGCCCGGCCTGGTGGAAGAACACATCCTTGGCGACACCCAGGATTGCCTGCTGGCCGCCGGCGCGCCCGATGCTGCCGGCATGCGCACGGTGGCCGTGGCGCAGCGCGCCTGGGCCGAGGTACTGGTGAAGGCCTTGCTGGCGCAGGGCGCGCGCAAGGTGGCGCTGCTGCCGTCGCAGCTGTGCCTGCCTTTGCAGCCGGGCAGCGTGACGGCCGCCCTGCAGGCAAGCGGCGACGGCCTGGAACTGGCCTTGCGCCAGGCGCCGCAGGAGGGCCTGGGCCTGGTCTTGCCAGCCCAGCCGCAGCAGGCGCTGCTGACGACGCGCGCGTTTGCCGGCGACGTGCCCCTGACGGTCTATGTGGCGCAGGCCGAGCTGGCGCAGTATCAGCAGCTCGCTGCCGGCATGGATGGCGTGACGGTGGAGCTTGACCATTGGGCGCACTGGATCGCCGGCGCCAAAAATGCGGGACTTGACCTGGCCGCCGCCCTGGGCACGGCGACGGGATCGGCCACCGAATGGCGCCGCTGGCGCTGGCCGCTGCGCCTGGCGCTGCTGGCCGTGATCGTCAACCTGGCCGGCATGAATATCGAATGGATGCGGCTGAAGCGCGAGGCCGCCACCGTGCGCACCTCGATGCAGCAAACCTTCAAGGCCGCGTATCCGAACGAAGCGCCCGTGTATGGCCTGGAAGCGGAGCAGATGCGGCGCAATATCGCCGCTGCCCGCCTGCAGGGCGGGCAAGCCAGCATGGATGACTTCACCAGCATGAGCGCGGCGCTGGGCGAAGCGCTGGGCGGCCTGGCCGGACGCGGCGTGGTGGCGTCGCTGGAATACCGCGAGCGCAGCCTGATCGTCAGGCTGAAGCCGGACATGGTCGACGCCAGCGCCCAGGCGCAGGTGCGCGATGGCCTGGCCGCGCGCAAGCTGGCCTTGAATGAAACGGCGCCGGGCGTGTGGAAGATCACGCCGGCCACGGGAGCAAAAGCATGAGTGCAGCAGTCAACAAGGCGCGCGCCGCGTGGGCGGGGCAGCAGCAGGCCGTGCAGGCCTTCTGGGCCGAGCGCACGCAGCAGGAGCGCAAGCTCTTGAGCATCGGCGGCGTGGTGGCGGGGCTGGCCCTCGTCTACGCCGTATTCTTCGAGCCGGCCTGGACGGGCCGCATCGCCTTGCAAAAGAGCTTGCCCGAGCTGCGCCAGAATGCGGCCCAGCTGCAGGCGCTGGCGCGTGAGGCGGGCGACCTGGCGCGCCAGGCGCCTGTGCAGGTGGCCCCCATGAGCCGTGACAGCATTGACGCCTCGCTGAAAGCGCGCGGCCTGTCGCCGCAATCGCTGTCGCTGACGGGAGAGTACGCGCGCGTGCAGCTGAATGGCGTGCCATTTGCCAGCGTCATGCTGTGGCTGGACGGCTTGCGCCGCGAAGGCCGCGTGGCGGTGCAGGAAGCGAAGATCACGGCGCAGGGCAAGGCGGGACTGGTCGATGCCAGCCTGACCCTGCACCAGAGCCCGGGCGCGGCGCGATGATGCGCTTGCTTGCCTGGCTGCTGGCCATCATCGTCAGCGTCTGCGTCACCCTGCTGGTGTTTTTCCCGGCCGGCTGGGTGGCCAGTATCGTGGAAAAGCAGACGGGCGGACGTTTGACCTTGGGCGATGCGCAAGGTACCCTGTGGCGCGGCTCGGCCTTTATCGGCGGGGCGGCCAGCGCGAATGGCGCCGTGACGCCGCTGCTGCCGGGGCGCTTCAGCTGGCGCATTTCGCCATCCGTGCTGTGGGGATCGGTGGATGTGGAATTGCAGAATGCGCAGGCGCTGTCGCAGGCGGTGAACCTGCGCGGTTCATGGTCGCACTGGCAGGTCAGCCCGGCGGCCCTGCTGCTGCCGGCCGATGGCCTGGGCGGCCTGGGGGCACCTTTGAATACCGTGGCGCCGACGGGCAGCATGCGCCTGTCGTGGAGCACCCTGCAGCTGGCACTGGAAAAACAGCAGTTTTCCGCCGTCGGCCGCACGACCTTGCAAATGACGGACATGGCGTCGCGCCTGTCGTCCTTGCGTCCGCTGGGCAGTTATGAGCTTGATTTCGATTGGCAGGGGCAGCAGGCGGCATTGACCTTGCGCTCCATCAGGGGACCGCTGCTGCTCGACGGCAGCGGCAGCCTGCAACAGGGGCGCATGCAGTTTTCCGGCCAGGCCCAGGCCGCAGCAGGATATGAAGAGACCTTGGCGAGTTTGTTGAATTTGCTGGGACAGCGCCGTAGCAATAGCGAAAAAAACATCATCGCCTTAGAGTTCAGACAATGAAAAAACCATCCGTGAGCCCAAATAAATCCACCTTCTCGCTGCGCCGCCTGTCGGCCGCCGCCTTGCTGTGCTGTTCCGTGGCCGGCATGCCGGCGCCCGTCTGGGCCGCGCCCGGCGACGAAGCGGCGCTCAATTTTGTCGGCGCCGACATCGAGTCCGTGATCAAGGCGGTGGGCCATTACACCAACATCAATTTCGTCATCGACCCGCGCGTCAAGGGCACGATCACGCTGGTGTCGGAAAAATCGATCAGCAAGACGCAGGCCTTCGCCCTGCTGGCATCGGCCTTGCGCCTGCAAGGCTATGCGGTGGTCTCCGGCGACGGCTATGCGAAAGTGGTGCCGGAAGCGGACGCCAAGCTGCAATCCGTGCCGACCCAGGTGGGCAACGGCGCCAGCCAGGTGAAGGGCGACCAGATCGCCACCCAGGTGTTTTACCTGAACTACGAATCGTCGGCCAACCTGCTGGCCGTGCTGCGCCCTTTGATTTCGCCGAACAACACGATCAACGCCAACCCGGGCAACAACTCGCTGGTGATCACCGATTATGCGGATAACCTCAAGCGCCTGGCGAAGATCATCGCCGCGCTCGACGTGCCCGCCTCGACGGACCTGGACGTGATCCCCGTGCGCTATGCCATCGCGTCCGACCTGGCCTCGATGGTGAACAAACTGATGGAAGGCGGGAATGCGGGCGGCGCTGCAGGGGCCGATGCGGGCAAGGTCTCCGTGCTGGCCGATCCGCGCACCAATTCGCTGGTGCTGCGCGCACCGTCGGCGGCGCGCGCCAACCTGGCCAAGTCGCTGATCTCGAAGCTGGACCAGCCCACCACGCAGCTGGGCAATGTGCACGTGGTGTACCTCAAAAATGCGGACGCCACCAAGCTGGCGCAAACCCTGCGCTCGGTCGTGACGTCGGACGGCACGGCCGCCTCGGCGCAGCAGCCGACCAGCAACAGCCTGAATACGAATAACCAGAATAACCAGGGCAGCGGCATGAACAGCACTGGCCTGGGCGGCAATACGCAAAGCGGCACCTCGGGCGGCGCTTCGCTGAGCAACGGGCCGCAGCAGCTGTCGTCGGGCGGCGCGGCCGGCTTCATCCAGGCCGACGCTTCCACCAACACCCTGATCCTGACCTGCAACGAGGCTGTCTACCGCAACCTGCGCGCCGTGATCGACCAGCTCGACGTGCGCCGCGCCCAGGTCTACATCGAGGCGCTGATCGTCGAAGTGACGTCGGCCAAGGCCTCCGAATTCGGCGTGCAGTGGCTGGGGCTTTCCGGCGACAGCAACAGCAGCTACCGCGTGGGCGCGCTGCAGTCGTTCGCCGGCGGCACCGACAACAATATCGCCAAGCTGGCGCTGGGCGGCGGCAAGGTGCTGCCGACGGGCGGACTGACCCTGGGCATCTTCAAGCAGATCAACGGCGCGCTGGGCCTGGGCGCCGTGGCGCATGCGCTGGAATCGGACGGCAACGCGAATATCCTGTCGACGCCGAACCTGATCACCCTGGACAACGAGCTGGCCACCATCAAGGTGGGCCAGAACGTGCCTATCCTGACGGGCCAGTACACGAGCACGGCCGGCACGAACACGAATCCGTTCCAGACCATCGACCGCAAGGAAGTGGGCCTGACCCTGAAGGTGCGTCCGCAGATTTCCGAAGGCGGCACCATCAAGCTGGGCATCTATCACGAAACGTCGAGCGTGGACAAATCCACATCGACGGCCGTCAGCGGCATCACCATCAACAACCGCGTGATCGAAAACAATGTGCTGGCCGACGATGGCCAGATCATCGTGCTCGGCGGCCTGATCGAGGACAGCACGGGCGACAATGCGGAAAAAGTGCGCGGCCTGGGCGACATTCCCCTGATCGGCAACCTGTTCAAGTACCAGACGCGCGAGCGCAAGAAAACCAATCTGATGATCTTCCTGCGCCCTGTCATCGTGCGCAACAAGGAGCAGAGCGGCAGCCTGGCGGCCGACCGCTACGACTACATGCGTTCGGCCGAGACGGCCGCCGTGCCGGCGTCAGGCAATTTGATGCTGAAAGACCTGGGCACGCCTGTGCTGCCGGCCTTGCAGGATGGCCAGCCGGTGGGCGGCAACATGGTGACGCGTCCCGTGCCGCCAGCGCCGACACCGCCGCCAGGCGCGCCGGCCAACGCGGCCACGCCGCCGCAGTCGCTGCTGCAGCAATACCAGCAGCAGCCGCAACAGCTGCCGCAGCCGCAGAAGTGATGGGACAGCCATGAGTAATCTGCTTCCCTACGCCTACGCACGCGATTTCGGCTTGCTGGCCCGGCCCGGTGCCGTCGACGGCGCACCCGTCGACGTGCTGGTGGCCGCATCGACGGCGCCGGCGGCGATTGCCGAAGTATCGCGCCGTTTCGGCCAGATCCAGTTGACGGTGCTGCCGCGCGCCGAACTCGATGCGGCCATTGCCGGCGCCTACGCGGGCGGCGGCGGCGATGCGTCGCAGATGGCCGATGAATTCGACGCCGACCTGGATTTGACCAAGCTGCTGCAGGACGTGCCGGCCATCGAGGATTTGCTCGAATCGTCCGACGACGCGCCCGTCATCCGCATGATCAACGCGCTGCTCACGCAAGCGCTGCGCGAAGGCGCGTCCGACATCCACATCGAGCCGTTCGAGCAGACCTCCGTCGTGCGCTTCCGCATCGACGGCAGCCTGCGCGACGTGGTGCGCCCCCGTAAGGCCATCCACGGTTCGCTGATCTCGCGCATCAAGATCATGGCGCAGCTCGACATCGCGGAAAAGCGCTTGCCGCAGGATGGCCGCATCACCCTGCGCGTGGGCGGCAAGCCCGTCGACGTGCGCGTCTCGACCCTGCCTACCGGGCATGGCGAACGGGCAGTGCTGCGTTTGCTGGACAAGGAGGCGGGGCGCCTCGACCTGCAGCACCTGGGCATGAGCGCGCCCATGCTGGGGCAGTTCGATGGCCTGATCACGCAGCCGCACGGCATCGTGCTGGTCACGGGCCCCACCGGCTCGGGCAAGACGACGACCTTGTACGCGGCGCTGTCGATGCTCAACGCCACCACGACGAACATCCTGACGGTGGAAGACCCGATCGAGTACGACCTGGCCGGCGTGGGCCAGACGCAAGTCAATCCGCGCATCGACATGACGTTTGCCAAGGCGCTGCGGGCGATCCTGCGGCAGGACCCGGACGTGATCATGATCGGCGAGATCCGCGACCTGGAAACGGCGCAGATCGCCGTGCAGGCATCCTTGACGGGCCACCTGGTGCTGGCGACCCTGCACACGAACGACGCTTCGGCGGCCGTCACGCGTTTGCTCGACATGGGCATCGAACCGTTCCTGCTGTCGTCGTCGTTACTCGGCGTGCTGGCGCAGCGCCTGGTGCGCAAATTGTGCGGCTCCTGCAAGACCTTCGACGGGCAATACTGGCAGGCCGTCGGCTGCGAGCATTGCGGCCAGACGGGCTACCAGGGCCGCGTGGGCGTGTACGAGCTGCTGCGCACGACGGAGCAGATCCGCGCGCAGATCCACAACCGCGCGTCGGAAGCGGAAGTGCGCACGGTGGCCCTGCAGGATGGCATGACGAGCATGCGCGACGACGGCGAACGCTGGCTGCGCGACGGCACCACCACGCAGGCTGAATTGCTGCGCGTGACCAAAGACTAGGCCCGCCACCATGCCCGCATTCCGCTATGAAGCCGTCGACGCCCAGGGCGCCACCCGCAAGGGCGTGCTCAATGCCGACAGTCCCCGTTCCGCGCGCGCCGAGCTGCGCGTGCAAGGCCTGGTGCCGCTGGCCGTCGAACCGATCGCCGCGCAGGTCGATGCCGCCGGCGTCACCAAACGGCGCGGCTTTGGCGAGCGCCTGTCCAGCACCGAGCTAGCCCTGTTTACGCGCCAGCTGGCCAGTTTGCTGGAAGCGGGCCTGCCGCTGGAGCAGGCGTTTTCCGCCCTGCTGGAACAGGCCGAGCGGCCGTATTTGCGCGACCTGATCGCCTCGATCCGCTCCGAAGTGATCGGCGGCGCTGCGTTTTCCGACGTGCTGGCGCGCCATCCGCGCGATTTCGCGGAGATCTATCGGGCGCTGGTGGCGTCGGGCGAGCAGATCGGCCATCTGTCGCGCGTGCTGTCGCGCCTGGCCGACTACATCGAGCGGCGCAACGCGCTGGTGCAGAAGGTCAAGCTGGCCTTTACGTATCCGGCCATCGTCACGGTGGTGGCGTTTTCCATCGTGATCTTCCTGCTCACCTATGTGGTGCCGCAGATCGTTTCAGTGTTCGCCAATACCAAGCAAAAGCTGCCCATGCTCACCGTGATCATGCTGGCGCTGTCGGACTTCGTGCGCAACTATGGCCTCGTCGTGGCCGTGATCCTGGCCGGCGCCTGGTTCGCCTGGCGCCGCGCCCTGCAGCAGCCGGCCCTGAAACGGCGCTGGCATACCTGGCTGCTGACGGCGCCCCTGTACGGCAAATTCGAGCGCAGCCTGAACACGGCGCGCTTTGCCAGCACCCTGGCCATCACCACGGGTTCCGGCGTGCCGATCCTGCGCGCGCTCGACACCAGCCGCGACACGCTCACCAACGTGGCGATGCAGGAACTGGTGCAGGAAGCCAGCGGCGCCGTGCGCGAGGGCGTGAGCCTGGCGCGCGCGCTGTCGGCGCAAAAGCATTTTCCGCCGATGCTGATCCACATGATACGCGCCGGTGAAATCACGGGCGAGCTGCCGGCCATGCTGGAACGCGCCGCCAGCGCGCAGGAACAGGACCTGGAACGCCGCACCCTGACGATTGCCGGCCTGCTGGAGCCGGCCCTGATCCTGGCGATGGGCGTGGTGGTGCTGCTGATCGTGCTGGCCGTGCTGATGCCGATTATCGAAATCAATCAGCTCGTAAGATAAGAATCCAAGGAAGCCATGAAGCGTTTGCCTCAAGTTACAAGTTTGCTCGCCGTCGTGGCGCTGTCCGTATCGCTGGCCTATTGGGCCATGCAGCTGTTCAAGGCGCCGCAACGTCCCATCAACCCGCCCGCCGTGCCGGTGGTGCAGGATGCCAGCGTGGAGGCGGGCGCTTCGCTGTTTGGCGGCCAGGTCAGCGTGGCCACGGCCAGCAATTACCAGCTCAAGGGCGTGGTCGCCGCCGGCAATGGCCGCGGCAGCGTGGCCATCATCTCGACCGATGGCAAGCCTTCCGTGGCCCTGCCGGAGGGCGCCGAGGTGGTGCCCGGCGTGACGGTGCTGGAAGTGCATGCGCGCCACGTGCTGCTGCGCGATGGCGGCGTGAGCAAGCGCATCGACCTGGTGGCCGATGACAAGGCGCTGGCCTTGCCGGGGCAAGTGTCCGCCACCCCAACGCCGGCCGCGGCCCCTGCGCCGGTCTCGAACCTGGTGCCGCCGCCGCTGCCGATGGAGCAGCAGCGGCCGGCGACCATGATGCCGGCGCCGCAAGTGAGCAGCGTGCCGCCGCCGAATTAACGCTGTTCTTATCGTATTTTGCCGATGGCGCCATGCCGCCATCGCTACAGGAGTCTTCATGTTCTCGATCCGTGCCGTCCTGGCGGGCTGCGTGGCGGCGCTATGCGCCTTGCCGGCGGCTGCCGCCGCCGACGTCCCCGCCGCCGCCGCCACTACCTCTGCCCCCGCTGCCACCCTGGCCGTGCCCGCGACCGTGGCGGCGCGCCCGCGCATCGCGCTGGTGCTGTCGGGCGGCGGCGCGCGCGGCCTGGCGCATATCGGCGTATTGAAAGTGCTGCAGGAGCTGCATGTGCCGATCGACATGGTGGTCGGCACCAGCATGGGCGGCGTGGTGGGCGGCGCGTATGCGGCCGGCGCTTCCGTGGCGGATCTGGAAAAGATGGCGCGCGAGACCAACTGGGCGCGCGTGGTGGCCGACCGGCCGCCGCGCGACGAACTGGCATTCCGCCGCCGCGAGGAAGATTTGTTGCTGCCGTCGCGCATCGAGTTCGGTGTGAGCCGCAACGGCATTTCCACGCCGCCGGCGGCGGCCAGCAATGCGGCGCTGGAAATGGCCTTGAACCGCCTGCTGCCGGCCGGCATGCGCGACCGCCCCGCCAGCCAGCTGCCGCTGCCCTTCCGTTCGGTGGCGTCGGACCTGGTCAATGGCGAGCTGGTCGAGCTGGTCGACACGCCCCTGTTCCTGTCGATGCGCGCCTCGCTGGCCGTGCCGGGGGTGTTTGCGCCCGTGCGCGTGAACAACCGGCTGGTGGTCGATGGGGGCCTGGTACGCAACCTGCCCGTCGACATGGCGCGCGCCATGGGCGCCGACATCATCATCGCCGTCAACGTGGGCACGCCGCTGGCACCGGAAAAAGACCTGGGCAGCGCCATCGGCGTGGCGCAGCAGATGCTGCAGATTCTCACGGAGCAGAACGTGCAGCGTTCGCTCAAGGAGCTGCGGCCGCAGGATATCCTGGTGGCGCCCGATTTGACGGGCGTCAGCTTCCTCGACTTTGAAAACTATGCGCGCGCCATGCGCGCCGGCGAGCAGGCGGCGCAGGCCTTGGCCGCCCGCCTGGCGCCGCTGGCCCTGCCGCCGGAACAGTATGCGGCGCGCGAGCAGCTGCGCCTTGCCGCGCCGGCCCTGCTGGACGTGGCCCTGCCGCTCACGCGCCTGGCCGTGGAGAGCGAAGGCGATATCAATCCGCGCATCCTGCAGGCGCAATCGGGCCTGGTGGAAGGGCAGGCGGTCAGCCAGGAAGATGTGCTGGCGGCGGCGGCCAAGCTGTATGGCCGCGGCGACGTGGCGCGCGTGGAGACGGACGTGGTCGACGCGGGCGACCAGCGCGCCGTCACCATCAAGGCGGTCGAAGCGCCGTGGGCCAGCAACCGCCTGCGCGTGGGCCTGGAACTGGCCAGCGATTTCAGGGACAGCAATAATTTCGCCCTGAAGCTGCTGCATGCGCGCTCGAACCTGAACAGCTGGGGTGGCGAGTTGCGCAGCACGGCGCAGATCGGTAATACGCGCGGCTATGGCGTGCAGTTCTGGCAGCCGCTGGGCGCCGGCAACCCGTGGTATATCGCGCCGCAGTTGCAATACACTTCGTCGGCGATGGATTTGTTCGACAAGGGCCGGCGCAGCGCGCGCCTGGCGTATAACGGCCAGACAGCTGCATTGGTGCTGGGGCGCCAGTTCGGTACCTGGGGCGATCTGCAGTTCGGCGTCGCCCGTACGGAAGTCAAGGGCAAGCTGGCGATTCCGGCCGACCCTACGCAGCCGGAGTCGCGCGCGCTGGGCACCACGCAGTTCGTGCGATTCCGCGCCGATACGCTCGATTCGCCGGGCTTTCCCACGCGCGGCGTCCTGCTTGAGGCCATCTGGGCGCGCGATACGACCACGGGGGTGGGCGAGGCGGCTCTGGGCCAATCGTCCATCACGGGGTTGAAGGCCTTTGGCCGCGGCAACTGGGCCGGTCACGTGTATGGCGAATGGGCGCGCTCGCAGCGTGACGAAGCGCCGCTCAATCTCGGTGGTTTCCTGCGCTTGTCCGGCACGGAATTTGACTCGGTGAGAGGACGCAGTATCGCCTTCGCGCGCTTCGTCATGGCGCGCCGCATCGGTTCCCTGCCCAGCACTCTGGGCGGCGTCGTGCGGGCCGGTTTTTCGCTGGAAATGGGCGGCGGCTTCGATCAGAGCGAGCGCTGGAAAGCCAGCAAGTTCACGCAGGCCAGCAGTGCCTTCATCTCCGTCGATACGCGCTTCGGTCCCGTGTACGTGGCATCGGGCGCGTCGAAGGGCGGCGAGAGCACCTTCTATCTGTTCCTGGGACCGGTCTGGTAAACGGCGCCTGGCGCGGTGGACGAGGCGGACGCCGTGCTGCGGCGCAGGGCCGTGAAGGCGGCAAATTCCCATGAGCGAAAGCCCAGCAGCAGGGTAAAACCGTCGCGCTCGGCAGGCGCAAGGCGCCGGTCGTTCTGGTGCAGGCGCGCCAGTTCCTCGGCCAGCTGGCGGATCTTTTGCACCAGCTCCTGCGCGCTCGACAGTGACAGGCGCGCCGGGATGCACATCAGGGTTTCGCCGGCGCCGTCAAAATGCCCGCTGAAATAATCGGCCACCACGTGTTCGCGGAAATACTGCTGCACCGGGCCGTCGGCCAGCCAGTGGAAGGCGTTCGAGACGCGCAGGCTGTAGCGGTTCAGCGGCTTGAGTTCGATCAAGCCCAGCCGGTCCAGCTCGGCCAGGCAGCCGATGCATTCGGCCTGCGTCAGCGCATACGTTTCCACCACCTGCTCCAGGCTCCAGTGGCCGAGGCAGCAGATCGCCACCAGCAGCAAGCGCGGATGCGCCACCAGCGACTTTTCCTGCACCAGCGTGAGCGTGTCGGCATGGGGCGTGATGTCGGCCGCGCCGCGCAGCACGTCCTCCATGGCGATGCCCGAAGCCTTGCAGATCAGGGCCAGGCGCGACAGCGACATGTCGTGCTGGCCAAACATGCGCTTGACGCTCGATTCGCTCATGCCGATGCGTTCGGCCAGTACCTTGTACGTGATGCCGGCGGCGCGCAGTTGGGTGCGCAGTACGCGCAAAACCAGTTCAGGTGAACTCACGATAGTTCCTTTATGCAAGTTTGGTAGCGGATGACGGTACCGAATGTAGCCGTTAACGGCACTTTGCACAAGGTGATAGTACTTTTCGGCAAAAGCGATGACACTCCCGCTTGTGGCTCGCGCAGCGCGCTACAACCAGGCAATCCATCCACTTGTAGAGGTTATCCATGTTCCCATCTTTCCGTTTCCCCGCAGCGCTGCTGGCGCTGGCCACCATCGCCCCCCTGCATGCCGTCGCAGCTGAACCGGCACCGGGTCCGTTCTATGCGGGCGCCAGCTATGGCTTTCGCGCCAGCAGCGGCCTCGATTGCATCGCCGGACAAAGCGATTGCGACAAAAGCAGCAAGCGCAATGGCAAGGCCTACCTGGGTTACAGTTTCGACGCGCTGCCGTTTCAGGGCGGCGTGGCCCTGCCTTCGATTGAGCTGGTGGGGTACATGGGCGGCGAGGTCAAGTCCGGCTTCGACACGGAGGCGGGCAAGCGCGCTGGCCGCGGCAAGTTCACGGGCCTCGGCATGCAGGGCGTGCTCGGTTACCAGTTTGACGCGTTTACATTGAGTGGCCGCGCCGGCGCGGCATACACGCAGGGCAAGGTCGATTATCTGGGCGGCGGTTCGGACAAGAAGAGCAAGATCGGCCTGACCTACGGCATCGGCGCGGCGTATGCGCTGAACAAGAATTGGTCGCTGCACCTCGACTGGGACCGCGTGCCCGTCAAGTACAACAGCAAGCAAACGACCAAGCTCGACATGTTTTCGCTGGGCGCGTCCTACCGTTTCTAAGGGGATGCTGCTGCGGCAGAGAGTGGCCTGATGGCGGACGCCCCTGAACGGGGTGTCCGCGGGCGGCCTGAAATGTCTATGGCGGCGTTGCACGGCCTCGCCGTATTGCTCATACTGTCTTCGTCCATGCGCCTTGCCATGGACATTTCCAGATCAGTCTTTGACGTCAACCTTCAGCAGCAATTTCGCCAGCAGGCGTTTTTCCTGCTGGCGCTGGCCTGACACGGTTTTCACGTGTGCCCCGGCGGTGCGCTGCAGGGCGGCAGTGGCGACCGGGTTGCGCGGTTTTTGCGAGGGTTCGACGCGGAACTGCATTTTCTGCCGCGTCGCCAATGCCTTGTTTGCCATCGGTTTCCCCCTTCCTTTCTACAGCACGTAGCGCGACAGGTCCTCGTTGACCGACAGCGCTTCCAGGCGTTCGTTGACATACGCGGCATCGATCACCAGCAGGTTTTCCGTGCTGCTGCTGTTTTCGCTGGCCGTAAACGACACTTCTTCCAGCAGTTTTTCCATTACCGTGTGCAGCCGGCGCGCGCCGATGTTTTCCGTGCGCTCGTTCACCGCATAGGCGATTTCCGCCAGGCGCGTGATGCCTTCCGGCGCGAATTGCAATGTGAGGTTTTCCGTCGCCAGCAAGGCTTCGTACTGCATCGTCAGGCAGGCGTCGGTACTCGTCAAAATGCGCTCGAAGTCCGAGATCGACAGCGATTCCAGTTCCACGCGGATGGGGAAGCGTCCCTGCAGTTCCGGGATCAGGTCCGACGGCTTCGACAGGTGGAAGGCGCCCGAAGCGATGAACAGGATGTGGTCCGTGCGGATCATGCCGTACTTGGTGTTGACGGTCGTGCCCTCGACCAGCGGCAGCAGGTCGCGCTGCACGCCGGCGCGCGAGACGTCGGCGCCGCCCGATTCCGAACGCGAGGCGATCTTGTCGATCTCGTCCAAAAAGACGATGCCGTTCTGCTCGACGTTCTGGATCGCCTTCTGTTTCAGTTCATCCTCGTTGAGCAGCTTGGCCGCTTCTTCCTCGAGCAGCAGTTTCAACGCTTCGCGGATCTTGACCTTGCGCGCCTTCTTGCGCTGTCCGCCCACGCCCGAAAACATGGACTTGATCTGCTCCGTCATTTCTTCCATGCCCGGCGGCGCCATGATTTCCATCTGCGGACCCGCCTCGGCCAGCTCGATCTCGATTTCCTTGTCATCGAGCTCGCCCTGGCGCAAGCGCTTGCGGAAGGTCTGGCGCGTGCTGTCGCCGCTGCCGCTGTCCACGGCCGCCGCCGTATTCGGCGTGAAGCCGAAGTCGCGCGCCGGCGGCACGAGGATGTCGATCACGCGGTCTTCGGCCGCATCTTCGGCGCGTGCGCGCACTTTCTTCATTTCCAGCGCGCGCGTCTGCTTGATGCCGATGTCGATCAGGTCGCGGATGATGGTGTCGACGTCGCGCCCCACATAACCGACTTCCGTGAATTTGGTCGCTTCGATCTTGATGAACGGCGCCTCGGCCAGCTTGGCCAGGCGGCGCGCGATTTCCGTCTTGCCGACGCCCGTGGGGCCGATCATGAGGATGTTCTTGGGCGTGATTTCATGGCGCAGGGGCTCGGCCACCTGCTGGCGGCGCCAGCGGTTGCGCAGGGCGATGGCGACGGCGCGCTTGGCCTTGGCCTGGCCTACCACGTGCTTGTCGAGTTCGGTGACGATTTCCGCCGGGGTCATGTTCATGATCATGGTTGGCTTTCTATTCTTTGCTCAGGCGCGCTTGGAGGTTTAGTCCAAGGTCTCGATGATGTGCGACATGTTGGTGTAAATGCACAGCTCGGCGGCGATGGTCAGCGATTTCCTGACCACGTCGGCCGGCGACAAGTCCGTGTTTTCCTGCAGCGCCTTGGCGGCCGACTGGGCATAGGTGCCGCCCGAGCCGATGGCGCCGATGCCGTCTTCCGGTTCCAGCACGTCGCCATTGCCCGTGATGACCAGGGTCGACTCGCTGTCGGCCACCAGCAGCATCGCTTCCAGGCGGCGCAGCACGCGGTCGGTGCGCCAGTCCTTGGCCAGTTCGACGGAGGCGCGCAGCAGGTTGCCCTGGTGTTTTTCCAGCTTGCCTTCAAATCGGTCGAGCAGGGTGAAGGCGTCGGCGGTGCCGCCGGCAAAGCCGACCAGGACCTTGCCCTGATACAACTTACGCACTTTGCGGGCCGTGCCCTTCATGACGATGTTGCCGAGCGTTACCTGGCCGTCGCCGCCCAGGGCGACCTGCTTGCCGCGCCGGACGCAGAGGATGGTGGTGCCGTGAAATTGTTCCATAGTGACCTCAAAAGATTCGTGTCGATGCGTGCAAGGCCATGCGATTGCGCGCCCATGCCCCAAAAGTGGGGATGGAAAAGGCAATTGCAAGCGGCAGTGCCTGCTTCAGTGTAGTCGGCGCGGGACGAAAAAAAAGCACGCAACCGAAGGCTGCGTGCTTTTTTATTCGCCATCGCGTGGCCGCCGGGGCGACCGCGCAAGGGAGGGGCGATCAGTCGCCGTAGAGTTTTTGCTTCAGTTCGCGCCGTTGCTGGGCTTCCAGCGACAGGGTGGCGGTTGGACGGGCGATCAGGCGCGGGATGCCGATAGGCTCGCCCGTTTCTTCGCACCAGCCATAGTCGCCGGCGTCGATGCTGGCGATCGATTGCTGCACTTTCTTCAGCAATTTGCGCTCGCGGTCGCGCGTGCGCAGTTCCAGCGCATGCTCTTCCTCGATGGTGGCACGGTCGGCAGGATCCGGTACGAGCACGGTTTCACGCAAGTGTTCCGTGGTTTCGCCGGCGTTTTTCAGCAGATCTTTTTCGAGCTGCTGCAGGCGCGCCTTGAAGAATGCCAGTTGTGCCGGATTCATGTAGTCATCTTCACTCATGGCGCGAATTTGGTCTTCGCTGATGAGAGGGATGTCTTGGTTGGCGGCCGGGGTCGATTTATTAGTTTTGGTCATAACTTCGCTTACCTTCGATACGACAGAGTTTTCAAATTGATCAGTTGATGCGGCGATACCGAGCAACTGTACAGGTTCCGCTTGGCATTGCTGTCCCGCTGTACTGCGTGCGACCTTGGCTTGCCGGCGAAAGCCAGGACTACCGGTCGGCTAAGGTGCCATGTTGATAACTTTTTACCGCTCTATGCCAGTCGCGCTATGCGCGCGTCAACAGGCGTGTTGGGTGGATCGGTTGCATGCCTGGCATGCGGCCAGCGGCAGTTTGCCAGCATTTCATGACAGGCGAACGACATGGGCCGTTTTCGTCGCTGATTTTGGCACGCTTTGCCTTATATTGCCATCCCGATTTGTTGACTAGCCGATCAGAAACGGCTACTTGTTGGTTTATGCCAGCAAGATGGGTGTCGGACAGCGGGAAAGCGTGCTTAACTTTCCCTTTTGTTTCTGCTTTGCAACGGATACTTTGCAAAACCCGGCTAGTTTATACCAAACATTGTTCGAGTCCGCGAATAAAAATGTCTTTTGGTAGATTCTTGCCAATAAATACCATTTTGCTGCCACGCACTTCGTTTTCGCCCCATTTGGCGCCCAGGTCGCTGCCCATCAGCTGGTGCACGCCCTGGAAGACCACCTTGCGCTCGGCGCCCTGCATCAGCAGCACACCCTTGTAGCGCAGCATGCGCGGGCCATACACTTGCACCAGGCCGCCGAGGAACTCGTCGAGCTTGGCGCTGTCGAACGGTTGCGTGCTCTTGAAAACAAAGGCGGCGATATCGTCGCTGTGCTGCGCATGGTGGTGGTCGGCATGGCCGCAATCGGTGGCGCAGGCGTCGCTGTGCTCGTGCTTATGACCATGCTCGTGCTCATGTCCGTGTGCATGGTCGTGCGCCTTGTCGTGATCATGCACGTGCGCCGTTTCCGTCGCGAGGAAATCCGGGTCCAGTTCCAGCTTTTCATTCAGGTTGAAACCGCGGATGTCGAGTACTTCGGCCAGCGGCGCGCGGCCGAAATCGACCTTGGCGATGGGCGCGCGCGGGTTGATGCGCTTCAGGCGGCGCGTCAGGGCGGCCACGTCCTCTTCACTGACGAGGTCGGTTTTCGACAGCAGCAGCTTGTCGGCAAAGCCCACTTGCCGCTGAGCTTCCTCGTATTCATCGAGTTGCTTCATGGCATGGCGGGCATCGACTACCGTGAGGATAGCGTCGAGCATGTAGTGGCTGCCCACTTCTTCGTCGACAAAGAAGGTTTGCGCCACGGGACCGGGATTGGCCAGGCCCGTCGTTTCGATGACGACGCGGTCGAATGCCAGCAAGCCGGCGTCGCGCTTGCGCGCCAGTTCCGTCAGGCCCACGATCAGGTCGCCGCGCACGGTGCAGCAGATGCAGCCGTTGTTCATCTCGATGATGTGTTCGTTGCTGTCCTGCACCAGGATCTCGTTATCGATGTTTTCCTGGCCAAACTCGTTCTCGATCACGGCGATGCGCATGCCATGGTCTTCCTGCAGTATGCGGTTGAGCAAGGTGGTTTTGCCGGCGCCCAGGAAACCGGTGAGGATGGTGGTTGGAATCAGTGCCATGAGAGATGCCTTGTAATCGGTGGTGCCGCCGCGCAAGCGGAAGAATGCGGACGATTATGCCGGAATTTTGCAAAAGCTTGCAAATGCGCGCCCATCCGCTTGATATGGATCAGGCCGTCCAGCGGGAGCGGCTGCCTACTTGAGCTTGGCGCGCGGGTGCGCCTGGTCATACACGTGCGCCAGGTGCTGGAAATCGAGGGCCGTGTAAACCTGGGTCGAGGTGATGCTGGAATGGCCCAGCATTTCCTGCACGGCGCGCAAGTCGCCCGACGATTGCAGCACGTGCGAGGCAAACGAGTGGCGCAGCACGTGCGGGTGCACGTTGGCGGGAATGTCCGTCGCCAGCGCATGCGCCTTCAGGCGCAGCTGCAGTACGCGCGGCGAGATGCGCGTGCCGCGGGTGCTTAAAAACAAGGCAGCGCTGCTATCGGCCGCCGGCGGGCGCACGCCCAGCCAGGCCGTCAAGGCCACGAGGGCCGCCTTGCCGACGGGCACCTTGCGCATCTTGCTGCCCTTGCCCGTGACGATGACTTCGAAGCTGGCCATGTCGAGCCAGCCCAGCGAGGCGGGCTGGCCGCCGTCGGCCTTGCAGTAATGGGTGTCCAGGCTGGTCAGTTCGGACACGCGCAAGCCGCTCGAATACAGCAGTTCGAACATGGCGCGGTTGCACAGTTGTTCCGGCTCGGCGGCGCCTTGCTGGTGTTGCGCGGGCGCCACGAGGCGCACGGCGTCATCCACCGACAGGGCTTTCGGCAACGTTTTGGCCCGCTTGGGGGCGCGGATGCCGTCGACAGGATTGGCGTCGAGCTTGGTCTCGCCGCTGAGCCAGTTGAAGAAGCCGCGCCACGACGACAGCTTGCGGGCGATGGAACGCGGGTCGAGGCCGCCAGCGTGCAGCTTGGCCGTGTAGCGGCGCACTTCGTTGTGCGCCAGGGCCGTCCAGGGCGTGTTGCCGCTCAGTTCCAGCAAGGCGCGCAGGTCGCGCCCGTAGGCGTCGAGCGTATGCGGCGACAGCTTGCGCTGCGTGGCCAGCTGCGCCAGATAGGCGTCGAGCCACTCGGCCTTGCCGCGCGCCTCATTCATGGCGTTCTCAGGCAGGCGTGCCGGCACGCAGCGCGGCCAGGGCGGCGCTGGCCGTGGCGCCGATATGCACGAGGAAGTCCGTGCCCATGCTGGACGTAAAACGTTCGCTGTCGGGCGAGCCGAGCACCAGCAAGCCGAAGGTGCCCGTGGTGTTTGGCGCACGCAGGGCGATCATGACGGTCGATTCGATCTTATCGGCCTGCAACCAGTGCACGGCTTCGAAATCGCGGTTGCTGCCGCAGTACGGCGTTTGCAGGCTGTTGGCGAACATGCGCACATCGGCCGTGACATCTTCCGTGAACCAGCCGTTGGCGTGTTCCGGCAGCACTTGCCACAGGCGCAGGCTGACGTAGGGCACGTCGAAATTGCTTTGCAAGGCGTCGACCAGCACGCGCGGCATGTCCGCATCGTTGCGCACTTGCAGCATGGCCTGGTTCCAGCCGTGGAACTTGCTGGCGATGTCGCCATTTTCCTCGGCCACGCGGCTCAGCTTGGACATGCGCAGTTCGAGCGCCTTGTATTTGTCGCGCATCACTTCCATCTGCCGCTCCTGCAGCGAGATGGTGCGTCCCGTCAGCGGGCTGCTCAGTTTGACCTCGCCGAGCAGAGCGGTATGCTCTTCGAAGAAATTCGGGTGCTCGCTCAGGTACTGGGCGACGGTGCTGGAATCGAGTGTGGCGGTCATTGAGAATATCTGTCAGTGAAAGTTGAACACTTCATTCTAACCGAGAGTGCGCCGGCATAGGCGCAAAGGGCATGGCGCCCGTGCATTTTCCGCACGCCCATGAAAAAAGCGGCATGGTTGCCCATGCCGCTTTGTATTTCCTGGTCAGCTGTCACCCGCGGAGGGTGACAGGCGGGCCATTAGAAATTGTGGTGTACGCCCAGGCCGATGTAGTTGACCGAGGTGGTGTTGTTGTAGTTGGCGACGCTGGCCGATTTCTTGTTCGAAATATCTGCGTACAGGTAGGTACGCTTCGACAGATTGTAGTCGTAGCCCAGCGATGCTTGCTTGGTCTTGGCGACGCCATCCGGCGTTTTTTGACCGTAACCAGCGCGGATCTTGCCTGGGCCGACGTCATAGTTGGCGCCCAGCACCCACGATTTGGTGTCGGTGTTGACGATCTTGAAGTTGCCGTCATCCTGGTGTTGGTACGTTGCCATCAGTTTCAATTCCGCGATCGGATTGAACGATGCACCGACCGACCACAGCTTGGCTTGCAGGCCGTTACGCTCGTAGGCAGCCATGGCGGCGAACTGGGCGTTGTTGTACGTTGCCGACACCGAGTACGGGTTCGATGCTGGCACCGCATTGGCTGGCAGGGCGAAGTTGCCGGTGGCATTCGTCGTCAGGTTGCGCACGGTGGCTGCAACGGCGGTGTTGTTGTTCGCTTCCTTGGCGGCCACAGTGGCGTTGAACTGGAAGCCGCTGATGACTGGCGAGTTGTAGAACACGGCATTCGAGAAGCGGTTACGCGAGTTGCCTGGCGCGCTCAGCGGATCGCTGGTGTAGCCGGCAACGGTCAGGTCGGTCTGGAAACCGGCTGGCGTAGGCATGCCCGACCATGGTTCGAAACCGGTACTCGTTTCCTGGAAGGCGGTCAGGCCACGGCCCAGACGCACGGTACCGAAGTCGCCTTGCAGGCCGACGCGGCTTTGACCCTGGAACAGCGGACGCGAATTGGCGCCCGACGTGTTTTCTACGGTGCCAGTGTCGGATTCATAGCGAATTTCCAGTTGGAAAATGGCTTTCAAGCCATTGCCCAGATCTTCCGTGCCCTTGAAACCCAGCTTGTTGTTGTCGCGCTTGGTGACGGCGGTGGTCGAACCAGTCGCTTTGCCCAGGCCTGCATCGATCGTGCCGTAGATTTGGACGGACGACTGCGCTTGTGCGGTTGCGGCAAAGGCGCCGAAGAGTGCGAGGGCAACGAGTGATTTTTTCATGTCTTATTCCCTATTAAAAGTGAGTTCCGTCCGAGATCCGAGCAGATTGAAATGCGCTAACTGTCGCGTTTCGATGAATGAACCTTAATTCGTCGGCGCGCAAGACGTGCGGGATTGGTCAAATATGCGTGAAAAGATTGGTGAAAAGCGGCATAACTGCATGCCCCTGTTGTATTTTTGTAACGCGCGGTTTCTGCCGATCCTGCGCCGATGGACAGCGTTCTCCCACCGCCACGCTGGCGGCGCCTTGCCATATTGGCATGTCCGCGCCAGGACATTGTTGCGTTGAATCAAGTTCTTGAGGCGGCTTTGGCGGATTTATGACACAAGGACGGTACACTAAGGGAAGGCCTGCGTTGATGGGCCTGGAGACGGCTCACTATTATTAGAATCATTGACTCAATATCGAGAATCGATGGCAAATCGCGAAACATTAGGATTGATCAAGGGCGCACGTGCGGGCGATGTTGCCTGCCAGCTGGCGTTGGGGCGGGTGTATCTGTTTGGACAGGGCGTGCCGCAAAGCCTGCCCACGGCCTTGCACTGGCTGGCGCGGGCGGCCCAGGAGGATAGCGCGGAAGCGTGCTTGCTGATTGGCACGCACGTGCCGTTCGAAGTGGCGCAACCGGCAGCCAAGGCGCTGATTCCCTATTACGCGCAGGCGTTCGATGCCGGCCTGGTGCAGGCGGGCCTGGTGCTGGCGCAGCTGGTGCTGGGCAATGCCGCCAGTCACTGTGAATCCCTGCGCGCCAAGGCGCGCGTGGCGCTGGACGCCGCCGTGCGGGCCGGTTTGCCCGATGCACAATGGTTGTTATCCATGCAAGAAGGCTCGCTTGCCGCTGCCGGGCGGGACACCGGCCTGGCTGGCGAGAAAGCCATCGATGGCGACGCGCCGCTGCATGCCTGGCTGGAGCAGGCATGGCACCAGGGCAACCATGCCGGATTTCTGTCGCAAGGCTTGCCGCTGGCGCGCGAGCTGCTGCAGCGCCAGGCGGCGGCCGGTGCGCGCACGATCGCCCTCGACGCGCAGCAGGTGCTGTTGCTGTCGCGTTGTGCCCAGGCATTGGCGCCTGGCGGCGATGCCGAAGGCTGGCAGTGTTGTGAGCTGGCAGCGCATGGCGGCGACCGCACGGCGCAGCTGGAGCTGGGGCTCGGCTATGCGCGCATGGATGCGCATGGCCAGCGGCTGGCCACGCGCAATGGCGCGGCCAATTTCAAGCGTGCCGTGCGCTGGCTGACGCAGGCTGGCGAGCAGGGGCTGGCCGAAGCCTGGTTCGTGCTGTCGCGCATCTACACGAAACCGGAATTTTCCCAGCGCAATGTGGTCGAAGCCCATTCCTGCCTGGAGCGTGCCGCCGACTTGGGGCATGGCCCGGCCCAGCTCGAGTGCGGCATGCATGCCTGGCGCAATCGCCGCGATGGCGTCAACAATGATGTGCGGGCCGCGTATTGGTTGCTGCAGGCGCAGGCGCAAGGCAGCCGCGAAGCGGAAGGGGCGCTGGCGAAGATCGCGCCGCAGGGCGAAGCCGGCGACTGGGGCCAGTGCGCCGCCATGCAGGCCGATGGGCACTTGCGGCAATTGGGCCACAGCCACCCCTTGCTGGCGGCGCGGCTGGAACTGGCGCGCTGCTTCCATCTGTCGCGTGCCGAGGCGCTGCTGCTCGACATCCACGCGGCCGACCAGGGGCATTGTCTGTTGATCGATATCAGTGCCACACATGGGCGAGGCAAGCGGCGCCTGGTGCTGATCCGCACGGCGCAGGAACGCCAGCTGCTCGATCAGGTGGTGCGCCTGTTCGAGCGCGTCGATTGCGGTGTCGCGGGGCCGGAAGGCAATTACCGGCAGCGCCTGTACCGCCTGAAGTGCTACCTGGCCGAACTCGATGTCGCACAGGAACAGCAGTTCCTGGCGGCCTGACTTTGACTGCTCACTTTCATCCGTCTACAGCTCGATCGTGCCCTCGAACACGGTCACGGCCGGGCCCGTCATCAGGACGGGATGGCCGGGGCCTTGCCAGGCGATCGACAGTTCGCCGCCGCGTGCGCTGATGCGCACGGGGGAATCGAGCAAGCCGCGCAGGATGCCGGCCACGGCGGCGGCGCAGGCGCCCGTGCCGCACGCCAGGGTTTCGCCCGCACCCCGTTCAAAGACGCGCAGTTTCACGTGCTGGCGGTCGACGATCTGCATGTAGCCGGCGTTGACCCTGCGGGGAAAGCGCGGGTGGTGCTCGACGCGCGGGCCCGTCACTTCCAGGTCTTGCGCATCGACATCCTCGACCACTTGCACGGCATGCGGATTGCCCATCGAGACGACGGACACCAGCACGGGCGACGTTTGGCCCGGCAGCGCCAGGTCCAGCGGCCACAAGGTGTCATTGCCTTGCGCTACACCGTCCAGGCCGTTTGCATCGAACGGCACCAGCGCGGGGTCGAGCACGGGCGCGCCCATGTCGACCGTGATGCTGCCATCGGGCTCCAGGCGTGGCGCGATGACGCCGGCCATGGTTTCCACGCGGATGCTGTCCTTGCTTGATAAACCCTTTTCGCTGACGAACTTGACGAAGGCGCGCGCGCCATTGCCGCACTGCTCGACTTCGCCGCCATCGTTGTTATAGATGCGGTAGCGGAAATCGCAGCCGGGCAGGCGCGGTTTTTCGACCACCAGGATCTGGTCGGCGCCGATGCCGAAACGGCGGTCGGCCAGGCGCTGCCACTGGGCTGGCGTGAAGTCGATATCTTGATGGATGGCGTCGATGACGATGAAGTCATTGCCGGCGCCATGCATTTTGGTAAATTGGAGTTTCATGGTCTGCCGTATCACTTGTGCTGGTTATAGAACGACGCTTCGCCTTCCGGACGCGTCTTGAAGCGTTTATGCGTCCAGAAATACTCGGCCGGCGCTTCGCGCACGCGCTCTTCGATGAATGCGTTCATGCGGCGTGTGGCGGCCGTGATGTCGTCGCCCGGATAGTCATCCCACGCTGGATAGTAGGTCACTTGCCAGCCCTGGTAATTGGGCAGGAAGGTGGCGATGACGGGAATGACTTGCGCCTTGGCGGCCAGCGCCAGGCGCGCCGTGGCCGTCAGGGTGGCGGCGGGCACGCCGAAGAAGGGCACGAATTCCGCATCCTTTTCGCCGAAATCCATGTCCGGCAGCATGAAGTAGGGCAAGCCGTCGCGCAGCGCGCGCAGGATCGTCTTGATGCCATCCTGGCGCGTAAACAGCTTGGGCGGCTTGAAGCGCGAACGGCCGTTGCGCAAGGCCTGGTCGAAGGCGGCGTTCTTTTGCTGCACATACATCGACGAAGCGGAAATTTCCATGGCTGTGGCGGCGCCGGCCACATCGAGGCAGACAAAGTGCGGGCACAGCAGGATGGTCGGCTTGGCCGCGATCTGCTGGCCCGGAAAGGCGGGCACCTTTTTGATCAGGCGGTTCAGGCGCGCTTCCGACGACCACCACAGGATGCTGCGTTCCCATACGCTGCGCGAATACGCCTGGAAATGCTGGCGCGCCAGCGCCACGCGCTGGGCTTCCGTCAATTCCGGCATGCACAGGCGCAGATTCGTCAGGGCAATCTTGCGCCGCGTGGGCATGGCGATGAACAGCAGGCTGCCGACGGCCACGCCGAAACGGCCGAGGATGGGCAGGGGCAGCCAGTGCAGCAGCCACATGAAGGCGATCAGCAGTCTCATGCCTGCTCCCCGGCGGCATTCGGCGTCGCGGGCGTGGGCGGCGGCGCGCCGCGCGGCACTTTATAGCGGTTGTAGCTCCACAGGTATTGCGCCGGGCTGCGCGCGATCAATTGTTCCATGGCTGCATTGATGGTGCGCGCCTGCTCGGCCGAGGTGCTGTCGAGGGACTCGGTGAAGGGCACGAAATGCACGACATAGCCGCGCCCGCCCGGCAGGCGTTCCGCGTAGGTGATGATGACTTCGGCGCCGCCCATCTGCGCCAGCTTGGCCGGCAGGGTCATGGTGTAGGCGGGGCGGCCGAAGAAATCGGCCCACACGCCTTCGCCTTCCTGCGGCACCTGGTCGGGCAGCAGGCCGATCGGCTGGCCTTTTTTCAGGCATTTGGCAAAGATGCGCACGCCCGACATATTGGCCGGCGCCAGCATCAGGTTTTCGCGCGCGCGGGCCCCTTCGATCAGCGGTTTCAAGGCGGAGCGCTTGGGCGGGCGATACATCACGGTGAGCGGCGTGCGCAAGGCGATCTGCTGGGCGACGATTTCAAAGCAGCCCAGGTGCGGCGTCAGGAAGACGATGCCGCGGCCGTGCTGCAGCGCCTTTTCCACCAGTTCCCAGTTTTCCACCGTCGCATGGCGCGCCACGCGCTCGGCCGGGGCGCACCAGATGAAGGGCAATTCCAGCACGCTCTTGCCCGCTTCAGCCACGGCCGCGTGCAAGTGTTGCGAAAACCCCGCACCTTGCATGTTCTCGCGCATGCGGCGGCGGTAGGACGGGGAAATGGCGTAAATCACCCAGCCAAGCGCAGTGCCCAGGGCATGCAGGACGGGCAGGGGAAAGATGGACAGGAAGCGGAAAATTGGGACTAACATGTATAAGCGGTTTCCAGGAATGGCGTGTTGCCGTGCCAAAATTTTTTAAGAAGCGTAAAATACCACGTATGCAGTAACCGCTGAGTTAATAGACAACTTGCGATGCGGAATATAAATCTCGCTAAAGCGTCGCAGGCAAAATCCTCTTTACTGCGACAGAACATTCACATAGTAAACAGGAGCTTGCAATGTCAAACGACTATCTCTTCACTTCCGAATCCGTTTCGGAAGGCCATCCCGACAAGGTTGCCGATCAAATTTCCGACGCCATCCTTGACGCCATCCTGACCCAGGATCCAGCCGCCCGCGTGGCTGCCGAAACCCTGTGCAACACGGGTCTGGTGGTGCTGGCTGGCGAGATTACCACCCACGCCAATGTGGATTATATTCAAGTTGCGCGCGAAACCATCAAACGCATCGGTTACGACAACACGGAATACGGCATCGACTACAAGGGTTGCGCTGTGCTGGTGGCCTACGACAAGCAATCGCCGGACATCGCGCAAGGCGTCGATGAAGGTGCGGGGATTGACTTGGATCAAGGCGCTGGCGATCAGGGCCTGATGTTCGGCTACGCCTGCGATGAAACGGCCGAGCTGATGCCTGCCGCCATCCACTACGCGCATCGCCTGGTCGAGCGCCAGTCGCAGCTGCGCAAGGATGGCCGTTTGCCATGGCTGCGTCCGGACGCGAAATCGCAAGTGACCCTGCGCTACGTCGATGGTCGTCCGGTCGGCGTGCACACGGTCGTGCTGTCGACCCAGCATGCGCCGGAAATTTCGCACAAGCAGATCGAAGAAGCCGTCATCGAAGAGATCATCAAGCCGATCCTGCCGCGCGAATGGCTGACGGAGACCAAATTCCTCGTCAACCCGACGGGCCGTTTCGTCATCGGCGGTCCGCAAGGTGATTGCGGTTTGACCGGCCGCAAGATCATCGTCGACACCTACGGCGGCGCAGCCCCGCACGGCGGCGGCGCGTTCTCGGGCAAGGATCCTTCGAAAGTCGACCGTTCGGCAGCCTATGCTGCCCGCTACGTGGCGAAAAACATCGTCGCGGCCGGCCTGGCGCGCCAATGCCAGGTGCAGGTCAGCTACGCCATCGGCGTGGCCAAGCCGATCAACATCACCGTCTACACGGAAGGCACGGGCGTGATTCCCGATGCGGAAATCGCCAAGCTGGTGCTGGCGCACTTTGATTTGCGTCCAAAAGGCATCGTGCAAATGCTCGACCTGCTGCGCCCGATCTACCAGAAGAGCGCCGCTTACGGCCACTTTGGCCGCGAAGAGCCGGAATTCACGTGGGAACGCACGGACAAGGTCGCCCTGCTGCGCGACGCTGCTGGCCTGAAGTAATCTAGTCGGATTTGCAAGAAAAGCGCCCCGGCCTGCTGGCCGCGGGCGCTTTTTTTATGTGTTGTTACGTGGCAATGCCGTGCAAACAGGCTGGCGCGGCGGCCTTGACAATGATAAAATCCCGTGTCCGAGGAGCGTTGCGACGAAGAAATTCGCCAGGCTCGGAATATCCTGCAACTGCGCTCACGTACCTTTTTCAACAACTGAAAGGAGGGCGTGATGAACGCCGTACTCAAATCGCAACACGACTACACCATCGCCGATATCACCTTGGCCGCATGGGGCGACAAAGAAATCAAGATTGCTGAAACGGAAATGCCTGGCCTGATGGCCATCCGCGAAGAATTCGCGGCAGCGCAGCCTCTGAAAGGCGCGCGCATCACCGGTTCCATCCACATGACCATCCAGACCGCCGTGCTGATCCAGACCCTGGAAGCACTGGGCGCGCAAGTGCGTTGGGCATCGTGCAACATTTATTCGACGCAAGATCATGCCGCCGCCGCCATCGCTGCCGCCGGCACGCCTGTGTTCGCCGTCAAGGGCGAGTCGCTGGATGACTACTGGGAATACACGCACCGCATCTTCGAATGGCCGAACGTGGACGGCAAGGCTGTCTACTCGAACATGATCCTCGACGATGGCGGCGACGCAACCCTGCTGCTGCACCTGGGCGTGCGCGCGGAAACCGACCTGTCGGTGCTGGCGAATCCCGGTTCGGAAGAAGAAATCTGCCTGTTCAACTCGATCAAGAAACACTTGCTGGCCGATGCGACCTGGTACTCGAAGCGTCTGCCGGAAATCCTCGGCGTGACGGAAGAAACCACCACCGGCGTGCACCGTTTGTACCAGATGCACAAGGAAGGCAAGCTGGCTTTCCCTGCGATCAACGTGAACGATTCCGTCACGAAATCGAAATTCGACAACCTGTATGGCTGCCGCGAATCGCTGGTCGATGGCATCAAGCGCGCCACCGACGTGATGATCGCCGGTAAAGTGGCCGTCATCGCCGGTTACGGTGACGTCGGCAAGGGTTCGGCCCAGGCCATGCGCGCCCTGTCGGCCCAGGTATGGGTAACGGAAGTCGATCCGATCTGCGCACTGCAGGCGGCGATGGAAGGCTACCGCGTCGTGACCATGGATTACGCGTGCGAACACGGCGACATCTTCGTGACTTGCACCGGCAACTACCATATCCTCACGCACGATCACCTGACGCGCATGAAAGACCAGGCCATCGTCTGCAACATTGGCCACTTCGACAATGAAATCGACGTTGCTTCGCTGAAGCAATACGAGTGGGAAAACATCAAGCCGCAAGTCGACCACATCATCTTCCCGTCGGGCCGCCGCATCATCCTGCTGGCCGAAGGCCGCCTGGTCAACCTCGGCTGCGGCACGGGTCACCCGTCGTACGTGATGAGCTCGTCGTTCGCCAACCAGACGATCGCCCAGATCGAACTGTACGCGAACACGGCCAATTACCCGGTCGGCGTGTACACCCTGCCAAAACACCTGGACGAAAAAGTCGCTCGTTTGCAACTCAAAAAGTTGAATGCGCAGCTGACGGAACTGACGCAAGAGCAAGCCGACTACATCGGCGTGCGCACGGAAGGTCCATACAAGCCCGAGCACTACCGTTATTAATCGGTTGCTTGCCTCGGGAACCTACTGCGCGGCGCGGGGCGCGGCCGGCGATGCTCACTGTGCTACAGCACAGTTGCGCTTCTCGGCCACGCCGCGCATCCGCTCGCTACGGTTCGCGAGGCAACAAGGCTCACTTGTGTAATCTGAACAGTCCGGCCGTCGCCGGTCGATTATCATTTTTGACAGGCTAGAGAAATGCGCTTGCTACTGATTTGGTTTATCAATGCGGCAGCCCTGTTTGCCGTCCCTTACCTGATGCACTCGGTGACGATGAGCAGCGGTTGGACCGCGCTGCTGGCCGCTGCCGTGCTGGGGCTGGTCAATGCGCTGATCCGTCCTTTGCTGATCTTGCTGACCCTGCCCGTGACGTTCCTGTCGCTGGGCCTGTTCATTTTGATCATCAACGGCTTCCTGTTCTGGCTGGTGGCGCAGGTGATCGATGGTTTCCATGTCGCCAGTTTCTGGTCTGCCGTGGGTGGTGCCATTCTGTACAGCATCATTTCCTGGGCCTTGTCGACCTTACTTTTGAGTAACGACGATGGAAAAGCATAATTTCAGTATTGAGTTTTTCCCGCCGAAAACCCCGGAAGGGGCGGAAAAGCTGCGCGCCACGCGTGTCAAGTTGTCTGAATTGCATCCGAAGTATTTCTCGGTGACCTTTGGCGCCGGCGGTACCACGCAGCAGGGTACGCTGGACACCGTGCGCGAGATTCTGGCGGCCGGCGAACAGGCCGCGCCCCATCTGTCTTGCGTCGGCGGTTCGCGCGAATCGATCCGCGCCGTGCTGGCCGACTTCAAGGCGGCGGGCGTGAACCGTATCGTGGCCTTGCGCGGTGACTTGCCGAGCGGCTATGGCGCCTCGGGCGAGTTCCGCTATGCCAACGAGCTGGTGGAATTCATCCGCGCCGAGACGGGCGACCATTTCCATATCGAAGTGGCCGCCTATCCGGAGGTGCACCCGCAAGCCCGTTCGCCGCAGGACGACCTGAACGCGTTTGCGCGCAAGGTGCAGGCCGGCGCCGATGCGGCCATCACCCAGTACTTCTACAATGCCGACGCGTATTTCCAGTTTGTCGAGCAGACGCAGAAGATGGGCATCAACGTGCCTATCGTGGCCGGCATCATGCCGATCACGAATTACACGCAGTTGATGCGCTTTTCGGACATGTGCGGCGCGGAAATTCCACGCTGGGTGCGTCTGAAACTGGCCAGCTTCGGCGACGACAGCGCATCCATCAAGGCTTTCGGCCTGGACGTGGTGACGGGCTTGTGCGAGCGTTTGCTGGAAGGCGGCGCGCCAGGCTTGCATTTCTACAGCATGAACCAGGCGGCGCCCACGACCGCACTGTGGCAGCGCCTGGTGAAGTAAATCGTTCTGCTGTTATCAGAACAGATCGCCCTCGGTCACGATGTGATCGAGGGCGATGTCGTATTCGCCGTTGGGAAAGCTTGCCGCCAGGCAGGCATAGGCGATACCGAGGGTGCGCGGACGGGGGACCTGCGCCAGGGTGCGGTCGTAATAGCCGCCGCCATAACCGAGCCGGTAGCGTTCCCCATTAAACCCCAGGCAGGGCACCAGCAGGGTGGCGGGTGCCGGGCGCAGGCGTAATCGGGCCGGCACGGCCACGCCCATGCCATCCTTGACCATGGCTTCGCCCGGCGTCCAGTCGCTGAATGCCAGCGGTGCATGTTTTTCCAGCACGACCGGCAAGCTTAATTGCACGCCGCGCGCGGCCAGCTGCGCATAGGCGCCGTGCAAGTCCGGCTCGCCATGCAGGGGCCAGTACACGCCCAATTCCTCGACGTTTTCCTGCGCGCACCAGTCCAGCAGGCGCTGCGCGATGGCCGCATCCCACGTTACTCGCGTGGCGTCGGGCAGGGCGCGCCGGGCCGCCAGCAGGGCCTTGCGCAAGCCGGCTTTGTCCTGTGGCGCAATGGGTGGCCGTGCAGCCGGATCGCATGTTATTCTAGGGTCGCTATTCATATCACCATCAAGTTAAGATTGAGAGTCGTACATTGATTTCCCCACTGAAATGGATTGCCGGCACGATGCTGTGTGTTGCATCGGCCTTGTCTCCCCTGGCAGCCCTGGCCCAGGTATCGGCCACCGTAGCCCCAGCCGCCCCCGACACGCGCAGCGAGGACGATGCCTTCCTGCTGCTGCGCGACGCCGCGCGCAAGGATGACGTCGAAAAAGCCGACTTTTATGCGGGGCGCCTGACGAATTACCAGATTCCATCGTATGTTGACTATTATCGGCTGAAACCGCGCATCAAGCTGCTGACCGAGGCGCAATTTCGCGATTACCTGAACCGCTACAAGGGCAGCGCCATCGCCGACCGTTTCCGCAACGACTGGCTGCTGGAGCTGGGCCGCAAGCGCGACTGGGTCGTATTCGATGAGCAATATCCGCAATTCGCCCTCGACGACGACACCCAGCTCAAGTGCTACGCGCTGATGTCGCGCGCGGCCAAGGGCCAGAACGTGGCGTCCGAGGCGCGCAACCTGCTCGTCTCGCCGCCTGGCTATGGCGAAGCGTGCGGCAGCCTGATCGCGGCATTGGCGCAAAATGGCCAGTTTGACACGAATGACCTGTGGGCGCAGATCCGCCTGGCGGGCCAGACCAATGCCACGGGCCCGGCGCGCCGCATCGCGCTGCTGCTGGGCGCGTCCGACGCGAAGATGGCGCAAGCCATCGACTTGCCGGCGCTGGTGCTGGCCAAGGGACCGGGCGCCAGCCGCGCCGACCATGAGATGTACCTGGTGGCCGTCGGCCGCATGGCGAAAAGCACCTTGAAACTGGGCGTCGTGGCCCTGCAAAAGGCCAGCGCGCAGCTGACGCCGCAGGAACAGGCCATCGGCTGGGCCAGCCTGGCCTTGCAAGCGTCGTATTCGCTGGCGCCGGAAGCATTTGAATATTGGCAAAAAACCAATGGCGCGCCCTTGACCCAGGAGCAGATGCAGTGGAAGGCGCGTATCGCCTTGCGCGAGGGCAACTGGCCACTCGTGAAGGCTGCCATCCAGGCCATGCCGGCTTCGCTGCGCGCCGACCCCACCTGGGTCTACTGGCTGGCGCGTGCGCAGCAGGCGGAAACGCCGGGTCGCCCGAACCCGCAGGCCGACGCCCTGTACCGCACGATTTCCGAGCAATCGAATTTCTATGGCTTGCTGGCCAATGAAGAGCTGGGCAACCACCTGGTCTTGCCGCCGCCGGGCCAGCCGATTTCGCCGGCGGAAATCGCCGCCATGGCTGCCAATCCGGGCTTGCAGCGCGCCTTGAAATTCTTCAATATGCGCTTGCGCTTCGAAGGCACGCGCGAGTGGAACTGGGAATTGCGTTCGATGACGGACCGCCAGCATCTGGCGGCCGCGGAATTTGCGCGCCAGAACAATGTGCTCGACCGCATGGTCAACACCTCGGACCGCACGCGCCTGGAAGTGGACTATACGCAGCGCTATCCGACGCCGCATGACGACGTCATGCATCCGGCCACGCAAACCCTGGGGCTGGATAAAGCCTGGGTGTATGGCCTGATCCGCCAGGAATCGCGCTTCATCATGGATGCGCAGTCGCACGTGGGTGCATCCGGCCTGATGCAGGTGATGCCGTCGACGGCCCGTTATGTCGCCAAGAAGATCGGCCTTACCGATTTCGTTACGGAAACCTTGAGCGACGTGCGCACCAACGTCTTGCTGGGCACGAATTACCTGAACATGGTGCTTGGCGGTCTCGACGGTTCGCAAGTGCTGGCCAGCGCCGCCTACAACGCGGGGCCGGGGCGCTTGCGCATCTGGCGCGCCACCATGACGCGTCCGCTGGAAGGCGCTGTCTTTGCCGAGATCATTCCGTACACGGAAACGCGCGGCTACGTGAAAAACGTGATGGCCAACGCCACCTATTATGCGGCCCTGTTCGAGAAGAGCCCGCAGTCGCTGAAAGCTCGCCTGGGTACCGTCGGGCCGAAAAACAGCGCTGTTTCTGCCGATTTGCCATCATCCAACTAAAGTTCGCCGACCATGCAAACGACCATCCTTGATCCCAGCCTGACGCAAACCCTGGCCGCCGCGCGCGAACCGGGCCTGACCCTCATCATCGGCAACAAGAATTACTCATCGTGGTCGATGCGCCCGTGGGTGGCCATGACGGCCTTCGGCATCCCGTTCCAGGAAGTGCGCGTGCTGCTCGACCAGAGCGACACGGCCACCAAAATTGCCGAGTATTCCGCCTGCGGCCGGGTCCCCGTGCTGCTGGCCGGCGAGATCACGATCTGGGACAGCCTGGCCATCTGCGAATACCTGGCCGAGCAGTTTCCCGATAAACACATGTGGCCGCAAGACGTGGCCGCGCGCGCCATGGCGCGTTGTGTCTGTGCGGAAATGCATTCCGGTTTCGCCGGCTTGCGCACGGATATGTCGATGAATATCAAGGCGAAGTTGCCGGGTCGTGGCCGCACGGCCGCCGCGCAGGCCGACATTGGCCGCATCAGCGAAATCTGGGAAGAGTGTCTGTCCCGTTTTGGCCACCACCAGTTCCTGTTTGGCGACTTTTCCATCGCCGACGCGTATTTCGCGCCCGTCGTCATGCGTTTCCGCACGTACGGCGTGAGCCTGGCGCCGGCCTTGAACGCGTATTGCGAGCGCGTGCAGGCGCACCCGGCGGTGGCCCGCTGGATCACGGAAGCGCTGGCGGAAACGGAAGTCGCTGCCAAGCACGACGCGGAACTGCCTGATTAAGAAAAGAGTGTTATGAAGATATACACGGTCGGTGGCGCGGTGCGCGACCAACTGCTGGGCTTGCCCGTGAAAGACCACGATCACGTCGTCGTGGGCGCCACGCCGGAAGACATGCTGCGCCAGGGCTTCCGCCCCGTCGGCAAGGATTTCCCCGTCTTCCTGCACCCGAAGACGCAGGAAGAATACGCCCTGGCCCGCACGGAACGCAAGACGGCGCCCGGCTACCGGGGCTTCGTCTTCCACACGGCGCCCGACGTCACGCTGGAAGACGACCTGGTACGGCGTGATCTCACCATCAACGCCATCGCGCAAGCCGGGGACGGGACCTTGACCGACCCGTTCGGCGGCATCGAGGATATTCGCAACAAAATCTTCCGCCACGTCTCCGACGCGTTTGGCGAAGACCCCGTGCGCATCTTGCGCCTGGCCCGCTTTGCCGCCCGTTTTCATACTTTCACTGTCGCACCCGCCACCATGGAGCTGATGCGCCGCATGGTGGCCGATGGCGAAGTCGACGCCCTCGTGGCCGAGCGCGTGTGGCAGGAAGTGGCCAAGGGGCTGATGGAAAGCCATCCTTCGCGCATGCTGACGGTGCTGCACGAGTGCGGTGCCCTGGCGCGCATCATGGGGGAAATCGCGCTGAGCGAACGCTTGCTGCACGTGATCGACCATGCTGCCGCGCAAGGTCATGACTTGCCCGTGCGCTTCGCCGTACTGATGCTGGCTGTGCCGTTGGCGCAGATCAACGCGCTGAGCGAGCGCCTGCGCGTGCCCAACGACTGCCGCGAGCTGGCGGTGATGGCGGCGCGCGAGCAGGCGGCGGTCGCTGGCGCGCTGGCGTTGAGTGCCGAGGAACTGGTGAGCTTGTGCGAGCGCTGTGACGGACTGCGCAAGCCGCAGCGTTTCGTGCAGATGCTGGACGCCATCGCCTGCGATGTGCATGCACGGGATCCCGTGTTTCCACAGTCCGCCTGGCTGCAAGCCATGCTGGCGGCCGTGCGCGGCGTGGATGCGGGTGCGCTGGCGCAAGCGTGCGCACAGGAACCGAAGCGCATTCCGGCCGTCATCCATGCTGCGCGGGTCGAGGCCGTCACGAACGTGATCAGCAGCCGGGAACTGCCATGACCCTGCCCAAATTGTTCCAGAACCCGTTTCGCCGCTGGCTCAGCCGTAGCGGTGGTGGGCGTCCGACCGTGCTCGTCAAGCAGTTGCATGAGCGCGATCGGCGCCGCATGATGAAGCATTTCCTGTCGCTCGAGAAAAGCGACCGGCTGCTGCGCTTCGGCAGCGCCTTGCCCGATGAATTGGTGGCCCAGTACGTGCAGAAGATGGATTTCTCGCGCGACATGATCTACGGCGTCTACAACAGCCTGTTCAAACTGGTGGGGGTGGGGCATCTGGCGTTCGCGCCGAAGGACAAGTCGCCGGCGAAAAGTGTCGTGACGGACAAGGAGCAGGTGGCCGAGTTTGGCGTGTCCGTGTCGAAATCCATGCGCGGCATGGGGGTCGGTTCAAAGCTGTTCGAGCGGGCGGCGATCCACTGTCGCAACAACGATGTCGATACCCTGTACATGCATTGTTTGTCGTCCAACAAGACGATGATGCATATCGCCAAGAAGGCGGGCATGGAAATCCAGCGCGACTATGGCGAAGCCGATGCATACCTGAAACTATTGCCGCCGAACCCGTCGAGCATGCTGCAGGAAGCCGTGCAGGAACAGTTCGCCATGTTCGACTACACGTTCAAGGCCAACGCGCGCGCCGCGTTCAAACTGTGGGATCGCTTGCCGGGGCGTAAGAAGAAGCCCGAGCCGCCATCACAATAAGGGCAGGGCCGTCGTATCCTTGATGCGCTGCAAGGCAAAGCTTGATTTCACATCCAGCACGGCCGGGTGGCGCAACAGCGTCGCCATCATGAAGCGCGAAAAGTGCTCCATGTCTTCCACGTGCACGCGCAACAAATAATCCATCTCACCCGTCATCGCATAGCAGGCCACCACTTCCGGCCATTGCGCCACGGCCACGGCGAAGTCGGCGCGCGGCGACGTGTTCGTCACCAGGTTGGGCGCCAGCACGCGCGCCGTGCTGTGCGCGGTGGCGTCGCTGTGCTTTTCCAGCCGCACGTTCACGTAGGCCAATAGCCCCAGGCCGATCTTTTCCGGGTCCAGCAGGGCCACGTACTGGCGGATCACGCCCGCTTCTTCCAGCCGTTTGACGCGGCGCAAGCATGGCGACGGCGACAGGCTGACCTGCTCGGCCACGTCCTGATTCGACAGGCGGCCATCGGCCTGCAGGACGGCGAGGATCTTGCGATCCGTTTTATCCAGCGTAATTTTGCTCATGCTTCCTCCGGTGGTTCTTGTTTCACGCAATATTATTGCGCAAATCATGATTGTTCGGGAGATCTTTGGCATTTAATGCCCACAGACCGCGCCTATACTGTGCGCTACTTCTTGGAGGAGACATCATGCAATTTCAGCCTTGGGATAACCCGATGGGTACCGATGGTTTCGAGTTCGTCGAGTATGCAGCACCAGACCCAAAAGCATTGGGCAAGCTGTTCGAGAACATGGGCTTCACGGCCATCGCGCGCCACCGCCACAAGGATGTGACCCTGTACCGTCAGGGTGACATCAATTTCATCATCAATGCCGAACAAGATTCGTTCGCGCAGCGTTTTGCCCGCCATCACGGCCCGTCCGTGTGCGCCATCGCCATCCGCGTCGACGACGCGGCCTTCGTGTACCGCCGCGCGCTGGAACTGGGCGCCTGGGGTTTCGATAACAAAACAGGTCCGATGGAGCTGAATATCCCCGCCATCAAGGGCGTGGGCGATTCGCTGCTGTACTTCGTCGACCGCTGGCGCGGCAAGGGCGCCGACAAGCCGGACGCGGCCGCACCAGGCGGCATCGGCGACATCAGCATCTATGACGTCGACTTCGTCGCCATTCCCGGCGCCGTCGCCAACCCGGTCGGCCATGGCCTGACCTATATCGACCACCTGACGCACAATGTGCACCGTGGCCGCATGAAGGAATGGGCCGGTTTCTATGAAAACCTGTTCAACTTCCGCGAAGTGCGCTACTTCGATATCGAAGGCAAACATACGGGCCTGAAGTCGAAAGCCATGACTTCGCCATGCGGCAAGATCCGCATCCCGATCAACGAATCGTCGGACGACAAGTCGCAGATCGCCGAATACCTGGACCAGTACCATGGCGAAGGCATCCAGCATATCGCGCTGGGCACCGATGATATCTACGGCTCCGTGCAAGGCATGCGCGATACGGGTATCGATTTCCAGGACACGATTGAAACTTACTATGAGCTGGTCAACCGCCGCCTGCCGAACCACGGCGAGCAGCTGGAAGAACTGCGCCGCCTGCGCATCCTGATCGATGGCCACAGCACGGAAAACGAACGCGAACTGCTGCTGCAAATCTTCACGCAGACGGTGATCGGCCCGATCTTCTTCGAGATCATCCAGCGCAAGGGCGACCAGGGCTTCGGCGAAGGCAATTTCCGCGCCCTGTTCGAATCGATCGAGCTGGACCAGATCAAGCGCGGCGTGCTGAAAGATACGAACGCGGCGTAATGTTGCTTTGTAACAAATAGTAGTAAAAAGAGTACCGGCCCGGGAGTGCAGCGCAGCAAAGAACTGCGCGCATTCCTGTGGTAGTCTACGACAAACAAGTCATTTTTCCGCACCGGCATGCTCACAAAGCGCGGCCGGTACGTGTGAGTTCAACCGACTTTGCACGCGTAGCACAGAGAATAATGGAGACAAGTAATGAATGCACCAATCAAGGGCTCGAGTCTTGAGCCGGGCGCGCACGCGTCTGAAATTTCCCTGAACGACAAATACACCTTGGAGCGTGGCCGCGCCTTCATGACGGGCACGCAAGCGCTGATCCGCCTGCCCATGCTGCAGCGCGAGCGCGACCTGAAGGCTGGCCTGAATACGGCCGGCTACATCACCGGTTACCGCGGTTCGCCTGTGACGTCCGTCGACATGACGGCGATCAAGGCCAAGAAATACCTCGATGAGCACCACGTCAAATTCCACCCGGGCCTGAATGAAGACCTGGCCGCCACGGCCGTCTGGGGCACGCAGCAAACGAATCTGTTCGAAGACGCGAAATACGATGGCGTGTTCGGCATGTGGTACGGCAAGGGTCCCGGCGTCGACCGCTGCGGCGACGTGTTCAAGCACGCGAATAACGCCGGTTCCGCCAAGCATGGCGGCGTGCTGGTGCTGGCCGGCGACGACCATGCGGCCAAGTCCTCGTCCACGGCGCACCAGTCCGACCATATCCTGAACGCCTGCGGCATCCCCGTGCTGTATCCGTCGTCGGTGCAGGAATACATCGACTACGGCTTGCACGCCTGGGCCATGAGCCGCTACACGGGCCTGTGGGTGTCGATGAAATGCGTGACCGACATCATCGAGTCGGGCGCCGCCGTCGACTTCGACCCGGACCGCGTGCAGATCACCCTGCCGACCGACTTCGAGATGCCGGCCGGTGGCCTGAACATCCGCTGGCCCGACACGGTGCTGGAACAAGAAGTACGCATGAACAGCTACAAATGGTATGCGGCGCTGGCGTATGCGCGTGCCAACAAGCTCAATAAAATCATCTGGGACAGCCCGAAGGCGCGCATCGGCATCATCACGGCCGGCAAATCCTACCTCGACACGCGCCAGGCGCTGGCCGACCTGGGCATCGACGAACAGACGGCGTCCGACATCGGCATCCGCCTGTACAAGATCGGCATGACGTGGCCGCTGGAAGCGGACGGCGTGCACGAATTCGCCAAGGGCCTCGATGAAATCCTCGTGGTGGAAGAAAAGCGCCAGATCCTCGAATACGCGCTGAAGGAAGAACTCTACAACCTCAAAGACGGCGAGCGTCCGCGCGTGGTCGGCAAGTTCGACGACACGGGCGAATGGAGCAACCAGAAGGGCACGGGTCACGGCGACTGGCTGCTGCCGGCCACGTATGAGCTGAACCCGGCCATGATCGCGCGCGCGATTGCCAGCCGCATTTCGCGCTATTACGCGGGCCACCCGGTGGAGCAGCGCGTGAAGGAGCGCATCGCCTACCTGGAAGCGAAGGAAAACGTCCTCAAGGCGATCAGCGTGAAACCGGATCCGCAAAAGGACCGCACGCCGTTCTTCTGCTCCGGCTGCCCGCACAACAGCTCGACCAAGGTGCCGGAAGGCTCGCGCGCGCTGGCCGGCATCGGCTGCCATTACATGGTGCTGTGGATGGACCGCGAAACGTCGACATTTACCCACATGGGCGCCGAAGGCGTCACGTGGGTGGGGCAGGCGCCGTTCACGAATGAAAAACACGTGTTTACCAACCTCGGCGACGGCACGTATTTCCACTCGGGCATCCTGGCCATCCGCGCGGCCGTCTCGGCCAAGGTGAACATCACCTATAAAATCCTGTTCAACGATGCGGTGGCCATGACGGGCGGCCAGGAATTCGACGGCCCCCTGTCTCCGGCCATCATTTCGCGCCAGATCGCCGCCGAAGGCGTGGGCCCGATCATCGTCGTCACGGACGAACCGGAAAAATACCCGGACGATTACGCCTGGGCCGAAGGCGTCACCGTGCGCCACCGTTCGGAACTGATGGACGTGCAGCGCGAACTGCGCGACATGCCCGGCGTGTCGGCCATGATCTACGACCAGACCTGCGCCTCGGAAAAACGCCGCCGCCGCAAACGCAATGAATATCCGGACCCGGCCAAGCGCGCCGTCATCAACGAAGCCGTCTGCGAAGGCTGCGGCGACTGTTCCGTGCAGTCGAATTGCCTGTCGGTGGAGCCGCTGGAAACGGAACTGGGGCGCAAGCGCCAGATCAACCAGTCGTCCTGCAACAAGGATTTCTCGTGCACGACGGGCTTCTGCCCCAGCTTCGTGACGGTGGAAGGCGGCGGCCTGAAAAAGCCGAAAAAAGCGGCTGCCGCCGACAAGGATGCGCCAGCCGTACCGGCCTTGCCGACGCCGACGACTCCATCGACGGCCGAGCCGTTCGGCATTCTGGTCACCGGCATTGGCGGCACGGGTGTCGTCACCGTCGGCCAGATCCTGGCCATGGCGGCCCACGTGGAAGGCAAGGGCTGTTCCGTGCTGGACATGAGCGGCCTGGCGCAAAAGGGCGGCCCTGTCATGTCGCACGTGCGCCTGGCGGACCGCCAGGAAGATATCCACTCGACGCGCGTCGGCACCGGTGCGGCCGATCTCGTCATCGGCTGCGACCTGATCGTCACGGCCAGCCGCGACGCCCTGTCGCGCATGGGTGAAGGACGCAGCTGGGCCATGATCAACTCGACCAGTTCGTCGACGGCTGCCTTCGTGAAGAACCCGGACTGGCAATTCCCCGGCGCTTCCGCGCGCATGGAAATCGAAAAAGCGTGCGGCAACGACCACGTGGACTTCATCGACGCGGGCCAGATCGCCACGGCATTGATGGGCGACTCGATTGCGACGAATATGTTCATGCTGGGCTACGCCTGGCAAAAGGGCAAAGTGCCATTGAGCGAAGCGTCCATCATGAAGGCCATCGACTTGAACAACGTCTCGGTGGCGTTCAACAAGGCCGCCTTCAACTGGGGCCGCGCCGGCGCCCACGATGCGGCCAGCCTGGTACGCATGACAACGCCAGCCAAGGTGGTGGAATTCAAGCGCATCGACACGCTCGACGACATCATCGAAAAACGGGTGGCCCTGCTGACGGCCTATCAGGACCGCGCGTATGCGCAGCAGTACCTGGACTTCGTCGGCCAGGTGCGCGCCGCCGAAAGCGCCCTGAATGGCCCGCAGCTGCGCCTGACGGAAGCCGTGGCCCGCTACTTCTACAAGCTGATGGCCTACAAGGACGAGTATGAAGTGGCGCGGCTGTACACGGACGGCGCCTTCCAGGCGAAGATCGCCGCCATGTTCGAAGGCGACATCAAGCTCAAGTTCCACCTGGCGCCGCCGATCATGGCCAAGACGGACGCCCAGGGCCATCTGGTGAAGAAGGAATTCGGCCCGTGGATGATGAAGGCGTTTGGCGTGCTGGCCAAGTTCAAGGGCTTGCGCGGCACGGCCTTCGACGTGTTCGGCCATACGGCCGAGCGCAAGATGGAGCGCGCGCTGATTCTTGAGTACCGCGCGACGGTAGGCGGCTTGCTGCCGAAACTGACGATGGCCAAGCTGGCGCAAGCAGTGGCGATTGCCAGCATTCCGGAAGACATCCGCGGCTATGGCCATGTGAAGGAGCGTCATTTGAAGGCGGCGAAAGAGAAGGAAGCCAGTTTGCTGATCGCCTTCAATGCGCCGACGCCGCTGCCGCCCGTCGTGGCTGCGCCCGTGGCGGCCACCGTGGCGTGATGGGGTGAACTCCACGCTGTAGCAATGGCGCCTGCGGGCGCCATTTTTTTGTGTTAAAGAAAACAACGCCTGCCGGGAAAACGCATTATAATTTTTAGATAATTTCTTTTCGGAAAGTTTGTCATGCATTCCCTGCGCCGTCGTTCCCTCGCTGTGTCCTTCGTATTCGTGTTGAGTGCCTGCGGCGGAGGCGGAGGCGGCAGCGACGGCGCGCCCGTCGTCCCGCCCTTGACTCCAACCGGGCCGACGGGGCCGACGGCGCTGGTCGCTTCATCCACGGTGGCGAACCGCTGCGAGGCGCCGCGCAGCGGCAGCAGCATCGACAAGCCGGGCACCTTGCTCAATGAACAGACGTGGGTGCGCAGCTGGATCGATGAAACGTATCTGTGGTACCGCGAAGTGCCGACCACCTACCTGCCGCAAAGCTTCACCACGGCCAAGGCGTATTTCGATGTGCTGAAAACGACGGCCACGACGGCGTCCGGCAAGCCGAAGGACCAGTTCCATTTCACGTATACGACGGCGGAATGGGAAGCCTCGCTCAATGGCGTGGAACTGGGCTATGGCATGTTGCTGGCGCTGACGCGCACCACGCCGCCGCGCAAGGCGGTGGTCACCATTGTCGAGCCAGGCTCGCCGGCGGCACTGGCGGGCTTGCGGCGCGGTGACGTGCTGCAAACCGTCGATGGCGTCGATTTCGTCAATGCCCCCGACACGGCCAGCGTAGATATCCTCAACGCGGGCCTCTTCCCTGCAGCGCAAGGCACGCATACGCTGGCGTTCAGCCGCAACGGGGCGCCCATCTCCGTGAGCCTGCAGGCGGTGGAGGTCAGCACCAGCGCCGTGCAGAACGAGCGCATCATCGACACGCCCACGGGCAAGGTGGGCTACCTGACCTTCAATACGCATAACAATGTGGCCGAACGCCAGCTGATCGAGACCATGACCCGCTTCCAGGCGGCCGGCATCAGCGACCTGGTGCTCGACGTGCGTTACAACGGCGGCGGTTATCTGGATGTCGCCAGTGAACTCGCTTACATGATTGCTGGCCCGCAAGTTACTACCGGCAAGACCTTCGAGCAGGTGCTCTTCAATGACAAGACCCGGCCGGAAGCGCCCGTGCCATTCCATGCGCAAAGCCAGGGCTTTGGCGGCCCGAATCCCCTCGCCAAGGGAACGCCGTTGCCCTCCCTAGGTCTCAAGCGCGTGACCTTGCTGACAACCGGCAATACCTGTTCGGCCAGCGAAGCGATCATCAACGGCTTGCGCGGCGTGGACGTGCAGGTCAACCTGATCGGCGGCACGACGTGCGGCAAGCCCTACGGTTTCTTTCCCGCGCCGAATTGCGGCACCACGTATTTTGCCGTGCAGTTCCAGGGCGTCAATGCCAAGGGCTTTGGCGACTTTGCCGATGGCATGGCGCCGACCTGCGACGTGGCGGACGATTACCAGCACCAGTTGGGCGACGCGGCCGAAGGCATGCTGGCGGCGGCGCTGCGCTACCGCAGCAGTGGCAGCTGCACGCCGGCCGCGGGCGCGCTCAGACTGCTGGGTTCAATCGAGAGTCCGGCCGACACGGCCACGCGCCTGCTGCGCCCGGCCTACAAGGAAATTGCCATCATTCGCCGTTAAGGCGCACGTTCCTGCCATGTGCCAGACAAGGCACGTGGCGTTTTCCTGCTCATAAATCTTTCTATATAACAATTTTGATATATAGAAAGATGAATCCATTCGTTCTGTAATTACTGGCATTTTGATATCTTTCGCCTTCTCCCTAACCTTGAGAAGCGCAAAGATGCCTATACAATTCAAGTTACCACCGCTCACCGTAGCCGTACTGGCTATCCTGGGCGGTTCCGCATGGCAGGTGCACGCGCAAACGCAAGCGCCCGCAGCGGATCAGCAGCCGGCGGCCACCCCGCCAGCCGTCGTGGTCACCGGTTCGCGGATTCCCCGCGCCAGCCTGGAAGGCCCGTCTTCCGTCACCATCCTGACGGGGGATGAAATCACCAAGCAAGGGTACAAGAACGTCTTCGATGCGCTGACCAACCAGGTACAGAACAGCGGCTTTACGCAAGGCGAAGACTTCGGCAATACGTTCACGCCGTCGGCCAATACCATCAGCTTGCGCGGCCTGGGCCCGAACCACACCTTGATCCTGCTGAACGGCCGCCGCCTGGCCGACTTCCCCGTCGCCTACGAAGGCACGGTCAACTTCACCAACCTGGCGAATATCCCGTCGAGCATTGTCGACCGCATCGAGATCCTCAACGGCGGCGCTTCGGCCATCTATGGTTCCGACGCGATCGCCGGCGTGGTCAACGTCATCCTGAAAAAGCAGACGGAAGGTTTCGACATCAATGTCAAGGCGGGCGGCACCACGCGTGGCGGCGCCGGCAACCAGCGCGTGCAACTGACGGGCGGCGGCAATTTCGACAAGTTGCATACCTTGTTCAGCTTGGAGCTGAGCCAGCGCGATCCGCTGTCGAGCCTGCAGCGCGACTTCATGGCCACCCGTTCGGGCACGCCGACGAATATCGCCTCGCGCCGCGTGGTGCAGGCAGGCACCTCCGGCAGCTACGTGGACCTGGGCGATACCTGCAACCAGTTCGGCGACCTGTTCGGCGGCAGCGTCGTCAAGTACCAGGCGAAGAACGGCAGCTATTGCGCCAGCCCGAAAGTCGGCCCCACTTACTGGACCACGCAAACCAAGAACCGCAGCCAGAACGTGTTCGGCAGCGCCAACTATGAGCTGTCGCCGGAAACGACCCTGTTCGCCGACATCCTGATCGGCAAGAACTCGACCGAGAACAACACGCGCGGCCCGACGTGGACGTCGTCGTCGACGGGCAGCAGCTATTTCCGCAACCAGAACACGAATCGCTACGAAGCGTGGACGCGTTATATATCGCCCGAGGAAATGGGCGGCGTGGAGCGCTACAACCGCAAGTGGGACGACCTGGCCACGGCCATCTCGCTGGGCGCCAAGGGCCGCATTCCCGGCACGTCATCCTGGCAGTATGAAGCGAACTACAATGCCTCGGTGTACAAGAGCGAAAGCCACACGCCGCGCGCGCTGGCCAATATCGACAGCTTCTTCCTGGGACCGAAACTGGGCACCGACGCTGCCGGCGTGCCGATCTACGCACCGGATCCTGCCCGCCTGTCGCGCCGCGTGACGGCGGCCGAATTCGACACCATCACGGGCAATTCCGACAGCGACGACAAGGCCTGGACGAATACCCTGAGCCTGTCCACGAATGGCGACCTGTTCCAGCTGCCCGCCGGCGTGGCGAAGATCGCCACCATCGCCGAAGTGGGCAAGCAGGGCTTCAGCAATGTGCCCGATGCGCGCCTGAATGACGGCTACTTCAACGTCGCCACCAAATCCGATATCACGGCCGGCACGCGTACCCGCTATGCGCTGGGGGCGGAATTGAATCTGCCGCTGCATGAAAAGCTGACCGGTACCCTGGCCGGCCGTTACGACCGCTACAGCTTTGCCGGCCGCCATGAGGGCAAGTTCACCTACAACGGCGGCCTGGAACTGCGTCCCGCGCCTGAGCTGCTGTTCCGCGCCAACTACGCCACCAGCTTCCGCGCGCCGGACATGAATTACATCTACAAGGCGCGCGGCACCGGTTACTACTCGAGCACCACCGACTACTACCGCTGCGGCGCGGCCGGCCAGGCCATCGAAGGCTGCGAATTTGCCAACAAGTCGCCGGGCGCCGATTATGTGCAGAACGGCAGCAAGGATCTGCAGTCGGAAAAAGGCAAGTCGTTTGGCGTCGGCGCCGTCTGGTCGCCCAGCTCGAACTTCGACGTCTCCGTCGACTACTGGAACATCAAGATCGATGACCTCGTGACGAACCTGAGTTCCGACAAGATCTTGCGCGACGAAGCCGATTGCCGCCTGGGCAAGACGGATATCAATTCGCCGACCTGCGTCGATACCCTGGGCCGCGTCGAGCGCTTCGCGGCGAATGCCCTGAACCGCGCCGGCGAGATCAAGACCATCACCGTCAATCCGATCAATGCGGCAAAGCAGAGCAGCAGCGGCATCGACGTGAGCCTGAAGTACCTGCTGCGCACGGCGGACTATGGCCGTTTCGCCTTCAAGGCTAACTACGCCAAGGTGCTGAGCAAGAAGTCGCAGCAATTCGTCGGCGACGAAGAGATCGACGAGACGAAATCGCTGACGAACATGGATTGGCCCGACAAGCTGAACCTGAGCGTGAACTGGAGCGCGGGCGACTGGTCGAACACCCTGCTGGTCAGCCGCTACGGCAAGATCCCGAACGCCGCCAGCACGGCCTATCTGACGCCGACGGCGCTGGCCAATATCAGCACCGTGTACCGCATCAACGACCGCGCCACCTTGTCGCTGATCGTCAACAACGTCTTCGACAAGATCAAGCGCGACACGAGCGGAGGCTGGCCGTATTACCCGGTGGGCAGTTTCAGCCCGCAGGGACGCCAGGGCTGGGTCGAGTTCAACTACCACTTCGGCTCGTAACTCACGCTTGCCAGAGCAAGGCCGGAGCAGCTGACGCTGTTCCGGCTTTTTTATTTGCCGCTGCGTTTTTACCTGACCGCCACTCTATAATTGCCCGCTTGTCCCTCTTGATGGAGCTAGTCCGATGCTACGCCGTGTCCTGCTGTCCGCCGCCGTGTTTTCCCTGTTTGCCGTCAACGCGCACGCCGCACGCGATATGCGGCTGTTTTCCCTGAAGACGGAGGCCGAGTACTCGGGTTTCAGGAATACGGGCCGCTACGAGGAAGTGGAAGCCTTGTGCCGGCGCTTCGAAGACCACCATCCGAAACAGGTGCGCTGTTTTGAATTTGGCCGCACGCCGGAAAACCGCCCCATGCTGGCGCTGGCCGTTTCCAACACGGGCGCGCTGACGCCGGACGCGGCCAGGCTGCGCAAGATACCGGTGCTGCTGGTGCAGGGCGGTATCCATGCGGGGGAGATCGACGGCAAGGATGCGGGTTTCCTGGCCCTGCGCGAAGTATTGGAAGGCAAGGCCGCCGCCGGCGCGCTGGACAAGCAGGTGATGCTGTTCGTGCCCGTGTTTAATGTCGATGGCCATGAGCGCTTCGGTGCGTGGAACCGCCCGAACCAGCGGGGACCGCAGGAAATGGGCTGGCGCAGCACGGCGCAGAATTTCAATTTGAACCGCGACTACATGAAGGCTGATTCTCCCGAGATGCAGCACATGCTGGCGCTGGTCAATGCCTGGGATCCGCTGGCGTATGTCGACCTGCACGTGACGGACGGCGCGCAGTTCGAACCTGATATCTCGATCCAGGTCGAACCCGTGCATGCGGGCGATGCGGCCTTGCGCGCGGCGGGAACGGCGCTGCGCGACGGCGTGCTGGCCGACCTGGCAAAGCAGGGTTCCGATCCGAAGCCGTTCTACATGTCGTTTGCCGAAGAAGACAATCCGCAGTCGGGTTTTGTCGATTCGACGCCGAACCCGCGCTTTTCGCACGGTTATTTCATGTTGCGTAACCGTTTCGGCGTGCTGGTGGAAACCCACTCGTGGAAGGACTACCCGACCCGCGTGCGCATCACGCGCAATACCATCATTTCCCTGCTGTCGCAGATGGCGCAGCACGGCGCGGCATGGCGGCAGAGCGCCATGGAAGCGGACCTGCGCGCGACGCAGCTGGCCGGCAGTGCGCTGCCCCTCAGCTACAAGACCACGGAGAAAAGCCGCATGATCGCGTTTCGCGGCTATGCCTACACGCGCACGCCGTCCGAGGTATCGGGCGCCCTGATGACGCGCTATGACGAAAAGACACCGCAAATCTGGAACGTGCCGCTGCGCGACGAGATCGTGCCTGACCTGCAGCTGGCCGCACCGAAGGCCGGTTACCTGGTGCCGCGCGCGCAGGCGGCCATGGTGGGCGCCAAGTTGCGCCAGCACGGCATCGCCTACAAGGAAATGCGCAGCATCTTCGCCGGGCAGAATGTGGAAGTCTTCCGCGCCACCGCCGTCAAGTTTGGCGCGCAGTCGTTCGAGGGACGCCAGACGGCGGCGGTACAGGGCGAGTGGCAGAAAGAGGAGCGCCTCGTCGATGCCGGCGCGCTGTACGTGCCCGTCAACCAGCCGAAGGCGCGCCTGGTGGTGGCGCTGCTCGAGCCGCGCGCGCCCGACTCGCTGCTGGCCTGGGGCAGCTTCAACACGGCGTTCGAGCGCAAGGAATACATGGAGGACTATGTGGCCGAGGACGTGGCGCGCGCGCAGCTGGCGGCCGACCCGGCGCTGGCGGCGCAGTTCCGGCAGAAGCTGGCCGACGAGCCCGAGTTTGCAAAGAGTCCGCGCGCGCGCCTGGAGTTTTTCGCCCGCCGCCACGCGTCGTGGGATGAGCGGCTGAACCTGTATCCGGTCATGCGCGTCGACGTGGCGCCTGTCAGTTTCATGGATTTGTAACACTCAATATGCGCGTCGCCGCACGGCGCACACCGGAGTTGTCAAATCGCGCAGATTAATCGAAAGAAAATGCTATTCTCCGCTCGATGATGGCGCCGCCAGCACGAGCAGAGACGAGGAATGGGTAATAACACACTGTATAACCAGCACCGGGAGACATTTTTTCGCCTTTGCGACGCCGTGGGCGAGAATCAGGTGGAGCAGGTGCGCAGCCTGCTCCAGGCCACGCCGCTGCTGTTGACCTTGCGCCGCTACAACATGGATGACGGCGAATCGCTGCTGCATCTGGCCGCGGCCGGCGGCAGCCGCGACGTCTGCGCGCTGCTCGTGTCGTTGGGCATGGACATCGATCTGCCCTTGCCCGGTTACCGCAACCATACGCCGCTGGATGCGGCGGCAAGCCATGGCCATCTCGATACTTGCCGCTGGCTGCTCGAGCATGGCGCTGCCGTCGATGGCCTGCCGGACAATATCCTGTCGCCGCTGGACAGCGCCTGCGTTGGCGGCCATCAGGACGTGGTCGCGTTGCTGCTGCAGCGGGGCGCCAATCCGAACCGCCTGCATACGCGCTGGAACCAGGCGCCGGTCGATATCGCCACCGGCTGGGGCTTTCCCGCGATCACCCAATTGCTCGCTGCCGCCGGCGGCGTCAGCATACTCGACGTGCCGCGGCAGGCGGCCGCCTCGCCGCAGGAATCGATCCGCACCTTCATGCACAACAGCGCCGGCTGGGTGCTGCCCGCCGTGTTCAGCCCGGACAGCGGCGACGCGCGCTTTTCGCTGGGAATCAGCTGCATCGATGGCAAGAGCGATTTCAAGCTGCTGTTTACGGTCGGCCTGTTCCAGCAATCGCCGATGACCGAACTGGCCATCTGCCTGCCGGCTCGCTGGCCGCTGACCGTGCACGGCTTCACGGAACACAGCCCATGGCGCTTCCCGGTGGCGCTGCTGGCGCGCCTGGGACGACGCACGCTCGATCAGGCCAGCCTGGCCGCGGGCGAGCTGCTGCGGCGCGACGATCCGCACCTGGTGGACCTGGCCTGGCCGGACGGCGTCGATGCGCTGCTGGCCATCGACAAGCGCTGGAATCCGGCGCCCGAGGAAGAAGACATTGCCGACGATGACAAGGTCACCATCTATCTGCTGGTGCCGGTGAAGTTCACCAAAAAAGGCGCGCCCGACGCCAGCACCTTGCCGGCTTTGATGGAGCGCAAGCTCAAAGGCAGCTGGAAAGTGTCGGCCCTGCCTGTCCCCGTTATTGGCTAGCTCATGACAAAAAAAATTCTTCTCCTGAGCGTCTCGGCCGGCGCCGGTCACATGCGCGCGGCGCAAGCCATCGAGGCGTATGCGGCGCGCGATGGCGGCGCAGGCCCTGCGGCGCTGGTCCTGCATCTCGACGTGATGGACTTCGTCACGCCGGCGTTTCGCAAGCTGTACACGGATTTCTATATCAAGCTGGTCAACAAGGCCCCCGCGCTGTGGGGCTATCTGTATCACGCCACCCACGATGCGCCGCGCGACAGCACCATGCAGCGCCTGCGCCGTGGCATCGAGCGCCTCAACACGCGCGCGCTGATGGCGCAGATCGCCGCCTTCCAGCCTGACGCCATCATCTGCACGCATTTCCTGCCGGCCGAACTGCTGTCGCGCGCGCTGCGCCAGCAGCAGCTGGCTTGCCCCGTCTGGGTGCAAGTCACGGATTTCGACTTGCACCGCATGTGGGTGCATGAACAGATGCAGGGATATTTTGCCGCCACCGACGAAGTGGCGTTCCGCATGCGCCACGAAGGCATCCCCGCTGAACGCATCCACGTGACGGGCATCCCCATCATGCCCGCGTTTGCGCAGGTGCCCGACCGCGTGTCGTGCGCGCAGGCGTTTGGCCTCGACCCGCAGCGCACGACGATACTGCTGATGGGCGGCGGGGCGGGACTGGGCAGCCTTGAAACGGTCGCCGCGCGCCTGCTGGCGCTGCCGGGCGACTTCCAGCTGATCGTACTGGCGGGGAAGAACGCCGCCGCGCTGGCGGCGCTGCAGGCACTGGCCGGCCAGTATCCGGGCCGCTTGCTGGCGCAAGGCTTTACCAGCGAAGTCGAGCGCCTGATGGCGTGCGCCGACCTGGTGATCACCAAGCCGGGCGGGCTGACCACCTCGGAATGCCTGGCTCTGGGCTTGCCCATGATCGTCAACTCGCCGATTCCGGGGCAGGAAGAGCGCAATGCCGACTATCTGCTGGAGCAGGGCGTGGCCCTGAAGGCATTCGATGCCGTCACCCTGGAATACCGCGTGCGCCTGCTGCTCGATCATCCTGAACAGTTGCAATCGATGCGCGCGAAAGCGCTGGCCCTGGGCCGTCCGCGCGCCGCTCTGGACGTACTGGCGCAGGTGCTGCGCGCTGGCGCCATTCGTCAATAACAAGGAAGCCATGATGTTACATGCAGTACTTTTGACGCTCGCCCTGGGGCTGGCCGCCGCGCCCGCCGGGGCGCAGCCATCGCCGCCACGCCATCCGGACTGGGCCACGCCGTTGCCGCAGGTGTCGAACCTGCACCAGGTCACGCCTGTCCTGTACCGCAGTGCCAGGCTGGACAGCGCCGACGTGGCCCAGCTGCAGGCGCTGGGCGTGAAGACGGTGATCAGCCTGCGCTCCTTCCACTCCGATACGCAGGTGCTGGAAGGCAGCGGCATCCGCGCCGTCCGTATTCCCATCAATACCTGGGCCATCCGCGACCGGCATGTGATCGACACCATGCGTGCCATCCGCGCCGCCGGACAGCACGGTCCCGTGTTGCTGCACTGCCTGCACGGCGCCGACCGCACGGGCATGATGGCCGCCATGTACCGCATGCTGTACCAGGGCTGGCCGCGCGAGAAGGCGATCGACGAGCTGAAAAATGGCGGCTACGGCTACCACGCCGTGTGGAAGAATATCGAAAGCTACCTCCAGCGCGTGAATGTCGACGAACTACGCGCACGTATCGATGCGCCGCAACCCTGATACCCCGCTGGCGCGCCACTTCAGGCATGATTGCGATTCCAGTCACGTTTTTCCGGAACCCGCATGGAACACCATAGCTTTCTCATCAACATACTGTTTTACCTGGTTGCCGCCATCATCATGGTGCCGCTGGCCAAGCGCCTGGGCATGGGCGCCGTGCTGGGTTATCTGGTGGCCGGCGTCGTTATCGGTCCCTGGGGCCTGGGCCTGATCAAGAATGTCGAAGTGATCCTCAGCTTTTCCGAATTCGGCGTGGTGCTGCTGCTGTTCCTGATCGGCCTGGAGCTGGAACCCAAACGATTGTGGCTGCTGCGCCGTCCGATTTTCGGCTGGGGCGGGGCGCAGGTGGGTGTCGTCAGCGCGGGCTTGTGCGCCGTGGCCATGGCCTTTGGCGTGGACTGGCGCACCGCGCTGGTGGGCGCGCTGGGGCTGTCGCTGTCGTCGACGGCCATCGTGCTCGCTACCCTGGGTGAACGCAAGCTGATGACGACGCCGGCCGGTTCCGCGGGCTTTTCCATTTTGCTGTTCCAGGATATCGCCGCCATTCCCATGATCGCGCTGGTGCCGCTGCTGGGCGGCCTGGTCACGCATAGCGGTGAGCCGGGCTGGCTGCGCGTAGCCAAGCTGGCCGCCGTGCTGGCGGCCCTGGTGATCGGCGGGCGCTTCCTGGTGAACCCCATCCTGCGCTTCATCGCCAGGACGGACTTGCGCGAAATCTTCACGGCCTTCGCCCTGCTGCTGGTGATCGCCATTTGCGTGCTGATGGAATCGGTGGGCTTGTCGATGGCGCTGGGTACCTTTATGGCGGGCGTGCTGCTGGCCGATTCCGAATACCGCCATGAACTCATTTCCGACCTGGAGCCGTTCAAGGGACTGCTGCTGGGCCTGTTTTTCATCGCCGTCGGCATGTCCGTCGATTTCGGCGTGCTGCGCGCCCAGCCCCTGCTGATCCTGGCCCTGGTGGCGGGGCTGCTGGTGGTCAAGATCGCCTTGCTGTACCTGCTGTCGAAGTTTGTCGACATTCCCCGCGGCCAGCAGCTGTTCTTTGCGCTGCTGCTGTCGCAAGGGGGCGAATTCGCCTTCGTCGTGTTTGCCGCCGCCGAGGCCGCGCACGTGTTCGCGCCGGAGACAGCCGCGCTGCTGGTCGTGGTGGTGACCCTGTCGATGGTGGCCACGCCCTTGCTGCTGCTGGCGCACGACAAATTCGTCGCGCCGCGCCTGCAAAGCGAAAAGAAGCGCCGCCCCGACGACCATATCGAGGCGCAGGACAACCCCATCGTCATCGCCGGTTTCGGCCGCTTCGGCCAGATCATCGGCCGCCTGCTGGCGGCCAATAAAATCGGCGTGACGGTGCTGGACCACGACCCGGACCAGATCGACCTGCTGCGCAAGTTCGGCTTCAAGGTGTTTTATGGCGACGCCACGCGCGTGGATCTGCTGGTGGCGGCCGGCATCGAGAAGGCCAGAGCGCTGGTGATCGCCATCGACAATGTGGATGACAGCCTGGCCCTGGTCGACGCCGTGCGCCTGCGCCTGCCCGAACTGACGATTCTGGCGCGCGCGCGCAACGTCACGCATTACTATGAATTGATGAAGCGGGGCGTGACCCTGATCGAGCGCGAGACCTTCGCGGCGGCGCTGCTGCTGGGCGAACAGACCTTGCAGCAGGTGGGCTTCAGCCCGGAGCGGGCGCAGCGCGCGGCCGGCATCTTTGGCCGGCATAACCTGAAAACCCTGCTGGAAGTGGCGCCGCACTTCCAGGACCAGCAAAAAGTCATGTCCCTCACGCGCCAGGCGCGCGAGGAACTGGAAGACATGTTCGAGAGCGATGCGGCGGCGTTTGCGGCGGCTGAAACTTCGGGGTCAGACCCTCAACACCGCTAACACAGAGGCTTGCGCTAACAATAGAGGGGGGCTGACCCCAGCCTTCGCTTGGGGTTTGCTAAAGCTTACTTCCCCCGGCGGCTCTCAATCGCCTCGATCTGGTCCATGATGCCGTTCATGCGCGCCACCAGCGCCTGGTACGGTTTCGGCGATGCCAGGTCGACGCCGGCCGCTTTCACCAGTTCATACGGATAGGCCGAGCCGCCCGCGCCGAGCATCTTCAGGTAGGCGGCCAGCGCGCCCGGTTCCTTGTCGAGGATGCGCTGCGCGAAATCCTGCGCCGCCGCGATCGAGGTGGCGTACTGGAACACGTAGAAGCCGTGATAAAAATGCGGCACGTAGGCCCATTCCAGCGCGTAGGCGGGATCGATGGTCATGACGCCCTGCGCTTCGCCGTGGTAGCGCTTGAGGATGCCGGCATAGATGGCCGTGATCTCTTCGCCCGTCAGCGATTCCCCCTTGTCCACCTTGCCGTGGATGGCCGCCTCGAATTCGGCAAACATGGCCTGGCGGAAGAAGGTGCCGCGCAGGTTTTCCAGCGCCGCGCCAAGGTACAACAGGCGCTCGTCGTCATCCTTGGCCTGCTTCAGGCGCGCGTCGAGCAGCAGCGCCTCGTTCGTCGTCGAGGCGATTTCCGCCACAAAGATGCTGTACGGTGCATAGATCGATGGCTGCGCCTTGTTGGCCAGCACCGAGTGCATGGCGTGGCCCCATTCGTGCGTCAGGGTGCTGACGGCTTCGTAATTGTCCGTGTAGTTGAGGAGCACGAACGGATGCACGTCGTACGCGTCGCCATTCATATAGGCGCCCGCCACCTTGCGCGGGCGCGGATACACATCCATCCAGCGCGCGTCCACGGCGGCGGTGAGTGCCTTCACATAGTCGGGCCCCAGCGGCGCGACGGAGTCGAGCATCATCTGCTTGCCTTCGGCCAGCGGGAAGGTGCGGTCGCTTTTCAGCAGCGGCGCATAGATGTCGTAATACGCGAGGTCCTTGACGCCCAGCATGCGCGCGCGCAGCTTGAAGTAACGGTGCAAGGTGGGCAGGTTGGCGTTGGTTTGCGCGATCAGGGTCTGGTAGACGGCTGGCGGCAAATGGTCGGCGTCGAGCGCCGCGCTTTGCGAGTCGGCATAGCGGCGCACCTTCGCATACGCGGCATCCGTCTTCAGCTGGCCGTACAGGGTTTCGCCGAACGTGCGTTCATATTCCTTCCACTTGCCGAAGAAGGCGTCGAACACCAGCTTGCGGTCGGCACGTTTGTCATCGTCGCGGTATTTCGTGTAGGCCGCCTGGTCGAGGCGCACTTGTGTACCGTCCGACAGTGTGACGGTCGGCCACGGGATTTCCGCATTGGCCAGAGTGCGGTAGACGCTGGCGGCCGAGCTTGTTGCCAGGCCAAACTGCGCCACCAGCTGCTCGCCAGCCGCGTCGAGCGTATGCGGCGCGCTGCGCAGCATGTTGCTCAATTGAAAACGGTACAGCTGCAAGCCCTTGTCCTTCGCCAGCATGGCATCCATGCGCTGGCTGCCCAGGGCAAGGATTTCCGGCTGCAGAAAGGTCGTCGCCTGGGAGAAATCGTTGCCCAGCAGGGCTGCGCGCTGGTTCAGCTGGTTGCCCTTGCTGTCGCCCGTATCCTGGTCGTAGTACTGCGCCGCATAGGTGGTGAGCGTGTTGACGCGCTTGCGCGCATCGGCGTACAGGTCCAGGCAGCTTTTCAGGCGGGCCGGCGAGGCTTTCAGCTGCCCTTTGCAGGCGCCCAGTTGCTGCAGCTGGGCCGACAGCTTTTTCGCGTCGGCGTCGAACGCGGCATCGTTTTGATACAGCGCCGTCAAATCCCAGCGGTCGGCTTGCCGGTCGGTGGGCGCCGGCGCGGCGAAGGCGGTGGAGATGGCAAAGCCGAGGGCCAGCAGGGTCAGTACGGGGCGTTTGAGCGCGGTTGTCGGCATACAGTATCCATTCATGGTCTGGTTGCAAGGGATGCCGGCACGAACGTGGCGGCAGACAACGAGCTTACTGCAGCAGGGGGATGAAGGAAAGCATTTCGGACGAGGGGGAGGGGCGCGGGGAAAAGCAGCTTCCCCGCGCACTGCCTGATTACTGCTTCTTGCCCAGCAAATCGAGCAGGATCGACGTTTCCGCCGTGATCGCCGCCTTGATGGTCGGCTGGTACTCGGGCGCCCATTGCGGCGAGTGCGGGCCGGCCAGCGGTTTGCCGCTGGCCTTGGCCGCCGCCAGCTTGCCTGGCTCCACCGCGCCGATATGCAGCAGCACGGCTTTCACGCCGGCCTGGCCGTAGTTGGCGAAGTCTTCCGACGTCATCTTGGCCGGCATTTCCGTCACGTTGGCCGCGCCCAGCGATTTTTGCAAGGTAGACACCATGCGCAGGGTCAGGTCCGGGTCGTTGTAGACGGCGTCCGTGCCGGGACGAATCTCCACCAGCGGCTCTTTCGGCGCGCCGGCGGCAAACGCTTCGCCCTTGACTTCACGCGCGATGCTGGCCAGCACGCGCTTGCGCACGGCATCCTTGAAGGTACGCACCGTCAGCTGCATGGTGACCTGGTCGGGCACGATGTTGGCCTGCGTGCCGCCATGGATGCTGCCCACTGTGATGACGACGGGGTCCATCGGATTGTTTTCGCGCGAGACCAGCGTTTGCAGTGCCAGCACGATGCGCGCGGCCATCACGACGGGGTCGCGCGTGTCGTGCGGCGCGGCGCCGTGGCCGCCCTGGCCATACACGGTGATGCTGATGGTGTCGGCGGCGGCGCGGAAGTAGCCGGCGTGGTAGCCCACCGTGCCCGATGGCAGCGTCGCTTCATCGTGGAAGGACAGGGCGTAGTCCGGTTTCGGGAAGCGCGTGAACAGGCCGTCCTTCAGCATGGCGGCCGCGCCCAGCAGCGGCTCTTCGGCCGGCTGGCCCACCAGCATCAGGGTGCCGCTCCAGTGCTGGCGGTTGTCGGCCATCAGCTTGGCGCTGCCATACCAGGCCGACATGTGCACGTCGTGGCCGCAGGCATGCATCACCGGCACGCTTTCGCCGGCCGCGTTTTTCGTCACCACGCTGCTGGCAAACGGCAGGCCGGTCTTTTCCAGCACCGGCAGCGCATCGATTTCCGTGCGCAGCATGACGACGGGACCGGGGCCGTTGCGCAGGATGGCGACGACGCCCGTGCCGCCGACGCCGGTGGTCACGTCAAAACCGAGCGCCTTGACCTTCTCGGCCAGTTTTTTTGCCGTCTCGACTTCCTGGAACGCCAGTTCCGGGTGGCGGTGCAAGTCCAGGTACAGGCTTTCCACGGCCGGGTAATTGGCTGCGAGCTGGGCCGCGATGGCGGGTGGCAGGGCCGCGCCGTGGGCGCTGCCGGCACAGGCGAGGACGGCGGCAAAGGTGATTTTCTTCAGGGGCAATGCGGAAAGTTTCATAGATTTCTTTGAGAAACAGGCGGGCGGACAAGCGCGGCGCGCCTGTAGTTGCGGAGGAGATTTTTAACTTAACAGAAACATTTCTCAAAATCAACAAATCAGCTACATATATTTCAACAATGTATAATCTGCAATGCAAAAAATTCCATATGGAATTAAATATATCTTTGATGCATTTATTGAGAGAAAAGACACCATGGGCTTTATCGCAAATATCAAGATCGGCAAGCGCCTGAGCATCGGCTTTGTCCTGATCCTGGCAATGACCGTTCTGATCGCTACAGTGGGCGTGTGGCGCCTCAATGAGGTGGCGACGTCGACGCGGGCCATGATGGCCGAACCGCTGACCAAGGAACGCCTGATTACCGACTGGTATGGCTTGAACTTTGCCTCGATCCGTCGCACGGCCGCCATCGTCAAGAGCAGCGATCCGGCGCTGGGACCGTATTTCAAGGAAGACTCGGCCGCGTCCGTGAAGAAGGCGGCCGAATTGCTCAAGCAGATCGAGCCCCTCGTCGCGGGCGACAAGGAAAAAGCCCTGTTTGCCAAGATCCTCGAGCAGCGCAAGGTGTACAGCGCCTCGCGTGACGGGGCCGTCAAGGCCAAGGCCGATGGCGACGTGGAAGGCGCGGCGAAAATCCTCGACACCGCGTTCACCCCGGCGGCCAAGGTGTACCAGGATTTACTGCAGGAACTGGTGACCTTGCAGCGCGAAAGCATCGATGCGACGGCCAAGCAGATCGACGCTTCCGCCGTGCATGACACCACCGTCATCAGCCTGCTGACGCTGTTCGCCGTGGCATTCGGCGTGCTGTGCTCGTGGCTGCTGACGACGGGCATCACGCGTCCGCTGCGCCAGGCGCTGGCGCTGGCCGAAACGGTGGCCGCCGGCGACCTGACGCAGACCGTCGCCACGACGGCGAAGGATGAAACGGGGGCGTTGCTGACGGCCCTGGGCAATATGAACAACAATCTGGTCAGCATCGTCAGCCAGGTGCGCAGCGGCACGGACAGCATCGCCACGGCATCGTCGGAAATCGCGGCCGGCAACCTGGACCTGTCATCGCGCACGGAACAGCAGGCCGGCTCGCTGGAAGAAACGGCTTCGTCGATGGAAGAGCTGACCAGCACCGTCAGGCAGAACGCGGATAACGCGCGCCAGGCCAACCAGCTGGCCATCGCGGCGGCCGGCATCGCCAGCCGCGGCGGCTCGGTGGTGGCCGAAGTGGTGGCGACCATGGGGTCGATCAACGAGTCGTCGCGCAAGATCGTCGACATCATCAGCGTGATCGACGGCATCGCCTTCCAGACGAATATCCTGGCGCTCAATGCGGCAGTGGAAGCGGCGCGGGCCGGCGAGCAGGGGCGCGGTTTTGCGGTCGTGGCCGGCGAAGTGCGCAACCTGGCGCAGCGTTCGGCCGCGGCGGCCAAGGAAATCAAGGGCTTGATCGACGATTCCGTCAGCAAGGTGGGCGTGGGTGCCAAGCTGGTCGACCAGGCCGGCGCGACGATGGATGAAGTGGTGTCCAGCGTCAAGCGCGTGACCGACATCATCGGCGAGATTTCCAGCGCCAGCCAGGAACAGACGCACGGCATCGGGCAAGTCAACCAGGCGATTACCCAGATGGACCAGGTGACCCAGCAGAATGCGGCCCTGGTGGAAGAGGCGGCGGCCGCCGCCGGTTCGCTGCAAGAGCAGGCGAACGGCCTGGCGCAAGTGGTCAGCGTATTCAAGTTGCGCGATCAGCCAGGTTTGCTGCGTCGTCCGGCGCCACAGCCGGCAGCCGCGCGTCCTGCGCCGGCAGCACCGCGCCCGCGCGTTGCCGTGCGCGGCGCCGCCGTGCCGCCAAGGACGCTGGCGCCAGCCAAGGCGGCAGCCGGCGATGACTGGGAAGAGTTTTAATAGCCAGTCGCCGCACCGCTCGTCACGCTTTTCGACCGTTCGCATGGCACATTGCGCCGTTCGTGTGGCGCCGCTGGCGGCAGCGGCGGTGCGCCGATAGGCTGGGGGCTTCTTTCCTGGAGCCCCGCCATGCTATCGCTCAAAGCGCTCGATAAAACTTACGACAACGGCGTTCACGCCATCAATAACGTCAGCCTGGAGATTCCCGCCGGTCTGTTTGGCCTGCTCGGGCCGAATGGCGCCGGCAAGTCCTCGCTGATGCGCACCATCGCCACCTTGCAGGATCCCGACAGCGGCAGCATGCATTTCAACGGCGTCGATGTCGCCAGCGACAAGGCGGCGCTGCGGCGCCAGCTCGGCTACCTGCCGCAGGATTTCGGCGTCTATCCCAGGGTCAGCGCTGTCGAGCTGCTCAATCACTTTGCCATCTTGAAGGGACTGCATCAGCGGGGCGAGCGCCGCGAGGCGGTCGAGGCGCTGCTGCAGCTGACCAATCTGTGGGAGGCGCGCAAGCGCGCCGTCGCCAGCTATTCGGGCGGCATGCGCCAGCGCTTCGGCATCGCCCAGGCGCTGCTGGGCGCGCCGCGCCTGGTGATCGTCGACGAACCGACCGCCGGCCTGGACCCCGATGAACGCCAGCGCTTCCTGAACCTGCTGGCGCGCATCGGCGACAAGGTGGTGGTGATCCTGTCGACCCACATCGTCGAAGACGTGACCAATCTGTGCCCCCGCATGGCCATGATCGCCAAGGGGCGCGTGCTGATCGATGGCGCGCCGCAGGCGGCGATCGCCACCCTGCAGGACCGCGTCTGGCGCCGCAGCGTCAGCGATGCCGAACTGGCGCAGTACCAGCAGCACTGCACGGTGCTGTCGAGCCGCCTGGTGGCGGGCCGCACGCAGATCAACGTGTATGCGGACAGCCAGCCCGATGACGGCTTCCGCCGTGTCGAACCGGACCTGGAAGACGTCTACTTCCTGCAACTGCGGGCGGCCTGAGGAGAACAGCATGTGGCAGGAATTCTTTCGCTTCGACTTGCGCTACCAATTGCGCCAGCCCTTGCTGTGGCTGATGACGGTGCCCCTGATGGTCGGTGCCTTTCTGACGGCCGGCAGCCCGACCTTCCGCCTCGGTGGCGGCATCGGCAATGTGCACCTGAACGCGCCGGCCGTGATCGCCAACCAGCTTGGCGTGCTGAGCATGCTTGCCATGTTCCTGGTGGCCGTGTTTATCGCCGGCGCCGTGCTGCGCGACAGCGACGCCGGCATCGCCGATCTGCTGTACGCCACGCCGATGCGCAAGCGCGATTACCTGGGCGGGCGCTTCCTGGCCGGCTTGGCGGCCTGCCTGCTGGTATTCGTGCTGGTGGTGCTGGCGATGATGCTCGGTTCGCTCACTTCCTCCGCCGACCCCGAGCGGCTCAACCCCGTCACGCCTCTGCCCTATCTGTGGAGCTTTGCCGTCTTTATCGTGCCCAATGTGCTGTTTGTCGCCGCGCTGCTGATGCTGCTGGCCGTGGCCGGGCGCTCGATGCTGCTCGTGTACGTGGGCGTGCTGGCGTTTTTCGTGCTGTGGGCGGCCTCCGGCCTGCTGGCCGGACGTCCGGCGCTGGCCATGACGGCGGCCTTGCTGGACCCGTTTGGCGTGCGCGCCCTGGCGCTGGCCACGCGCTACTTCACCAGCGCCGAAATGAATACGGCGCTGCCGCCGCTGGCCGGCCTGCTGCTGGCCAACCGCCTGCTGTGGGGCGTGCTGTCGCTGGCGCTGCTGGCGGCCACCATCTGGCTGTTCAAGCCGCAGCGCGCCGGTGCAGGCCGCGGCTGGTTCCGCCGTGCCGTCCGCGCGCAGGCGGCGCCCGTTGCCATCGTCGCGGCCGGCCCCGCGCTGCGCCCGGTCGTGCCGCAGTTTGGCATGGCGGCGGCATGGCGGCAATTCTGGCATGTGCTGCGCTTTGACACGATGGGCGTGCTGAAAAGCGTGCCTTTCCTCGTCATGCTGCTGCTGGCGCTGGCCAACTTCATCGCCAATGTCAGCGTCGGCGGCTTGCGCTTTGACAGCGTGCCGTATCCGCTGACGCGCCTGATGCTGGTCGAACTGGCCGACAGCCTGAACTTTGTGCTGGCCATCGTCGTGATGTTCTACAGCGGCGAACTGGTATGGCGCGACCGGCACGCGAAGATCGCCGACCTGACGGACGCCTTGCCCGTGCCGGGCTGGCTGCCGCTGCTGGCCAAGTGCGGTGCCTTGACCGCCGTGGTGGCCGTGTTTCTGGGCGCCGGCGTGCTGGCAGCGCTGGCGGTGCAGCTGCTCCAGGGCGGCGTGCGCCCGGAACCGCTGCTGTATCTGCAAGGCACGCTGATGAATGCCGCCTGGTTCGTGCTGATGGCGCTGGCCATGCTGGCGCTGCAGGTCATCGTCAACCAGAAATACGTCGCGTATGCGCTTTCGTTGCTGCTGGTGATGTTCAAGCCGCTGCTGGCCGCGCTGGGCTTCGAGCATCCGCTGTACCGCTTTGCCTCGCTGCCGGAACTGGTATACTCGGATTTGAATGGCTATGGCGGCCTGCTGGCCGGCTGGCTGTGGTTCGCGCTGTACTGGACGCTGGGCACGGTGGCGCTGCTGCTGGTGGCGCAGGCTTTTCGCCCGTCGGGGCGCGCGGCCCGCTGGCGCGTGCGCTGGTCGCAAGGCGTGCGGCGCCTGCGCGGCGCCAGCGGCTGGGCCCTGGCCCTGAGCCTGGCCGGCTTTGCCGCCAGCGGCAGCTGGATCGCCTACAACATGCACGTGCTGAACCACTATCAGTCCGGCGCGCAGCTGCTCGATGCGCGCGCCGACCATGAACGGCGCTATCGCCAGTATCTGGCGCTGCCGCAGCCCGGCATCACGGCGATTGCCGCCAATGTCGACCTGTATCCGGCGCAGCGCAGCGCGGCGATACGCGGCCGCTATCGCGTGAAGAATCGTGGCGCGACGCCGCTGCGCACGCTGTACCTGCAGATGGATACGGCGGCGCAGACCACCTGGCAGGCACTGCCCGCGCACCGCGTGCTGGTCGACGATGCGCGCCATGGCGTGCGCATCATCGAACTGGCGCAGGCGCTGGCGCCGGGCGCGACGCTCGATCTTGCGTTTCTCGTGACCGTGCGCCAGCAGGGCTTTACGGCCAGCGGCCAGTCCGAGGGCGTGCAGCACAACGGCAGCTATTTCACCATCGAGCAGTATTTCCCGCACCTGGGCTACAACGCGGCGCAGGAGATCGCGGACAGCGGCGAGCGCCGGCAGCGTGGCCTGGGCGCGCCGCATGGCATGCCCAAGCTCGACGACCCGCAGGCGCGCTACAGCAATTACTGGAAGCAGTGGGGCATCGATGGCGACCTGGTCGACTTCCAGACCACCATCTCCACCAGCGCGGACCAGGTGGCGATCGCCCCGGGCACGCTGGAAGGCAGCTGGCAGCAAGGCGGGCGCCGTTATTTCAGCTACCGCATGGCGCAGCCGGCGCTGCCGTTCTTCGCCTTCCAGTCCGGCCGCTGGCAGGTGCGGCGCGCGCAGTGGCAGGATGTGGCGATCGAGATCCACCACGATGCGAAGCACGCGTGGAATACCGGCAGCATGGTCGCCGGCGCGCAGCAGGCGCTCGCCTACAACACGGCGCACTTCGGCCCCTACCCGCACCGGCACTTGCGCATCGTCGAGTTCCCCCTGTACCAGCAGTATGCGCGCAGCTTCCCGGGCCTGATCCCGTTTTCGGAGTCGCTGGGTTTTATCAGCGACCTGCGCGACCCCGATGGCGTCGACCATGTGTTCTATGTCACGGCGCATGAAGTGGCGCACCAGTGGTGGGGCGACCAGCTCATCGCCGCCAACGTGCAGGGCAGCGGCATGCTGACGGAATCGCTGGCGGAGTATTCGGCGCTGATGGCGGTGGAGCAGCGCTTCGGCGCCGACAAGGTGCGCCTTGTCCTGCGCTTCGACCTCGATGCCTACCTCGCCGGCCGGGGCCGGGAACAGGGCCGGGAGCTGCCCCTGTTCCGCAGCGAGGGCCAGGCGTATATCGAATACCGCAAAGGCAGCCTGGCGTTCTACCGCCTGCGCGCCGAAATCGGCGAGGCGGCCTTGAACCGCGCCTTGAAAGCCTTCCTCGCGCAGCATCGCTATCGCAGCTCGCCCTATGCGACCAGCCGCGACCTGCTGTCCTTTATCCGCGCCGAAACGCCGGCGGCGCAGCAGCAGCTGGTCACCGACCTGTTCGAGCGTATCGTCCTGTACGACAACCGCCTGGCCGGCGCCAGTGCGCTGCGCCGTGCCGATGGCCGCTGGGACGTGACCTTGCAAGTGCAGCTGGCCAAGCTGGAAGCCGACGGCAAGGGACGCGATGCGCCGCGCGCCTACGATGAGCCGGTCGACCTGGCGGTGTTTGCCGATGGCGCGCCACAGCGCCTGCTGTATCGCGGCAAGCACCGCTTGCCCGGCGGCGCCGCATCGGTGACGGTGACGGTCGATGCGCCACCGGGCGAAGCGGTGCTGGATCCGGAGCAGCTGCTGATCGAGCGCAATGGGCTGGACAACCGCCGGCGCGTGCAGCTTACAGGCGGTTGAGCTGCCTGAAGACGATGGCGCGCCGGCGCGACATGCCCACGCGCAGGCCGCCGTGCAAGGTGAGCGTCATGCCGCCCGCGGGCGCGGGCGCGATGTCCGTCACGCTGGCGAGGTTGACGATGCGGCTGCGGCTGACGCGCATGAATTTCGCCGCGTCCAGCCGCGCTTCGAGCTGCACCAGTGAGCGCAGCAGCAGCGGACGGTGGCTATCGAAATACACGCGCGTGTAATTGCCTTCCGATTCGAACAGCGCGATGTCGTCCAGCGCCACGAACCAGCAGCGCTCGCCGTCCTTGATGAATACCTTGCCATCGGCGGCCGTCGCCCCGGCTTCTTGGGGGGCGGGCCGGCGCTTCTCGAGCGCTTGCGCCAGCCGTGGCGGATCGATGGGTTTGAGCAGGTAATCGAGGGCGCTGACGTCAAAGGCGCGCAGCGCATAGCGGTCGTAGGCCGTGGTGAAGATCACGGCCGGCGCTTGCGCGAGCGCCCCCAGCAGGTCGAAGCCGCTGCCATCGGGCATTTGCACGTCGAGGAAAATCAGGTCCGGCGCCAGCGCCGTGATCTGCTGCAAGCCTTCCTGTACGTTGGCCGCTTCGCCGACCACGCTGACCCATGGATGCTCGAGCAGCAGGCGGCGCAACTCGTCGCGCGCCAGCCGCTCATCGTCGATGATCATCACGCGCATGTCTGCTCCCAGGGTAGTGTGACGGTGGCGATGACCCAGCCGTCCTGCTCGGCCAGGCGGCAAGTGGCTCCCGCGCCAAACAGCAGGTGCAGACGCTGGCCGGCATTGGCCAGGCCCACGCGCGTCGAGCCGCTGTCGGCTGCCAGCTTGCCCTGGTTCGCCACGCGCAGCAGCACGCTGTCATCGGCCCGGCGCGCCTCGATGCGCACGGCGCACGGGCCGGTGCTGCGTTCGACGCCATGCTTGATGGCGTTTTCGACCAAGGTTTGCAGCAGCATCGGCGGCAGCGCCACGGCGTCGAGGCCGGGAGCGATATCCTGGCTCAGTTGCAGCCGCTCTTCAAAGCGCAGCTTTTCCATGCCGAGATAGGCTTGCAGCGCGGCCAGCTCGGCATCGAGCCGCACCGTGTCGGACAATCCCGTCTGCAGATTGTGGCGCATCATGGCGGCCAGCTGGTTCATGGCGCGCGCGGCCGCCTGCACGTCCTGGAACATCAGCGCGCGGATGCTGTTCATGCTGTTGAAGAAAAAGTGGGGATTGACCTGCGCCTGCAAGGCGCGCAGTTCAGCGTCCTTGACATGGATTTCCAGCTGCAGCTTGTCGAACGCCAGTTGCGTGGCGTGGCGGCGCGACAGCGCCAGGGTGTACAGCAGCGTCCACAGCGCGAACACGATAAACCAGAGCACCGTCAGGATCGCCAGGGTGGCCGGCAGTTCGGCGCGGTCCTGCAGCAGGGCGCCGTTGCGGAACAGCAGCTCGGCCAGCAGCACGGCACCTGTTTGCAGCACGCTGAGCAGCAGCAGGCCGGCGCCGATGCGCGCCAGCGGCAATCTGTCTTGCGCTCCCTTGATCCAGCCATGGCGCCGCAGGTGATTGCGCCAGCCGTGCGACAGGCCCAGGCCCGTCAGCGCGCAGAAGACCTTGGCGACCGAGAACCACAGGACATAGGCATTGGGTCCGCCGCCCCAGGAGGCGTACACGCCCAGCGCCGCCAGCGCGCCCCAGCCGGCGCACTGCGCGATCCAGTAGTCGCGCGGCGTGCGCACGGTCAGGCTTGTTGCAGCGCGATGGTGCCGAACGTGGTCGGCGTCGAGCACGGCTCTTCGTCGAAGGCGATGTCGCCCATGGGGCTGGCCACGCCGTCCGCCTTCAAATCCTTGAAGCCGAACAGTTTCGGATCCATCAAGTGCGATGGCGCCACGTTCGACAGGGCCGAGAAGATGCTTTCCACGCGGCCGGGGAATTTCTTGTCCCATTCGCGCATCAAGCCCTTGATCTGCTTGCGCTGCAGGTTTTCCTGCGAACCGCACAGGTCGCATGGAATGATGGGGAAGCCCTTGACTTCCGCATAGCGCTGCGTGTCTTCTTCCTTCACATAGGCCATCGGGCGGATGACGATGTGCTTGCCGTCGTCCGATTGCAGCTTGGCCGGCATGCCTTTCAGTTTGCCGCCGAAGAACATATTCAGGAAGAATGTTTCCAAAATATCATCGCGGTGGTGGCCCAGGGCGATCTTGTTGGCGCCCAGCTCGTCGGCCACGCGGTACAGGATGCCGCGGCGCAGGCGCGAGCACAGCGAGCAGGTGGTCTTGCCTTCCGGGATCAGGCGCTTGACGATGCTGTAGGTATCCTGGTTTTCGATGTGGAAGGCCACGCCCAGTTCCGTCAGGTAGGCGGGCAGGATTTCCGGCGGGAAGTTCGGCTGCTTCTGGTCCAGGTTGACGGCGACGATGTCAAAATGGATAGGCGCGCGTTCGCGCAAGGTCATCAGAATGTCCAGCAGGGCGTAGCTATCCTTGCCGCCGGACAAGCACACCATCACCTTGTCGCCGTCTTCGATCATGTTGAAATCGCCGATGGCCTGCCCCACCAGGCGGCACAAGCGCTTGTGCAGCTTGTTGTTTTCCAGGGCGATCTTTTCCGCCTTCTTGCGCGCCAGTTTTTGCGCTTCCACATTGGCCGGCACTTCCACGGCGGCTGTCATCGTTTCCAGTACGGCAGTGTCATTCATGTTGTTCATGCTTCATCCTTGATCTTGAATACTTCCACGCCCACGCCTTCGCAGTCGGGATACACGTCCGGTTTCATGCTCGAGACGCGCGCGGCGCGCACGCGCGGGTGGGCCAGCATGGCCGCGAGCACGTCGTCGACCAGGCTTTCCTGCAGCTGTACGTGGCCTTGCGCCATGCGCCTGGCGATGGTTTCGCGCATGAAGTCGTAGTCGACCACTTCTTCCAGCTGGTCATCCTTCGGCGTCGACAGGGCCAGGGGAATGTACAGGTCGACGTTGATGAGGACGCGCTGCTCGCCCTTTTTCTCGAAGTCGTAGACGCCGATGTTGATGAGGACTTCGTAATTGCGCAGGAACAGGCGGCGGCAATCGGCCAGGCGAGGGTGGGACAGGGCGGACGACATAGTTTTACCTTTTCGGGGATGCTGGAATGCTGGTTGTTTGGTGTGGCTGCTGATTATTTGGTCAAAAACATGACGTCGCGCGGCAAGCCGATCAAATGCTGGCCGCCATCGACCAGCAGGGTCGTGCCCGTCAGCGCGCGCGCGCCGGCCACGTAACAGACGCAGTCGGCCACATCCTCGGGCGTGCTGGAGCGTCCCAGCGGCGTGTTTTCATGCGCCTTGGCGAAGTTCGCTTCCGTCTGTTCGCCGGAGACCATGGTGATGCCGGGGGCAATGCCCACCACGCGCACTTTCGGCGCCAGCGCCTGGGCCAGCATGGTGGTCGCCGACAGCAGCGCCGCCTTGGACAGGGTGTACGACAAAAAATCAGGATTGAGATTGTACAGTTTTTGATCCAGCAAGTTGATGACCACGGCTTGTCCGCTTGCCGGGGTGGCCTGGTACAGCGCTTGCGCCAGCAGGATGGGGGCGGCCAGGTTGGCGTGCATGTGGGCGTCGAGCGCGGTGAAAGAAAAATCGCCCGCATTGTCGTATTCAAACAACGATGCGTTGTTGACCACGCAAGTCACGGCGCCCAGCGCCGCCTGTGCCTGTGGCAACAGCTGGCGCACGGCGTCTTCCTGCGCCAGGTCGCAGGGGAACGCCTGCGCGCGGCGCCCCAGCGCCGTGATTTCCGCCACCAGGCTGAGCGCCTCGTCGCGCGAGTCGCGGTAGTGAACGGCGATATCCCAGCCGTCGCGCGCCAGGCCCAGCGCGATGGCGCGGCCGATGCGGCGCGCCGCGCCCGTGACGAGGGCGACGCGGGGAGTGCTGTGTGGCAGTGTCGATGCTGGTGTCATGTCTTTACTGTCTATATGGAGTGAGCGGGCTTGCCATGGCCGGTACTGGCGGCCCGCGCCGCCGATTCGCTACAATACGGTATGTCTCTTCCCGTACCCGATAGCGACGCGCTGGCCGCGTCCCATGCCTTGCAGCACCAGATTGCCGCCGAAATCGCGCGCAATGACGGCGCCATTCCCTTTGTCCGCTTCATGGAGCTGGCGCTGTATGCGCCTGACCTCGGCTATTACAGCGGCGGCGCCGCCAAGCTGGGCAAAGATGGCGATTTTACAACCGCGCCGGAAATCTCTCCCCTGTTCGGCGCCACCCTGGCCCATGTGGCAGCCGCTATTATGGCGCAAACGGCCCCGCGCATCCTCGAATTCGGCGCCGGTACGGGCAAGCTGGCCTGCGATATCCTGACGGAAGCGGCGAATGCCGGCATCCCTATCGAGCAGTATGCGATCGTCGAACTGTCCGGCGAATTGCGCGCGCGCCAGGAACTGGCCCTGGCCGGCTTCCCGCAAGTAGTGTGGCTCGACGGCTTCCCCGACAGTTTCGAAGGCGCCGTGTTCGGCAATGAAGTGCTCGACGCCATGCCCGTCAACCTGATCAGCAAGACGCCCGCCGGCTGGTGCGAACTCGACGTCAGCATTGCCGATGGCCAGTTCGTGTTTGTCGAACGTCCGGCCGGCGCCGACGTGGCGGCGCAGATCGCCGCCCAGGTGCCGGACGCCGAGCACTTGCCGGTCGGCTATGTCAGCGAGATCCATGGCGTGGCCTGCGGCTTCATGCGCTCGCTGGCGCGCATGCTGACCAATGGCAAGGGCGGCGCGGCCGTGCTGTTCGATTATGGCTTCCCCGCCCACGAGTATTACCTGGACTTGCGCGCCACGGGCACCCTGATGTGCCATTACCGCCACCACGCCCACGCGGAACCGTTCTATCTGCCCGGCTTGCAGGACATCACGGCCCACGTGGATTTCACGGCCATGGCGGTGGCGGCGCAGGATGCGGGTCTCGATGTGCTTGCCTACATGAACCAGGCGTCCTTCCTGCTGGGCGCGGGCATCGGCGACTTGCTGCTGCGCACCGATCCGGCACAGGTCAAAACGTATTTGCCGCAGGCCAGCGCCGTGCAAAAGCTGGTGTCGCCCGCCGAGATGGGGGAATTGTTCAAGGTGCTGGTGGTAGGGCACCAGGTGGAGTTGCCGGAAGCCCTGTTGTCCAGTGACCGCAGTCACCGCTTGTAAGCGCCTGCAATATCAAGGCAGGGCAGTGCCGCCCTGCAATTTCCTGTCCGCCGGTGGTTATTATCTTGTCATATCGTATATGATGACCGACACAGCACGGTTCCATCCTGCAAGAACCCGTCGCCGCGCACCGATTTCAAGATAGAACGATGGGAAAGATACATACACACTATGACAACCTGAAAGTGGCGCGCCTGGCGCCGCAGGAAGTCATACGTGCCGCGTACAAAGCCCTCAGCCAGAAATACCACCCGGACAAGAATCCTGGCGACGAAAAGGCCGCCCGCATCATGGCGATCCTCAACAGCGCCTATGGCACCTTGTCCGATCCACAACGCCGCAAGGAACACGACGAGTGGATCGCCGCCGAGGAGTGGGAAATCGAATGGCTGGAAAGCACCCACCACGAGGAAGGCAAGAGCCGCGATGGCCGCGCGAAAGGCCATGCCCAATCGCATGAGCACGCCTGGGCGCAGGATGTGCCGCCGCCGAAGGGCAAGGCGCCGCCCATCTGGCGCAACTGGCGCTGGTGGCTGAGTCTGCTTGTCTGTCTGTTGCTGGGCTGGCTGGGTGCCTTGCTCATGCTCGACACCTCGCAGCCGATGCCGGCCGCGCTGGCGTCGGCCTGGAGCGGCCTGGCCCGCGATGGCGCCAAAGCGCACCCGGACACGTCTTCGGCGGATGGCGTCGCCACGCCGCCGGCAAAAAACGAGGCGGTGGCTATCGATAGCTGGGCCGTGGGCAAGCCGTATGCGGCCGAGCCCGCGCAAGCGAAGGCACCGGAGATCCGCGTGCTGGCCGTCTCACAGCTGAGCCTGAAAGCCAGCCGTCCCGCCTGCGATGGCGCCAGCCAGGCCGAGTCGGCGGCGCTGGTGGCGCCGAATGGCGAGCCATGGCCGGCGCAATCGGGCTACGTGGATGGCTTTCCGATCGGTAACAAGGGCGAGGAACTGAGCTTGACCATCGATAACAGCAGCAACGCGGCGCCCGTCTTCGTCAAGCTGTATGACCAGGAGCGGCGCTCGAATGTGCGCTACCTGTACATCCTGGCCAATGACAAGCTGACGGTGGAGCAGCTCAGCGCGGGCAAGTACGAAGTGCGTTACCAGGCTGTCGGGCCAGGCCAGGACAATTGCGGCGGCGCCACGCGCAGCGGTGCAGCGGTACCCGCGCCGGCGCCGGTCGCCGGAGACGGCGCTACGCAGAATCCTGTTGTAAGCAGCATCTAATCTGATTATGCTTGATAGGCGTCAACGCAGCGTCCACATCGAACTTATCCCTTAGGAGTATTCATGACCGACCTCAAAGCCGATGCAGATGATAACTGGCTGCTCGACGAAGATGAGCCGGTGGCCAGTCCTGCCGGGCTGGCCGCGCCCGACCAGCGCCTGTGGCGTGTCCTGATCGTCGACGATGACGTGGATGTGCATGCGGTCACGCGGCTGGCGCTGCGCAATGTCAGCTTCAAGGGCCGCGAACTGGAACTGTTTTCCGCCTACAGCGGCCGCGAAGCGTACGACATCCTGCGCGACACGCCCGATATCGCGCTGGTGCTGCTCGACGTGGTGATGGAAACGGACGATGCCGGCCTGATCCTCGCCAAGCGCATCCGCGCCGACCTGAACAATTCCATCGTGCGCGTCGTGCTGCGCACGGGCCAGCCGGGCCAGGCGCCCGAGCAGCGCGTCATCATCGAATACGACATCAACGATTACAAGGCCAAGACGGAACTGACGACGCAAAAGCTGTTTACCACCGTCATCTCGGCCTTGCGCGCCTACGAGAGCCTGATGATGCTCGAGCGCAGCCGCATCGGCCTGGGCAAGATTCTCGCCGGCGCCACCAATCTGTACCAGATCCATTCCCTGCGCGAATTCGCTTCCGGCGTGCTCAACCAGGTCAGCGCCATCCTCGACGTGGGCGCGGACGGCGTGCTGTGCCTGATGCAGGGCGGCGCCGGACGGCCCGAAGTGGTGGCCGCCACGGGCACGTATGCCGTGCTGGCCGAGGCGGAAGCCATGCCGGCCGACCATGCCCTGACGCCCACCATCGACAAGGCGTTCGCGGAAAAGCGCAGCCAGTTCGAGCATCCGGCCAATGTGCTGTTCATCCATACGGAAGGCAACCGCGAGCTGGCCATCTCCGTCACGCCGCCGTGGCCGCTGGCGCAGATCCAGCGCGACTTGCTGGAAGTGTTTTGCCAGCGCATCGCCGCCGCCTTCGACAACCTGTACATGTTCGGCCAGCTGCGCAAGGCGCAGGAAGCGACCGTGGTGGCGCTGGCCGACCTGGCCGAATTCCGCGACAGCGACACGGGCGGCCACGTGCGGCGCGTGCAGCTGTTGTCCGACGCCATCGCCCGGCGCATGCAGCAGCGCGGCGTGTACCCGGATGAGCTGACCCCGCAGTTGCTCGACATGATCGGCCTGGCCAGCATCCTGCACGACGTGGGCAAGGTGGCCACGCCGGACGCAGTGCTGCTCAAGCCGGGCAAGCATACGGACGAGGAGCGGGCGCAGATGCAGCTGCATGCCAGCGTCGGGCGCACCATCCTCGAGCGGGCCGCCAACATGGTCGACGGCGTCAGCTATCTGACCTATGGCGCGCAGATCGCCGGCGGCCACCACGAACACTTCGATGGCGCCGGCTACCCGCATGGCCTGAAGGGGCGCGATATTCCCGTGGCCGCGCGCATCGTTGCCGTGGTCGACGTTTTCGATGCCTTGCTGCACGAGCGGCCTTACAAGGAACCGTGGCCGTATCCGCAGGTGCGCGAGTACATCGAGCAGCGCAGCGGCAGCCAGTTCGATCCGGAAGTGGTGACGGCGCTGCTGGAACTGATCGACCATGAGCCGCAACTGTGGCATCCGGAGCGCGCCGTCGCTTGAGTAGCCGCTCCGTTGGCATTTTTCGGCGCGCCGCCATTCCCTTGCGCGCGGCGCCGTCATATACTCGGCAGCCTCATGCTGGCTGGCGCCACGCACCAGTGTGGCGCGCCGCGGAGTTTTCGGACATCACGACATGAAAGAACTCAAGGGCCTCAGCGCACTGATCATCGAGCCGCATCCGGGCATGCGCGCCAGCCTGCACAATATGCTCAACCTGTGCGGCCTGGCAAAGATCGACGACGCGGCCAGCTCCGGCCAGGCGATCCGCATGCTGGGCAGCAAATCGTATGACTTGATCCTGTGCGAATACGATCTCGATGGCGGGCAGGATGGCCAGCAGATGCTGGAAGACCTGCGCCACCACAAATTGATGCACGCATCGACCATGTTCTTCATGGTCACGGGCGAAGGCAGCTTCGCCAAGGTGGTCAGCGCCGTCGAGCTGTTGCCTACCGATTACATCCTCAAGCCGTTCACTGCTGACAACATGCTCGAGCGCATCGGCCGCGCGTTGGACAAGCGCAATGCTTTCGTGCCCGTGTATGAACTGATCGACGTGGGCAATGAGCGCGCGGCGATTGCCGCCTGCGCCGAGGGCGCCAGCCTGTATCCCCGCTACGCCACCGATTTCCTGCGCTTGCGCGCGGAATTGCACCTGCTGCTGGGCGAGGCGGCCGACGCCGAGCCGATCTACGCGGCCCTGTATGAGAGCAAGTCCATCGGCTGGGCGCGCCTGGGGCAGGCCAAGACGCAATTTCTGCTGGGCGAGTACGAAGCGGCGCAGGGCACCCTGGAAGGGCTGCTGGAAAACAACAAGCGTTTTCTCGATGCGTATGACTGGCTGGCGCGCACGCACCTGGCGCAAGGCAAGCCGGAACTGGCGCAGGCGGCCCTGAGCGAAGCGGTGGCCCTGTCGCCGCACGCCGTGCGCCGCTTGCGCCGCCTGGGCGAGGCGGCCCTGGCGGCCGACGATATCGAGATGGCGGAAAAATCCCTCAAATTGGTGGTCAGCAAGGCCAAGTATTCGGAATTCCGCGACCCGGAAGACCATGTGCGCCTGGTGCAGACCCTGGTGCGCAAGGGCGACCCGCTGCAGGCGGGCGCCGTGATCCGCGACCTCGACAAGTCGATGGGCGGGCAAAAGAATGCGGAACTGTGCAGCGCCCTGTGCAGCGCCATGTTGCATGCGCATACGGGCAACGAGGAGCGCCTGCAGCAATCGCTGGACGCGGCCCTGGCCGCCAACCGCCACAGCGTGGGCGGATCGAACATGCTGAAAACGGAACTGGCGCGCCATTGCCTGGCGCATGGGCGCGAGGATGGCGCCGCCGAGGTGATGCGCGAAGTCATGCGCAACGCGCCCGACAGTGCGGCCATGACGCGCGCCATGGCCGTGTTCGAACAGGCGGGGCGCGAAGAGCTGGCCAAGGCATTGGCGCGGCAAAGCCGCCAGGAAGTGGCCGACATGGTGGCGGCCGGCGCGGCCAGGGCGGGAGAGGGTGATTTCCGCGGCGCCGTCGACCTGATGGGCGAAGCCGTCACGCGCCTGCCAGACAATCCGCAAGTGGTCTTCAATGCGGCCGTGGCCGTGCTGAAATGCCTGGAACACGAAGGCTGGGATGAGCGCATGGGCCAGCAGGCGCTGACATTTATCGCCGGCGTGCGCCGCCTGGACCCGCGCAATCCCAAATTGCCCGTACTGTCGGGCCTGCATCAGCAGTTATTGCGCAAATATAAGCCCCTTGGCAACTCCTGGATGCATCCGCCTGATGCCCGGTAAATAGAAAAAATGCGGGCTGAGTGACGGGAAAATGCGGCTTGCGGGCAGGGGGGATAAAAAAAATGCGAAAAAAGTCGACTTTTTCGCGCCAACCCTTGCACATTCTCAAATCGGGAGCTTATAATCACGCCCCGAAGCAGCCAACTTCTTCTTTATAAGCAAATGCAGCAGTCAGGCATCAGTAAATAAGGTTGACAGTTGTGAGTAGATGCTTCATACTCTGCGGTTCCCGCGGAGGGGTGGCCGAGTGGTTAAAGGCGACAGACTGTAAATCTGTTCTCTATGAGTACGCTGGTTCGAATCCAGCCCCCTCCACCAAGTTTTTGCAAGGAAAACTGGGTAGTAGCAAAAAGCAAGTGAAGATAAAGTGAACGATACCTCGCGGGTGTAGCTCAATGGTAGAGCAGAAGCCTTCCAAGCTTACGACGAGGGTTCGATTCCCTTCACCCGCTCCAGTTTCCGTTCAGATGCTTGATGCATCGCATGCAACAAATTACAGCCCTTGTAGCTCAGTGGTAGAGCACTCCCTTGGTAAGGGAGAGGCCACGTGTTCGATCCACGTCAAGGGCACCAGAATTCGCAGCAGGCAGCACAGAAGCAATTCAAACCAGACCGTCGGGCGTGTGCCTGAGCAATCTAATCAAATCATTAGGAGTTCAAAATGGCAAAAGGTAAATTCGAACGGACCAAGCCGCACGTCAACGTCGGCACCATCGGCCACGTCGACCACGGTAAAACCACGCTGACCGCTGCAATCGCAACGGTTCTGTCGAAGAAATTCGGCG